>CAVQUW010000032.1:0-44143 GCA_963716785.1 uncultured delta proteobacterium | reverse complement strand
CTTGCAACCCGAGCCGGATCGGCCATTTCCTTGCCGGCATGGGGGTCACCCAGGCCCACGGCATGGTGTTCTTTACTGTTTCGCTCGTGTCCTGGGGACTGGATACTTCAACGCAGTCAAATGCTAATGGGTTCACGACTGACATGTAATCACAAAATGGATGCGGACGGAAACCGATGCGGCGCCCGGGTAAAACGGGAAAAAGTGCTCCAAGAAGACCGGTCACGTGACTGTGCGGTATGCCTGCAGCGAGGGACATCTGCGGCAGGATGCCCACTTTGACCTGGTTAGGAAGGGGGCTGTCAGCCACACGCTGTGGGTGAGCTCCCTTTGCTTCTGCATCATCGTATTCTTCATGTCCTGAGGCCATACATGTCCAATCAGACCGGAATTGTTGAACGGTTCAAGCGCAAAGCCGCCCGGTTGAAGCAGGAGGCCTGACGCCCTTTATCTGGCGTATAAGGACCCGCGTGTCTCCTGGTATGCCAGGTTGTTTGCCGCCTGTGTGATCGGCTATGCTCTGAGCCCCATCGACCTGATCCCGTACTTTATCTCGGTGCTGGGATATCTGGACGATCTGATTCTCCTGCCTCTCGGCATAGGTCTGGCGCTGAAGATGATCCCGCCGACGGTCCTGGCGGTAATGCAGGAGAAAAGGCCGCAACACGAGCGGTACTTATGCGCCCAAGAGCCATGTAGGAGCGGTTGTGGTGATTGGCATGTGGATAATTTTTCTGGTTTTGTGCGGGGTGTGTGCTGTCTGGTTGTTTGGATAGGTTTGGGTGTTGATTTTATAGAAACTATTTTGAACCGCAGAATATCGAATAAGGAATATCGAATGTCGAAGTAACGCCTTCATCATTCTGCAGTTCCTTGTTGGACATTCGATATTCTATGTGTTTTTAAGGAGTCTGCCATGAATAACGGCATCCGTGTTCTGCTGGTGGACGATGAAGAAAAATTTGTTTTCAACCTGGCCAGGCTGCTGAGATTCAGGGGATTTGAGGTGGAAACCGCTCTGGATGGCTATAGCGCCCTGGAGATGTTGGGTGGCAAATCAGGGTTTGATGTGGGTGGTCTGGGATGTCAAGATGCCGGGTATGGACGGTATCGCCACTCTCCGGCAGATCAAGAAAATACAACCGGACCTAGAGATTATCATGCTCACCGGTCATGCAGCCCTGGAGTCCGGCATTCAATCCATTCGCGAAGGTGCCTTTGATTACCTGATGAAGCCCTGCGATATCGAAGACCTGTCGGAAAAATAAGAGAAGCCGGCGAAGTGGAGCGTATCATACAGTGTCCGGGTACTCTGGCCCTGGCATCTGGTCAGGGAGATCACCTGGCCCTCGTTTATCAAACTCAAGACCACGGACCCGCTTGAAAAGGCCCTGGAAGTGTTCATAAGGGAGGTGGGGGACGCCCGTAAAAGAGTTTCTATACATACTCGACGACGAAGATCGGTTTGAGGGAACCATCGACCGCAGGAAGCTTCTGGAGGCGGCTCAAAAAGAGAAAGCCGCGGCTCGCAGCCTGACATGGGAAGACTTGATCCGGAATCCGGCCTGCTTCCGGAAATTACCCGGGGTGAAGTGATGCGGCCGGATCATCCCATCACAACCGACCCGCGAGAAAAACCGTACAAAGCGGCCCAGCGGATGATCTATAATATGTCTGCTGTATGCCCGTTATGGAAGGCGGAGCAAGGTCAAAGGTTTTATCCGGCTGCAGGACATTTTTCAACATGTGGAATGTGAGACCGAATGATTGTTTAATTGGGATTAATATATGGTTTTCTGGGCCAAGCGAGTGCAGTTGGTCATGCCGATGGGGATAATTATTTAAATCCGAAGCACGAAATTCAGAATGTCTAACATATTTAATAATCGGAATTGAATGATCAAAACAAGACCTTCGAGATACAAGTTCAAGCACTATGTTTGAATCATTTGAACATTCAATATTTGGATTTGTTTCGTATTTCGATATTCGAATTTAGAATTTGTTATAACCGAGATAATCCAATCTTCAAGGAATGAATCAGTGCCTGCTTATCGGCTAGTGCACAAGCACTGAATGAAGGCAGGCGCGCCAGGAGGTGACATCGCCATGCAGACCGACATCAACGAAAAACAGTTCCACGCAAGGGGATTTTCCTTATTTCCGGCGATTGTGGCGCACCATCATCACGGCGCTGTTCATGGCGGCCTTTCTTCCGCTGAGATCCTGACCGCGGGGCATGATAACTATCATGCCGTAGCCACTTTAAAGAATCAAACCCTGAACGTGTGCAGCACGGAGGTACGCCACCATCAGAAAACCATTGACCCATTCATCCGAGCGTGTTTTGGATCTCAAGGCCGTTTCCGGTTCCGGCGACCTGGCACGTCTCACACAGCCGGGTGCACCGAGGCCGTATTCAGGGCCCTGCAGCCCACGGCTGAAGACAGCTACTTTACGGATCTCGGATACGATCCATCAAAGAGGGTGTGAACTGCGCCTATGTGGGACCCTATGACCTGATTACCGCTACAAAGACGCGCACTGGTTCAAAGCGGCGATGGCTTCCGATGTATACATCAGCGATCTGTTCTCCGGTTTTCGCCAGGTTCCCCACTTTATTATCACCGTCAAAAAAACCGAGAAAGAGGCCTCCTGGATCATACGCGCCACCATAAGGGCCAATGATTGAACCAGCTGATTTCAGAAGCGGTCCCATGGGGAAAAGGCCAGGCGTTTCGGTCAATCAAGAGGGGGCTCTATCAATCCAGTTCCGGCAGCATAGAACGTATGATGGAACCATCCGGCATTCAAATTCCGGCTCTTGCTCCGACGGCATCCGGGTCGAGGAAAAGAATGGCCGGCTCCAGGTGATGGTATGGCTCAAAAGCATGCCCTGGCTCAGTGTGGTCCAAATGGATCGTAAGACAGTGTTCCAACCGCTTGCGTCTCCGAAATGTGGGCTTCTTCGTATTTCTCCTGGTAGTCTTTCTGATCGTTCCCACCGTACTTCTCACCACCAATTACCTGGTGCAGCGGCTGGAAGTCAAGCGCAGCAAAATTAAACTGATGGATCAACACCTTCGCCAGGCCAATATAATGACCTTGTCCCTGCAGCTCATAAAGGGTTTTTCCAGGAAATGAATGAATACATGTCCAACATAGCAAGTTCCGTGGAATGGATTGGTGAGAGAAATCAGGATGCAATCAATAACGAGGTCGTGCGCAAAGATATAGCGGAACACCTGGAAATATATTCAGGCTGAAATCGTCTGGTCAAAGAAAACGTTTATGAACTCATCCATTTCAGCCTGCCCACCGACCCGGTGATCCGGGAAATCAACATCAACACCCTGTTGAATGATCTGGTGGAGCTTTTCATACGGGAACTTTATTTCAACAACATTCGCATCAGCATGGATTGCCGGGAGCCATCTCCCGGTAGACGTAAAACTTGGTCGGTGCCCTGGAAGTGCACCACCTTCGGCGATCGAGCGGCGCGCGCGGGTCGTTCAGGCCGTGCGCGCCTTTTTCGTGAACCAGGGCTACCTCGAGGTCGAAACCCCGATCCGCGTCCCGGCACCCGTGCCCGAGGCCCAGATCGAGGTCATCGGGTCCGAGGGCTGGGTGCTCCAACCCTCGCCCGAGATCTGCATGAAGCGGATGCTGGCCGCCGGTCACGAAAGAATTTTTCAGATCACCAAGTGCTTCCGCAAGGCGGAGCGCGGCCGCCGGCACCTGCCGGAGATGACGATGCTCGAGTGGTACGCGGCCGGCGAGACCTACCGCGACCTCATGACGCGGAGCGAGGCGCTGATCCGGGCCGTCGCCGCGGCGCTGGGGTCGGGCGACACGCTCACCTATCAGGGCGCCGGCATCGACCTGACACCGCCCTGGCCGAGGCTGACCGTTTCCGAGGCGTTTGCGCGGCATGCGTCGGCGCCCATGGCGACGGCGTTGACGCAGGACCGCTTCGACGAGCTGATGGCGATCGAGATCGAGCCTCGGCTCGGGCACGACCGCCCCGTTTTTGTCTGCGACTACCCGACGGCCCGCGCATCCCTGGCCCGCCTGAAGCCGTGCGACCCGACCGCGGCCGAGCGCTTCGAGCTCTACATCGCCGGGCTCGAGCTGTGCAACGGTTTCAGCGAGTTGAACGACCCGGCCGAACAGCGCCGCCGATTCGAGGCGGAGCAGGCCGCGGCACGGGCCGCGGGAAAGCCGGTGTACCCCCTGCCGGAGAATTTCCTGGCCGCCCTGAAGGACATGCCCCCCTGCGCCGGCAATGCCTTGGGCATCGACCGGCTTGGCCATGCTCTTCTGCGACGCGGCGTCGATCGACGCGGTGGTGGCCTTCACACCCGAGGAGCTCTGAGACGGGCAGCCCGGTCGCGCCTGCCTGTGCAAAGCCGCCTTCGCCGCCGCCCGCGAGCCGCAAACACGGTTGACTCCAGCGGCCCGATATGTTAACAATTGTTAATTTAACAGTATCACATTATTCTATACCAAATTGAATTGAAAGGGAAATAACAGCATGGCGTCAAGCGTAACTTTTCAACGCGTGGTCATCGACCGGGTGCGGCCGGAAGTCGACGGCGGCCGCTTCCCGATCAAACGCGCCGTCGGCGAGAAGGTCAAGGTGCGCGCGGACATCGTCACCGACGGCCACGACGCCATCGCGGGGCTGCTGCTCTACCGCCACACCGGCACCCCGCGCTGGAGCGCCGTCCCGCTGCGGGGGATGGCCAACGACGTCTGGAGGGCCTCCTTCAAAGTCCGACAGCTCGGCAGCTACGTCTACACCGTGTGCGCCTGGATCGACCGATTCAAGAGCTGGCGACAGGGGTTCGTCAAGCGGGTGGCCGCCGGCCAGGATGTGGGCGTGGAGGTGCTCGTGGGGGTCGCGCTGATCGAGGCCGCTGCCGGGCGTGCCGCCGCTGACGCCGCGGACTGGCTTGCGGCGCGCGCGGCCCGGCTGCGCGCGGAGCGCGTCCCCGGGGAGCTCAGCCGGCTGGCCCTTGACCGCGCGCTCTTCGCGCGCATGGGCCGCATCCTGCCCGAGCGCCGGGAGATCGTGTTCTACCCGAACACCCTGACCGTGACGGCGGATCCGGTGAAGGCCCGCTTCAGCGCCTGGTACGAGATGTTCCCGCGCTCCTGCGCCCGGAGCCCGGCCGGCACGGCACCTTCGACGACTGCGAGGCGCGTCTCGCCTTACGTCGCCGGGATGGGCTTCGACGTCCTGTACCTGCCGCCGATCCATCCCATCGGCCGCACGCACCGCAAGGGGCCCAACAACGCCCCCGCGGCCGGCCGGGCGACCCGGGCAGCCCCTGGGCCATCGGCGCCGCCGAGGGCGGGCACACGGCCGTCCACCCCGAGCTCGGCACCCTGGAGGATTTCCGGCGACTCGTTGCCAAGGCCAAAGCCCACGGTCTGGAGGTCGCCCTCGACCTGGCCTTCCAGTGCACCCCCGACCACCCCTACGTCACCGAGCACCCGGAGTGGTTCCGCCAGCGTCCCGACGGGACCATCCAGTACGCCGAAAACCCCCCCAAGAAATACGAGGACATCTACCCGTTCGATTTCGAATGCGCCGAGCTGGCGGGCGCTCGTCGAGGAACTGCAGGCGCGTCGTGCTCTTCTGGATCGAACAGGGGGTCCGCATCTTCCGGGTGGACAACCCCCACACCAAGCCGCTTCGCCTTCTGGGAGTGGTTGATCGGAGCGGTGAAGCGCCGGCATCCGGAAGTGATCTTTCTGGCCGAAGCCTTCACCCGGCCGAAGGTCATGTATCGGCTGGCCAAGCTCGGTTTCAGCCAGTCCTACACCTACTTCGCCTGGCGCAACAGCGCCTGGGAGATCACGAAGTACTTCACCGAGCTGACCCAAAGCGAGGTGCGCGAGTTCTTCCGGCCCAACCTGTGGCCGAACACCCCGGACATCCTGACCGAGTACCTGCAGACGGGCGGGCGGCCGGCCTTCGCGGTCCGACTGGTTCTGGCGGCGACGCTCGGGGCCAGCTACGGCATCTACGGGCCGGCCTTCGAGCTGTGCGAGAACCGGCCGCGGGAGGCCGGCAGCGAGGAGTACCTGAATTCGGAGAAGTACGAGATCCGGCACTGGGACCGCGACGACCCGCAAAGCCTGCAGGCCGCTGATCGCCCGGGTCAACCGCATCCGGCGGGAGAACCCGGCGCTGCAGAGCGACCAGAGCCTCCGGTTCCACCCGGTCGACAACGAGCAGATCCTCTGCTATTCCAAGCGCACGGCCGACCGTTCCAACATCATCCTGGTGGTGGTCAACCTGGATCCGCACCACACCCACACCGGCTGGGTGGACCTGCAGCTCGCCGAGCTCGGTCTTGCGCCGGGGGAGCCGGTCCAGGTGCACGACCTGTCTCAGCGATGCCCGCTACCTGTGGCAGGCGCGCGCGCAACTTCATCGAACTCGACCCCCAGGTGGTCCCGGCCCACATCTTCCGGCTGCGCCGCAAGGTCCGCACCGAACAGGACTTCGACTACTTCTTGTAAAGGACGAACGCATGGCCAGAGTCTCGAAAGCCGCTTCCGGCTTGGACGACAACCCGTTGTGGTATCAGGACGCCATCATCTACCAGCTGCACGTCAAGAGCTTCTGCGACAGCGACGGCGACGGCATCGGCGATTTCAAGGGGCTCACCGGAAAGCTGGACTACCTCCAGGGCCTGGGGGTCACCGCCATCTGGCTGCTGCCCTTCTGCCCCTCCCCCCTGAAGGACGACGGCTACGACATCGCCGACTACACGCGGCATTCACCCCGACTACGGCACCCTGCGCGATTTCAAGGCGTTTCTGAACGAGGCCCACCGCCGCGGGCTGCGCGTGATCACGGAGCTGGTGGTCAACCACACGTCCGACCAGCACGCCTGGTTCCAGCGCGCCCGGCGGGCCAAGCCCGGCAGCCCCTGGCGCGACTGGTACGTCTGGAGCGACACCCCCGAGCGCTACACCGGAGGCCCGGATCATCTTCAAGGACTTCGAGTCCTCCAACTGGACCTGGGACCCGGTGGCCAAGGCCTACTTCTGGCACCGTTTCTACTCCCACCAGCCGGACCTGAACTACGACAACCCCCAGGTGCGCAAGGCGGTGCTCGCGGTGCTGGACTTCTGGTTCGACATGGGGGTCGACGGGCTGCGCCTGGATGCCATCCCCTACCTGTTCGAGCGCGAGGGCACCAACTGCGAAAATCTGCCGGAGACCCACCAGTTTCTGAAAGAGATGCGCGCCCACGTGGACGCCCGGTTCAAAAACCGGATGCTGCTCGGCGAGGCCAACCAGTGGCCCGAAGACGCCGTGGCCTACTTCGGCGACGGCGACGAGTGCCACATGGCCTTTCACTTCCCGCTGATGCCGCGCCTCTTCATGGCCGTGCACATGGAGGACCGGTTTCCGATCATCGACATCCTGGAGCAGACGCCGCCGATCCCGGACAACTGCCAGTGGGCCATCTTCCTGCGCAACCACGACGAGCTGACCCTGGAGATGGTCACCGACGAGGAGCGCGACTACATGTACCGCGTCTACGCCCAGGACCCCCGCATGCGCATCAACCTGGGCATCCGGCGCCGGCTGGTTCCCCTGCTGGGCAACCACCGGCGGCGGATCGAGCTGATGAACGCCCTGCTCTTCTCGCTGCCGGGCACGCCGGTGATCTACTACGGCGACGAGATCGGCATGGGGGACAACGTCTACCTGGGCGACCGCGACGGGGTGCGCACGCCGATGCAGTGGAGCGCCGACCGCAACGCCGGCTTCTCCCGCGCCAACCCGCAGAAGCTCTTTCTGCCGATCATCATCTCCCCGGAATACCACTACGAGGTCATCAACGTGGAAGTGCAGCAGAACAACCCGCACTCGGTGCTGTGGTGGATGAAGCGCATGATCGGCCTGCGCAAACGCTTCAAGGCCTTCAGCCGGGGGGCGATCGAGTTCCTCACCCCCGAAAACCACCGCATCCTCGCCTTCATCCGCCGCCACCAGGAGCGAGCGGATCCTGGTGGTCGCCAACCTCTCGCGCTTCGTGCAGTACATGGAGCTCGACTTGAGCGCCTACCGCGGGATGGTCCCGGTGGAGCTGTTCGGCAAGACCGCCTTCCCGCCGATCCGCGAGACGCCCTATTTTCTGAGTCTGGGGCCCCACAGCTTCTTCTGGTTCTACCTGACCCCGGCCCAGGCGGTGGACACCGCCGCCGGGCCCACGGATGCCGAGCGCCTGCCCGTGGTCGCCACCGAAAGGGACTGGGAGCACTTCTTCCAGGGCGAGGCGCGCGTCCCGCCTGGCGGAGGTTCTGCCCGCATTTCTCACGCGCAGCCGCTGGTTCGGCGGCAAGGCCCGGCCGCTCAAGGGTGCCCGCGTCGAGGAGGTCTTCCCCATCGCCGCCGCGACGCACCTGTGGCACGTGGTGATCGCCCAGGTCGAATATCTGGCCGGCGACCCCGAGACCTATGTGATCCCGCTCGCCTGCGCCGCGGGCGAGCAGGCCGCGCGTGTCCGCCGGCATCACCCGCAGGCGGCGATCGCCACCCTGAAACAGAAGGGCCGGCAATCCCGGGTGATCTACGATGCGACCGCCGACCCCGCCTTCGGCCGGACCCTGCTCGAACTCCTCTGCCGCGCAAACGCCGCATCCGCGGCGCAGACTCCGAGATCAGCGCCTCGACCACCGCGGCCTTCAAGCGCCTGGTGCCCCGGCAGAGACGCCCTGCCGCCGCCCGAGATCATGCGCGCCGAGCAGAGCAACACCTCGCTCGTCTTCGGCGACCGCCTGATCCTCAAACTCATCCGGCGGCTGGCCCCGGGCGTCAACCCCGACCTCGAGATCGGCCGGATGCTCACCGAGCGCCGCTTTCCGCATTGCGCCCCGGTGGCCGGCGCCCTCGAGATACCGCCGCAACCGGAGCGTCCCCATGACCCTCGCCATCCTGCAGGGGTTCGTCCCCAACCAGGGGGACGCCTGGGGCTACAGCCTGGATCAGCTCGGGCGCTACTTCGACACCCTCCTGGCCCGCCCGGGGGCACCGCAGGGAGTGGATCTGCCGGCAGCATCGCCGGTGGCACTGCTCGACACGGTCCTGCCCCCCGAGGCCGCGACCCTGATCGGCCCCTACATCGAGTCGGCCCGCCTGCTCGGCCGCCGCACGGCCGAACTGCACCTGGCCCTGGCGTCGGAAAGCGATCTGCCCGAATTCACACCCGAGCCCTTCACCCGGCTCTACCAGCGGGCGCTCTACCAGTCGATGCGCACCCTCTCCGGCAAGGTGCTGCCCCTGCTGAGACTCCAGATCAACCGCCTGCCGGCGGAGCTCCGGCCGCAGGCGGCGCGGGTCCTCGACCGCCAGGCGGAGATCGGCGCGCGCTTCAAACGGCTGCTCGGCAGCAAGATCTCCGCGCTGCGGATCCGCTGTCACGGCGACTACCACCTGGGGCAGGTGCTATACACCGGCAAGGATTTCGTCATCATCGACTTCGAGGGGGAGCCGGCGCGGCCGATCACGGAGCGCCGCATCAAGCGTTCGCCGCTGCGGGACGTGGCGGGCATGCTGCGCTCGTTCCACTATGCGGCCTACGCAGCGCTGAACCCACCGCAGGGGAAGGAGGCCGCCGCCGCGGACCCGTCCCTGCTGGAGCCGTGGGCCGAGTACTGGCAGCGCTGGGTCGGCGCTGAGTTTCTGAAGAGCTATCTCGAACACTCCGCCGGCGGGCGGTTCACACCGGACAGCCGCGGCGAAATCCGGGTCCTGCTGGACGCCCTGCTCATGGAAAAGGTCGTCTACGAACTGGGCTACGAGCTCAACAACCGACCGGACTGGGTGAAGATCCCCTTGCGCGGCATCGAGCAGCTGCTCGATGCCGAAGCCGGATGAACGCCCGCCGCGGCCAAAACAGGAGAAACCGATGTCTCAGGATGACCACCTTACCGACACCTCGACCCCAAAGACGCAGGACCACGTCCCGGTGCGCTACGGCACCACCCTGCTGACGGACGACGACCTCTTCCTCTTCAACGAAGGCAGCCACTTCCAGCTCTACGAGAAGCTCGGGGCCCAGCTGCTGAACCGGGACGGCGGCGCCGGCACGCAGTTTGCGGTCTGGGCGCCCAATGCCCGGCAGGTATCGGTGATCGGGGACTTCAACGGCTGGGACCGGCAAAGCCACCCCCTGCAGCCGATCGCGGCAGTCCGGTATCTGGGAGGGGTTCGTCCCGGGTGTCGGCCGGGGGGCGCTTTACAAGTTCTTCATCGTGTCCCACCACAACGGCTACCAGGTCGACAAGACCGACCCATTCGGCGCTTCTTCGAACTGGCGCCCAAAACCGCCTCCATCGTCTGGGACCTCGACTACGAGTGGGGCGACCAGGCGTGGATGGCCGCACGACGCAAGAGCGCAACCCGGCCGCGCGCCCATGTCCATCTACGAGGTGCACCTGGGCTCCTGGCGCCGGGTGCCCGAAGACGCAGAACCGCTCGCTCACCTACCGGGAGATGGCCCCCCTGCTGGCCGAATACGTGCGGCGCATGGGGTTCACCCACGTGGAGTTCCTGCCGGTGATGGAGCACCCGTTCTACGGGTCGTGGGGCTACCAGACGCTCGGCTTCTTCGCGCCCACCAGCCGCTACGGCACCCCGCAGGACTTCATGTACCTGATCGACACCCTGCACCAGCACGGCATCGGCGTCATCCTCGACTGGGTCCCGTCCCATTTCCCGAGCGACGAGCACGGCCTCGGCTACTTCGACGGCACCCACCTCTACGAGCACGCCGACCCGCGGCAGGGGTTCCACCCGGACTGGAAGAGCTTCATCTTCAACTACGGCCGCGACGAGGTGCGCAGCTTTCTGATCAGCAGCGCCCTCTTCTGGCTGGACAGGTACCACGCCGACGGCCTGCGGGTGGACGCCGTGGCCTCGATGCTCTACCTCGACTACTCCCGGCAAGCCGGGCGAGTGGATGCCGAACGAGTACGGCGGCCGCGAGAACCTGGAGGCCATCGATTTCCTGCGGCGCTTGAACGACGGCGTCTCAAGGCGGACTTCCCCGACACGTCAGACCATCGCCGAGGAGTCCACCGCCTGGCCGATGGTCTCGCGCCCGACCTACGTGGGCGGCCTGGGGTTCGGCATGAAGTGGGACATGGGCTGGATGCACGACACCCTCGAGTACATGGCGCAAGGACCCCGTCCACCGCAGCTACCACCACAGCAAGCTCACCTTCCGCATGCTCTACGCCTTCACCGAGAACTTCGTGCTGCCCCTCTCCCACGACGAGGTCGTCCACGGCAAGGGGTCGCTGCTCGGCAAGATGCCCGGCGACGACTGGCAGAAGTTCGCCAACCTGCGGCTGCTCTTGGCCTACATGTACGCCCAGCCCGGCAAGAAGCTGCTCTTCATGGGCGGCGAGTTCGGCCAGTGGCGCGAGTGGAACCACGACGCGAGCCTGGACTGGCACCTGGAGGAGGCGCCGGCCCACGCCGGGCTCGCCGCGCTGGGTCGAGGACCTCAACCGCCTCTACCGCAGCGAGCCGGCCCTGCACGGGCTGGATTTCGAGCCCGACGGGTTTCGAGTGGATCGACTGCAACGACCACGTGCAGAGCACGCTCAGCCTGATGCGCCTGAGCGGCACCCCGGGGGATGAGGTCATCGCGGTGTTCAACTTCACCCCGCTGCCGCGGCACAACTACCGGGTCGGCGTGCCGGCGGGCGGCTTCTGGCGCGAGCTCTTGAACAGCGACGCCCGCGACTACGGCGGCAGCGGCCAGGGCAACCTCGGGGGCGTGGAGGCGACCCCGGTGCCCGCCCACGGCCTGCCTTTCTCGATCAATCTCGTGCTGCCCCCGCTGGCGGCGGTGTTCTTCAAGCGGGAGGAGGGTCCGATGAGCGCTCGCGCCGATCGAGCTGGGGGCCGTTACCGCGGCCGACGGGCGCTGCCGTTTCCGTGTCTGGGCGCCCTTCGCGGAAACCGTCGAGGTGCACCTCCTCTCCCCGCAGGAGCGGGTGCTGCCGCTCGCGCGCGAGGCGCACGGGTACCACGCGGCGCGTTCGCAGATGTCGCCCCCGGCGCCCTCTACCGCTACCGGCTCGGCCCGGGCCTGGAACGCCCCGACCCCGCCTCGCGGCTGCAACCGGAGGGCGTGCACGGGCCTTCCCAGGTCGTCGGCCGCGATTCGACTGGACGGACGCCGGCTGGCGCGGGGTCCCGCTCGGCGACTACGTCTTCTACGAGCTGCACGTGGGCACGTTCACGCCGGAGGGCACCTTCGAGGCCGTCATCGCGCGTCTGGACGACCTCGCGGCCCTCGGCGTCACCGCGGTCGAGCTGATGCCGGTGGCCCAGTTCCCCGGGCGCCGCAACTGGGGCTACGACGGCGTCTACCCCTTTGCGGTCCAGGACTCCTACGGCGGGCCGCGAGGGCCTGAAACGCCTGGTGGACGCCTGCCACGCGCGCGGGCTGGCCGTCGTGCTGGACGTGGTCTACAACCACCTGGGACCGGAGGGCAACTACCTCGCGCGATTTCGGCCCCTACTTCACCGACCGCTACCGCACCCCCTGGGGGGCGCCGCTCAACTTCGACGGCCCCGACAGCGACCAGGTCCGCCGCTATCTTCATCGAAAACGCCCTCTACTGGGTCGACGCGACTGCCACATCGACGCCCTGCGCCTCGACGCGGTGCACGCGATCCTCGACTTCTCGGCGCGACCCGTTTCTGCAGGAGCTGGCCGAGGCCGTCGAGGAGCAGCGCGGCGCGCCTCGGCCGGCCGGTCCACCTGATCGCCGAGAGCGACCTGAACGACACGCGCCTGATCCGCTCCCGCGGACCGCGGCGGCTTCGGCCTGGACGCCCAGTGGAACGACGATCTTCCACCACGCCCTGCACACGCTGCTCACCGGCGAGCGCGCAGGGCTATTACTGCGACTTCGGGCGACTTCGAGCAGCTCGTGCAAGGCGCTACCGCGAGGGCTTCGTCTACACCGGCGAGTACTCCGCCTTCCGGCAGCGGCGCCACGGCAACTCCGTCGGCGCGGCATTCCCGCCGAGCGCTTCGTGGTCTTCGCGCAGAACCACGACCAGGTCGGCAACCGCATGCACGGCGACCGCCTGGGGGCATCGGTGCCCTTCGAGGCCCTCAAGCTGGCGGCCGGGCTCGTCCTCCTCTCCCCCTACCTGCCGCTGCTTTTCATGGGCGAAGAGTACGGCGAGCCCGCCCCCTTCCCCTACTTCGTCAGCCACTCCGACCCGGGGCTGATCGAGGCGGTCCGCACGCGGGCGCCGCGAGGAGTTCGCCGCCTTCGAGTGGCCGGGCGAGCCGCCGGATCCCCAGGACGAGGGGACGTTTGCGAGCGCCCGGCTCGACCACGAACTGCGGCACCTCCCCGGCCGACATCGTGCCTGTGGGAGTTCTATCGCCACCTGCATCGCCTGGCGCAAACGGATCGGCGCCGCGCCGGGATCCGACCGGGCGCGCTGGGAGGTGTCCGGCCTGCCGCCGACAGCGGGTCGGCTGGCTGCATCGCACCGGCGCCGGCCGCGAGGTGTTCCTCCTCTTTCACGCGGCCGACGGGACCATCGGCGTCCCGGTGCCGCTGCCCGAGGGCCGCTGGCGCAAGGAGATCGACAGCCGGGAGGCGCGCTGGGGGGGCCCCGGCGGCACCGGGCCTGAGGTGATCGCATCCGACGGCGGGCCGGACATGGAGCTGGGCCCTTTCGGCTTTCAGCTGTTTGTCCTCGAAACCGCTTGACTTAAAACAGCGCATCAATCGAACTGAGAAATCCGGCGAACTGAGGAATCTGGAACATGGAGAGATATATCTGCATCCACGGGCACTTCTATCAACCGCCGCGCGAGAACGCCTGGCTCGAGTCGGTCGAGCTGCAGGACTCAGCGCTACCCCTACCACGACTGGAACGAACGCATCACCGCCGAGTGCTACGCCACCAACGCCACCACGCGCATTCTCGACGAAGAGGGGCTGATCCGCGGCATCGTCAACAACTACGCGAGGATCAGCTTCAACTTCGGGCCGACCCTGCTCTCGTGGCTCGAGCAGAACGCCCCGGAGGTGTATCAGGCCATCCTCGAGGCCGACCGCCAGAGCCGGGTGCGCTTCTCCGGCCACGGCTCGGCCATGGCCCAGGCCTACAACCACATGATCCTGCCGCTTGCCAACCCGCGGGATCGAGCAGACCCAGGTCCTGTGGGGGATCCGGGATTTCGAACACCGCTTCCAGCGCAAGCCGGAGGGCATGTGGCTGGCCGAGACCGCCGTCGACCTCCCGACCCTGGAGATGCTGGCCGAGCACGGGATCCGCTTCACGCTGCTGGCGCCGCGCCAGGCGCGGCGGGTCCGTCACCTCGAGGGCGGCGAGTGGCAGGACGTCGGCGGCGGACAAGATCGACCCCACGCGCCCCTACCTCGCGCGCCTGCCCTCGGGGCGGAGCATCGCCCTGTTCTTCTACGACGGGCCGATCTCCCAGGCCGTCGCCTTCGAAGGGCTGCTGGACGACGGGGAGCGTTTCGCCCGCCGCCTGATGGACGGGTTCGACGAGGAGCCGGCCGGGGCCGCAGCTCGCGCACATCGCCACCGACGGCGAAAGCTACGGGCACCACCACCGCACGGGGAACATGGCCCTGGCCTTCGCCCTTCAGACCATCGAATCCCAAGGGCTGGCCCGCGCTCACGATCTACGGCGAATACCTGGAGCGGCACCCGCCGGAGTGCGAGGTGGAGATCTTCGAGAACAGCTCCTGGAGCTGCGTCCACGGCGTCGAGCGCTGGCGCAGCGACTGCGGCTGCAACTCCGGCGGACGCCCGGGGTGGAACCAGCAATGGCGCGCACCGCTGCGGGAGGCGCTCGACTGGCTGCGAGACACCCTCGCCCCGGCCTACGCGGAGCACATGCAGGCCCTGGGCTTCGACCCCTGGCGGCCAGAGACGACTACATCGAGGTCATGCTGGACCGCAGCCCGGACAACGTGGAGGCGTTTCTTCAGCCGCCACGGCGACCGGGAGCTCGACGCCCGACCAGAAGACGCAGGCCATCCAGCTCCTCGAGCTCCAGCGGCACGCCATGCTGATGTACACGAGCTGCGGCTGGTTCTTCGACGACGTCTCCGGCCTGGAGACCGTTCAGGTGATCCAGTACGCCGGGCCGCGCCCTGCAGCTCGCCAAGCGGGTGTTCGGAAACGGGATGGAGCCGCGCTTCATGGGGCTGATGGAAAAGGCCCCGAGCAACGTCGCCGAGCACGGCAACGGCCGCGCGATCTACGAGAAGTTCGTCAAACCGGCCATGGTGGATTTCACCACGGTGGGCGCGCACTACGCCATGCGCTCGCTCTTCGAGGAATACCCGATGCAGGCCGCCGTCGGCTGCTACACGGTCACGCAGAAATATCTTCAGGACCCTGCCGGTCGCACGCGCCAAACTGGTCGTCGGCCGCGTGTGCGTCACCTCCACCATCACCCGGGAGTCGCAGTGCCTGTGCTTCGGGGCGATCCACTGGGGCGACCACAACATCAGCTGCAGCATCAGCCCCTGTCCGGACGACGCCGCGCCGGAAACGCTGTTTGCCGAGGAGATCTTCGAGGTGTTCAGCCGGGCCGAGTTCCCGACCGCCATGCTCATGCTGGAAAAGGCCCTGGGGGCCTCCACCTATTCGCTGCGGCATCTGTTCCGCGACGAGCAGCGGCGGATCCTGCGCATCGTCCTGGAGTCCAACCTGGCCGGTGCGGAAGGGGTCTACCGGCAGATTTACGAAACCAACGCCCCTTTGCTGCTGTTCCTGAAGGACCTCATGGTCCCCGCCCCGCGCGCCCTGGCCGCGGCGGCCGAATACGTGCTCAACGCCGGGCTGCGCCAGGCCTTCGAAGACCCCGTGCTCGACCTCGTCCGGGTGCGTCAGCTGGTGGAGGCCGCCGTGATGCACGGGGTCTCCACGGACGGCGCCATGCTGGCGCACATCATCCGCAAGCGCATGGAACAGGTGGCCGAGCGCCTTCACCCGGTCCCCCGCGGACCTGGGGGGCCTGCGGCAGCTCGAGGAGCTGGCCGGGCTGGTCCGGCAGTTCCCCTTCGAGGTCAACCTGCGCAGCGTGCAAAACATCTACTACCAGGCCCTGCAGAATGTCTACCCGGAGTTCCGTAAAAAGGCCAAACGCGGCAGTAAACGGGCCGGGGAGTGGACCGCGCTGTTCCGGGCGCTGGGCGAAAAGCTTGGGGTGCGAGTGGATTAGAAAAGGAAGACCGGCCGGAGGTGGCCCCCCCGCGCCGGGATGGGTTGTCCTTTTCTTTTGACTGACAGCCTTCGGCCTTCAGCCTATCACCCTTACTATTCAGGATCGAGCCATGCTGAATTCGCGATTGAGCGGCGTCCTGCTGCCCATCCCCTGTCTGCACACACGGTTCGGGATCGGCGACCTGGGGCCGGCGGCGCGGGGGTTCGTGGACTTCCTGCACGCCGCCCGCCAACGGGTGTGGCAGGTGCTGCCGCTCACCCCGACCGAGGCCGCCTTCGGCCACTCGCCCTACCACAGCCTGTCCGGCTTTGCGTTGAACCCGCTCTTGATCAGCCCCGAGCTCCTGGCCGAAGACGGGCTGATCGAGAAGCGCGAGCTGCGCCCCCCCCCCGGTTGCCGCAGGGCCGCATCGCCTACCGGCAGGTCGAAGCGGTTCAAGCGCCGCCTGTTCGACAACGCCTGCGAGCGCTATCGGCTCCGGCTGCCGGATGCGGACTTCGCCCGCTTCTGCCGCGCCCATGCCGACTGGATCGAGGATTTCGCACGCTTTACGGCCTTTCGCGCTCACTTCCGGGACCAGCCCTGGGACCGCTGGCCGGCGGACATCCGCCGCCGCGACCCCGCCGCCCTGAGGTCGCTGTCACGGACCCTGGGCGATGAAATCGAGCGCACCCGGATCGGCCAGTTTCTGCTGTTCCGGCAGTGGGCGCAGCTCAAGGATTATGCCCGCGACCGCGGGGTCCGCTTCTTCGGGGACCTTCCCATCTACGTCCCCTTTGATTCGACCGACGTCTGGGCCCACCGCGAGTTGTTCCGGCTGGATGCGGCCGACCGGCCGACGGCCGTCTCCGGCGTGCCGCCGGATTATTTCAGCGCCAAAGGCCAGCTCTGGGGCCACCCGGTCTACCGCTGGGAGGCCCATCGGCGCACGCGCTACGCGTGGTGGGCACAGCGCATCGCCCATCACCTGGCCGTCTTCGACCACGTGCGCATCGACCATTTCCGGGGTCTGGTGGCCTACTGGGAGGTGCCGGCCGGGGAGAAGACGGCCGTCCGCGGCCGCTGGGTGGAAGCGCCGTTCGAGGACTTCTTCACCGAGATGCAGCGCCGGTTCGTGTCGCTGCCGGTCGTTGCCGAAGATCTGGGCGAGATCACCGCCGATGTGCGCGAGGCCATGCGCCGCTTCGGGCTGCCCGGGATGCGGGTGCTGATGTTCGGCTTCTCCGGCGACCCCGCCGCCAACCCCAACGCCGTCCCCAACATCCCCGAGGAGTGCGTGGTCTACACCGGGACCCACGACAACAACACCGTGCGCGGCTGGTTCGAAAAAGAGGCCTCGGCCGAGGAGAAACGCCGGCTGGCGACGATGGCCGGCCGCGGCGCATCGCCCCGGCAGGCCCCGGAGCAGATGATCCGCCTGGCCATGCTCTCGCCGGGCCCGGTGGTCCATCATCCCGGTGACGGACCTTCTCGGGCTGGGCGCCGAGGCGCGCTTCAACACGCCGGGAACGACCAGGGGGAATTGGGCCTGGCGCCTGACGGCCCGGCAGCACCGGGCGCTGCCGGTGAGCCGGCTGCTCGAGATGACGACCGTCTTCGGCCGCGCCTGACACGGGGACGGGACCTTCACTCGGCAGCCGACGGCGGCCGGCCGGCCACCTCGGCCAGCAGGCGCAGCCAGCTCTGGACCTGGGTGAAGACGAGGAAGCGGTCGTAGACCCGCCGCTGGGCATTGCGGCCGAAAAGCTCCCGCTGCACCGGGTGGGAGAGCATGTCGTCGAGGGCCGCGGCAATTTCGCGGGGGTCCTGCGGGTTGCCGGTCAGCCGGCCGTCGATCCCGTCCCGGATCTGCAGCCGCAGGCCGCAGGCGGAGGTGCCGAGCACCGGCACCCGCTTCCACATGGCCTCGGTCGCCGTCAGCCCGAACCCTTCCTGCAGCGAGTTCTGAACCACCACCGTGGAGCAGCGCTGGATCGCGTTCACCATGAGATGGTTCTGCTTGCGGGAGACCATCGGCAGCGAGAGCAGAGCGACGCTTTCCTGATCCGCGGGCGTCAAGCGGCAGTAGACGTCGCACAGGGACTTCAGGACCGCCTGCCCCTCGGGGTCGTCCTGGATGGCCGCGGGGTCGGGCCCCGCCAGGACCAGCCGGGCGACCTTGATCCGGTCGCGGTGGCGTTGGGAGACCCCCTTCTTCCGGCGCCGGCTGCGCTTGAGGCGCAAAAACCCTTCGAGCAGCGGCATCCAACCCTTGAGCTCGTCCCAGCGCGACACCTGGGTGACGGTCGGGCGGAACATCAGGCCGACCCCGTCGCGCTCGCCGACAGGCCGAAAACGCCCGTCGGGGTGCAGCCGCAGCACCTGGTGCTCCCAGTCCGGGGTCAGCACGGGGTGATGGTGCTGCATGAGGCCGGCGTTGCACAGGACTCCGACCAGCTTGTGGGCCGAGAGATCGCGGTTCTTGTGGCTGAGGGGGTCGATCGCCGGATGGATCACCGAGGCCCGGCCCACCAGGTCGGGGGGAATGTACTCGGCGGCCGAAAAGACGGCATGATCGTAGACCCGCGCCTGCTCCCGCAGGAACCCCCAGGCCGCATCGGTGACCGGCGTGCGCCGGTCGAGGCCGATGTGGCAGCGCCAGACGGCGCGGACCCCCGTCCGGCGCTTGACCTCGGCCCCGGCGCCCATGGGCTGGGGGTCGTGGACGACCAGAATGTCTTCCGGGCCGACGTGTCCGGCAAGCGCCGCCGCGGCCTTGCGGCTCGCCGCCGCATAGGTTTCGCGCTCCTCGGCGCTGAACCCCGGCCGGCCGGCATCGTGGATCATGTTGTGGAGGCGCTTGGTCAGGGCGAAGAACGCCGGGTCATCGGAACCCATCACCAACCACTCCGCCCGGACACCCAGGTCTTTCAGGATCCCCACCAGCCGCGGCATCATCTCGGCCACCCCGCCCCCCTGGGCGGTGGAGTTGACCATCCAGACCCGCCGCCCCTTCAGCTTGGGGAGCAGCATCCGGGCCTGCAGAGCGCAAATCGTGGACCGCCGTCGCCAGATAGGCCAGGTCGGCGTAATCATCGAGGTGCAAACCGTCCTTTAGCGCAATCCTGCGGATCATCGCTGTTCTCCTTCCCGCACCAGCAGTGCCGCCGGAAACGACGCCATCATCGGTGCCAGCTGCTGCCGCCCGCCGCGCCAGCGCTCGCCGGTGAAGACATTGGTCCAGGTCCCCGGCGGCAGCGCGACGGCCGTGTCACGCCAGTCCCCGGCCAAGCCGCAGACGAGCCGCGGGGCCAGTGTCGCCACACGCTCCGCCGCGCACGAAGGCCACCAGATGCCCGGCGCGCTCCCCCTCCGCCATCAGCGGCCGGTAGTCGCCCCCGGGCCCGAAGGCTTCGGGCAGCCGACGGCGGGTCGCAAGCGCGTGCTGGACCACAAAGAGTTTCGGCAGCCCTTCGGCCTGCCGTTTCAGGATCTCCGCCGCCGGGAGGGCGGCGATGGCGTCACGCAGTCTTCGACGCTCCTCGAAGTCCACCGGCCTGCGGTTGTCCGGGTCCACCAGGCTGAAATCGTAGAGCTCGGTCCCCTGGTAGATGTCCGGAACCCCGGGCGCCGTGCACTTGATCAGGGTCTGGGAGAGCGAGGCCTCCATCGCCGGCCGGGCCAGTGGCGCGAGAAAGGCCGCGAGATCCTCCGTGAACCCGGCCTCACCCGACCACCCGGACGACATACTCCTCGAGGGTCGTCTCGTAGGCCGTGTCGGGGTCCGTCCACGAAGTGTGGACCTTCGCCTCCTTGGCGGCCTTGAGCATATAGTCGGCAAGCCGGCGCGGCCCGATCGGCCAGGCGCCGACGAGCGTCTGGTAGAGCAGGTATTCGGCATCCGGCCCCGGGTGCCCGCCGCGACGCAAGTGCGCATTCAGGTGCGACCAGCGCCGGACCGCATCGGCCCAAGACCCCGGTATCTCCGCGAGCAGGCCGATCCTGAGGCGCGTGTCCTCCCCGCGCTTGGTGTCGTGGGTGGCGCTGGCGAGCATGGTCTGGGGCCAGTCCGCCTGGATCCGGGTGCAGAAGGCGTGGAAGGCCTCAAGCGAGGTGCCGAACACCCCCGGGTCCCCCCCGACCTCGTTCAAGGCGGCAAGGCGGTTGAAGCGATAAAAGGCGGTGTCCTCGACCCCCTTGGCCATGGCGGGCCCCGAGAGCTGCTGAAAGCGCACCACGAACTCGCCGGCCGCCTCACCGGTGCGCCGCAACAGCAGAATGTCCTCGATGGCGCCCCACAGCCCGGGGTCGATGTCGGGCTGTCGGCCGGCGGCGGCGGCAACGGCCTCCCGGACCACGGCCCGGTCTTCGACGCCGACCTCCGCCGCGGCCGGCCGGATATAGGTCCGGTAGACGGGGAAGCACGCCATCAGCTCGCAGAGGGCCTGGTGGTGTTCCGCGCGCCGGGTGTCGGACGGGCCTTCCCGCCGGTCGAGGGCCGCGCCGAGCAGATCGGTCAGAAACGACATCTCGCCGGCGAACAGCTGCTCGATCACCTGCCGCTTGCGGCTTCGCACGATCTCCGCGTAGGGGGTCGCCTGTCCGGTGAATTCCCGGTAGAATTCGGTCAGGGGGCGCTCGCCGGCCGGGTCGATGAACAGACCCCCCAGCGCGTTCAGAAAGTCGTAGCCGGTGGTCCCTTCGACCGGCCACTCGCACCGGAGGGTTTCCCCGGGTTCCAGGATTTTTTCGACCACGACCCAGGCCCCCGGAGCGGCCGCGCGCAGGCGCTGAAGATAGTGCGCCGGGTCGCGCAGCCCGTCCGGGTGGTCGATGCGCAGCCCGTCGACCCGGCCCTCATTCACCCAGGGCAGGATGCGCGCGTGCACGGCCGCGAACACCTCTTCCTTTTCCACGCACACGCCGGCCAGCTCGTGGATGTCGAAAAACCGGCGGTAGTTCAGCTCGCGGTTGGCGCGCCGCCAGAACACCAGCCGGTAGTGCTGCCGGTCGAGAAACCGCCTCAACCGCGCGGCGTCCGCATTGAGGTCGGCGACGGCCGCATCCATGGCGGCCGCGGGAGTATCACCCTCGCGGGACCCGGCCGCCGACGGCAGGAACTCGGCGAGCGATGCCGGGGATGCCGGCAGCTCGTGTTCGAAATAGCCGACGCAGATCTCGCTGCCGCGCCGCCGGACCCGGATCTCACCGGAGTCGAGGCAACTCTCGAATTCCTCGCCCAGAATAGGCAGCAGGACCTTGCCGCGCCGCGCTGGGTCCGGGTGGTCCCAGCGGATGTCGAAGAACCCGGCAAAGCGGCTTGAGCGGCCGTGGGTCAGAACGTCCCACCACCAGCGGTTCTGGCGCAGGGCGACGGACATGTGGTTGGGGACGATGTCCAGGACCAGCCCCATGCCGTGCGCCGCCAGCGCCGCACTGAGCCGGTCGAAGCCGTCTTGGCCGCCCAACTCCGGGTTGAGCTCGGCGGGGTCGACCCCGTCGTAGCCGTGCCGGCTGCCGGCGGCCGCCTTGAGACAGGGCGACAGGTAGAGATGGCTGACCCCCAGAGCGTGAAGGTAGGGGACCTGGTCGCAGGCCTGGGCGAAAGTGAAATCGGCGTTGAGTTGCAGGCGGTAGGTGGCCCGCGGGGCCCTTGAGCAGTGCGGTCGCATCGGTTTCGGGTCTCTCCGGCATACGGGGATTGGGTTTTGCCCCCCCGGGCCGCCTCCGCCGGCCGGGAGGAGTGTCGCTGCGAAACGGGTGCTTCCGCAACCTTCTCAGACCCGCCGGCCGATGTCAACCGCGGCAGGACCGAGGCCCCGCGGCTTGAAAGATCGCGACGTCCTCCTTTACCTTTACTTGCCCGCCCCGTTGTGGTAGCTGAATCAGGGGTGAAGTATTTTATCAAACCGCAAAACGCTGAGGGCCTGCGCATGGAATTCTTCAAGATCCGGTTCGGCAACGACATGGAAGATCTGTCCTCGCGGCTCGAGAAAACCCTGGGGGACATGCTCGGGTCCATGGGGCACTCCTTTCTGCTCTCCGAACGCACCTGGCGCCCGCCGATGGATATGTTCGAAACACCCGAGGCCGTCGTCATTCTGGCCGAGGTCGGCGGCGTGGACAAGGAGGATCTCGAGGTGGAGATCAGCAGCAAAGCGGTGCGGATCAGCGGCCAGCGGCCGGCGCCGGCCTGCAGCCCCAACCACACCTACCGACTGGCGGAAATCCAGTACGGCCGTTTCGAACGCATCCTCTTCCTGCCGACCCCCATCGACCCGGACAAGGTGACGGCGTCGTCGAAGAACGGCTTTCTCGAAATCCGGCTGACCCGGCTGCCCGCCGATCGTTCCTACAAGGTGCCCATTTCGAATGAGTGAACCCGGACCCGGAGGTCTCCATGACGGAAGCAAAACCCACTGAAGCCCCGCCCACCGGCAAGATCCCGGAGACCCTGCTCCTGCTGCCGGTCACCGACGCGGTGCTCTTCCCCAAAATGGTGTTCCCGCTGCTGATCATGCACCCGGACTCGGTCCAGCTGATCGACGAGGCCATGTCCCGCGACCGCATCATCGGCTTCGTGTTCGCCAAATCCGAAGCCGGGCCGGAAGCGCAGCCGAAGCCCGATGAGTTTGCCGCCGTCGGCACGAGCGCCATGATCCTTAAAATGGCCAAAACCCCCGAGAACCGTACCCAGGTCCTGGTCCAGGGGCTGAATCGATTTCGCATCCGGCAGCTCCAGGCGGTGGAGGGCAAGCCTTATTCCCAGGCCGTGGTGGAGCATCTGACCGAGGAAGCGCCGCACGACACCGAAATCGAAGCGCTCATGACCAACATCGTGAATGTCTTCGCCCGGGTCGTGCAGCACTCTCCGACCCTGCCGGCCGAGGTCGTCTACATGGCCCAGTCGATCAAGGAGCCCGGCGTGCTGGCGGACATGATCGCCTCCTCGTTGAACGCCGCACCGGAGGAGAAGCAAAAGGTGCTGGCGACCCTGCCGGTGAGCGCGCGGTTGAAGGAGGTTACGCGGATCGTCAACAAGCAGCTTGAAATCCTCGAACTGGGCCAGAAGATCCAGGACCAGGTCAAGGGGGATATGGACAAGAAGCAGCGCGAGTACTATCTGCGCGAGCAGCTCAAGGCCATCCGGGCCGAGCTCGGCGAGAAGGATGAGGGCACGGTCGAGGTCGAGGACTACCGGATCAAGATCAAGGAGAAAAACCTCCCGCCCGAAGCGGCCAAGGAGGCCGAACGCGAGCTGGAGCGGCTGGCGCGCATGCACCCCTCCTCGGCCGAGTACACCGTGGCCACCACTTTCCTCGACTGGCTGACGGCCCTGCCCTGGGACCAGGGCACCGCGGACAACCTCGACATCAAGAAGGCCCGCCGGGTGCTCGACGAGGACCATTACGGTCTCGAGAAGCCCAAGCGCCGCATCATCGAATATCTGGCCGTGCGCAAGCTTAAACCCGACTCCAAGGGGCCGATCCTGTGTTTCGCCGGCCCGCCCGGCACCGGCAAGACCTCGCTCGGCCAGTCCATCGCCCGGGCCCTGGGACGCAAATTCCACCGCATGTCCCTGGGAGGCGTCCGCGACGAAGCCGAGATCCGCGGACACCGCCGCACCTACGTCGGGGCCCTGCCGGGGCGCATCATCCAGGGCATCCGGCGGGCCGAGTCCAACAACCCGGTGTTCATGCTCGACGAAATCGACAAGGTCGGCGCCGACTTCCGCGGCGACCCCTCCTCGGCGCTGCTGGAAGTCCTCGACCCGGAGCAGAACCACTCCTTCCAGGACCATTACCTGGATGTGCCCTTCGACCTGTCGAAGGTGATGTTCATCGCCACCGCCAACATCCTGGACACGATCCCCCCGGCCGTTGCGGGACCGCATGGAGGTCCTGCACCTGCTGGGCTACACGGAGGACGAGAAGCTCCACATCGCCGAGCGGCATCTGATCCCCCGGCAGCGCGAAGCCCACGGCTTGTCCGCCGCCCAGATCAAGTTCACCCGCGGCGCCCTCAGACAGATCGTCTCCGGCTACACACGCGAGGCCGGTCTGCGCAACCTCGAGCGGGAGATCGGCGCCATCTGCCGCGGCGTGGCCAGCCGGGTGGCCGAAGGGACAGCGGCCTCCGAGATCGATCAAGGTCCAGAACATCGCCAAATACCTCGGACCGGTGCGCTTTTCCGCCGAAACCAAGGTGCGCACGGCCACCCCCGGGGTCGTCACCGGTCTCGCCTGGACCCCGGTGGGCGGCGACATCCTCTTCGTGGAAGCGACGGCCATGAAAGGCAAGGACCGCCTGATCCTGACCGGTCAGCTGGGCGAGGTGATGAAGGAATCCGCCCAGGCCGCGCTCAGCTTCGTCCGCACCAACGCCGCCAAGCTGGACCTGCCGGCCGAGGCTTTGGAAAACCAGGACATCCACATCCACATCCCGGCCGGCGCCATCCCCAAGGACGGCCCCTCGGCCGGGGTCACGATCCTCACCGCCCTGGTCTCTTTCCTGACCAGACGCCGTGTGGTCAAGGATCTGGCCATGACCGGGGAAATCACCCTGCGCGGGCAGGTCCTGCCGGTGGGCGGCATCAAGGAGAAAGTCCTCGCGGCGCACCGCGCCGGCATCAGGTCGATCATCCTTCCCAAGAACAACGAAAAAGACCTGGAGGACATCCCCAAGAAGGTCCAGAAGGACATCCAATTCCACTTCGTCGACAAGATGCTGGAAGTCCTCAAGCTGGCGCTAGAGAAATAATCCGCCGCCGGGGGAAAAAATCGTTACGATTGGATTTGAGAATTACGCCCGGTCGCGGTATAATACGGCATCAACATGGTGAAAAAGCGGCTGAAACGGCCCCCAAACAACATATTGACATGCACATTATTTTGTATTAACTTCCCGTCCCAAACACAATCGGGAAGGGTCCGAAGGGCTGGTAAAAGCCAAGAAACGATTTGAAATTGTTAAAAAAATTTAAAGTGCCGATAAAATGATGAAATGCAGTTCCGCGCGGAACCCATCAGGATGCGTCCGCTCGGCAGGGTAAGCCGTCCCGGAGTTGAGTGACGTCGCCAACAACAGCGCATCGGAAGAAAGGAGTCCCCCACCCCAATGACACAAGATGCGGCAAGTTTTCAAAGCCCTGCCGGCTCTCCCATGCCGGGGTCCCCGAGCGAGCTGGCAGGGGAAAACGACGAAGAGCCTCCCAGCCAATCCGCCTGTCTGGAAAATGTCGTTCCGCTGACCGAGATACCGCAGCGGTTGCGCAGCAAAGTCTCCGTATTTCCGGCTACCCGATCACGACCTGTTTCCAACCCCAAAGCCACCGCCTTCCGGCGCACGTTTTTCCCGACCGCCACCGAAAAAGAATGGAATGACTGGCAGTGGCAGATCCGCCACCGCATCCGCCACGTGGACCAGCTCGAGCGCATGATCCGTCTGTCGGATGCCGAGCGTTCCGCCATTCAGAAAAGCCAGGCCAAATTGCCGATGGGCATCACGCCCTACTTCATGAGCCTGGTGGCCAAAGACGACCCCTGCGACCCGCTGCGCCGGACGGTGGTGCCGACGACCGCCGAGTTGGTCACCACGGCCGAGGAGGCCGAAGACCCCCTGGACGAGGAGTCCATGAGCCCGGTGCCGGGCCTGGTCCACCGCTACCCGGACCGCGTGCTCCTGCTGGTGCTCGACTTCTGCTCGGCCTACTGCCGTTACTGCACGCGCTCGCGCGTCGTCGGCCACGGGGCGATCTACCCCAGCCGCTCGCGGCTGGAGCGCGCGATCGAATACATCCGTGCCACCCCCACGGTGCGCGACGTCCTGATCTCCGGCGGCGACCCGCTGACCCTGAACGACGAGCGGCTGAACTGGCTGCTTGTCGCGGCTGCGGGAAATCCCGCACGTGGAGATCCTGCGGATCGGCACCAAAGTGCCGGCGGTGCTGCCCCAGCGCATCACGCAAAACCTGGTCCGCGTCCTGCGCCGGCACCACCCGCTGTGGATGAGCCTGCACTTCACGCATCCCGCCGAGTGCACGCCCGAGGCGCACCGGGCCTGCGAGCGCCTGGCCAATGCCGGCATCCCGCTCGGCTCCCAGACCGTGCTGCTCAAGGGCATCAACGACAACGTCGAAACGATGAAGGCCCTCTTCCACCAGATGCTGCGGATGCGCGTGCGTCCCTATTACATCTACCAGTGCGACCCCATCTCGGGGTCGAGCCACTTCCGCACCTCGGTGGAAAAGGGCCTCGAGATCATCCGCGGCCTGCGGGGGTTCACCAGCGGATACGCCGTGCCGACCTTTGTCATCGACGCCCCCGGCGGCGGCGGGAAGATCCCGCTCATGCCGAACTACGTCGCGGGCCGCGACGGCGATGACCTGCTGCTGCGCAACTACGCCGACCGCACCTACCGCTACCCGGATCCCACCGGCAGCTGCCCGGGGAACGTGCCATGCGGATCGGTCTGACCTATGACCTGCGCTCCGAGTATCTCGCCATGGGATACTCGGAGGACGAGACCGCGGAATTCGACCGCGAGGAAACCATAGAGGGCCTCGAGTCCGCCCTCAGGCGCATCGGCCACGACACCGACCGCATCGGCCACGTCAAGCGCCTGGCCGAGCGTCTCGTGCAGGGGCACCGCTGGGACCTGGTCTTCAACATCGCCGAGGGCCTGCACGGCATCGGCCGCGAGGCCCAGGTCCCCGCCCTGCTCGATGCCTACGGCATTCCCTACACCTTCTCCGACCCGCTGGTCATGAGCCTGACCCTGCACAAGGGCATGACCAAGCGGGTCATCCGGGACGCCGGGGTGCCGACCTGCGCTTTCGCGGTGGTGGAAGTCCCCGAGGATGCCGCGGCGGTGACCTTCGGGGCGCCCTATTTCGTCAAACCCGTGGCCGAAGGCACCGGCAAGGGCGTCTCGGCGACGATCGATCGTGCGGCGGCGCGCCGGCCTCGCGCCGGTCTGCCGCACATTGCTGGAAGCCTATCATCAACCCGTCCTGGTCGAGCGTTTTCTTCCCGGCCGTGAATTCACGGTGGGGATCCTGGGGTCAGGCCGCGCGGCGCAGGCGCTGGGCACCATGGAAGTCCTCCTGCTGCCCTCGGCCGAACAGAAGGTGTACTCCTACCAGAACAAGGAAAACTCCGAAGAGCACGTGCGCTACCGTCTGTGGCGGCCCGAGGAGGACCCGCTGATCGAAGCCGTGGAGAAAATCGCCCTGGACGCGTGGAGCGTGCTCGGATGCCGCGATGCCGGCAGGGTCGACCTGCGCTGCGACCCCAAGGGCCGGCCGCAATTCATAGAGGTCAACCCATTGGCCGGGCTGCATCCCGAGCATTCCGATTTGCCCATCATCTGCTCGCTCGTCGGCGTTTCATTCGACAGCCTGGTGAACCGCATCGTCGCGTCGGCCGCCCGGCGCGTGGCCCCACCGACGGAAACCCGCCCCGGATCATGCGCATAGCGATCGCCCACAACGCCGTCGGCGACTCCGACGCCCCGGACGAGCGCGACGTCCTGGTGCAGGCCGAGGCGGTGAGCGCGGCCCTCGGCGCCTTGGGTCACGAGGCGCTGCCGGTTCCGTGCACCCTGGACCTGTCCGCCGTCAAGCGCCGGCTGATCGAACTGAAGCCCGCCTTGGTATTCAATCTGGTGGAGTCCCTGGACGGGACGGGGCGACTCATCCACGTGGTCCCGTTCCTGCTCGACGCGCTGGGTATCCCCTACAGCGGCGCCGGCGCCGAGGCGATCCTGCTCACCTCGCACAAGGTGCTCGCCAAGGAGCGCTTAACGGCCGCCGGCGTCCCGACCCCGCCTTGGAGCGCCCCTTTTCCCTACGACCTGCCGGCGACCCCGCCGGCCCCCGCGGTTCCAAGCCTCGCAGCGCAGCCCCGGGGCTGGATCGTGAAGTCGCTGTGGGAGCATGCTTCGATCGGGCTCGACGAGGCGCAGCCCGTGACCTGCGACCGCGAAGAGCAGGTGGCGGCGGCGCTGCACACCCACGCTGCGCGCTTCGGTGGCGCCTGCTTCGCCGAGCGCTTCGTCGACGGTCGCGAGTTCAACCTCTCGCTGCTGGCCGGGGCCGACGGCCCCCAGGTGCTGGCGCCCGCTGAAATCACTTTCGAGGGTTTCCCGGAGGAGGCGCTGCGCATCGTGGGGTACCGGGCCAAGTGGCTCCCGGCTTCGTACGAATTCAACCACACCCCGCGCCGGTTTGATTTCCCGGATTCGGACGCCGGGCTGATCGAGCGGCTGCAAACGCTCGCCCGGCGCTGCTGGGGGGTCTTCGGTCTGCGGGGCTATGCCCGGGTGGATTTTCGGGTGGATGCCAAAGGTCAGCCCTGGGTCCTGGAAATCAACGCCAACCCCTGCCTGTCGCCGGACGCCGGGTTCGCGGCCGCGCTGCATCAATCCGGGATCGGCTTCGACGAGGCCGTCGCGCGCATCCTGCGGGACGCGCTCGGGGA
Source organism: uncultured delta proteobacterium (assembly GCA_963716785.1). GTDB lineage: Bacteria > Desulfobacterota > Desulfobacteria > Desulfobacterales > SpSt-501 > SpSt-501. The sequence continues at coordinate 15,405 of CAVQUW010000032.1, read as the reverse complement.
GTGAAGCACTCGTAAGAAGCCATCAACCAGTGAGGGACCCTGCCCCATGTTCCGCATCCGACGCATCTATGACGAAATCCTGCCGGTCAACCAGACCACCCTGGAGCAGGTCAAGGCGATCATGCGCACGCGCTTTGCCAGCGTCTCCGAGAAGGAGCTCCAGGATCTCGGGCACCATCTGCACGACCCGTTCCTCAAACGCTTCCGCATGACCCTCTTCGTGGCCGAGAACGCCCGCCAGCGCGTCCTCGGCTTTGCGGTCCTGCTGCACGAGCCCCGGATCGAATTGTGTTATCTCGACTGGATTGCCACCAAACAGGGCAAGGCCAGCGGAGGGATCGGCGGGGCGCTCTACGACCGGGTGCGGCACGAGGCCTCGGAGCTGGGCTGCAAGGGCCTTTTCTACGAGTGCCTGCCCGACGAGCAGGCCCTTTGCCCCGAGAAAGAGCTGCTGGGGGACAACCGGGCGCGGCTCAAATTCTACGAGCGCTACGGCGCCCGTCCGATCATCGGGACCGCCTACGAGGAGCCCTACAAGGCCGGCCAGACCTGCCTGCCCCACCTGATGTACGATGGGCTGGGCCGGCTGGACCCGCCGGGCAGGGATTTCGTGCGCCGCGTGATCAGGGCCATCCTGGAGAGAAAGTACGCGGGCCATGTCCCGCCGTATTACGTGGATGCCGTGGTGGATTCGGTCCGGGACGACCCGGTGCGGCTGAGGGGCTTCCGCTATGTGACACCTGCCCAGGTGGACCCCACCATCCGCAAGGACCCGGGGGAGCCGATCGCGCTGGTGGTCAGCGACCGTCACGCCATTCACCACGTCCACGAGATGGGCTACGTGGAATCGCCGGTGAGGATCCGCAGCATCGTCAAGGAGCTGACCCTCACCGGTCTGTTCAAAACCGTACCGCCCGTGGAGTTCCCCGAAAAGCACATCCTGAGCGTCCACCACGCGGACCTCGTGAGCTTCATCCGGCGCGCCTGCGCGGAGACCCCCGAGGGGAGCACCGTCTACCCGTACGTCTTTCCCCATCCGCAACCAGACCCGCCCGCCGAAGGAGCGGTCGGTCCTTTCGGGCTACTTTTGCATCGACACCTTCACCCCGATCACCGCCAATGCGTACCCGGCCGCCCGGCGCGCGGTCGACTGCGCCCTGACGGCCGCGCGCGAGATCACCCAGGGCTGCCGCACGGCCTACGCCCTGGTCAGACCGCCCGGGCACCACGCCGAGCGGCGCTCCTTCGGCGGGTTCTGCTACTTCAACAACTCCGCCATCGCCGCCCAGTACCTGCGCTCCTTCGGCAAGGTGGCCATCCTGGACGTCGACTACCACCACGGCAACGGGCAGCAGGAAATTTTCTACGACCGGCCCGATGTCCTGACCATCTCCATCCACGGTCACCCGAGCTTTGCCTATCCATACTTCAGCGGATTTCGGGAAGAAATCGGGGAGGGGGAAGGCGCCGGGTTCAACCTGAACCTGGCCCTGCCGGAGGTGGTCGACGGGCCCAAATATCGCAAGAGCCTCGAGCGGGCCTTCCGCAGGATAGAAGAGTTCGACCCGGACTTCCTGGTGGTGGCCCTGGGACTTGACACGGCCAAAGGGGACCCCACCGGGACCTGGAGACTGAGCGCCAAGGATTTCGAGCAGAACGGCCGCATGATCGGCGAGCTCGGCCTGCCGACCCTCGTGGTTCAGGAAGGCGGCTATCGCACCCGCTCCCTGGGCGTCAATGCCCGCAATTTTTTCCTGGGGTTGGCGGCGGGCCGCGAGACCCACCCGCGGCGACGCCCGGGCCGGCCTCAACCCGGCCATGGCAACGGCATCCACCTGAGACGGATCGTTCAGCCCGAGGACCGCAGGCGGGTGCGTCACATGGTGATGGCGACCGGTTTCTTCAACGCGGCCGAGGTCGCGGTGGCCGAGGAACTGGTGGCCGAGAGGCTGGCCAAGGGTGTGGCCAGCGGGTATTCGTTCGTGTTTGCCGAGGTCGAGGGCCGCGCGCTCGGCTACGCCTGTTTCGGGCCGGTGCCGATGACGGCCTCAAGCTACGACCTTTACTGGATCGTCGTCACCCCCGACGCTCAGCGCAAAGGGGTGGGACGCGCGCTGCTGGTGGAAACCGAACGCCTCATCCGCCGGGCCGGCGGCGAACGGATCTACGTCGACACCTCCGCCCGGCCCCAATACGACAGCACCCGGTCCTTCTACGAGGGGATGGGCTTTCGCCAGGAGGCGCTGTTCCAGGATTTTTACGCTCCCGGGGACGGCAAGGCGATCTACTCGAAATCGCTTTAACCCGAATGTCCGGGAACTGCGATCCTACCAGTGGGGCTGGTTGCCGATGCCCCGGCCCATCACCTCGATCGTCTCGGTGACCACCAGGAATGCCTGCGGGTCATGTTGGCGCACCATCTCCTTGAACCGCGAAAGCTCCTGAAAAGTGACGACCGAGTACAGGATTTTCAACGACTGACCGGTGTACCCGCCCTGGCCGTTCACGATGGTCACCCCGCGCTGCATGTGCTCCATGATCTCCCGTGCGATCTCCTCCCATTTTGCGGAGACCACCATCACCGCCTTGCGCTGGTTGAAACCGGTCACGACCAGGTTGATCAGTTGGGAGGTGACGAACATGTAAATCAGGGTGTACAATACCACCTCAAGGCTGAACCAAAAGAGGCTGGCGAGCAGCAGCAGGGTGTTGAACCCCATGACGGTGGCGCCGATCCGCAGTGAAAAGCGCTTGAGCAGAATGACGGAGAGGATGTCCAGGCCGCCGCCCGAACCGAGCGATTTCAAGATGATCCCGCTTCCGATGCCGGACAGGATCCCGGCTGCCAGGGCCTTCAGCAGCGGCTCCTGGATGGGGAAGGGCGGGACCGGTACCAGGACGACCAGGGAGAAGAGGGTCATGCCGGCCAGACTGTAGAGGAAAAACCGCCGGCCGACGAGCAGCCAGCCCAGGACGAACAGCGGGATGTTCAGCAGGAAATAGGACACACCCACCGGCACCACCGGAATCAGGTAGTAGATGAATACGGACAAGCCGCCCACCCCCCCGGCCAGGAGCTTGCCCGGGATGAGGATCCCATTAATGGCGACCGCGCAGATGGTGCTGCCGAAAGCGAGCAGCACAAGGTTCCAGCCGACCTTGACGATGGCGTGCTTCATGATCTCAGGTTTACACGGGAACGTGGTAGCGGATGCCGGCTTCAAACCGGAGTGGTTTCTGGTCGGCCGACGGCCGGCACCATTTGACCTCGCCGAGCGCCGTCGTCCGGATCCAGTTCCGGTCGGTTGCCTCCCCGTCGCAGGAGATTAATTTATGGAGTCGAATGAACACCGTGGACCCAGGGATCACCCCTTTGGAGGATGTGAACGCCCCCCCGCTCGGGCTGAAATTCAGCAGCCGCGCGCTGAAAAAATCAGACTTGTTGAAGTAGGCCCACTCGATGGCGGCATCGCAAAGGAAACGGCCTTCAGATCGCTTTTCCATTTGAGCGTCCATCCGCTTCACCCTCCGTAGAAAAGCCCCCCGGCTTCGGCCATCCCGCCGCGGGAATCGCCAAGTCTGGTTGAGATCGGCGCAGTTCCCCCGCCCACGCAACCGCTCCACCCGGCTCTCCGAAACCATCCACGCCATGCACTACGGAACGAGAAACCGGGGCGCACGCCGGTCCACTTTGTGGCAACGGCGTCATCATCGATCGCGGGCCGATCTATTGGTAAGTATAGGTGACCAAGAGCGGCGTGTCAAACTTGCCCCCCGGCCGATCGCCGTCTCAGCCGTGCACCGGTGGTCGATGCGGTTGTTATTGACAGCGCCGCGTTTGCCGTGTATCCATCTCGATGCAGAAAATCCTTGAAAAATTTTCGCACTTCATGAATAAAGAGACCTCAATCGCAGTGAGCCTGCCTAAAACCCGAAGCGCAATGCGCCTGGATCGGCTGCGCGCCCCGAATGGACCGAAATGAAAGAGAAGGATTTAAAATTTTTCAAACAGCTGCTGAGCCAATGGCTCGAGGACCTGTTGCGCCACGCCGGGGGCGCGGTCAGCGGGTTGAAAGAAAACGACGAGAACCTTCCCGACCCCCTGGATCGGGCCGTTTTCGATTCCGAGCGCAATTTCAATTTGCGGATTCGTGACCGCGAAAGCATGTTGATCAGAAAAATCCGCGAATCGCTGGAAGACATCGAAGAGGGCGTCTACGGCATCTGCGAATCCTGTGGGGAAGAAATCGCCACCGCACGCCTCAAGGCCAGACCTGTTACTCGTCACTGCATCCGCTGTAAAACCCGTATTGAAGCGATGGAGCGGCTTACTGGAATCTGATCCGCACCGCGGGGTCGGCAGCCATCGTGGATTCCCCGTGCCGGGACTCACCCGATGTCCGTTCCAATATCCATCAAAATAGGGAGTGGTTGGAAATGCATTCTGCCAAACGCAGCGTCTCAAAAAAGCACCTCAAAAACCCGGAGCCTCTCGGTCTGAATGACGACTCTGAGGCCGGATTTGACCACGATAAGAGCAAAGTCGAGTGCCTGTGTCCAAAATGCGGCAAGAAACACATCATGAACTTTCACTGGATCGGCCGGGGAACCCCCCGTAAATACTGCCAGAGTTGCCGAGACAGCATATAAAAAGGCGTTCGCACCCGAACGCCCGCCCATCACAAGGAATCAAACCGGTTTAAAGAAAGGAGCACTCAATGAACAAAGCAGATCTCGTCAACGAAGTCGCCCAGGTCGTCAGCACCAAAAAAGAGGCCCAGGCCGCGGTGGACTGCGTGCTGGACACCATCGCGAAGGCCTTGAAGAAAGAGGACGCGGTCACACTGGTCGGGTTCGGGACCTTCAAAGTGGTCACGCGCAAGGCCCGCACCGGGCGCAACCCGCAAACCGGCGCCGAAATCAAGATCAGCGCCTCCAAGAACCCCAAGTTCGTGCCCGGCAAGGCCCTCAAGGACGCCCTCAATTAGCCCCTCGACTGGAGCCCTGGATCGAAGCACCCTGCAGCCGGCAGCTGGGGATTTTCGGCCCTGAGGAATGCAGCTCTTTATAATAGCGCCCCCCCGCGGCAAGCCGCGGGGGGGGCGTTATTGCGGATCAGGGGATCGGACGTTGCGGTGCAGCGCTTTCCCTTCGAGCTTTATGCTTTGAGCTTTCAGCTTATTTGAGCACCGACACCGGGCTCAGGCGCTCGGGACCCCTTCCAGGGGAACGGCGGGCTCTTTTCTGCAGACCAGATACTCGATGATGCGGTTGCCTTCGCGCTCCTTCACCACCACAGTGAACTCCCCGATGGAAATCTGTTCCTCCTCCTTGGGGATCCTGCCGATCAGGTTCAGAATATAGCCCGAAAAAGTCTCGTATTCCCCGGTGTCGGGGATGCTCATCCGCAGCTTCTCCTTGACTTCGTCGATCTCGGTCTTGCCCATCACCCGCCATTCGTTCGAATTCAAGCGCACGATGGTCGGCTCGAAGATATCGGTCTCGTCGATGATTTCGCCGACAAGCTCCTCGAGGGCATCTTCCAGGGTGATCAAGCCCGCCACCCCCCCGTGTTCATCCACGACGATGGCCATGTGCTGCTTGCGCCGCTTGAACCCTTGAAGCAGGGTGTCGAGCTTTTTATGTTCGGGCACGAAGTAGGCCTCCCGCATGATCTTGCGGATATTCACGGGCTGCGGGCCGGTGGTCTGATGCAGCAGCAAATCCTTGATGTTCAGGATACCCGTGATGTGGTCGATGTCGCCATCGATGACGGGTATGCGGGTGAACCCGGACTTGTATATTTCCCGCAAGTCCAGCTCCTTGTTGACATCGATGACGAACATGTCCGCACGCGGGGTCATGATCTCCAAGGCGCTGGTGTCGTCGAATTCGAAGATGTTGTGGATCAGCTCCATCTCCTCCTCTTTGATCTGCCCTTCCTCCTCGACCACCTCGACCATGGTGAGAAGCTCCTCCTCGGTGACCTTCGGCTTGCGCTGCAGCCGGTCGGTCATCCGGGGGATGAAGTTCAGGAACAGAATCAGCGGCCAGAGCAGCTTGGAGAGCCAAAACAAGGGGATGATGACGAGTCTGGCGATCAGGATGTTGTTGCGCGTGGCGACCGACTTGGGGAAGATCTCCCCAAAAATCAGGATCGCGAGAGTCATCACGCCGGTGGCGATACCGACCGCATGGCTGGACACCCGTTCGATGGCCACGGCGGTGGCCAGCGAAGAGGCGGCGATGTTGACGATGTTGTTGCCGATCAAAATGGTGCTCAGGAGACGATGAGGGTCGCTTTTCATCGCCTTGATGAGCTCGTTGGCGCGGCCCTTCTGTTTGGCGAGGTGCACGGCCTTGGCCATGCTGATTGAAAACAGCGCCGTTTCAGACGCCGAGAAAAAGCCCGAGAGCGCCACGAGGACCATCAATACAAGGACCTGATCGAACACTATGCCTTTCCACTCAAGCGTGCCGCCCCGGGCCTCAAGCCCCTCGGCCCGTCATCGCCGCCACCGCCCCTTGCCGGGGGAACTGATCCAAGCGGCGCCCCCATTGTTCAAACGCTCCGACGGCCCGCAGGCGGATGGCGGTCTAACGCCGTCTGACATACGATATCTTATCGTATTTGCTTGGTTTGTGTCAACCGCCCCCTTCTCTTGACCTTCGAGCCGTCGTCGGCCGCGGCGATCAACTGAGGCTCGACCAGCGCCGCTGGCGCTTGACGCTGAACCCGACCAGAAATCCCAACAACAGCACCCCCCCCCCGGCGAGAAACCAATACAGATAGGACAGCTGGAAAATGTCCAAAGACTGATTTTCAAGCGCCTGGATCGCTTGCTTCTTCTGCTCCAGTTCGGCGGTCAGGGCTTCGTGTTTGGTTTTGAGCGCCGCGAAATCGGCGGCCTCCCGCTTGAAGGCCTCGAATTCCTGCCTCAGGGAATCGTTCTGATTCTTCTGACTGTCGCGCTGCTGCGCACATTGGTCCTGCTCTGATTTGAGGCGGTTGTTTTCCTCGATCAGACTCGCGGCCTGGGCTGTCAGCGCCTTGTGTTTTTCCTGAAGCTGCTCCAAGCGGTAACGCCCCGGCGGCTCCGGGACCAGGAACCGCGAGAGCATGTAGCCTTCGGCGCCGTTGGGGACCCGAACCTGGGACCACTCTTCGCCCGGTTTGAGCATCTCCAGCGATTGGCCGCTCTCGACGACGGTCAACGCCTTGTGCTCGTTGCCGGGACCGGAGCGCACCGATATCCGGATCACATCCGACACGTATACCGTCTCGGCCCATCCCCAGGGTACCGCCCCCAACAGGACCAATCCGCAGGCGAGCATCCATTTGGCCAATTGTTTCATGGTCTTGCCCCTTCCTATGAACGATCGATGCCGGTGACGACCCGGCTGCCGGAAGACCGACGCGGGCGCGGCTTGCGGGCGACGCCGTCTGCCGAGCGGCCCGAACCGCTTTCCGGGTGCATAAACCGTGTTGCGGTCAACTTAAGGTTTGACGAAAACGCCGACATCGTTTATGCTACCCCTATATGACTTTTCCGAATTAATCCAGCGGGAAATTCATTCACGGGGCTTCCCGGGGCGGAAACGCCCCACGCAGCCGGCGGCCCGCTCAAAATAAACGATGGGCTCGTTCAAAGTCATTCCAAGCGATGACTTTGAAATAAGCCCGAGTTCAAGGCGCGCGAGTCCCGCCGAGTGAGGCGTACTTTCTGTACGCCGCAGCGAGCGCGGGATGAAGCGCAACGCCGAAATCGGGTTTATTACGAAGTCATCAAACAGCGGCAGACTCCGACCCATGATCGCCTACGACCTGCAGTGCACCAACGGCCACGCTTTCGAGGGCTGGTTTGAAGACGCCGGCGCCTTCTTGAGCCAAAAAAAAAGAGGTCTGGTCGCCTGCCCGGTCTGCAACGTCACCGACATCGCCAAGCTTCCCTCCAAATTTGCGATCAAAACCTCCGCCGGTTTCAGGCCGAAAGAGGCCACGGCCGCGGACGAGCGGGCTTTGGCTCAGCTGGGGAAGCAAATTGCCGAGTATGTCGAAAAGAATTTTGACGATGTCGGCTGCAACTTCGCCGCCGAGGCATTGAAGATCCACTACGGGGTTTCGGAGCCGCGCAACATCCGGGGTGTCAGCACCCGGCAGGAGGAAAAAACCCTGAAGGAGGAAGGTATCCCGTTTGTCAAGGTCCCTCTTCCGGTTCGGTCGGAAACGGAGTCCTGAAGCCCCCCTCCCGTCAGATCCCCGGTCGGCCGCGGGAGCCCGGCGCACGAGGTTCAAACTCCAGCAGCCCACGAGCCGCACCCAGGAGGTCGTCCGCCACCAGATCCGGCAGCAGACGGCGGGTGGCGAGCTCCTGCTCGGCCGCGGCACCGTTTCCGGTCCTGACCAGCACCGTCGTCCCCACCCCCGCGTTGAATCCGCATTCGATGTCTTTGACGCTGTCGCCGATCATCACCGCGGTTGAAAAATCGATGCCGTGCCTGTCGCGGGCGGCCAGCAACAACCCCGGCTTGGGCTTGCGGCACCCGCAGCGCTCGTCCGGCCGGTGGGGGCAAACGAGGATGTCGCCGATCTCCGCGCCCCGCGCGGCCGCCTCGGTTCGCATCCGGCGGTGAATTTCCTCGAGCGTGTCGGCCGCCATCAATCCGCGGTTGACCGCCGACTGGTTCGTGGCCACCATGAGAGTGAACCCGTGCGCGCCCAGGAGTCGCATGGCCTCCAGGCTCCCCGGCAGGAATTCGAACTCCGCCACGCTTTTGATGTAGTGCGGAGAGTCCCGGTTGATCACCCCGTCACGGTCCAGAAAGACCACTTTGCGCAGCATGCGCGCCCCTTTGAACTGTCTCGTGTCAACCCGTCGGCCATGCCACCGGGAAAACCGGCGGTGCAGGGTTCTGAGGTCCGAGGGCACCGGAGGGCACTATTCGGCCACCGTGAAAGCCCCCGAAAACCCATCGCGGATGAGCTTTTCTTCATAGGCGACCGCCTCGTCGAGCGAAGCGCATTGGCCCACGCGCACCCGGTAAAAAACCATGTCGCCGCGATCGAACTCGACGATGTGGGCGTTGCCGTAGCGGGGGTTCAACTCGGCCCGCAGCCTTTCGGCGTTGTCGCGGCTGGCGAAGGCGCCGACCTGAAATGTGAAATTGCCCGAGTAGAGGTCCACCGGGCTGCCGGCCACCGACCCCACGGCCACGACTTCCACCGGCGCCGTGCCGGGCCCCACGATGTCGAGCCGACGCGCCGCCTCGTAGGACAGATCGATGATCCGGTCGCGCACGAACGGGCCGCGGTCGTTGATGCGCACCTCGATGCTGCGGTGGTTTTTCAGGTGGCGGACCCGCACCAGGGTGCCGAGCGGCAGCGTCTTGTGGGCCGCGGTCATGTCGTGCATGTCGTAAGTCTCGCCGCTGGACGCGCGCTTGCCGTGGAAGTCGGGCCCGTACCAGGAGGCGAGGCCCTGCTGGGTGAAGCCCTTGGCGTCGGGAATCGGCTGGTACCAGATGCCCAGGGCCCGGTAGGGTTTCGGCTGCCCCGGTCTGCTCTCCGGCGGCGGGGTCTCGGGCCGGGTGGTCTCCGGCAGGGGCCGCGGTGCGGGAGGAGTGGCGCGCGAGGCACAGCCGCAGAGCAGGGCAATGACAAGCATCACCGCGAGAACCCCCGCTTGCGCCCTTCCGTGCCCCTGGATGCCGCCGGCCGGTCTCACGACCACTTGAATCGCCCCGCGCTCGGCGGCGGGGAGTCTTCGACCGAAAAAAATAGGGCCTTTTTTTTTGATTCGGGCGCCAACCCCGCCACAAACCGCGGGGAAAGCGCTCGCTTTCGCGGTTCAGATCTATCCCAGTGCATGCCTGCCGGAACCCTTTCCCGAGTCAGGAGTTTCTTTTTTTACCGGCCCGGGGCTTGCGCCGTTGCGGTTCGAGCGCCGCCGCCAGCACCTCCAGCATCTTGTCCACGAATTGAAACCGGATCTGCTTCTTGACGTTTTTCGGAATGTCCTCGACGTCCTTGCGGTTCCACTCCGGCAGGATCACCCTTTGAATTCCGGCGCGATGGGCCGCCAGAACCTTGTCCTTGACGCCGCCCACCGGGAGCACCTGGCCGCGCAGGGTGATCTCCCCGGTCATGGCCGTGTCCTTGCGAACGGGGCGATTGGTGAACAGGGAGGTCAGCGCCGTCAGCATGGTGACACCCGCCGAAGGGCCGTCCTTGGGGATGGCCCCGGCGGGCACGTGGATGTGGATGTCGTGCTTTTCGAAAAAATCCTCGTCGATCGCGAGGGCGGCCGCGTTCGCCCGGATAAAGCTCAGGGCGGCGGAGGCCGACTCCTTCATCACATCGCCCAGCTGACCGGTGAGGGTCAACCCCTTTTTGCCTTTCATCGCCGTGGCCTCGATGAACAGCAGCTCGCCGCCGGAGGGAGTCCAGGCCAGCCCGGTGGCGACCCCCGGGGTGGTGACCCGCGCCTTGGTCTCCTGAGCGAACCGCAAGGGGCCCAGATAGCCGTGGAGGTCGTTCAGACCAACCTTCACGGTCTTGGCCCGCCCCTGGGCGATTTTGCTGGCCGCCCCGCGGCAGATCGCCGCGATCTCCCGCTCGAGGTTGCGCAGCCCGGCCTCGCGGGTGTAGCCGGTGATGATCTGCTTCACGGCGCCGGCGGTGATGGCGATCTGCCGCGCCGCAAGCCCGTGCTCCTCGCGCTGCCGCGGTATGAGGAAGCGGTGGGCGATCTTCACCTTCTCGTCGAGGGTGTACCCCACCAGGTTCAGCACCTCCATGCGGTCCCGCAAAGCCGGCGGGATCGTGTCGAGCACGTTGGCCGTGGTGATGAACATGACCTTGGACAGGTCGAAGGGTACATCGAGATAATGATCGGAGAAGCTGAAATTCTGCTCGGGGTCGAGCACCTCGAGCAGGGCCGACGAAGGGTCGCCGCGGAAGTCGCTGCCCACCTTGTCGATCTCGTCGAGCATGAACACCGGGTTGTGGGTCCCCGCCCGCCGCAGCCCCTGGATGATCCGCCCGGGCATGGCCCCGACGTAAGTCCGGCGATGGCCGCGGATTTCGGCCTCGTCGCGCACCCCGCCGAGGGAGATCCGGTGGAACTTCCTCCCCAGGGCCTTGGCGATGGACTGCCCGAGCGAGGTCTTGCCGGTCCCCGGAGGGCCGGCGAAGCACAGGATCGGCCCTTTGGACTCGGGCTTGAGCTTGCGCACGGCCAGGTACTCGACGATGCGCCGCTTGGGCTTCTCGAGGCCGTAGTGGTCGTCGTCGAGGATTTTGCGGGCCTTGGCGATGTCCAGCCGGTCCGGGGTGGTGTCGTGCCAGGGCAGGGCCGTCAGCCAGTCCAGATAGGTCGAGGCCACCGTGTACTCGGCCGAGGAGGGGTGCATGCGGGAGAGCCGGTTGAGCTCCCGCTCGGCTTCCCGGGCGGCCTCCTCGGGCAGGTTCTTGGCGGCGATCTTGGCGCGCAGCTCCTCGATCTCGACCGAGGATTCGTCCTTGTCCCCCAGCTCTTCCCGGATGGCCTTGAGCTGCTGGCGCAGGTAGTAGTCCCGCTGGCTTTTCTCCATGTCGCCCTTGACCTGGTTCTGGATCTTGCTGCCCAGCTCCAGGATTTCCGCCTGGTGGTTGACCAGCCGGGTCACGGCCGTGAGCCGCTGCTTGACGTTGTCCATCTCGAGGATGCTCTGTTTTTCCTCGAGGCTCGCGTTGATGGTGGAGGCCACCATGTCGGCCAGGGTCCCGGGCTCCTGGATCGAACGCGCCATCTGGGCGATTTCCGGCGGCAACCCGGGGGAGAGCTCCACGATTCGGGAAAACTGGCTGACGATGTTGGCGGTGAGCGCCTCGGTCTCCTTGTCCTTGCGCACCACCTCGGGAATGGCGCCGACCCGGGCCTGGATGAATTCCTTTTTTTCGGCAAACCCGAGGATGCGAAACCGGCTCAATCCCTGGACCAGCAGCTGGGTGCGCTCGTCCTGGGTCTTGGCCATCTTGAGGATCAGGGCGCTGGTGCCGACTCCCGACAGGTTCTCCTTGACCAGGCCGGATTTTTGCTCCCGGTCCTTGGAGACGACCAGGCCGATGATGCGATCCTTGGCCATGGCCTCGTCGACCACCTTGACCGATTCGCCTTGCATGACCATCAAGGGCAGCACCATCTTGGGGAAGAGCACGGCGTCGAACAGAGGCAGGATCGGCAACACCTCCGGCAAGCTGCCCGGAGCCTGGGGAATCGCGGATGGCTTTTCTGTCATGGTCTCTCCCTGAAGTCGGTCGGAGCTGGAAGTCGGACGCACCGCGGCGCCGACCCGGGCCGTCAATCGGAAATCGAAACCTTGCGAATCCGCTCGGTGGGCTGCTTGGCCAGACGGATTTCCAGAAAACCGTTGGCATACGAGGCCGAGACGATTTCCGGGTCGATCGGCGCCGGCAGGAACAGGATGCGCTCGAAGTTCCCGTATTGGATTTCGGCCAGCCGGTAGGCCGCATCGGGGGCGCAGTGCCGGGCATGGCGCGTGGCCCGGATGCGCACGGCCTTGCTGGTGATCTCCACTTCCAGGTCTTCTTTGTCGACCCCCGCCACCTCGGCCACGATGATGATCTGCTCGGGGGTCTCGTTCATGTCCATGGGGGGTTTCCAGGACCGTTCGGTCAGGCTGAACCCCGGACCGAGGGAGCGGAAGAGGTCCTCGACGCCGCGCTCGAGCTCGGCGCCGAGGTCATCGAAATCGGCCGAGAAGCGAATCTTGATGATGTCCATAGCCGCCTCCTGATCTTGGCCTTCTTGAAGAGGGGGACTTGCGTGGGGCTGTCCCCGCCTGCTGTACCGGTCCGCTGCAATAGTCAGTTAAATTAACACCTCCCCATGTTTTTGTAAACCCGCACTGGCGAACGAGGGCCGCGGGGTTAAACTTTTTGCCCCGGGGGCGAAAATGCCGTATGATGGAGCCGATGGAAGACATTCAAAAGCCATTCTTGTGGCCATGAACCCGAACCCGCGCCATTTCCCCAGGCTGTCCGTCGCCGCCCAATACTTCCTCTATTTTGCCGTGATGGGCATGTATCTGCCCTATTTCAACCTCTACTGCTACCACCTGGGCTTCTCCGGCTTTGAGATCGGGGTGCTCTCCTCGCTGCGCGCGGTGACCATGGTGGTATTCCCGATGGCCTGGGGGGCGCTGGCCGACCGGGTGCAGGGCCGGCGCCCGATCTTCATCGCCTGCAGCGTGGTGAGCGCCGCACTGTGGGCCTTGTTCCTGCTGACCGAGGATTTCACCGCCATGGCCCTCATCACCCTGGCCTATGGGGTCTTCTACTCGCCGCTGATCGCCTTTCTGGAGGCGCTCACCATGGAGGTCCTGGACCGCGACAAGAAAGAATACGGCCGGATCCGGCTCTGGGGCTCGGTCAGTTTCATCGCCTTCGTGCTGATGTTCGGCAAACTGATCGGGCTGTTTTCCGCTCGCGTGGTCGTGTTCGCCATCCTGATCGTCTCCCTCGTCCAGGCGCTGGTCGCCGCGACCGTGCCCCCGGCGCGGCCGGGCGACCGGACGATGTTCTTCCGCCAGGCGCGGGAGTTTTTCCGCAATCCGGTGCTCCTGTTCCTGGCAAGCGCCTTTCTGATGCTGGTCAGCCACGGCGCCTACTACGGGTTCTTCTCCATTCACCTCGAAACCCTGGGGTACTCAGGCACCTTCATCGGGGCGAGCTGGGCGCTCGCTTCCGGCGCCGAGATCGTGGTGATGGTCTTCTCGGGATCGCTCTTCGGCCGCTTTTCCCTGGAGCGGGTCCTCACCTTCTCCTTCGCGGCCGCCTGCCTGCGCTGGCTGATCCTCGCCTACGCCGTCCACCCCGCGGTGATCCTCGCGGCCCAACTCCTGCACGCGCTGACCTACGGCACCTTCCACATGGCGAGCATCCTCTACATCGACCGTCTCTCACCGGACACCGCCAAAACCCTGGGCCAGTCCCTCAACAACGCCCTGACCTACGGCCTCGGACTGATGGTGGGCTTTTTTCTCAACGGGACCCTCTACGCGCATATCGGCTCCTTCGGCCTGTTTCAGGCGAGCAGCCTGATCGCGGCTGCCGGGGGGGTGCTGTTTTACGGCTTTCAGCGAACCGTGCGCCCGGGGTCGAAAGGGGAGAACCCCCGAGGGCAGCGCGCGTTGTAACTACCGCAGCGCGCCGTCCATGATGGGATGGGCGTTCCCCTTGACAGGCTGCCGCGTTGGATTATTATAGTGAACAGTGAATCACAAATCACTTGAAAAGGTCGATCGCGCATGCGGGCAACCAAGACCGGCACGGAAATAAGGCGGGAGCAGATTGCGGAGGCCGCGGTCGACCTGATTTCCGCCGAGGGCGCCACCGCCCTCAGCATCGCCGGCATCGCGGCGCGGGTGGGGATCGTCCCTTCGGCCTTCTACCGGCACTTCAAGAGCAAGGACGAGGTGCTGGATGCCGTTTTAGACCAATTGCGGGTCACTCTGCTCGGCAACGTGGCGGCGGTCCGGAAAGAAACGGGCAATGCCCCCGAGCGCCTGAAACGGCTGCTCAAACGTCATGTGAGCCTGCTGGCCGAGAAGCGCGCCATTCCGCAGATGGTCTTCTCGGACAGCATCTATATGGGTCACCCCGAGAGAAAGGCGAAGGTGAAGGCCATCGTGGCCGCCTACCTGGCCGAGGTCCAAAAGATCGTCTCCGAGGGTCAGAAGGAGGGGACGCTACTGGCAGGGCTATCGCCGGAGACGGTGTCGGTCATGTTTTTGGGCATGGTGCTGCCGACGGCGGTGATCCGTCATTTTATCGGAAGCCGTTTAGACATTGACCGGTACGTCGCACAGGCCTGGCCGGTGTTCGCAAGGGGGATCGCGGCGGGTCCGTCGGACCCCGGAAAGCGGGGTGCGCGCGGAAGACAAGCCCCACCGGGTCAGACCGGGAGGTGACCCATGGGCAGCATGAAAAAAACAGGAGCGGTGAACGACCGCGAGGGACTGGACCCATGACGGAAGCGGGTGTTACAGCAAGAATGCCGCAGGGCTTCGCCAAGTGGGGGAAATGGGTGCTCCTCGCCGCGTTGGCGGCGGCGGCAATCTATTTGGTATCGATTCCAGCCTGTCCCCGTCGTCGGGTATCCCGCGGCAACCGGCAACGTCGTCGCCGAGGTCATGGGCACCGGGACCCTCGAAGCTCGGGTGCAGACCATCTTCGGCACCAAGATCCCGGGGCACATGGCCGGTATGCTGGCCGACCAGAGGGACCCGGTTCAAGCCGGGCAGTTCCTTTTAGGAAAGACGGAATGATCAGGAAAGAGCAGTGGGCACAAAGAGCGCCAGGGCAATCCAGGCGACCTGGAACGAACACCGTGACTGCAGAAA
>CAVQUW010000031.1:0-18340 GCA_963716785.1 uncultured delta proteobacterium | reverse complement strand
ACGGGGGCTGCCTTGAAACGAAAGTCTTCCGTGCTTAGTCTCCCCCCGTAGCGCCTTCACCTGAAACGTGTAATTCTTCGCCCCGGCGGCGGTGCCCGTGCACAGGGCCGGCCTCAAGGTCGGGTCGCGGTGATTTTGTCGGAAAGGAGACCAAAAAAATGAAACTCTGGGCGATCATGGCGGCATTCATTCATTTTTCGACCGCCGCTGCCGCATTCGCCGCCGAGGCGCCGCGCATGGAGGCGGAAGAGCTCAAGGGGCGGCTCGGAAACCCGGGTGTCGTCATCATCGACGTGACGGGCCGGCACCGACTGGCTTCTGACCGGTGACAAGATCAAGGGTGCGGTGCGGGAAAACCCGAAAGACTTCAATGACTGGTACGGGAAGTATTCCGCGGACCAAACCCTTGTTCTGTATTGTGCCTGAACCGCTGAAGCCACGAGCGCAGGTCTTGCGCTCAAATTCATTGAAAAGGGTTACCGGAAAGTGTACGCGCTCAAAGGCGGCTGGGACGTCTGGAAAAAGGGCGGGTATCCGGTCGAGCCCAAGTAGCCGCAATATCCATCACGGGTTGCCGGGGGTACGGTGGTGACGCGTCCTGTTTTTTCTGAATTTCTATCCCAGGCCCGGTGCATCCTCGGCGAGGGGGCGGTCATCGAGCGCCTGCGCCGGGGCGGCGTCGCCGAGCTCGACCCGCATGTCGTCAACTCTGCGTTTATCTACGACCGGGGAAAACGCGAGGCCCTCGCCGCCATCTGCCGGCAATATCTTGAAATCGGGCGCGCCTTCGACCTGCCTCTGCTGCTCTCCACACCGACCTGGCGCGCCAGCCGGGAGCGGGTCGCGGCGGCCGGTTACGCGGACCGGGACGTGAACGGCGACAATTTCAGGTTCCTGGACGACGTACGGGCCGGCAGCGGGGCGTATGCGCAGAAGGTCCTCGTTTGCGGCCTGATGAGCTGCCGCGGGAACGCCTACGACCCGGCCGAGGCCCTTTCCGCCGCGGAGGCCCGGCGGTTCCACGCATGGCAAGCCGGGATGCTGGCGGCGGCCGGCGTTGATTTCCTGATGGCGGCGACCCTCCCGGCCTTGAGCGAGGCCCGCGGGCTTGCGGCGGCGCTGGCCGCCACCGGACGCGAATACATCGTCAGTTTCGTCATCCGACCCGAGGGCACCCTGCTCGACGGCACCCCGCTCAAGGAGGCGGTGGCGGCCATCGACGCCGACACCCGACCGAGGCCCCTGGCCTACATGATCAACTGCTCCCACGCCTCCTTCTTCAAGGCCGCCCTGCGGCACGAGCGCCACTCTTCCCCGTCGGTGCGGGAGCGGGTGGTCGGGCTGCTCGCGAACACGGCGGCGCTCAATCCCGAGGAATTGGACGCCAGCTCGGAGCTGGTGGCGGAAGACCCGGAGGTCTTCGGCAGCACCGTCGGCGCCCTCCGCCGCGAGTTCGGCATGAAAATCCTGGGGGGGATGCTGCGGCACCGACGACCGCCACATCCGCAGCCTCGCGGCGCGGCTCGGGGAGGAGGATCCCGCGATGAATGCCTGGACGGCCGGTTCCCGGGAAAGGCGTACGCCGCTCGGGGTGTCCTTCCTTTTCTGGGCGGTTTTCTGTTGCTGCTGAACGGCTGTGCGCATGTCATCTCGGAACAGCTGCGGCAGCAGGTTGACACCACCCTGGACTACCGCACCCTGGCGGCCGACCCGCAGGCCCATGCCGGGCGGATGGTCCTGCTCGGGGGCACGATCGTCCAAACGACCCCCAGGCCCGGCGAAACGGAAATCGAGGTGGTTCAGAAGGAGCTGAAATCCACCGGGGAGCCTCGGATGACCGATGCCTCCGGGGGGCGGTTCCTGGTCGTGGTCGACCGGTTCCTGGACCCCGCCATCTACAAGGCCGACCGCGATCTGACGGTGGCCGGCACGGTGCAGGGCGCGGCCGTGCGCCGCATCGGCGAGACCGACTACCGCTACCCCGTGATCGCCGCCAAGGAGCTTCACCTCTGGCGTCAGCCGATGCCGCCGCCGGCCCCGGTCTACCCGTACGGATACCCTTCGTGGAATTGGTGGTTCAACCAGGACTTTCGCTACCGGCGCTGGCCCTGAGGTTCGGGGTGCGCCGATGGAAGCCCCGGCGATCCAGCGGTCGGTGCCGGGTAATATTCGGTGGTCAGCACCATCGCCACCCGCCGGTTGGCGGCGTGGTCCGAGGAGTTCGGGCAGCACTCGCCCATGCCCGCGGCCGTGATGCGGCCGGGGTCGATGCCGCGCTGGACGAGGGCGCTGCGCACGGAATCGGCCCGCCGCTCGGAGAGCCTGAGGTTGTAGGCCTCACCGCCGGTCTGGTCGGTGTGGCCCTCCACCCGGATCAGGGTCTGCGGGTAGCGGTTGAGCACCCCGGCGACCCGGTCGAGCTCGGAGTAAGCGCCGGGCTTGAGTGTCGCGGAGTCGACGTCGAAGAACACGTCGCTCTTGAAGGTGGCTGTCAGCACCTGCTCGGAGTTGCGCTGAACCGTGGCGGTGTTCTGGGCGATGGTGGTCTGCATCGCCTGGCGCAGGTCGCGCTCCTGCCGGTCCATGTAAGCCCCGATCCGGTTGCCGGCCAGGCCGCCGACCGCCGCCCCCACGGCCGCCCCCACCGCTACCTTCTCGCGCTGGTTGCGGTGCCCGGTGGCGGCGCCGATCACCCCACCGAGGACGGCGCCGGTGGCCGCGCCGACCGCGCTGCCGGTGCGCTCCTTCTCGCCCATGGACTGGCAGCCGAAAGCCGCCAGGACTGCCACAATGATCAGTTTATTCATAATGCGTCGCATCGGTCTTCCTCCGATCCCCTGTGGTCCGGGTCGATCCCCGGGTGAGTTCGAAACGCTCATTTGCGACACGGTTTGCCGAACGCTTTGGACATTCAGACGTTGGGTCCGACGAATCGGTTTACATCCACGGAATCCGGTGTCACCCGCGGCGTCCGCAGCCCCACCCCACGAAACCCCGGCCGGTGGCCGTGGAAGTGGGAGGCACGGCAGCTTCGGATCGCACACCAGCCCTCCCGCGCTGCCGGGCGCGGGCAAAGGTTTCATTTTCGCCGCGACCCTGCTATACCGCTTGTCATATTTATGTTCCGGAAATGAGAATGGCGGTATAAGTGTTGTAACACAATAGCGTCCGGCAACCGGAACGCTATTGTGACAACCACTATAATAGAAAGCAGAGCGGGATCGATCACGTTCACACTTTTAGGAGGGCGCATGCAAAAGGTTCGATTAGGGGAGACGGGTCTTGAGGTCTCCGAGATCGGCTTCGGGGGGATCCCGATCATCCCGTTGCCGAGCGCAGAGGCCGTGGCCCTGGTGAGGGACTGCTTCGACCTCGGGGTGACGTTCTTCGACACCGCCAACATGTACACCACGAGCGAGGAGAAGATCGGCGCCGCCCTCGCGCCGGTCCGCTGCCAGGTCAGTCATCGCCACCAAGACGGCGGCGCGGGACGCCGCCGGCGCGACGGCCCATCTCGAGCTCTCGCTGCGGCAGCTCAAGACCGACTGGATCGACATCTACCAGCTCCACAACGTCTCCAACCCGGAGGCGCTCGAGCAGGTCCTCGCCCCGGGCGGGGCCTACGAGGCGGTCGCCCAGGCGCCGCGATGCGGGCAAAATCCGCACGATCGGGATCTCCTCCCACAACCTGGCCGCGGCCATGCGCGCCCTGGAAACCGGGTCTGTTTGAGACCCTGCAGTTCCCGTTCAATTTCATCGAGGAGGACCCGGCCGAGGAGCTCTTCCCGGCTGGCCCGCAGCCGGGGGGTCGGCCTCATCGGCATGAAGCCCCTCGGCGGCGGCCTGCTCGAGCGGGCCGAGCTGTGCTTCGAGTTCCTGCAGCAGCACCCGTACGTCGTGCCCATCCCCGGGATCCGCACCCGGGCCGGAGATCGACGTCCATCCTCGGGCTCTACCGGGACCGGAGCCCCCTTTCGGAGGCCGACACCCGCGACATGCAGGCCATCCGACGCCGCCCTGGGCAAGAAGTTCTGCCACCGCTGCGAGTACTGCATGCCCTGCGAGCAGGGGGTCCAGATATCCGCGGTCCTCATCTTCCAGGCGGCCGCAAACCGCCTGGCGCCAGAGACGGTCAAGGGCTGGCTGGGAGAGGCCATGGAAACTGTGGCCCAGTGCGTCGAATGCGGCCAGTGCGAGGAGCGCTGCCCCTACGAGTTGCCCATCGCCGATCTGCTCAAGGAAAACCTCGCGCTCTACACGGAGTACGTGAAAGGGTAGCAGACCAGGCGCAGCGCGCATCCAGAATTAGTTTGACATGTCGAAAAATGATGTCGTAAGAAACACCAGGGTGCCATGCCACGTGTCCCGGGCAGACGGGTTCTTGCTCTGCGCATCGGGTGGCGCAATACCTGAAGCTCTGAATTCCCGCGATCGAACCGTGCGGTACCCCTGACCGGACCCTGCATCATTCCGCGCCCACTCCGCCACCGCCGCTGCGCCTCCGCCTTCTGAAACCCCACAGGACGCAGGAGGTCGACCGCATGACCCCGCGCAACCCCCAGGCGCCGGAACCATCCGGCTTTTCAGCCAAGCCCGGGCTGCGCCGCGCGTTGACCTTCCTCATCATGCTCGGCCTGTGGGTCGTCTTCGCGGGGCCGTCATCCTTTTCGGCGCCTACAGCTTCATGATGTGCCTGCTCCGGGCCATCATGGGTGCCGTCGATGTGGCCTTCACCGAGGCGTCGGTGGGCGCAGGCGTCAGCACGGTCCTGTTCGTGGCGGCCATTTTCCGCACATCGAGCAGGACCAGAGATTGAAGGCTCGGGGAATCGCCACCGTCGCCGTTTTCGGGGCGCGGCGGCGTGAGCGTGGAGCAGGCGGTTTCCGGCGGGCCCCGGCAGCCACGGTCATGCGGCGCCCGGCAGTCTGCCGCGAGCGCTTTTCCCTGAAAGGAGGGAGTCCATGAAAAAAGCCGTCACCGTCCTTCTCCTGCTTCTGCTGGCTGCCGCCGCCGTCGTCGCCTGGTATTTTTTTCGTGAGGGCCGGGAACGGCGGGCGCTTCTCGACCAGCGGGATGCGGAAACAAGGGCGCTCAGCGAGAAAACCGCAACCCTCGAGCGGCAGATCCGGGAGCTGGAGCGGCGGGGGCTTGAGAGCGCCGAGCGCCTCGAGGCGCTGGACCGGCGAGGGGGAACTCGAAAATGAGCTCCTGGCCCGGGACGAGACCATCGCGCGGCTCGAAGAGGCCCGCACGGGGCTTCAGGTCGCCAACCTGGCCCTGAAGGGCGATCTGGAAAAGGCGGCGCGCGACCAGGCAGGGGGGCAGACCCGGCTCGGCCGGCTGAAGGCCGAGAGGGACGAGGCCGAAAAAAAGCTTGCCGACAGGGACCGGGAAATCGGCGAGCTCAGGCAGACCCTTGCCCGGCTCGAGACCCGGCTGAAGGAGGCAACGGCCGCAACCCGCAAGGAGCAGGAGGCGCTCGCGGCCGCCGAAGCCCGGCTGGCCGCCGACAAGGACCGGCTGCAGGGCGTGGTCACGGAAAAGGACCGGCACCTGGAGATGCTTCAGACCCAGCTGCTCGACCGGGACCGGCAGCTGCGGGAGGTCCAGGAGAAAAACCGCGAGAGCCTGGAGGCGGGCCGCAAAAGCGCGGCGGAGCGCGACACGGCCCTGGGCGATTTGACCAGGACCCGCCGGGAGAACGAGTCCTTGAAGGGCCGCAACGCCCAGCTGCTTGCCGATCTGTCGCACTACCAGGAGCAGTTGAAGGCCCTCGGCGGGGAAACCGGGGAGGCGGAGGAGCGCACCCGGCGGGTCAAGGCCGCCTACGAGAAGCTGCTTGCGGAGCTGCGCAGCGAGATCGAAAGCAAGGAGGCCGTCATCCAGCAGACCCGGGAGCGGATGACCGTCACGATGGTGGACCGGGTCCTGTTCGAATCCGGCCGGGCCGTCATCACCCCCGGCGGAAGACAGCGGCTGAAGAAACTGGCCGACGGCCTGTCCGATGTCTCCGACGGCCGGATTCAGGTGGCGGGCCACACGGACGACGTGCCCATCGCCCCCGAATACCGGTACAAATACCCTTCCAACTGGGAGCTCTCGGCGGCCCGGGCGGCATCCGTCGCGCGCTTTCTGATCGCGGAAGGCGGCGTGCCGCCGGAACACATCGAGATCGCCGGCCACTCCTATTTCAAGCCCGTGGCCGGCAACGAGACGGACGAGGGCCGGGCCCGGAACCGGCGGGTGGAGATCGCGATCGTCCCCTGATGCCTGCCGCAGCGCGGGCCGGGAGTTCAGGCCTGCGGCCTCCCGGCAACCTGCTCCAGGCACTGCAGCCATTTTCGGACCTGAGCGAAGACGAGAAACCGTTTGTGGACCTGCTTCTGGGCGTTGCGCCCCCAGCGGCTGAGGGCGCCCGGGCTGGCCAGCATCGAATCCATGTTCTCCGCGATCTTCCGCGCGTCCTGCGGGTCGTGCGTCAGCAGCCCGTCCACGCCCGGGCGGATCTGCCGGCGCAGGCCGCAGGCAGACGTCCCGAGCACCGGGACCTTCTTCCACATGGCCTCGGTCGCCGTGAGGCCGAAGCCCTCCTGCAGCGAGTTCTGGACCACCAGTGTGGCGCAGCGCTGGATGGCGTTGACCATCAGGTGGTTCTGCCGGCGCGAATCCATCGGAAGCGCGAGCAGCGCCACGTCCTGCTGGGACTCGGGCGGCAGCCGCCGGTAGACGGCGCACAGATCGGCCAGCACCTCCGCTCCCTCGGGGTCGTCCCTGACCGCGGCCGGGTCCGGCCCCACCAGCAGCAGGCGCAGCGCTTCGATACGGCGCTGATGCGTCGAGGGTCTCCCCCCGTTGCGGCGGTGGCGGCGTTTCAAGCTGAGGAAGCCCGCCAGCAGCGGCTCCCACCCCTTGAGCCGGTCCCAACGGGAGACCTGGGCCACAACGGGCCGGAACAGCAGCCCGGGGTCCGGGCCCGCATCGGCGCGTGCGAAAGTCCCATCCGGCTGTAGGCGAAGGGCCCGCCGCCGCCAGGCGGGGGCCGTCTCGGGGTGGTGTCCGTTTCGCATCAGACCGGCCCGGAGCAGGACGGACGTCAATTCCGGCCCGGAGAGGTCTATGTTCTTCGGACTGAGCGGGTCGATGGCCGGGGAGATGATCGAGGCGTTGCCGCCGAGGAAGGGCGGCACATAGTCGGGCGTCGAAAAAACGCAGTGGTCGTAGCCCTCGATCCAAGGCCGCAGAAAGCCCCAGGCGGAATCCGTGGCCGGGGTGCGCCGGTCCAATCCGATGTGACAGCGCCAGACGGCCTTGATGCCTTTCTGGCGCTTGAGGATTGCCCCGGCGGCGAGCGGCTGGGGATCGTGGACCACCAGGATGTCCCGCGGCCCGACCCGCCGGGCCAACGCGCGGGCCATGTCGCGGCCGGCGCGTGCGTACAGCCGGGCATCCTCGGCGCTGAATCCCGGCCGCCCGGCCCCGTGGACCAGGTTGTGGATGCGTTTGGTCAGTGGGAAAAAACCTTCAAGACGCGGTGCCGCCACCAGCCACTCGGTCTGCACGTCGAGCTCCCGGAGCATGCCCACCAGCTTGGGCAGCATTTCCGCCACCCCTCCGCCGCTCGCGGTCGAGTTGACCATCCAGACCTTGCGCCCCCTCAGCCCGGGCGCCGCGGCGCGTGCCGCCGCCCGCAGCTCGGCCACCGCCGGGGCCAAGTGGGCATGGCCGGCATAGTCGCTAAGGCGCGTGCCGTTTCGTATCGCGACGGGTGTGATCATTTTTCTCGGCTCCTTCGCTTCCTTGAACGGTGTCCGTGTGCGTCGGCCCCGGGCATCGGCGGGGCGCGGTGAGGGGTGGGTGTTGCCCCTGCCGTCGCCGCGTTCCGCGGTCTGACAATGGAGAAAGCAAGATTCGTGCGCATCTGTGTGTAAACATTCACCAACTTGATTGCGTGCCGCCCGGGGCGGCGGCCCCACGCCGTGTGGACCCGCGCGGGGCATGGCGCAGCAGTGAACCGTGTGCGTCGCCGACGGCGAAAAAAACGGAGCCTGCCGGGCCATGGGCGTATGGCATTGAGTAAAAAACCGGGCAAAACTCTCACCCGGGCGTCACTGCACCGGCGGCGTGGCCTTGGCGGGCGCACTTGCGCCGCCGCCGCCCAGTCATTAGTGTGGAACATCCCGGCCGCGGTCGCGGCTTTTGGAAAATCCTGCAACGGAGCGGAGGCAGACGCATGCGCCAGGGTGCCGAGAAAGTCGTTCTCGTGATCGAAGACGACCGCCGCACGGCCGAGCTTGTGGCGCTCTACCTGAAGCGCGACGGGTTCCGGACGCTGACGGCCGGCGACGGGGTGCGCGGGCTGGCCCTGGCGGAGCGCCACCGACCGGACCTGGTCATCCTGGACTTGATGCTCCCGGAGATGGACGGCTGGGAGGTCTGCCGGCGCCTGCGGCAGAAATCCGAGGTGCCGGTCATCATGCTCACCGCCCGCGGGGAGGAGATCGACCGCGTGGCGGGGCTCACCCTGGGGGCCGACGACTACCTGGTGAAGCCCTTCAGCCCCCGGGAGCTCATGGCGCGCGTCAAGGCCGTGCTCCGGCGCGCGCCGCGCACGCCGCCCGGCCGCACGCCCCCGCTCACCCACGCCGACCTGCGCCTTGACCTTGAAAAGCGGCAGCTGAGTGTCGGCGGGCGTCCGGTGGCGCTCACCCCGCACGAGTTCACGCTGCTGGAGGCGCTGATGGCGGCGGAGGGCCGGGTGCTCACGCGCGATGAACTGCTCGACCGCCTCTACCCCAAGGGGGGGGCCGTGGTGATCGACCGTGTGGTGGACGTTCACATCGGCAAGCTGAGGCAGAAGATGGAGCCGGACCCGTCCACGCCCCGCTACATCCTGACGGTGCGCGGCATCGGTTATCGCTTCGCCGATCGGCAGCCGGGCGCGGGCGGAAGGGGGCAGGGCGTGACGCCATGAAGCCGCGTCTGATCTTTAAGCTCCTGGCGGTCAACCTGGTGGTGATCGCCTTTGTCATGGTCGTGGTGTGGGTCTCCATCGACACCCTGGCCGCCGGCTACTTCGTCACCCTCATGGAGAAGTACAACATTTCACCCAAGCCGGCCCACGCCATGTTCGTGAGCGCCGTGCACCGCTACCTGGTCTGGGCTTGCCTGGCGGCCGTGATCCTGGCCGCGGTCCTGAGTTTCGTGATGCTGCGCCGGGTGCTCACCCCGCTGACCCGCATGACCGTCACCACCCGGGACATCGCCGCCGGAAACTTCGCCGTGCGGGTTCCGGCCCAAAGCGCGGACGAGGTGGGGGAGCTCTGCCCGGGCCTTCAACCGCATGGCCGCGAGCCTCGAGCAGCTCGAGAACCTGCGCCGCACCCTGATGATCGACGTCGCCCACGAGCTGCGCACCCCCCTGACCAACATCCGCGGCTACCTGGAGGCCCTGACCGACCGCGTGCTGCCGCCCTCGGAGGAAACCCTCTCCCTGCTGCAGGAGGAAACCATGCGGCTCGTCCAGCTGGTGGAAGACGTCCTCGATCTGGCCCGGGCCGACGCCGCCCGGGGAGATCTGCGAGCGTGAGGCGACCGACCTGAAAGCGGCGGTCGAGACCGCCCTGGCGCTTTATTCCCGGGCTTTTGCCGAAAAAGGGATCACGGTCGTTTTCCACCCGGTGGAGGCGGCCGTGACGTTGCCGGTGCGACCGGCGCCGCATGGCGCGGGTGCTGCGCAACCTGAGCGACAACGCGGCGCGCTACACGCCGCCGAACGGCCGCCTGGACGTGCGGATCGCGGCCGTGCCGAAGGGCCTGCGGGTCGAGTACCGCAACACCGCCGGAGAGCTGACCCCGGAAGACCTGCCGTTTCTTTTCGAGCGGTTTTACCGCGGTGAGAAATCCCGCTCCCGCCGGCACGGCGGCGCCGGGATCGGCCTGGCCATCGTCAAGGAGCTGGTGGAGGCGCACGGCGGCCGGGTCGGGGCGGAATCGGCCGAAGGGCGGGTCGGCATCTGGTTCGAGCTGCCCGCGGCCCCGGACACCGCACCCCCTCCGGGATGAAGCGCAACGCCGAAATCGGGTTTACTGCGAAGTCATCATCTTTACCGAATCTTTACCTTGCCTTCACGCCCCCGTTAATCTGCTGTCTTATCTTGGAGCCAGACAAGAAGCCAGCCACCGGTGGCGACACGGCCCGGTGGCGCTTCCCGAATGTACCGCGAAAGCAGGCGTATTCCCTGCGCTTGTGGCGGGGAGCTTCAATCGACGGAGGTGTTCTATGAAACGATTTGTCATCGCGATCATCGTCATGGCCGCCGCCCTTTTCGGTGTTCACCGGGTGGGCGGCATGGAC
Organism: uncultured delta proteobacterium; assembly: GCA_963716785.1. Taxonomy (GTDB): domain Bacteria; phylum Desulfobacterota; class Desulfobacteria; order Desulfobacterales; family SpSt-501; genus SpSt-501. Next base: position 7,986 of record CAVQUW010000031.1, on the reverse strand, counting down.
AAGCGCACGGAGAAGCCTATGGGCGCGATGCCCGCAATCACGGCGACGGCCGTCTTCGCGGGCGGCTGTTTCTGGTGCACGGAATCGGACTTCGAAAAGGTGGACGGGGTCCTCGACGCCGTCTCGGGCTACACCGGCGGCAGCAAGGCGGACCCTTCCTACGAGGAGGTGTCCGCCGGCGGCACGGGCCATACCGAGGCGGTACAGGTGGTCTACGACCCGTCCAAGGTCACCTATGAGGAACTGCTGCAGGTGTTCTGGCGTCACGTCGACCCGACCGATGCCGGCGGCCAGTTCGTGGACCGGGGGTCCCAGTACCGGAGCGCCGTCTTCTACGCGGACGAACAGCAGCGTCTGGCGGCCGAGGCCTCGAAAAAGGAGCTGACGGACTCCAGGCACTTCAGCAAGCCGATCGTGACCGAAATCCTTCCGCTGGGCCCTTTTTACCGGGCCGAGGAGTACCACCAGGACTATTACAAGAAAAACCCGTTGCGCTACAACACCTACCGCAGCGGGTCGGGACGGGACCGGTTTCTGGAAAAAGCCTGGAAGGATGCGCCCCAAGGGTCCAAGACTTCCATGAGCACCGAGAGCGAGATGAAGGAGAGCGCCATGAGCGATCAGACCATGAAATTGACGCCGGCCGCGGCGGCCGCGGCCGCCATGGCATCGGAAAAGAGCTGGGACGGGTATCGGCGCCCCGCGGACGCTGATCTGCGCGGCCGGCTCACCCCCATGCAGTTCAAGGTGGCCCGTCAGAACGGCACCGAGCCGCCCTTCAACAACGAGTTCTGGGAAAACCACGCGCCCGGCATCTACGTCGATGTCGTCTCCGGCGAGCCGCTTTTCAGTTCGGCTGACAAGTTCGACTCCGGGACGGGCTGGCCGAGCTTCACCCGCCCGCTCGTGGCGGAGAATATCGTCGAGAAGTCCGATCGCAGCCTGTTCATGGTGCGCACGGAGGTCCGCAGCCGGTATGCCGACTCGCATCTCGGCCACCTCTTCAACGACGGGCCCAAACCCACCGGGCTGCGTTACTGCATCAACTCCGCCGCCTTGCGGTTTGTCCCCCTGGCGGACCTGGAAAAAGAGGGCTACGGGAGTTTCCGAAACCTCTTCAAATGACCGCAGGAGACCTGGGCTTCGGCCGGCGCATGGTTTACTTTTAGTATGCCTGCATTAGTGTAAGCGATATCGTTCGATGCCGAACCGCCGGCCTGCGCGGCGGCCCATCCCGTTGCGCGGGTTCGGGCCGCGGCGGCCCGCCGGCGGTTTCCCGTTGTTCGTTTTTACGTCACCCCGTGAGTCGGGTCGAAATATCGATGACACCGGTCCCGTTCACCGTGTTCAGATGGACGACCGTCGCCCTGGCGGTCTTCGCCCAGCTCTACCTGTTCTGGCGTTTGAGGCAGGCCATCCGCGCCTCCGGTTTCTTTGCACGCCACGGGTCGGCGGCCGTGGCGGCGTCCGGAATCGCCATTGCGATCCTCTTCGCCGTGAATGCGGCCATTCTCTCCCGCCCGATCCCCTGGGTCGACCCGCCGCCCGCGGCTCAGGCCTTCTTCTTCACCCTTCCGGCCGTTTGGGGACTCGGGTCCATCTTCTCGGCCCTGATCCTGCTGCTGGTTCAGATTGCGGGCGGGTTGGGCCACCTGTTCGCCTGGATCAGGCGCGGACGGGGCGCGGCGTCCCGCCCGGCCCCGGAGAGCCCGGGCCGGCGGCGCTTCCTCCAGGCCGGTCTGGGGGGGCTGGCGGCCGCACCCTTCCTGCTTTCCGGCTACGGCGCCGCCTGGGCCGGCCGGGGGCGCGAGGTCGAAGAGCTCGACCTGCCCTTCGGCTGCGCTCTGCGGGTGGTCCAGCTCACCGACGTCCATGCCGGGGTCTTCATGACGCGGGAGCAGATGCGGCGCTATGTGGACCTGGTGAGGGCGCTCGCGCCCGAGCTCTTTGTGCTCACCGGCGACTACATCTCGAACGCGACCGCGTTCTTCCCGGGGTTCGTGGAGGAGATGGCCAAGGTCCGCGCGCGCTACGGAACCTTCGCCACCCTGGGCAATCACGAACATTGGTACGGGCGGTTCGCCTTCTACGAGGAGGGCTTCCGGCGCCACGGGATCCGTCTTCTGCAAAACGAGCACCGGTTGATCCAAACCGACCGGGGCCGGTTCGCCATTGCCGGCATCGACGACCTGCGCTGGGGCCGGCCCGATCTTGGGGCCGCGCTGCGGGGGCTTGACCCCGGGGTGCCGACCCTTCTCTTGTCGCACCGGCCGGAGATCTTCCCCCAAGCGGCCGAGCGCGGCGTCGGCCTGACCCTTGCCGGCCACTACCACGGGGGACAGATCACGCTGCGGCTGCCGGGCGGGGACCTGAGCGTGGCCCACCTGCGCACGCCTTACCCCGAGGGGCTCTATGAGCTCGGGACCGCCCGGCTCTACGTCAGCCGCGGGATCGGCACCACCTTCACCCCCGTGCGGTTGAACGCGCCGCCCGAGGTCACCCTCTTGCGCCTCACCTGAGGCCTGCGGACACCCCCTCGACGACTTCTCGATCGGCGGCCGAAAGCTGCGCGTGGGCAGCCTCCGCCCGACGAAACAGCGGCGGCCGGGGCGGGCGGCGGTGCGACCCGTCCTCTCGGCCCGGGGGTCATTCCTGCGCGGCGAGGGTTGTCTCGACCAGCCCCGCCAGGGCTTCCTCCTCGGCGCGGAACGGCAGGGTGAGATGCTCCCGGCCGCGCTGCTGCCGGTTGTAGTCGATGCAGGTTGCGATCGATGCCTCGTTGCGCGCCCAGGCGCGGCGGGCCACCCCGCCCATGACGTCCCAGGGGATGGCGCGGCGGATGATCGCATCGACCCGTTCGCTGCCGTCGAGCACCAGCCCGAACCCACCGTTGACCGCCTTGCCGATGCCCACCCCGCCGCCGTTGTGCAGGGCCACCAGGCTCATGCCGCGGGCCGCGTTGCCGGCGAAGCACTGGATGGCCATGTCGGCCATGATGTTGCTGCCGTCGCGGATGTTGGCGGTCTCGCGGAAGGGCGAGTCCGTGCCGCCGGTGTCGTGGTGGTCCCGGCCGAGCATGACCGGGCCGATCTCGCCCGTCGCGCACCATGTCGTTGAACTTGAGGGCGATCTTCATCCGCCCCATGGCGTCCTGGTAGAGGATGCGGGCCTGGGTGCCGACCACCAGCCGGTTCTTGTGGGCGTCGCGGATCCAGACCCAGTTGTCGCGGTCCTGGAAGCGGCGCTCGGGGTCGATGCAGGCCATCGCCGCGCGATCGGTCTGCTGCGCAGATCCTCGGTCTTGCCGCTCAGGCAGACCCAGCGGAAGGGCCCGTAGCCGTAGTCGAAGAGCATCGGCCCCATGATGTCCTCCACGTAGGACGGGAAGACGAAGCCGTCGTTCGGGTTTTGCCCGTTCCTGCAGACCTCCGTGACTCCCGGCGTCGAAGACCGCCTTGAGAAAGCTGTTGCCGTAGTCGAAGAAATAGGTGCCCCGTCGGAGAGCGTCTTGATCAGCTCGTAGTGGCGGCGCAGGGATGGCGTCCACCAGTTCCGGAACCCGGCATGGTCGCTTTTGAGCAGGGCGGTGCGCTCCGCAAAGCTGAGCCCCTGGGGGCAGTAGCCGCCCGTCGTAGACGGCGTGGCAGGAGGTCTGGTCGGAAAGCAGGTCGATCGGGACCTCGTGGTGGTACGGCGTACTCCAGCAGGTCGACGACGTTGCCGTGAAAGGCGATGGCTCCAGCCCTGTTCCGGCGCTGGCTTCGGCCCGGCGGAAGGCTTCGGACGGGTCTGTCGACGCCTGGTCGACCCAGCCCTGGTCGATGCGGGTCTTGATGCGCGACTCGTCCACCTCGGCGATGATGCCGACCCCATTGGCGATGACGACCGCCTTGCCCTGGGCTCCGCTCATGCCGCCCAGGCCGGAGGACACGAACAGCTGTCCGGCGAGGTCCCCGTCGTCCGGGATGCCCAGCTTGAGGACGGCCGGCGTTCAGAAGCGTGCTGTAGGTGCCGTGGACGATGCCCTGGGGCCCGATGTACATCCAGCCGCCGGCGGTCATCTGCCCGTAGTTGGCGACCCCCAGGGCCGCGGCCCGGTGCCAGTGTTCCTGGTCGTCGAAACAGCCCAACCATCAGGCCGTTGGTGATGATCACCCGCGGGGCCTCGGGTGAGGAGGCTGAAGAGACCCAAAGGGTGGCCGGATGCCACGACCAGGGTCTGCTCGCGGGTGAGCACCTCGAGGTAGCGCTTGATCAGCCGGTACTGCATCCAGTTCTGGCAGACCTGGCCCGTCTCGCCGTAGGTCACCAGCTCGTAGGGGTAGAGGGCCACCTCGAAGTCGAGGTTGTTGTCGATCATCACCTGGAAGGCCCGGCCCTCGATGCAGTCGCCGCGGTAGTCGTCGATCGGCCGGCCGTGGAGCCGGCCCGGCGGGCCGGAAGCGGTAGCCGTAGACCCGGCCGGTGGTGAGGAGCTCATCCAGGAACTCCGGTGCGAGCTCCGGCTGCCACTTTTCCGGTATGTAGCGCAGCGCGTTTTTGAGCGCGAGCCGCGCGTCCTGTCGGGACAGGTTGAAGTGCCGCGCCGGCGCGCGCCGGATGCCCGCGGCGAACTCGGGCATCGGCGGCAGTTCTTCGAAGATGGTCCCGAGATGAATTTCCATGGCCTTGGCGATGTCGGTGTTGGAGATCATGCTGGCATTCCCTTTCTAAAGGGTTTCGCTTTTGGGCACCATCGCCGGATCCTGCCCGTTCCCTGAGTTCCGGGTCTGTCGGCCGTAGCCGAGCATCTGGTCGATGAAGGGGGTGTGGGTCGGCTCGTGAACGGTGCGCATCAGGTCTCCCAGAAGTCCTTGCGATCATGGGGAACGAACCGGCCGTAGCCGAGCAGGTCGTCCGCCCACACGATGGCCCGGTTCAAGGCGGGCGCACGACGGATGCACAGGCGCACCGCATCGTGGAGCCGGCCGGCCGGCTTGTTGAACGGGCAGACCATGACGCAGTTGTTGCAGTCCATCCAGTTCTTGACCCAGAACATGAAGCACTTTTCCGGGTTGATGTACCATTTGCGGACCCCGGAGTGGTTGGAGATCGAGGGGCCCTCGGTGGTGGGGTCCTCGAAGGAGATGGCCTGGGAGGGGCAGTGCTGCGCGCATTTTTTGCAGGTGCGGCAGAAGGCGGCAACCCCAAAGGGGCGGAGCGTGTCGTGGGCGAGCGGCATGTCGGTGAAGACCTTGCAGATCCGCACGCGCGGGCCGTATCTTTCGGTGAGCAGAAGCCCCATGCGGCCCAGCTCTCCGAGACCGGCGGCGATGGCCAGCGGAATGGACAGGGCCGTGTCGTTGCCGCTCGGTGCGGCCCGGTAGCCGAGGCCGCGGATGAAGGCCGCCACCTGGTTGGCGACGATGGCCTGGACGCTGTACCCCAGTCCGGTCGAGGCGCCGGAGATCGCATCCGGGGAATAGGCGGCGCTTTCGTAGTCCATCTCCACCGCCATCACGACGGCGTGGGTGCACCCTTCCGGCAGCGCGAGCGGCCGGTGTTCGCCGGCCAGAAGATCGTATTCGTGGGAGTAGACGAGGTTTTCGTGCGCGTGACAGACGCCGACCAGGTCGGCGCCGAGGAACCGCGCGGCCTTCTTGACGATGCGGCTGTTCGCTTCCGGCGCGTGGCGGACCGGTCCGTCGGTCTCGACAAAGCGCCTGGCCTTGTCGGCGATCTGGGTCCATGAATAGAGCCCGTGGTTGCCGCGCATGTTGCCGAAGGCGAAGGCGTACTCGATGTTCCAGGCGGCGTTGCGCAGGGCGTAGTCGAGCTTGCGGTAGCCGTAGCGCTCCTGGTACTTCACCTGGCCGTAGAGCCGGTTGCCGTGGGCGACGAACTCGGGGTCCCAGGTGCGACGCTTGAACATCTCGTTGCGCTGGTCGAAGCGGGTGTGCGGAACCGCCAGCGGAAAACCGGATGCATCTGACATATGCGGGATCCTCGACCCTTATTTCAGACCGCGGGTCCCCCGGCGACCGGCCGACCGGCTGACTGGCCGACGGGCGACCCCTCCCCTCACATCCCCAGGTACGCCTTTTTGAGATGTTCGTTCTTGAGCAGCTCCGGGCCGGTGCCTTCGAGCACCATGCGGCCGTTTTCGATCACAAAGGCCCGGTGGGCCATTTTGAGCGCCCGGACCACGTTTTGCTCCACCAGCAGCACGGTGACGCCCTCCTGGTTGATTTTTTCAAGGATCTTGAAGGTGTTTTCCACCAGGATCGGCGCAAGCCCGAGGGACGGCTCGTCCACCGTCAGGAGCTTGGGCTTGGCCATGAGCCCGCGGGCGATGGCGAGCATCTGCTGCTCGCCGCCGGACAGCGAGCCGGCCAGTTGATGCCTCAGTTCATGCAGCCGCGGGAAAAACGCGTACATCTCCTCGAGCAGCCCCTTGCGGTCAACCCGTGTGCGCTGGGAATAGGCGCCGACCTCGAGGTTCTCCTGGATGCTCAGCATCGGAAAGACCCGCCGGCCCTGGGGGATGTGGACGATGCCGCGGTCGACGATGGCGTTCGGCGCAAGCCCCTCGATCGGCTCCCCTTCAAACCGGATGGAGCCGGTCTTTTTTTTCAAAAGCCCCGATATGGCCAATAGCAGCGTGGTCTTGCCGGCGGCGTTGGCGCCGACGATCGAGACGATCTCCCCCGGCCTCACCGTGAGCGACACGTCGAAGAGGACCTGCACCTCCCCGTGGGCGACATCCAGATGTTCAACTGTGAGCACTGAGGTATTCCTCTCCCAGGTAGGCCTTGATCACATCCGGGTTGCAGGACACATCCGCCGGGTCCCCGGAGCAGATCATCCGGCCGTAATCGAGCACGATGACCCGCTGAGATAATTTCATGATGGCCGCCATCACGTGCTCGATGATGAACAGGGTGATGCCGGTGTCGCGCATGCGTTCGATCAGCCCCATCATCTCCTGAAGTTCGTTGGGGGTGAGCCCGGCCATGACCTCGTCCAGCAGGAAGAGCTTCGGCCCGGTGGCCAGTCCCCGGGCCATTTCCAGACGCTTGCGGTCGGAGATGGTCAGATTGCGCCCGAGGGTGTCCCGCTTCCCGGCCAGCCCCACGAACTCGAGCACCTCCTCGGCCTTGCGCCGGGCCGCTTTGGTGCTTTTTTCGCGGCAGAGCGCACCGATCATCACGTTCTCAAGGACCGGGATGTTGGCGAAGCGTTTGGTGATCTGAAACGTGCGGCAAAATCCCCGGCGGGAAGATGGTTTCCGGCTCAGACCGGCGATCTCCCGCCCGTCGAAAGCAAGGCGGCTGCCTTTCCGGGGGGCGTAAAACCCGGTGATCACGTTGAAGAGGGTCGTATTGCCGGCGCCGTTCGGCCCGATCAGGCCGACGATCTCCCCCGGCCTCGATCGTAAAACCGATGTCCGGAGGACGGGATTGCCGCCGAACCATTTGCTGAGATGGGATACCTAGGCGGGTGAGACATGGCCGAACCGCTATACCGATTCGGGGTGACGGCCGGACAGCTGGCCTTGACGGTGGTCCGTAAAGCCCCCGCGGCATGTAGCATCACCGAGGACCAGGACGAACCGTACGCAGTTCATGTGGAGGCCCGGGGCCGTGGTGCCCAGGGTGCTGCGCAGGGCGATGGTCATCGGCACGAAGATGCAGGCCCCGACCACCGGCCCGAGAAAGGAGCCCAACCCGCCGACGATGGCGAACAGGGCGACCTGCACGGAGAGCTGCAGACGGCTGACGCTCGAAGGGTCGATGTACACGACGTATTGCGCGTAAAAGGTGCCGGCCACGGCGGAGAGGAAGGCGCTGAGCGCCATGGCGATCAGGCGCACCTGCCCGGTGTTGACCCCCAGTGCCCGGGCGGCATCCTCGTTTTCGCGGAATGCGGTCAGGAAATAGCCGAGGCGCGAGCGCTCGACGGCGTAGCTGACGGCGAGGACGATGACAAAGAGCGCGAAGCTCAGGT
>CAVQUW010000030.1:0-242432 GCA_963716785.1 uncultured delta proteobacterium | reverse complement strand
AGGGTGGCGCCGATGGCCAGGAAAAAATTCGCAGCCATGAACAGGCCGGTGAGCGCAAGCAGGCTGCGGCGTCCGAAAATGTAGCGGAAGCCGAAGGCTGTCTCCTTCCAGAAACTGCCGCGACTTTCCTGTCCAACAGCGGTTGCTTTTCGGTTGCGGGATACGTGCCCAGAGCAGCGTCGCAAAAGCGGCCAGGAAGGTAGCCAGGTCGATCAGCATGATGCCCGTGATGCCAATCCGCCCTAAGAGCGTCGCTGCAAAAATGGGCGCCAGGATACCGGAGAGAGTATAGGCCAGCCCAAGCATCCCTTCGGCGCGAGCGTAGTGCTCTTTGGGCAGCAGGTACTGACGGCGGCGGCGTAAGCGGGATATTGAAACGCGGTGAAGAAACCTGCCAGCAGGCCGATGACGTAAACGTGCCAGATTTGCAAGTTGTCGGTAAGCAACAGCAGTAACGCGGCCAGCGTGCCCAGCGCGGTAGCCGCGTCGCTTAGCAGCATGACCAGTTTGCGATTCCAGCGGTCGACAAATGATCCCGGCGATGGGCGTGAATAGCACGGTGGGCAAATACAGCGAAAAAGCTGACATTGCCAGTGTGGAGTTGCATCACCGGTCTTCTGCCAGGCCCAGATGGTAAAGGCGAACCAGGTCATGGCGCTGCCAAGCAGCGAAACAACCTGTCCGAGCCAGATGGCGGTGAAGGAGGTCATGCCGGTGGTGGAAGATGGGCTTCATGCTGGTACTATTATAAGAGGGAAATCGGTTATTAGATATTACAATTCTGATAAGATGGTGCGTGCATTCGGCAGTATTACCTAACGACGCGGATGATTTTTTGGCTGCTGTTTCTTGCAGAGGATATCCCTCAAGAAAACTCACCTGTATAATTTATGGGAGGAGGCACTTCACAATGCAGACATTCACATTTCGGTTAAAACCGGGACAAGACTTATTCGACGAAATCGAAGCCGTTGTAGCGCAAAAGAATATCGAAGCTGGCTGTGTGCTCAGCGCAGTCGGCAGCCTGACACATGCCACGCTGCGGTTGGCAAACCGCGAAATTTTTCGGAGTATGATGGTCACTTCGAAATCGTCTCGATGACCGGGACAGTCTCGATCCATGGTTCACATCTGCATATTTCGATTTCAGATGGGGACGGGAAAACCATCGGTGGCCATCTCGTGTCGGGCTGCAAGATATACACCACAGCAGAGATGGTGATTGGCGTTTTTGAAGATATAGTTTACAAGCGGGAATTTGCGGAAGATTCGGGATATGAAGAATTGGTTGTTTACCCCATTGAAACAGTAGGGCAACCCGTTAGATCAACTTGAAAACTTGCAGATCATAAAGGGTCGCCCTTGCTCTATTCTTGAGCGCTTTCAGAAATTCTTCCTGATTTCGAACAACTTCCTTCAACCCTAATCGCAATCCCAGGCGGGTGAGTTGCGGCGGGTCAACATAGGTTTGTGCCAGGATTTCTTCCTGTCCAAGCACTTCATTGGCCGGGCCGTCCAGCAAAACCTTTCCCTGTGAAAGCGCGATCACGCGCTCAAAGTTTTCAGCGCAGAAGTCAATATCATGCGTGATGGTGATGACAGTCTTGCCGCGCTCGCGTAACGTCGCAACTGCACTTGCCATGCGCGCAATGTTGGCGGCATCCTGCCCGGTGGTCGGCTCATCGAAGATGATGATGGGCGTGTCCATTGCAATGATGGATGCCAGCGCCACCATCTTGCGCCAGGTGGGGGAGAGGTCGTAGGGGTTGGTCTCTTTTTGATCGTTTAGTTTTGTCAGCGTCAATGCATCTTCAACTAACGCTTCGACCTTTTCTTTGTCATAACCCAGATTTTTTGGCCCAAATGAAACTTCCTGATGAACGTTTTTGGTGAACAACTGCTCATCGGGATTTTGGAAGACATAGCCCACACGAGAGGCGAGTTTGGCAACCGGATATTTGCTTCGTATCCCAATCCCCGATCAAAACGGACCCGGAAGTTGGCTGCAACAACCCGTTCAGATGCTTGACGAGGGTCGTTTTCCCGGCTCCATTCTGCCCGACGATGGCAACTTGTTCGCCTACTTCGATGGTCAGCGAGATACCATTCAGCGCTTTAACGTCGCCGGGATAGGTGTGATGGAGGTCTTTGATTTCGATTTTCATTTTCATTCTCCCTCTCCCCGAGGGTAGAAGGGCCAGGGGAGGTGAATCCTCCTACTGCCTCATCAATGTAACTGGTAAGTCTCTGTTCTTTTGGCCACAACCCTTGCTTTTGTGCTTCTCGCGCTGTGGACGTATAACGCGAAATACCGAAAGCCTTTGCCATCCAGCAGGTCAGACGTGAGCACTTCGCCGGGTTTACCTTCCAGTATGATTTTGCCTTCGTGCAGGGCGATGACGCGGTCTGCGAATTGGGCGATCCATTCCATTTTATGCTCGGCCAGGACGACGGTCATACCGCGTTCGGCCATGGTGCGGATCACGCCGAAGACTTCACGTGTGCCGATCGGGTCCATTTGCGAGGTCGGCTCGTCGAGGACGAGCACCTTGGGTTCCATGACCAGGATCGAGGTCAGAGCGACGCGTTGTTGCTGTCCGCCGGAAAGGGAATAGGGAGAGCGGTCGGCCAGGTCGCTGATACCGGTCATTTCCAGGGCGCGTTCCACGCGTTCTTTCATTTCGCTCGCGCGGCACACCGATGTTTTCCAATCCAAAGGCGATCTCTTCGAAGACGGTGTATTTGGCGCCGCTGATCTGGTTGAAGGGATTCTGGAAAGCCAGGCCGACGTTCATCACCCATTCGCTAAGCGTGGATTGCTGTGTTTCAACGCCCGCCACTTCGACCGTGCCGGTCAGTTCGCCTTTGTAGAAATGCGGGACAAAGCCAGCCAGCGTGTAGCACAGCGTGGACTTGCCCGCGCCATTTGGCCCGATGACCGCCACGAACTCGCCTTCCTCGATTTGCAGGTTGATACCATCGAGAACGAGCGTATCGGTAAGCGGATATTTGTAGGTGACGTTTTGCAGGTTTACGATAGCCATATGCGGCTCACTATGGAAGCAATGACGAGCAGTACCAAACCCCAGCGCAGGGTCTTATCAAAGTTTGTATCCGGAATTTCATACAGGGATGTTTTCGTGCGTGTGGATGTGAAGCCGCGCGCTTCGATAGCGATAGCGCGTTCTTCCACTTCCACCAACGAACCAAATACCAATGGCCCGACCAACGGCACTAATGCGCCGACTCGCTTGCTGAAAGTGGATTCGGTATCCAGCCCGCGTGAGCGTTGGGCAGCGATGATGGTCTGTGCTTTGGCTTGCATCTGCGGGATGATCTGCAGCGTGGAAATGATAACGTAAGCGAATTGTCCCGGGCAGGCCGCGCCGCGTCAGGTCGGACATCAATTCGCTGGGGTGGGTAGTGAGCAAGAGAATAGCAAACGAAGAGATCATCACAAAGATACGGGAAACGGTGATGAAGGCCTTTTCCACAGTTTCAAGTGTTACATCAAAGATCCAAACAGCAAATAATACTGTTTCGCCACCCGGCAGAAATATGCTCTGCATGACAAACATGAACGATATGGCTGGCAAAATCAGTTTTAGCGCCACGTTCAGGAATTGACGTTGCACCCCGCCAATAAAGCTCAATAAAATAACAGGGATTGCCAATGCTGGAGCTAACCATCGAAATGGGGATAAGAAAGTCAGGAAAATGAATGCGAACACGATTGAAAGTTTCGTCAATGGGTTCAGACGATGTAGAGCACTTTCACGTTTTACAAAGAAGGATAATCTTTCAGACATGGGCTACTTTATATCATACAAGACAGAGGCCAGGTTTCTAACAAACCTGGCCTCTAATCCTGTCAGTTTGATGTTTATCCGAGGAAGTTTACGAGTACGAAGGCAGCAATCAGCACTAGGATAACAACTACAGCAATAGCAATCAAGAGCTGCGTGCGGCTGGCGCCTTCTTCAACTTCCACATTCTCCGGGCGTGGGAAGCGGGCCAGGAAGCGTTTGGACAATCCTTGCACGATCGCAAAGGATAGCAGCGCTGTGGAGATCTTGTCAATCGGTTCAACCAGGAAATTGGTGCTCAAAACCGATTCAACCAACCCCTGTCCAGTCTGAAGCAGGAAAGCAGTGATGAAAGATGAACCGCTGGCGGTAATGCCACCGAACAGATACACAGCGATCGGTGTGCCAACCAGAATAGCGCCTAAGGCAATCAAGAAACCCGTAATAGCAACTTTCCACCAGTTCTTGAACAGGCCTGCGTTAGCGCACAAACCGGCAATGAAGCCGATAGCTGCTGCAACCGGGAACCAGGGGAACCAACCTGGATCAATCACAATTCCCGCAGATGATATTCGAGAGTGCCCCTGTAAGCGCACCTGCCCACGGACCACAAATAGCGCCAACCAAGACAGTTCCAATGCTATCGAGAAATACCGGCAGCTTGAGCACGAGCACAATTTGACCAATCACAAGGTTAATAGCGATAGCCACTGGGATGAGCACCCAGGTCATGGTGTTGAAATCATCGGCTATATTCATTTTCTTAACTAACAGGGCATATGCGATCAAGAGACCAAAGACAACAGCAGTCGCAATGGTAATTACAAGTGTTGGATCCATTTCTCATTCTCCTTTTGTGAAATAAGATGGTAAATTGCGGTGAACTATCAAAAAATCATTTGGTTATCTGTTCATCAGCACCTCCTCGTTGGTGACTGGGTGAGCATTAACTCTCACCTGAACTGACTAAGCGACTCAAGTTTTGCATCCGCTCCACAAACAGATCAATAAAATCTCGTGGCCGTACACCCAGTGCCACTTTCATGTTGGCAGGCTTTCCGGTCATCTTGTAAAAATCGGCAAAGGTCTTGCCCATCGAAACGCCGCCAGAAATGTCTACATCCACATAATATTCTTCATAATCGCATAATTCGGGGGCAAAAGTCAAGGCCAGAGTCAGCGGGTCGTTGATCACACAGCCCTGAATGCCCTGATATTCATCGTGGAATTCCATGTAAAAGCGCGTTGCATCCTCGATAAAAGCCGGGATGTCCGAGCCAACTTGCTTGATGCGCTCCACGTCATCGGCCAGCAAAATGCACTGGTAGGTCACGTCCAACGGCGTCAGCGTAATCGGCATTCCGCTGTGGAATACGATATGCGCGGCGTGCGGGTCCACATACGTGTTGAACTCGGCCAGCGGCGTGGTGTTGCCTTCATGACGGATAGCGCCGCCCATAATAAATAACTCTTTGACCGCCTCAACGATGCGCGGTTCTTTGCGGATGGCCAATGCGACGTTTGTCAGTGGACCGATTGCCACCAGCGTGATCTCTCCAGGGTTGGACATGATCTTGCTCGATCAGGAAATCGCATCCATGCTGGACGATGGGCCTGCTCCCGGGTGCGGACAGGTTTGCATAGCCCAGGCCGGTGTTCCCGTGCGTCTCCGGCGCCAGCAGCGAGGGCTGCACAAGTGGCAGTTCACAACCCCTTGCCACCGGGATGTGACTCGCGCCTGCCAGTTCCAGAATAGACAGGGCGTTGATTGTGCCTTGCTCCGTTGAGCTGTTGCCGTGCACGACTGTCAGGCCTTCGAGTTGGACTTCGGGTGAAGCCAGTGCCAGCAAAATGGCGAGCGAATCGTCAATGCCGGGGTCAGTGTCGATGATGATGCGTTTTGGTGTCATTTTAGTCCGTGATGGATTTACTCAATGCTTCCATGCGCTGAAGAAATAAATCTACAAACTCTTTGCCGCGCACATCCAGCGCGACTTTCATATTGGTAGTTTTTCCGGTGGTGTGATAGAAATCCGCGAAGGTTTTTCCCATTGAAATGCCGCCGGAGATGTCTACGTCCATGTAGTGTTCTTCAAGTGTGAGTAATTCAGGCGCGATGATCGTTGCCAGCGTCAACGGATCATGCAGGGCGCAGCCGTCGATGCCAGTCTTTTCTTTGGTGAACTTAAGGTATACAGCGGATGCATCTGCAATGAAGCGTGAGATGGGGGAATTGACTTTTCTGCAGATCGTTGCACGTCTTTTTGCGTACAACATACATTTGTGAGTTACGTCCAACGGGATGAGCGTAATCGGAATACCAGAGTGAAAAACAACATGCGCTGCATGTGGGTCAGCATAGATGTTGAATTCAGCCTGAGCGGTGATGTTCCCGCCCTCGCGGATGGCCCCGCCCATGATGACCAGTTCCTTGACTGCGCTGGCAAAGCGCGGCTCCTTGCGGATGGCAAGCGCAACGTTGGTCAGTGGGCCGATCGCGAAGAGACTGATCTCACCCGGCTCGGCTAAAAAGCGCTCGATCAGATAGTCAATGGCGTGTTGTGAGACAGGTTGGGCTTTTGGCTCCGGGAGCTTGGCATTACCGATTCCGCTTTCCCCGTGAACGTGCTCTGATGCCAGCAGTGGCCCGACCATCGGCAGGGAGCAGCCCTGTGCCACCGGGATATGACTTGCGCTCAATAATTCCAGTACGGCCAGGGCATTGCGCGTGGCCTTTTCCACCGTCACGTTGCCCTGGGTGGTAGTCAATGCTTCAAGTTGGATTTCCGGCGAAGCCAGCGCCAGCAGGAAGGTCAGGGCGTCGTCTACGCCGGGGTCGGTGTCAATGATGATGCGTTTTGGGGTCATGATGATTGAACCGCTAAGCTCGCAAAGAGCGCAAAGAAATTCCTTCTTAGCGGCCTTCGCAAGCTTTGCGGTTTATCTCCTACAGGAGTTGTTCGACTTCACTCTGCCGTTGGCAGCGAAGGTTGCGCGCCGAATTTGGTCGCCGCCAGCGCGCCGGATGCGTTGCCGTAGCGCACGGCTTCTTCGAGCGACTTGCCCTTTAGCAGCGCAGCGGCCAGCCCGCCGATGAAGGCGTCGCCAGCCGCGGTGGTATCAACCACATCTACCTGGAAGGCGGGGATGTGTGTTGTTTGTTCACCTGTCACAAGCAGCGCACCGTTGCTGCCAAGTGTGACGATGACAGTTTGAACGCCTTTTGCCAGCAATGCCTTTGCAGCGGTTTCAGCAGAAGCAGCATCGGTGACGGGTATGTCTGTCAGTAATCCGCAACTCGCTCTCGTTGGGAACGAGGATGTCCACGTCAGCCAGGAGAGAGTCTGGGATGGGCCGGGCAGGCGCGGGGTTGAGAATGACGCGCAGTCCGTTTTGACGGGCAACGCTGGCAGCGTGGATAACGGTCTCTAATGGGATTTCAAGTTGCAGCAGAAGCATGTCCGCATCCTGAAAAGAAAGGGCATCCACATCTGCTGGTGTTACCTGTCCGTTTGCGCCCGGAGAGAGCACGATGCTGTTTTGCCCATTGGAATCGACCACGATGATCGCTGTTCCAGTTGCAGACGAATCGGTTTTGACGTGTGATGTATCGACGTTGTTCTTTTGCAGGTTTTGTGTGAGTGTGGGGCCGAACGAGTTCATTCCCAACGCGACCAACCATTGCAACAGATGCTCCCTGCCGGGCAGCAGCGACAGCCTGATTGGCTCCCTTTCCCCCCGGAATAATTGCCAGGTCTTCGCCGCTGATGGTTTCGCCCGGCGCAGGAAAACGCGGCGCGCGGACGACCAGATCGGCGTTCAGACTTCCGATGACGATGATGTCAGCCATAGTATTCATTAAAACACAGAAATGTCCGTTTGGTTTTTGCTAATGGTTGTTTTTGAGAAACCTGAGCGCGGTTTCAACCAGAACAGCCGTGCCGAGCGGCAGGGCGCGTTCGTCCAGGTCGAATTTGGGGTGGTGCAGCGGATAGTCTTCGTGGCCTGTCTTTTGCACGCCGAGTGTGAACATCGCGCCAGGGGCGTTTTCCATGAAGGAGCCAAAGTCTTCCGCGCCGAGGGTCTTTCCATCCCTTGTGGACGTTCTCTACCCCAAGCAAGTCTTCGGCTACATCCTGAATCACATCTGAAACATGCTCGTCATTGATCATGGGCGGGCCGCCGTACTCGAATTCCAGTTCATAATCGCCGCCCAGGGTTCTGGCGATTTCGAAAGCGCGTTGGATCTCCTCCCGGATTTGCGGGTGCACATCCAGGTCAGCGTAGCGCAGCGTGCCGGTGATGCGCACGCTTTCAGGGATGACATTCTCGGTAAAGCCGCCATTGACCGAGCCAATGCTGACCACCGCCGGGGCGAACGGGTCCAGCCGCCGCGAGACGATGGCATTCAGCGCCAGGATGACGTGCGCAGTCAGATAGAAGGTGTCGATGGCTTTGTCGGGGTGCGCGCCGTGCCCGCCTTTGCCGTAGATGGTGCCGAACCACGAATCCACGCCGCCGGACGCAGGGCCTGCGCTGATGCCAACCGTGCCGACCGGTGATCAGCGGGTCGATGTGCTGGGCGATGACGTAGTCGATGCCCTCCGCCGCGCCATCTTCGACCATGCGCATGTGCGCCGCTCTTGCCTTCCTCGTCTGCCACTTCTTCGGCAGGCTGGAACAGGAAGCGTACCGTGCCGGGGAATTTTTCCTTGGCGAAAATCGTGGCGGCGGCCAGCGCCATGGCGGTGTGAGAGTCGTGTCCGCAGGCGTGCATTTTGCCGTCGTATGTGGATTTGTACTCGGAGTCGTTCATCTCTTGCAGGGGCAGCGCGTCCATGTCTGCGCGGATGGCGACCAGCGGACTGCCTTCGCCCAGATCTGCGACGACCCCGGTCTTTCCGACCCCGCGCCTGACTCTGTATCCCAGCTTTTCCAGTTCATCCGCAACGATCCCGGCCGTGCGCTGCACGTCGAATCCGATTTCCGGGTGCATGTGGAAGTCGCGCCGCCATTCGATGATTTCTTCGGTTAGTGCATGAGCTTGTTTGAGCATGTTGTCTCCTGATTTTGTCGCACAATTTGACGGATATGCACGAGTTATTCGTTAACGATTTCTCTATCTGTCAGGTCGACGCACACTTTGATATTGATGTCACCGCGCAGTCATTCTCATGCTGCGCGACGCCTAGTGAAACGAAGTCGCGAAGTGGCGAAGAACCCGAAGTGTTGAATGCGTCCTTTGCGCACTTCGTTCCGCTCACGGTTCAAAGATTTAATCAAACGCAGGCAACGTATCCATGCCAGCATTCTTGGCCAGACTTTCCACCATGCCGACCAGTTCCTTCTCTTTGTCAGCATCCATTTGCGGACGTTCGTACTCGTCCAGCAATTGCTGGGTGCGGATCTTTGCGCGATCAAAGGTGTCGAGACGGCCAGACTGCTGCCAGCCGCGGATGGAGTCGCGGTCGATCACGTCAGAGGGCAGATACTGTTCTTCGGAGAACAACTCGCGGGTGATGCGCTGCTTGAGGAAGTCGCCTTTGAAGTTGATGCCTTCGAACATAGCGGTAGCAAGCGTCTCGGTCCGGGCTTGAACGCCTTCCAGCATCCGCTTGGCCATGCCGATGGCTTCGGCGTCGATGGTCAGCTTTTCGGGGCTGTGGCAGGCCAAAAAGTCCAGCATGCCTGCGCCGGAGATCATGTTGACGCCAGCCAGCGCGCCGATCAGCGCCGACATGCCGCTTTCCATGCCAGCCTGCGCATCCACGACTTTGGACTCGGTTGCGCCGAGATAGCAGTGCGTGGGGATGTTGAGATACTTGCCGACCTGCGCGTAAGAAGCGTCGATCATGGCGGTTTCAACCGCGCCCATGGGCGTGCTGCCCTTGCGCATGTCGAAGATGGCCGGAGCGCCACCCCAGACGATGGGCGAGCCAGCTTTGGCAAGCTGGTGAATGGTGATACCGCTGATGCATTCGGCGGCGTGCTGTACGACCGAGCCAAGCAGCGTGACAGGAGCCGCAGCGCCTGCCAGCGGCATGGAGACCATTTCGGCCGGGACGCCAGCGCGTGCCAGTTCGATCAGGTTGCCTGCGCCAAACTTGCTCCAGATGAGCGGCGGCGAGGGGCACACGTCGAACACGGCCTGCGGTTTTTCGGCCAGCGCTTCACGCCCACCGGCGAAGATCGCCAGCATGTCGATCATGGTGTGCAGCGTGTCGTTGGTGAACGCGCCGGTCACGATCGGTTTCTGCGAGTGCAGCAGCACCAGATACAGGCGGTAGAAATCGCCGATTTCCTTCGGCACTTCGTTGCACACCACCGCCGTCGACTGCGCGTCGTACTGCGGCAGCATTTCGGCGGTCTTGATGATGCGCACCAGGTCGGGCGGTGAACGACGATTTGTGTTCCAGCGTGTCGGGATCAAGGACGTGTACGCCGGACGAACCCGGATCAAAGTGGACGTGATCGCCACCGTACGTGACCTTGGGATTCCCTTCGCGGTCATACAGGAAGAACTGGCTGGGGACCGTTTCCAGGGCTTTTCTCGCCACTGATTCGGGGATTCGCACCACCTGGTTGGCTTCGTCCACTTCACAGCCTGCCGAGCCGAGCAGTTCACGCGCTTCGGCGTACTGCACCTTGATGCCGGGCTTCATCATCAACTGGAAGGCTTCATCCAGGATGCGGTCGATTAAATCTTGGGTAAGGAGTTCAATTTTTGGTTGCATGGACTCATTTCTCCAGTGAAGCGATGATCTTTGCCATCTCTTCCGAAACCTTCGGGTCGAGCGGATCGGGCTGGTGCTCGGCCAGGATGCGGCGGGCTTTTTCCAGTGCCCAATCATCGGCGTTATCACCCTTCTCTTCCCACTCGTTATACGGACGGCGGTCCATGAACTCGGGTAGGAACAGGTCGTGCATGTGTTTGCGAGTATGTTTCTGGCTCAGGAAGTTGCCGCCAGGGCCAACGTTGCGATGGCATCCAGTGCCAGCGTCTCGTCGTCCACGACAATGCCTTGCATGGTCTTGTGGATGATCGAGAAGATCTCAGCATCCATCATCATCTCGGCATAGGACCAGATGCGGCTGCCGTGCAGGAAGCCCAGTCCCAGCAGCATATCGGACATGACGATGCTGGCCATGAAGGTCGAGAGCGAGTTCTCGATGCCCGCCTGCCAGTTGGGTTCCTTTGCGCCTGTGGCGAACGATCCCATCGAAAGCGGAATATCGTAGAAATCAGCCAGCACGTTGGTTGCTGCGCCAAACAGGAAGTCTTCCGGCCCGCCGCCAGTGTAGACGCCCGAGCGCGGGTCGGACGCGGTCTGTGCCGCGGCGTAGAAGACCGGCGCGCCGGGGTAAGCCAATTGCAGCAGGGCAGTGCCCGCCACCACTTCAGCGTTGCCGACGGCCAGTGTTCCAGCCAGCGTGGCGGGACCAGTGGTCAGGCAGGATGACATGGTCATGAAGCCGGTTGGCAGGCCGTATTCAGCCGCCACCAGGGCCGCGTCAATGCTGCCGCCATCGTGACCGAGCGGGGGGCGGTGCACTGCATCACCGAGAGCACCGGCCGCTCGCGTAGCTTGTCTTTACCGCCGACGATCAACGCAGCCATCTCGACTGCGGCGCGGGCTTCGGTCTCGTTGTAGATGGACTCGGTCTGCACATGCTTGGTGGAATTCTCCCAGATGGCTTTGATCTCGTGCAGGCCGCGCGTTTCGACGGGTTTGTCCTGCGCCGAGAGCGCCACCCAGTGGAAGCCGACTTCCTCGGTCGCATCCGCCACGCGGGCGATATCGCCTACGTCCGAGAGTTTCGACATACGCCGCTGGCCGGTTTCGATGTCGATGATCTCCACGCCGCAGCCGTCCGTGCCTGCAAAGACGTGGTTGCCGTCCAGCGGACAATCTTGCTGCGGGTCGCGCGCGCCCAGCGAATAAGCGGGTGGGGCCTTCTTCAAGGCTTCTTCGATGATGTGCTGGTTTGACGCGCACGATCATGCTCTCGTGGTCAACGGTTGCGCCGTTGGCTTCCCAGATTTCTAATGCGCGCTTGGACGGGAATCGCACGCCGACATTCTCGATAATATGCAGGGTGGCATCGTGGATCTTCTGCACTTCCTGCGGAGTCAAAACTTCAAGCTTGAGCTTGGGGTTGGTGATGGATTTGATGTTTTTGGTCATTCTGTGCTCCATTAGCAATCACCACAAAGACACGAAATCACGGAGCCACAAAAGGTTAAAACTTTGTGCCTTGGTGTCTCAGTGCCTTCGTGGTTGATTACTAGACTCCCATCAACTCTTTGGCCACATTGACCGCGCCGATGGCATCTTCCGAGTAGCCATCCGCCTCGATCTTGTGCACCCATTCCTTGGTTACAGGTGCGCCGCCCACCATCACCTTGACCTTCATGCCGCGCTTGGTGACCTCGTCGATGACTTCCTTCTGCTTGACCATCGTGGTGGTCAACAGCGCGCTCAGACCAATGATGTCTGCGCCCACTTCTTCGGCTTTGGCCAGATCAGATCTGCGGTTGGTACATCCACGCCCAGGTCGTAGACTTCAAATCCCGATGATGTCAGCATCGTCCCCACCAGCGACTTGCCGATCTCGTGAATGTCACCTTCAACGGTAGCCAGCACAACCTTGCCCAGGATCTTGCGCTCGGTGCCAGCCGCCTTCATGGCCGGTTCCAGCACGGCGATAGCGGCTTTCATGGCTTCGCCAGCCATGACCAGTTCGGGCAGGAAAGCCTGTCCGCAGGCGAACGAATCGCCGACTTCGTTGACGCCCGGCATGTAGCCATCGGTGATGGCAACCAACGCGTCGATGCCTGCATCCAGTGCTTTTTGCGCCAGTTCGGCAGCAGACTTCCTCGTCACCGTCCAGGATGCTCTGTGCCATTTCTTTGAATAGTTCTTCAGACATTGTTTTCTCCTTTTATGAATTGCAATGATGCCCTCCGGTCACTCACCCGGAGAAAAAGACGCACTCAAGGAGCGCGCCTTGGATTCCAATACTTCGTGCGGGATGCCCAGGAACGTCACCAGTTCATCTCCCAGGTCTGCGGATGTGCGCGATCGCCTCGCGCTCGGCCAGGTCTGCATCCCCGGCTTCGATCGCTTCTACCAGCCTAATATGTTCCTGATATTCGTCAGCCAGGCTCTGTTCCAGCATGTCCGTGTGGCGGAACAGGTACTCGTACAGCATCCAATCAGGGAACGAGTTCATCACCATCTCGTACATCTTGTCCAGCGAGCCGTTCCCGCCGATGGCAACCACCGACTGGTGGAATTGACGGGATAACTGTCGCAGTGTGGACATGTCATCTAACGAGAGCAGGCCTTTCATCCGGGACAGGATGCGCTTCAATTCATCCACCTGAGCCTGCTCCCGTTTAAGAGCCGCTGCGCGTGCCCCGGCCGCTTCCAGCAAAAGTCGCATGGCGTAGGCTTCGGCGATCTCGTCGGCGCTCAGCTGCGGGACGCGCACCCCGCGATAGGGGACACGTTCCGCCAGCCCGACCGACACCAGCAAATCCAGCGCCTCGCGGACAGGCGTCATGCTCACGCCCAGTTGGGTGGCGATGTCATCCTGACGCAGCCAGTCGCCGGGGGCAACGTCCCCGGCGATGATCTTGCCGTGCAAAATATCGAAAATCTCCTCTTTGAGGGATTTCCGTTGCAGGTTTTCCAAATCTTTCCGGGTATCTAATGAAGCATTCATAGAATGAACTCAATCGTGGATTTATATATTATATATAATTTTATCATATTCTGAGCGAATTGAAATCATCTGGTCCGCGGACCGATGCCGATGGCAACGATAAAAATATCAGTTGTGCGAGGTAGATGGTTCAGTTATCCAGCAAAGCTTTTGCGTTTATTAAATCCGGCGTGTCGAAACCTTCAGTAAACGTATTATAGATTTGCGCCAGCATCTCTTGCCCATCTTCAACTTTGCCCTGCTGTTGCCAGAGTTGGCACAAACTGACAGCCGCTCGTAATTCCAGCATTTTTGCCCCCTGCTGTCTGGCGATCTGGTGCGCGGTCAGGAAGCAGTTTTCCGCATCACGAATGTTGATTTCCTGCTGGAGCAACAACTCACCCTTTTCCCGGTATGCCTCAGCCTGGTACCATAGTTCTCCAGTTTTCTCCGCCAGATTAATCGATTCCTTGAGAGCATCCAGGCCGCGTTCAATTTGTCCGATTTTGGCACACGCTTGAGCAATTAATACAAGAAAGGATGTGCGGTTAAGAATGGTGCCGGCTGCGTGGTAAGCATTGATCACCTGGTACATTTTCTCGATCGCCTTACCTGTTGACCTCCCACTCTGTACATTTGCCCAGTTTTCAAAAAGCACAGCCGGATATTCAAAATTCTTGAACCCATATTTTTGTGCAACTCGTAAAAGCCTCGACGATTGATCTAATACCGCCTCCGTATCACCTATGCCCAAATACAGAAATCCAGAGCGACCAAAGGCATAACACGATGTAAGGGGATGTTTTACTTGCTCAGCTAGCTCACGAGCCTCCAGGCTACATTTTTTCGCCTGCTCTGGAAATCCCAAAAACCATAAATTTTCGGCCAGGTATGCCATTCCGACCACAGAAGGCGCCATGCCAAACTGCTGGGCTAATAAACGTTGATGGCTCAAATTGCGGAAAGTACTGGCACGTTCCAGGATTTCTCTGGATTCACCGAATTTCCCCTGATAAAAGGGACTGGCTTGTAAACTGGCAAGGGCGAGCAAGATTGGATCACCCGCTTGCTGGGCCAGACGGAATAGCCGTTCGACCAGCCGGTCTACCTCTGCATGTTCGGAACGTCCCAGCCGATATGTAGCGAGCAACCACAAAGCCGGAATCAGGTGGGTATGATCACTTATGTTCCGGGTGAGTTCCTGTGCGCGTTCGTAGGCCGCAGCCATTTCGGGCGGCGCCCAGCCTTTGAGCGCTGTCAAGGGATGCCCAAGACTGAGTTGTAATTCCAACTCTTGTTGATCGCGTTCCACTGAAGCAGGCAAGGATTTTAATAAATCCAGGGCATGGTAGAAGTGGGCAAGCGCTTCCTGATTGGCTGACAGGCGCAATGCGTTTTCTCCAGCCAGTTTGTAATATTGGACAGCTTTTCCTACTTTATTTCCGGCTTCGAAATGGCGGGCAATTGCATGTGCGAATTCTGGCAACATTCCTTGATGGAGGCTATAAACTCCCTCCAAAACCGCACCAATTTTTCCATGCAGGTGAGACTTTTCGACAAAATCCAGCTGATTGTACAAGTAGGTTTGAAACAGCGAATGCCGAAAGCGGTAGGTTGCGAGTTGCTGCTCGCCAACTTGCTTCAGCCCTAATCCCGTTGCCAAGCGATGGCGTTTACCAATTTCCTGGCTCAGCAAATCATGGACTTTCTCTGCATCCTTTCCCAGTGCGCGGGCGACCACCTCGCTTGTGAATTGCTCCCCATCCACGCAAGCGACCCTCAATATTTCCTGGCACTCGTCCGACAAAAAACCAATGCGCCGGGCGATAACAGCTTCCACCCTGGCGGGCAATTGATTCCAATTCAATTGCTGACCTTCAATCCATTTCCCTTTCTTGTCCAGTACAATTTCTCCCCGCAACTGCATACCGCGTAATAACTCGATGGTGAATAGGGGGTGACCTGAAGTGCGCTGGTAAAGCAAATTGCGAAATTCAGGGCCTAGCGTATTTGGCTCGCTGTCCAAGAGCGTGTCCACAAACACTGCACCGTCGCTCTGCATCAAGTCAACCTGGATTTCTCCATACATCGCGCCCAATTCCTGGACGACGCTTTCCAACGGGTGTTGCCCTCCCTCCCGCCCCAGGGACACCTCCTCCGGACGATATGCTCCGAGAAGCAGGGTCTTGCTACCTCCCAATCTGCGTCCCAGATGGAAAAGCAGGTTCACCGAGCCGGGATCGATCCACTGCAAGTCATCCAGGATGATGACCAGTGGAAGGTTCCGAGCCAGGGCGACCAGGACCTGTGTAAATTGATCAAATAAAGCCGCTTGCTGTAAACGGGGTTGAGGTGGTCCTTGTGAGCGTCTTTTGATCAGAGAATCCAAGCTTTCCAATTGATCCGGGTTGATCCCCGGGTGTATGCGGGCCAGGGAGGTCCTGTCCCCCCCAGAGAGGAAGCGACCGATCAGATCTGGACCATAATCCAAAAGGGCAGCCAACGTTTCTGGCAGGAATTTCCACAGTCGTCCTGCATGTTCCAGGGTGATTACCCCTCCAGTCAGCAGGGATTCGACCTCGCCTGCAAGCATCCTGGTGATGTTCAAAAACGGGAAGTATGGGTCGCCCTGGCCGGTATAAGCGTTGCATTGACCCCAGAAAACCAGCAGGTCGGGATGCTTTTGCATGGCTCTGTGGGAAAACTCCCCCAGCAGGGCGGTCTTGCCGCTGCCCGGTTCCCCGGTCACGAAACGCACACTCCCTTTGCCCTGAATTGCCCTCTCTAAATCGCGTTCCAGTTGCTCGAGTTCTTTTTGGCGGGCGACGAACAACTTTGGTTCGACTTCTAAATGCGAGTCTTCTGTGAGAAATTGCGGGAGAGGGCCGGGATCGGGAGGGGCAACTTCTTTAATCTCTGAAACTCTAAAACCTGTGCCGGAAAGTGCCATCTGCCGCCCGCTTCGGATGCGCTCACAGAGTTGAACCGTTTCGGGTTCTGGAGCAACCCCCAGGTCCTGGGCGAGGCGGGAAGAGAGTTCTTCGTACAGGGTGAGGGCAGCGTTTTGTTGTCCGTTTGTAACGAGAATCTGCATCCGGTGACGGTAGGCCGCTTCGTCCCAGGGTTCCAGATCGATCCAGCGCCGGGTGTAATCCAGCGCGGCAGTCAGATTGCCGGATGTCTCGAGGGCGACCACCAATGATCTCATTAATTGTAGAAGTTGTTCACGCACCCGTTCGCGAGTAGCCAGGAGCCACTCTTCAAAAGGAGCGCTGGCGACCGAGAATCCTTCTAAAAATTCTCCCCGGCATAGAGCCAATGCTCTTTCCAGTTGGTTAATATCCACTTGACCAGAGGAGGCATGGTCAGGTTTGGGAACAAGATCAAGAAAAGCTTTTACATCAAGCCAGGTATCCGCATCTGGATTGAATTGGATGGTATCAGGGGATATTTGCAGAAATGAGTGCTCTGCGTGGGAATCTCCAAGCACACGACGCAGGTTGGAGAGCGCATTGCGCAGGTTGCTGAGGGCGGCCTGCTCGGGAAAGTCTGGCCATAAGAGACCGGCCAGGGTGCTCCGTATCCACGGGCGGTGAGCTTCCATAGCCAGATAGGCCAACAACGCCCGGACTTTATCTGAACGGAAGCCGCTCAGACGCTCACCACCCAACTCGGCCAGGAAGGGGCCAAGCAACCAAATCGATAGACGTGCCATCAATGCCTCCCCGACATTGTGCACAAAATGTCGCCTATTCTAAATCATTATACAGCGATGCTCATATCTTTTTCAATCATTTTCCCCAATCTGCATCCATGTTTTCTCCACGCTTTCGATACGGGGAAGTTGTACATTGAGTACAAGAAAAAAGATCACTCTGACCCGCACAGAGAAAGGAGACTGTATGATCCCCACTGAAGAACAACTGCTCGGCGTGTTTGCAAACTACAACGCACAAATCTGGCCGATGCAAATCGTGGCCTACCTGCTTGGTATTGTGAGCTTTGTGCTGGCGTTTAAAAAAGGCAACTTCTCCAACCGGCTGATCCCCATCATCCTGGCCTTCTTCTGGATATGGGTAGTCGCTCATGTTCTGGCTGCCCAGCGCGGGGCAGGGGTTCGCGCCTGGTTATTTCTTCGCCGGGATCTTCTTGTTCCAGGGCTTGCTTTTCTTATTTCAAGCGTTACGCCCCAAGCTGGCCTTTGGTTTCCAATCCACTCCCGCTGCATGGGCTGGAGTTTTCTTTGTGCTGTATGCGCTGGTGGGGTATCCCGCTGTTCGGTGGGCTGGTTGGGCACACGTACCCGAACGCTTCGCCCTTTGGCCTGACACCCTGCCCATTGGTGGCCTTTACCTTTGGTTTGCTCTTGATGACGGTTCAAAAGGTACCCAAAGCCATACTGATTATCCCGCTTTTCTACGCCTTGTCGGGATTCCTGTGGGTTTCGATCGGGATGGTGGAAGACATTGGGATGGTCTTGAGCGGCCTGGTGGGAATCTGGATGATCTGGAAACGAGATGCCAGGCAAGACGGCCCTCCCAACATCCGAAACTTCCCAGACCTTGCCTGAGGGCGGTTGGAGTCTGGATTTATCGGACAAGGATTGAAGGAAGGGTCAAAACAACCATAAAACTGGAAAGGAGGCAGCAGCAACTTTGAACAACATTGGATGTCATACGCGAAAAAGGAAAAAACAAAAAAAGTTCAATCACATTCTCAGGAGGTTGATGATGAACAAAAAAGTATTTCGCTCGAGTCTCGTTCTGGCTCTGATTGTAGCATTGGCCTGGGTCATGCTCTTCCCGGTGGCTACCCCGGCTGCGCAGGCGCGGAAAAGGAAACATTTGAAGCCTACAACATCGTCTGTTCCCTCAGTAAGCCAGAAAATCTGGGTGAGTGATGATGGGATACTTCCACATTCGAGACAGGGTTCTGCAATCCGTTGTGGAATCCAGAGCATGTACCACGCTGGCACTGGTCAAATCATAAGCAACGCCAACATTGATCTTGCCACGATGTATGGCGAATATCATGGCACCCTTGCAATCTATCCAACTGCTTTTGACGGGTACTGGGCTGGAAGCTGGGTGTTGCAAATCACTCCTGCAGGTCAAAATGGTCATGCGCGCCTGAAAGGCTACGGTGACCTGGAGGGATGGCAGATTAAAGCCGAACTTACCTACCTGCCTCCCCCCGTTCTCGCAAAGGCTTCTCAGTCTCTGTGGCGGCAACCCACCCTTTGCAGGGACGCGTTCCAATGGTTACATCCTTAAGCCGGGCAGTGAATAACACTACTACCCGGCACCGGGTTGAAAGGAAAATTCATTTTCCGAAAAATTCCTGAAATCTCATGTTTAAAACCAATTTGCGGATTTTCTAAAAAGGAGTAAATCTCATGAAACGCAAACTGTTTATCCTCGCCAGCGTGCTGGCCGTGGCCTTGCTGCTGGTTACCCCCGCCCTGGCCATCACCTTCGGAGAGCCAGACGGAAATAGACATCCCAATGTCGGTACCATGGTGCCGAAATAACCTATTCCGGATATACCCACGATCTGCACCGGCACATTGATCTCACCCACTGTCTTCCTGACCGCTGCCCATTGTATCGTAGGGATGAAGGCAATGTTCGGGCTCGATCCCGATGATGTCTACGTAACTTTCGATTCAGAAGTTACTGGAACCCCGGCAACCTATAACGTAGTATCTGCTAGTATCGATCCGAACTACAACCATACCGCTTCCGACCCGCACGATCTCGCTGTGCTTATCCTGGACGGACCAGTTACTGGCATAAAGCCTGCCGAGTTGCCTTCTGCTGGCCTGCTGGATGAAATGAAGGCTTCTGGGGAATTGAAAGACCAGACGTTCGTCGCCGTGGGCTATGGTACAGTGCGGTACGATAAGACAGGCGCCCCTCCTGTGTTGTCTCTGGATGGCGTGCGGCGTTATACGACCGGCACCTTCAGCGCCCTGACCCAAAGCTGGTTGAAGATTTCGAAAAATCCGGCCACAGGCGACGGGGGCACCTGCTGGGGTGATTCGGGCGGTCCACACTTCCTGGAATCGGATGAGGAAGAAATACTCATCTCTGTTACTTCGGCGACCGATGCAGCTTGCCGGGCAATGGATTGTACGTACCGGCTGGATACCGAATCGGCGCGTTCGTTCCTGGGACAATTTGTGACGCTTCCATAAGCGTCGGTAACTAGAAAACCAGATAAGAGCATATCCCCCCGGTTTCTTTGCGAAGAAGCCGGGGGTCTGCTTACAGAACACCGGTATTGTGTGAGCGTAGCAAAGCACTGCGAAGTCCCTACACATAAGATAGAATAAAGTCAGAATATATGTCATGTCGAATACTTACCTTTTGCCTGCCGATGAAGTCCGCCACGAGATGACTGTTTTGAACTCGCGCTTTATTGCCACTCTGGCCCCTGTTTCCAGCGTGGACGCAGCCAAAGCGTTCGTGGCGCGTATCCGCAAGGAATTTGCAGATGCCTCGCATAATGTCCCGGCTTATATCATTGGCGGAGGCAATTCCATCACTGAGTATTGCTCGGATGATGGTGAACCATCCGGCACGTCAGGTCGCCCGGCTTTGGCTGTCCTGCGTGGCAGCGGACTTGGTGATGTAGCGGTAGTGGTCACCCGTTATTTTGGTGGTACTTTGCTCGGAAAAGGGGGACTGGTTCGGGCGTATACGGAAGCGACTCAATTGGTTGTGCAGGCGGTGCCACGTGCACAACGGATACCTGTCCATCTGGTGATGCTGGCTTTGCCCTATCCGTTGCTAGAGCGTGTGCGGTTATTAGCAGGTAAACATCATGGTGAGATTACGGATGAAACTTTCGCCGCCGATGTGACCATGACTCTACGTTTCCCCGTAGACGAATTCACATCTTTTCAGAACGCACTGCTAGAACTCTCGGCTGGCAGTTTGCAGGGGGAAGTGATTGAAACGACAGAGATGCTGGTCAAGGTGCAGGAGTGATGAAAACATGCCTGTAATTGCTTAGGTTGTCACCATTTGCTTCCCTTGATCGATCCAGATAAGACTGACAAAAAATGCAACCAGCATAAATGCAGCACCGCTGATATAGGGCAATCTCAAATCAATATCCAGTACGATTCCGCCCAAAATCGGCCCGACAATGCGTCCCAGGCTGACGAAGGAATTGCTCAAGCCCATTGCAATCCCCTGCGGGACAGTGGCGCGGCGGGATGTAAGCGAAAGCAAGGCGGGACTTTGTATCGAAACGGTCAAAGCGAAGAAGGCGGTGGTCAGGATGACCGTCAGGAAAGTGTCAGCCCACAGCATCAATCCGAAACTGATGGCAGTTACCAGCAGCCCAACTTTGATGACCACTTCATCGCCCCAGGCTTTGGTTGCAGGCCCGGCGAGCAGGCCCTGGGTCAGCGCGGCAACCAGGCCCAGTACCATCATGATGATGCCGACTTCTTCCGGCCCGTAGTCGAAGCGTTCCAGCCCGTACAACCCGAACACGTTGGCGAAGATCATCAGTCCGCAGGTGGAAATGAAGGTCAGGGTGAATATTGTCCCCACCGGGCTGAAGATGGCCTGCCACCAGGCGCGCAAATCAATGATGGCTTCTTTCTCTCCAGATTGTTCCTGAACCGGATGCGATTCAGGCAGGAAAATGATTGCAAGGATCAGGGATAAAAGCGCCATCCCGGCAGCGATGAAGAAAGGTGTCGAAAGGGAAGCGCTTGCCAGGAAACCGCCCAGCGCAGGGCCGACGATGGTGCCAACCCCTCCGGCCGCGCCAAGCAAGCCCATCCCGCCGCCGCGCTCATCTTCCGGGGAACTGTCACCGATGTAGGCCATCGTGGTTGGCGCAGTGGCGGATGATAGTATGCCAGACAGGATGCGGGCTGCGAAGAGCATCCACAGAGTATTTGCGAGTCCGAACCAGATCATCGTGATGACATAGCCCAAAATGCCAATGAGCAGGATCGGTTTGCGTCCGAAGCGGTCGGAGAGTCCGCCCCAGATGGGGCCAAAGATCAGTCGCATGACCGCGTACGAGGCGGTCAGCAATCCTAATTCAGTCCCGCCTGCCCCCATGCTTTCGATGTAAAACGGGAAGATGGGGATGATGATCCCGTAGCCCAGCATGACCACGAACAGGACGAAGGTCAGGATGTAGAGATTGCGTTTGGATGGGTTCATCATACTTCTCGGTTAAGTTTCGACAATTTGTCCATACTTTTGTCGTTTTTGGATCACTGTTGCAAATTATGGCATTTCGGCCCACTGTACGGTAGGGATTATCCATTCATCTAGTGGTTGATAGAGAACACCGTGACCTGTACCGATAGAAAGGACAATTTCTTCGTGCCTGGATATTCCCTTCCCCTCAGAAAATGAGAATAATTCTTGGCAAGAACCGGCAAATTCATCAACAAAGTCATAAATTGACAGGATATTCCCATAGAAAGTTATCTGGTTTTGCTTAAGGTACTTAACTTCGTCTGGGTTACAAATTGCCAATAAGACATAATTTATTTCTTCGTTCATAAGGTAATGAGAAACAAAGATTGCGATGCCAGCGCCTTGCGATGCTCCTACGACAGTGATATTTTTTGCAGGAACGCCGGCATCCAATAAAGTTGAAACTTGTTCGGCGACCTTTCGGGCGTATTCCATGCCATCTGTGTTCTTTTTCCTTTGTTCGCTGATAACGACAAAACCGTATCCGCTAAGTCTCTCCAAGATTGCCGCGTATTCGTATTCACCAAAATCGGGGCTGATCGCCGGAATTCCCTGGTTTTCGATAATCTTGCCATGAAGATAAAACATGTATCGTTTTGTCACGTCAATCGAATTTGGGAAAGCATACTCAGATAACTCAGGAGTGGGCGATGTTTGATGAGGAGGTACAGTCGGACTTACTGAACTTGTGGGCAAGATCGGAAGAGTTTCAGATATTGCTGGTATCGGAATTGCCACTGTTTCCCTTTGGACGCTTTTACAACCTGCCAGGGAAAATGCACAGAGAATGATTATGACCCGTTGTCTTTGCGACATTTTGAAAAACATTGCCTTGACCTCTTGTATTGTGCTAATCTAATTTTTCGAGGATCTCTACAATTCCTTGTCCGCCATCCACGCGCACGCGGTCACCGTTTTTGAGAACCGAGGTGGCATTGAAGCAGCCCACCACAGCCGGAATGCCCAGTTCTCGGGCGACAATGGCGGCATGCGAGAGCGGCGCACCCACATCGGTGATGACTGCTGCTGCGCGCGGGAAGATGGGCGTCCAGCCAACGTTGGTGGTGACCGCTACCAGGATTTCGCCGGTCTGGAGCTGGTCACCATCTTCCGGGGAATTCAGGATGCGCACCCGACCCTCGGCCTGCCCGGCGGACCCGGGCAAGTCCCTTGATCTGGGTTGTAAATTGTGTCTTGATGTGCTGTCTGGCATCGTAAATATCCGTACGGCGATTGGGGTCAGCCGCCCATTCAACGGGATCGAATTTCCCCATGATGAGGGTGGGATATTGCGGTAGGGATGAAAAATTTTTGATAAGCTTTTTTGCGGGCGGGAATCTGGGCAATGGCTTCATCAATCCCATCCAGCAGATGCAGGAGTTCTTCGTATTCAAGGAAGAAGGCATCCTCACCCAGGTCACATAATGAACCGGCACGCAGGATAAAATCACGCGAAACCCAAAAGGTACGGATAACTTCGGAACGTGCCGCCTCACGGACGCGTGTCAGCCGGGCAGCTTCCTGAATTCTTTGCAAGAGTAGAATCGAATTTCCGTGGGGCGGTTTTTTGCAGGTTACCCAAAGCAGTTTCATAACGGGCACGTTGCTCGTGCAATAGAGCGTCCACATCCATCGACAGAGAGTTCGAGATTATCCAATTGTTTATCGATCCAATCTGGGTCTTCTGCCGGGCGGGGGATGTACACTTCTGTTTCATGCGGACCGCGATGCCCGTATTTTTTTATATACGTCTTCCCGGCTCATTTTGCCGCGCCGCAGCCTGTCCAGGCCAGCGACAATTCCAAGGCTGGCAAGAAGATCATCCTCAGTGCTCACATTGGACAGGAGCGCAACGGTGTCATCCGGGCTGACAATTTCGAGCAATTCTTTGCGCAGTTTGCTGATCAGGTTCGCCTGCGCAATGGCACTGCCACCATCCACCAGAAACTTTTTTCCAGGTATGGGAACAGAATTTGATCGACCCATTTGCGGAGTTCGCCTTTATCCAAATCAGACAAAGTGCGATGTTGCGTTTCGCACCACTCTGGATTCGTCTCCACAAACATATTCACGGTCTTCAAGGCGTTCCTTACCTTGGCCATGATTTGGAAGGCATTGCGAAAAACCAGCAACCGGTCACGAAATCCCAGCGGCAAAAGAGGCACATTCCATTGATCGATATCGTTTGGGTCAATACCGTACATCTCCTTGCTGGATGCATCGAAGGAATTTCCCCTGCCAAGTGCCTGAAATGCGGTTGCTCCCACACTGGCATTGTTGTAGATGCGGCCGCAAATGTTCCCAACCGGCAGGTAGCCGGGTAGCATGGTCATTTGGGCGAATCCAAATCGCATTGCCGACCATGTGTAGGGCGTCATCACATCTGGGGTGGCTTCGCGCGTATTGACGCTCGACCAGAGATAATCGCCGGTCAGGCTGTCATTCCATTCGCCGGTTTCGGGGTTGTAGCCATTGATTTTAGACATTAACTTGTCTCTTCATTTCTCGTGTTTCGACTCACACAAACGAGCCTTCGCTCCAACGCGGAACAAAACGCGGAATTAAAACCAGGTCTAGAAACACTCCTAGTAATACGCCACTTGCATATGCCAGGATGTCCAGTGGATCAAAAGTGCTCCCAAAGAGCGGATAGCCTAGATATTGGGATGTTTCCACGATACAACCGAACAGAAATACAGAAACTGAGCGAAAGATGATAGAACGAATCGCATTTAGCTTCGAACAATCCAAGTAACAAATACAATGTCATCGGTAGCACGATGTCTATCAAATACCCATTCACAAACATAGGAAAAGGCCCCTGATAGGTTTCGCCTATGATGAAGTGAAGGGCGCCTACTGCTAATGCAATTGCAGTTGTGATTGTTTTTCTACTCATTGATATTCCACTACTTCTCTTTCATAGCGTTGAGAAAATACCAACCACAACAGGAATATCCATCGCAGCATGGAACAAAATGGAACCCCAGATACTGTTCGACTTTTGCATCAGCCAGCACCATGCTAATGAAAGAGGCAAAAGTTGCAATGCGAGAAAAACAATCTGGTCTGCTGAGTAACTGGTGAATGAATGCATCAACACAAAGGGAATGGTAGTGACAATGTTCGTGGCGAACTTACCCAAAAAAGGTTCCATTTTCCCAAGGAATAACCCTCGGAAGAGCAATTCTTCATTAGAAGCATTAATTAGAACAAAGATCAACAGCCAAGGTATCCAGGGCAGGATACGTCCCCAACTCAAATTCTCGCCTTTGAAGAACAGCTCTGCAACAGGAATGGATGTGGCCAGCGTTAAACCCAAAAGCGGCTAACCCCACGGTCAAACCCAGCCGCAAGTTACCTCGCCTGATATAAAGCAACTCCACTCCCTGGCCTGCGAAGTGGTTAAGCGCCAAGAACCTATCAAAATACTCAGCAAGGAACTCTCGAATTTCTCAATCGACCATCCTGCTGCTGTATTGCCAGCCACGTTCAACGCAGGCAAATCCACTTGCTGAGGCTCAGGTAATAGTCGATGCTGATCGCGGTCAATGCAGTGAAAAAAGCAAATGGAAGCAGCCAGTATTTTTGGAAGCGCTCGCTGCGGCGAGCCAAGAAAGCTATCGCCAGGAAGGTAATGGCAACAACTATTCTTTCGATGATGTCTGCGTTCCCACTGAGAAATCGGAAAATAGTGGCTAAAGATCACAAAGACCAGCAGTCCGCAAGCGAGGAAGAGCAGAAACCAACCAAACCGTGGAATGTTTTTCATAGGCTGACTTTCTGGGTTATAAAAGGTGTTTATTACTAAATCATCCACCTCTTCAGGAACAAAATGGCGACAAAGATCCCAACAAAAACGAGCAGCATCAACAAACCCAACGCTACGCCCCATTTTTGCATTTTCTGCTCTTGCTCTGTCGGTGGGCGAATTTGATCTATATTTTTATGCTCTAGCGCGGAACCGATTGCCACACCGAAGCCCGCTCCCAGCGCAATGCCCAGCGCAAGATTGTCGAAAACCAGCCCCAGGGCTACGCCAAACCCGGCACCAATGCTGATGCCAAGACTGACCCCAATAGCCTCGAGGATGGAGTTCATGGTCGCTTGGGATTGTTTCGGTTTGGGATTTTCGCATCCCAATGGCAGCAACGATCAATGCGACAACAACGATCATGGCAAAAACGAGGATGGAAATCAAAATGAAAGGTTGCATTATGTACCTCCTTGGGTAAGAGACGGTTTCTTTGGCTCAATCCAGTACCAGATCTCAACTCCGGCAAGTAAGAAGATAAGCCAGTCTATAGGTGTGCGATAGCGGGGCATATAAGGGACAAGGTAGTAGATGAGCGGATATGTCAATAGCGGGACCAGGATGACGGTCCGCTGGGGAAGCGAGAGCACAGGAAATATTCGCCGGACACCCAGAACTGCCAGGATCGTCAACGCAGTGGTAAACGCCGCGGTCCGCTGCAGATATAAGGGGCCAAACCAGAAGTAGATGAACCGCAGAAACGTCAATTTGAGAAACTCCAAAGGGTTTTCCCAAACCCATGCCAGCGTTTCGTGCAATGCCTGACGCATATATTCCACTTCTCCCAGTTGCTGGACTTTGCGTGCTTCTGCAAATTGCGTACGGGGATGTTGCGGCCTTGTAAAATTCATGGTTTCCATTGCCGCGGTTCCGCCCTCGTGGTTGCCCATGCGCAGTTCCAACCCCAGGTTGCTTCGAATAAAGACGAATTCGTGGAATACGGTGTAATTCCTCCAGGCCCATGGCACACAGGCAAGTATAACTCCTAACGCCAGAAAGAAGGTAAACGCTAATCTTTTATTCGACTTGCGCCACCCAATTTCAAAAACAAAGCAACCTAGAAAAACAAGCAGAAGGACAGGTTGCACGTGGAAGGATGCCCCAATTCCCACCCCAAGCATCAATGAACTGAATAATGAATTTCGTGCATTGCTCCATCTTTTCAGGAATGCTACCAGCATCAACCCCAGCAGGATGCCTGCCAGCCCTTCCCCATGTGTAGACCAGTCTGATTCCACCAGGAACGCGCCAATGATCCCTCCAATGAACCCTGCATGTGTCCCTGCTCCCAACTTGTCTGCGATCCAGGGAGCCATGGCATACATGGCTGAGTTGGTCGCTATGATGAACCCCATGTACACATACCCCGTCGTAAGTGTATTTCTAAACAAATAATAGACTAACGCCAGGATGGCTGGAGGAACAGGCGGGAGATGCGCGGTGGGGCCAGTCTCAAGAACGTAAGGATTTGCAAATTGCCCGGTCTCTACCAGGGATAGGGCAATTGCGCCCAACTCCCGGTTGGGGCTTGGGGGCAAATCCCAGGGTGATACATCCTTCAAGTTGTAAGCGCGGATCCCAAATGCCAGGAAAAAAATGAAAACAAAGGCTCGCCACGGTGAATGGGCAAACCATTCCACAGTAGACTTGGGTACCTTCAGAATGGACCTGCCAAATCTCCTCAGCATCTTTACCTTGCTTTCGTTTGTGCACTATTACATCTTTTTCAACTCAACTTTTCCACGATGAGCAAAAAATCCACCTGAGTTTTAGGAAACCAGGTGACATTTGGAATGATGGATACGATTTCACCTTCCAGACTGTTCAGGAATTGCTCCAGTTTGCTTTGATCGCCTATCATATTTATATTGAAGCGATGAACTCTATATTTGGTTTGCATGTAGAACTCCTTTCTATTGACATGAAATTATTTCTCTCAAGGTTCTTTATTTCATCGGTCGTCAGAGGGTAGCCTCCTCGCCAGAGTAACCAAGCCGACCTTTCGTCACAATGAGCAGAACAATCGCAATCACTGTTTAGTAAATGGTCTTGAGAATCGTGAAATCCAATCCCGGCGAATCGACCAGGACTGTCTCCATCACCAGACTCGAGGTGAGCATAGAGCCGTAGATATTCCCGCCGGTGTGCATTAGCATCACAGGGATGGTGCTCCCGCGTGATTTGCAGTACACCCATGTCATGATTATCGTCAACGGAAACACGTAGACGAACAACAGCAAGCCTTGCGAGCTTCCTTCCCACGATGACATGAGCAGTGCCGGGATGTGCCACAGTCCCCACAGAACGCCCAGAATGATGCTGGCGACGATGGGTGAATAGCGTTCCAGCAACCTCGGAAGCGCAAAACCGCGCCAACCTGCTTCTTCGCCCAGACCAGAGCCAAACGGAAAATTGATCAAGACGATAATTGGAAAAGTTACTAGGTAGCTATACCAAGGAGGGTCACCACCCGCGAGGACAATACGCCCACCCAATAAGATGTACAGTCCGATATGAAGCGCAACAAACAGAAAATTTATCAACACTCCACCGATCAGATACCAAATGATGGGAATGCGCCATCTGAAGACTGACTTCAGCCAGTCCCAGAGTCCGACGCGACCATCGTAGATGAGGGTTGTGATGATCGCAGCCAGGAATGGTGCGTAAGCTGCGATCATCAACAGGAAGTCCAACTGTTCGGCGCGTTGAGGAAACACCAGTATAGGTAGCAAGACCACCCAGATAATCGCATACGCCAACACAAAGAACATAATCATCATTCGTTCCGTTTTCGTCTGAGTATCTGTAGTCATTTTTTGATCCATTTCTCTCAAAGTGAGAATTTTCACTGGTCAGTCTTCTTCAGCTATCCAGTAACGGACTGTGAAGCACCGCCGGGTGATCGGATGGCAGTTTCTTCCACATGCGGTCAATCAGAATCATCACCAGCGCAGCAATCGTCGCGATCAGGATGTAAACTCCAGTCCAGGTTGGGGAAAAACGCAATGGTGGTATTGGCAGCCGCATGGGTGATGCCTGCTACCAGGATGCTTCCCTTGCTGCGATTATATAGCCAGCCAATAGTCACCGAAGCGTGAATGTGGAGCAGCATATTGATCGATCCAGTATTGACCAGGAGAGCATCGGATTGCCTTCCGCCTGCCAGAGAAAGAAATGCCACGTTATCCAGAAGAAAGCAATGATCAAAGAAGCAATTAGCGGGCTGGTACGAGCTTGCAGCCTGGGCAGTGCAAATCCGCGCCAGCCCACCTCTTCGCCGATGGCATTGAAAAAGAAGAGTTGGTAGAAGAACCTAGCTGCGATCAGACCGATCAATGCCAGGCCTGCAGCCGGAAACTGGTGGTCCGCTGATGGGCTGCCTGCCCAGGATGCTGCTGATAAGCATTGAAAGCAGGATCAAAGCCGGGAACAATACCAATGCAAGGATGACCCAGCCCCACACGCCACGCAGCCGGATCAATGAGGAAAGGTAGCTTTTCACAGCCGGGATGCGTGAATAAGCCATGCTGATCACAAAGGCAACCGGCACGACCGCAACGACAGTAAAGACGACCGCTTCGAGGGAGAATGGGATGATGATTGATAGAGTGTGTTGTGGGTAATAAACACGAGCGCAGACACAAACCACGCCACGAAGAAGGCGATCCAGAATGCTCTGCGTGTCCCTTGTCTGGGTTGGGTGTTGGTTACCGCCGTGATGATGATCCCCGCCAGCGCAGGGCCGCACGTAGCGATAACCACCAGCGGGAACAAGCAGGTATTGGCCTTTTTCAAGACGGCGCCATAGGAGAACCCCAGCCCCCAGGTGATCGCGAAGGTGATGATGAAGAAGGCTGCAACTTGATGGTTCTTGATCCAATCGGTTATCTTGTTCATATCTCTCTATCCTTCTATAATTAGTGATAGCCTATCCGGATGATCTGGGGCGAGTTTAACCCTGCCCCTATTTCTTACCTGTGATTTTCCAGGATGACCGTTCCTGCTTTGCCATCCACCGTGACCATCTGTCCGCTCTGGATGTGACGGGTGGCGTTACGGGCGGCCATCACGGCCGGGATGCCGTATTCACGCGCCACGATGCTGCTGTGGCTGAGCGGCCCACCGATGTCGGTGACCACGGCGGAGGCCATCGCGAAGAGCGGTGTCCAGGCGGGGGTGGTGGTGGTGGCGACCAGCACATCACCGGGTTTCATCCTGGGGAAATCTTCGGGGCCGTAGAGCACGCAGGCGGGTGCGGTAACCTGTCCGCTGCTGGTGCCCAGACCTTTGAGCATGATCTTGCCATCTTTCTCTTCCGGTGCGCCGCCGCCGATGAACCTTTGCCAGAAGGATTTTTCCGGCAGCATGACCGGCGGGACGATCTGCAAGGCGGCGCGCCACTCGGCTTTGCGTGCGGGGATTCGGCTGGAAAAGTCCGGCAAGGGCTGGCTGTATTCGAGGGACTGCGATCACGTTCTTCCACTTCACGCTTCTTCCAGCCAGTAGATGTCGTCGGCGCTTTCGATGGCACCGCCTGTTCCGCAAAGCGACGTCCCAATTCAGCCAACATGCGGCGGATGACGGGATGTCCCATGCCCATATCGAAGATGCTGTCTTCACGGATGGCGCCGGTCTCGTGGGCTTTTTTGAGCAGTTTCTCGAACCAACCTTTACGCGGCCAGCCAATGCGCTTCAAAACAGACCGAGTGGCCTGCTCCCGTTTTTCGACAGCGGTTCTGCAGCCGATGCATAGGGGCTGACGGCCTTTGCCTTCGATGAACAGCTTGACTGGCTTCGAACTGCGGGCTGGGCTCCTCGGCGGGGGTGGGATTGGCGAAGTCGAACTCGTAGGCGGTGCGCCCAAATTTCTCGAAGTGCTGCATCGAAGCGAGAACGATACTCAGCCCACAGGTTTGCGGGAATCCCTTCGGGTGGAGTTTCACGCTTTGAAATCGGCGACCAGACTTTCGGTCGGGGTGCGAAGCGTGTAATCCGCCAGTGACGGGATTTTCTTTCAGCCAGGTAGCAATGTCGAACAAGGATTGTTCCGCCCGCACGGGCATGGTCTCAAATCCGAACAGGAAAGTAGTGGCTTCGGGGTCGGTTTTGCGTTTGACCAGGCCGTTGTAGAAGCGCGTGAAGAAGATCTCGCCCATCGAAGCAGCTGGCAGGGTGGTCTGGATGACGGTGTAGTACTTGACTTCTGCACCAAAGACCGTGCTTGCACCATTCAGCAGTTCGGAGGGTGAAAGGGATTGGAATGTCTTTGCTCTCCCATTCGGTGACAACCGCTGCAAGTTTGTCGCGGGCTTCCTGCCAGCGTTCGGGCGCACCACGCATCATCGGCCCGATGGCTGAAAACGACATTTTGGTGATGGCCCAGGAGTTTTTCAGCCCCATCCGGAAACCGCCATAGACGTAGTTGTTGATAGCCATGTAGAAGCCATCGCCGACGAACATACTCGGTTGGATCTTTTACGCCGATGAAATCACGCCAGAGACGCTCGGTTTCGTGGTTGGCGATCTTGAGACCCAGGGTGGCGAACAGCGGCGAAACCGGGCTGGGTGTGTGCTCGGCCAGGCTGCCGCGCGCAAAGGTGACTCCCTTTTCGGGTACAGGCCATTCGATGGGTTTTGCGGGTTGTTCTCATCTTCTTCGCCGGTTTCGAGGATGACTTCACCCTTTGTGCCGTCCACGGTGATGATTTGTCCGCTCTGGATGCGGCGGGTGGCAACGCCCGTGCCCATCACAGCCGGGATGCCGTACTCGCGCGCCACGATGCTGCCGTGGCTGAGCGGCCCGCCGATGTCGGTGACCACGGCGGAGGCCATGGCGAAGAGCGGCGTCCAGGCGGGGGTGGTGGTGCCGGCCACGAGCACGTCACCGGGGCGCATCTGGTCGAAGTCTTCGGGGCCGTGCAAGATGCAGGCCGGTGCGGTGACCTTCCCAGCGCTGGTGGGTACACCTTTGAGCACGTTCCCGGTCTGAGCTTCTTCGGTATGGGCGATGAATATGTCAGATTTGAAGCCCATGACGCGATCTTTCATCGGGATCATGGGTGGCGGTGTGACTTGTGCCACTTTTTGGTTGAAGGCTTTACGTTTTTCCACCTGCGCGGACAGGTTGTCCAAAGTCTGATTGCGTTCCAGTTTTTCGACGCAGGCGTTGATCTCGTCTTTTTCCAGCCAGAAGATGTCTTCGGCATCCTGGATGGCTCCTGCTTCAACGAAGCGCTGCCCAAACTCACGCAGCAGTTCGCGAATCTTGGGGTATGCCAGCCCGATTTCAGCCAGGGCATCTTCGCGCACTTCGGACAGGGATTGCGCCCAGTTGAGCACTTTGCGGAAGAGCCAGAGTTTGAAGCCCTTCAAGCGCTTGAGCATGGTTTCGGTGGTTTGAACCCGTTTCTGTTCGCTGGCCTGCTGGCGTTCGTGTGGATTTGTCCCTTCGCCGCGCAGGTACATCTTGATGGTTTCGAGCATCATTTCGGGGTGGTCGCGCGGCAGGTCTTCGGCGAAGTCGAGTTGGAAGACAACGTGCCCGAAGGTATCCAGGTGGGTCTGGAGGCGGGAGACAAATTCAGCGAAACTGAGAGACTGGAACAGAATCGGCGTGCATCCAGCTTTTCAGCAAGTTCATGTGATGGTGTGTTGAGAATGTAGTCTGTCAGATTCTTATCTTCCCGTATCCACATGGCAAGATCATAAAGAGACTTTTCCGAGCGCACCGGGATATTATCCCAACCCATCAGCAGGGTGGTGGCATCGGGGTCGCCATCTTGTTTTGCCAGCTTGTTATAGGCTCTGGTGAGCAGCATTTCCGAACCGGCCGAAGCGCCCATGGTGGCAAACATCAAGCCGTCCATGTAGTAGGCGGCGGCGTCGAAAAGTTCCTGTGTTTCGTGCCACAATTCATCCGCAGACATTTGCGTGGGTACCAAATCCTGCTTGCTGGCCACAAAGCCTGATATTCGGGATGCAGTTCATCCCGCCAGAGCGGCACAAGGCCACGGATCAGGCGCGGGTAAGCCGGCAGCATGCGGAACAGGATCCAAAACCAGGCCCTGGCCGGAAATTTGGAGTTCATGTAAGCGTAGGTGTTGATACTGGTGAAGTAATACGGCCCCAAATCCGGGTTTCCGCCGATCACCCGTTTCGCCAGCGGGTTCATCTGATCTCCGCAAGGTTGGGATGCCCATGGTCACGAACAACGGGCTGAGCGGCTCGGGCATCAGGTCGGCGATGCTGGTGCGCATGTAGGTGCCCTTTGGGTCGGGCAGCGGCCATTCAAGCGGAGCTTCCGGCATGGCGGTCACAGGTCGGGCCTGCACGATGGCGAACTCCCCATCGGCCAGCGTCCATTCGATGTCCATCGGCATGCCGTACAGTTCTTCGATCTCTATGCCGTAGCGTGTCAGTTGAGCAGCTTGTTCGTCGCTCAGAACGGGAACTTTTTGCAAGGAATCGGGGACGGGTTGCTCTTCTGTGCCGGATTCCGTGCGAACGGTCATGACCAGCTTCTCGGCTGTCTCGCGTGCGATCAGACCGCCCGTCGAGCTTGCTGACCGTTATAGTATCGGGAGTCACCGCCCCGCCGACCACCGCTTCCCCCAGCCCCCAGGCGGCGTTGATGACGGCCTCGTCGCGTTTGCCGTTGAGCGGATTGGCGGTGAACATGATGCCCGCCGCTTCAGCGTTGATCAGCAATTGCACGACCACAGCCAGCGCCACGCCCTCTGCGCCAATGTTCTGGCGGGCGCGATAGCCGATGGCGCGCGCTGTCCACAGCGAGGCCCAGCATTTCTTGGTGGCTTCGAGCACCTGGTCTGCGCCAGCTGATGTTGAGATAGGTATCCTGCTGGCCTGCGAAGGATGCATCCGGCAGGTCTTCGGCGGTGGCGGATGAACGTACAGCGACGGCCGGGATTCGAGCCAGGCAAAGTTGCGTAAGCATTCACGATGGCATTTGCCAGGTCACCGGGGATTTCTGCCCGGGC
Organism: uncultured delta proteobacterium; assembly: GCA_963716785.1. Taxonomy (GTDB): domain Bacteria; phylum Desulfobacterota; class Desulfobacteria; order Desulfobacterales; family SpSt-501; genus SpSt-501. Next base: position 208,870 of record CAVQUW010000030.1, on the reverse strand, counting down.
AAAGAGTTTGCTGATTGTTGCGGAAGCAGTTTCGAGCGTGGATGGATGCGAAATGTCTACTGCCTGTGACGTGCGTGCATTGATGCCATCCTGCAAATTATTGGCTGATCACAAACTGGCGATAGGCCTCGGTGGTGACGTGGAATCCGCCCGGAACGGGCAATCCTGCGTTGGCAATCTTTGCCAGGACATGCCTTTTCCGCCGACAGTTTCCAGTGTTGCAGATGTGTCTTCGAGTGTGAGTGTATAAGATAATTTCATTTTGTCCTCCGAGTATCTCCCGGATTGGCCTGACCAGAGGGCAAGTGGGCAAGCTATTTGTGTTTCATGCGTGGTGATTGGAATATGTCAACAACCGCGAGAATCACCCCGCCTGTCATCAATCCATAGCCAATGAATCTGTTTTCGCCAAAGAGTATTCCTGCCAGGATAAAACCAAGGGCAAGACTTGCCAATGGAGTGAGCCGATTTTCCTGTCTGTGCCTTCTTATGACAAATACGATAAGGGCAACAACCGCCAAAGACGCGATGGCTATGGCGATATAGGCTTGTGATGTGTTCATGTGATCTCCTTTCGTGATCCGATGTCTTTCATCGCAACTTCCGTTCAAATACCTGGTGCATACCTTTACGGTACCTTGAGCGAGGCGATGATCATCTCGCCTCCGTGTTGGGTTTTGCCGTTCAGGCTGTAACCGGCTTCGCAGTGTCCAGCCGTGGAAAAAATGAACCCAAACTCTAAATCGCCGCGGACAATATTGGGCTGGCCCTCCGCCTGGTGATACCAGATTGCAGTCACCTCTCCAGTTGGACAAACCAGGAGAACACGCTGTGCAGGCTGGCTCGCCACATCCAACGTTCCTTCAGGGATGAACTCCCCCTGACCCACGCCAGTTGGCCAGAGATGGACATCCTCACCAACGCGTCGAAATGTCATGCGTATGTTCTCTGCACCAACACCTACATCCGGCATTATTTCTTTGAAATGCAAGTTGAGAGTGTGCCCACTCAGAAGGGGGTCAGAAGTCGTGATTTCTTCTACAACCCAGTCTTCAGGGAGCATGATCGAGAAACCATAAATCGCATGGGTGTAGGTCCACCACCCCTGATAGTCGGCAGGATCAATCGGAAGTGCAGTGGGGATTTGGGTTGGCGAGGAAGTTCTCCACTCTGGCTGACTGGTCCACACTCCCCACGAAAGTATGCCCACTCGTCACATTCGCTACCGTTGGGGAAGATGCACACACCGCTTTGACTACCATCCGCAGCGATGCGGATTTCCAGCCGGTTGCCTTGTTCTTCGCAATAGACCGAGGCGGGGTTTGGCATGTTCGCCTGGGGTGCGTCGGATTTTGTGGTAACAGGAGTCGGTTGCACTTGCGATGTTGTACAGGATGTCAGCGCGATCAAAATTATCAAAAAGTTTGTGCGTTTCATGTTGGCCTACTCCTTGTTGAGCGAACAATGGTCGCTCTTCTAGGCAAAATTTTTCAAGCCTGGATGCCTTTGAGAATGATGTCGAACGCAGTTTCGAGCATTTCCTGTGGTGTACCAGTAGGGCGGGAAGTAAAAACCGTGGGGGTAAGGGCGGTGATAAGCGTACGAGCCACAAGGAGTGAATCGACCGGGCGAAAGGAGCCTTCCTGGATGCCTTCATCGATGAGTTTACGAATCAAATCCTGGTATGCATGCCGGCCAACCTGGATGCGTTTCTGGCTCTCTATGGCCAGGCGTTGTACTTCAAAACTTAACTTCAGATAGAAATCTTTCCGTTCAACCAGGAATTCGAGGTGCTTCTCCATGACTTTCCGCAGCCGTTTGATTGCTGGTATAGGCTTGCTGGCAAGCTCCTGTGCTGCGGCGCTAAGGTCAAACAGTTCGTCTTCAACTCCCCAGAGCAGGATTTCATCCTTCGTTTTGAAATAATCGTACAGTGAGGATTTTCCCATTTCTGCAGCAGAAGCGATCTCGCGCATGCTGGTTTCCCGGAACCCTTTTTCCAGGAACAGGTGCATAGAGGCCGCGAAGATTTCATGGCGGCGGCGGTCAAGTTCTTCTTCGGTGAGGGGAATTCCTTTGGGCATTGATAACTCCTATAAGCGACTAATGGTCGTTATAATTATAAGCGACCTATGGTCGCTTTTCATCCAACTTCAGATGTATTTTTTCTAAACAAAAAGAGGGGGGAAACTACGCATTTTGTGGAGTTTTTTGTAAGGTACCCTACTTTGGTAGATACAGTGTTTCTGGGAGAATTATGACTTTGAATTGACAGCCGCAGTAGTTTCAGTAAGTTCGTAAACAGTGGAAATTAACTCTGCAACTGAGCCACCTTTTACAAGGAAGGCATCTGCCCCTGCCAATAAGGCTTCAGATTGATAATTACGGTAAATAGTCAGGGCAATCACTTTGACCCATGGCCAGCGTTTTTTGATGATTTTTGTTGCTTCCAAACCATCCATGACTGGCATTTGCATGTCCATGATGACAATATCCGGAGGGGAGCTTTTGATTTTGCTTATTGCTTCTAAACCATTGGATGCCTCGGCTGTGATCCGTACTCCCACCTGAAGAGATATATATGCCATCAGGGCGCTTCGAGCCCGTGAGCTATCTTCAACCACCATAATCTTCGCTGGCTTGTTCATCCTTCTCTCCAGGATTGGGAAATTCTTTCTCCAATACCATCGGATCTTCCGACGACAGGTGGGTATCTACCGGAAGATCCGTCCAGTCTGCTGATAAAACGTGAGTAGGTTTATGTAACAGATTATCTGGCAATCTTGAAGCTTTGGTACCAGCGGGGAATAGGATCAGTATCGTGATAGCGACGGTTCAGGCGTTCGCCCGTGGTCACCAACCAGACGCTCAGATTTTGAATCCTGTACTCCAGCCAATTAGGTTTACGCGGTTTGGTGCTCTGGGCTTCACGCTCTAGCCGGTACTTTTCCATTTCGCGACGGAAATCTGCGCGTTGCTCTTCTGCTAGGATTTCTATATTGGAAAGCCATAAGGTATTCATCGGATTCTCCTTTTCAAATCCTGAGGATTTTTTAGCTTTTACATCTATAGCATAACAAGGATTGACTCTTAGAAACATCAGTTTAGTGAGGATATTTACCCAAACTAAAAGACCGTTTTTTGGAACGGTCCTTTGGATCAGGAGTTGGGGTTTACCTACGCAAAATGTGGAATTTTCCTACCCCTGCTGATTATCGAGACTTGCCAACCCCTCCCTGAGGGCATAAAGCGCAGCCTGGGTACGACTGGCCAGATGCAGCTTGCCCAGTATGTTGCTCACATGGGTGCGGACCGTGGCTTCACTGACAACCAGTTGCTTGGCGATTTCCCTGTTTTCAAGTCCCTGTGCAACCAGGCTCAGAACCTCCAATTCCCGCCGGGTCAGGCTTTCATAGATTTCTTGATCTTCCGAGGGGGTGTGGAGCTCCTCCAGTACTTTTTTAGCGATTAGCGGATGCAGGGACGGTTCGCCTCTAAATACCTGACGGATGGCTTCTTCAAGCGCTTCGGGGCTGGAATCCTTGAGGTGATAGCCCATCGCACCAGCCTTGATGGCTGGGAAGAGCATATCCTCCCCAGCAAAGTTTGTAAGCACGAGGATGCGTGCCTCCAGACGTTGTTCTTTGATTTCGCGGATGCAGGCGATTCCGTCCATCTCCGGCATCATTAAGTCCATCAAGATAACATCTGGTCGTAAATCTAAATCCATTTTTACAGCTTGCTCTCCATTTTCTGCCTCACCCACCAGTTCAATATCTGGTACCAGGTCGAGAACGGCTTTCACTCCTTTGCGGATGATAGCATGATCGTCCACAACCAGCACACGGATCGAGTTGTTTTTTGGAGGCGAATTATCGTTTATCATAATTTCACCTCCACGCGGATTTGAGTTCCCATCCCCGGACTGCTATCGACACTAAAATTCCAATCTTGTCCGGAGGCGCGCTCTCGCATTGAAAGTATTCCCAGGCATCCATCCTGGCATGCGGTGGCAGGATCAAAACCTTTCCCGTCATCTGAAATTTCCATGGTTACAGTTTCCTTATTTTGCAGCAGGCTAATCTCAATATTCTTTGCACGGGCATGTTTGAGCGTATTGTTCAATGCCTCCTGAGCGATCCAGAAAAACCCCTCCTCAACAGCCTGTGGTAGACGGTTCTCAACGTTACTCTTGAGTTTGGATTTCAACTCCGCCCTGCTCTCCACAGAATACAGCCTGTTTTGAATCGCTGCAACCAGCCCTTCTTTTTCTAGGATTGGCGGTCGCAATTCATAGATGAGCAGGCGTATTTCGGTCAGCGATTCTTGTGCGGTCTTTTTGATATCATCCAGGTATTGTTGCACATGGTCAAATTGCCCGAGGGCAAGGTGCCCAGAGGCTGCTTCCGCATACAGGTTGAGTCCATACAGGGATTGGGTGACCGAGTTCGTGCAAGTCGCGAGCCAGGCGTTGACGTTCTTCCAAGACAGCAACTTGTTTGGCTTGTTCGTGCAAGCGCACATTTTCAATAGCGATACCCGCCTGGTTGGCAAGTGCTTGTAACATTTCGATGTCTGTCTGGTCGAAACCATCCAATTGTTCGCTTTGCGCGTCCAGCACCCCGATTGTCCGCCCTTTGACTGTGATAGGCACAATCAATTCTGATCGGGTCAGACTGCCTTGCATCCAGACGTACCGGGAATCCTGGGTTACATCTGGAACTAAGGCCGCCTGCCCGGTATGAGCCACCCAACCGGTGATCCCTTCTGAGCTCACTTTGAGGCGCGCCGGCTTGAATTGAAAGCCTGGACCATCCCACAATTCCCCCGCACCAACTCGGTAAACAACTTCATCTTCCTCGATTAATCCAATCCCCACGTGATAATATTCGAATGTTTTCTGAATCAATCGCGTTATGCGTATGAGCAGATCATTAATCTCTAGTATGGAAGTGATCTGCTGACTGACTTCCGTAAGGATCCGGAAGCGGATGTTCTCATCGTGCTTCAATTGTTCTTTTTGCATGATATTTTCAGATCGAGCATACAACCGATGCCTGGTTCGCTCTCGCTATTATTGTATATTAAATATCCATTGGATTCAACACTTTGGGTTTGCATCTATCTGGAAAGGAATTTCGGGTCCTGTTTGCCTTTCAAGGTGATAGAAAAACAGGTGAGACGGTATGCCCTTCTCACCTGTTTTGTGTAATTCGTGGTTTGTTCAGTTATTTAGCGCGCCGGCATCCATCTAGTCGGTGATGATCTGGACTTGCGGCGGAGTTGGTTTTGGGCTGCGCTTTGGCATTTTCTTGTTAGGGACCAGTTCTACCGGCATACTGTGGTTACGTCCCCGGCACAATGACGGGGCCATTGTCGGAACCGGCCATGATCTCATCATAACTATGCATGAGCTGGCCTTCCTCGATGCGAACGCCGCTATGACAGTTGACACAGCGACGGTTAGATCGGTAATTTTATGATAATGGTTAGGCCCTTCCCAAGCGCGCTTTCAGCCCAAATTTGACCGTTATGTGCCTGCACGATGGATTTTGCAATTGCCAGACCCAGTCCGGATCCGCCTTTGTCCCGGTGACGAGACGAATCGGCGCGGTAGAAACGCTCGAAGATTCGGTTGGCGTCTTCAGCCTCAATTCCGGGGCCGCTGTCTTGGATCGAAAGCTCTACGCCCTCTTGCGCATTTCTGGCCGACAGATTGATTTGCCCGCCTGCTGGGGTGTGATTCAGGGCATTATCGAGGATATTGGTTAAAACTTGGGTCATGCGACCGGGATCGATCTTGAGTATAGGGATGTCAGACGGGATATCCAGCTGTATATTTACGTTTTTCTGGTTGGCAATGTGAAAATAGGTTGTCTGAATATCGCTCAGCATTTTTTGCGGTGATACTTCCTGTAAATTGATACTAAGCTCACCGGCATCGGCAAGTGACAGTGTCCGTAGCTCCTCTACTAACTTTTCAAGCCGTAGCGCTTCATCGCGAATGATTTCGAAATTCTCCCGAGTGGGCGGCAGCACACCATCATGGACGGCCTCCGCATGGCCGAGAATCAGGCTCAAGGGCGTGCGTAATTCGTGGGCGATGTCAGCTGTCATTTGCTTGCGGGTTTCCGTAGAGCGTGCCAGGTCAGCGCTCATCTTGTTGAATGAGGCGGCCAATCCTCCCAGCTCATCTTTGGAGCGAACCGAGACTTGCTGGCCTAATTTACCTTCTGCCACCGCATGAGTTGCCTCGGTCAGTTCGCGGATGGGGCGGGTGAGCGTACGGGAGAGGAATATCCCTAGCAGCAAGGCTACAATGGATGCGCCTAATGCACTGTAAACCAGCATCAGATTGGTACGCCGGAGAAATTCTTCCTCTCGTGGATTTCTTTCAAGAGGTATTCGTCCCATCACAAGTGTGCCAACTGTTTTTCCATCCACTTCAATTGGCAATCCACGTTCAAGCTCGCGGGGCGGAACCTGCTCCCCAATACGGTAGCCTGGCCCGGCGAAGACAACCTGTCCGTTTTCAGCAACAAGCGTAAAAAAAGGCTCTGAGGGTGATCCGTTCACTTGCCTCGGTGGATTATTGCCCATTGCGATAGTATTGCCGACAGCCTGCCACGATCCGTTGGCTTGATAGTAGTTTGAAAGACTATCGACCAGGTCTGCCCCACGGCGGTCCACTACGAAACGAGAAAATTCCGTACCCGTATTCCAGCGCGCCAGGAGTACGATGATGACAATGCTGACGAGACCAAGGCCAAGAAAGGCAAGGACCATTTTGAGGGTGATCGAACGCATATTTACTCTCTTGTGAGACGGTATCCGACGCCGTAAACGGTTTCGATGTAACGCGGCGAGCGCGAATCCGGCTCGATTTTGGCGCGCAGATTCTTGATATGGGTGTCGATCGTGCGTTCGTAACCTTCGTAACGGATGCCTTGCAGGATGTCGAGCAAGTCGAGACGAGAAAAGACCCGACCGGGACTGTTGAGCAAAGCTGCCAGCAGATCGAACTCCGAGGGCGTCAGATCGACCGGTCTGCCTGCTACCATTACCGCACGCGTATCCCGGTCAAGGCTGATATCCGCCACTTGCAGCAATTTTGCTTTGGGTTCGCTCTTGCCGGCCCGGCGCAACACTGCCCGGACACGCGCTACCAGTTCGCGCGGCCTGAACGGCTTGGTGACGTAATCGTCTGCGCCCAACTCCAGGCCAATAACACGTTCATCGTCATCCACGCGCGCTGTGAGCAAGATGATGGGTGTGTCCAGCTCCTTGCGATGTTCACGCATGAACCCATAGCCGTCCATTTCGGGCATCATGAGATCGAGGATGATCAGGTCAGGTTTTTCACGGCTGGCGATCGGAAGTGCCTCCACCCCGTTATTGGCCGAAACCACGCGATAGCCTTCCTGGATGAGATAGCTTTCCACCAGGGAGACCAGGCGTTTTTCGTCATCGACGATCATGATGGTTTTTGACATTGGTGATCCTTGGTACTTTTGCTCAGGAGGAGCCTCACTTGTGCCCGCAGTACCGTGCCGGCAGATCCCGTCCGAACGAGTGAATATTTTGAGTATAACAACCTACTGCGCTTTTGACTCCAGCAGTTTAATCACTGCTTCAACTAGGGGCGTCATCAACCGGTTGCCAAAACCACTCCCACCGCCATTCTCGGCGCGACGCGTCTGAGCCGTGGCGATTTGCTCCGGACTCAGGTTTTGTCCGCCGAAACCACTTCCCGGACCACCGCCTGGAGGGCTTCCAGCGGGGAAACCGCCGTCGGGTCTCTGCCCATTGCCAAAGCCACCGCCGGGTTGAGGGGTACCCGAAGCGTTGACCTGTGGTCTGGTCGCCAATCCCAACTCTTGCATGGTAGTGAAAATATCCTGAGAGGTGATTCCCATATTATCAATGGCCTGGATTTGTTCCGGGGTCATGGTCTCCTGGATCTGCTCGGTTACGGCAGTAATCTCTTCGGGTGCGGCGCTGCCACTGCTGCTGAGCGAATTGAGCACCTGCCATAACGGAAGCAGGTCAGTTGCCTGGTCGGATGCGATGGCTTGGTCGGTACCTTCCAGTTTTAGAGTCCCGATCGCCAGTTTAGTGGAGAGCGGCAATTCTCGCGTATTTGGGTCAAATCCTGCGCCAGTATCGACTCCCGGAGCGGATCTCAGTACGTGCCTCCACAGGCTGCCAAGAAAAATGTCAAAATCAAAGTAAGAAAGATTGTTTTTTTCATTTTGTATCCTTTATTCATATCGTAAAGCATCGATCGGGTCTAATTGCGAGGCCTTATTGGCCGGGTAATAACCAAAGAATGCTCCCACAGTGGCGGCGGAACCGAAAGCCAGCAAAATAGAACTAGGGACAACCACAGTCCGCATGCCGCTGGCCGCGCCGAAGATGTATGCGCCGCCGATGCCCCCCAACATGCCGATCAACCCGCCGAAGATGCTTAGCAAGAGTGCTTCGGTCAAGAACTGCATCCGAATATCTTCCGGCGTGGCACCCACCGACTGGCGGATGCCGATCTCGCGCGTGCGCTCGGTAACACTGACGAGCATGATATTCATGATGCCGATGCCGCCCACGATCAGCGAGACACCCGCGACCCAGGCCAGCAGGGAACGGAAGGCTGCCGTGGTCGATTCCTGGGTGCTGATGATGTCTTGCTGGGTGGTAATGCTGAAGTCAGCTGTGTCAAGCGTCACGCCATGCCGTTTTACCAGCAAAAGATCGATCTGGGTGATGATGTCGTCCAGATTGGCGTCCGGGTTCACTTCAACGTAGATCAGGCGGATGCGGTCACCCGCGATCCGTGCGAACGGATTAATGTAAACTTCTGGAACACTACGCTGATAGGAAGATAAATACGGGAGTCAAAATCTGTGTTCCCGACCAGTCCCTTTTCTGCGAATATTCCGATGATGGCCAGTTTAGTGGTACCTACCGTTAAATATTGACCAATGGGATCGCTCTCACCAAAGAGTTCTTTTGATATGCTGGATCCGAGTACTGCCACCTTGCTTTTACGTTCCACGTCCTGGTCGGTGAAATAGCGTCCTTCAGCGATGGACATATCACGTACGGAAGGGAAACCTGTGGTTGTTCCAAGAAGTTCTACTTCGTCAAGGGACACATCGCCCGCCTTGACGGTTTCGGATGAGAATTGTTCCACGACCACGGAGGTCACTCCGCTGACGTTATCTTGGATGGCAGCCGCGTCATCGAAAACCAGGCCGCCGCTCGGCCCTTGCTGTCCGGGTCCGCCACGCGTAAAGCTGGATTGCACAAAAACCAGGTTCGACCCCAGGCTAGTGATCTGTTCGGTGATGGTGGCTTCTGTTCCGGCGCTGATGGCGATCATGATGATAACTGCCGCCACTCCGATGATGATACCGAGCATGGTCAGGACCGAGCGCACGGTATTTTTGGTAACAGCCTCCCAGGCAATGCGGATAACTTCACTCGGTTTCATGCCTCCACCTTCTTCTTGCCGTTCTTGACAACCTGCTCAACAATTCCATCCCGTAAATGGATGGTGCGTTGGGTGTGGGCTGCAATCTCCGGGTCATGTGTCACCATTACGATAGTTGCGCCACCCAGGTGCAGTTTGTGCAGCAGCGACATGATCTCTTCACCGGAATGGGTATCCAAGTTACCGGTCGGTTCGTCGGCGATGATCAATACGGGGTCATTGACCAGCGCGCGTGCAATTGCAACGCGCTGCTGCTGTCCGCCGGAGAGCTCCTGGGGTTGGTGGTGCATGCGGTCGCCTAACCCGACCAGTTCAAGCACTGCGCCCGCTTTTTCATCCATGTTCGCCTGGATTTTTTCATTATCTCGCGTATAGAGCAGTGGCAGGGTCACATTCCGTAAAGCGGAAGTCCGAGGAGCAGGTTATAGGCCTGGAAAATGAACCCCAACTTCCGGTTGCGGATCGAGGCCGAGCTGTCTTTTATTCAGGCTGCTGACGTCTTCACCGTCGAGAATGTACTGTCCTTCCGTTGGGCGGGACAGGCATCCCAGGATGTGCATCAGCGTGCTTTTGCCGGAACCGGATGGCCCCATAATAGCGACGAACTCGCCGGCGTGAATTTGAATGCTGACTCCATCGAGTGCCGCCACGCTGATTTCGCCCATACCGTAGATTTTGGTGATATCAATCGTTTCGATGATTGTCCGTTCTGCCATTATTGCGTTTCCACCAATCCGGTCGAGACCACCTCGCCCGCTTCCAACCCGGATTTTACTTCTGCGTAAAACAAATCTTGAATCCCTATTTCAATCACGCGCAATTTCGGTTGGCCAGCCTCGATGACGAAGACAGCGTAATTCCTGGGCGAGGTTTCACGTAGGGCGTCTACCGGCACGAGCACCGCGTTAATTCGCGCGCCCTCCGATGATGTCCACTGCGGCGCCAGTGCCAATCGGTAGATTCAATTTTGTTTGTGCTTGGTCTAGCAAAACCAGACCCCGGACTACAGATGTATTCCCTGATGTATACAAGCCTGGATCCACCTGGGTCACTTTCCCGGTGAACACCTGGTCGGGTAGGGCATCAAATGTAACTTCCGCATCGTAGCCGACAGCAATGTTGCCCCAATCGGTTTCATCGAGGAAAACTTCAAGATAAGGCTGACTCAAGTCCGCGATGGTGACGACTGCGGTCGCGCCTACCGTATCACCAACCACAAAATCAAGCGACATGATCGTGCCAGAGATCGGCGCGCTCAGCCGAGTGGCATTCAAAGTGTCTTCTGCACTGCGTAAGCTCAATTGTACATTTTCCAGATTTGTCAGATTGCTGCCGGTTGCGTTTTCCGGTATTTCTTCACCTTTTAGTGCGGCCAGGTAATATTGTCCTTCAATTACAGTCGCTTTCGCCAGATCGTATTCTGCGCGCGCTTGTGCGATCGATGCCTCGGATGGGCGCGAGATGTACGTTGTCCCTGAAGTTCTGTCCTTGAGCGTGAAGTTTTTGGGGAGATACTCATTTTCGTAATAATCCCAACTCCCTTTAACTTATCCTGGAAGAGGTTCAACTTCGCTTCAAGGTCCGTAATTTTTTGGTTTGCTTCCGTAGAAGGTACAGTTTCTGCATCCTGTTTTGCAGCTGCCAACTCTTGCTCCACTTTGGCGATTTCTTGCTCCCAGGACAGGACTGTCGGACTGATGATGTAAGCCAGATGACCGTAGGCGCTGTCCACTTCCAGCAAGGCTTCAGAGACAGCTTGTTCGGCGGTTGCGATAGCATATGGGGAGGTGAGTTCAGCAAGATTCCGTTTGGCCTGAGTATATTGGATTTCCTGTGTTGTGTTGTCCAACTCGGCAAGCAATTGCCCAGCTTCGACCACATCCCCGACCTTGACGTACACACTCTTGACCTGCCCACTGGTACCAAAGCCGAAGGAGGCTTCAGCTGCAGCGGTCAATGTGCCGGTCCCGCTGGCATAAAGTACCAGGTCGCCGCGCCGTACGGTGGCGGTTTGCAATGTTGGTTCATTCGTTTGCTGGGAGGGTGTGTAAACCATCCGGTAGTAGGCAAACCCCCCGGTGCTGAGCAGTAACACTACGGACAGGACAATCCAAAGCAAACGCCCGGGGAGTTTGGAAAAGATGGCAGGCATTTTTAGTTTGGGCATTGCGACTTCCTTTTTTGACGGGATCAGGTTGATATCTTCAAAAGTATAGCGACTGAATGTGAAGAAATGACGAATAAAGTATGAAGGAATTGTGTGGATTTACAGAGCGCTGCGTATATATCCGGACTGGAATCCTGGTTTTTGAAGATAATTCGTTAGATTCGAGTTCGGGTAAATATGCAAGAAGCAGTAATTGTCCATGCCGAATTTGTCAAAGGTGTAAGGTTACAAAATACATAATTGACTTAATATTTTTTATGTTTTACAATGAGCTTATAATGTGAAAAAAATCACAAACCTGTCCGTGTAAATGCCAAAGGACGGTTCAGGGAGCATCTTGGAGTACTAACTCTGTATTTTTGGCCATTAAGACGGCCAGGAGTAAGGCCTATGCAACGTGCTTCCATCGCAAGCGTATGCCCGTATTGCGGGGTCGGGTGTGGTTTATATATAAATACCGAAGCGGGCAAAATCACCGGCCTGGATTATATGGCCGAACATCCCGTCAATGAGGGGGCGTTATGTTCAAAGGGAAATGCCAGCCTGGATATCGTCTACCACCATGACAGATTGCTTTATCCGATGCAACAGGTGGACGGTCGCTTCGAACGCGTCTCGTGGACCGGAGCGCTGACGACCGTTGCTGCGCGTCTGCACCGCATCCAGGCCGAGGCCGGGCCGGATGCGCTCGGTTTCCTGGCTTCAGCCAAGGCCACCAACGAGGAGAATTATCTCTTCCAGAAGCTGGCGCGCATGCTGGGAACGAATAACATCGACCATTGCGCCCGTCTCTGACACAGCCCCACAGTGGCCGGTCTGGCCGCCACTCTGGGCTCGGGTGCGATGACCAATCCCATCGTTGACCTGGCAAACGCCGACTGCATCTTCGCCATCGGTTCCAACTTTGCAGAGAACCACCCCATCGTTTCGCGCTGGGTGCTGGATGCAAAACAACGCGGCGCAAAGATTATCGTTGCTGACCCGCGCTTCACCCCCACCGCCTGGTCTGCGGACCTGTTCCTGCCGCTTTTACCTGGCACTGACACCTCGCTCATCAACGCCATGATGAATGTGATTATCGAAGAGGGTTTGTGGAACGAGGGTTTTGTAAAGGAGCGTGTGGAAGGCTTTGATGCGTTGTGTGACGTAGTAGCTGATTACCCACCTGAACGCGCGGCCAAGATCACTGGGGTCCCAGCAGAAGGTATTGTCAAAGCGGCGCGGGCGTATGCCACCTCAAATAGCTTCTTCGATTGTGTATTGCATGGGCATCACCCAGCATATCTGTGGCACTGAGACAGTCAAGAACCTGGCCAACCTGGCCATGCTGACCGGTCAGATCGGGCGGCCCGGCACGGGCGTCAATCCACTGCGTGGACAGGATAACGTACAGGGCGCCTGCGATATGGGTGCGCTCCCCAATGTCTACTCCGGGATACCAGCCGGTGACCGATGATGCCAACCGCGAGAAGTTTGCCAAAGCCTGGGGTATGGATGTTGAGCAAATCTCTCCAAAACCGGGATTAACGCTGGTCGAGATGACCCAGGCTATCGATGAAGGCAAACTGCGTGGCATGGTGATCCTGGGCGAAAATCCAATTGCAGGCGATCCGAACGCCGCTCACGTAGCCGATGCGCTCAAGAAACTGGATTTCCTGGCTGTAATCGAAATATTCCCAACCGAAACAACCGAACTGGCGCATGTTGTTTTGCCAGCCGCATCGTTTGCCGAGAAGCGCGGCACCAAGACCGCCACCGACCGCCGTGTACAGTGGTTGGAACGCGCCGTTGAGCCAGTAGGCGAGGCCACGGCGGACTGGAAGATCATTTGTCGCCTGGCAGCGCGCATGGGATTTGAAAAACAATTCACCTATCCGCACGAGGAAGCCATTTTCTACGAAATCCGCGCCATGACGCCCAGCTACGCCGGTCTCAGCCCGGAGCGTTTACAGAACAAGCCAGGTGGTATTCCCTGGCCGTGCCTGGCCGCGGATGATCCCGGCACGCCGATCTTGTACACCCAATCCTTCAATCGACCCGGCGGCAAGGGCAGGATGATGCCTGCCGAATACATCCCGCCTGCTGAAACACCCACAGAGGAATATCCGTCTTGTGCTCACCAGCGGCCGCGTTGCTCTGCACTACAATACCGGCGCGATGACGCGCCGCACGCGCGCGCTGCTAGAGCGTGAGCCAGAACTGTTCGTGCAGGTCAACCCGCAGACCGCTGCAGAAGTATGGGATAGGAAGAGCAGGCCGAAGCATTGGTCACGACCCGCAGGGGTGAAGCCAGGGCGAAGGTGCGTATTACGCGTAGTATCCCGCCCGGCGTGCTGTTCATGCCTTTCCATTTCCCGGAAATGAATTTCCTGACCAACGACGCGCTCGACCCGACCGCCAAGATTCCCGAATACAAAGCAGCCGCCTGCTGCATCCGGCCTGCCGGGGAAGGAGACGGTCATGCATAAAGTCTTTTATCTCGACGTGACACGCTGCACCGGCTGTCGCTCATGCGAGGTAGCCTGCGAGCGCGAGCATCACGGCCGCTCGAACATGTTCGTGCAGGTGATCGAAGAAAGCTATGCTGTGCCAATCAATTGCCGCCACTGCGAGGAGAATCCATGTATCGAGGTTTGCCCCACGCAGGCTATCCATCGCGAAACTCCTGACATTGTCTCGATTGCTTCCATGAAATGCATCGGCTGCCAGCTTTGCACGTTGGCCTGCCCGTTCGGAGCGATCTGGTTCGATAAATTGAATAAAGTGGCCCGAAAATGTGACCGTTGCCTTTCCCGTCTGGAGCGTGGCGAGGAACCGGCCTGCGTTAGCACCTGCTCGGCGCGGGCGCTAGCCTACGGAGATATGCACGAGATGGTGGCGCTGGCCGAAAAGCGTGGCGAACACGCTATCTTCCATCGCTCCAGCGGCGGTTTCGGCACGCTGGTGACCATCCCACGGGTTTGGAACGGAAAAGGAGAGTGACATGCTGATCGACAACAAGACAACCATCTCTCATGACTTGCAGGAGCGGTTGCGGACTCCCTACCTGCGGATCGACGAGATCCGCGAGGATATGATCATTGCCAGCGCTTCGCCCCGGGACCTGGTGCCTGCTGTCCGTTTTATTCAAGGTATGCTCGGCGGACGGTTCATCACCTCCGCCGGAGCCGATACCCGCCCGCTGACGGGCATGTACCAGGTGACTCAGTTGTTCGCCCTGGACACGGACAAGGCTTTCCTGGTGCTGAATGTAGAAATCGACCCGGCGCAGGCCAGCATCCCGAGCTTTACGGACATCATCCCCGGCGCAGGTTGGGCTGAGCGTGAAGTATATGACATGATCGGCGTCGAACCGGTTGGCCATCCCGACCCGCGCCGCCTGGTGCTGCCCGACGACTGGCCGGATAACGTCCACCCGCTGCGTAAGGATTTCAAGGTGGACGAGCGTCCACCCGCCGCACCGCAGAACAAGGTGCGCATCAACATCCCGCCCAAGGATGCCAGCGTGCTGCCGATTGGCCCGTTCTTCCCTACGCTGGAGGAGCCGGTCTTCATCAACCTGTTCGTGCACGGTGAAGAGATCGTCGGCATGGACTACCGCGGCTTCTACGGACATCGCGGTGTGGAGAAACTGGCCGATGCGGAGTTGACCTACCAGCAGGTGCCTTATATCGCCGAGCGCATTTGCGGCATATGAGGCTGCGTTCACAGTACGTGTTACTGTCAAGCGATTGAAAAAGCCGCAGGGATCGAAGTCCCCCGCCGCGCCCGTTATATCCGCACCGTATTGCTCGAACTGGAACGCATCCATAGCCACTTGCTATGGGTTGGGCTGGCCTGCCACTTCATCGGGTTCGACACGCTCTTTATGCAGTCCTGGCGCATCCGCGAACCGGTCATGTGGCTGACTGAATACCTGACCGGCAACCGCAAGACCTACGGCATGAACAAGGTTGGCGGAATAGCCCGCGACCTGCCGCCCGATGCGATGGAACGCATCCTGCCCGTAGTCGGCAAGATCGAAACCGAAACGCTGGGAGTTGTGGACGCCATTCTAGGCGACTTATCCCTGCAGGCTCGCCTGGCCGGGACAGGCATTATCACACCTGAAGATGCGCGCGCCTTCTGCGTGGTGGGCCCTACTGCGCGTGGCTCCGGCCTAGACATCGACGCTCGCCGAGACCATCCCTTCGCCGCCTATAACGAAGTCGACTTCGAAGTTTGCGTGGAGCAGGGTGGCGATATCTGGGCGCGCACGCTGGTGCGTATCCGTGAAACGATCGAATTGATCAAGATCGTCCGCCAGCTTCTGAATAAGATGCCCGGCGGCCCGGTGATGGCCGAATTCAATGAGATCCCGCCCTATCAGGTGGGTGTCAGTTCGGTGGAAGCACCGCGCGGCGAAGTCCATCACTACGCCATGACCGGCCCGGACAACCGTCCGTACCGCTGGCGGGTGCGCGCCCCATCTTACAATAACCTGCAAGTCATCCCGGCTATGCTGCGCGGGCAGAAGATCGCAGACGCGCCTATCAGCGTAGGCAGTCTCGATCCATGCTTCTCCTGCACCGAGCGTATGGCTGTCATCGATCAGGATAGCGGCGTGGTTAAGGTTTACAGGCAGGAAGAATTGCTTGAAATGTTTAAGAAGTCGAAAGAGTAAGGTCTGACAAGTCCGGCATGTCGGACTTGTCAGACCTCGGGACGGGTTGCGATGTTTAGACACACGATTTCTGAACTCAAAGAAGCCCTGGTCTGCCTGAAAGCCGGACAGGTGACGCTGCACTACCCCTTCGAGCCCAGCCTGGTGGAAGACACCTTCCGCGGCCGGCCCGTGCTGAACACGCGCAAGTGCATGTGCTGTGGCGCCTGCGCCAATGCATGCCCGGCCCGTTTGATCACATTGACCGACAGCAACGGCACCCGCGCATTGCATTTCGAACTGGGACGCTGCACCTACTGTGGTAATTGCAGGGATGCCTGCCCGCAGGAGGCCATCGAGATGTCCAATCAGTTCGAGACAGCCACTGCAGAGCCGGACGATCTTGTTATCCATGCCGAGTTTTACTTGCAGACCTGCCGCGATTGTGGCGCTGTGATCGCCACACAACGCGAGGTGGACGTGGTGCGCGAAAAGTTGAGCAACAGCCCTGTGCACACTAATTACGCAGATTATTTTGATCTGTGCATTACCTGCCGCCGCAAACAGGCCATTCATGCGCCTTCCCTGACGCTGGAGGTGGTGCCATGAAAAACTCATTCAACAAAGCGCTCGACTGGTGTTTCAAGAAATCTGTCTGGGTATATCACGTCAACGCGGGCGGGTGCAATGGTTGTGACATCGAAATCCTGGACGCCCTCACGCCTTATTACGACGTGGAACGCTTCGGCATCAAGCTGGTGCACACCCCTCGCCACGCAGACGCGTTACTTGTGGCGGGTCCCGTCACCCGCCAGGTGCGGGAACGGGTTTTACGCATTTACGAAGCAACACCTGATCCCAAACTGGTCATTGGGGTGGGATCCTGCGCCATGGGCGGTGGTATCTGGCACAATTCCTACGCCACGCTGGGCGGATTGGGCAACGTGCTTCCGGTCGCTATTTACATCCCCGGCTGCCCTCCCAGGCCCGAAGCAATTCTATATGGCGTGGCCCAGGCGCTCGGTCTGGTGCCGCAGCAGGTGGAGAAGCAGGAATACCTGGAGGTGACATGAACCTGGCAGATATTTCCCTAGCGCTACTTTATACCCTGGTCTTCCCTGGTTTCTTGTTCACCGCGGTGGTGGGCCTGCTCCTGACCTGGGTAGACCGCAAAGTGACGGCGGTCATCCAGAGCCGCATGGGGCCGCCCTGGTTCCAGCCGTTCGCCGATATTGGCAAATTGCTCTCCAAACGTATGATTATCCCCAAAGGCGTGCGCACAGTGGGCTTTATCGGCGCACCACTGCTTTCGGTTGCGGGCTCCAACTCTGGCTTCTGTGATCGTCTTCCTGGCGCTGTTCAATCCTTCGGTCGGTTTCGTGGGTGACCTGATCGTCCTGGTCTATCTCTCAACCATGCCCGCGATTGCCTTGATCATTGGCGGCGCTTCATCGCGCAGTCCGTTCGGGGCGATAGGTGCCAGCCGTGAGATGAGCATGGTACTGGCATACGAAGTTGGCTTCCTTGCTGGCAGTTGTGACTGTCATCGTGCAGACCGGTTCGATCCGCTTCGCCGATATCCTGGCTTACCAGGCCCAAAACGGCGCGGTGCTGTGGAGTATCTCTGGTTTCATCGCAGCGGCGGTCATGCTGCTGTGCGTCCAGGCCAAACTGGGCTTCCTGCCCTTTGATATTAGCGAAGCCGACACGGAGCTGATCGGCGGCCCGCTGGCGGAATACTCCGGTGTGGGGTTGGCGCTCTTCAAACTCTCGCGGGCGATGATGTTTTTCTTCCTGCCTGTTTTCATGGTGCTGATTTTCAGCGGTGCACCGCAATTTAGCCTGCTCGATATTTTAGGTTTCCTGGTGAAATTGCTGACTGTGCTGGTGCTGTTGATCCTGATCAAAATCACCCACGCCCGCCTGCGCCTTGACCAGGCCTTACGCTTCTTCTGGACGAAGGTTGGGCTGGCAGGGGTGGTGGCTTTGGGGTTTGCATTATTGGGATTATAGTTTCGGATTCACTTCCAAAGTCTGGAGACTTTGTAGTCCGCTAAAAAGGATACGCCTATGCTTGCAATCGCTACCTTTGGCATCCCCATCCTGGGCTCCATTTTGACCTTGATCGCTGACCGAATCAGCGGACTGCTGCGCAACATCCTGGCCGTGCTGACGGTTGCAGCAACGCTTGCCTGCGCCCTGTTGCTCATCCCGATCGCAGCAAAAGCGGAAACGGTTATGCTCGGCCCCTCGACCATCCCCGGCTTTGGCTTCAATTTCATCATCGATGGGTTGGGCGTGTATGTAGCAGTCATGGCTGCCTTGATCGGACTGTTGATCGTGGCTTACTCGGTCGGTTATATGCGTGAGTACGAACACCTGGGTGAGTATTATTTCCTGGTGGTGCTCTTCTTGGGCGCTATGATGGGACTGGTGCTCTCGGCCAACCTTTTACTGATCTACATCTTCTGGGAGATCACTGCCATCTGCTCCTGGCGTTTGATCGGTTTCTTCCGTGACCCAGCCCACCTGCGCAGCGCGGACACTGCCCTGCTGATGACCGTCTTCGGCTCATTCTTCATGTTAGTCGGCATGGAAATGGTCTGGCACGAAACCGGCACTTTGACCGTAGCTGCCATTCGTGGTCGCACCATCAGCGACCTGGCCATGTTTTTCATGTTCATCGGCATCCTGGCCAAGTCCGCTCAGGTGCCGCTGCAGATCTGGCTGCCCGCTGCGGGCGTGGCGCCTTCGCCTGTCACGGCCCTCCTTCATGCAGCTGTGTTGGTAGTAATCGGCGTCTTCGCATTTGCCCGCATCTTCATCGGCGCTTTCAACCTGCCTCCTGATTGGCAAACTTACACATCCATTGTCGCCACGCTGACGATCCTGATCGCAGGCGGTGCAGCGCTGGTAGAGAACAATGCAAAGCGTATCCTGGCCTATTCCACGCTGGGACAGTTAGCTTACGTTTATCTCGGTTTTGCCAGTATGACGGCCATCGGCATCGTCGGCGGACTGGTCTTCTTGCTGGCGCACAGTCTGGCCAAAGCGGGTCTGTTCCTGTGCGTGGGCATCATCGAGCACAAGACCCACACCAAGGATATCCGTGAGCTGGGCGGCATGTTCCGCAACTTCCCTGTCACGGCGGTAGCCTTCATCTTGTGTGCATTGACCATCATCGGTTTCCCGCCTTCGGCTGGTTTCGTTGGCAAGATGATGATCATAATGGGCGCTTTGCAGGGCAGCAAAATCATCTTTGCGGCGCTGGCGGTGTTGGGTGCGCTGCTCAGCCTGGGCTACATGCTGCGTCTGTTCAATGCCGTTTTCCTCGGCCAGAGTACCCGTTGGAAAGACATCCGTGAGGGCACGCCCGGCATGGTGCTGACCGTGGTCGCATTTGCAGTGCTGTCCCTTTTGGCTGGGCTGGCTGTTACGCCGCTGCTGGACATCGTCCAGGTGCTGGTTAGCCAAATGACGGGGTGATCCTCACCCCTGACCCCTCTTTCTGTGAGAGAGGGGAGGCTTCAATGAACACACTCCTTTTCTACCCAATCGCTATGCCGGTCATTTTCGGGCTGGTCTGTTTGTTGTCGCCGAAGCAGGCCAGGGGGCGGCGTGAAGCATTACTGGTCGTCACCACGATCGCCTCACTGGCGCTGTCCGTCTTTCTGTTCGTTCAGCCCGACCTGTCCATCTCCATCCGCTGGCTGCAATTTACATCCAACCTGTCGGTCGGCTTCGACTTGCGCACTTCCGCCTTTGCTCGCTTTACGCTGGTCGTCATCGCTGCCTTCGGGCTGCTGGCAGGACTTTATTCGCTGCCCTTCATGCGGGCGCACCCACGCCACAGGGAGTATTATGCCTACTTCTTGATGGCACTGGGCGTGACGAGCGGTGCGGTGCTGGCGGGCAATCTTGTGCTGTTGCTGTTCTTCTGGGAGTTGCACGGCTTCCTGCTATTCCTGATGGCGGGATTGAATGGGGACTCGGCGCTGCCCGCCTCCACCCGGACGCTCATGATTGCGGGCGTGGGCGACCTGACACTGATGTTTGGTATTGGTCTGCTCTGGACGGAGACCGGTTCGCTGTCCATCGGCCCCGGCGAACTCTCGTCACTGGCCCTGACTCCGTCAACCCCTACGTTGGGAGCAGCTTTTGTGCTGATGGCGCTGGGCGCATTCGCCAAAGGCGGCGTGATGCCGCTGCATACCTGGATCCCGGCGATCTCCACCGAGACTCCCATGACGGTGATGAGCTATTTCACCTCCCTGGACAAGATACTCGGCTTCTACCTGCTTACCGTGCTGTCGTTGCAAATCTTCGATATATCTGGTTGGGCGGGCTGGTTCCTGATGACGGTCGGCGCGGTGACGCTGTTGGGTGGCGTGCTGATGGCCGTCATCCAGAAGGATTTTCGCCGCATGCTGGCCTTCCACTCGGTCTCGCAGGTCGGGTATATGGTCATCGGCATCGGTACGGGCACGGCGCTGGGTGTGATCGGCGGGCTGTTCCACTTGCTGAACATGATCATTGTCAAAGGCAGTCTCTATCTATGCGGCGGCTCGGTCCAGTATCGCACCGACAAGACCCAGTTCGATGAAATGGGCGGGTTGGCCAGCGCTATGCCGTGGACATTTGTATCCACGTTGATCGCCTCGCTGGCAATTGCGGGCATGCCGCCGCTGAATGCCTTTGTTTCGAAGTGGATGGTTTACCAGGGCATCATCGAGCGTGGCGGGACGGCTTTCCCCGTATTCCTCCTGGTTGCAATGTTCGGCTCTGCCCTGACGCTGGCATCCTTCATGAAATTGCTCTACTCGATGTTCTGGGGAGACAGACCTGCAATACTGGGCAAAGTCAGGGAATCGCCCTGGGAGATCACCCTGCCTATCTTTGTACTGGCAATGGTTGCGATCGGATTTGGTGTGTTCTATCGCTGGCCGGTTAACGTTCTGCTCATGCCAATTCTGGGGCCGGAAGCGCAGGTCACAACGCTGGGACTGTGGGATTCCGGGCTGGCGTCGGTGTTACTGGTCGTTAGCCTCCTGATTGGTTTGGTGATTTACTGGGCCGGACGTCCGCGACGGAGCGTGGAAGCGGAGGTTTTCCTGGGCGGCGAAGCGCTCGATCCCGAAGTGTATCGCGTTCCTGGCACGCATTTCTACGGCCCGGTCAAGAGCATGGACGGTTTGAAGCAAGTCTACGATATGGCCGACCGCGGCGTGTTCGATCTTTATCAACAAGGTCTTCGTGTGACAAAAGGCATTTCTCAGTGGGTCTATACTTACATTGACCAGGCGCTGGCCGATTTCTACCAGGAAGTCATCCCGGCTTTGCTCTCACTGATCGGCGAAATCCTGCATGTGCTGAATGCGCGTATGGTGCTGACGCGCATCCTGTGGGCTTTATATGCGCTGGGAGGGTTGGTGATCCTGTTCGTGCCGGAGCAGTATGAAGTCATCACGCTGACGCGTGTCGTTGCCTGCATTGGCATGATCGGCTGGGCCTTCCTGGCCTGGGTCGAGACCGATTTGCAGCGCATGCTGGTGCTGGCGGCTACCAGCCAGCTTGGGTTCGTAGTGCTGGGCATCACCCTCTCATCCGCAGTGGCGCTGTCATACCTGGCGACGGGCAGTATCGCCCTGCTGGTGCTATTTGCAGTGACGTTCTTCATCCGCCGCAGCCTGCACACTACAGAAATTGCCCGGATGACCGGGCTGGCAAGCAGGATGCCAGTGGCGTTTATCTTCTTCGTGTTAGCGGCCTTGTGGCTGTCCGGCCTGCCGCCGTTTGGCAGCTTCTTCAGCAAGTTCCGGCTGGGCGTGGCCGCGGGCGAGATCAGCCCGTTCCTGACAATTGCCATCACCGGCGCCGCCATCCTGACGCTGGCGTACCTGCTGCGGCCAATCCGTAATTTCCTGCGAAACGAGGAAACGCCTTTTAACCCAAGCAGTGAGAACATTTCCAATCCTTTGCATTCTGGCTGATCTGACGTGATAGCCTGGATATCAAGACGAATCGACCAGCGTCCCTGCCGGTGAGCATCTTCTCGGCGGGGACACTCCTTGATAGGAACTAACCAGTTCAGGTAAAAGGTCCGAAAATAAGGGCCTGTCCAAAATAAGGGGAATCCCACCAATAAAGCCTATTTCGTCAAACTAAAAATGGTGGTATATTCTCTAAATGCTCCAAATTTATTACACTCAAGATCATGTTTAAACTCTTAAGAGTTAAGTCTGAGCCAACAAAATTCGGCTCTGACCCCGAGAGCATTTCAATCTCGCAGTTGATCGGGGATGCGAACCTGCCAGTCACCATTAAAGCCTTGAACAGCCTGCCCGAAAATCCAAAGCTGCGCTTATATCGCACGCTTGATCCCCATCCAGGTGCTGGCAGATTTCGACATCAACCCCCGCACCTGGAAAAATCCCGATAAACTACCCCAGGTAAAACTGGATGCCGAGCACGGGAGCGATAAGGTAAAGATCACTGCCTGGTATGGGGAAGATCCGGGAAACGAATTCTTCTATCTTGAGCTGGCAGATAACCAATATAACGGCATCGACCTGAATTTCCTGATCGTCAATGATCCCACCAGTCAGAAATTCCGCACCGATTTTGACGACCAGGGCCGGGAAACGCTCTTTGGCACTGTGCATCGCAACCATGCCGAGGAAGAAAAAGCCATGCGGGCCGGCCTGGCCCCCGGCCAGATCCGGGAAGGATTGCGCTGTTCGCAGATTGTTTTCAACCACATCGAAACCTTCCTGACCATGATGGCGCATCACGCCATCTTCCTGGAGCCGCTTATCCTATGTCTCGGCCTGGATTTTCGAGAAGCGCGGCTTTGCCTACTCCAAAGGCCACCAACTGATGGACACCATCCACAAGGAGTTTCAGCCCGGCGGTGAACTGCATAAAGCCCTGGATGGCAGCTCGCCTTTCCGCCAGCCCGATCAATGGCAGACAGTGCGTGGCCGCGCCTGGGCGATCCATGATGGCATCTTGGAAGTGATCGACAGGAAATGGGACGACCTGAAAATGATCAAGCAGGTCGGGCGTCAGGCCGGGGCCAATACCTTCCCGGATGCGAAGTATTAGACGAGGAGCTTCGGATGTCCCAACGCTTTCAAATCACCCGCGCTGCTGAACTGGAATCCCTCCAGGTTTTCCGGGAATTCATCACCGACTGTTGCGCCAGATTCGATGTCCCCGGGGATGTCGTGCTGGACTTGAAACTGGCAGTGGACGAAGCCTGTACCAATATCATCGAACATGGCTACAAAGGGATGGATCCCGGCTCGATCATTCTCTCCTTCCGGATCGAACCGGACCGGATCCTGGTCCAGATCACAGACTTTGGCCACGTCTTTGAGCCGGTTCGAGCCCCCAAACCAGATGTAGCAGCCGCGCTGGAAGACCGGGAACTTGGCGGGCTGGGACTTTTCCTGATTTACCAGACGATGGATAACATCGACTATCAATCCTCTGAAGAGGGGAATACGTTGACATTTACCAAGCTATATAAACCGTAAGGTGCGATTTTACATGATCCATCAAGAGGCAACCGACCCTGTGGAAACAAGAAAAACATTGCACGCTATCCTGGATACGTTCCAGGACAGCTATTTCGAGGCAGATCCTACCGGCGTAATCACGTATGCAAATTCGGCTTTCATTCGGACGTTAGGATTCCCTGAAAATGAGGTGATCGGCAAGCATTTCAGGCATTTTACTGAGCGAAAATCGATTCGTGATATCTTTCAAAAATTCCAACAGGTTATAGAAACAAAATTGCCCCTTGAGCCATTCCGGTATGATTACCGTGCAAAAGACGGCCGGATATACATGGCCGAAACCACTGTCTCTCCCATCATAGAAGCAGGTGTGGTGGTTGGGACCAGGGGAGTCATGCGTGAGATTACTGACCGGGTCCTGGCAGAAGAGGCGCTCCGTCAGACGAAAGAAGAGGCTGAAGCGCGCGCGGAAGAATTGGCTGCGCTCAACCGCATTGCGATGATCGTCAATCAGTCTCTGAACCTGAATCAGATCCTGCAGGCGTTGTGCCGGGAACTGACCCGGATCTTTCCCATTCGTAACGCAGGGATCGGGTTATTGACAGCAGATAGAGAATCTTTGGAAATCATTGCATTTCATTCGATCGATCCGAAAGAAGTGAGCGCCATGGGCATGGTCTTGCCGTTCGGTGGCAACGCATCCTCTCAAGAGGTAATTGAGAAAAAGAAAACGGTTGTCATTCAAGATGCCCAGAGCGACCCGCGCACCAACTCTCTGGCTGATATTTCCAGGTCGCGGGGAACCAAGTCTATTTTGATCGTTCCGCTCTTGACGCGTGGGAATGCAATCGGCACGATTGGCATGCCTGCCAGAGATGCTGATCATGTCTTCAGTGAGAACGAAGTTAAACTGGCGGAAACAGTAGCCAGTCAAATCGCCGCCGCCATCGACAACGCCAGGCTATATGCCAGAACCGAATCGGCCCTGGATGTGGCCGAACGGGACCTGGAAATTGGGCGCCAGATCCAGGCCGGTTTCTTCCCGGAAGAGTTTCCTGATATCCCCGGATGGGAAATCGCCGCCCATTTTGAAGCAGCCAGGCAGGTGGCCGGAGATTTCTACGATGTGTTCAAATTCAGAGATTCCAAGCTGATCGCTTATATCATCGCGGATGTATGTGATAAAGGCGTGGGAGCAGCCCTCTTTATGGTGCTTTTCCGCAGTCTTTTGCGCGCTTTCAGTGAAATAAAAATAGATAACGATAACGTGCAAGAGCAGCTCTTGAGCATCATTCTGAACACAAACAATTTTATTGCTGAATACCATGGCAAATCCAATATGTTTGCAACCCTCTTTTTTGGCATTTTGGATCCCGATCATGGGACATTGCATTATATAAATGGCGGCCATGAACCGCCGATCATTCTGGATAAGGACGGCTTGATCACCCACAGGTTGATGCCAACCGGACCTGCAGTTGGCTTGTTTCCCGACATGAGGTTCCAGGTGGAGAAATTCCAATTCAATCTGCGGTGATTGCCTGATCGGTTTCACCGATGGGACGACGGACGCCAAAAATATGGCAGGTGAATTGTTCACCGAAGAACGTTTATTGAAAACTGTGTCCGCTCCCTGGACATCTATTTTCAGCGCGCTTTATGAATTGAAAATGGAACTGAAACACCACATGGGTGAGCAGTATCAATTTGACGATATTACACTCTTATCTTTCCGGCGGAAACTCGACCAGGATGTCAGCCATCACGCCATCTGCCGTGCGGCGCAGATGGACAGCCTGGTTGAATTAAGGAATTTTGCAGAGCAGGCGGCGCTGCAGGATGGTTTGAACCATGAAGACGCCTTTGCCTTTAAATTGGCAACGGAAGAAGTTTGTGCCAATATCATCCAATCTGGTTTTGAAGGCAGGGGACCAGGTCTCATATCGTTAGCCTTTGAAGTGGAAGGCAAGAAAGCCAGACTGCAGATCCGGGATGATGGCAAATATTTTTCACCGGATCGGGCTGCCATCCCGGACTTCGAAGGGGATTGGGAGGAAAGGGAGATTGGCGGATTGGGGATGTACTTTGTCAAAGAATTGATGGATCGTGTAAGGTATCAAAAACTGGATGAAAATATAAATTTACTTGTTTTGGAAAAGGACCTGGAACCATCGATTTCAACTCTTCAGGAATTTTCGTGATAGATTACCGGATTTAGGGTGGGAGTGTGCGTACGCACGCTCCCACCCTAAATCCGGTCCCCATTCGCGGCAATGTCTGGAGAACTTCTATTTCACAAAAGGAGATCTTTTATGGAACTTCAAAGCAAAAAGGTGGATGACATTACTATCCTGTCCCTGAACGGCTCCATCGATGCACTGACCGCGCCGAAGATTACGGAATATATCCAGGGGTTGGTAGCCGACGGGAATATCAAACTGATCGCTGATTTCAGCGCTGTGGATTACACCAGCAGCGCTGGTCTGCGCGTATTACTCGGCGCAATCAAAGAGACCCGTGCCCAAGGGGGCGACATGCGCCTGGTGGGAGTTCAACCGGATGTGCTGAAAGTCCTGAATTTGAGCGGGTTTACAAATATCCTGAAACTATTTGATGACCTTGATTCTGCCCTGGCAAGATATTCATAACATCCCGGCTATGAATGATGTCGAGTAAAAATAGCGGCTCTACCGTTTATGACGAGAATAATACCGAAATTTGGGGTGTGAACGAGCGTACGCTCGCTCACACCCCAAATTTCGGACCTCTATACCGCCAATAAAGACGGAAGAACTAAAAAAGATAACCCAAATCCGGCACCCTTCACGTCATAGCAAGGAGAAAAGGTGCTGCCTGGATAATACAATTGATGGAGATGTCACCATGATGGCAAAAAAAGATAAACCACGTGTTGCCCTGGTGATCGGTTCAGGCAGCGTCAAATGTGCTGCCGCGCTGGGGCTGATGAAAATACTCGAGCGTGAAAACATCGCTGTGAATTTGGTGGTCGGATGCTCCGGAGGCGCGATCTATGCCGCCCTGATTGCGCTGGGCTGGCCGGTTCAGAGAGCAATCGATACAACCCTGCGCATGTGGACTCGCGATGTGACCGGAAAACGAAGCACCAAGGCTATCCTGCAACTTGCATTTCCGGGTCTGTATTAAATTCGATGAATCATTTGGACTGATAGACGATCGCCTCCTTAACCGCCGCCTGCGTGAGGGATTTGACGGCGCGACCTTCGCCCAAACCCGGATCCCGTTGTTCGTGACCGCCACCGACCTCTATAACGGCGAGCAGGTTGTGATGTCCGAGGGAACGATCGCGGAGGCCGTTCGGGCGAGTATGTCCATCCCTTATATTTTCCCGCCATTCAAAGTGAATGGCAGATTCCTGGTCGACGGCTATCAGAGCGACCCGCTGCCGATCGGGGTTGCTATCAAAGAAGGCGCGGATATCATCATTGCGTTGGGCTTTGAAAGCCCTTACCAGGAGCGGGTCACTTCGTTGATGCGTTATAACTTCCAGATCAGCAGCGTAACCTCGAACAACTTGCTGAAGACCAATTTTGCATTTCACAACCTGGCCCATCACTCCGAGATCATTCCCATCCTGCCGGAATTCAAGCATCGCATCAAGCTGTTCGATACGGATAAACTTCCATATGTGATCGAAGAAGGGGAGCGCGCGGCGGAAGGGCAATTGCCTTATATCAAGCAATTATTGGGCGGAAACGATGAAAGGTAATGATGTTGGCGGGATTTCGGTGGTCAGATACCCAAGATTCAATCCATGTTCTCCTGGCAAAGTCTGGAAGTTTAAAGGTAATTTTCATGAACGCAAAAAAGCGAATCGCACTGGTAATCGGCTCCGGCGGGATTAAGTGCGCGGCTGCCGTTGGGATGTGGCGAGTTCTACAAGAGGAAGGGATTCCTGTCGATAGTGTGGTGGGCTGCAGTGGTGGCAGCATATACAGCGCCCTGATTGCCAGGCAGGCTGAAGTGGAAGAGATGAATGCGTTATCCAAAGCAATGTGGACCAGCGACATCATGCAGGGCTACACTGCCAACTTGAAAGCCAGCAAAGATGGGACGCTGCGATTCAACGAGCGCAGTGGTTTGGTGGACGATTCCGTCTTGAACGATAAACTTAAGCAAGTCTTTGGCGGGATGTCTTTATCGGATTCACGTGTACCGCTCAAGATCGTGGCGACTGATATGCTGACAGGTGAAAAGGTGATACTGTCCGAGGGGGGCCTGTTCGATGCCATCCGTGCCAGCCTGGCGATCCCGATCATCTTTCCGCCCTGGGAAGTTGACGGTCGTCTGTTGATTGACGGCGCCGCCTCCGACCCGCTGCCCATCGATGTCGCCATCCAGGACGGTGCGGACATCATCATTGCGATGGGCTTCCCGCTCGATTACCGGGCCCGCTTCCGTTCGATGACCGCTGTCCAGGAGCAGCTCAACAGCATCTATATGAACAACATCCTGACTTCAACCTACGCCTTTTACAATCTGGCCCATCACGCCGAAATCTTTCCCATCCTGCCAGAATTTGATGGAGTCATTTCCATGTTCGATGTGGACAAAATCCCGGAGGTCGTCGAGCGGGGCGAGCAGGCTACTCGCCAGCAATTGCCGCACATCAAACGGTTGTTATCGAGTTTCCAGTAAACGAAACACAATACCTCTTCCAAAAGACGGTTCCATTGGTGCTCTCAACGAACGCATTCCAAACCATACAATATATTCTTTCTCACTCATAGCGGAATCTCATAACACCCACGCTGAAAAAGACAATAGCGAAGCCGAGCAAGACTCCCGCTTCAGGCAAAATATCCATTAATCCTCCGCCGCGCAAACCCAGATCCAGCATGCCTTGCATAGCCCAAGTGGTGGGGAGTATTTTCACAGCACTCTGTATCGCAGGCGGGAAAAGTTCAAGCGGGTACCAGCATCCACCCATCAAGGCAAAAACCATCCCGAACATGATACTCAATCCGTTTGCCTGGCCTTCGGTTTTTATGAACGTCCCCATCGTTGTGCCAAATGCCGCCGCGGCAAGCGCAGACGCTATAAGGATAACGAACAACGCCAGCGGTTCACGTCCCCAGTTGAGTTTCATGACCAGGATCCCGAACCCAGACCAGCAACAGCATTTGCGCAAGCGCCATCCCAACCTGACCTGAGATTGTTCCGAGCAAAAAAGTCGCCTTTCGCGAGGGTGTGGTGAGCAAACGACGTAAGGTTCCTTGTTGGCGTTCGTAAGCAAACAATGCCGAGATTCCAAATAATGGAATGAACACCCACGTGATCATCTGCCCTGCGGATGAATTTGCACGCGGGTCATATTCAATTTGATCCGGTGTTGTCCCTTCGACGACAATCACTCGTTCAGGTGCATTCTCCTGAATAGACTGTGCTGTTTTCAGTGCACTTTCGAAATAAGTTTGTTTCTCTGCCTCTGATGCAAAGGCTTGTTTCGTTTCGCGCGCGTTGACTGCATTTTGCGCAGCGGAGATTACGCTACTGACCTGGCGAATGGCTGTGAGTACAGCGCGTTCAGCGATGGTGGCATTGAGATTGTTCGGTTGTTGAAGCAACTCTACTTGCGCCGAGCTATTTTGTAGCGACTCCATATCAATACCTGGGGGGATGATGAACACAGCTGCAGCGTACCGATCATCGAATTGCTGCTGTGCCTCTTCGCGCGCTACAACCTCGGGGTGTACCGCTGTTGATTTTTCGAGTTCCCCGATGATCTGTTGCGAGATCGTGGTTTGCGCTTCATCGACAACGAGTAAGGGAATACGGTTGTCATCATTCCCTGAAGGTGTTCCGCCCGGCAAGTAGGAACGTGAATGCAATGGGCAGGATGATGAAGAATAGCAACTCCGCTGAACTGGCAAATCGGATGATGGCGTCCTTCCATGCGATGGCGAAAATTTTTTTCATTTCTGCACCAACCCATTGCGATTGAACAACACAACCGAAATCCCAAACAAGACTGCCCCATGATAAGCAGAGCGGAGATCGGTTCGGTTAAGTTCTTCAATGTGCCACCAAGAGCAAGCGTAGTAAAACCATCCAGCCCCCAGGCGTTGGGTGTGATCTTGCTGATGGTTTGCATGAATGGTGGGAATTGTTCGAGGTTGATAAAACTCCCACCTAAAATGCCGAAGATCAACATAACGGCTGAACCGGTGTTGCTTACCTGGGCAGTTGTGCGGGCAATTGCCGTGATCAACATACCCCAACCCGCCGCGCCGAAGACCGCTGCAAGGATTAGGGCAATGACCCCGAGAGGATCACCCCATTTCACCTGAAAGAATATGGCAGAGGCGAGTATCAATATTCCAACCTGCGCAACACCCATAAAGAAAATGCCGAGCACTTTCCCTCCCAACACTTGGACAGTCTGTGTTGGTGAGATCATCAGGCGCGGTAATGTCCCTTGTGCGCGTTCGGCAAGGATCGAGCGTCCGCCATAGGAGACGGTATACATCAGGAACATCAATGCCATGCCGGGCGCAAAGTAGGCCAGCAGGTCAAATTCAACAGCAGCGGCGCCTTCTTTATCGGTCTTCAGCCTAATGGTTGTTGATTCGGTTTGGTCTACATTTTGGAATAATGCCTGTGCCTCGCGCCCAGCATTTTGTGGACTCACCAAACCACTCGCCATCAATTGCACGATGGACGTCATGCCGCGCGTGCGTCCCTCTTCAACTCGCGATACGAACTCGTCCACGATGGCTTTGACGATGCCCGCGCTAGTGGGGCGTGACGGGTTTGAGTACACTTCGATCTGCACGGGCTCGGACTGCATATTGTTCGAGTTCGAGCCTCGTCCCCTGGACAGGGATGATGCTCCGGGTAAAGCCTTCTGGGATGATGATCGCGGCTGAGGCTTCGTCTGTATCAATGAGCTGGCGGGCTGCTTCAGGGTCGGACGAAGCGGTTGGTTCCATCAAATCCGCTAACCCCTCCGAATTGAAGGCATCCACCAACGCATCCCCCAGTTGGTCATTATCCAGATTGACGATGATGACTGGAATGTCCGAAAGCCCGCTGGAGCCGCCGCTAAAACGACCGGTGACAAAGCCCATGCCAATGGTGAGCAGGAACGGCGCAAGCAGCATAAACGTGAGCGCGGCGTGGTCACGGAACATGAGTTTGAGGTCTTTGATGCCGATGAGGAATAGCTTTTTCATGAACTTCTCTTTCAAGTGAAATTGCGAGGGCGGATCCCGAAGCAATCTCTTCTAGCCTGCAAGTTCGAACTTGCCACGCCGTCAACGAAGCGACGGCTCACATTGTCAACCTGCTAATCTCTTAACGCTCTTCCAGTCAAGTGCAAAAACACCGCTTCAAGATTTGGTTCGCGAATATCAATAGAACGAATCTTGATTCCGCGTTCATTGGCTTTTGACACAACTGGCGCAAGCACACTCTCCGCTTCGGGTGTTATTACTGAGACTTGATGGTCTGTTGCTATGGCTTCGAGGACATCCTCCAGGCCAGCGAGTGATTTTGCCAGCGCTTCCGGGTCATCGTTCTCGCCTATATGCAGAATGAGTGTGTCGGTTTGCCCGACTTGTTTTGTGAGTTCAGCTTGCGTACCAAGTGCGATCAGATCGCCATGGTCTATGATCCCCACACGGTTGGAGAGTTCCTGAGCCTCTTCCATGTAATGCGTGGTGTACAGGACAGTCATGCCCTGCTTGTTCAAATCTTTGACCGTATCGAGAATGGCGCGGCGAGATTGCGGATCAATGCCCACAGTGGGTTCGTCCATGAAAAGCAGACGCGGCTTGTGTAGCAGACCCACACCGATATTCACGCGTCGCTTCATGCCTCCCGAATAAGTTTTGACTCTGTTTTTGGCCTTATCCAGCAAACCGATCTGCTCCAGCACTTCATCCACGCGGCTGTTGAGGGACTTGCCGCTCAATCCATACATCTGCCCCCAGAAGATGAGATTCTCGTTTGCGGTCAGGTCTTCGTAAAGGGCAAGGTCTTGTGGCACAACACCGATGACCTGCTTGACCGCCATCGGGTCTTTGGAAATAGAATGTCCGCCGATCGATGCATCGCCTGAGGTGGGCGTGAATAAAGTCGAGAGCATCGAGATGGTTGTAGTCTTGCCCGCGCCGTTGGGCCCCAACAGGCTGAAGATTTCCCCTTCCTTGATATCAAAGGTGATGCCATTGACCGCGGTGAAGTCACCGTAATTTTTAGCCAGGTTTTGCACTTCGAGAATGGATGACATGTAATCTCCTTGAAAAACGTCTACCTTTATTTACGAAAGTCTGTGGCGGAAGTCTCAATTATAAGGCTGTTCGATTTAGAGACCAGGCAGGTTGGGTTTGAGCACCATCAATATAACGGCCAGAGCGGGAGTGATCATTGCTACCAATCCCCAGATTTCCCATGAGCGTGACAGCGTATGGTAATGATGCCAGTCCATTTGCCCTATCTCGGTGCCTGAGCGAGCCAGGTTGAGAATATGCCTTTGCAATGGAGCAACTTTGAAAGAAAAAGCCAGGCCTGAGATCGAGAAAAGCACGATTGACCAAAATATCCAACCTGTGCCAAGAATGGGGAAGTTTCCTATAAGCGCTGCGCCTACCCCCGCAAGGAGGATGGTTATTACTCCGGGAACAGTAAACCACCGGTCACTGCGGATAATCCCTTCGCGAATTGCATCACGGAAAAAGTTACTTTGGGAAGTAACGTTGCATCAGGGAAAATGTTACTTTCCGATAGGCGGAAAAGCCTGTCGGAGGAGCAACATGATGAGCCTGAAAAGCAAGCGCGAGTTGTTGGAAGTTGTGCGAGCAAGATATCTGAAAGCGAGTAAAGTTGAAAAGCAAAAGATGCTGGACGAGTTTATGGCTGCCACTGGCTATCATCGCAAATATGCGATCCGTATTCTGAAAAACAAAGTGCAAGTTCAAAACCACCCTAAAAGGAAAACCAAAACTTACAAAACTATCTATAGAGGTGAAGTTAGGCAGGCACTTGAACAAATCTGGGAGATCTATGGGCATATCTGCTCCAAGCGTTTGCAACCTTTTCTACCAGAAGCTATTCGAGTGCTGGAACGATGCAAAGAAATCGAACTTTCCAAAGAGACCAAAGAACTGCTCTTGAAAATCAGTTCTGCCACTATAGATCGTTGCTTGCGTCCTGTCCGCATCAAAGCGCTGCATGGTTTGAGCACCACCAAACCTGGAAGTCTGCTCAAGAATCTAATTCCAGTACACACTTTCACGGAGTGGGATCAAGAACAACCTGGGTTTCATGGAAATTGACCTGGTCGCGCACTGTGGGAGCACTACAGAAGGCCAATACCTGAATACTTTGACTTGCACCGACATTTGTACTGGTTGGACGGATGTAACCGCCTTGCCGCACCGCTCACAAGAGGCGGTTTCTGAAGCAATCCATCTGATGCGCCAAAGGCTGCCCTTCCCTTTGCTCGGCATCGATTCTGATAATGGTAGTGAGTTCATCAACGCTCTGTTATACCGTTACTGTCAGGACCAGAAAATCACTTTTACGCGTTCCCGCCCATACAGGAAAAACGATCAAGCGCATGTTGAACAAAAGAATTGGTCTGTTGTGAGACACACGGTTGGCTATGACCGCTGGGAGACAGAGCAGGAACTGGCTCTCCTGGAATGCATTTATGACAACTTGCGCCTCTACATCAACTTCTTTCAGCCATCATTCAAGCTGATTACCAAAAAGCGCATTGGCAATCAGACCATCAAACGGTATGATACTGCCAAGACGCCTTATCAGCGCGTCCTGGAACGCAAAGACATTTCGTTGGAAGCCAAAGCACGCCTAATCAATTTGTATCTTCAACTCAATCCTGTCGAACTTCGTCGCCAGATTGACCAAAATACTGCTAAGCTTTGGAAGATTTCTCGGTAACATTCTCTCGTGATGCAACGTTACCGCCATAGTAACATTTTATCTTGATGCAATAGGCTTCGAACGCATGTGCAATGACCTTGGGACATTGGTCCGATCTGCGTGGAATTTCCAAAATAATCCGGTCGTAATATTGCCCAGGAACATGATCACAGCGATAACATGCAGAAGTTTTAACACGAGATATGGCATTTTGACTCCAACTTTAAAGATATGATTTTTGACTATTTTTTGTTCGAAACTACTCTTCGAGATTTTGGATCGTTTCATTCAACCACTTCACATACATTTCTTCGTACAATTCACCGAATCGTCTGGTGGCTTCCCAGAAAATCTCCTCTTTCTTTAATGACGGGCTCTGTTTTAGGATTTCTTGTATGATCGCGCGGGATTTTGTCTGGTAAAAATACGCCTGGCGTTCGTGCAGATTCCTTTGTAAATAGAGTTGCGCAAGAACATATACCTTGTCTGTTTGGGCTGAAAAAAATAGCTTGAGCAAGAGGGTATGCTTTTGTTGCGTTTGCTCAGATTGCGGTTCTGCCAGCCAGGCTCGCAGATTATGCTTTCCCTCGGGTGTGAGGGTATAGATACGTTTGTCAGGTCTTTCTTCCTGCGGTTTTATTTGAGAGGTAACCCAGCCGTCCTTCTCGAGTGACTTCAATGCCGCATAGATCTGGCTGAGTTTTGCATTCCAGAAATGGGCGGTCGAAACTTCCAAGTTCTGTTTGAGTTCATAGCCAGTCATGGGATGGTAGTTGAGGAATCCGAGTAGAGCATATTTGAGCATCGTGACATCCTTTATGTATAAATATTTATATATAATAGTTCCTGTCAAGGCCAACCCTGGAATTGCTCAAGATATTGAAATATCTACCCCTTTGGGCCACACAAGTAAGCGCTTCATGCGAAGCGCTTACATTGGTCCCCACGGGGACTCGAATACCATCCCCCTGTTGGGAACCCGGTTTTGGCCTCGCGTACCTCGATGGTATGAGAAGGCCAGATAAAAAACCGCCTCAGTCGAGGCGGTTACTTTTTGTGCCCCCACGTTGATCTATTCCGAACCGCACCCTTCCCTAAAATCAGGGGAAAATACGTTACAACAGGATTACCTTTTCAAGAATCATAGCCGGAGGTCTCTAAGCCGTCAAGGAATGCTGGTGTCGCCTATTTTCTTAATTTGATATTCCAACTAATTTTTCAACCGATTGCCGGGGTTTCAAAGACGATCTCCTCCAATGCAGCAAATTTGTCTTCGAATTCTGGCTCTCCGAGTATGGGGCAATCGACCAGCTTCTTTTTCGAAGCAGCGAGTTTCAGCGCAAAGGAATAACAAGTCGACTCTCCACACTGCTTGCAATTCGTGTTGGGAAGCAGTTTGTAAATCCCCATTGGCGTAGGGCGTTGGTGTGCGGTTGTATCGGGTTTGATCTCTGCCCGGCGTTCCCATGTCCGGTTGACCAGGTCGATCAATCCCTTGATTTCCTGCTCTGCGCCTTCCCGATCCTCCACGTTGCTGGTGGCGATTTCATAAGCATGGAAAGCGATGTTGTGCCCGCCCTTCTTCCAGGTCAGGGCATTGGCGCCCGGATGATAGATTGCGCCTCGTAAGGTGGCATTGAGATACGGCAGGATTTCCGAAATATCGACGGTCAATCGTGCACGAGCAGCGTAGCGTTCTGCGCCCGGGTCACAGGGCGGGGTGAAGACTTCAAGATCATAATGGTCGATCAACATAGCCCCTCCAAATATCGTACTAAAAGTTTGCGGAAACTCGCATCAAAGTATCACGAACCTTCTCAGCCTTTGGTGGATTTTGAGATGCAACCAGATCACCTCCGACACAAAGCCGGGGGAGACTGAGCGGGTTGAACCGGGATAGAACTTCTGTGTCGGCTATTTCTTCAACCTGAATGCCAACGTTGAGTCGTTCAGCTTCTTCGATAACACAGGCTCGCATCTTTTGGTAGCGACGACAGGTAGGTGAGCCCAGCAGTTTTATTTGGATCACTTGACCAACTTCTCATCAGGGGGACAGATTTCCGCTGCCGCAACGGCCATCTCCGGAGCAGACGAGACCGCGCCGCCAAACAGTCGCTTCTGGAAATAGAAAGCCACGTTCACCAGCCCGATCATGACCGGCACCTCGATCAGCGGGCCGATCACCGCCGCAAAGGCTGCGCCGCAGTTGATGCCAAAGACGGCCACCGCCACGGCGATGGCCAGTTCGAAGTTGTTGCTGGCCGCGGTGAAGGACAGCGTGGTGGTCTTGCGAGTAGTCCGCGCCAACCGCCTGGCCCATGAAGAAGGAGACCAGGAACATGATCACGAAGTAGATCAGCAGCGGGATGGCGATGCGCACCACATCCAGCGGGATGGTCACGATCAGTTCGCCCTTGAGCGAGAACATCACCACGATGGTGAACAGCAGGGCGATCAAGCGTCAGCGGGCTGATCTTGGGCATGAATTCCTTGTGATACCAGTCCTTGCCTTTCGCGCGCACCAGGAAGAAGCGGGTGAAGAAACCGGCCAGGAAGGGGATGCCCAGGTAGATGAACACGCTCTTGGCGATCTCGCCGATGGTGATGTCCACGATCGAGCCGGTCAGACCGAACCAGGTCGGCAGCACGGTGATGAAGACGTAGGCGTAGACGCTGTAGAACAGCACCTGGAAGATGCTGTTGAAGGCCACCAGCCCGGCGGCGTACTCGGTATCGCCCTTGGCCAGTTCGTTCCAGACGATCACCATGGCAATGCAGCGCGCCAGGCCGATCAGGATCAGGCCGGTCATGTACTCCGGGTAGCCGCGCAGGAAGATGATCGCCAGCACGAACATCAGGATCGGGCCGATGACCCAGTTCTGCACCAGCGACAGGCCGAGCATCTTCCAGTTGCGGAAGACATCGCCCAGCTCGTCGTAGTGCACCTTGGCCAGCGGCGGGTACATCATCAGGATCAGGCCGATGGCGATCGGGATGTTGGTCGTCCCGACCGAAACCGCAGTGTTGAAGGATTGCACCGCAGCGGGGAACAGGTAGCCGATCCCCACGCCGACCGCCATCGCCAGGAAGATCCACAGCGTCAGGTAGCGGTCCAGGAAGGAAAGTTGTTTTGGGGGAGCTTGTGTCATGGTGTCTCCATATTAAAGTTTTGAAAGGATTCTTGAAGACGGTGTGTATCAACTTTGGAATCAGGCCGTTTCCAGCGCGTCCGCCAGCCAGGTGGTCACTTCTGCCGGGGTGGGGATGCGCCCGGAGCAAACCACCTTCTCGTTGACAACCAGCCCCGGCGTGGACAGGATGTTGTAGGCCATGATGTCGGCATAGTCTGTGACCTTGATGACTTCGGCTTCGATTGCCATTTCGGCCACAACCTTGTTGGCGATCTGCTCGACGCGCTTGCAGTTGGCGCAGCCCGAGCCGAGAACTTTGATAGTAAGCATAGGATCCTCCATATCAGGTCATTAGAATTTTGAACACCATTCTTTTAAGTTCTCACGCGGCAATACAACCGGCGTTTATGAAGGCGGATGTACCCAGTCATCGGACCGGGAAGCTCGTCCCCAAGTTGGGCAAGCTGTTCTCTGAGAGTTTGGCAGATTTCACGTAGTTGGTTTTCACAATTTGTCCCTTAAACAACCACGTTAATCTGTGGTTCAATGATCACCTCGGATTTCACGGAGTTCGCCACCAAGCTATATTTGCGGGCGCGCTTCAGGGCACGTTTGGCGCGCGCTTCAACCGCCTTGGGATCTTCGTCTCCCGCGGCAATGCCGATGACCGGCCAGAAACCGCAGGTGGGTGAAAATCTCGGTGCGGTCCAGCTCGATCAGTTTGGTGCCCTCCGCCCGGCAATCGTAAGAGAGCAGGTTGAGCTTGAAACGTTCCGTGGCCCAAATGAACATCATCATGATGCAGGTATTGGCTGCGGCCACAAAAGCATCCTCCGGGTGTCAAGACACCGGGGTGACCCTGCGCGTCAGGTGGCGCGGAGAAGTCCATCTCCGGGCCGTTGCCCATGACGATATGTCCCCAATGCTCGCCTTTCCAAGTGACTGTGGTGTTATAGGTGGCTGTGCGGCTCATCTGTCTGCTCCTTGCTGTTTGCAAAAGGCTGCATATTCACGCGCCAGCGACGCCGCATAGGCCTCGTCTTCGCCAGGCGGGATCGGGTTATAGATTTTCACGGTTTCCAGAAGTTCCCGGGTCGTAGCCTGCGAGGCGGGTTTGCCGGAATCACGGAACTGCTGGAAGATGAGCGGCAGGGCAATCAAGGTGACCGTCTGCCCGTTGACGACGATATCCTGCACCGGGATATCAGAACCGCAGGAGCAGGTCGCCTGGACCGGTTCCTGTACTTCGGGCGCGGCGGGTTCTTCAATAGCTCCCGCCGTGCGATTCCAGTGTTTTTGCAGCAGTTCATCCACCAACCCTGAAACTTGCCCGGCTGTTGCCTCAACTGCCTGCCGACCAGCCTCGTTCAGGCGGCGTTTGCCTTCCGGTTTGCCCAGGCCTAGTTCGGCAACGAGTTCCGTAACAACGATGCTGGCAGCGGGCTTGCCGGAGTACATTTCCGTGCCGCGTGCCGCGCAGCGTTTGTCACAGCCATCAATGGCGATGGTCGGGTAGAAGCGGGCAAAGGCCCGGTCTCCTTCGCCGCCAGCGAGGAAAAGGGGCAGACAAATGGTAACCGTATCCGCCGGGCGCAACTGCTCCAGGACTTTAAGAGCCGCCAGACGGGTCACCGTACCCTCCGGGATTTCCTCCCCGGAGCAGGAAACAATTCCAACTTTTTTCTTGGGCAGGTCAGGCATTTTCGCCTCCCTGTATCCCGGTTATGAGGCCATCCACAGCGGCAGTGACTTCCTCTGCCAAGACACGAGCCAATTTCTGTCCGCCCTCGTTGAGTTCAGCGATGCCCTGGGGCTTGAGATCCTTGTAACGGCGGTACACATCCAGGACTGCAAATTCCTGCGCGATCGTCCCGCCGCTTTGCTGTACCATTTTGGCGGCGCAAGCCAGTTTGCAGCCGTCAATGGTCACTGCCGGGCACGCCTCTACAACAGATCGGGATTCTTCGTCTCCAAGCACCAACAAGGCCAGCGGCACCAGTTGCGTCTGCCCGGGACGCAAGTCTTCGGTGACCTCGTAGGCCGCTTCACGGCCGACGGTACCGTACGTCTTGCCGATCCCGCTGCAGGGCACGATAATGACTTTTTGAGTCGGCGCGATCATAGTTTCTTTGTCTCCTCTTCCGCCTGGCCCTTCATGATTTTGAAGTAGGCCTGCGAGTCGAGCAGTTTGGCACGCTCCGCATCCCAATCGGCGACTTCCATTACAGCCAGCCAACCTTCGCCATATGGGTCCTGGTTGATGGCTTCCGGGGCGTCATTCATCGCCGGGTTAACTTCAACGATTTTTCCATTCACAGGCGATGTGTACGTGATGTTCACCTTGATTGTCTCAATGACCGCTACTTCTTCCCCTGCAGCGAGAGCCGTTCCCACGGGCTTGATCTCTGCAAAGGCAACATCCCCGCTGCGCTGTTGGATAAAGTCAGAGAGTCCAATGCGCACGCGACCATTTTCCTCCTTTGCCCAAACCCCTTCTTCGTTATAGAAACGGTCCACAGCAACCTTGAAGGTGAATTTATCAACAGTCGTTTCCAAAAAGTCAGACATGGCTTACTCCTTCGTTATTAAACCGCAGAGTTACGATATATCCTATGGGCATCGAATGACACCCTTCACTTACAGACAGCTACCGCAGGTCGAGTCCGAGACGAACTTGG
This sequence comes from uncultured delta proteobacterium, assembly GCA_963716785.1. Classification (GTDB taxonomy): domain Bacteria; phylum Desulfobacterota; class Desulfobacteria; order Desulfobacterales; family SpSt-501; genus SpSt-501. The sequence goes on along the minus strand of CAVQUW010000030.1, from coordinate 169,315 downwards.
GCGTGTTCCGCCCCAAAAAGCACGAGATCGTTTCTTTGGGGATCAAAGCGGTCATTGCCCCGCCGATGTAGAAGGCAGGCAGCAGGCACAACAGCACGTGCACCGCTAGGTTGCCCAGTCCACTGTAAAACAAATTGCCGAGAAATTCGAGAGCATTCATACACGACCTTTAACGTTTATTCGAATTCTCGAATATGATTTTGGAAAAATAAAAGCCTTTCCCAAAGGGAAGCTTTATTCAGCGGATAGGATGACCGGTCCGGCAGTAATTGAACCATCTTCTGGGTGGCACTTGGGACAGGGACATTCAGCCTTCGCATGGGTATGCGGAATAGCCTCGGGCTGGCCATTTAGGGCGAACATGGCATCCATGATCTCGAAGACTTCGGGGTGGGTAACATGGTAGTACATGTTCCAGCCATCGCGCCGGTCTGTGACGATCTCGGCGTCTTTCAGCACCTTGAGATGCTGGGAAATGTAAGCCTGACGCAGCTTGAGCATAGCCTCGATGTGACAGACGCATTGCTCACCATCACGCAGGATGGTCAGGATGGCCAGCCGTGCCGGATGCGCCAGGGTTTTGAACAGGTTGGCCGGAGCCTTGAAAGGTGTAATCATATTCGACATTCTGAATATTATTGTAGGTCAAAAAACAGCCAGTTGATAGAGGCCGTTGTCACCAACTATATGTGACGGATGTCACAACTTTAGCTTGGAACACCCTGCTCTTCCAACCAGGCTTTGATGCGCCCCTCGATCAGGTCACGGATATCTCTGAACTTGGCCAATTTCTCATCATCTGTGCCTTCAAACGCTGCCGGGTCTTCGAAAGACCAGTGCATGCGCTGGTTGACACCCGGCCAGACCGTTGGGCAGTTCTTGTCGGCATCGTCACAGACAGTGACCAGGTACTGGAACAAGACTTTCCCAAGATAGGCATCCACGCCTTTGGAAGATTGGTCTGAAATATCGATCCCGACTTCCTGCAAGACCTGGATGGTGAATGGATTGACGCCTGCAGGCTTCAAACCTGCGCTGTGCGCTTCGAAGCGATCACCGGCGTATTTGCGCAGGAAGGCTTCCGCCATCTGGCTGCGGGCAGAGTTGCCGGTGCATAGGAAAAGAACTCGAGTGGGCATAATACGAACTCCTTTGGGTGGAATTAGTCATAATATCTTAGCTCAAGTTGATTAACAATTTTTTAAATGCAAGTAAAGGTTGCGTAATCATAAGAAAACCAATAATTGCTTCTAATAGGAAAGAGTTTGAGTAAACTTGTGGTTAGAGTTTATTGATCTGGTTAAAGAGGGTGTCGAAATGAGAAATTAGCCTTCTACCTGGGTATTGGACTCGAACCATTTCATCTTATTTTTTCATCAAAATTACCAAGCTGAAACCCAAATTCATCTAGTTTTCCCCTTTGTTCAATGCGAAGAGAAGCAAAGAACCTTTCAACTGGATCGTCAAACGGTTCTAATGGGCGAAAATGGGCTAGAACCAACAAAATATAAGTCAGAATTTGATTGATAGCTCTTCAAGCTTACTCTTCTGCTCAAAACGCAAACCAGCCAGAAACTCCTCAACGTTCGCTGGAATTCTGACTGGTTTTATCTGATTTCTGTGCCCCCACGGGGACTCGAACCCCGGTTTTGGCCTTGAGAGGGCCACGTCCTGGGCCGCTAGACGATGGGGGCGTTTAGCGAGCGGCGCTGATTGTATCATAGCGCATCCCCCTCGTCAATTAATCACTTGCACTAACCTTTTATGGTATAATCTCGCCGCTCCCGTCCAAAAGGTCGGGACATATTCTGCCAGGGACAGGCACACTGTCCCAATCTCACACGCTCCCGGACCGGCCGGTGCGTGCCACGGATCAATGCGTGGTTACCGGGCGGGTTGAACGGAGCGGAGGCCAAACGCGAAGGAGGATTTCCCTATGGCCATTATTCCTATGAAAGCCCTGCTTGAGAGCGGCGTCCATTTTGGGCATCGCACCAATAAGTGGGACCCCCGCATGAAACCGTACATCTTCACAGAACGTAACGGTATTCATATCATAGACCTGCAGCAAACTGTCAAGCTGCTCAACCAGGCATATTCTGTCATCCGGGATACGGTTGCGAAAGGCGGAACCATACTCATCGTCGGAACCAAACGCCAGGCCCAAGAAACCATCACCGACGAAGCTATCCGCTGTGGCATGCCGTATGTTACCGAACGCTGGTTGGGAGGCACGCTGACCAACTGGTCTACGATTTATCAGCGCGTACAGGAGCTTGAACGCCTTGAAAAATTGCGCGACAGCGGCGAGATCAACCACCTGACCAAAAAAGAAGGCCTGCTCATCGAGCGTGAAATTACCCGCCTGGAACGCCGTCTGTCCGGTGTCCGCCATATGAAGCGCCTGCCCGACCTGCTTTTTATCGTGGATGTTGGTCGCGAATATGCGGCTGTACACGAAGCCAATTTGCTCAAAATACCCATCATTGCGATGGTGGATACCAACTGCAATCCGCTTGATATCGACTACGTCATCCCATCGAACGATGATGCAATTCGCGCCATCAAACTTTTGGTTGCCAAGATTGCAGACGCCGTTCTGGAAGGCAATGCCGCGCGCAAGGAAGATGCAGAGTCTGAAATGGAATCCGCTCAACCCCAGACCGAGAGGCTGGCCTCCCCGAAAACAACTCGTGTGGTGGATGATGACGACCAGGACATTGAAGAAGAAGACTTATTAGGCGAAGCCACCCTGGCCAAGCTGAATGTAAGTCGCAAACCTGCTGACGAAGAAGATGATGAAGATGAAGATGAAGATGAAGATGAAGACGAAGAGATCGATCTAGAAGAGATTGAATTGGAAGAGGCAGCAGCGGAACCCGAGGATCTCGATATCCAATCTGCAGAGGAGATCGAGGCTGAGTCTGAAGAAGAGACCGAAGTAGAAGAACCTGTTATCGAAGACAAAGAGGATGAAGTGTCTGGAGAGGTTGAAGCGGAAGAACCTGTTGTCGAAGATGAACCGGTTGAAAAGTCCGAAGAAAAGGCCGAGGCAAAGAAACCTGCTGTAGAAAAAGAGATCGAGGCTGAGTTTGAAGAAGAGGCCCAGGCAGAAGCAGAAGAACCTGTTGTCGACGACGAAACGGCTGAAGAGTTCTGAAGAAGAAACACCTGGCGCAGAAGGTAAGGCCGAGTAATTCAACTGAGATGAGGAATTAGAATATGGAAATAACGACTGATATGATCAAGGAACTGCGCGAGGCTACCGGCGCAGGTATATTGGATTGCCGCAAGGCCCTTACTGATGCGAACGGTGACTTCGAAAAAGCGGTCGATTTCTTGCGTGAAAAGGGTGTTGCAACCGCTGCCAAACGCGCCGACCGCACAGCTTCCCAGGGTGTGATAGAACTTTACTCGCATGGCGAGGGACGAGTCGGCGTGATGGTCGAAGTGAACTGCGAAACTGATTTTGTGGCCCGGTCGGAAAATTTCCGCAAGCTGGCTCACGAAATCGCCCTGCAAATTGCCGCCTCCGCGCCGCACTATGTGAGGGAAGATGAGATTCCGGCTGCTGACCTGGAACATGAGGCCGAGATCGCCCGCGCGCGCGCCAAAGAAGAAGGCAAGCCCGAGGCCGTAATGGATAAGATCGTAGCCGGGCGCCTTGAAAAGTTCAAGGATGAAACTGTCCTTTTGCGTCAGGCTTATATCCGCGACGAAGAATTGACGATCGAGAAACTTGTGCTTCAAACGATTGGCTCAACTGGAGAAAACATCGTTGTGCGCCGTTTCCAACGTTGGGAGCTTGGTGAAAGTATTGATCATTAGCCGGCAGGCCAACCCTCGGGTTGGCCTTTTCTTTATCTTATTAGGCTTTCCGGGGATCTACCAAGGCAAATCCTGGAAAACTTACAGAGTGCTGCGTAAATATCCGAACTGGAATCTTGTTTTTGAAGACAAATCGTTAAAATCGAGTTCGTGTATATATGCAAGAAGCAGTATTATCAATCCCAAAGGGAGTAACCTATGAGTGAATTGAAATATAAGCGCATATTGTTAAGCTCAGCGGCGAAGCGCTGGCCGGCCCATCCGGCTTTGGCATTGACGTATCCGAAGCGGAATCCGTTGCCAGCCGCATCAAAGCAAGTCTATGCTATGGGGGTGGAGGTGGCCGTTGTCCTTGGCGGAGGCAACATCTGGCGCGGCAAACAGGGCTTGGACCGGGGTATGGACCGCGCCACGGCCGATTACATGGGGATGCTCGGTACCGTGATGAATGCCATGGCGCTGATGGATGCGCTCGAACGTGCCGACGTATTTACACGGGTACAGACTGCGATCGATATGCGCTCGGTAGCCGAGCCTTACATCCGCCGGCGCGCAATCCGTCACCTGGAAAAAGGTCGCGTAGTCATCTTCAGCGCCGGGACAGGCAACCCTTATTTCTCTACGGATACCGCCGCTGCCTTGCGCGCGATGGAGATCGATGCCAACGTGCTGATCAAAGCCACCAAGGTTGACGGAGTCTACGACTTCCGATCCCAAAACGAACCCCGATGCCCAAAAATTCGATCACCTGACCCATATGGAATTTCTAAGCCGGCGCCTGTCGGTGATGGACACCACCGCGGTCACGCTTTGTATGGAGAACGATTTGCCTATCCTGGTGCTCAACCTGTGGGATACCGATGCGCTCCTGCGCGCCCTTAATGGCGAAAAGGAAGGTACGCTGGTCAGTGAATAAGGTGTGAGAGTCTCTCAAATCGTGCATAATCCTCTCACGCTTGCAATTCCCGTAGCAAATTTCAGCATTTTAGGGTATCCTTATAATTGTAGTATGTCTGATCTGTCAGGAGGACGAGGTGATAAAAGACATCCTTAAAGAAGCCGAAAGCCGCATGAACGGCGCAATCCAGTCCCTGCAAAGTGATCTGGCCGTCATCCGGACCGGGCGCGCCAACCCGGCCCTCGTGGAAAGACTTTCCGTTGTCTACTACGATACACCCACCCCTCTTATGCAGTTGGCCACGATCAGTGTGCCGGAGCCGCGCTCCATTTTGATCAAACCCTTCGACCCCTCCTCGCTGAGGGATGTAGAACGCGCAATCCTTGCCTCCGACCTCGGTCTGACTCCCAATAACGACGGTAAATCCATCCACCTGAACCTGCCTCCCCTGAACGAAGAGCGGCGGCGCGATCTTGTTAAAGTTGTTAACGCCCGCGCGGAAGAGGCCCGCGTGGCTGTGCGCAATGTCCGCCGAGATACGCAGAATGACATGCGTGATTTCGAAAAGGAAAAGCTGGTCTCTGAAGATGAACTGAAACGCGGTGAAGAGGATTTACAAAAACTGACCGACCGGTTCATCGAAGAGATCAACAAGCACAGTCAGGAAAAAGAAAAAGAGATCATGGAAGTTTGACTTCCAAAATAATTCCCAGAATGAACGATTCCCTCCCGAACTTACCTGCTGATAAAATTCCTCTTCACGTTGCCATCATCATGGATGGCAACGGCCGTTGGGCAATCTCGCGGGGCCTGCCCCGCCTGGCCGGGCACCGTGCCGGGACTGAGAACCTGCGCCGCATCATCCGCGCCTCGGTGGAGTTTGGCGTCAAATACCTTACCATCTACGCGTTCTCAACCGAAAACTGGGGCCGCCCGCCCGAGGAGGTCCATGGCTTGATGCGCATCCTCGAAGATGTGATCGATAAGGAATTGGGAGAACTGCACAAGGAGGGGGTCCAGTTGCGGCACATCGGGCGGCTGGAACGCCTGGACCCGAAGATTCAGGCCAAAGTCTTGAAAGCGATCGAGCTGACCAAGGAGAATGACCACCTGGTCTTGAATGTCGCCTTCAACTACGGCGGCCGGGACGAAATTGTCAATGCCATCCAGCATATGATCGAGGATGGTGTCTCCGACGGGCGAGGTCAATGACGAACTGGTCAGCAAATACATGTACACCGCCGGCGTGCCCGATCCGGACCTGATCATTCGCACGTCCGGCGAATTGCGCGTCAGCAACTTCCTGATCTGGCAGGCAGCCTATTCGGAGTGGTACATCACCCCCACCTACTGGCCGGACTTCGACAAGGAGGAATATCACCGTGCTCTGGAGGCCTTCGCCCAGCGCGACCGTCGCTATGGAGGGGTAACGGAGGCGGTGAGCAAGGTGCATGGTTAAACGAACCATTACTGCGTTGATCTTGCTGGCATTTGGGATGCCAGCTTTGCTTTTTGGGGGAGTGCCCTATTTCGTTTTCCTGGGTTTTTTCATCCTGGTGGCTGCGTATGAATATACCAAGTTGTTTCGCGCCATGAAAATAGAGCCTTCGAGGTGGATCACCGTTGGAGGCGTTTTTTTAATCCTGTTGACGCGCGATTTTTACCCTGAGGTTTCAGGCGGGCTGTTTGCCGGGCTGTTACTGGTTGCGCTCGGTTATCACGCGATCGCCTACGAGCGCGGCCGCGATCATGCCGCGCTGGATTTTGCTGCGACCGCTGCCGGCCTGGCTTATTTGGGCTGGGTAGGCGCCTACCTGCTGGATCTGCGAAATCTGCCCGACGGTGGCTGGTGGGTGTTCCTGGTTTTGCCATCCGTCTGGATGGCCGATTCGGGCGCATACAGCCTCGGCGCTGCCTATGGACGTCACAAACTGGCCCCGCGCTTAAGCCCCAAAAAAAGTTGGGAGGGCTACTGGGCAGGCATCTTCACCGGCACGATTTTCGGCGGCTTTTTTGCTTTTGCGTATTCCACCTGGGGGCCGCTGGAGGTCTCGATCTGGCAGGGAGCAACCCTGGGCCTGGTCCTGAGCGTGATCACCCCGTTGGGAGACCTGGGTGAAAGCCTGTTCAAGCGCCCGGCCGGGATCAAGGATTCCGGTTCAATCATCCCCGGTCACGGCGGCGCATTTGACCGTATTGACGCCTGGCTGTGGGCGGCTGTGATCGGCTATTATTACATCCAGTGGTTTTTGATATAGACTTCACTATTGGTCGAGTAGTCCGCGTGTACTTGGCGGGCGATATGCTCCTCAACAACCACCCGGAATTCTCGAACCCTAACTAACAGGAGGAATACATGACCTTGAGCAAACCTACCCGTAACCTGGCGTTGGAGATCGTGCGCGTGACCGAAGCCGCTGCCCTGGCAGCCGGCCGCTGGATGGGACGGGGCGAAAAGGAAAAAGCCGACAACGCCGCAGTGGAAGCGATGCGTCTTATCCTCAGTTCGGTGGACATGGACGGCGTGATCGTCATTGGGGAAGGCGAAAAGGATAACGCGCCCATGCTCTACAACGGCGAGCATGTCGGAAACGGCTCGCTCCCTGAAGTAGACGTAGCCGTTGACCCGATCGATGGCACCCGTCCGCTCGCTTTCGGGCGCACCAACTCGATTGCTACCGTTTCGATTGCGCCGCGCGGCAGCATGTTCGACCCCGGACCGTTCGTATACATGAACAAGATCGCCGTTGGCCCGCAGGCCAAGGGCAAGATCGACATCGAAGCGCCTCTATCCGAAAATCTTAGAGTGATCGCGAAGGCGATGGGCAAAGACCTGGACGACCTGACCACCATCGTTCTCGACCGCCCGCGTCATAATGACCTGGTGTCCGAGATCCGCAAAATAGGCTCGCGCACGGCGCAGAGAAGGAGAAAAACGGCCACCGGCCGGTAGGAAACAGGCGGCGCGTCGTTCCCTGCCGCAGGCTCAGCAGGGGGGTCCCGCCTGGCGTGCCGAATGTCCTGGATCAGCGTGAGCACGCCGATGAAGATCATCAACCCGGCCAGCACCCGCGGGTAGAAAGCGGGGCCGCGTCCGAAGCCCTGGGAGTGGACGGACGGGTAGCCGGATGTGGCAATGAAAACAAAGGCCCCCAGAAGCGTGCAAAAGGCGGACGTGATCAGGGTGGTTGAGGTGAGTGAAGGGGATTTCCTCATCGGTGGCACCAATTCAGAGCGATCCATCGGAAAGCTCGGGTAAAATGAGTCCCTGCCCTCCCCGTTGACAGGGAAGGGCAGGGGGCAGGCGCTTTTGGCTGTGTCATCACCATGAGGGCGGCCGGGTGCTGCTGCCGGCGCAACCTGGCCGGCGCCGGTGTGGCCGCCCATGACCTGCGCAAAAGGTTCGGCGGATAGGGTTATTTCTGTTTGAGCCCCAGGGCCTCAACGATGCCCTTGACCTTGGCATTGGATTCGCCTCTCAATTTGGCGATCCCCGCCGTGTCCATATAATCGATATCCAAGCCGGAGTCCTTGATCTTTTTCCGGGTCTCCGGATCCTGAAACGCCTTGCGGATGGCTTCATCCAACACCTTGACGACGTCCGCCGGGGTCTTCGCCGGCACCACGATCGATTCCCAGAAAGGCATGGTGATGTCGACGCCGCTCTCCTTCATGGTGGGGATGTCGGGGTAGGCCGGGTGTCTTTGTCCCGCGGCGATCGCCACCGGGCGGATTTTTCCGGCGGAGATCATCGCTTTTGCGGGACCGATCGCCACGAACATGCTGTCGACATGACCGCCGGCAAGGGCCGCCAGCGATGGGCCCCAGCCTTGAAACGGGACCTGGGTGAACTCCACTTTGGCGACTTTGCCGAACTCCGAGGAATAGAGATGGTCGATCACCCCGGCGCCGGCGTTGCCGTTTTTGATTTTGCCGGGGTTGGCCTTGGCGTAGTCAACGAAGTCTTTCAGCGTCTTCCACGGCGATTCGCTGTTCACCAAAAGAAAAAGAGAAGGGTTGATCACCCCGGAAACCGCCTCGTACTCGTTCATCATCACCGGTGACACCGAGGTGTGTTGGGCAATCGCGGCGCTGATGCCCAAAAACCCCAAGGTGTAGCCGTCCGCGGCCGAATCCACCAGGGCCTTGGCCCCTACCAGCGACCCGGCGCCGGGCATGTTTTTGACCACCACCGGCTGCTTCAATTCCTTTTCCATCCGGGCCGCCAGGATGCGGCAGGTCATGTCGCCGGAGCCCCCGGGCGACCACGGGACGATGAGCGTGATCGGTTTTTCCGGGTATTTCGCCAGAGCCGGAGCGGGGCTCAGAAAAAGAACCACCGCCGCAGTCGCGATGACGCCAACCCCCACCCATTTCGAAAAACGAGCCAGCATGGTAACCCTCCCATCTTGAAAGTAAGATTAATTAAACCGGTTTCTGAACTAATCAAAAAGCATTTGAATGTCAACGGGGTGAGCCCAGGGTGAACGGCGGGGACGCGGGGGGGCGATTGACAGGCTTCGTTTCGGCCATAGGTTAACCCTAAGCCTTGCGTTCAGGCCGATACGGAACTCGAACCCCACGGAGGTGCCTATGGAAGCCAAATCATATTGCGAGACCGTCAACCACGAGCTGACCGCCTGGAAGGCCAAGATCTACGATGTGATCCGCAGAAGCGAGAAGCTGCCCGCCAAGCAGCAGAAGAAGGTCGCCCCGGTGATCGGGGACCTGAATGCGGTGGTCGACGATCTCGACGCGCGTCTCGAACGCCTCTCGCGCGAGTGCCCGGCGGAGTTCGGCGCCGAGCGCGGCGCCATCAAGAACAAGATGGGCGAGGTGCAGGACGGCTGGAAGAAGGTCTGGGGCGCGATGGGCGAGGAGGAGTACGGTATCGGCGGGGCGTAGCAGGACGCCCGTCGGTCGGTCCTGTCGGCGCCGGGGAAGACGCTTCTTTTCCGGCGGGCCGGCGGGCCGACCGGCGACCGGAAAGACCCTTGCTACTCCAGCGCCGTGCCCCAGTCGTAGGAGCGCTTGACGTAGTTGAGAAAGAGGGTGGGCTCGGTGCGCAGCACGCCGTCGATCCGGTTGATCTTCTCGAAGATCAGTTCGTTCAGCTCGTTCAGGTCCTTCAGGACGAACTCGGTGTCGATGCCGGTGCCGCCGGTGGTCTGCACGATGTGCCACAGGGACTTGATGGTCTTGAGCTCGCGGATGATCTTGTCCATCTTGCGTACTTCGACGTGGATCCGGATCGTACCCACCACCTCAAAGCCCAGCTTGAGCGGGTTGCTGACGGCCACGATCTGCACGACCCCCTCCTCGATCAGCCGCGCCAGCCGCGTGCGCACCGTGGCCTCGGAGATGCCGAGCTTCTTGGCGATCTCGGTGTTCGCGATCCGCCCGTCCTTCTGCAACAGCTCGATCATCCGGCAGTCCATCGGGTCGATGGCTTTTTTGCGGTGGTTCCCGTTGTTTCTTTTCATCCCTTCCCCTTCTGCCGCGGCTGATGCTCTCCCAGGAAAACCGGCGTTTGAGTTTTTTGATTGCGCCATGCCGAGACAGATCCAGCTCCGCCGCCGGTTCTCTCTTGCTGATTCTGAAACATTATTGGCCTGTTGTTATCTTATTTCGTATTTTTTTGTCAAATCGGTTTTTGAATTCGTTGTTTTCGAGTGTTTCCTTCTTGACAAACGGCGCCTTCTTGTTTAAGCCGGATTCAGTGACTGAATGAGCGGACTGAAAACTCAAACGTGCTCTTTTTCCTGACTGCATCCGGCCGCGGCCGCCCGTAACCGCACGGATCCTGACACCCGGTCGCACCTGTGCCGCCGGGCATCCCGGGGCTGTCTGTCTATCCACCACCAACCGAGCTTTGGAACGCTTTTCATGGCCCCAGGCGCAGAACTGATCATCCGCAACGCGCGTGTGCGGACGATGGACACCGAAGGGGTCCATCGTCCAAGCCATCGCCGTCTGGAAAGGGCTCGTTCTTGCCGTGGGCTCGGAAGGCGAGATCGAACCCCTGTGTGCCCCCGGAACCAAAAAGACTGGACCTGGAGGGCCGCACGGTCCTTCCGGGTTTCATCGACGCCCACGAGCACCTGTCCTGGTTCGCCGAGGAGTCGCTGAAACTGGACTGCTCGCCGCAGAGGAGCGGCAGCCTCGCCGAACTGCTGGCCCAGGTGGGTCGCGAGGCCGCGCGGCTCGCCCCGGGCGATTGGATCCGCGGGGTGCTCTACGACGACACCAAGATGTCCGAGGGACGCCCTTTGACGCGCGACGATCTCGATTCCGTCGCCGCGGAGCACCCGGTGATCATCATCCACGTCAGCGCCCACTGGGCCGTGGTCAACTCGGCCGCCCTGAAACTGGCGGGGCTGAGCGAGCGGTCGCCCGACCCCAAAGGCGGCGCGCTCGGCCGCGAGCCGGGCAGCGGCCGGCTTGACGGGCGGCTGATCGAGATGGCCATGTTCAACTTCGCCTTCGAGAGCCTGGCCGTGGAACCCACCGTGGTGCCGCCCTTTCCGCCCGAGGTGCGCCGCAAGGCGCTGCAGGAGGCCGCCCGGACCTTGAACGCCGCCGGCGTGTGCGGGGTGGGGGACGCGCTCACCGCCCCCAGCTACGTGGCCACCTACCGCGACCTGGCGGCGGAAATGCAGCTTTCGCTGCGGGTCAACATGATGATCCCTTATATCTTCCTGCCCTTGCTCGAGCAGATCGGCCTGCTGGGCCCCTGGGGGAACGAGTGGATCCGGTGCGCCGGCATCAAGGTCATCGTCGACGGCGCCATCGCCGGCCGGACGGCGGCGATGAAGAACGGGTACGCCGACGCCCCCGACGACCACGGCGTGCTGCTGATCGAGGACCAGGCGGAGCTGGACGCCATCGTCGCCCGGATCCACCGCGCCGGATACCAGGCGTGCGTGCACGCCAACGGCGATCTGGCCATCGAGATGGCCCTCACGGCCATCGAGCGCGCCCAGGCCGCGCACCCCCGCGGGGAGCCGCGGCACCGGCTGGAGCACTGCACCATGGTCGACGATGCGCTTCTCTCCTGGATGGCCCGGCTCGGGGTGATGGCGCTGCCCTTCGGCTCCTACCTCTACCAGCACGGTGAAAAGCTGGAGCGGTTCTACGGTGCCCGGGCGGCGCGGATGTTCGCCCACAACAGCTTCCTGAAGGCCGGCGTCAAGGTGGCGGGCTCATCGGACCACCCGGCCGGCCTCTACCCCCCGCTTCTGGGCGTCCAGTCCATGGTGACCCGGCGGACCGCTTCGGGGCAGGTGATCGGGCCGGCGGAGCGGATCTCGCTCGAGGAGGCCTTCCGGATGTACACGGTGTACGCGGCGTACGCCTCCGGCGAAGAGCACCTGAAGGGGCAGCTGAGCCCCGGGTATCTGGCCGACCTGGTGGTCCTGGACCAGGACCCCTGGGAGACGCCGCCCGAGGAGATCAGCCGGATCGGGGTCCGGCTGACGATGGTCGGCGGGCGAATCGTCCACGGCGAGGCCTGAAGCCCGCCGGGAGAAACGCCGCGCCGCGGGCGGGACAAAACCCAAAACAGGCGAGGACCGGAGAGACCCACCCAAGGACCCCGCCCAGAGGAAACCGAACGTGCCGCTTCTGGAAACCCGCGATGTGACGAAGTCTTTCGGCGCCCTGACCGCGGTGTCGCAGGCCTGCCTGGCGGTCGAGGCCGGCAAGGTGCACGCCATCATCGGCCCCAACGGCGCCGGGAAAACCACCTTTTTCAACCTGCTGGCCGGCGTTTTCCCGCCCACTTCGGGCAGCGTCTTCTTCGAGGGCAGGGACATCTCGCTGTTGAAGCTCCACGAACGGGCCCGCATCGGCATCGGGCGCTCCTACCAGGTCACCAGCATCTTCCCGGAGCTGACCGTGCACGAGAACGTGCGGCTGGCGGTTCAGACGCGCTTCCCCTGCGGCTTTTCCCTGTTCCGGGCCGCGGCCGGCCTGGGGGAGGTCACGGACGGGGCGGATGCCATTTTGGCGGAAATGGGGCTCACCCAATTCCGCGACCAGATCGCGAGCACCATCCCCTACGGCAGCCAGCGCTCCCTGGACGTCGCCATCGCCCTGGCCACCGACCCCAAGCTGCTGCTGCTGGACGAGCCCACCAGCGGCATGTCGCCCGAAGACACCCTGAAAATGATGCGGCTGGTGGAGCGCATCTCCGAGAAGTACACCATCGCGCTGATCGAGCATCACATGAAGGTCGTCATGTCCATCTCCGACACCATCACCGTGCTCAGCCAGGGCCAGATCATCGCCGAGGGCCCGCCGGATGAGATCCAGAAGAACGAAGTCGTGCGGCGCGCCTATCTGGGGGGGGGCAAGCAGACATGGAAGTAGACCGGACGCTGCTCAAGGTCGAGGAGATCCACACCTACTACGGCAAGAGCCACATCCTGCAGGGGGTTTCCTTCGATGTCCGTGTCAAGGAGTGCGTGGCCTTGCTCGGGCGCAACGGGGCCGGCAAGACCACGACCCTGCGGAGCATCATCGGGCTGGTCCCGCCGCGCCAAGGCCGGATCACCTTGAACGAACGGCCGATCAGCGGGCTGCGGCCCTTCGAGATCTCCCGCCTGGGCATCGGGTATGTGCCCGAGGACCGCCAGATTTTCTCGGCCCTCACGATCATGGAGAACCTCACCATCAGCATCCAGAAGAGCCGCGCCGACGGGCCGTGGAGCCTCGAGCGGATCTTCGAGGTGTTCCCGATCCTGGCCGAGCGCCGCAAGAACCAGGGCAACCAGCTGAGCGGCGGCGAGCAGCAGATGCTCTCGATCGCCCGGGCCCTGATGACCAACCCGGACCTGCTGCTGCTCGACGAGCCCACCGAAGGCCTGGCGCCGCTGATCGTCGAAAAGCTGCTCGAAATCATCCAGGATTTGAAAAAGAGCGGTCTGACCATCATCCTGGTCGAGCAGGACGTCGAGGCCACCAGCCACGTGGCGGACCGCTACTGCATTCTGCAGCAGGGTCTTCTGGTCCACCAGAGCAGCCATGAGGAATTCTGGGCACAGCCCGAGCTTCAGGAGCAGTATCTGGGGGTGTAGATGCGCTGCCCCCAAAGACCCTTTCCGGGGGAAAACCCCCATCGGGGAGGCAATCAAGCGGTCCTCAATCCGTCACGATCGTGACCAACCTCAGAAAAGGAGGATTTATGGAAAAGAAGATCAGCCGAAGGACATTTCTGAAAAACTCCGCCATCGCCGGGGCGGGCCTTGGCCTGGCCGCCGGCGGGTTCATGCCGCTTCGCGCCTGGGGTGCCGAGCCGCTCAAGATCATGGTGGGCACCACCTTTTCGGGGGCCTATGCCGAGACCGGCGACTACGTGCGCAAGGGCATCCAGCTTGCGGTCGAGATGCACGGGGGCAAGGTGCTGGGCCGGCCGGTGGAGATCGTCGAGCGCGACGTGCCGAACCCCTCCGAAGGCGTGAAGAAGGCCCAGGAGGCGGTCGAGAAGCTCGGCGCCAAGTTCATGTTCGTCTCCCCGTCGAGCTCCACGGTGCTGGCGGTCATGGAGTACGTCGCCAAGCAGCAGGCGCTTCTGTTCGCGTCGGCCGGCGCCGACGAGATCACCGGAAAGAGCTGCAACCAGTACACCTACCGCTGGCCGGTGGCCACCTGGAGCGCCATCCGGGAGGTGGTGCCCCGGATCATCGATGTCTACAAGGCCAAGACCTTTTACACCATCACGCCGAAATACGTTTTCGGTGAGGACCTGCTGCGCAACACCCAGGAAGTCCTTGCCGCGAAGGGCCTGAAGCTGCTCGGAAACTCCGATCACCCCATGGGCGAGTCCGACTTCAGCTCGCACCTGACCAAGGCCATGGCGGCCAAGGCCGACTGCGTGCTGTTCAACAATTTCGGCGGCGACACGGTCAACGCCCTCAAGCAGGCCAACAGCTTCGGGCTGAACAAGGTCTCCCGCATCGCCTGCGTGTGGGGCTCCGGGCTGACCCAGATGAAGGCCATCGGCCCGAAGATCCTGGAAGGGGTCATCATGGGTCTTCAGTACTTCTACAAGATCGACTCCCCCGGCAACAAGAAGTTCGTCGAGGCCTTCCGCAAGAAGTACAACGAGACGCCGAACTACCTGGCGGCCAACCCCTACATCAACATCAAGCTGCTGCTGGAGACCATCGATCGGGCCAAAACCGACGACCCGGTCAAGGTGATGAAGGCCATCGAGGACTTCGAGCACGAGGGCCTGACGGGGGTCGAGAAATTCCGGGCCTGCGACCACCAGGCGGTGAAACCCTACTACACCCTGCAGTGCAAGGCGGCGGGCGAGATGAAAAACCCGGACGACTTTGCCGACATCATCGGCTCGTCCACCAACATCCCGCCGTGCGCGGATACCGGCTGCAAGTTCAGCTGATCGGCCCTTGGCCGCTCCGGCGGCGCCGTCCTCGCCCCCGCGGCCCGAGGGTCGCGGGGGCGATGGCGGCGCCGGCCGGAAACGGGTGGCGACAACCCTTCAGAACGGACATTCGGCATGACTGATCTGATCATTGCACAGGCGTTCAACGGCCTGGTCCTGGGGATGATCTACGTGCTCCTCGCCATGGGGCTTTCCATCGTCTGGGGGATGATGGACATCATCAATTTCTCCCACGGACTGTTTTTCGCGCTGGGGGCCTACCTGGCGTTTACCGTGGCCTCCCTGACCGGCAGCTTCTTCATCTGCCTGCTGGTGGTGCCCCTGCTCACCGCGGCGATCGGCATGCTGCTGGAGGTGACCCTCCTGCGCCGCCTTTACGGCGAGAACATCCTGTACCAGATCCTGATGACCTACGGCATCGCGATCGCCGGCCGGGAGCTCCTCATCATGCTCTACGGGCCGGTCGGCAAGAGCTTCGACCAGCCGGACCTGCTGGTGGGGGTGATCCCGATCGCCGGCATTTTCTTCCCGATCTACCGGGTGTTCGTGTTCGTCCTGACCGGGCTTCTGACCGCGGGCATGTGGTTCGTGATCGAGAAGACCCGCTGGGGGTCCATCGTCCGCGCCGGGACGGAGAACCTCAAAATGGTCAGCTGCCTGGGGATCAACATCTCCGGGGTGTTCACGCTGACCTTCGGCGTCGCCATGGCCATCGCCGGCCTCAGCGGCGTGCTGGCCGCCCCCATGCGCGGCATCGAGCCCTTCATGGGGGACCTGATCCTGGGCATCTGCTTTGCCACCGTGGTGATCGGCGGGATGGGCAGCTTCGCCGGGGCGGTGATCGGCGGCCTGATCGTCGGGTTGAGCCAGAGCATGGTCACCCTCATCATGCCGAGCGCCTCGGTGATCATCATCTTCATGGTCATGGCCGCCATTCTGCTCATTCGGCCGCGCGGCCTGATGGGGATTCGAGACTAGAAGAAAGGACCGATCGATCATGTCGACCCGCGCGGAAACCCGCCCGACGGGCGGAAGGTGGCCGGCTCACCGCTCGATGATTGTCCTGGCGCTCACCTTCGCCGCTTTTCCGTTTGTGCTGCCGTACACGGCGCTGGCCAATGAAATCATGCTCTTCGCGCTGGCGGCGGTGGCCTTCGACCTGTGCCTCGGGTACACGGGTGTCATGATGTTCTGCCAGGCGTCCTTCTTCGGCGTGGGGGTTTATGCCGCCGCCCTGACCCTGCTGCACCTGACCTCCAACCTCTTCGCCGCCATCGGGATGGGGGTGCTGGCCGCCGCCCTCCTGGCGCTCATCATCGGGTTCATGGCCTCCTCGCGCAGCGGGAGCTACTCGGTGCTGCTGACCCTGGCCTTCGCCGAAATGATCTACTTCATCGCCTTTCAGTGGAGCGGGCTCACCGGCGGGGACAACGGCCTGACGGGCATCAAGCGCCCGAACCTCGAAATCCCCGGTCTATTCTCCGTCGATCTGCAGTCGTCCCTGGCCTACTATTTCTTTTGCCTGGTGCTCTTCCTGGCGGCGGTCTACGTCATCCGCCGCATCACGCTCTCGCCCTTCGGCAAAATCCTCATGGCCGTCAGGGAGAACGAGCAGCGGGCCCAGGCCATCGGGTACAACACCCGCCTCTACAAGATGGCCGTGTTCGTCATCGGCGGCATATTCATGGGCCTCGCCGGCGCCCTCTACTGCATGTACATCAGCTTCGCCCACATCCACTACGTGCACTTCGAGGTCTCCGGAAACATCGTGATGATGGTGCTCACCGGAGGCATGGGGACGCTGTTCGGCCCCATCGTGGGCGCCTTCATCATCGTGCTGGCCTCCGACCTGGCGAGCGCCCTTTGGGACCGCTGGATGTTTCTCATGGGCGCCCTCTTCGTCTTCTTCGTGCTCTTCGCGCGCGGCGGGATCTGGGGTATGGTTGAAAAACTGGCCGACCTGGTGGCGCGCAGGAAAAAGGCCTGACCGGCCAACGGGGCAATCCTCACGGGCTTCCTCGAGCGCCCTGATTCGGAGCAGCGATGAAATTCGATCTCGTCATCCGCAATGCCACGGTCGTCGACGGCAGCGGCGCTCCGGCCTTCGAGGCGGACGTGTGTCTGCGCGGCGGCCGCATCGCATCCGTCGGCACGCCCTCCGGTGCCTGGGCGGTCGAGGAGTTCGAGGCCGGCGGCATGGTTCTGGCCCCGGGCTTCATCGACAGCCATTCCCACGCGGATCTGGCCCTGCTGGCGCCGGGTCTCGAAGAAGAGAAGCTGCGCATGGGGGTGACGACGGAAATTATCGGTCAGTGCGGTTACACCGCCTTTCCGGTGGATGAGCGCCACCGCCGCCTGCGCGCCGACACCATGTCCGGCTTTCTGCCGGGGATCCGCCTCCCCTGGGACTGGTCGACCCTGGAGGACTACCGGGCGGCCTGCGCCCGGGTCGGCTTGACCCACAACATCGCCCCCCTGGCAGGGCACGGGTCGATCCGGGTGGCGGTCATGGGCGACCGCGCCGAGGCGCCGGGTGCCGCGGAGCTGGACCGGATGCAACGGCTGCTCCGCCAGGCCATGGAGATGGGCGCCTTCGGGCTGTCGACCGGGCTGATCTACCCCCCGGCCTGCTACGCCGAGCGGGGCGAGATCGAGGCGCTCTGCCGGGTCGTGGCGGAGTTCGGCGGGGTCGTATGTGACCCATGTGCGCGGTGAGACGGCCGATCTGGTGGACGGTGCCGTCGAGGAGGCGCTGGCGATCAGCGGTGCCAGCGGGGTTCCGCTGCAGATATCCCATCTCAAGGTGATCGGTCTGGACGGCCGGGCGCGCGGCAAGGTCGAGACGGTGATTGCCCGGATCGAGGCGGCCCGCCGGGCAGGGCTGGATATCAACTTCGACTGCTACCCCTATACCGAAGGCAGCACCCTATTGAGCACGCTGGTGCCGAGATGGGCCCAGGCGCAAGGGGTTCGCGGTCTCGTCGCCCGTCTGGGAAACGCCGGGGACCGGGCCAGAATCCGCCGGGAGATCGAGACCGACACGACCGGCTGGGAAAACTGGGCCAACGTCTGCGGCTTCGAGGCGATCAAGATCGCATCGCTCGACCGGGGGCGGCCGGACCCGATGGTCGGCATGGACCTGGCGGCCATCGGCAGGCTGCGGGGCACGGACCCCATCGAGGCCCTTTTCGACATCCTCGTCGCGGAGCAGGCCGACGCCATGATGGTGTTCACCATGATGGCGGAGGCGGACATGCTGACCGCCTTGCGCCACCCGCTGGGGATGATCGGGACCGACGCGCTCCCCTGCCCGCCGGGACAGGGGCGGCCGCACCCCCGCGGCTACGGGGCTTTCCCGAGGATTCTCGGCCGCTGTGTCCGTGATGACGGTGTTCTCGGGCTGGAGGATGCCGTGCGCAAGATGACCAGCCTGCCCGCCGGCAAATTCGGAATCGAAAACCGGGGGAGGGTGGCCGAGGGGATGTACGCCGACCTGGTGGTGTTCGACCCGCGCCGCATCCTCGACCAGGCGACCTACGCGGAACCACGGAGGCCCCCGTCGGGCATCAAGGCCGTGTTCGTCAACGGCCGGCCGGCCTTGTCGGATGGGACCGTGGGCCCGCAGCGGGCCGGGGTCTTTCTAAAGCCCTCACGGCGCGTGGCCGCATAGACTCTTGACCTCTTTCAAACGAG
The DNA here is from genome assembly GCA_963716785.1 of uncultured delta proteobacterium. Classification (GTDB taxonomy): domain Bacteria; phylum Desulfobacterota; class Desulfobacteria; order Desulfobacterales; family SpSt-501; genus SpSt-501. The sequence goes on along the minus strand of CAVQUW010000030.1, from coordinate 150,488 downwards.
CTCGGCTTGCCGCCCGTCCTGAAGCCGGCTGCGGCGTGCTCGTTTCCTCGCGTCAAACGCCGAGGCGGGCCCGGCGCCTTTTCACGAAGTGGGGCGACGGATTTTAGGGCGAGCGGCATATTGTCATTTTCAAACAAACAGCAGGTCATTATTTATTCTAAATCGATCTTTATCGGCTTTTTTTTTCTTGATTTCGAAATAACAACCCTGTATTCTTGTCCGTGTTTTGGATCGGCTTCACTTGATGGTTTATAAATACGGTTAACCGGACGTCACGGATCAACACAAAGGAGGAATCAGCATGGCACTTCCGATCATGAAGAACTACATCAACGGCGAGTGGGTGGGGTCGGGCACGACCACCTTCGGCGATGTGTGGAATCCGGCCAAGGGCGAGAAGATCGCCCAGGTCCCCTACGGCACCGCCGAGGACGTCGACAAGGCCGTCAAGGCCGCCCGCGCGGCCTTCTGGGAATGGCGCACGACCCCGCCGCTCTCCCGGGCGCGCTACCTGTTCCGGCTCAAGGACGCCTTCGAGGAGAACTTCGAGGAGATCGCCCGGACCCTGACCATCGAGCAGGGCAAGGTCATCGACGAGTCCCGCGGCGAGGTGCGGCGCATGATCGAAAACGTCGAGCACGCCACCGGGGTGACCACGCTGCAGTGCGGCTACACGCTCGAGGACATCGCCAAGGACATCGACTGCATGGGCCATCGCCAGCCGGTCGGCGTGTTCGCGGCCATCGTCCCCTACAACTTCCCGGCCATGGTGGCCTGGTGGTTTTTGCCTTACGCCATCGTCAGCGGCAACACCTTCATCGTCAAGCCCTCCGAGCAGGTGCCCATGACCCAGACCAAGATCTTCGAGATCCTGGACCAGATCGGGCTGCCGGAAGGCGTCGTCAACATGGTGCACGGCTCGCGCGACGTGGTCAACGCGATCCTGGAGCACCCGGACATCAACGGGGTCTCCTTCGTCGGGGCCTCGCCCACGGCCAAGTACATCTACCAGCGCTGCGGGGAGACCGGCAAGCGCGTGCAGGCCCTGGGGGGAGCGAAGAACATCGTCGGCGTCATGCCGGATGCGAACCTCGCCGCGGGCATGCCCTCGCTGATCACCTCCTTCTACGGCTGCAGCGGCCAGCGCTGCCTCTCGGGGTCGATCCTGGCCCCGGTCGGGGATGAGGCCGATGAGGTGATCGCGCAGTTCACCGCGGCGGCGAAGCAGATCCGGGTCGGCGACGGGCTGGATGAGAAGACCTCCATGGGACCGGTGGTGAGCGCCGCCCACCAGAAGCGGGTGCTCGGCTACATCGAAAAGGGCATCGCCGAAGGCGCGAAGCTCGTCCTCGACGGCCGCGGCTGCAAGGTCGAAGGCTACCCGAACGGGTTCTTCGTGGGGCCGACCATCTTCGACAACGTCAAGCCGGACATGACCATCGCGCGCGAGGAGATCTTCGGGCCGGTGGTGGCCATCGTGCGCTGCAAGAACCTCGACGAGGTGATCGAGCTGATCAACACCCGCGGGTTCGCCAATGCCGCCTGCCTCTACACGGGCAGCGGGTCGGCGGCGCGCGAGTTCAAGTACAGGGTCAAGCCGAGCATGGTCGGGATCAACATCGGCATCGCCGCCCCCATGTCGTTCTTCCCGTTCGGCGGCGCCGGCCAGTCCATGTTCGGCGACGTCAAGGGCCACGGCCAGGAGATCTTCCAGTTCTTCACCGACACGAAGGTCGTGATCCAGCGCTGGCTGTAGGCGCCCGAGGGGTTCTAGGGTCGCGGGTGCCGCCGGTGAGAAACCGGCGGCACACGACCCATCGAACCCGATAACGATTTTGCACTCGAACCTTTTTGTTTGGAGTCGACCATGCCACTTGAGAATTTTGGGAGCGTACTGAATTTCGCCGAAGAGCTGGAGCACCAGGACCAGCAGTTTTACGAGGCCGCGGCGGGCAACCCCGCCTGCGGCGCCCACGCCAAGCTCTTCTCGGAGCTGGCGGCCGAGGCCGGCAAGAACGCGAAGACCGTGCAGCGCGTCCGGCGCGAGAACGTGACCGAGATGATCCTGGAGCCGATCCGGGATTTCACGCGCGCCCCTTTCTGCGAGGCCTGCGAGGGGGCGGCGGTGAACGGCGCCGCCGAGGTGGCGGCCACGGCCCGCCGTCTTGAGGAGCGCGCGGACCGCTACTACACGGAGGCCGCCGAAAAGATCAAGGCCCTGCCGGAAGTGGCGCGGGCCCTCAAGGTGCTCGGCAAGCTCCGCAAGGCCCGGCTGGCCAAGCTCTCCGCCCTGTAACACGGGCGCGCGGATCGTTTCGACGTGCGTGTCAGCGTGCGCGGCCCCCGGGGCGCCGGGGTGCCCCTTACATTTTTTCAGCAAAGGAGAAGACCATGAGCGACACAGCCAAACGCGTGGAGGAATTCGCCACCCACAGCTACCACACCTGGAGCCGGCAGAAGGGCTGGAAGTCCCCCCTGCTCGTCACCGATGCCGAGGGCATTTATTTCACCGACGACAAGGGCAAGCGCTACATCGACTTCTCCTCCCAGCTGATGTGCTCGAACCTCGGCCACAAGAACAAGGTCGTGATCGAGGCCATCGTCCGGCAGGCCGAGAAACTGCCCTACATCGCCCCCGGCTTCGCCACCGAAGCCGCCGTGGCGGCGGTCGAGGCCCTGCGCAGCGTCATGCCGAAGGGGATGGACAAGTTCTTCATCTCCACGAGCGGCACCGAGGCCAACGAGGCCGCGGTCAAAATGGTCCGCCAGGCCTGTGCGCCCGCCTTCAAGGTGATCTCGCGCTACAAGTCCTACCACGGCTCCACCGCCGCCAGCATCTCGATGACCGGGGACCCGCGGCGCTGGTACGCCGAGCAGGCGCGCTTCACCGTGCCGGGGGTGCGCTTTGCCCCGGACAGCTACTGCTACCGCTGCCCCTTCGAGCTCACCTACCCGGGGTGCGGGGTGCAGTGCGCGAAGTACATCGATTACATGGTGCGCGAGGAGGGCAACGTCGCCGCCATCATCGTCGAGCCCATCGTGGGGACCAACGGCCGGCTGATCCCGCCGCCGGAGTACTACCCCATGCTGCGCAAGACCTGCGACGAGCACAAGGTCATGCTGATCGCCGACGAGGTCATGTCCGGGTGGTTCCGGACGGGCACGGCCTTCGCTATGGAGCACTGGAAGGTGACCCCGGATTTCATCACGACCGCCAAGGGGGCGAGCGCCGCCTACACCCCGCTCGCCGTCACGGCGACCTCGGCCAAGGTGGCCGAGTTCTTCGAAGACGAGGTCTTCTGCCACGGCCACACCTATGCCTTTCACCCGCTGGCCGCCTCCGCCATCCCGGCCGCCATCGGCGAGCTCAAGAGACTGATGGCCTCCGGCCTGCCCCAGCGCGTCTCGGAGCACCTCAAGCGCGGGCTGCACGGGCTGGCCGAGCGGCACGTGAGCGTCGGGGACGTGCGCGGCATCGGCCATTTCTGGGGGCTCGAGCTGGTCAAGAACCGCAAGACCAAGGAGCCCTTCGACGTCAAGGCCGAAAAGTTCAGCGGCAAGAACCTGATGACGGGCCGGGTCGCCGGCGACGCGATGCAGCGCGGGGTCTTCGTGAGCCCGTGGTACGACACCCTGGTGATCGCACCGCCCTTGATCATCACCGAGGCTGAGGTCGATGAGGCCCTGGCCGTTCTCGACAAGTCCCTTGAGATCGCCGACAAGGAGGCCGTCGACACCGGAACGCCGGTCTCCCGCAGCACCGAGTACCAGAGCTGAAGCCGCGCGGCGATCCGGTCGGCGGCTCGCCGCAGCGGTCTTGGACGCCCGACAGCCGGCGGTTTTTCCGCCGGCTGTTCTGCGTTGTGCGCCCGGCAGGCCGCACCCGTTCCCCGGTAGTTTTTTCCTAAATGTTTGGCGCCTGCCTGCCGATGATAAGGTAGTGCCGGCAGGCCAACGGGTAGCGGGGCCCAGCGCGCCGCAGCCGCCGGCCCCGGGGACCGACAGCGCCCCACTTGACCCTGAACGAACTGTTTTCTATAATGATTCGGAGCGGACGATTCCGCCCGGGCGATATCCAGGCTTTTAGGCGGGCCGGGAGAGGACCGGGCGCTCCCCGGGCGGCTTTGTGGCGCCGCCGACCGGATGATGAGGCGGGGATGCCCGCCCGAGCCGAGCGGATGATGACGGGACTATGGCGACGATCAATCTGAAAAAGCGCGAGGTGGAGTGCAAGATCGTCTACTACGGTCCGGGCCGGTGCGGCAAGACCACCAACCTGCAGTACGTCTTCCAGAACAGTCGCCGGTTCATGATGGACGAAATGGTGTCCATCAAGACCAAGGGGGATTTGACGCTGTTTTTCGACTTTGTGCCGATGGAGCTCGGCAAGATCAAGGGCTGCGACGTGCGGGTGCAGCTCTACACCGTGCCCGGCCAGGTCAAATACGCCTCCACGCGCAAGCTGGTGCTCAAAGGCGCGGACGGGGTGGTGTTCGTGGCCGATTCGATGCGGGTGCGCCACGAGCAGAACATCGAGTCGCTCAAGGACATGGCGCAGAACCTCAAGGAGTACGGATTCAACATCCTCAAATTCCCCCTGGTGCTGCAGTACAACAAGCGCGATCTCGCCGACGCGGGGGTCCCGCTGATGTCCGTCGAGGAGATGAACCGGCTTTACAACCGCCAGCTCAAGGCCCCGGCGTTCGCCGCCAGCGCCACGGTCGGCACCGGGGTCAACGACACCCTGAAGGCCTGCCTGGTGCTCACCCTGAGGTCTCTCAAGAAGCAGGCCGGCTGGGAGTAGTGACCGCATTCCGCTGAGGCCCCGCCGGGAGCACTTCTGCGCCGCCCCCAGGGCACTTGTCTTTTCAAATCGACACCTCGGGAAAAAACCCCCTCTGTCGATGACCATGCGACAAGCGGGTGCTGCCGCAGTCAGAATTTCCCGGCGGCCTCTTTGAGCGCCTCCCGCGCCGGCGGGGAGAACCAGCACTCCAGGAATTCCCGCATCAGGGTCTCGCGCCGGGCCTCGAAGTCGGCCTTGAGGTCGCGCACCCGGTTGTGCTTGATCTGCCTCAACCCCAGCGGGGGCAGGGCCGCGAGCTCGGCCACGGCGGCGAGGGCCTGCGCCTCGACCTCGCCCGCGGGCGCCACCGCCTCCACCAGCCCGGCCGCGCGGGCCTCCTCCGGTTCGAGAAACACCCCGTGGTAGGTCAGGCGGGTGGCGGCGCGGTCGCCCACGATCTGCCGCAGCATGCGGTCCGGCAGGTAGGGGACCGCCAGCCCGATTTTGACCTCGTTCAGCCCGATCAGCTTGCGGCCCGCGGCCACGTACCGGAAATCGCAGGCCAGCGCCAGGATGGCCCCCCCGGCCGTGGCGTGGCCGGCGATGGCCGCCGCGGTCGGCACGGGCAGGGTGTAGAGCGCGAGCACCGTGTCCTCGAAGCGGGTCCAGAAAGCGGTCATCGCCTGCGGGTCGAGGGCCACCAGCTCGGGCAGATTGAGCCCGATGCTGAAAAACTTCTCGCCCCCGGCGAGGACCACGCCGCGGAATCGCTTCCCGGCTTCGGCGAGCGCCTGATAAAGGTCTTCCACCAGCGCGGGGCTGAGGGCATTGGTGGCGCCGTTCGTCATTCGCAGCAGCCCGACTGCTCCATGCTCTTCAAGCGTCACGTTGGCCATCGGCACCCCCTTTGAAGGATCCTCATTGACGTTGCCCCTCTTGTCTTTCGTCCCGCATTTTTCCGAGCACGGCCGCGATCCGCGGCAGGGCGGTGCCGGCTTTCTCGCCCACAAAGCAGTCGGCGCCGGGAAAGGCGCGTTCGATGTTGACCTCGATTACCTTCGCGCCCCGGTCCCTTGCCAGAAACGGGAGCGAGGCCGCCGGCTGGACGACCGCCGAGGTGCCGACCAGGAGCATCGCCCGGCATGAGCTCGCCAGCGCCACGGCGGTTTCGAGCGCCCGGGGCGGCAGCGGCTCGCCGAAGAGCACCGTGTTCGGCTTGAGCACCCCGCCGCAGCCGCAGCGCGGGGCGGCCCCCTCTTGGGCGCCGGGCACGTGCGGGGCGCGGTACTCCCGGCCGCAGGTCAGGCAGAAGATCTCCCGCAGGCTTCCGTGGAGTTCGGTCACGTTGCGGCTGCCTGCCTTGCGGTGCAGCCCGTCGATGTTCTGGGTGATCACGTGGGCGAGCAGGCCCCGCGTTTCGATCTCGACCAGCGCATTGTGGCCGCTGTTCGGCCGGTAGTCGTCGTAGCGGCGGATGAACTCGCCGCGGATGCTCCAGTACTTGGCGGGGTCCTCGCGGAACACCTCGATCGAGGCGTAGACCGCCGGGTCGAACTTGTCCCAGAGACCGCCCTTGGTGCGAAAGGTCGGGATGCCGCTCTCGGCTGAAATCCCCGCCCCGGTGAGCGCGACGCAGGGCTGGTTCGCAAGGATGATTTCGGCCGCTTCCCCGTAGATGGTCTCCAAAACCGGCCCTCTTGGCTCCCTTTCGCTTGCGCCGCGCCCGTCGGCCGCCCCGGCTGATTTTAATTATGGAACCGGCGGCTTGATAGGCTAAAACCGTCATGCCGGACTTGATCCGGCATCCGTGCATTTTTCCGGATTCCGGCTTGCACCGGAATGACGAAGATTGGCGCAAGTTATTGCCGAGTTAATAGAAGCGCTTCAGAGCTGGATCTTGGTCCCAAGCGCTTCGAGGAACAGGGCGATCCACCGGGGATGCGCCGGCCAGGCCGGGGCCGTGACGAGATTGCCGTCCCGGTGCGCCTGGTCCACGGCGATGTCCATGAATTCACCCCCCGCCCCGGTGACGTCCGGTCCGACCGCCGGGTAGGCGGAGCATTTGCGGCCCTTGAGGACCCCGGCCGCCGCCAGGACTTGGGCGCCGTGGCAGACGGCAGCGATCGGCTTCCCGGTCTCGGCGAAATGCCGCACGATCTGGATGACAGCGGGGTTCAGCCGGATGTACTCCGGAGCCCGGCCCCCGGGGATGACCAGCGCGTCGTAGGCCTCGGCCTTCACCCCGTCGAAGGCGGCGTTGAGGGTGAAGTTGTGCCCGCGCTTTTCGCTGTACGTCTGATCGCCCTCGAAATCGTGGATCGCCGTCCGCACGGCCTCACCCGCCTTCTTCCCGGGGCAGACGGCATCCACCGCATGTCCCACCGCCTGCAGGGCCTGGAAGGGGACCATCACTTCGTAGTCTTCAACGAAATCTCCCACCAGCATGAGGATTTTCTTGGCAGCCATGATACCTCCCTTCATTCAGCAGGGCCGCCAGCCCGCCTGTCCACCGGCTCGAATAGTGCGCACGGGAGGCCGGCAGACCGTCAGACTGGCCGACCGTTCGAGGTGAACGCCCTCAGGCGTCTTCCATGTGCAGCTGCGTGGTAATCGCCACGCAGCCCTTGAGGGTGCGCGCCACCGGGCAGAAGTCGGCGTGCATGCCGTGCGCCCGCTCGGCGGCTTCGCGCTGGGACGGGTCGAGCTTGAGGTGGTAGTCGACGTGAATGCGCTTGATGATCAATACCTTCCCGTCCGCCTCGACTTCGCCGCGGGCCTCGCACACCAGTCGTCCGTCGCCCGCCGGGATCTTGCGCGCCTCCAGCGCGCCACCGAAGGTCCCGGTCAGTCAGCCGGCGGCGGAGGCCACGACGTAATCCAAAGTGGCCGCGTGCGGTTCGTGCACATTGGGGTCCACCCCGTAGTGCTTGGCGATCTCGGAGTGGACGCCGAAAAGGACCGGGTTGGGCTCCTGGGGAAGGTATGCCCGACGCAGAGGCCCTTTGACACGCTCGATCTTTACCTTCGAAGTATAGGCCACTTCCTGTGACATTAGCTCCTCCTTTCCGGCGCGCCGCAAAAGGATGCTGCCCGCCCCCGGCGGCGGAATCAGGGTTGGGGCCGAAAGCGCTTGGTACATGCTTATCAATACATCATCAGGCTGCCCGGGGCAATCACAAACGCCGGGCCCGGGCCGAGCGGCACGCGGCGATTTCACGGTCACCGAACCGAATGAGGGCGGCCTTGTCGACCGTACCGACATTTATTAATGGTCTCATAGTAATCAAGACGCTCTCTGAAAATCCCTCCTAACCTCCCTTTACCAAAGGGAGGGATCACCCCTCTTCGGCAAAGAGGGGCAGGGGAGATGTTACAGAACGGGCCCATTCAATTTCGAGACCGTTAATAAGGCCGGGAAACATCGGCTCCGACTTGAAGGACCCGGTGGGACGTATTGCCGGGTAAAGCCGTTTCAATCCCGCTCATCGTCAACCGGCGGCAGCGCGCAGGCCACCTCCCCGGGATCGGCGGCCTGCAGGAAGCCGACGACCTGCCGTGCGAGTTCGTGGCCGACCATGTCCTCCTCGTCCACGACGATGTCGGCCCCGGCCCGGCGCAGCTCCTCCTCGGCGATGTGGTAGCGGCAGCGGGCGACCACCGCGGCGTCCGGGTCGAGCGCGCGCACGTTTTGGATGATGGCCCGCGCGGTGCGGGGGTCCGGGACCGTGACCGCGACGATGCAGGCCCCGCGGATGCCCGCGTGCGCGACGACCTCCCCGCCGGAGGCATCCCCGAGGTGGACGCGCAGACCCATTTCGCGCGCGGCCGCGACCGACTGCGGGTTGAGCTCGATGACCTCCGGGGCGATGCCCTGGGCCAGCAGCGCCTCGGCGACCCGTCGGCCCGAGGGGCCGAAGCCGACGACATAGCATCGACCTTCCGGTCTCCCGGCGGACCCGGCGGGTGCCGCTTTGGGCCGGCGGCGGTCGGTGGCGAAGCCCCTCAGCACCCACTCCGCCAGCGGCCGGGCATAGGCGACCATGTAAGGGGCGAGGAACATGGAGAGGATCGTTACCGACACCATCAGCGCGAAAAGATCGGCCCCGATCAGGCCGCCGTCCCTGGCCACCGTGGCCAGGACGAAGGAGAACTCCCCGACCTGGGCCAGGGTGATCCCGGTCGCCAGGGCATAGGCGTGGCTCATTTTGAACAGCCGGCAGATGCCGTAGATGATGAGCGCTTTGCCGACGAAGAGCGCCCCCAGCCACCCGAACACCTCCAGCCAGTGGGCGGCGAGCCAGGCCGGGTCGGCCAGCATTCCGACCGAGGTGAAGAAGAGCGTCACGAACAGGGTGCGCAGAGGCCCTATATCCGAGCGGATCTGGACGGCGAACGGTGATTCGGCCAGAAGCATGCCGGCCAGGAATGCGCCGAGCGCGGGGGAGAGCCCGAGGGCATGGGCCGCCCAGGAACTCCCGAAGGCCAGGATGATCGCCAGCAGGATCACCAGCTCGCGGTCGGCAAATACGCCGCGGCGCATCAGCACCTGGGGGATGAGGTGGTAGAAGAGCGCATAGAAAACCGCCACCAGGCCCCCGGCGGCCGCGACGGTCTTGCCGATGTGCACGGCGATGTCGCCGGCGCTGCCCCCGTAGCTCAGGAGCGTGAGCGTCAGCACCAGGGGGACGACGGCGATGTCCTGGAGCAGGAGGATGCCGAGCGCCGTCCTTCCGGGAACCGAGTCGATTTCGGCGCGGGTCATCAGGACCCGCAGCACGATCGCGGTCGAGCTGACCGCCGCCACCGCCCCCCAGGCGAGCGCGGCGCCGGCGGGCGCCGTGAATGCGAACAGCAGGGCAAACACCGCCAGGGTGAGGCCGACCTGCAAGGTCCCCCCGACCAGCGCCACGGCGCCCAGGCTCCTGAGACGGCGGAAGGAGAACTCGAGACCGATCGAAAACAGCAGCAGGGAGACCCCCAGCTCGCCCCACTCGGAGATGGTCTGGCGGTCGAAGAAGGCCGGCCCCAGGATGGTCCCGGCCAGGAGGTAGCCGATGGTGGCGCTTTGCCTCAGGCGCTGCGCCAGGACGCCGAACACGAAAGCGACACTCAGCAGCAGGACCAAAAGCGAAAGGTTGTGCCAGAGTTCCATGAGCTTAAGGTATCAGAGTACATGGATCAAGTCCACTGGCCAGAATGTTCATGGACCTTTTCTGAACGGGCTGCGGCCGTCTCGGTGTGGTCGGTGTGACAGGTTGAAGCCGCATCCGGACTAGTGCCCATCCAGAAGTAGTGGGTTTCGGTTCAGGCCGGGGCCGCGGCATTTTGGCCATCGCAGGCGTGATTCATCACCCTCGAGGATCGCCGCGAGCGAGAACGCCGGCAAGGGCCGAAAGAGGGCGTTTGTGGAGGGACACCAAACAAAAATACCGGCAGGCGCCGGCACACGGCAGGGGGGAACGGCTCAGGGGTCGCTCAGGATCAGCTTGACCTTGACGGACAGGTCTTCCAGGCTGAAGGGTTTCTGGATGAACCCGCTGCAGCCGCGCTGCATGATCTCCCGGGCCTGGCCCTGCATGCTGAAGCCGCTCGCCAGCAGGACTTTCACGGCGGGGTTGATCTTCTTGAGCCGGTCGAACAGATCGCCGCCGCTCATTTCGGGCATGATCATGTCCAAAATCACCATGCGGATCTCGGTCTGGTGCTCGGCGAAGCGCTCGAGCGCCTCCCGGCCGCTGCGGGCGATGAGCACCGTGTACCCGAGGCGGCGGATCATTTCGGCCGTCACTTCGAGCACCGTGTCTTCGTCGTCGACCAGCAGAATGGTCCCGAACCCGGTTTCCGGCTTCGGCCCGCTCGCCGTCCCGCCGGTGGTCCTGCGTTCGGTGGCCGGAAAGAAGACGAAAAAGGTGGAGCCTTCGTTTTTCTGCGATTCGACGTCGATATAGCCGTTGTGGCCCTTGATGATACCGTAGGCCGAGGCCAGCCCGAGGCCGGTGCCCCGTCCCTTTTTTTTGGTCGTGAAGAAGGGATCGAAAATGCGCGCGATGACCGCCGGTTCCATGCCGCTGCCGGTGTCACTGACCTTCAGTTCGACGTAGTGGCCCGGGGTCACGGTGTACCCCTTGAGCGGGATGTCGCGGTGGGTGGCGTTGCGGGTCTTGAGGAACAGTTTGCCGCCGGTGGGCATGGCGTCCGCCGCGTTGACCAGCAGGTTGAGCAGGACCTGCTCGATCTGCCCCTTGTCGGCCAGGATGTTTTTGAGGTCTTCGGCCAGGTCGCGATAGATGACGATGTCCTTGCGCATGCGGCCGAAGGTCTCGGAGGTTTCGAGGACGAGGTCGTTCAGCCCGAGGGGCCGGGCCTCGTAGCGGCCCTTGCGGGCGTAGCCCAGCAGCTTGGAGGTGAGGTCGGCCCCGCTGCGCACCAGCTTTTCGATATTCGTCAGCACGCGGTGGTGCGGGTTGTTGGGGTCGGTTTTGAAGAGCATCAGCGAAATGTTGCCCTGGATGGCCATCAGCAGATTGTTGAAGTCGTGGGCGATGCCGCCGGCCAGGGTGCCGATGGCCTCCATTTTCTGGGCCTGCTGGAGCTGGGCCGCGAGCTTGACGCGTTCCTCGCGCGCCTTCTGCTCGTTGGTGATGTCGCGGCTGAAGAGGGCGAGCTCGATGACCCGGCCCGTCTCATCGAGGATCGGGTGGATGGAGTGGTCGTAGGCCTGTCCCTCGCTTTCGTCTTCGAAGCGCAGGGGCAGGCCGGAGCGGATGACCTCCAGGGCCTTCAGGCGCCGGTTCTCAGCGACTTCCGGCGCCAGAAAATCCGCGGGCGAGCGGCCGATGAGCTCTTCGGGGGTCAGCTTGAAGCGTGCGGCGCCGTTGCGGTTGACCGCCAGCACCACACCCTTGGTGTCGAGCAGTAAGGCGGCCCCGGAAAAGGCGTTCAACAGTACGCGGGTGGTCTCCCTGCTGGTCCGCAGCGCTCTTTGGTTTTCCTTGTCCTTGGAGATGTCCGTCAACATGGCCTGAACGGCGATCACCCGTCCGGCCTCCCGGATGGGGGCGAGGCGCACTTCATAGGGCACCGTGCGGCCGTCTTTCTTCTGGCTGTAAAGCTCAAAATGGATCCACGGCTGGTCGGGCGGGAACTCTTTCACGTGGAGGCGGGCGCGGTCGCGGGACTCGCGGGTCAGCAGGGTCGGCGAGGTGAAGACGTTCCGGCCGACCACCTCCTCGCGTGCAAGCCCCATCTCGTGCTCGAACCGGCGGTTGACATCGAGCAGGGTCCCATCCACGGCGACCACGGCGATGCTGCCGGGCGCCTGCGCGAACAGGTCCCGGTATCGGTCGGCACGGGCGGGGGCGAGGCTCTCCGGGGAGTCCGTGGCCGGGGGTTCTGGCGGGACGGTGGTCTGCCGATCCGACATGCGTGTGTCCGAGTTCTCCCCGCTTCTGCGGTGGCGTGCCGGTAATAAGCGCGAAAACACCGCTCACCGGAAGACCGGGGGCGGAAATTGAGGCGATCCGTTGCGGTCATCGGGTGTAGTGATGGCCGTAGATATGTAGTTATATGCATTAAGCGTGCCATTAATTCTGGCTGCACCGCCGACACGCAACCGAGCACGGACGTGGGGCGAGGGCGGCTGCGTGGCGCGGGGCGGGTCCGGCAGGACCGGCCCGGGATCGGATTCCGTCAATTTTTTGACCCTAAGGCCCCGTCGGCGCCGAGCCCCTCAATTTTGACTCCGGGCGGCTTCTCGGCTATACTGAAGATGTTTCCTGAGGCTCGTGATGAGCTCGAAAAAGTCATCAACTCTTGATCGGTACCATTCCGCAGAGGCGGCGTTGACGGCGACATCCCTCAAACTGCGCTATCGCTCCATCGATCAGTTCCTCGGCCACTACCGGCAGCTGAAAACTGGGCGGATTTTCATCCCCACCGAGATGCCGCTGCCGGCGGACACCCGGCTGCGGCTGGTGCTCAAGATCCCTGAAATCCGGCAACGGGTGGAGCTCGAGGCGGTGGTTCTCGCGACCATCGAGCCGCAGACGGCCGAGGTTTCCGAAACGGCCGGGGGGATGTCGATCGGGTTGTGCGCGGAGCCCGGGTCGGCGTTGGAAGCCCTCGAGCGGGAGCTCGAGGCCGTGCCGGGGTTCGCCGCGCTTCGCGACCGCCCGCCGGTTCCCGCCGCCGACCCGGCCCTGCAGCCCCCTGCCGCTGAACCGCAAGGGCCGGGTGAGTCGGCGCTGCCCCTGCCCTGGATTCGGCGCGCCGTCGCCCAGAAAGCGGCGGCGCGGGAAAACGATGCCCCGGAAGCCGTCCCGCCCCCCCTGACCGAAAAGAAGGACCTGACCCCCGAGGAGCGCGCGCGCATCAAGCCCGTCGGGGACTTTGTGATGGACCTCACCAAGGCGATGCTGCGCACCGGCTACTACGCGCCCGATCACCCCGGGTCCCTGAACGCCAAGCGCGGCATGTACGAAGCGTTTCAAAAGTGCATGGGCGATTCCCCGGAGCTGGTGATCACCATCGAGGAGACCCGCACGAAGACCGACATCCTCATCTCCGGGGTCTTGGAAGAGCCCGTCAGCGTGCGCCACCTGGTGGGCGCCGGCATGGCGGAACTCTTCGTCCCCAAACTGCGGGATTACTTCAACCGCAAGGGGCTCGTGAGCTTCGCCGTCAAGAAGGCCATCAGCGCCGGGCACTTCGACGATTTTGTCGACGTGATGAGCGACCCCGCGGCCGAACGTCGCGAGAATGCCAAGGTGGGTGAGCTCCTGACGCGGGCACTGATCGATCGCGGGATCAGCGGCATTTCCACGGTGTTCATGGACGACATCATCGTCCTCGAGAAGAACCTGCCGTGGCGGGTCGAAATGGCCATCCAGCGTCTGGCCAAGGACCTCAAGGTGCTGCCCATGTTCCGGGCGGAGTCGGACGCGGCCATCACGGAGATGAAGCTGCAGATCATCCAGGACATCCTGCGGCCGCTCAAGCACCCCGAGTTCCTGAAAGACCTGATCGTCAACTGCTACATCATCGCCCGCCACGTCAAGAACATCGAGGAGGAGGACATCGAGCAGGTGATCATCGATGCCTTCCCGCTCGACAAGCTCCTGCCGATCTCGCACAGCGTTTTCGAGGAGATGCACCGCATGCGGGAGATGTCCGCGCAGGACCCGCACAACGACTCGGTCAAGCAGCGGTTTGCCGCGGTCCGGCGCATCCTGAAGCATGTCTCCCGCAGACTGGTTTTTGCCGACGTCCGCGGTGCGCAGCGGTTTCTGGAGCAGCTCCACGCCAACGGGATTCTCGCCTTTCACGAACTGCCCCAGGACGTGCAGTACCTGGTCAACACCCGCAAGATGGCCAAGGACGTCGCCGTCCACGTCAAGCAATACGTCCAGCGCATGCTCGACCCGGGTTCCGCCGAGGATGCCGGGGTCCTGCTGGCGTGCTTCCGGCGCGTCATCCCGACGCTGCTCGAGCAGGGCGACGCCCGCACCGTGCTCTACCTGGTGCGGGCGACGGCCAAGGCGGCCGCCGACGGCGTCGGGCTTCCCGCGGACCCGCTCAAGGTGCTCTTCGGGGACCGCACGGGGCAGAGTCCAGGACGCCTTCGAGCGCGCCGACGACAAAGAGCGCGCCGTGATCGAGGAGATCCTGGCCAAGCTGGGGCCGCTGGGGGTCGAGATCCTCTGCGGCGTCCTGACGGACAGCCAGAGCCGCGAGACCCGCAAGGCCGCGGTGGACGCCCTGATCCGTGCCGGGGCGCTCGCGCGCGAGTGGGTGCTCTCGGTCATCGACGACCCGCGGCAGAAATGGTACCTGAAGCGCAATGCGCTGATGCTCCTGCGGCACACCGCTGAAGGCCCGCGGGACGCCGAGGCCGCCCGCAAGCTGCTCTCCCACCCCCATGCGCGGGTGCGGGACGAGGCCCTGAGCACCACCTTTGCCCTGGACGCGCGCGATGCGGAGAAGTTCGCCTTCAAGGCCCTGGACGACCCGGACGAGAAGATCCGCTGGCGTGCCGCCAACGCCATGGCCGAGCTTTCCCCGCTGTCCCGGGACGTGATGACCCGCCTCCTGGGGCGTCTGCTGGCCGAGCCGCCCGCCGACAAGGACCAGGCGGCCAGGCATTGGCAGACCACCGCTCAGATCCTGCGCAGCGTGGGCAACATGAAGGGGTTCCCGGAGCCGGGGGCGGTGGAGGACGCCGTCGTGGAGGTCGCCCGGCGCGCCGCGGGCCGCCGCCACGGGCTGCTCAAGCGGCTGCGGAAATCCGACGACCCGGAGAACGCCGCGGTGCTGGCCGCGGCCGTAGCGGCCCTCGGCAACATCGGCGGCGCGCGTTCGGAAGAATTCCTGGCCCGTCTGGCCGGAAGCCGCAACCCCCAGGCGTCGGCGGCCGCGAAGGCGCTCGAGGCGCTGCGCACCCGGCCCGGCGCGCCATTGGGGCCGGGGGCGGAGGGCCACGCGTGAGTGGTGCCGGCTAAGCGCCTGCGGCGGCGGGTTTGAGCTTTCCGGCGCGCCTTTTGGCGTAGGCGGCGGCCTCGAGCCCCGCCACGCAGCCCTCACCGACGGCCTTGGCCACCTGCCAGGGCGGGCCGGCGATGTCCCCGGCCGCGTAGATGCCGGGCACGTTGGTTTCCATTTTCTTATTGGTTTGGATGTATTTCATCTCCTCGTCCAACTGGACCCCCAGAAGCCCCGCCAGCTCCATGACCCCCTTGGCGCCGAGTTCGATGAACACCCCCTGGACCGCCAGACGTGAGCCGTCGTCGAGCAGAAGACCCTCGACGCCGTCCGTGCCGGTGATTTCCTTGACCTGGGCGCCTTCGTGGAGCACGACGCCGCTGCGCCTGATCTCATCGGCCAGGGTGGGATTGACCTCGAGCCGGTCGCAGACGAGATGCACCTTGCGGGCATAGCCGAGCAGGGTCAGTGCGCCGCTGGCGGCGGCGCTGCCGCCCCCGACCACCGCCACCTCCTGGTCCTTGAAGAAGTTGCAGTCGCACTCCACGCAGTAGCTGACCCCCCGGCCGAGCAGCTCTTTTTCGCCGGGAACCCCCAGGCGGTTGCGGGCCGTCCCGGTGGCGATGATCACGCTCGCCGTGAGGACGCTGTTGCCGCTCTCCAGCTTGATCTCGAAGCCGGGGTCCTGCGGCGCGATGGCCAGCACGTCCTCCTCGAGGAGCTCGGCCCCGAAGCCGGCGGCCTGGTGCCGGCCGGTCTGGATGATGTCCTCGCCGGTCGTGTTGAACACGCAGCAGTAATTTTCGACGTGGTGGTGGAAGATGCTGCTGCGGCTCTCCTTTCCCAGCACCAGCACCGCGGCCTTCCGGCGGGCGGCATGGATGGCCGCCTGCAGGCCGGCCGGGCCGGTGCCCAGGATGACGACGTCATAGGCTTTCGAATCGTTCATGCGCGTTGACCTCCGTTTTGGCCTGCACCCGCCGCCCTGTCGGCCACAGTGGGCGCGGGCACCGGGGTTTCCGATCTCAAATAGATGCATGCTGTTTGATCAGCCCGTGAAACACCTGTGTCGAGCCGTCTATTATTAGCCGATGAGCTAAAAGCCTTCAGCCTTCAGCCTGATGTTCCTTTTCAATGTCCTTCAGCACCCTGGCCGCCAGCATCTTCTTGCGGATCCGCGGTGAAAACACACGTCGCACCGTGCCGGCGGCGGGATCGAACTCCTGGATGTAGAGCCGGCGGGTGGGCGGGCCGTAGACGCTGACCATGAGCGTGGTGCCGCCGGCCGGGTTTCCCGTGCGGTGGATCCCCTGGTCGAGCGGCAGGGTCACCTCGACGGCGTGCGGCGGCAGGACGACGCGGCCGGCCGGCGTCAGCCTCGCCCGGCCCGGGACCGAGCCGTCGTCTTCCCGGCCGAAGCGGGCGACCTCGAGCTTTCCGAAGGCGGCCCCGGAGACCCCCCAGCTGCCGTGGTCGTGGACCGGCGTTTGCTCCCCCGGCCCGAAGAGATACATGCGCAGCGAAAAGCGCCGCTCCCGGTCCTGGTGAAGCACGAACTCGTTGTCGAACAGGGTCCCCTGGCGGGTGTCCGGGAAGCCGCCGCCCTTGCCGACGGCGGCGAGGATGCCGGCGAACAGGGGGCGGTTTTGCAGAAGGGCGGGCAGCGCGCGCTCGATGGCGGCGATCCGGTCGCTCTCATCCTCAAGCCCGGCCAGCGTCGCGGACCAGGAGCGGCAGATGTCCAAAAGCTCCAGCGGGGGGGCGTCTCGCGGCGCCATCTCAGTCGTTCTCCAAACGCACATACTGGTCGTAAAACGGGGCGCCGCCGCCCATGTCCGTCAGCCCGGCGGCGATCAGACGGTTGGCGCCCCCGCCCCGGTTCATCCAATCGCCGCGGCGATAAATTGACCGTCCCCGGGTGAAGGCCGGGCATCAGCTCGACCAAGACCTCCATGCGCCCGAGCGGGGACACCAGCACCGCGGGCCGGTCGCGGTCGAGGCCGGCCAGGCACGGGCTCTCCGGGGAGACCCACACCCGGGGCCGGGCGTCCTGGTCCTCGGGCAGGATTTGGGAGTGGATGGCGTCGCGCCGCACCAGCGTCAGCAGCCGCAGGGGATAGTGCTCCGGGGCCTGCGGCTCGGCGTGCAGGTCGGCCGGGAACCGGTATTTTCCGTCGGGGTGGGCGAAATTGAGCCCGGCGTAGGCCACCTTCGGCCTTTTTGAGCGCACGAAACGCCGCTCGCGCAGCCCCGCCAGGCTCGTGTCGAGCCAGGGGGTCTTCAGGGCGGCGGCGAGGCAGGCCTCGGCCGGCGGCATGACCACCGGCGGGTCGAGCCGCCGGCCCACTTCGCTCACGATCCACAGGTCCGTGCGCACCCCGGCGGGCGGCGGGCACACCGCGCTCACGTGCTGCACGTACTCGTGCAGGAAGGAGCCGACGATGTCCTCCTGCTCGAGCATCAGGGCACAGGGCAGGATGAGGTCCGCCCGCTCGGCGGTGTCGTTCATGAAGGCGTCCACCACCACCTTGAAATCGATTTGCGCGAAGGCCCGGGCGATCTCCCGGGAATCCGGGGCCTGGTTGACCACATTGACCCCGTTGACCCAGGCCATGCGCACCGGCGGGTTTTCGGCGGCGAGGAGCTCCCGGCCGATGGCGGCGATGTGAAAGGCGCGCCGGCCCTTGTGCCCGGGCCCTTTCAGCCACGCGAGCTCGAGGTTGCGGTAGGAGTGCAGGTGAAAATAGGCCCCGCCGCCGGGGATGCCGACGTTGCCGCTGAGAAAGGCCAGGGCGTTGATGAAGCGCACGTTCTCCCCGCCGAACCGGTAGCGCTGCAGCCCGGCGCCGATCAGGGTCGCCAGGGGTTTTTCGTGCGCGTACCAGCGGTAGAGGCGCTCGAGGTCCTCCCCCCCCACTTCGCAGGTGGAGAGCAGCCCCTCGGTCGAGAGGCCGCGGATGAGGTCGAAAAATTTTTCCGGGTGCCGGGCCCGGGCCGCCGCCGCATCGCACAACCGGCCCTCGTCGAGCAGCCGCTTGATAACGGCGGCGGCCAGGAAACGGTCGGTGCCCGGGCCGGATGCGGATCCGCTCGTCCGAGAAGGCGTCGTTGCCGTCCCCGCCGGGCGAGATGCTCAGCACCCGGGCGCCGCGCCGGCGGGCCGCGGCCACGGCGGCCGCGATGTGGATGGAACTGCGCGACAGGTCCCGGCCCCAGTTCACGACGGCGGCCGTGTTCTCCAAATCGTCGATGTCGTTGTTTTCACGGGAGCCGCAATCCTCGACCCCGGCGATGTACCCGGCGGCGTCGCAGAGCGACCCCCGGATCCGGCTCGATCCGAGCTGCGAGAAGAAGAGGTTGACGGCTTCCTTGAGGACCCCCTTGGCGCCGTCGCTGTGGATGTGCACAAGGGCGGTGGGCTCGCGGCGCAGGGACTGGATCTTCTCCGCGGCGAGGTCGAGCGCCTCCTCCCAGCCGATGGTCCGAAAGCCGCCCCGGGTTTTTCGCAGCGGCGCAAGAATCCGGCTCGGGCTTTGGAGCCGCCGGGCGTGGCGCCGGGTCTTGGCGCACATGAGACCCCGGGTGAACGGGCTGTCCGGGTTGCCCCGCAGACGCACCCCCCCGTCGCCGTCGGGCTCGGCGAGCAGCGAGCAGGCATCCGGGCAGTCGAAGGTGCAGGCGGTGACGTGTTTCATGGTGTAATAATAGGGTTCAAGGGTTCGAGGGTTCAAGGGTTCAGGTTGAAAAGCCGGTTTTGGAAAATGCCCCCGCCCCCGCGGACCGGCGACGGGCGGACCGGAGACCGGCAGACCCTCCTTAAATCTTTTCCATCACCGATGCGACCTTGCCCTGCAGGCGTCCGGCGGGGCCCTTGCGAAAGTCGGCCTTGAGCGAGAGGCTCACCCGGCCGCAGTCGGCGCGCATCGCCTCGAAGCAGCGGTTGACGACCGCCATGACCTCGTCCCACTCGCCTTCGATGCTGGTGCCCATGGCGCGGAACTCGTAGGGCAGCCCGCTGTCGCGGATGATCTTGATCGAACGGGCCACGTAGGGGCTGAGGCTTTCGCCCTTGTCCAGGGGGAACAAGCTGAAATCGACGATGACGCTCATCAATCACTCCTTCCGCGGGTCGGTCGCCGGTCTGCCCGCCGGCCCGTCGCCGCGCTGGATGGTCTGCCGCAATGACCCCGGCGGGGGAATCGGCGGCCGGCAGGCGCCTCCGAACGCGATTGACATCCCCCCCCCCGTCTTCCTTATAGTCCCTCGACATCGGCCTACGGGAACCAGGCCGCCACCCTACATATAGGATCTTCAAGGAGGAGTCCATGCCGGACATCGTGCCGACGGGGTACCGGGTTCGAATCGCCCCCGATCTTGAACGCTTTGTCTTCGAGGGCCGCACGGAAATCCGGCTGGACGCGCCGGAGCCGGTCTCCGAAATCACCTTGAACGCCGCCGGCCTGGCCGTCTGGCGCTGCCGTCTCCAACGCCCGGGTGCCGCCGAGGACTGCGCCTTCCGGGTGGACCCCCGCCGCGAGGAGCTCACGGTGACCCTGCCCGAAGCCGCCAGCGGTGAGATCACGCTCACCGTCGACACCACGGGCCGGATCAACGACAACATGGCGGGGTTCTACCGCAGCCGCTACACCGACAACGGCCGGACCCGGCACATCGCCGTGACCCAGTTTCAGGAGAGCGATGCCCGACGGGCCTTCCCCTGCCTGGACCACCCGGCGGCCAAGGCCACCTTCGACATCGAGCTCGAGGTGGACCGCAACCTGACGGCGGTCTCGAACATGGAGATCAAGGCCCAGGAATTCCTCGAAAACGGCAGGAAGCGTGTCATTTTCGAACGCACCCCGCGCATGTCCACCTATCTCGTCTTTTTCGGGGTCGGGGAGTTCGAGACCCTCCAGGACCACGTCGACCCCCGGGTGCGGGTGCTCACCCTGCCGGGGATGCAGCGGTTTGCCGAATACGGGCTGGAATTCGGTCGCAAGGCGCTCGAGTTCAGCGAGGACTACTACGGGATCCCCTACCCGCTGAGCAAAATGGACTTGATCGCCATCCCCGACTTCGCCTTTGGCGCCATGGAAAACTGGGGGGCCATCACGTTCCGTGAGAACCTGCTGCTGCACGACCCCGGGGGTCACCTCCCGATCCGGGGAGGAGCGTATCTGCGAGGTCATCGCCCATGAAATCGCCCACCAGTGGTTCGGGAACCTGGTCACCCCCTCGGACTGGAGATTTCTGTGGCTGAACGAGAGCTTCGCCACCTATTTCGGCTACGGGGTGGTGGCCCACCACCACCCGGAATGGGAGATCTGGCGGCAGTTCCTCCACGGGACGACCTCCTCCGCCCTGTCGCGGGATGCGCTCCTGGAGAACTACGCCATCGAAATCCCCGGCGGCGAACACCTCGTCATCAACTCCAGCACCGCCCCCATCATCTACGACAAGGGGGGCAGCATCCTGAGGCAGGTCGAGGGCTTCATCGGCGCCGGGAATTTCCGCCAAGGGCTTCAGCGCTACCTGAAGACCCACGCGTACGACTGCGCCGACAGCCAGCATCTCTGGGAGGCCTTCGAGGCCGAGTCCCGCCAACCGGTCACCGCGCTGATGAAGAGCTGGATCGAGCAGCCGGGCTTCCCGCTGGTGACGGCCGCCCGGGAGGGCGCCACCCTGGTGCTTTCCCAAGAACGGTTCACCTACCTGCCGAACGACTCCGACCAGCGCTGGGTGGTGCCCGTCAATCTGCGCACCTTTACCGCTTCAGGGGACTCCCAGTGCCGGACCATCCTTATCGACGAGGCCGTCAAGAGGGTGGAGATCGGCAGCGCGGCGACGGCTTACAAACTGAACGACGGGCAGACCGGGTTTTACCGCGTGCACTACGCCGACCGTGATAACTTGAAGGCCCTGGGGTCGATGGTCCGGCAGAAGACCCTGGCGGCCGAGGATCGCTGGGGGCTTGAGAACGACCTGTACGCGCGGATGATCAGCGCGGGCCTGCCCTTCGACGAGTACCTCCAGTTTCTGGCCCACTACCAGTCCGAGGAAGACTTTCTCCCCCTCGCGAGCATCGCCGCCCACCTGGCCCATGCCCACGGCGTGGCGGCGCCCGGGCGGAGGGCGGCGGTCACCGCGCTCGCCATGCCCTGGTACGAGGCGCTGCTCGAGCGCATCGGATACGCGCCGCGGCCGTCCGAACCGCAGACCACCGCCATCCTGAGGGACCACCTGCTCTTCGACGCCGTGCGCTACGGCTCCGCCCAGGCCGAGGGGTTTGCCCTTCAGCAGTTCGAAACCCTCACCCGCGGCGGCCCGGTGCACCCGGATATCCTGCGCAGCGTCATGCAGACCGGGGCCTGGCACGGGGACGGCCGCGCCTTCGACTGGTTCGACCAGCGGCTGGGGCGCTCCGAAAGCGAACACGAGCGCATGAACATTCTGGCCGCCATCGGCTGTTTCCGCGACCCGGCGCAGATCGGCAAGTCTCTCGACTACGTGCTGGCGAAGGTCCCGCCCCGCAACCAGTTCATCCCGCTGGTGGCGATGTCCGCCAACCCGCACGCCGTGCCCCTGCTGTGGGACTGGTACGTGGCCCACATCGGCGAGCTCGAGCGCTTTCACCCCATGCTCTACGAGCGGGTGATCGCCGCCATCGTCCCCACGGCGGGGATCGACCGCGCCGATGAGGTTCGGGGGTTTTTCGCCGAATACCTGCGGAAGTCCGACAAGGTGCGCGACGTGGTGCGCCTTTCGCTCGAGCGCCTCGAGATCCACCTTCGCATGCGCCGACGCTGCCTGACTTGACAGGCGCGCGCCTAGTTCGCTATACGGTTCATGACTCCTTGTGTCGTTCGCGTGCGGCGCAGGCGGCGGTCCGCCGGCTGCTTCGCATGATGCCTGCCTAGGCCCGGTTGTCTCTTTGGTGGAGCTCATTGCCGCTATGAACCGTCGCACCTTTCTCAAGCTGACCGGTGCCGGCAGCGTCGCCTTCGCGGCCGGGTGCAGCCCCGAGTCCCCCAAATACCTCTACAGCCTGGTCCACGCCCCCGACGACATGGTGACCGGCAAGGCGACCTGGTACGCCGGCACCTGCCGCGAGTGCCCGGCGGGCTGCGGTGTCCTGGCCAGAAACCGCGAAGGCCGCGTGGTCAAGCTCGAAGGCAACCCCCTGCACCCCATCAACCGCGGAAAGCTCTGCATGCGGGGACAGGCCGCGCTCCAGGCGGTCTACCACCCGGAGCGGCTGAAAACCCCCCTGCTCAAGGATGGGGCCGGCTTCAGGCCGATCGCCTTCGACCAGGCCCTGGCCCTGCTGAAATCCCGGACCCAGGCCGCCGCCCGCAAGGGGCCGGACCGCGTGCGGCTCCTGACCGAGGTGGTCGGGGAAAGCATGACGGCCCTTTTCCGGGACGCGCTGGCCGGCTGGAACTCCGGCGGCCCCACCGTGTTCGAGCCCTTTGCGTACGAGGGGCTCAAGACCGCCAACCGGGACGTCTTCGGCGTGGACGGGCTGGTTTCCTACCGCCTGGAGCAGGCCGATTTTCTCCTCTCCTTCGGGGCCGAGTTCCTCGAGACCTGGCTTTCGCCGGTGGAGTACGCCTGGAAGTTCAAAACCATGCACGCCCTCCGCGGCGGCGCCAAGGGGGTGTTCTTCCATGCGGGCCCCTACCAGGGGCTGACCGGGGCCAATGCCGATGTTTGGCTGGCCTGCGCCCCCGGCAGCGAGGCGGTTCTCGCCCTGGGGCTGGTGCGCCGATTGCTGGAGGCGCGACGGGGCGCCCACCTGCCCGCCGACCTGCACGCGCTGCTCGAAACCGCCACCGCGCCCTACAACCGGGAGACGGTGCTCGAGCGCTGCGGCCTCTCGCCCGAGGAGGTCGAACGGCTGGTCCTGCAGTTGGCGGCGGCCCGCCGGCCGCTCGTGCTCGGCGCCGGCTGCGCGGCATCCGATGACAACGGGCTCAAGACCCACATCGCGGCCAACCTGCTCAACCTGATGCTCGACCCCGAGCTGACCCTGATCGACGCGGCCGCGCGCCACCGGGTGGAGACGGCCGACCGCCGCGCGGAGGTGCTCGCGCTGTTCGACGCCATGGCCGCGGGCCAGGTCGCGGTGGCGATCCTGAACAACGTCAACCCGGTCTTCGCCCTGCCGCCGGCCGGCGGGGTGCGGGAGGCGCTCTCCGGCGAGGCGCCTTTTGTCGTCAGCCTCGGCGCCTTCCTGGACGAAACCGCCGCCCTGGCCGACCTGGTGCTGCCCGTGCGCCTGCCGCTCGAGACCTGGGACGAGTACGGCGGGTGGGCGTCGCTCTCCTCCACGCTGCAGCCGGCCATGGGCCGGTTGACCGAAGCCCCGCACCTGACCGACGTGTTCCTCGAGGCCGGGTTCGAGGCCCGGCGGCCGGCCGCGGACGCCAAGAGCTACCTGGCCGCGCGGCTGCTCGCGCAGGGGCGGGTGCGCGACGAGGCCGCGTGGGTCGACCTCCTGCGGCAGGGCGGTCTTTTCAAGGAGGCCCCCCGTTCGCCCTCCACGCCGGCGCGGCCGCACCCCGGGCGTCTGGCCCAGGCCCTGACGCCGCCGGCCCCGGCGCCGGCCGCCGGCGCCCTGGCGTTCGCCGCGGCACCTTCCGTGCGTCTGTTCGACGGCCGGGGGGCGAACCGGCCCTGGCTGAGCGAAATCCCGGAGCCGCTCTCACGGGTGGCCTGGCAGAGCCCGGTGCTCCTGCACCCGGACACCGCCCGCGCCGCGGCGCTCAAGCAAGGCGACATCGTGCGCCTGGAGACCGGGAACGGCGCGCTCGAGGCCCCGGTCTGCCCGACCGAAACGGTCCGGCCCGGGACCCTGGTGATGCCCATGGGCCAGGGGCACACCGCCTACGGCCGCTATGCCGCGGGTGTCGGCGCCAACCCGGTGGCGATCCTGCCCGTGCAGCTCGACCCGCTCTGCGGGGGGCGGGCAGCTGGGCGTTCGATGTCCGCCTGCGGAACACCGGTCGGGCGCTGAAACTGGCGCATGTCGACGGAAGCCGCATCCAGCACGGGCGGTCGCTGGCCCTGACCGCGACGCTGGCGGACCTCGGCACGACCCGGCCGCCGGCCAAGGCCGGGCTGACCATGGACAACTTCCCGCTGACGCTGCCGCTGCCGGAAGGCTACGACCCGCGGCGCGATTTCTACCCGGCCCACGACCACGACCATTACCGCTGGGGGATGGTGGTCGACCTCGACCGGTGCATCGGCTGCGGGGCCTGCGCCGCGGCCTGCTACGCCGAAAACAACGTCGGCATCGTCGGTGTCGAGCGGATCCTGGAGGGGCGCGAGATGGCCTGGCTCAGCATCGAGCGCTACCACGACGAGCGGCGCATGCAGCGGGTGATGTTCCTGCCCATGCTCTGCCAGCACTGCGACAACGCCCCCTGCGAGTCGGTCTGCCCGGTCTACGCGCCCCACCACAGCGCCGAGGGGCTGAACAACCAGATCTACAACCGCTGCATCGGCACCCGCTTCTGTTCCCAGAACTGCCCCTACAAGGTCAGGCGCTTCAACTGGTTCGACTGGGAGTGGCCGGAGCCGCTGAACCTGCAGCTCAACCCCGACGTGACCGTGCGCAGCAAGGGCGTCATGGAAAAGTGCTCGTTTTGCATCCAGCGCATCAAGGAGGCGCGCACGGCCGCCAAGAACGAAAACCGGGAGATCCGCGACGGCGAAATCGCCCCGGCCTGCGTGCAGACCTGCCCGACCGAGGCGCTCGTGTTCGGCAACCTGAACGACCCGCAGACCCGGGTCCGCAAGCTCGTGAACGACCCGCGGGCCTACCAGGCCCTGGGCTACCTGAACACGAAGCCGGGGGTGATATACCTGAAGAAGGTACTGCACGAAGTGTGACGTCTTCACCGAAACCCCGGCTTCGGCGTTGCGCTTCACCCCGCGCTCGCTGCGGCGTACCTCCGGTACGCCTCACTCGGCGGGGCTCGCGCGCCTTGAATCCGGGCTTTGGGTGAAGCCGTCCGGGGCCGACCAGGGCGCAAGATGTTACGGGCGAAGCACGCCGGCAGACGTCTTCACCGAAACCCCGGCTTCGGCGTTGCGCTTCACCCCGCGCTCGCTGCGGCGTACCCATTGAACCACGGAAAAGGTAGAATGACGGAGCTCACCTACAAGCAGATCGATCAGACGGTGCTCGACACCCTCGAGCCGCCCGGCAGGGCTTACTGGGTCACCGTGGCCATGCTCGCCGCCGGCGTCCTCATGGGGGCCGGGTGCTGGGCCTACCAGATCTTCGTCGGCATCGGGGTCGGGGGCCAGAACATCCCGGTGGCCTGGGGGACCTATCTGATCAATTTCGTGTTCTGGGTCGGTATCGCCCACTCCGGGACCCTCATCTCCGCCATCCTGCACCTGTTCCGCGCCGGCTGGCGCAACCCCATCGCCCGCGCGGCCGAGACCATGACCGTGTTCGCCGTCTGCACCGCCGGGCTCTTCCCCTTCATCCATCTGGGGCGCATGTGGCAGGTCTACTACATGCTGCCGATCCCCAACCAGCGGCTGCTGTGGCCGAACTTCCTCTCGCCGCTGATGTTCGACGTGGTGGCGATCAGCACCTATCTCACGGTCAGCTCGCTCTTCTGGTACACCGGGCTGCTGCCGGACCTGGCCGCGGTGCGCGACCGCGCCACCGGCCGGCGGCAGCGCATCTTCCGCGTGCTCTCGCTCGGCTGGACCGGCGCCCACGACCAGTGGCGCCACTACGGCCGCGGCTACCTCTTCTTCGCGGCGCTCGCCACCCCGCTCGTGATCTCGGTCCACAGCGTGGTTTCCTGGGACTTCGCGCTCGCAATCGTGCCCGGCTGGCACACCACGATTTTCGCGCCCTACTTCGTGGCGGGGGCCATCCACTCGGGGCTCGCCATGGTGCTGACCCTCATGATCCCGCTGCGGCGCATCCTGCGCTGCGAGACGATCATCACCATGAACGTGCTCGACAACGTCGCCAAGACGATCGTCTTCACGGGGCTGATCGTCGGGTTTGCCTACGCCACCGAGTTCTTCATCGCCTGGTACAGCCACAACCCCGTCGAAATAGAGTCCTTCCGCTGGCGTCTGGTCGGGGACTACGCCTACGGCTTTGTTTTCATGGCGCTCTGCAACACGCTGATCCCCATGCTCTTCCTGTTTCGCGCGGTGCGCCGCCGCATCCTCTGGCTGATGGCGATCTCGCTGGTGGTGAACTTCGGCATGTGGTGGGAGCGCTTCGTGATCATCGTGGGCGGCCCGGCCCACGGCTACCCGCCCCACGCCTGGGGGCTCTACGCGCCCAGCCTGATCGAGTACGGGATCATGATCGGCAGCTTCTGCCTGTTCTTTTTCCTGTTCCTGCTGTTTGTCAAGCACCTGCCCTCCGTCTCCATGACGGAGATGAAGGAGACCGTCACGCATGCCGGCTGAAACCTGCATCATGGGGGTGTTCGCGGACGAAGGCAAAGCCGCCCGGGCCATCCAGGACCTGGAAGGCGCCGGCTTCAGCTTCCGCCGGGCCCACAGCCCCGTCCCCAGCCACAAGATCGAGGCGGCCCTGAAACTGAAGAAGAGCCCCGTGGGGTGGTTCACGCTCGCGGGCGGGATCCTCGGCTTCTTCACCGGCTTTGCCCTGGCCATCTTCACGTCGGTCCAGTGGAACCTGATCGTCAGCGGCAAGCCGATCGTCGCGCTCATCCCCTTTTTCATCGTCGGCTTCGAGTTCACCATCCTGTTTGCCGTGTTCGGCAACGTGATCGGCCTGCTCCTGTGCGCCCGGCTGCCGGATTACAAGGGGCTCGAGCGCTACGACCCGCGCTGCTCCGGCGAGCACTTCGGGGTGCTGGCGGCCTGCGTGCCCGGCCGGCAGGGGGAGCTGATGGACTTTTTCCAAAAGAAAGGCGGGGAGGTCCGGGTCTTCCAATAGACACCGGGCCGCAACGCGCCCCGCCGGGACAACCGGGACACAGAAACCATGGCATCGAACTCGACCCCATCCGCGACCGCCGCGATGAACCCGCTGGTGATCCCGTGCGTCGTCCTGGCCGCCGCCGGCCTGGCCGCCTTTCTGGCCGGCCTTCTGGGGAACCACCCGGAGCGGGCCTGGCAGGCCTATCTCGTCAATTTTCTGCTCTGGTCGGCCGTGGCGCAGGGGGCGGTGCTCTTTGCCGCGGTCACCCACATGACCCGGGCCCGGTGGAGCGGGCCCCTGGACGGGCTTTCGGGGGCCTTCGCCGGATTCTTCCCGCTGTCGTTCGCGCTGTTCCTGGTGCTGTTCCTCGGCAGCGACCACCTGTTCCCGTGGCTGCACGAGGACCTGCACGGCAAGGAGGTCTGGCTGAACCTGCCGTTCCTCTTCACGCGCGACGCCGTCGGCCTGCTCGTCCTCTACGGGCTCGGGTTCGCGTTTCTGGCCCAGACCCTCAGGCTCAAGGCGGATCGCGGCCGGCCCTGCGCCGGGCTGCGCCGCCTTCTGGTCGGGGCCGAGCCGCCGGGGGAGCACGCGATCGCGCGCATCCGGCGCCGCACGACGATCTGGGCCGGGCTTTACATCTTGGCCTTTGCCGTGGTCTTGAGCCTGATCGGCTACGACCTGGTCATGAGCATGGACCCGCACTGGATATCGACCCTCTTCGGCGCCTATCACTTCGTCAAGGCCTTCTACGTCGGTTTGGGGGCGCTGATCATCCTGGCCTGCATCGTCCGCCTGCGCCAGGGGCCGGGCTCGGGTCTGGCCGCAGGCCATTTCCACGACATCGGCAAGCTCTTCTTCGCCTTCTGCCTGCTGTGGGCGGACTTCTTCTACGTCCAGCTCACCGTGATCTGGTACGGCAACATCCCCGAGGAGACGCACTACGTGCTCCTGCGCACGGTGCTGCCGCCCTGGCGGTCGCTGGCGTGGACGGTCTTCGCCCTGGCCTTCATCATCCCGTTCCTGGTGCTGCTCAACCAACGCGTGAAAACCAACCCGCGCTTCATGCTGGTGCTCGCGAGCACCGTCATCGTGGCCATCTGGCTCGAGCACATGCTGCTGCTCGGCCCCGCCTTCGATCACCAGGCGGCCGGGCTGCCGCTCGGGGTCAGCGAGGCGCTGATCTTCGTGGGCTTTCTGGCCCTGATGGTGGGGGCCGTCGCCTTCAGCCTTAACCTGTTCCCGGAGCTCATTCCGCCGGCAAAGGAAACCGGGCGCTGAGCGGCCCTGCAAAGAGGTGTCGACGTTGAAGCGAAACCAAGCCGCCATCCTGATCACCGCCGCCGGCGTCTTTTTCATCGCGGCGTTCCTGTTCGCCTTCTATGCGGGACCCGAGATGGCCATCGGCCCGGAGCAGCCGATCCCCTTCAGCCACAACGTCCACAGCGGAGTGAAGCAGATCCAATGCCAGTACTGCCACCCCTACGTCGCCTACTCCAATTTCCCGGGCATCCCGCCGGTCGAAAAATGCCTGCACTGCCACAACTACATCATCGTCCAGCACCCCTGGATCCAGAAGGAGCACGAATACTGCAACACCGGCACGCCCACCCCCTGGGTCAAGGTCAACTCGATCGCCGAGCACGTGTTCTTCAACCACCAGCGGCACATCAACAGCAAGATCGCCTGCGGCGAGTGCCACGGCGCGGTGGAGAACCTGCACCGGCTGCCGCAAAAGGTCTGGCGCATGGGGATGTGCCTGGAGTGCCACCACGCCAAAAAGGCCAGCGTGGACTGCTGGCTGACCTGCCACAATTGAAGGAGCAGCGACTTGGAGATACCTGAGGAGAGCATCCGCCACAGCGACCGCACGGCCCGGGCCTTCACCCTGACCTCGGCCCTGTGGTTCGCCGCCGCCACCAGTTTCGGCATGATCGGGGCCGGCTACCTGATCGCGCCGGACTTCCTGGCGAACATCGAGTACATCCACTTCGGCCGGGTGCGGCCGATGCACGTCAACGCCGTGCTGTTCGGCTTCGTGACCCCCGGTCTGCTGGCCGTGGCCTTCTACTACCTGCCGCGGCTGTTGCGGACCCCGCTCTACAGCGAACGGCTGGGCCTGTTCTCGGCGCGTCTTCTGGAACTTCACGGTAGCCTGGCCGGCATGGTGGGGCTTGCGCTGGGCTACAGCCAGGGCCGGGAGTACGCCGAGCTGCCCTGGGCCGTGGACATCATGGTGGCGGTCTCCTTCGCCCTGGTGATCGTGAACTTCCTTTTGACCATCCGCCGCCGGCGCGAGCCGATCCTCTACGTCTCGATCTGGTACGCCGCGGCCGCCGTCGTCCTGACCGCCTGCACCTACCTGATCGGCAACGTCGTCTGGAAACCGGACACCGGCGCGCTGGTGGGCATCCCGGACGCCATCCTGCTCTGGTTTTACGGCCACAACGTCTTCGGGCTGCTGCTCTCCCCGATGGCGCTCGGGGTGGCCTACTACGTGCTGCCGATCGCCACCCGCAGCCCGCTGTACAGCCACACGCTCTCCCTGCTCGGATTCTGGTCGCTGATCATCGTCTACACCCACATCGGGACCCACCACCTGCTCCAGGTGCCGGTGCCCACCTGGCTGAAGACGATTTCCATCGTCGACAGCGTCGCCATGGTGATCCCGGTCATGGTCTTTCTGATCAACATCTGGTACACGGTCAAGGGGAAGCTGGGCGACATCCACGCCGACATCGGCGCGAAGTTCGTCTTCACCGGCACCATCTATTACTTCTTCGTCAACATCCAGGGCTCGATGATGGCGCTGCCGGATGTCCAGCGCATCACCCACTTCAACAACTGGGTGGTGGGCCACGCCCACATCGGGGTGCTCGGGTTCGCCGGCGTGACCGCACTCGGGGGGCTTTACTTCATCCTGCCGCGGATCACCGGCCGGCCGCTGTTCAGCCGGTTTCTGGCCGATCTCCAGTATTGGCTGGTGCTGATCGGGGTCACCGGTTTCGCCGTCGTGCTCACCATCGTGGGGCTGATCCAGGGCAATTCCTGGTACAACGGCGAGACGCTCTACCGCACCCTGCCGATGATCCAGCCCTACTACGTGCTGCGCGCAGCCCTCGGCGCTGCTCATCATGGCCGGGGCCTATCTCGGTCTCTACAACATCGTCCGGTCGCTCTACTTCAACCGCGGAGTCTCCTCATGAAAATGACCCCAGCCGTCATCCTGGTCGGCATCCTGGCGCTGCTGGCGGCCATCACGCTGACGATGGTCTACTGGCCCTATGTCCAGCAGGACCGGACGCCCTCGGAGATTTTTCGCGCGCGCACCGCGGAGGAGGAGGCCGGGCGCCGGATCTACATCGCCAACGGCTGCGTCTTCTGCCACAGCCAGTCGATCCGGACCTTCGACTGGGACCAGGGCTCCGAGCGCATCGCCCAGGCCGGGGACTACGTCGCCGACGAGCCGATCCAGCTCGGCTCCCAGCGCACCGGCGTCGACCTGTCGCGGGAGGGCGGCGAGCACCCGGACGACTGGCAGATCGCCCACTTCGTCAACCCGCGCTTCACCCGGCCGAGCTCGATCATGCCGCCCTTCGAGTGGCTGGGCATGCCGCGCATCGAGACCCTGACCCGCTACGTCCAGAGCCTGGGGTTCAAGGATGCCGACCGGCGCATGGAGCGCCAGCGCTACTGGAAGCAGGAGTCGATCAAGGCCTACGAGGCCGGCCCCGACGTCAACGCCCGCTGGCTGGCCGAGCAGGTGCCCGAGGGCTGGCGCCACCTGCCCAACCCCTACCCGACCTCGGAGGCGGCGCTGCAGCGCGGGCACAAGATCTACCAGAACTTCTGCCTCGGCTGCCACGGCCCGATCGGGGACGGGATGGGGCCGGCCCAGCCCTGGATCTACCCGCCGCCGCTCAACTTCACGGTCCTCAAGGGCCGCGAGATCTCCGGCGGGATCCTCTACTATCAGATCATGAACGGGATCACCGGCACCGCCATGCCCTATTTCAAGCGCGACCTCGAGTCCCAGAAGATCTGGGAGGTCGGCGACTACGTGGCGGTCTACTTCATCAACCAGAGCGACGCCAACACCGAACCACGGGGGATCGACGCATCGTGGGAACCGTGAGCCAGGGCGCCGGAACCCCTGTGCGCCCTGCGGCGTGGGGGGCCAGGGGAGTTACTCGATCGGACATGTCGCGCCGGAGGACATCCTGCGTGCCGCGGCCGGTATCGGCCCGGGGGATCGGCCTGCTCGGCATCGGTCTCGTGGCGGCCGTTCTGGCGGCGGGATGCGCTACCCGGCAGGAAGCCGCGCCGGCATCGCGGGTGGAGACCGCCGCCATCACCGATTTTCTGACGCTCGAGACCGAGGCCACCCTCACGGTCGTGATCCGGGGCAGCCGGCCTCTGACCTACACGGCGCTCAAGCAGGAGGCGCCGCCCAGGATCCTGCTCCAGTTTCCCGCCACCGGTCTGCGGGACTTGGCGCCGGTCTACCGCCCGCCGGAGAACGGTGTCGTTGCCGCCATCCGCGCGGTGCGCTCCGGTGACGGGGTGGGGGACACGCGCATCACCATCGACCTCAAGCGGGAGATGCGCTACACGGTCAAAGCGGCCGGAGACGACCTGCACATCGTGTTCGACAAGCCGGGCCCGGCGCGGCCCGCGCCGCCGGGGGCCAAACCCGCCCCGCCGAAGACCAAGCCGCCGCCGAAGGCGCCGGCCCGGTCGGGGGCGACCGCGTCGGTGACCGACCTCGTCGTGGCGACCGGCCCCGAGGGGGCCGCCATCCGGGTAGCGGCGGATCGCGCGGTCAACGATTTCGTCTCGTTCACGCTCGAGGAGCCGGCCCGCTGCGTCGTCGATCTGAACGGCATGGGGACCCTCGCCAAGGGCGAGCAGCGGCAAGTGGTGGAGAGCCGGTTCGTCAAGGAGGTGCGGTACTTCGCCCACCCCGACAAGGTCCGGGTGGTGGTGGAGACGACCCCCGATCATCTGGGCTCCTGCGTGGCGACCGGGACCGAGAGCGGTCTTGTCATCACCATCGGCCGGCGACCGCCGCCGGCCCCGCCGCAGCGGCCGGCAGCGGAGCCGGTGCCGCCGCAGCGGCGTGACGGCGGAGGGGAGTGAGATGTACTTTCCGTATTTCATCGCCTACATGGGGATCGGGTTCGCCGTCAGTCTGGCCGTTTTCGTCTGGGCGGTGAACCGCGGGCAGTTCCGCGATCAGCAGCGCGCGCGCTTCCTGCCCCTGGAAAACGTCTCGGCCGCGCACCCGGCGGCGCTCACCCGCAAGGGTCGCATCGAAACCTACGGGTTGTTCGCCCTGGTGTGCTGCGGGCTGGCCGGCAGTGTCGCCGTCATCGTTTTTTCCCTGACGCACGGCGGCTGAATCAAAGTCCGCGCCGCAGGTCTCGAAGAATCGTCACACACCCGCCGTCCGCGGGCTGAGAGGTGCGTATGCGTCTGTTTGAGGTTCTCAATATTCAGCATTTCGTCATGTACCTGTTTCCGGCCGCCGCCTTCATCGTGATCTTCGCGGCGGGGCTGGGGTACATGCATCTCCAGCGCCGCGGTTCCGCGGAGCGGGCCACGCGCATCATCGAAAAATACCCGGGGGGCATCGAGGGCCGCAACGCCCCGTTTCCACTGGTGCTGACGCTGACCATCGCCGGGACGCTCCTCTGGAGCGTGCTCTACATCCTTTTCGACCGGGGTTCTGGAGGTGAGGATCTGACCATGCACGCCGAGCATCCGCTTTCGACCGTCAAGTCCTGGCTGCTGGTGGCGGCCATGGTGGGAATCGTCTTCCTCCAGGGCTGGTTCGCGTTCACCGTCATCGGCGACCGCGGCCAGCCGGATTGGGACTACCGGCCCGTGGCCGACGTGCCCGGGGAGTCGCCCTATGCGCTGTACGCCCCGGTGCCCTTCCCGCAGCACGTCTACCGGCCCCAGGGGCAGGAGTCCAACCCGCCGCTCGTCCTGGGCATTCGGGGTGTCCAATGAAAAAGCTTTGGCTGATCCTGGTCGGCGCCGTCTTCCTCCTGGCGGCGGCCTACCATGCCCTGATGTACTACGACAACAACTTCCGCTACGGCCGCATGCGCGAGACCCCGGCCGTCAAACCCCACGAGGAGCCGCTGACGCTCATGGAAGAGGGGGTCGTGCCGGTCTCCGGCGGCGAGGCCCTGCTGCGGGCGGACGCAGGCGCGCTCAAGCCCGTCACTGGACATGTCCGACCCGGCCGTCGCCGCACGCGGTCAGGCCGTCTACCGCACCTACTGCGCCCAGTGCCACGGTGCTCGGCCACGACGGCCGGGGCACGGTGGGGCAGAGCTTCCAGCCCCTGCCGACCGACCTGCGCAGCCCCGCCGTGCAGTCCAAGCCGCCGGGGGCGCTTTTCCAGTCCGTGAGCTACGGCATTCCCGGCGGCCGCCAGCCGGCCCTGCACACCACCGTCACCGGAGAGCGACCGCTGGAGCGTCGTCGCCTACGTGAAGGGCCTGGGGCTGCGGCCGTGACGCCCGCCACCGGTTATGTCCGCGCCGACACCACCTGCTGAGCCCCACCACCGGCCGCACCGCCGCCTGCGACCTGTGCGGCCTGCCGCTCTCCGCCGGCCGTTTCGAAGCCTCGCACGCAGGCCGGACCTATGCCGTTCTGCTGCCTCGGCTGCCGCCAGGTGTTCCAGATCCTGCTCGAGGCCGCGGGGACCCCCGACCCGGAGGCGTTCCGTCGGACCGATCTCTACCGTCGCTGCCGGGATGCCGGTCTGGTGCCCCGCAGCGCCGAGGACCTCGCCGCCGCGGCCGCCGCCGCGCAAGACTCCCCGGCGGCGCCGGCGGACGCACCGGCCGGCATGTCGCAGACCCTCACCGCGGATTTTAAAATTGCGAACATGTGGTGCCCGGCCTGCGCCTGGCTGATCGAAACCGTCGTGCGCAAGACACCGGGTGTGGTCGCCGCCGACTGCAGCTTCGCGACGGATCGTTTGCAGGTCTGCTACGATCCCGTTGCCACCGACCCCCGGCGGATCATCGCGGCCCTCGAGCGCTTCGGCTATGCGGCCGCAGCGCCGGGTGAGGCCGGGGAGCAGGCCGCCCAGCGCGGGGAGTGGCTCCGCTTCGGTGTCTCGCGCGTTCCTCAGCATGAACGTCATGATGCTTTCCGCCGCGCTGTACTTTGGTTTTTTCACCGATCTTTCCGCGGACGCCGTCGCCAGCATCTCCTGGCCGATGGCGGCGATGTCCGCCGTCGTGCTCGGCTACGGCGGGTATCCGCTCACCCGGCGGGCGTGGCACGGTCTCACCCAGGCGGCCTTCAGCATGGAAACCCTGGTCGTGATCGGCGCCCTGAGCGCCTTCGGCTACAGCACGGTCAATCTGATCAACGGCAGCATCCACCTCTACTTCGACACGGCCTGCATGCTGGTCAGCCTGGTCCTGCTGGGCAAGATGCTCGAGCGCCGGGCCAGGGGGCGGGTGCTGGAGCGGCTGGCAGGTTTTTTGGGGCTGATGCCGGTCAAGGCCCGGGTGATCAGCGAGCAATACCCGGAGGGGCGCTTCGTCGCCGCCGAGCTGCTGGCGGCCGGCGACCTGTTCCGCATCGGCGCGGAGGAGCGCGCCGCCGCCGACGGCGTCGTCGTCGGCGGGACCGGGACGGTCGACGAGGCGTCGATCACCGGTGAGCCGATGCCGATCGCAAAAAAACCCGGGGATCCCGTGCGCAGCGGCAGCCGGGTCCACGCCGGCAGCCTGACGGTCCGCGCCGACAAGGTCGGGGCCGAGTCCACCCTGGGGCAGATGATCGCCGTCGTCGAACGGACCCTGACCGGCAGGCCCCCCGGCGAGGTCCGGGTGCAAAAAGCCTTGCAGTGGTTTGTCCCTGCCGTTGTGTCGCTTGCGGCCGCCACGGGCGCCTGGGTGTGGTGGAGCGGCCTGGGGCGCGACGAGGCCCTCGTGCGGGCCGTCACCGTGCTGGTGATTTCCTGCCCCTGCGCGCTCGGCATCGCGATCCCCCTCGCGCGGGCGGCCGGACTCGGTCTGGCGGCGGGCAAGGGGATGCTCATTCGCAATTTCGCGGTCTTCGACCAGGCCGGGCGCGTGACCACGGTGGTGCTCGACAAGACCGGGACCGTGACCCGCGGGGTGTGGCAATTGCTGGAAATCATCCCTTGCGGGCCATGGGACCCGGACCGGGCCCTGGCGGTGGCCGCCGCGCTCGAGCAGGCGTCCACCCACCCCATCGCGGCCGAAATCCGGGACGCTGCCCGGGTGCGGGGCGTCCGACCGGGGGAGGTGTCCGCGGTCGCGACGCACCCCAACGGAATCAGCGGGCGCTGGGGGGGGCGCGAGGCGAAATTAGGCTCCGCCGAGTATCTCGCCGAAGAATTCAGCGGCCAGGAGGAGCGGTTGGGCCCGATGCTCCGGCATGCGGACGGTCGCTCGAGCGTGTATCTGGCGATTGAGGGCCGGCCGGCGGCCGTGTTCGTCTTCGGGGACGAACTGCGTCCCGGGGCCGATGCGGCGGTGGCGGCCCTGCAACGCCGGGGCCTGCGCCTGGCGCTGGTTTCCGGCGACGGCGCCGCAACCACCCGGGCCGTCGGCCGCCGGCTGGGCATCCCCGAGTCCTTCGGCGGCTGCCGGCCCGCGGAGAAGGCCGAATTCGTGGCCAAGCGGCAAGAGCAGGGAGAGGTGGTGGCGATGGTGGGGGACGGGATCAACGACGCTCCCGCCCTGGCTCAGGCCGACCTGGGGCTGGCCGTCTTTGCGGGCGGGAATCTCGGCAAGGATGTCGCCGATGTTACGCTCATGCGCGCCGACTCGAACCAACTAGCTCGAGTTTTTAAAATTTTCATCCAGCGTCAACCGCAAGATCCAACAGAATCTCGCCTTGACCTTCCTCTACAACGCGATCAGCATCCCGGTGGCGATGAGCGGCCTGCTCTCCCCGCTCGTGGCCGTGTGCGCCATGCTGCTGAGCAGCCTGAGCGTTATCGGCAACACCACGCGGCTGTTGCGCGAGCATTCGTCAACGCCCCCGGCGCAGCACCGGTAACCCCCTCCGGTCGACGCGCGGCAACCTTCGGGCCGCACCGCCCCCCCTCCCCAAAGAGGGTTTTCCCATGCGAGAAAAAGCGGCTGCCGGTGTAAACCCACCCCGCGGCGGCCGCGTCTAAGGTAGGTGTCACACAAACCTGAAAAGCGGAAGACTCACATGAAAAAGGCGATCCTGGCGGCAGTGGTGCTGGCGGCGCTGGTGCTTGCTCTTCCTTTGGCGGGTGAAGCGGGGCGGACGCGCGTGTTCGTCGGTGCGCATTTCGGGTTCGGGTACCCGGGCGGCTGGGGGCCGCCGGTCTATGCCCCGTGGGGATACTGGCACCGTCCCGTTCTGGTGGCCCCATTGCCCCCGGCGTACGGCTATTACGGCGCGTACGGCCCCCCGGTGGTCGTCGCGCCGGCGCCGAGGGCCTACACCGTGCGCCCCGAGCCGGAGGAACCCGAATACTGGTATTACTGCGACACGGCGCGGGGCTATTACCCCTACGTCAAGACTTGCCCGGGCGGCTGGATGAAGGTCGTGCCGCAGACGGTGCCGCCGCAGCGCTGACGGGCCGATGCCTGTTTCTCAGCACCCTCATCAAGGAAGGTAGGAGCGCATGAAGCCGCAACGGTTCCTGGTTCTGCTGTCAGCGCTGATGATGCTCGCCGGCTGCGCGACGATCCCGCCGGGGCCGAGCGTGATGGTCCTGCCGGCGCAGGGCAAGACCTTCGAACACTTTCGCGCCGATGACGGCGAGTGCCGGCAGTGGGCCGACGGGCAGACCGGGCTCTCGGCCAACGAGACCGTCAATCAGAACCTGGCGGCCGGCGCGGTCATCGGCACGCTGATGGGCGCCGGGCTGGGGGCGGCGATCGGGGCGGCCTCGGGCAACCCGGCCACGGGTCTTGCGATCGGCGCGGCGGGCGGTCTCATCGGCGGCAGCGCCGTCGCCGGCAACCAGGCGGCGGCCTCCGGCTGGGAGGCCCAGCGGCGCTACGACATCGCCTATCAGCAGTGCATGTTCACCAAGGGACACCGGATCCCGGCCGCCGAGGGCCCCCCGCGCAGCGTGCGCCGCTTGCCCCCGGTGCCGCCCCCGCCGCCGCTGCGGTATGCGTCGCCTCCCCCGGCCCCGCAACCGGGGGCCTATCCGCCGCCACCTCCGCCCCCGCCGCCCCACTATCGGTCGGAAAACTTCATCCGCCGGTAACGGCATCGTAACAAAGTCTCATGTCCCGGTTCGGGACATCACGAGGCATGAAGATCGAATCACCCGGGACGGGTCGGCTTTCTGCGCGACCGCCGGCGGGGGTGCTCCGGCACCGGGACCGGGTCCGGGACGACGATCTGGCGCGGGTCGGTAATGCCGGGGGTCGTGAAGAAGCGGTCCACCTGGTACATGAGCCGGTTGAGGGCCAGGTCGAGTTCGCGGCGATGCTGCTCACACGCTTCGCGGTCGGCGTCCGCCGGGACCTGGATCAGCTGGTCGCCGAACAACCCCACGATGCGCGAAAACGGCTTGGGGAGGATGGTGCGGTCCCAGGAGCCCAACCGCCAGCAGTGCTCGGCGCTCCACATGACCGGGACGATCGGGCAGCCGGTCAGCTTGGACAGGAACACGATGCCGGGCTTCGAGACGTACGGCGGGCCGGTGGGGGCATCCACCACGATGCCGGCGCTGTGGCCGGCCGCGACCAGGGTCTGCATCTCCCGCACCGCGATGCCCCCGCGACGCGTCGAGGAGCCCCTGACCGGCACCCAGCCGAAACGCCGGGCGGCCTGGGCGGCGAGCTCCCCGTCGTCGCTGGCGCTGGCCATGACCGCCAGGCGGCGGCCGCGGTAGTAGTAGAGACAGCCGACGAGGCCGCGGTGCCAGGTGGCGTACAGGAGCGGCCGGCCGGGGTGCCTGCTGAAATAGTCGGCTTCGATTTCGGCCCCGAACGGCAGGGGGCGGCAGGTGGCGAGCCATGGGGTCACCAGGACTCGCGCCGACCAACCGAACAGGAAATACCCGGTGCGCCGCCAGATGTTCATGCAGGGTTGCCTCGTTCCGTCACAGCAAACCGACACAGCGAGCGGATCAAAAAATGGCCCCACGCCTTGCGGTCGAAGTTTCCCTGAGGCGTGCAGGATACTTCTAATGGTATCGATCTTGCAACGCTTCAGATCATCAAACACCGGCAGCATATCCGCTGGAGTTTGATTATGCAATCGTTTTCGGGTAGTTGAATTTATATTAGGGGCGCATCCGGGTTCTCCTGCGCCAGCGCAGCCGACCCGCACCGTCAAAAACCGGTGACCCCTCCGTCGACCTTCCAGTTGCCTCCCGGTGCGCCAGTGGTTATCTAAAGCTTAGGTTCGCTGTTCCAGCGGCATTGCAATTCATGCCGGGCAATCCACAGGGAGGTACGAGACACCATGGCCACCAACCCGAATTCGCTGTTCGAGCATCTCCAGGCGGTCAAGGAAGGCCGACGAAAATTCGAGAATGCGTTCCAGGGGGTTTCGCGCATGATCCTGGAGGGCGGGATCGAAAAAATCACGGTCAACGGCAAGACCACCTACGACTTCAAAGTGTTCCGCGGCGGTTCCAAGCACGTGATCGGCATGTACGAGGAGGTCAACAGTTTCGTCTCCTACGTGAAGGACGCCGCCGAAAACGGCTCCTCCAAGGAGATGGCCTTCGTGCTCGTCGGCGAGCCCGGAAACGGCAAGACCTTCTTCGTCGACTTCCTGGCCGGCCGCTACCGGAGGTTTCTCAGCCAGGAGCCGAACCGCAAGTTCACTTTCAAGTTCAACCACCTCGACCGTTTGGGCTCCTACGGCCGGATCGTCACCGTCGAATCCCAGACCTACGAAGACCCTCTGATCCTGGGCATGAACCTCTTCGATCTGCCCGAGGAGAACCAGGAGTTCCTGGCGAAGGAGATCGGGTTCTCCGATGCGGCCATCGACTCGCTCTACGAAAACTACAGGCCCCTCGGCGCCTGCAGCGGCTACATCTGGAACGACATCCGCGCCCACTGCGACGGCGACCTGGCCGAGATGCTCGCCTATCGTGGAGATTATTCCCGTTCCGCTCACCGAGAGCCTGGGAACCATCACGGGCAAGTACCCGGCCAAGGACAAGATCACCTCCTCGGCCGTGGACCTGCTCGGGGAGGAGTCCATCCAGCGCCTGCTGCACATCAGCGACACCAACAACCCCTACCGCTTCGACCTGCGGCGCGGGGCCCTGGCGCGGGTCGCCGGCGGCGGCATCCATTTCAGCGACGAGATGTTCAAGAACAAAAAGGACCTGGTCCAGGTCTATCTAGGGGTGATCCAGAACCGCAACATCGAAATCGACGGGTACAAGTGGCCGATCGACACGCTGATTGTCGCCACCAGCAACAATTCCGAGTTTCACCGCTTCCTGTCCGAAAAGGAGGAGGCGCCCATCGTCGACCGCTGCCGGCTGTGCTACGTTTCCCACAACACCAACTACAAGTTGCAGAAGGAGCTGACGGGCTACGCCATCGGCAGCGAAACGCGCACCACGCTGACCAAGGAGAACCTGCACCAGGATCCCAACCTCAACTACGCCGCCTCGGTCGCCGTCGTTCTGACGCGCCTGCCGCGTTCGGAGAAGCTGACCCCGGTGGAGACGATGAAGCTCGCGGCCGGGCGAAGTGGCCGGCGAAAAGAGCATCAAGACCCTGGCCGAGGTGATCGACACGCTCAACCAGGACCCGGAGATCATCAACCGTTTCGGCCAGAAGGGTCTCGGGCAGCGCAATCTCGGCCGCGCCGTGCAGCTTTTGATCGAAAGCTCGGAGACCAACGAGGGACAGTGCATGTTCGCCTACGACGTGTTCCGGGCGCTCGAGCGCATCATCCTGGACTATGTCCCCGAGGCCAACGACCGGGTCAAGTACATCGAGGACATCAAGACCGGCAAGAGCCTCTACCGCGAGCGGATCATGACCGAGATGTTCAACGCCTACATGGACGAGCCGCTCGCCATCCGCAAGGACGTCATGAGCTACGTCAACATGATCATCGGCGTCGACGCCGAGAACCTGGGGCCGGACAAGATGTGGAAGTACAAGGACCCCCAGACGCGGGAGCTCAAGGCCCTCAAGATCGACGAGCGCTACATCAACAGCGTCGAGGAGCGCCTGGGGCTCAAGACCGAGGAGCAGCGGGACTCCTTCCGCACCTCCATCCGCAAGATCTACGGGCAGAAAATCTCCACCGACCCCGACTACGACTTCATGGACAACCTCGAGCTGGTCAAGGCCGTCACCGACGTGCGTCTGAAATCCGACATCGCCGGGGCCGGAAGCCTGATCGGCGCCTTGGCCAACCGCACCAACGAGGAGAACCAGAAACTCTACGACCGGATGATCGACACCATGCTGAACAAGCTCGGCTACTGTCGCACCTGCGCCCAGAAGACGATCGAGTACTTCTGCACGCAGGAGGATGAGAAGTAGAAAAGAGAGTTTTAAGTGTTACAGTGTTAAGTTTTAAGTGGAAGATCGCGAAGCGTATTTGCGGTCGGCAAAGACCTCGAGAGAACATGATGGCCCGTGAGCTCCGATTCAAAAAATTTATGAGCGGCTGAAGGCGCAGGGGTTGGGCCTGGAGGCGGAGGCGCGGGTCCTGGCCGAGTTGAACCACGCCGGCGTGCATGGGGTGCCTGAGGACCGCGGGGGGGCTTTCGAAGCGGCCGGGGGTGCCGCTGCCGCGGGTCTTTATGCCTTCCACGACCTCATATCGCTGCAGGCCTTTGCCGCGATGCAGGGCTCGGCCAGCGCCAACATCCGTTCGATCGACGAGCTGCTCGAGCGCGACAACCAGCGCGAGCAGGACGGCTTCCCGCGCAAGGTCAATGTCGGGCGCCTGATCAAGCCCGGCAAGCGCGGCAAGGAAAAAGTGGTGATCGTGCCCACCACGGTCGAGGAGAAGTTCCTGCACGACACCGCCGCGCACGACGAGGAAGAGCGCTCCTTCGGGGGGACCGGCGACGAGGAGGAAGGCGAGGTCATCGGCGAGCAGCCGGTGCGGGAGCAGGAGACCGGCTCCGGGGCCGGGCCGGGTCAGGGCGAAGGCGGTCAGCACGAGCTCGAGTCGAGCGCCTACGATCTCGGCCGGATCCTGACCGAGAAGTTTCGCCTGCCGAACCTCAAGGACAAGGGCAAGAAGCGCTCGCTGACCCAGTACACCTACGATCTGACCGACCGGCACCGCGGCTTCGGCCAGCTGCTCGACAAGAAGGCGACCCTGCGGAAGATCGTCGAGACCAACATCCACCTGGGCAACGTGCCGGATGCCGGCGCGATCGACCCGACCCGCTTTCTGGTCGCTCCCGCCGACAAGGTGTACCGGATCCTCTCCCGTGAGAAGGACTACGAATCCCAGGCCATGGTGTTCTTCCTCAGGGACTACTCCGGCTCCATGGAGGGCAATGCCACCAACCTGGTGGTGGCCCAGCACGTGCTGATCTACAGCTGGCTGCTCTACCAGTACGCCATGCAGGTCGAGACCCGCTTCATCCTGCACGACACCCAGGCCGCCGAGGTTCCGGACTTCTACACCTACTACAACTCGAAAGTCGCCGGCGGCACCCAGGTCGCATCGGCCTACAAGCTGGTGAACCACATCGTTCAAAAGGAAAACCTGGTCCGGGACTACAACATTTACATCTTTCACGGCACCGACGGTGACGACTGGGACACCGAGGGCCGGGAGAGCATCCCCCAGCTCAAAAGCATGCTGGCCTATGCCAACCGGGTGGGGATCACCATCGCCGCCCACGGCGCGGAAGGCGGGACCCGCACCGAGGTGGAAAAATACATCCGCGGCTCCGGTCTGCTCGAGGAAATGCCGAAGCTGCTGCGTCTGGACGTCATGCACGAGGACGCGGACGAGCCGCGCCTGATCGAGGGCATCAAAACCCTGATTGCGGAGTGAGAACCCGGAGCCGCGGGTGCCGGCGATGGACCACGCGGCGCCATGCGCCTTTGGGCCTTCAGCCTTCGGTCTTCGGCCTCTTAGCCTTATTTGAGCCATGGAACTGATCAGCCAACACACCAAGAGGATCATGGAGGGCTGCAAGAAACGGGCGGCCGAGGCGGGTCTGCGCTTCGACGACGAGACCCTCGAGTACATCGTCACCAACCGCGACCTGCTCGAGCTCACCCCGAAGCTGATGATCCCGACCCTCTACGACTACTGGGTCCACGACGTCGAGGTGCTGCGGGAGAAGGGCCGCTACGAGCTCTACCCGAGCAACCCTTACGAGACCGTCATCAACACCCGACCGGCCATCTCCTACTACAACGACAACAACCCGGACTGGCTGAACGTGATGATCTTCTACCACGTCCTGGCGCACATCGATTTTTTTCAGAACAACCTCTACTTCCGCCACACCTGGGACTACGATTTCACCGGCCAGGCCCTTTCGGACAAGCGCATGATCGCCCAGCTGCGTTCGGAGAAGGGGCGCTGGGTGGATTACGTGATCGAGTTCGCGCGCGGCATCGACAACCTGGTCGGGTTCCACGGCGAGCTGTCGCGCCTCAACCGGCCGCCGGAAACCGGGCGCGACCGGATGCTCGACTTCTACTTCGACCATTTCCTGCAGAACGTGCGCAAGGTCAAAACCGGGGGGTACATCAAGGAAATCGAGCGCTACAACGCCTGCTTGCGCGAGTCGGCCGAGCACGGCGAGCAGGCCTTTTTCGCCGAGGTGCTCCGCAAACACCCGGAATTCGACGCCCTCTACAAAAAACACCTCGAGACCAAGCCGCCCCAGCGCGAGGACCTGCTCCAGTTCCTGCTCGAGCACTCGGAGTTTCTCAACCGGGGACGGAACCGCTGGATGAAGCCGGTGGTCGAGGTGGTGCGCAAGACCTCCCTTTTTTTCCAGCCCCAGATCCGCACCAAGATCATGAACGAAGGCTGGGCCAGCTTCTGGCATGAACGGCTCTTTCTTCAGGACGACCGCATCCGCGGCCACGAGGTGGATTTCGCCCGTACCCATGCGGCCGTGACCTCGATGCCGCGGGTCGGCTTGAACCCCTATGCATTAGGCATGCGGTTGTTCGACATGGTCCTCGACACGGCGGAGAAGGGCCGCTACAGTGTCGCCTTCCGCCGGCTGACCGATGCCGGGTTGCGGGAGCGATTCGACACCCGCAGCGGGGAAGGGATGGCGTTTCTCTTCGATGTTCGCGAAAACATGAACGACTTCATGTTCATCAACACCTTTGTCGACCAGGATTTCATGACGCGCCACAAGCTCTTTGTCGCCGGCCGGCGTCTGAACGCGGACAAGGGGGTGTGGGAGATCTTCGTCAAAAGCCGGTCGGCGGACGCTTACCGCGCCATGCTGCTCGAAGCTCTGTACCACCCGCCCTCGATCGAGATCGACCGCGACAGGACCGGCAACGGCCACCTGGTGCTCGAGCACCGTTTCGAGGGCAAGCCGCTGGTGCGCGAGTTCATCGCCAACACCATGCTGGGGATCGAATTTCTGTGGGGGCGACCGGTGGTGCTCGAGACCAGCGAGGCCGTGCGCACGGAACCCGCCGCGGCGCATTCACCCACTTCCGGCATGCATGCGACGCTTTCCGAGGAGCGCCGGGGGCGCGGGACGAACTGGCAGCGGGTGCGCTACACCATGCAAGAGCGCAAACTCACGCGTGAGGTCCTTTAGGAGCGATGGAGCGTTTTTCGGA
The DNA here is from genome assembly GCA_963716785.1 of uncultured delta proteobacterium. Taxonomy (GTDB): domain Bacteria; phylum Desulfobacterota; class Desulfobacteria; order Desulfobacterales; family SpSt-501; genus SpSt-501. The sequence continues at coordinate 106,507 of CAVQUW010000030.1, read as the reverse complement.
CCATTCCAACGACGAGCTCGAGGGCGGCGACGCCATCGAAACGGCCCTGCACGGTCTCGACCAGGCCGCCGGCAGCCGCGAGCGGCGCCTCCCGATCCCCTTCGCGGAATTCCTGCAGGAGGTGGTGGCCCGGCCCGAAGTCGTGCTGCGCAACATCTTCCAGGTCTTTCACGACATGGCCAAGGCCTATATCGGCGAGGGGGTCGACGAGTATCCGGACGACCCCGAATCGATCCACTTCGTGCACTACGACTGCAACAAGCTGTTCGTCGACGGCGTCGACCGGCCCTTCTTTGCCGATCGGCTGTTCGCCAACCGTCTGGTGAACCTGGTCGAATCCCTGAAACGGGGCGCGCAGCAGAACAAGATCTACATCTTCCGGGGGCCGCCCGGGTGCGGCAAAAGCACGTTTCTGAACAACCTGCTGCGCAAGGCCGAGGAGTACGCCAACACCGAGGCGGGCATGCGCTACGAGGTGGTCTGGTGTTTCGACCGCCGCAAGTTCGGCATGCCGGCCGAGGACGGGGCCCATCCCGTGATCGACCGGATCACACGGCTGCTGGACGGTGCCGAGGGCGGTGGCCTCGATCGCGGCGACGCCTGCCCGGAGTACCCGCCCCTGGGCGGCGACGCGGAGCTTGGCGCGGTGAACGGCCACATCGTCGAAATCCCCTGCCCGAGCCACGACAATCCGGCCCTGCTGATTCCGAAGGCCTTCCGACGGGCCTTTTTCGACGATCTCTTCAAAAACGACCGTTTCAAATTCAAGCTGGCCACCGAGAAGGATTTCGAATGGGTGTTCAAGGACAACCCGTGCACCATCTGCAGCTCCCTCTACTGATGCGCTGCTCTACCGGCTCAAAAGCCCCGGGAAGGTCTTTGAGACGCTCTACGCGCGGCCCTACCGGTTCAACCGGCGGCTGGGGGAGGGCATCAGCGTCTTCAACCCCGGCGACAAGCCCCTGCGCCAGCAGGTGCTCACCAACCCCCTGATCCAAAAGCAGATCAACCGGGTCCTGCAGGACAGCAACCAGGTCAAGTACCTTCTCAGCCAATACGCCAAGACCAACAACGGCATCTACGCCCTGATGGACATCAAGTCCCACAACACCGAGCGCCTGATCGAGCTGCACAACATCATCAGCGAGGGCATCCACAAGGTCGAGGACATCGAGGAAAACGTCAACTCGCTGCTCCTGGCGGTCATGAACCCCGAGGACCAGAAGAACATCGAGGGTTTTCAGAGCTTTCTGGACCGCATCGAGTACATCAACATCCCCTACGTGCATGGACCTCAACACCGAGGTGGAGATCTACCGCAACATTTTCGGCCGGCAGATCGACGACCGCTTTCTGCCGCGGGTGCTGCACAACTTCGCGCGGGTGATCATCGCCTCGCGGCTCAAAAGGCGGTCCGAGGCCATGCTGGAATGGATCGGGAGCCCGGAGAAGTACCGCCTCTACTGCGACGAGAACCTGCAGCTGCTCAAGATGGAGATCTACACCGGCCACATCCCCAAGTGGCTTCAGGAAGAGGACCGCAAGCGGCTGACCGCCAAGCGCCGCCGGCGCATCATCGCCGAGTCGGAGACCGAGGGCGAGCAGGGCATCTCCGGGCGGGACTCGATCAAGATCTTCAACGAGTTTTATCTCGACCTACGCCAAGGACGACAAGCTGATCAACATGTCGGACCTGTGCAAGTTCTTCACCAAGGTCCACAAGGAGGTGCGCGACCTGATCCCGCAGGGGTTCCTGGATTCGCTGCTGCGCATGTACGACTACACGGTGCTGCAGGAGGTCAAGGAGTCCCTGTACTACTACAACGAGGAGCAGATCGCGCGCGAAATCAAGAACTACCTGTTCGCCATCAACTTCGAGATCGGGGTGTCGGCCACCAGCACCTACACCGGCGAGAAGCTGGACATCACCGAGGACTACCTCGAGGCGATCGAGATGCGGCTGCTCGGCCCCGGCTCGCAACCGCGCCCAGCGCCGCCAGTTCCGCCGCGAGACCCAGCGCGAGTACACCGCGCGCACCCTGACCCAGGAGATCATGGTGGACGGGGTCCCGGTTGAAGAGACCCGGCTCTTCCAGGACCTGAACGAGCGCTACGTCCACAACCTCAAGGAGAAGGTGCTCGACCCGCTGCTCGAAAACGAGAACTTCCGGCGCGCCATCAAGGAGTTCAACGAGGAGGGGTTCAAGACCTACGACAAGAAGATCCGGGACGACGTCACCTACCTGATCGGCAACCTCGGCCGGAAGTACCGCTACAGCGAACAGGGCGCCAAGGAAGTCTGCATCTACGTCATCGACAACGACCTGGCCAGGAAATTCTCCAACCCCTGACGGGCTTCATGCACACTGCGCCGGTTCGGGCCCTACCGCCTCGCACCGGCGGCGCCGAGTTGGGCGCTGAGGCTGTCGCAGTACTCCTCGAAGATGAAGTACATGCACCGGTCGGCGTTGCGGGCGCGCTCGTAGAAGTCGCAGCCCTTCTGCTCCGCCTGGTTCCCGGCCGTACAGACCGAGATCTGCTCCGACTGACAAAAGTTGACGACCTTCCCGCTGGTCATACCGGCCTCCTCCCGGCCCTCCGCTCCGGAGGGTGAAATCGTTCCTGAAAGAGTTATCCGCACTTCGGCAGGGGACTTGAGGGAAAAAGGCGCCCCCGCAAGGGCGGCGACCATCGCGGCAGCGGTGCCGTTGCGCTTTGAATAAATTTGCTTATTTTTACGGGTAACTGTAGAAAGAGAAATTCCCCGGCCGTTGCGGGCCGTCAGGAGCCGGATCACGAGGAGGGCGGATGCAGAAGCACCATAAGTTTTCGATGTGGTACGTCCTTTTGGGCGTCTGGGTGGTGTTGATCATTCAAAACATGATCTTCTCGGCGGTTTCCGTCCAAAACGTCCCTTACAGCGAGTTTCTGAAGGCGCTCGAGGAAAATCGCGTGACCGAGGTCGCCATCACCGCCAACATCATCCAGGGCCGCATGAAAACCGCCGGTGACACCAGCGAACAGGGGCGTCTGTTCCGGACCGTGCGGGTCGACCCGGAGATTTCCGAGTCTGCTGGCCGGCCACGGCGTGCAGTTCAAGGGCGAAATCGAGTCGACCTTCCTGCGGGACCTCTTCTCCTGGATCTTTCCGATCGCGCTCTTCGTCGGGGTCTGGTTCTTCCTGATGAAGCGCATGCAGGGCCAGCAGCCGGGGTTCATGTCGCTCGGCAAGAACAAGGCCAAGATCTACATGCAAAACGAGGTGGGGGTGCGCTTCGATGACGTCGCCGGCGTGGACGAGTCCAAGCAGGAGCTCACCGAGATCATCGATTTCCTCAAGGAACCCCAGCGCTTCACCGCCGTGGGCGGCAAGATGCCGCGCGGGATCCTGCTGGTCGGGCCTCCGGGGACCGGCAAGACCCTGCTGGCCAAGGCCGTGGCCGGCGAAAGCGGGGTCCCGTTTTTCAGCCTGAGCGGATCGGAGTTCGTGGAGATGTTTGTCGGTCTGGGCGCCGCCCGGGTGCGGGATCTGTTCACCCAGGCCAAGGCCAAGGCGCCCTGCATCATCTTCATCGACGAGCTCGACGCGCTCGGCAAGGCCCGGGGAGTCGGGGACGATGGGCGGGCACGACGAGCGCGAGCAGACCCTCAACCAGCTGCTGGTGGAAATGGACGGTTTCGACCCCCAGGTGGGCGTCATCCTCCTGGCCTCCACCAACCGGCCGGAGATCCTCGACCCGGCCCTGCTGCGGCCGGGCCGCTTCGACCGTCAGGTGCTGGTGGACCGTCCCGACAAGAGGGGCCGGGAGGCCATACTCGCGGTGCACCTGAAAAACATCACCCATGACGAGGGTCTCGACGTCGAGCGGATCGCCAACATGACCCCGGGGATGGTCGGCGCGGACCTGGCGAACATCGTCAACGAGGCGGCCCTGCTCGCCGTGCGCCGCGGCAAGGACCGGGCCGGGATGCCGGAGTTCCAGGAAGCCGTCGAGCGGGTGGTGGCCGGGCTCGAGAAAAAAAACCGGGTGATCAACCCGCACGAGAAGAAAATCGTGGCCTTCCACGAGCTGGGTCACGCCATCGTGGCCATGTCGCTGCCGGGGACCGACCCGGTGCAGAAGATCACGGTCATCCCGCGCGGCATCGCCGCCCTGGGCTACACCATGCAGGTGCCCACCGAGGACCGGTTCCTGATGAGCAAGACCGAGCTCGAAAACAAGATCGCCTCCCTGCTCGGCGGGCGCGCGGCCGAGGACATCGTCATCGGCGACATCTCCACCGGCGCCCACAACGACCTTTCACGGGCCACCGACATCGCCCGCAGCATGGTCCGGGAGTACGGCATGAGCAAGGTCGGCCAGGTCTACTATGCCCCCAACCGCCGGTCCCCGTTCATGACCGGCATGCCGGAGGGCCCGGGTGAATACAGCGAAGCCACGGCGGAGGCTGATCGACAAGGAAATCAACGCGATCATCGCGGCGCAATACGAGCGCGCGCTCGGCATCCTGAAGGCCAAGCGCGCCATCCTCGAAAACTCGGTCGCCGTGCTGCTCGAAACCGAAACCATCGAAGGCGAGGAGCTCAAGGCGTTGATGGCGGAGGTGGGCGGTGAGACGGCCGGACGGCCCCGCGGCAACGGCGGAGGCCTGAGACGGGATGAGGCGGGCGGAGAGTCGGGGGATCGGAGGCGGCATGCCGGCGGGCAAGGGCACATGGCTGAAGCGGCGCGGCCGGGCGGCGCCGGGATCGAGGCGTGCGGGGAGGAAAGCGCCTTTTTCGGCTATGAACGCATCCGGGCCGAGGAGAAGACCGCACGGGTCATCCGGCACTTCGACTCGGTCGCCGCGGTCTACGATTTCATGAACACGCTGCTCAGCTTCGGCATTCACCATGCCTGGAAGCGCGCCGCCGTCGGGATGCTCGAGCTCAAGCCCGGGGAGCGGGTCCTGGACGTCTGCGGCGGGACCGGGGACCTGGCGATCCTGGCGGCCCGCCGCACGGCCCCGCGGGGTGCGGTCGTCGTCTACGACATCAACCGCGCCATGATCACGGCCGGTCTGCCCAAGGTGATCGGGACGCCTTTCGAGGGGCGGATCCGCCATGTCCAGGGCAACGCCGAGCGCATCGCTTTCCCCGACGCCAGTTTCGATGCCGCCATGGTGGGTTTCGGCATCCGCAACGTCACCCGCATGCAGCAGGGCTTTCGCGAGATGTGCCGCGTGCTCAAACCCGGCGGCCGCCTGCTCTGTTTGGAATTCTCACAGCCGGTCTGGCCGGTGTTTCGCTGGCTCTACGACCTGTACTCCTTCCACATCATGCCGCTGCTCGGCGAGGTCCTCGCCGGCAGCCGCCAGGCCTACACCCACCTGCCCGAATCCATCCGCACCTTCCCGCTTCCGGAGGATCTGGCCGGCATGCTGCGGGATTCCGGCTTCTCCCGCGTCCAGTACCGCCGCTTCACCAACGGCATCGCCGTGGCCCATCTGGCGGTAAAGTGAGGCACGCCCTGCGGGCTTCCGCCACCACGATTCCAAGGCCGGAGGTCGCAGCGCAGGGCGCCGCGGCGGGTTTCCACCCCCCGGTTACTCCTTTTCCACCGGAAACGTCATGGACGCGCCGTTCCACCCGATCACGGTCACCATCGCGGACAACGACAACACCAGCAGGATGTAAAGCAGGCTCGCGCCGCTGACGGAATTCAGGACGTCCGGCACCATCAGGCGCCATGCGAACAGGGCGGTCGCGACGGCCTGCATGGCGATGGTCAGGGGGATCTTGATCCTGACCGGCCTCAGGGGTTTGGCCATGTAGTTCAGCCACCAGGTGTAGAGCCCGGTGGCGATTCCGACCGCGGTGAACAGCACTCCGGCCCCCAGGCAATGGAAGGCCGTGGTGTCGAAGGATTCCTCCCCCGTGAGGAGGTAGAGCAGCGTGAACAGGGTGGTGGAGAACATGAAAACGATGGGGAAGTGCACGGTCATCGGGTGCGGGTGGCGGCGCAGAAAAGGGAACTGGCGCAGCAGGGCGGCGAGAAAGGCCGGGACCCGCGGGTCGTCCTCGGGCTCGGCATCTTTCACGACACCCACCTGGGGAAAACGCTCCAGCAGGTCGGGCGCGTGGGGGGCCGCCAGGATGTCGGTGGTCAAGTCCCTTCCGGCGGGGTGACGCTTCATGTGCGACCCGGTCTTCCACATTTTGCTGGTGCTGACGTCGTACACCTTGCCTGCGTGGGCGATGCACACCGGCCGGCCGTTTTCGCCGTTGCACCGGGCCAACTCCTCGCTGGTGAACTCCTTCATCGCAACTCCTTCAGGACGGCCGGGGGGTGTCCGCACGCTCGCCGGTCCCCCGTGGGTTCAGGGAAAAATCAGGCTGACCAGCACCACCGCCAGCAGGGCCGGGGGATAGATGCTGGCGCGGTTGAACAAGGCCATGGCCAGGGGGCGGCTGCGGCTGCGGTACAGGCGCCAGGCCGGCAAAAGCAGCAGGTACCACCCGGCCCCCAGCGCCGCGAGGCTCAGGATCGACGCCGCCGGCAGCGGCGAGAGCAGGAAGACGGCCGGGTTGATCAGCACCGTGGCGGCGAGGCTGGCCGCCGCCGCCGCGATCGCGGGACCGGCACCGAAGGTCACCGGGATGGTGCGTGCCCGCATGCGGCGGTCCTCCTCGATGTCGCTCAGGTCGTTCGGGATGTTCTGCCCGCCGATCTCCCAGAAAAAAAGCATGGCAAACAGCGCGATCAGATAAACCGGCGACGGGCGGGGGTCCACGGCGAACACCGCCGCCATGGCCCCTGTGGTCTTCACCGCCCCGCTCACCAGCGTGCGGTAGGGGCTCACCCGCCACAGCAGGCAGTAGATGGCCTCCAGGAAGGCGCCTCCCAGGAAAATGGCGGCGCACACCGGGTTGAGCAGAAAGGCGCCGATGACCGCAACCCCGGCCCAGAAAACGGTCCAGGCCAGTCCTTCTCTAAAGCCCAGTAACCCCTGGGCCATGGGATGGCGCACAATTACCGCGTCAAGGTCGCTTCCGGCGGTCGGCAAGACGTCCGCGGCCGCCTTCTCCCGGTCGACGCCGTAGTCGACCACATCGTTCAGGGCATACACCGCCGTGTAGCCGGCGAAGGTGGTCATCAGGCCGATCAGGACGATGCCGAGCGGCGGGAAGTCGCCCAGCCACAGCAGCGCGGCAAAGGCCGGGGTGCACATGTCGAGCAGGCCGTGGGGGGTGCGGGACAGGGCCCAGAACAGTTTGAGTCGGGAGAAGCCGCTGAAGCCCGGTTGGTTGAGTCGCTTCGTCACGCGCAAACCCCCGTGAGGGTGATCGGTTTCGCTACACGCCGGTTGCAGGAAAATGAACCTAACACGCCCGTCGCAACGGCGTCAAGGCGTCGGGCATCATCCCATCCAGACGCCGAAACGCACCCGCCAGAGCAAACGCGGGCAGGGCGGCCAGAGCGGCAAACACCGATCCCGCCATCAGCACTCGGGTGGCGGCGGCGCGGCAGCGCCGCCGTGCTTCGTTCGCCAGCCGCGGCCGCAAGCCCCCGGCCTTGGCGGCCGCCAGGGCCGCCGGGCCTTCCAGGGCGGCGGCCGCCAGGGCTGCCAAGAGGACGTATCCCACCCGGCCGTGCTCGGGGAGGAAGAGGCACCAGAGGCAGCGGTGCTGCAGCACCTCGTAGGTGTAAGCGGCGAAGCAGTGGACCAGAGCCAGGGCGGCGATCGGCAGCCACGTCGCCAGCACGGCGCACAGCGCCGTTGCTGCCCGCAGCTGGCGGTCGCGCGCGGCGGCCCGGACCCAAAAGCCGCATGCCAGCAGGGCGCAGGTGGTGGCGCCGAACGCCCACGGCAGCCACCCGAAGGACGGTACGAGCGCGTCGGTCTCCAACCGGACGTTGCCGTAAACCACGGCGCAGCAGTCCACCGGCTGGTGCAGGTCGAGGGCGGAAAAGGCCCTGATGGTGAGAGCCGAGGCCGCAGTGACGAGGGCCGCGGCCGGCAGCATGAGGCGGGCTTTGGGGAGCGCCAGGAGCGACTCCGGCTGCCGGCGGTCCAGCGCGGCCAGCGACGCCCAGAGGTAGGCCGTCACGCAGGCCAGGGCCCGGAATATCAGGGCCTTGTTCAGAAGGCCGGCCGAGGCCTGGACGACCCCGGTGCCGCACATGGCCCCCGGGACGACCGCCGGCAGCACGTTGGAAATCCCGTACACCGCCAGCGCGGAGGCGAAGAAAAAAAGCCGAGCCCGAACCCGGCACCGATCTCGGCGGTCTCGACCCGGCGCTCCAGGCGCAGTTGCTGCTGCTCTGAGGAGGCGGGGGCCCATGAGGAGAGGGTCCGCAAAGCGACCCAGGCGGCCCGCAGCAGCAGTACGACGCTCAGCACGTCTCCGACGGAAACCGCCAGCATCAGCGAATGCCGCATCATCCCGCGACCTCCAGCCGGCCGTGCTCCAGGTGGTAACGGCGGTCGATCAGCCCGGGTTCGCCCTCCAGGCGCGGATCGTGCCCGGTGATGACCACGGTGCGGCCCTTTCCCTTCCAATCGCGCAAGAGGCCGGCCATCAGCCGCACCCCGTCGGAATCCTGGAACGAGGTGGGCTCGTCGGCCAGGACGAGGGCCGGGTCGCAGGCGAGCGCCCGGGCAAAGCCCGCGCGTTGCGCCTCACCGCCCGACAGCGCGGAGGCCGCGGCGGCGGCGAGATGGAAAATGCCCAAGGCGTTCAACGCCGCATCGGCAGAGGCCTGCATCGCCCCGAGCGACCCCCCCCGCGGAATCAGGGGCAGGACGACGTTTTCAACCGTGCTGATGTCGCTCATCAGGTTGAAATCCTGAAAAATGAAGCCCACCCGGCGCCGGAAACGGTCGAGGTGGGAGCCCCGCCAGCGGGATATGGCCGCGCCATCGGCCAGAACCTCCCCGGCCAAGGGGCCGCAAAAACCCGGCCAGGAGATGCAGGAAGGTGCTCTTGCCGGCCCCGTTCGGCCCGGTGACCAGCGCCACCTGACCGGGCGGGAACTCGGCGCTGACGTCGTCGAGAAGCCGGACCTCCCGGCCGTCCGGCCGGCGGCGTTGAAACAACAGGTGGCGGCAGGCGAGTCGCATGTGTCGATCCTGGTATTCCCCAGGGCCTGCGCGGTCGCCCCCGGGGGGTTGAGGCTATCGCTTGTCGATCAGGTCGAGCGGGTCGGCGGCGGCGCCGTTCAGCGCCGGCCAGAGCACCGCCGCGAGATACGGCAGAAAGACCAAGGCCGCAAGCTCGGCCAGCACGCCTCCCGCGCCGCCGGTGTCGAGGTGCAGGGCGGGCGGCATGGACTCCCAGCCGAGGAACAGACGGCCCGGCCACTCGATCGCCGGCCAGAAAACCAGGGCGCTGGCCGTCAGGGCGCCGCCGGCGACGGCCGGCAGGCCCACGACCAGCGCCTGCAGGACCTGGCAGTAAAGAATGTCCCCCGTGGTCCAGCCCAACGCCTTGAGCAGGCCCACGTCACCGCGGCTTCCCAGCTGCCGTCTCACGGTGGCCGCCGTCAGCAGCGCCAGCCCCAGCAGGGCCGGCAGGCCGGCGATGGCCACGAGCGAGCCGCGTCGTGCCAGGGCCGCCGCGTACGTCCCCCGGGCCTGGTCCCGGGTGTAGACGGATACCGGCCAGGGGAAGGCCCTTGCCAGTTCGGGGGCGAGGGAGCGGGCTTCGGCTTCGTGGAACACCTCGACGGCAAGGTCGGTCGCCTGGTCCTCGGCCAGACCGAGCAGCCGGCGCGCGTCCGCCGGGTTGAGCACCACCACGTCGTTGAGGATCACGCCCGTCGCCGGCTCGAGTTTGTCGGCCACCACCAGGTTCAGCGGCAACGACCCGCTCAGCGACACAGAGACGGGGCCCCCCTCCGCAGACGAGGCCCGGTCCGAGATAGGCCTGCCCCATCGGCGGCAGGGCCGGGCGCATCCTCGGGCGTCCCCGGGCGGCGGTGCGTGGCGGGGTCGAGGCTGTGGACCGTCACCGGTCGCTGACCCAGGGTGGCGGTGCCCCACAGCCGGGGGATGAGCCGCACGACCCCGGCCACGGACCCGGCTGCGGAAACGGCCTGGGGGACGTTGATCGGCGCAAACCCGGTCGGTTCCACCCGGCGGACGCACCAGGTCGGGCGCGGCGGCCAGCGTGGCTTCGGCGGTGCGGGAGACGGCCTGACACAGCAACAGCCCCGTTCCGACCAGCGCCATCAGACTGCCCAGACCGAGGAGGGTCAACACCGCATCCGCGGGCTGACGGAGTACGTTTCGAACCGCCCAGGCCAGCAGCGGAAGCCTAATGGCGCGCTTCATGCTTCGTTTCCGTGAAAAAGGGGGAAGGCAAAATGAGATCCGCCGGGTCCGGCGGCGGATACGCCAGGTGCGGGTCGAAGCGCCGGTCGGCATGCCGGTGCGGGGTTCGCGCCGGTCGGCCGGAGGGCACCCAGCTCATTCGGTCCAGGGCGAGGGATTTCACCCAGGCCTTGTTGGTCTCGCCGGCCCGGTGGGTCGCCAACCCCGTCCACAGGAGCACTGCCGCCATGCCCCCCGCCGAAAGCAGCAGCAGGGCAGCCCCCGCGGCCTGAGACCATCGGAGCGGTCGGTTTGGCATCGTCGCCTCTCAGGGTTTGCCGGGTGCGGCCTTTTTGCCGGTCACCCGCTCCCAGACCGCGTCGTTCATCTCCGCCAGCCGGAAGGTGTGCCTTCCGCCGTGACGGCGTTGGAACGCCGCGAGGTCTTCCGCGTTTTTCAGCGGGACCAGCGCCGGCCCCATGGGGCCGACGACATCGGAGCCGGCCACCCAGGTGACGGACAGGCCGTCCACGTGCTCGCCCGTGAAATAGTCCTGCACCACGCAGCGCCGGAGCCTCTCCCCGGGGACCTTGAGGAAGGCCTCGGGGTGGATCCAGCTGCGGATCATGCAGCCGGTGCCGCAGAAGTAAAACGTCGTGCCGTCGGTGAGCTGGATGGCGCCGGCGAACTTGCGGTGGGCCTGGACCTGCATGGCGCACACGGGGCAGCGGTCGCCGTCCCCGATGTGCATCCGGCCCTCGCCGTCGACTGGCGCCGCCGCCGGCAATGGCCCGCTGCCGGCTTCACCGGCGGCCGCCGGCAGCGGGGCCAGGGCCAAGGCGAGCAGCAGGACGGTTGCGGGAAGAAGGCGGCGTCGGAAGGGTGTCGGCTGCAGACGGCGGCGGCGGAGCGGCATGACGGGTCCTTTCCTTCAAGCGGGCTTTAAGCTATGGTCCACGTGATGCTTGCGTTTTTTTCATACCCTCGAATCGCCGGCGGTGTCAATCAGCGGCCCCGGGGTCATCGGGAAAAAAGGAGTCGACGAGGCCGGGACCGTTCGGGCGGGCTTCATGGCGGGGCGGAAGGAGAACGGTGGATCCGGTTGACGGGGTCGGCATGGTGCTTCTGGGCTTGTTGGGGGCCGGGCACTGCCTGGGCATGTGCGGGCCGCTGGTGTTCGCTTTCCCCGGCCGCACCGGCCGCTTGCTGCCCCATCTCTGGTACCACCTGGGGCGCGCGGGCACCTACACGCTCGTGGGCGGGGTGATGGGCGGGATCGGAAGCGCGCTCTCCGGGCTGGGGGGAAACTCCGCCCTGGAGCGGCTGACGGCGGTTCAGGTCGGGCTTTCGTGCACGGCGGCTGTTTTCATGCTCGTCTTCGGCCTCATCCGCCTGGGGCTTCTTTCCGAACCGCACTGGCTCTCCGCGCTCAGCCCCGAGCGCATCCCCGGCTTCGGACGCGTCCTGGGCCGCGCCCTGCGGGCGAACGGCGCCCCGGCCTTTTTCGCCCTGGGTCTCATGCTCGGCCTGCTTCCCTGCGGGCTTTCGTATGCCGCATTCACCCGCTGCCTGGCCGCGGGGGGGATTGTGGACGGCGCCCTGCTTTCGGCCGCGTTCGCCGCCGGCACCATGCCCGGTCTGCTCCTTCTGGGCACGGGCCTCTCAGCCCTGGTACGGCGCTTCCGCCGGCCGTCGGAGCTTCTTTCCGGGGCGCTCATGCTCCTGATGGCCCTCGATCTGGGTTACGATGCGCTCGCGGCTTTGTTTTGAGGAGTCAGGTCGCGCCGAAATCGGCGGCAGCTGCGTGAAGGCCCGCCGCCTCTCACTTCCGCCCGCGGCACTCGTCGTCCCATTCGGGGCAGGCGTCCTTGGCGGGGGCGGAGTACTTGGCCATGCACGCACCGCACTCCATGTCGAAGTTGGGCACGTCGCCGTAGCGCTGCCGGAGCTCCTCCTCGGAGAGCACGGTGGCGCCGCTGCAGCCGCACTGGGGACAGGCGCTCTTGACGGTGTAGCGCTTCTTTTTCTTTGTCGGCATGTCGACCTCCCGTGTGAGATCCGATCGGACGGTCGGGGCGATCGGGTTTTCTGATTTCGGCTAGAGGCTCAGGAGCGCATCGATCTCTTCGGGCGAGAACTCCCGCTCCTCGGTCAACACCTGGCGGACGGTCCGTCCGGAGGCGTGGGCTTTCCTGGCGACTTCCGCCGCGCGGTCATAGCCCATGCGGGGCACCAGCCCGGTGGCCAGGGCCAGGCTCCTTTCGATGAAGGCCGCACAGGCCTCGCGGTCGGCTTGGATGCCGGCGATGCACTTGTCGGCCAACACAGTGGCGGCGTCCGTCAGCAGGGCGATGGACTGGAGCAGGTTGTGGGCCAGGACCGGCAGCATGACGTTCAGCTCGAAGTTGCCGGACAGCCCGGCGATGGCGATGGCGGTGTCGTTGCCGATGACCTGGGCCGCCACCTGGAGTACGGCTTCCGGGATCACGGGGTTGACCTTGCCCGGCATGATCGATGAGCCCGGTTGCAGTTCGGGGAGCTTGATTTCGCCGATTCCGCAGCGCGGCCCGGAGCCGAGCAGGCGGATGTCGTTGGCGATTTTGGTCAGGCTGACGGCCAGGGTCTTGAGCGCCCCGCTGGCTTCGACTGCGGCGTCGCGGGCCGACTGGGCCTCGAAGTGATTGCGTGCCTCGCAAAATGACACGCCGGTGGCGGCGGAGATTTTCGCGATCACCTCCGGCGCGAAACGGGGGTGGGTGTTGACGCCGGTGCCGACGGCCGTTCCCCCGAGGGCGAGCTCCGCCAGGCGCGGGGCGGCCGCCTTCAGCCGCTCGATGCCGAGCTCGATCTGGCGCGCGTAGGCGGAGAATTCCTGCCCCAGGGTCATGGGGACCGCATCCTGGAGATGGGTGCGGCCGATCTTGCGCACGTCGGCAAACTCCAGGGACTTGGCCGCGAGGCCGCGGCGCAGGTGCTCCAGGGCGGGGATCAGCTTCCGGTCGATCCCTGTCGCCGCCGCGATGTGGATGGCCGTGGGGACCGCGTCGTTGCTCGATTGTCCGAGGTTGACGTGGTCGTTGGGGTGGACCGGCGCCTTGCCGCCCCTGTTACCGGTCAGCATCTCGTTGGCGCGTGCGGCCAGGACCTCGTTCACGTTCATGTGGGTGGAAGTCCCGGAACCGGTCTGAAACACCCCCACGGGGAACTGCGCGTCGTGCCGCCCCTCGAGAACCTCGCGGGCCGCCGCGCCGATGGCGCCGGCGATGTCCGGAGCGAGCAGCCCGAGGCCCTGGTTGACTTCGGCCGCGCAGCGTTTGATCAGGGCCAGCGCCCGCACGAGCTCGAGCGGCACCCGGAGCTCGCCGATGGGGATGTTCTCCACCGCCCGCTGCGTCTGAGGGCCGTAGTAGGCCTCCTCCGGCACCCGCACCACGCCCATGGTGTCTTTTTCTTCACGGTAACGCATGCCGTTCGTCATCACCGACCCCTGAAGCCGCCGGCTGCAGCCGATCGGCAGTCCTCTTTTTGCCGAGCCCTGACGCGCATGACGCTCGGTGCCTTGCGGCGGCTTATTCCCCGAGCCGCTCCACATTGGCCTTGAGCTGGGCGATCTCGATGCCCAAGCCCACGCATTTCTGCCCCAGCAGGCACTTCTCCGCATCACCCTCCTCGAGGAAGGTCTTGAGCCTTTGGTTCTTCCTCTTCAAGTGCACCACCCAGGCCTTTTGGGTCTCGTCATATTCGGCGGCGACGTCGATGCCGCATTCGCCGATGTCCGGGTAGATGCTCCTGATTTTTTCGCACAACTCTTTTTTGTCGATCATCGTGCACCTCCTTGGACGGCGTCGGTCGACTGCGTTTGAGTCACAGCCTCCCGCGCCGTTCACGCAACATAATACCGGCGGAGGGAAAAGCAAAGCCTGGGAGACCCGGCCCGCGGGCGTGCCGGAAGCCCGAAGTTGATCGATTGGGGAAAAGGGCAGGCATTGCACCACGCCCAAGGGGGGGCGGGCATGTGTCGCGCCGGCCGGGCGTTAAAGTGCCGGAACGCCGGAACGTTGGAACCTTGAAACGCTAAAACAGGTGGGCGAGGTCCTTGACCAGGGCCTTGGTCTCTTCCCCGATCTTCTCGACGGCCTCCGGAGGGATGCCGAGCAGATCGGCCGAGCGCAGGTCCACGGGCTCGATCTTGGCCGGCTCCATGATGCTGCAGCCGATGAGGCGCGTGATCATGTTGGCCAGGTTGACGATCAGCCCCTCCTTGGCGGTGGCCGCATCGAACTCGTTTTTCTCGTGCAGGGAGACCGCTTTGATGAAGACCTCGTTGAAGCCCCAGCGTTTCAGCATGATGCCGCTGATCCCCAGGTGAGCTTCCTGGATGTTGGCCACGACCAGGTTCATGTCCATGTTGCGCGTGGCCGCCTCCTCGGAGAAGGCCTTAAGGAGAAAGGTCTTGCCGATGTCGTGGGTCAGGCCCATGAGGAAGAGCAACTCGACGTCCGCGTGCTTCAGGTGCTGGCCGATCAACTTGGCCCCGAAAGCGGTGGCGATGGAGTGGGCCCAGAGCCGGTCCATCAGCAGTCTGAAGTGGGGGTTTTTGGTCTCGTAGAGGCTCTTGTTGGCGATGGCCATGACGACGTTCATGGTCTCTTTGAGCCCCATGCGCGGGATGGCCTCCCGCACGGTGCGGATCTCTTTCATCCCCCGGTAGGCCGGGCTGTTCGCAATCGAGATCAGGCGCAGGGCGACGACGGGGTCCCTGGCGATCGCCGCCGACATCATCTCGGCCGTGGCGTTCGGCTGGTCGACGACGGCCTGAAGCTCCTGGACCACCTGGGGCATCACCGGCGGCAGGAGCTTTCCGCTGGCGAATTTTTGCAGGATTTGAGTGAACACTTCCTTGATGTTGGTCGTTTCCTTCTTCGGGGTCTCGACGTACTCCTTGATCACCCCGCCGGTAGCCTCGATGAACTGGGCGAACTGGTCGACCAGGGAGCCGTCGAATTCCTTGCCGGAGAGGTGGATGATCGCTTCAAGGGCGGCTGTTTTTTCCATCCCTTTCTTCGGGAAGCGCGGCGAAGTCATCCAGTCGAACCGGTCGAACAGGGCGATCAGCCGCGCCCCGAGCGGGATCTCTTCACCCTTCAGGCCGTCGGGGTAGCCGCCGCCGTCCCAGGTCTCGTGGTGGTGGCGGATGAAGGGCAGGGCCCTGGCCAGATGGCTCAGCTCGGCGAGCAGTTTCTCGGATAGAACCGGGTGCCTCTTCAGCGCAGCCTGCTGTTCTTCGGAGAGTTCCTCCGATGCGCCCTCGATCTCCGGGGGGCCGAAAATCAGGCCGAGATCGTGCAGCAGGCCGGCAAAATAGATGAGATCCATCTCCTTCGGCGGAAACAGGCCGGATTGCTGACAGAAATGGGTGCAGGCATTGGCGACCCGTTCGGAATGCTGCCTCAGATGGGGGTCTTTCTCCTCGATGACCGCCAACAGAGTCCGGGCGATTTGGATCATGATCTCCCGCGACTCCCTGCCGGCCCTGGCAAGTCCTAAATCCGCCATGGTCGTGACCGCTCCCGTATTCGCTGTCTGGGTGTCAGGGCACATCCGGTGCCGATTCTCTTACCATCCTACTATGGATTTCAGTAAGTTGCAAAATTATTACGATGGCCTCGCACGCCATTTAGGGTTTGACACCCCCAGGCCTTTTTCTTATGATCGCTCTCAACGGCGTCCAAGCACCGGAACCCGCCCGGTCGAAGCACCGGCGGCCCCGACCCAGGGCAGGGGGGATTGCCGGGTTCGGCCGGTATTTAAAGCGTGGCCGTCGCCCGTTTACTATCCTCGTTTTCCATGAAGCGCTTCTCTGCAACCGCACCCGGGGGTGGTCAAAGCATGAATTCATCCATCGCGTTGAATCTGGATTTCATCGAGGAGCAATACGCCCGGTGGCAGTCCGACCCGAACCGCGTTTCCGAGGACTGGCGCGTGTTTTTCGAAGGATTCGCCCTCGGCGCCTCGGGTCGACTGCGGTCTTTGGGGGCGGTCGACGGGGAGCAGACCCTGGGCCAGGCGCGGGTGGATGCGCTTTTGCGCCGCTACCGCGACCTCGGCCATCTCCTGGCCTGCCTCGACCCCCTGGAAGTCTGCCCCGTCGACCACCCCCTGCTCAGCCTGGAGGCGGTGGGCCTGGGGCCGGACGATCTGGAGCGGACCTTCGTCGTCCCCGATGGGCCGCCGAATCTCAAGGCCCCCCTGCGGGAGATCCTGGCCGGCTTTCGCGAGACCTACTGCCGCTCGATCGGGGTCGAGTTCATGCACCTGCAGGACCCGGCCGAGCGGCGCTGGCTGATCGAGCGCATGGAGCCGGTGCGCAACGCCCCCCGCCCGGATGCCGCCGAGCGGCGCCGCATCCTGGAGAAGCTCACCCACTGCGCGGTGTTCGAGCAGTTTTTGAACACGAAGTACCTGGGGGTGACCCGCTTTTCCCTGGAAGGCGCCGACGCCCTCATCCCGGGCCTGGATGCGCTCGTGCAGCGTGCCGCCGGCCTGGGCTGCCGGGAGATCATCCTCGGCATGGCCCACCGCGGGCGGTTGAACGTGCAGGCCAACATCCTCGGCAAGCCCCTGTCCGACATCTTCAGCGAGTTCGAGAACTGCTACGACCCCGAGATGCTCGTCGGCGCCGGCGACGTGAAATACCACAACGGCTACCTGAACGACATCAAGACCGCCGACGGCGGCGACCTGCGCCTGGTGCTGATGAACAACCCGAGCCACCTCGAGGCGGTCGACCCCGTGGCGGCGGGTTTTGCGCGCGGGCGGCAGGAGCTTCTGCCGGATGCGGAGCGCCGGCGGGTCCTGACGCTGCTCCTCCACGGCGATGCCGCCTTCGCCGGGCAGGGGGTGGTGGCCGAGACCCTGAACATGTCCCAGCTTGCCGGCTACCGCACCGGCGGGAGCGTCCACGTGGTCGTGAACAACCAGATCGGCTACACCACCCTGCCCGAACACGCCCGCTCCAGCCGCTACGCGACCGACGTCGCCAAGATGATCATGGTGCCCGTGTTCCACGTGCACGGCGAGAACCCGGAAGCGCTGGTGCACGTCATGCGGATGGCGGTGGACTACCGCTGGGAGTTCGGCAAGGACGTGGTCGTCGATCTCGTCTGTTTCCGCCGCTACGGCCACAACGAGGGCGACGAACCTTACTTCACCCAGCCGCTGATGGTCGACCGTATCCGCGAGCGGCCCTCCCTGCACACGGTCTACGCCGAAACGCTCAGCGAGCAGAAGGTGGTCACCCGCGAAGAGGCCGACGCCATCGCCGCCGCGCTGCGCGGCCGCCTGGAGGCCGATTACGAGGCCGTCCACGGCAGCGTGTGCGTCTTCCCGGAGCAGCGTTCCTACCGGGTCTGGGACGACTACCACGGCACCTACTCCCCCGTCACGGCGCAGACGGCGCTCGACGCGGAACAGCTGGTCGCGCTCTCCCGCGCCCTCAACCGGTTGCCGGAGGGTTTTCAGGCAAACCCCAAGATCGAACGGCTCCTGCAGAAACGCCTGGCCGCCGTCGAGGAGGGCGCGGGCATCGACTGGGCCAACGCCGAGGCCCTGGCCCTGGCCGGTCTGCTCGCCGAAGGCCGGCCCGTGCGCCTGAGCGGGCAGGACAGCGGCCGCGGCACCTTCAGCCAGCGCCACAGCGTGCTCGTGGACACCCGGACCGGCGACACCCACGTCCCCTTGAACGCGCTGGGCGAAGGTCAGGCGGCGTTCTCCGTCTTCGACAGCCCCCTGTCCGAGGCCGCGGTCCTCGGTTTCGAATACGGCTATTCCCAGGCCCGACCCGAGGGGCTGACGATCTGGGAGGCCCAGTTCGGGGATTTCGTGAACAACGCCCAGAGCGTGATCGATCTCTTCATCGCCAGCGGGGAGGCCAAGTGGCAGCGCCTGAGCGGGCTTGCGCTCCTGCTGCCGCACGGGCTCGAGGGCCTGGGGCCGGAGCACTCCAGCGCCCGACCGGAGCGGTTTCTGCAGCTGTGCGCCGGCGAGAACATGCAGGTCGTGCAACCCGACCACCCCCGCCCAGTACTTTCACCTGCTGCGGCGGCAGGCCAAGGTGAGCTATCGCAAGCCGCTCATCGTCCTGACCCCCAAGAGCCTCCTGCGTCACCCGCTGGCGGTCTCGAGTGCGGGTGAGCTCTCCAAGGGGAGCTTCCGGGGGGCGCTCGGAGACCCCGAGGCGGACGCCGCCGCCACGCGGCTGCTCTTCTGCTCCGGTAAGCTGTACTACGATCTTCTGCAGCGGCGCCGGGAGCTGAAACGCACGGATACGGCCCTGCTCCGCATCGAGCAGCTCTACCCCTTCCCCCAGAGCCACCTGCGGCTGGTGGTCAAGCGTTTCAAACAGGCTCGGGATTTTTTCTGGGTCCAGGAGGAGCCGCGGAACATGGGCGCCTGGCAGTTCATCCGGCCGCTGCTCGAGGACTTTACCGGCAAGCCCTTCACTTACATCGGCCGTCGGGAGTCGTCGACGCCGGCCAGCGGGTTCCCGCATGTCTTCAAAAGGGAGCAGGCCGAGATTGTGGGCAAGGCCATGGGGGGCGGAAAGCCGGAGGCTCGAAGCTGAGTGCGCGAAGCAAGTGTCCGGAACAGAAAGGGAGGCGGTATGGCTCT
The DNA here is from genome assembly GCA_963716785.1 of uncultured delta proteobacterium. Taxonomy (GTDB): domain Bacteria; phylum Desulfobacterota; class Desulfobacteria; order Desulfobacterales; family SpSt-501; genus SpSt-501. The sequence continues at coordinate 87,541 of CAVQUW010000030.1, read as the reverse complement.
GGTGGAGATCAAGGTCCCCAGTGTGGGCGAGTCGGTGACCGAGGCCCTGCTCACGCAGTGGTACAAAGAGGACGGCGACCTCGTGCGCCGGGACGAGGCCCTGTACGTGCTCGAAACCGACAAGGTCACCCTGGAGGTGACGGCCGAGGCCGCCGGTAGGCTCAAGATCACGGTCGCCGCCGGCACCACGGTCAAGATCGGCGCCGTGGTGGGCGGCATCGACACGGACGCCGCGGCGGCCGCGTCCGAGGCGGGGGACCAAAAGGCGCAGAAGCCCGAGAAGGAACCGGCGCGGGAGGAGGAGCCCCCCGCGCAGCCGGAGAAGAAACCGGCATCGAAAAAGGCGCCCGCGGCGGGGACCCCCCCGAGGGGCAGCGGCCGCCCGGGGTCGCCGCGGCCGAAACACCGCCGGGACCCGCCCCGCCGCCCCAGCCCGCTCCTGCGCTGGAAGGGCTGCCGCCCTCGGTCCGGCGGCTGGTGGCCGAGCACGGCCTTGACCCGGGCCGGATTTCCGGCACCGGCCCCGGCGGGCGGATCACCAAGGGCGACGTGCTGCTCTTCCTCGAGCGGAAACCGGAGCCCGCCGCCGCAGCGGCCCGGCCCGCCGCGGACGCGGAGACGGTCTGCCCGCCGTGCGAATCGGTGGCGGAGGAGATCACCCGAAAGCCGATGACCCCCATCCGGCGGCGCATCGCGGAGCACCTGCTCAAGGCGCGTCAGAACACGGCCATGCTCACCACCTTCAACGACATCGACATGAGCGCCGTGATGGAGCTGCGCCAGCGCTACAAGGAGCCCTTCAAGAAGAAGTACGGCGTCTCCCTCGGCTTCATGTCCTTCTTCATCAAGGCGAGCGTCGAGGCCCTCAAGGCCGTCCCCGAGATCAACGCCGCCATCGACGGCGCGGACATCCTCTACCACCACTACCACCACATCGGGGTGGCGGTGGGCTCCGAACGCGGGCTGGTGGTGCCGGTGATCCGCCACGCGGACCGGCTGAGCTTCGCCGAGCTCGAGCAGGCCATCGTCGACTTCGTGGCCAAGATCGACGCCAACCGGCTGGAGTTGAAGGACCTGCAGGGCGGCACCTTCACCATCACCAACGGCGGCGTCTTCGGCTCGCTGCTCAGCACCCCCATCCTGAACACGCCCCAGAGCGGGATCCTGGGCATGCACCGCATCGAAAAAAGCCCGGTGGTGGTCGACGACCAGGTGGTGATCCGGCCGATGATGTACGTCGCGCTCAGCTACGACCACCGCATCGTCGACGGGCGCGAGGCCGTGACCTTCCTCAAGCACGTCAAGGAGAGCATCGAGGACCCCGAACGCATCATGATGGAGATCTGAAGATGGCCCCAACGGACAAATACGACCTGGTGGTGATCGGGGCCGGCCCCGGCGGCTATGTGGCCGCGGTGCGCGCGGCCCAGCTCGGGCTGAAGACGGCCTGCGTCGAACGGCGCCCGCGCCTGGGCGGGGTGTGCCTCAACGTCGGCTGCATCCCGAGCAAGGCCCTGCTCGATTCGAGCGAGTACTTCCACCTGGCCAAGGCCCGGTTCGCCGACCACGGGATCCAGACCGGCGAGCTGCGTCTGGACCTCGGCCAGCTGATGGCGCGCAAGGAGCGGGTGGTCAAGGACCTGACCGACGGGGTGCGCAAGCTCCTCGAGAGCCACAAGATCGATGTGGTCCACGGGACGCCCGGCTGGCGGGCGCCGACCGGGTGGAGGTCGCCGGCGAGACCCCCCGGACCCTCGAGGCCGAAAACATCATCCTGGCCACCGGCAGCGCGAGCGTCGAGATCCCCACGGCGCCGTTCGACCGCAAGCTCATCGTCAGCTCCACCGAGGCCCTCGACTTCGACGCCGTGCCGCCGACCCTCGGCATCGTGGGCGGGGGCTACATCGGCCTCGAGCTCGGTTCGGTCTGGCTGCGGCTGGGCGCCAAGGTCACCGTGATCGAAATGCTGCCGGACATCGTCACCGCCGTGGACGGCCAGGTCCGCCGCCGGCTGCAGGTCCTTCTCAAGAAGCAGGGGTTCACCTTCCGCCTGGGGACCCAGGTCAAGGGCGCCCGGGCGGCCAAGGACCGGGTGGCGGTTGAGGTCGAAACCGCCGAGGCCGCCGAGACCCTCGAGTTCGACCGGCTGCTGGTGTGCGTCGGCCGCCGGCCGCTCACCAAGGGGCTGGGGCTGGCGGAGGCGGGGGTCGAAACCGACCCCGAGACCGGCTGCGTGCGCGTGGACGGCTCTTTGCGCACGAGCGTGGCCGGCATCTATGCCGTCGGCGACATCGCCCCGGGCCCCATGCTGGCCCACAAGGCCTCGGCCGAAGGGCTCGCGGCGGCCGAGATCATCGCCGGCAAAGCCCGGGGAGGTCAACTACGACGCCATCCCGGCCATCATCTACACCGCGCCCGAGGTGGCCGGCGTGGGGTTGACCGAGGAAGAGGTCAAGGAGCGCGGGGTGCCCTACGCCACCGGCGCCTACCCCTTTGCGGGCGCCGCCCGCGCCCGCTGCCTGGGGGAGACCGACGGGTTCGTCAAGGTGATCGCCCACAAGGAGACCGACCGGGTGCTGGGGGTGCACATCATCGGCCCGCGGGCGGCGGAGATGATCGCCGAGTGCACCCTGGCGCTCGAGTTCGGCGCCAGCGCCGAGGACATCGCCCGCACCGTGCACGGTCACCCGACCTTCTCCGAAGCCCTGATGGAGGCCGCCGCCGCCCTGCGCCGGTGAGCAGGCCCATCGTCTGCGGCCGGGTCGATCCGGCCGCCTTCCTCTGGCCCGATACTCGCGGGCAGGGGGCGACCCCGCGGGTCTTTATGGAGTGAACGGCATGGACCTTGTCGTCGGCGAGCGGACCATCGGTGATGTCGGCCTGGTCGTCTTCGACAAGGACGGGACCCTGATCGAGCTCTACCATTACTGGTCGCAGATGGTGGCGCTGCGCGCGCGGCTGATCGCCCGGGCGCTGCGGCTGGACCGGGGCCGGGAGGCCGGGCTGGTCCGGGCGCTCGGGGTGGACGTGCCGGCGGGCGAGACTCAGCCCGGCGGGGCCGGTGGGCCTCAAGCCGCGGGAAGTCGTCATCCAGGCCGCCGTCGACTGCCTCGCAGGGGGTCGGCGGTCCCGGACCCGCGCGGACCTGCGTCGCGGCCTTCGAGCGCGCGGACGAGATTTCGGCCGCGGACATCGGGCGGTTCGTCACACCGACCCCCGGCGCGGGGGCGCTGATTGCGGCGCTGCACGCGCGCGGGTGCCGGGTGGCCGTCGCCACCGTGGACCGCAGCGACCGCGCACGGCTCGCCATGGACTGCCTGGGGCTCTCCGACCGGGTCGATCTCGTGGTCGGCGGCGAGCAGGCGGCCCGCTCGAAGCCCGACCCCGAGATGCTGGAGCTCATCCTGGACAGGCTGGGTGCGGACCGGTCCCGGGCCGTGATGGTGGGCGATGCCCTGAACGACCTCGAGATGGGCCGCCGCGCGGGCTTCAAGGCATCCGTCGGCGTGCTGACCGGGTTTGCGACGCGCGCGCAGGCGCAGGCCGTGACCCCTTACGTCGCCCGCGATCTGTCCGAGCTGAGGGTCGCTTAGGCGTCACTGCATCCGGTGTCAAGCCGGCCCGGGGTCAACCATCGGAACACGGGAGGTGGGGCTCGATGTTGACGGAATCCTGGCGTGCCGCCGCCGGCATCGCCGTTCTTCTGCTCCTCACCGCCTGCGCCTCGGGCCACCGGGCGCCTTATCCCCCGGGCATGCCGCCGCTGCGCGATCTCACCGTTGTCGAAAGACGCCTTGCGGCGGCGGCCGCCGCCGCGCCGGGTGCGCGGCTTCAGGAGATCGGCCGGGTCGACGCCGCCGGGTTTTCGGCCCCCATCTGGCGCTGGTCGATCCGCTCCGGCCGGCCGCAGGCCCCGCGGGTCCTGGTCAATGCCGCGATTCACGGCAACGAGCCGGCCGGGGCCGAATGCGCCCTGGCGTTGATCGAGGATCTCGCCGCCGGGCGGCGGTACGCCGGTCTTGACTTCGACATCATCCCGATCGTCAACCCCTGGGGCTGGGTGCACGACACCCGCCACAACGCGCAGGGCATCGACATCAACCGCGACCTGGCCGGCCTGCGCTCGGCGGAGGCCCGTATCTTGCGCGACTTCATCGCCGGACGGACCTGGGACCTGGCGCTCGACCTGCACGAGGACCCCTCCGCCGGGGGGTTCTACGTCTATCAGTACGGCCTGGCCGACCGAACACTGAGCGCAGCGGTCGTGGCGGCCGTGCGGCAGGCGGGTGCCCCCATCGAGGAGCACGTCCGCATGGTCGTCCTGCGGACCGAAGAGGGCATCATCGACGCCCCGATGTGGGGTCTTTACTACATGCGGCTGACCGGCCAGCTGAGCCTCGCCAACTACACCCGCCTGAACGCGAGCGGCCGGGTCTTCACCCTGGAAACCCCCACGCACCTGCCGCCGGCGGACCGGCTGCGGATTCAGCGCCTGGCGACGGAGCTCTTCGTGTCCGGGATGGATCGATGAAAGCGAGCGGCGCCGCATGGAACTGAAACGGGTGTTGACGCTGCCGGCGGTGACCTTCATCGCCGTCGGGTTCACGATCGGCGGCGGGGTGTTCGTCTTCACCGGGATCGTGTACGAGATCACCGGCCCCGCCCTGCCGCTCGCCTATGCGCTGGCGGCGGTCCCGGTCTTCGTCAGCATGCTGCCGCTCGCCATGCTGGGGGCGGCGCTGCCGACCGCCGGGGCAAGCTACGTCTACCCGAGCCGCATGGTGTCGCCGGGGCTCGCCTTCGTCGGGGTCTGGGTCTACGCGCTGGCCTCCTTCTTCGGCCAGATCCCGCTCTGGGCGCTCGGCTGCGCACGCTATGCCCAGGCCTACTTTCCGCAGATCCCCCCGGTGCTGTTCGCACTCGGCCTGGTGACGGTCCTCTACCTGGTGAACCTCTTGGGGGTGAGGCTGGCGGCTTTGGTCCAGGCGATTCTTGTGGTGACGCTCCTCGTCGCCCTGGTGGCCTATACCGTCGCCGGGGCGCCCGCCGTCCGGCCGGAGCATTTTGCACCGCTGCTCGAAAAGGGCGCCGGCAACCTCCTGCTCGGCACCGCCCTTTTGACCTTCACCTACTTCGGGGCCAACGGGATCATCGAGCTCGGCGGGGAAATCGTGCGGCCCGGCAAGGTCATCCCGCGGGCCTTCTTCATCGCACTGCCCGTCGTCATGGCGGTCTACATCGGCGTGGCGGCCGTTACCGCGGCGGTCTTGTCCACCCAGGGGCCCCACCCGGACGGGGAGCCGCTGATCTTTGTCGGCCGCCGGGTGTTCGGCCCCGCCGGCAACGCCTTCTTCGTGTTCGGCGGGGCGGTCCTGGCGCTCGCCACCACGCTGAACGCGCTCTTCATCGTCGGCACGAAGTCGCTCCTGAGAGTCGCCGAGGACGGGCTCCTGCCGGCCGGGCTCGGCCGGCTCCACCCCCGGTTCGGCACCCCGCATCTCCTGCTGACCCTGGTCTGGCTCCTGTCGGCGGCGGGGATCGTCTCGGGGATCCCGCTCGAAACCCTTGCCTCCTATTCGGCCCTGGGGGCGCTGATCATCTTCCTGCCGCTCATGATCGCCGCCGTGCGCCTGCCCCGGCTTTACCCGCAGGAGTACCGGCGCGCGGAATTCAGGCTGAAGGGGGTCTGGCTCCGGGTCTGCCCGGCGGTCGGCATCGCCATGGTGCTCTTCTTCGGCCTGGTGATCCTGGTCGAGCTCAAGTCGGTGTTCAAAATAGGGGGGTTTCTGAGCTTCATCGTCTCGGGCGTCTGGTACTACCACCGGCGCCGCCGCCGCACCGGGGAGGCACGCACGGGCGATGCGGGGGGGACACCGTATGCCTGAGGCGGGGCGGCGGCCGGCCCTCTTCACGGCGTTTCCGCAGCTGGCGGGGGTGCTGCCCTGGACACCGCTCGGGGAGTTCCCGACGCCCGTGGTGCGCCTTGCCAACCTTGACCGCGGCAACCTCTGGGTCAAGCGCGACGACCTGAGCTCGGCCGTTTATGGCGGCAACAAGGTGCGCAAGCTCGAGTTCATCCTGGGCCGGGCGCTCAGCCGCGGGCAGCGGCGCCTGGTCACCCTGGGGGCGATCGGCACCCATCACGGCCTGGCCACGGCCATCTTCGGCCGCACCCTGGGTCTGGCGTGCACGCTCCTGCTCTTCCCGCAGCCGGTGACCGACCGGGTGCGGGACACCCTGCGGCTGCTCCATCGGCAGGGCGCCGAGCTGGTCTACCGGCCGAGCTTGGGACGCGCGGTGGCGGCCTACTACCTGGAAATGCGTCTCCGGCACCCGGGTGCGGCCTTCGTGTTCGCCGGCGGGTCCGACCCCCCGGGCGCCCTCGGCTTCGTCAGCGCCGCCTTCGAGCTCAAGCGCCAGATCGACGACGGCGAGCTCCCGGAGCCCGCGGTCATCGTCTGCCCGTTCGGATCGGGCGGCACCCTGGCGGGGCTCGCCCTCGGCGCGGCGCACGCCGGGCTGGCGGGGCGGGTGATCGGGGTGCGGGTCACCGCCGCCCGCCTGGGGCCCTTCGCGGCAGCCACCCCGGGCACGGTCCTCTCCCTGATGCGCCGCACCCAGGCCCTGCTGCGCCGACTGGCGCCCGGGGTGCCGGACCTGGAGCTGCGGGCCCCGGAGGTCTTCCACGAATACTTCGGCGCGGGCTACGGGGTGCCCACCGCGGAGGGGCGCCGGGCGCTCGAGCTGATGAAAAGCCGGGAAGGCCTCGTTCTGGAGGAGACCTACACGGCCAAGACCGCGGCGGCCGTGCTCGACCTCTGCCGCCGGTCGGCGCCCGGCAGCCCGGTGCTCTACTGGCACACCAGCGCGGCGCAGGACTTCTCGGCCGCGGCCGCGGCCGTTGACTGGAGGCAGCTGCCGGCGGCCTTCCACCGGTTCTATCACCCATAGCAGGAGCGGGCCCGTGCTGAAAAAGATCGACTGGAGGGCGGATGTGATCGTGGTGGGCAGCGGGCCCGGCGGGGCCGCCGTCAGCCGCGCGCTGGCGCGTGCGGGCCGCAAGGTGCTGGTGCTCGAGCGCGGCATCGACCACCGCGGCAAATTTTATCTACGGCACCTACCTCGGGGCCGTGCGCTATTCGGAGCGCGCCGCCCTGCTGTTCACGGCCGAGGGGCTGAACATCATCGCCCCGATCATGCTGGGCGGCGCCACGAGCATGTACTGCGCCTGCGCGGCCGAGCCGCCCGCCTGGCTGAAATCACGCTACGGCGTCGACCTTGCGACCGAGGTGGGGGCGATCACGGCCGAGCTCGGCATCAAGCCGCTGCCCGCGCACCTGCGCGGGGAGGCCTCCACCCGCATCGCCGCCGCCGGCCGATCGCTCGGCTGCGACTGGTTCCCCCAGCCGAAGTTCATGGACCCCGGCCGCTGCCGGGGCCCGGGGCGTGGGTTCGACTGCACGGCCGCCTGTCTGCTCGGCTGCCGCTGCGGCGCCAAGTGGAACGCGGCCGAGTGGGTCGAGGAGGCCGCGGGGCTCGGCGCCCGGGTGGTGACCGGGGCCAGGGTCCATCGCGTGCGGGCCGAGGGCCGCAGGGTCGTGGGAGTCGAGGGCCGGGTGGCCGGCCGGCGCTTCACGGCCGCGGCCGACACGGTCGTGCTCTGCGCCGGCGGCATCGGCAGCCCCAGGATCCTGCAGGCCTCGGGCCTGAGCGCGGCCGGGGTGGGCATGACCATGGACACGACCACGATGGTCTACGGGTTCACCGGGGCGCCCGGCACCGGACGGGAGCCGCCGATGACCTGGTCCTGGGAAAACCCGGCCGACGGCTACATGCTGAGCACCCTGACCGACCCCTGGCTGCTCTACCCGACCGCGGCCGTCCGCCGCGGGTTTGCGCCGCTCCTGCGCTGGCGCCGGTGGGACCGCATGCTGGGCGTCATGATCAAGCTCAAGGACGAGATCTCGGGCGGGATCTACCCGGGCGGCACGATCCGCAAGCCCCTGACGGCCCGGGACCGCGAGCGGCTGGCGGCGGCCTACGAGGTCTGCCGCCGGACCCTGGTGGCGGCCGGCGCCGAGCGCGCCAGCATCTTCATGCGGCCGCTGATCGGCACCCACCCGAGCGGCACGGTGCGGATCGGCGAGCTCGTCGACACCGACCTTAAGACCGAGATCGACGGCCTCTACGTGTGCGACGCGAGCGTCTTCCCGGAGGCCCTCGACCGGCCCACGGTCCTGACCATCCTCGGGCTGGGACGGCGTCTGGCCCGCCACCTGCTCTCACCACCGAAAGGAGGAGCGCGATGACCGTGCTCGTTACCGGCGCCGCCGGATACATCGGCTCGGCCGTCGTGCGTGAGCTCGTCGGCCGGGGGGAGGAGGTCCGCTGCCTCGTGCGGACGGGGACCGACCGCCGCAACCTCGATGGGCTTGAAGTCGGTTACGCCGTCGGCGACCTGCGCGACGTCGACTCCCTGCGCCGCGCGGTCGACGGCTGCGCGCGGGTCTTCCACCTGGCGGCCCTCTACGTCAACTGGCTGCCGCGGCCCGGGGCGATCTATGCCGTCAACGAGGAAGGCACCCGCAACCTGCTCGCCGCCTGCCGGCGGGCCAAGGTCGGCCGCATCGTCCACTGCAGCTCGGTGGCGGCCCTCGGCGCCCACGGCCGGACGCCGGCGGACGAGACCGCGCGCTTCAACCTGGACGCGACCCGCGACCACTACTACATCTCGAAGTTCCGCGCCGAGCAGATCGCGCTGGCGGCGGCCCGCGCCGGGCAGGAGGTGGTGATCGTCAACCCGAGCAACCCCATCGGGCCGGGCGACATCGGCCCCACCCCGACCGGGGCGCTCATCACCCACATCCTCAAAAAAAGGATCCCGGCCTACGTCGCCGGCGGCATCAACCTCGTCGACCTGGGCGACTGCGCCCGGGGCATCGTGGCCGCCATGGAGCGCGGCCGGCCGGGGGAGAAGTACATCCTGGGCCACCGCAACGTGAGCGTCAAGGAGTACTTCGACCTGATCGTGCGGGTTGCCGGCCGGGGCTTCTCCCCGTTTCTGAGGATCCCGCGCGGGCTGGCGGTGGCCTCGGCCTACGGGTACCAGGCCCTGGCGCTGGCGACCGGACGGCCGCCGATCACCTCGGCCTCCTGGGTGCGGGTCGGCAGCCACTTCTCCTGGTGGGACTGCCGCAAGGCGCGGGCCGAGCTCGGGCTCGGGCAGAGGCCGATCGAGCAGAGCCTGGCCGAGGCCGTTGCGTGGTTTGCGGAAAACGGCTATGTGTGAAGGCAAAGAGCGCCCAGACCCATTGGTTCGCATCTCTCATAAACGCGGGACCGCCCGAGGGTCGTCGGGTCGACCGGCCGGGCGGGCCGCAGTCGGAAAAGGAGGTTTCGTCATGAAAAACGGATTGGTTCTCATGGCCCTGCTGGCGGTGCTGGTTGTCTATTTCGCGGTCCAGGTCCCCGGCGTTTCCGCCCAGCAGGGGGTCGCGGTGATCGTCGTCGACCTGCAGGGCGACTTCACCACGCTGAAGAAAGGGTCCCTGGCGGTCGCGGGCACGGACCAGGCCTTCGTCGCCAAGGTGCGGAAGGCCACCGAATCGATGCAGAAGAAGGGGCTGCCGATATTCGCCACCCAGGACTGGCACCCCGCCGACCACGTCTCCTTCTTCTCCAACCACCCCGGCAAAAAGGCCTTCGACCTGATCGACCTCTCCGGCAAGCAGCAGGTGCTCTGGCCGCCCCACTGCGTCCAGAACACCGCGAACGCCAACCTGCTGCTCGACCCGAAGCTGTTTTCCGCCGTCGTGAAAAAAGGCAAGGACAAGCGCTACGACAGCTACTCCGGCTTCCAGGACGACGGCGGCGCCAAGACCGAGCTCGACGGGATTCTTAAGAAAAAAGGCATCAAGGAGGTCATCGTCTACGGGATCGCCACGGACTACTGTGTGCGGGCCACGGCGCTCGACGCCGTCAAGGCCGGCTACAAGGTCACCGTGGTCGAGGGCCTCTGCAAGGGGGTCGCCCCCGACACCACCGCCAAGGCGCTTTCCGAAATGCAGCAGGGCGGGGTCACCGTCAAAAAGGAGCTTTAGCGATCGGCCGGCGGCCGGTAAGACAGGACCTGTGGGGCAATCGCGGCGATTGCCCCGCGCCGGCCCCACATATCGAACCTCGACACCCGGGAAGGAGAACCCAGTGAGCCAGAAGATTCTGATTGCCTTTGACGACTCGGAAAATGCGATGCGGGCGGTGGATTACGTGGCCAGGTATCTGGCCAAGGATTGCCACGTGACCCTTTTTTCGGTGGTGTCGGACACGGCGGCGCTGTGCGAGATGAACAGCCCGGAGCTGATCCCCTACTTCAGGGCCCAGCAGGACTCCTTCTGCCTCCTGGAGGACAAAAAGCGGGATCTGCTCGGCGCGGCCCAGGCGCGGGCCAAGGAGGCGCTGACCGCCCGAGGTTTTGCGGAAGAGCGGATCGAGATCAAATCAGAGCCGAAGAGGAGGGGGGTCGCGGGGGACATCGTCGGGGAGGCGCAGGCGGGCTATGATCTTATCGTCGTCGGCCGGCGCGGGCTGTCGGGGATCAAGGAGTTCTTCCTGGGCAGCATCTCGCAGAAAATACTCAACCTGGCCCAGGACAAGTCGATCCTGATCGTGAACTGATCAACCCCAAGGAGGAAGCCATGAGCAAGCGTGCGCTGTGCATCGGCATCAACGACTATCCGGGAACCGACAGCGACCTGTCCGGGTGCGTCAACGACGCGAACGACTGGGCGGCTGTGTTCAAGGGCTGCGGCTTCGAAGTGGCCAGGATGCTCGACCGCCAGGCCAGCGGCAAGGAGATGCGCGCGGCCATGACCGCGCTGGTCTCCGGGGCCAAGCAGGGCGACAGCGTCGTCATCCAGTATTCGGGCCACGGATCCTTCGTCCCGGACGAGGACGGGGACGAGCCGGACGGCACCGACGAGTGCCTCTGCCCCCACGACATCCGCACCAACGGCCCCATCACCGACGACGAGCTCTTCGAGATCTTCTGCGGCTGCGAGCGGGGCGTGAAGGTGGTCCTGATCTCGGACTCCTGCCACTCGGGCACCGTGGCGCGCTTTGCCCCGATCATCACCCCCCCGACGATGAAGGCGCAAGCAAGCGCCCGCAGCGCAAGGTCCGGTTCCTGCCCCCGGCGGTCTTCCTGAGCAGGCGGGCGGTCGTCGCGGCTCGGCATGAGCCGCGCGCTCCGGCGCTCGAGCCCGCCGGGCCGCTACGGGGCGCTGCTGATGTCCGGCTGCCAGGACACCGAGTACAGCTTCGACGCCTTTTTCCAGGGGCGGCCGAACGGCGCCTTCACCTTCGTGGCCCTGCAGCAGCTGAAGAACCTCTCGGCCAAGGCCTCCTATCGCACCTGGTACAAGGCCATCCGCAAGGCCCTGCCCTCCCAGCAGTACCCCCAGACCCCCAATCTGTTCGGGTCGCGCGAGCATGAAAAACTGGAAGGTCTCTGGGCTGAAGCGCGCCACGGCAGGCGTTTTTTATCTGGCGGAGGGTTCGGCCGGCGTGGCCGCGTTTTTCACGCACTCCTCCAGGACGGAGGTGGCGGGCAGGTTCGGGTTGAGGCGGGGCATTTTGTCGAAGATGCAGTCGCAGACCTCAGGGGTGTAGATTTTCGAGAGCTTTCGGTGCTCGGCCCCCGGCTCATCGGGGCTCATGGCCCCTTGGGCGTACCGGTGCTTGTAGAAGCAGGCCCGCTGCAGAACGACGGCGGCCTGGGGCGACGGGGCCTGGGCCGCGTAACGCCGGATGCAGTCGTCAAAACCTTGCGCGGGGGAAGCGCTTTGCCCCGGCACCGCGGCCGGCGCGGCCAGAACGGCAATCGCAAGGGAGAGGTAAAACGCAAACCCGCGCATGGTCGCAAGTCCTTCGAGGGTGTCCGCGGTTCGATCCGGAACAACGTCCTGATCCTACCACACCCGCGGCGGATTTTCCATATCCGTTTGCGGCGGGTCCGGGCGCTCCGAGGGCCGGCGGGTCCGCTGATCGCCCCGGCTGCGCGGCGGGAATGTGAGCCCCCTTGCCGGGGAAGGCGGCGACCGTTGAGCCTTAAAGCACGGGGGCTGCCTTGAAACGAAAGTCTTCCGTGCTTAGTCTCCCCCCGTAGCGCCTTCACCTGAAACGTGTAATTCTTCGCCCCGGCGGCGGTGCCCGTGCACAGGGCCGGCCTCAAGGTCGGGTCGCGGTGATTTTGATCGGAAAGGAGACCAAAAAAATGAAACTCTGGGCGATCATGGCGGCATTCATTCATTTTTCGACCGCCGTTGCCGCATTCGCCGCCGAGGCGCCGCGCATGGAGGCGGAAGAGCTCAAGGGCCGGCTCGGAAACCCGGGTGTCGTCATCATCGACGTGCGGGCCGGCACCGACTGGCTGCTGACCGGTGACAAGATAAAGGGTGCGGTGCGGGAAAACCCGAAAGACTTCAATGACTGGTACGGGAAGTATTCCGCGGACAAAACCCTCGTTCTGTATTGTGCCTGAACCGATGAAGCCACGAGCGCAGGTCTTGCGCTCAAATTCATTGAAAAGGGTTACCGGAAGGTGTACGCGCTCAAAGGCGGCTGGGACGTCTGGAAAAAGGGCGGGTATCCGGTCGAGCCCAAGTAGCCGCAATATCCATCACGGGTTGCCTGGGGGTACGGTGGTGACGCGTCCTGTTTTTTCTGAATTTCTATCCCAGGCCCGGTGCATCCTCGGCGAGGGGGCGGTCATCGAGCGCCTGCGCCGGGGCGGCGTCGCCGAGCTCGACCCGCATGTCGTCAACTCTGCGTTTATCTACGACCAGGGAAAACGCGAGGCCCTCGCCGCCATCTGCCGGCAATATCTTGAAATCGGTCGCGCCTTCGACCTGCCGCTGCTGCTCTCCACACCGACCTGGCGCGCCAGCCGGGAGCGGGTCGCGGCGGCCGGTTACGCGGACCGGGACGTGAACGGCGACAATTTCAGGTTCCTGGACGACGTACGGGCCGGCTGCGGGGCGTATGCGCAGAAAGTCCTCGTCTGCGGCCTGATGAGCTGCCGCGGGAACGCCTACGACCCGGCCGAGGCCCTTTCCGCCGCGGAGGCCCGGCGGTTCCACGCATGGCAAGCCGGGATGCTGGCGGCGGCCGGCGTCGATTTCCTGATGGCGGCGACCCTCCCGGCCTTGAGCGAGGCCCGCGGGCTTGCGGCGGCGCTGGCCGCCACCGGACGCGAATACATCGTCAGTTTCGTCATCCGACCCGAGGGCACCCTGCTCGACGGCACCCCGCTCAAGGAGGCGGTGGCGGCCATCGACGCCGACACCCGACCGAGGCCCCTGGCCTACATGATCAACTGCTCCCACGCCTCCTTCTTCAAGGCCGCCCTGCGGCACGAGCGCCACTCATCCCCGCCGGTGCGGGAGCGGGTGGTCGGGCTGCTCGCGAACACGGCGGCGCTCAATCCCGAGGAATTGGACGCAAGCTCGGAGCTGGTGGCGGAAGACCCGGAGGTCTTCGGCAGCACCGTCGGCGCCCTCCGCCGCGAGTTCGGCATGAAAATCCTGGGGGGCTGCTGCGGCACCGACGACCGCCACATCCGCAGCCTCGCGGCGCGGCTCGGGGAGGAGGATCCCGCATGAATGCCTGGACGGCCGGTTCCCGGGAGGAGGCGTACGCCGCTCGGGGTGTCGTTCCTTTTTCTGGGCGGTTTTCTGCTGCTGCTGAACGGCTGCGCGCACGTCATCTCGGAACAGGTGCGGCTCAGGTCGACACAAACCCTGGACTACCGCACCCTGGCGGCCGACCCGCAGGCCCAGGCCGGCCGGGTGGTCCTTCTCGGGGGCACGATCGTCCAAACGACCCCCAGGGCCGGCGAAACGGAAATCGAGGTGGTTCAGAAGGAGCTGAAATCCACCGGGGAGCCCCGGTTGACCGACGCCTCCGGGGGCCGGTTTCTGGTGGTGGTCGACCGGTTCCTGGACCCCGCCATCTACAAGACCGACCGCGATCTGACGGTGGCCGGCACGGTGCAGGGCGCGGCCGTGCGCCGCATCGGCGAGACCGACTACCGCTACCCGGTGATCGCCGCCAAGGAGCTTCACCTCTGGCGTCAGCTGATGCCGCCACCGGCCCCGGTCTACCCGTACGGATACCCTTCGTGGAATTGGTGGTTCACCCAGGACTTTCGCTACCGGCGCTGGCCCTGAGGTGCGGGGTGCGCCGATGGAAGCCCCGGCGATCCAGCGGTCGGTGCCGGGTATATCGGGGAGCTTCTATTGTCTTTGAACGGAGCCAGAATGAACGATCTAGAAAGACAATCCATGCAAGATGCAGGAGAAAACGCCCCTGGTGTGGACAGCGTGACCGATTACCTCTTTCCGCCGAGCGAGGATGGCCATGCCCGAAATAAGGCCATGGCGGCGGCTGTCGCACGTTTTGCTGGTCCTGCTCCTGGCGTCGATCAGCGCCCCGGCCGGGGCCTGTACGCTTTGGGGGGCGGTGGGTGAGGCGGCGGCCGGGCGGGGGGAGCCTGCGCCAAGAATCGCGACTGGACACCCGACCAGCGCCAGGAGCTCGGCATCCTCCGGCCGGCCCGGGGGTTTCAGGCCGTCGTGTTGCGGGCGGTGGGCGGCGCCGAGCCGGGGGTCAAGGCCGGGGTCAACACGGAGGGGCTCGTCATGAGTTTCAGCGCGACGGCCAACCAGGTGCCGGCCGACGAGCGCCGCAAGATCGGCCAGACCAGGGGCCTGACCGCGCAGCTGCTCGCGCGCTGTGCCACGGTGGCGGGCGTGCTGCGTGAGCTCGAGCTCTTCCGCCGGCCGGTGTTTTATCTCGTCGGCGACCGCCGGGAGATCGCCGTGATCGAGGTGGCGCCGGACGGGCGTCGCGCGGTCTCCCGCACGGCAGCCGGAACGTTGTCCTACACCAACCACTACCTCGCCATGGACCTGCCGGGCCTCGCGGCCAAGCCCGGAGCCGGCGGCCTCAAGCGCCGGGCGCGTATTGCGGAGTTGCTGGGTAGACACGGCGCCCCCTTCGGCGTCCGAGGAGTTCATCCGCATGAGCGCCGATCGAAACGCCGGCCCCAATGACAGCATCTGGCGCACCCGAGTCGCCCCAGGGAAGCCCCGCACCCTGGCGACCTGGATCGTGGCGGTGCCTGAATCCGGCACTCCCCGGGTCTATCTGAAAACCGCCGACCCCGGCGCGCCCGAGCGCGTCTGCCGATTCATTAGCGTGCGCTGGCGGGAGCCGGCCGGAGAAACCGTCGCCCTGGACGGGGAGCCTTGCCAGCCCACCCGCGACGAAGCCCTGAGCGCCAGGTTCCGGCAGGGCCGCGAATCCCGGAATCACGTCTGGGTGGTCAACACCATCGCCACCCGCCGGTTGGCGGCGTAGTCCCGAGGAGTTCGGGCAGCACTCGCCCATGCCCGCGGACGTGATGCGGCCGGGGTCGATGCCGCGCTGGACGAGGGCGCTGCGCACGGAATCGGCCCGCCGCTCGGACAGCCTGAGATTGTAGACCTCACCGCCGGTCTGGTCGGTGTGGCCCTCCACCCGGATCAGGGTCTGCGGGTAGCGGTTGAGCACCCCGGCGACCCGGTCGAGTTCGGAGTAAGCGCCGGGCTTGAGTGTCGCGGAGTCGACGTCGAAGAACACGTCGCTCCTGAAGGTGGCCGTCAGCACCTGCTCGGAGTTGCGCTGAACCGTGGCGGTGTTCTGGGCGATGGTGGTCTGCATCGCCTGGCGCAGGTCGCGCTCCTGCCGGTCCATGTAAGCCCCGATCCGGTTGCCGGCCAGGCCGCCGACCGCCGCCCCCACGGCCGCCCCCACCGCGACCTTCTCGCGTTGGTTGCGGTGCCCGGTGGCGGCGCCGATCACCCCACCGAGGACGGCGCCGGTGGCCGCGCCGACCGCGCTGCCGGTGCGTTCCTTCTCGCCCATGGACTGGCAGCCGAAAGCCGCCAGGACTGTCACTGATGATCAGTTTATTCAAAATGCCGTCGCATCGGTCTTCCTCCGATCCTCTGTGGTCCGGGTCCGTTCCCCGGGTTTACGAAGCGCTCATTCGCGGCTCGGTTTGCCGACCGCTTTGGGACCTTCAGACGTTGGATCCGACGAATCGGTTTACATCCGCGGAACTCCGGCGTCACCCGCGGCCTGCCGGAACCCCACCCGACGAAACCGCGGCCGAGGTCCTGGCCGGGTCAAGAGGGGAGGTACGGCAGACTCGGATCGCACAGCCCGCCCTGCCCGCGCTGCCGGACACGGTGGCAAAGTTTCATTTTCGCTGCGACCCTGCTATACCGCTTGTCATGTTTATGTTCCAGACTGGAATGGCGATAATGTTGTAACACAAACGTCCGGCAACCGGAACGCTATTGTCACAACCACTATGATGGAAAGCAGAGCGGGATCCAACACGTTCACACTTTTAGGAGGGCGCATGCAAAAGATACCATTGGGTCAACGGGTCTTGAGGTCTCCGAGATCGGCTTCGGGGGGATCCCGATCATCCCGCTGCCGAGCGCAGAGGCCGCGGCCCTGGTGAGGGACTGCTCGACCTCGGGGTGACGTTCTTCGACACCGCCAACATGTACACCACGAGCGAGGAGAAGATCGGCGCCGCCCTCGCGCCGGTCCGCGCGCAGGCGATCATCGCCACCAAGACGGCGGCGCGGGACGCCGCCGGCGCGACGGCTCATCTCGAGCTCTCGCTGCGGCAGCTCAAAACCGACTGGGTCGACATCTACCAGCTGCACAACGTCTCCAACCCGGAGGCCCTCGAGCGGTTTCCTCGCCCCGGGCGGGGCCTACGAGGCGGTCGCCCGGGCCCGCGATGCGGGCAAGATCCGCACGATCGGGATCTCCTCCCACAACCTGGCCGCGGCCACGCGCGCCCTGGAAACCGGGTTGTTCCAGACCCTGCAGTTCCCGTTCAATTTCATCGAGGACGACCCGGCCGCGGAGCTCTTGCCCGGCAGCCCGCAGCCGGGGGGTGGGCCTCATCGGCATGAAGCCCCTCGGCGGGGGCCTTCTCGAGCGCGCCGAGCTGTGCTTCAAGTTCCTGCAGCGGCACCGGTACGTCGTGCCCATCCCCGGGATCCGCGCCCGGCGGGAGATCGAGTCCATCCTCGGGCTCTACCGGGACCCGAGCCCCCTTTCGGAGGCCGACACCCGCGACATGCAGGCCATACGCGCCGCCCTGGGCAAGAAGTTCTGCCACCGCTGCGAGTACTGCATGCCCTGCGAGCAGGGGGTCCAGATATCCTCGGTCCTCATCTTCCAGGCGGCGGCCCGCCGTCTGGCGCCCGAGATGGTCAAGGGCTGGCTGGGGCGGCCATGGAAACTGTGGCCCAGTGCGTCGCGTGCGGCCAGTGCGAGGAGCGCTGCCCCTACGAGTTGCCCATCGCCGATCTCCTCAAGGAAAACCTCGCGCTCTACACGGAGCACGTCAAGGCCTAGCGGGCGGGACACTTGCGCCGCCCAGGGCCAGTCATTAGTGTGAGGCATCCCGGTCGCGATTTTGCCTCCGGGAAATCACAGGCAAAGATCCGGGGCAGGCGCATGAGCCAGGGTGCCGGGAAAACCGTTCTCGTGATCGAAGACGACCGCCGCACGGCCGACCTCGTCGCCCTCTACCTCAAGCGCGACGGCTTCCGGCCGCTGACGGCCGGCGACGGGGTGCGCGGGCTGGCCCTGGCGGAACGCCACCGCCCGGTGCTGGTCATTCTGGACCTGATGCTGCCGCGCATGGACGGCTGGGACGTTTGCCGGCGCCTGCGTCAGGACTCGGAGGTGCCGGTCATCATGCTCACGGCGCGAGGTGAGGAAATCGACCGCGTTTCGGGACTGACGCTGGGGGCCGACGACTACGTGGTCAAGCCCTTCAGCCCGCGCGAGCTGGTGGCGCGGGTCAAGGCCGTGCTGAGACGCGCCGGCGGCCCCCCGTTGCCGGCAGCCGCCGGCTGGTGTACGAAAACATACTGCTGGACCTGGACCGGCACCAGCTCAGCGTCGACGGCCGGACCGTGCCGCTCACCCCCCACGAGTTCACCCTCCTCGAGACCCTCATGGCCGCGCCTGGACGCGCGTTTTCACGCGACGCCCTCCTGTCGACCCTCTACCCCCACGGCGAGGCCATGGTCATCGACCGGGTGGTGGACGTCCACATCGGCAAGCTGCGGCAAAAAATCGAACCGATGCCGTCGGCGCCAAGCCGCATCCTTACGGTGCGCGGCATCGGATACCGATTTGCGGATCCGGGGCCCATCGGAGACGCCACAGTGATCCGCCACCTCATCGTCAAGCTGCTGCTCGTTCACCTGGTCGTCATCGCATTTGTCATGGTGGTGGTCTGGCTGGCCATCGACACCCTGGCGGCCGGGTATTTCGTCACGCTCATGGAAAAGTACAACATCTCGCCCAAGCCGGCCCATGCCATGTTCGTAAGCGCCGTGCACCGCTACCTGGTCTGGGCTTGCCTGGCGGCCGTGATCCTGGCCGCGGTCCTAGTTTCGTGATGCTGCGCCGGGTGCTCGCCCCGTTGACCCGCATGACCGTCACCACCCGGGACATCGCCGCCGGGAACTTCGCCGTGCGGGTCCCGGCCCAAAGCGCGGACGAGGTGGGGGAGCTCGCCAGGGCCTTCAACCGCATGGCCGCGAGCCTCGAGCAGCTCGAGCGCCTGCGCCGCACGCTGATGATCGACGTCGCCCACGAGCTGCGCACCCCCCTGACCAACATCCGCGGCTACCTGGAAGCCTTGACGACCGCGTGCTGCCGCCTCGGCGGACACCATCTGGCTGCTCCAGGAGGAAACCCTTCGGCTGGTCCTACTCGTGGAAGACGTGCTGGATCTGGCACGGGCCGACGCCGCCCGGGGTCTTCGCAAGCGTGAGGCCACCGGTCTGAAACGGCGGTCATGGCCCCTGGCGTTTTCGTCCCGGGCTTTTACCGAAAAAGGGATCGAGGTCATTTTCCCGGTGGAAGCACCCGCGACGCTGCCGGTGAACTGGCGCCGCATCGCGCGGGTGCTGCGCAACCTGGGCGACAACGCGGCCCGCTACACCCCGGCGAACGGACGCCTGGAGGTCCGGATCGCGGCGCGTGCCGAAGGGCCTGCGGGTCGAGTACCGCAACACCGCAGGAGAGGTGCCCGGAAGACCTGCCCTATCTTTTCGAGCGGTTTTATCGTGGTGAGAAATCCCGCTCCCGCCGGCACGGCGGGGCCGGGATCGGACTGTCCATCGTCAAGGAACTGGTCGAGGCCCATGGCGGCACCGTGGGCGCGTTTTTAGAAGACGGCCGCCTGCGCATCCAAGTGGAACTGCCCGCATCGCCGCGACGATCAACGTAAGTTTTTCCATCCCCGTACGACAGTCTTTAAGAAATCTTTACCGTTTCTTTAAACTATCGAGAAATCGATGTCTTATGTTCCCGCCATGGTCGAAAGCCGCCACGGCAACCAGCTGCAGCGGCGGCGCTAACTGCAATCCCGCGGAACAAAAATGAAGGAGGTGTCCTATGAAAAGACCCTGTTTTGGGTCACGCTATGCAGTGCGGCCATTCTGATGGGTGTCCATCAGGTGAGCGGCATGGAAAAGAAAATGGAAACACCCATGGAGAAGCCCATGATGAACGAATCAATGGACCACCCCGATCGGCGGTTTTCGCCGGCGGTTGTTTCTGGTGCACGGAATCGGAGTTCCAAAAAATCGACGGCGTCGTGGAAGCGATATCGGGATACACCGGCGGCCAGATGAAAAACCCCACTTACCACCAAGTGTCGGCCGGCGGCACGGGCCACATCGAGGCCGTGAAAGTCGTCTACGACCCGGATAAAATCACCTACGACGAGCTGCTGGATGTTTTCTGGCGGCATGTGGACCCCACCGACGGCGGCGGTCAGTTCGTGGACCGCGGCAGCCAGTACCGCATGGCCATCTTCTATGGCCAATGCCGAGGAAAAAGCACTCCTGGCCGAGGTTTCCCGCGACCGGCTGGCCAAAACCATGCGGTTTGTAAAACCCATTGTCACGGACATCCTGCCGGCTGGGTGCCCTATTCTACACGGCCGAGGAAATACCACCAGGACTACTACAAGGAAAACCCGCTGCGATACAAATACTACCGATACCGGTTCAGGCCGCGACCAGTTCCTTGAAAAAACGTGGGCCGAATGCGCCGCCCGCCATGGACAGAAAGGGCAGCGATAAAGACATGGCCCCCAAAGGGAAAATGGGGACCGAGGGCGCATCGGACATGAAGTCGGAAAGCAGGCCGGTAGCGGCGCCAGCATGGAAATGCCCCCCATGACGGGCTGGAGCGCGGCGGCGATGCCCGCCGGCGACAAGAAAACAGGTATGGCCACGAAAGGAGAAACGTCAATGAACACTGCCACGAACATGGCGGCCGGCGGCAAATGGGCGGCACGTAACATGCGCCCGGACGACGCCACGCTCAAGCGGACGCTGACGCCCATGCAGTATAAGGTCGCCCGGAAGGAACGGCACCGAGCCGCCCTTCGAAACGAGTACTGGGACAACCACGAAGCCGGGATCTATGTGGACATCGTCTCCGGCGAGCCGCTCTTCAGCTCCGCCGACAAGTTCGAGTCGGGGACCGGCTGGCCGAGCTTTACCCGTCCGCTGGAGGACCGGAGAACATCGTCGAAAGACCGACCGCCGTCTGTTCCGCACCGAGGTGCGAAGCCAGCACGCGGACTCCCACCTCGGTCACGTGTTCGACGATGGTCCCGCCCACCGGGCTGCGCTACTGCATCAACTCCGCCGCCCTCCGCTGTTCATCCCCGAGGGTGACCTGGAAAAGGAAGGCTACGGGAGTTTTCGAAAACTGTTTGAATAGCCGCCGGCGTTGGCCGGTGCCGGTTTACTTTTCTTTCGCCTGCATTAGTGTAGGCGGTATCGGTCGATGCCAAACCGCCGGCCGGCGTTGCGGCCCCTCCCGTCGAACGGGTTCGGGCCGCGGCGGCCCGCCGGCGGTTTTCCCGCTGTTGTTCCACGTCACCCCGTGAGTCGAGTCGATTCGATGACACCGGTTCCGTTCTACGTATTCAGATGGACGACCGTCGCCCTGGCGGTGCTCGCCCAGCTCTATCTGTTCTGGCGCCTGCGGCGGGCCCTGCGCGCCAGCGGTTCTTTGCGCGCCACCGGACGGCGGCCGTGGCGGCGTCCGGCCTCGCCATTGCGCTGCTCTTCGCGGCCAACGCCCTCATCCTCTCGCGGCCGATCCCCTGGGTCGACCCGCCGCCCGCGGCGCAGGCCTTCTTTTTCTATCTTCCGGCCGTCTGGGGACTGGGGTCCATCTTCTCGGCCCTGACCCTGCTGCTGGTTCAGATTGCGGGCGGGCTGGGCCGGCTGTTCGCCTGGATCAGGCGCGGACGGGGCGCGGCGTCCCGCCCGGCCCCGGAGAGCCCCGGTCGGCGGCGCTTCCTCCAGGCCGGTCTCGGCGGGCTTGCGGCCGCACCCTTCCTGCTCTCCGGCTACGGCGCCGCCTGGGCCGGCCGGGGGAGCGAGGTCGAAGAACTCGACCTGCCCTTCGGCTGCGGCCTGCGGGTGGTCCAGCTCACCGACGTCCACGCCGGGGTCTTCATGACCCGGGAACAGATGCGGCGCTATGTGGACCTGGTGATCGCGCTGCGCCCGAACTCTTCGTGCTGACCGGCGACTACATCTCCAACTCGACGGTGTTCTTCCCGGGGTTCGTGGAGGAGATGGCCAGGGTCCGCGCGCGCTACGGCACCTTCGCCACCCTGGGCAACCACGAGCACTGGTACGGGCGGCTCGCCTATTTCGAGGAGGGCTTCCGGCGCCACGGGATCCGTCTTCTGCAAAACGAGCACCAGTTGATCCGGAGCCGATCGGGGCCGGTTTGCCGTCGCCGGGATCGACGACCTGGGCTGGGGCCGGCCCGACCTTGGGCGCGGCGCTGCGGGGCCTTGACCCCGATGTGCCGACCCTTCTCTTGTCGCACCGGCCGGAGATCTTCCCCCAAGCGGCCGCGCGCGGCGTCGGCCTGACCCTCGCCGGCCACTACCACGGGGGCAGATCACCCTGCGGCTGCCGGGCGGGGACCTGAGCGTGGCCCACCTGCGCACGCCCTACCCCGAGGGGCTCTACGAGCTTGCGGCCGCGCGGCTCTACGTCAGCCGGGGGATCGGCACCACCTTCACCCCCGTGCGGTTGAACGCCCCGCCCGAGGTCACCCTCTTGCGCCTGACCTGAGGCCTGCGAAGACACCATCAAGCCTTCTCGAGCGGCGGCCGGGAGTTGCCGTTGGACGACGTCTGCCCGACGAAACAGCAGGGGCCGGGGGGCGGGGGCGGGCGGCGGTTCGACCCCTCCTCTCGACCCGGGGCGTCATTCCTGCGCGGCGAGGGCCGCATCGACCAGCCCCGCCAGGACTTCCTCCTCGGCGCGAAACGGCAGGGTGAGATGCTCCCGGCCGCGCCGTTGCCGGTTGTAGTCGATGCAGGTTTCGATCGATGCTTCGTTGCGCGCCCAGGCGCGGCGGGCCACCCCGCCCATGACGTCCCAGGGGATGGCGCGGCGGATGACCGTCGTCGACGCGCGCGCTGCCGTCGAGCACCAGCCCGAACCCGCCGTTGATGGCATTGCCGATGCCCACCCCGCCGCCGTTGTGCAGAGCCACCAGGCTCATGCCGCGGGCGGCGTTGCCGGCGAAGCAGTGGGTGGCCATGTCGGCCATGATGTTGCTGCCGTCGCGGATGTTGGCGGTCTCGCGGAAGGGCGAGTCCGTGCCGCCGGTGTCGTGGTGGTCCCGGCCGAGCATCACCGGCCCGATCTCGCCGTCGCGCACCATGTCGTTGAACTTGAGCGCGATCTGCATCCGCCCCATGGCGTCCTGGTAGAGGATGCGGGCCTGGGTGCCGACCACCAGCCGGTTCTTGTGGGCGTCGCGGATCCAGATCCAGTTGTCGCGGTCCTGGAAGCGGCGCTCGGGGTCGATGCAGGCCATGGCCGCGCGGTCGGTCTGCTCCAGGTCCTCGGTCCGTGCCGCTCAGGCACACCCAGCGGAAGGGCCCGTAGCCGTAGTCGAAGAGCATCGGGCCCATGAGGTCCTCGACGTAGGACTGGAAGACGAAGCCGTCGAGCGGGTTTTGCCCGTTTTTGCAGACCTCCGTGACGCCGGCGTCGTAGACCGCCTTGAGAAAGCTGTTGCCGTAGTCGAAAAAGTAGGTCCCGCGTCCGGAGAGCGTCTTGATCAGCTCGTAGTGGCGGCGCAGGGTGGCGTCCACCATCTCCTTGAACCCGGCGTGGCCGCTCTTCAGCAGGGCGGTGCGCTCCTCGAAGCCGATCCCCTGGGGGCAGTAGCCGCCCGCGTAGACGGCGTGGCAGGAGGTCTGGTCGGAAAGCAGGTCGATGGCGACCTCGTTGTGGACGGCGTATTCCAGCAGGTCGACCACGTTGCCGTGAAAGGCGATGGCCCAGCCCTGTTCCGGCGCTGGCGCTCGCGTGCGGCGGCGAAGGCTTCGGCCGGGCTTCGGTCGCCTGGTCGATCCAGCCCTGGTCGACCCGGGTCTTGATCCGCGACTCGTCCACCTCGGCGATGATGCCGACCCCGCCGGCGATCACGATCGCCTTGCCCTGGGCGCCGCTCATGCCGCCCAGGCCGGAGGACACGAACAGCCGCCCGGCGAGGTCCCGGTCCGCCGGGATGCCCAGCTTGGCGCGGCCGGCGTTCAGGAGCGTGCTGTAGGTGCCGTGGACGATGCCCTGCGGCCCGATGTACATCCAGCCGCCGGCCGTCATCTGCCCGTAGTTGGCCACCCCCAGCGCCGCGGCGCGGTGCCAGTTGTCCTGGTCGTCGAAGCAGCCCACCATCAGGCCGTTGGTGATGATCACCCGCGGGGCCTCGGGTGAGGAGGTGAAGAGACCCAAGGGATGGCCGGAGGCCATGACCAGGGTCTGCTCGCGGGTCAGCACCTCGAGGTAGCGCTTGATCAGCCGGTACTGCATCCAGTTCTGGCAGACCTGGCCGGTCTCGCCGTAGGTCACCAGCTCGTAGGGGTAGAGGGCCACCTCGAAGTCGAGGTTGTTGTCGATCATCACCTGGCAGGCCCGGCCCTCGATGCAGGCGCCGCGGTAGTCTGTCGACGGGCCGGCCGTGGATCCGGCCCGGCGGCCGGAAGCGGTAGCCGTAGACCCGGCCGGTGGTGAGGAGCTCATTCAGAAACTCCGGCGCCAGCTCCGGCTGCCACTTTTCGGGTATGTAGCGCAGCGCGTTTTTGAGCGCGAGCCGCGTGTCCTGTCGGGACAGGTTGAAATGCCGCGCCGGCGCGCGCCGGATGCCCGCGGCGAACTCCGGCATCGGGCGGCAGGTCGTCGAAGTATCGTCCCGAGATGAATTTCCATGGCCTTGGCGATGTCGGTGTTGGAGATCATGCTGGCATTCCCTTTCTAAAGGGTTTCGCTTTTGGCACATCGCCGGATCCTGCCCGTTCCCTGAGT
Organism: uncultured delta proteobacterium; assembly: GCA_963716785.1. GTDB lineage: Bacteria > Desulfobacterota > Desulfobacteria > Desulfobacterales > SpSt-501 > SpSt-501. The sequence goes on along the minus strand of CAVQUW010000030.1, from coordinate 63,029 downwards.
TCCGGGTCTGTCGGCCGTAGCCGAGCATCTGGTCGATGAAGGGGGTGTGGGTCGGCTCGTGAACGGTGCGCATCAGGTCTCCCAGAAGTCCTTGCGATCATGGGGAACGAACCGGCCGTAGCCGAGCAGGTCGTCCGCCCACACGATGGCCCGGTTCAAGGCGGGCGCACGACGGATGCACAGGCGCACCGCATCGTGGAGCCGGCCGGCCGGCTTGTTGAACGGGCAGACCATGACGCAGTTGTTGCAGTCCATCCAGTTCTTGACCCAGAACATGAAGCACTTTTCCGGGTTGATGTACCATTTGCGGACCCCGGAGTGGTTGGAGATCGAGGGGCCCTCGGTGGTGGGGTCCTCGAAGGAGATGGCCTGGGAGGGGCAGTGCTGCGCGCATTTTTTGCAGGTGCGGCAGAAGGCGGCAACCCCAAAGGGGCGGAGCGTGTCGTGGGCGAGCGGCATGTCGGTGAAGACCTTGCAGATCCGCACGCGCGGGCCGTATCTTTCGGTGAGCAGAAGCCCCATGCGGCCCAGCTCTCCGAGACCGGCGGCGATGGCCAGCGGAATGGACAGGGCCGTGTCGTTGCCGCTCGGTGCGGCCCGGTAGCCGAGGCCGCGGATGAAGGCCGCCACCTGGTTGGCGACGATGGCCTGGACGCTGTACCCCAGTCCGGTCGAGGCGCCGGAGATCGCATCCGGGGAATAGGCGGCGCTTTCGTAGTCCATCTCCACCGCCATCACGACGGCGTGGGTGCACCCTTCCGGCAGCGCGAGCGGCCGGTGTTCGCCGGCCAGAAGATCGTATTCGTGGGAGTAGACGAGGTTTTCGTGCGCGTGACAGACGCCGACCAGGTCGGCGCCGAGGAACCGCGCGGCCTTCTTGACGATGCGGCTGTTCGCTTCCGGCGCGTGGCGGACCGGTCCGTCGGTCTCGACAAAGCGCCTGGCCTTGTCGGCGATCGTGGGTCCATGAATAGAGCCCGTGGTTGCCGCGCATGTTGCCGAAGGCGAAGGCGTACTCGATGTTCCAGGCGGCGTTGCGCAGGGCGTAGTCGAGCTTGCGGTAGCCGTAGCGCTCCTGGTACTTCACCTGGCCGTAGAGCCGGTTGCCGTGCGGGACGAACTCGGGGTCCCAGGTGCGACGCTTGAACATCTCGTTGCGCTGGTCGAAGCGGGTGTTCGGGACCGCCAGCGGAAAACCGGATGTATCTGACATATGCGGAATCCTCGACCCTTATTTCAGACCGCGGGTCCCCCGGCGACCGGCCGACCGGCTGACTGGCCGACGGGCGACCCCTCCCCTCACATCCCCAGGTACGCCTTTTTGAGATGTTCGTTTCCGAGCAGCTCGGGGCCGCGGCCCTCGAGCACCATGCGGCCGTTTTCGATCACAAAGGCCCGGTGGGCCATTTTGAGCGCGCGGACCACGTTTTGCTCCACCAGCAGCACGGTGACGCCTTCCTGGTTGACTTTTTCAAGGATCTTGAACGTGTTTTCCACCAGGATCGGCGAAAGCCCGAGGGACGGCTCGTCCACCGTCAGGAGCTTGGGCTTGGCCATGAGCCCGCGCGCGATGGCGAGCATCTGCTGCTCGCCGCCGGACAGCGAGCCGGCCAGTTGATGTCTCAATTCATACAGCCGCGGGAAAAACGCGTACATCTCCTCGAGCAGCCCCTTGCGGTCGACCCGTGTGCGCTGGGAATAGGCGCCGACCTCGAGGTTCTCCTGGATGCTCAGCATCGGAAAGACCCGCCGGCCCTGGGGGATGTGGACGATGCCGCGGTCGACGATGGCGTTCGGCGCAAGCCCCTCGATCGGCTCCCCTTCAAACCGGATGGAGCCGGTCTTTTTTTTCAATAGCCCCGAGATGGCCAATAGCAGCGTGGTCTTGCCGGCGGCGTTGGCGCCGACGATCGAGACGATCTCCCCCGGCCGCACCGTGAGCGACACGTCGAAGAGGACCTGCACCTCCCCGTGGGCGACATCCAGATGTTCAACCGTGAGCACTGAGGTATTCCTCTCCCAGGTAGGCCTTGATCACATCCGGGTTGCAGGACACATCCGCCGGGTCCCCGGAGCAGATCATCCGGCCGTAATCGAGCACGATGACCCGCTGAGATAATTTCATGATGGCCGCCATCACGTGCTCGATGATGAACAGGGTGATGCCGGTGTCGCGCATGCGCGCGATCAGCCCCATCATCTCCTGAAGTTCGTTGGGGGTGAGCCCGGCCATGACCTCGTCCAGCAGGAAGAGCTTCGGCCCGGTGGCCAGTCCCCGGGCCATCTCCAGACGCTTGCGGTCGGAGATGGTCAGATTGCGGCCGAGGGTGTCGCCGCTTCTCGGCCAGCCCCACGAACTCGAGCACCTCCTCGGCCTTGCGCCGGGCCGCTTTGGGCTTTTTTCGCGGCAGAGCGCACCGATCATCACGTTCTCCAGGACCGGGATGTTGGCGAAGGGCTTGGTGATCTGAAACGTGCGGCACAATCCCCGGCGGGACAGGTTTCCGGCTTGAGACCGGCGATCTCCCGACCGTCGAAAACAAGGCGGCTGCCTTTCCGGGGGCGTAAAAACCCGGTGATCACGTTGAAGAGGGTCGTCTTGCCGGCGCCGTTCGGCCCGATCAGGCCGACGATCTCCCCGGCCTCGATCGTAAAACCGATGTCCTGCAGGACGGGATTGCCGCCGAACCATTTGCTGAGATGGGATACCTGGAGCAGGTGAGACATGACCGACTCGCTAGACCTATTTGGGGTGACGGCCGGACAGCCTGGCCTTGATGGTTCCGTAAAGCCCCTGCGGCATGTAGAGCATCACCAGGACCAGGATCAGACCGTAGACGATCATGTGCAGACCCGGGGCCGTGGTGCCCAGGGTGCTGCGCAGGGCGATGGTCATCGGCACGAAGATGCAGGCCCCGACCACCGGCCCGAGAAAGGAGCCCAACCCGCCGACGATGGCGAACAGGGCGACCTGCACGGAGAGCTGCAGACGGCTGACGCTCGAAGGGTCGATGTAGACGACGTATTGCGCGTAAAAGGTGCCGGCCACGGCGGAGAGGAAGGCGCTGAGCGCCATGGCGATCAGGCGCACCTGCCCGGTCTTGACCCCCAGCGCCCGGGCGGCGTCCTCGTTTTCGCGGAATGCGGTCAGGAAATAGCCGAGGCGCGAGCGCTCGACGGCGTAGCTGACGGCGAGGACGACGACAAAGAGCGCGAAGCTCAGGTAGACGTAGGCGAGCTTCGAGGCGAAGACCATGTGGGCGAACCCGGGCTCGATCGGCAGCGCGATGCCTTCCGCCCCCTGGGTCAGGTCGCGCCAGTTCATGGTGAGGATGAATGCGACCTGGCCGAAGGCCAGGGTGGCGAGCGCGAAATAATGGCTGCGCAGCCGGAAGCACACCATCCCCAGGGCCACCCCCACCGCGGCGGCCAGCAGCCCGCCCGCGAACATCCCCAGCCAGGGGGTTAGCCCCAAGCGCAGGTAGAGCAGGGTCGAGGTGTAGGCGCCGATGGCGAAAAAGGCGTTGTGGCCCAAAGAGACCATCCCGGCGTACCCGCCCAGGATGTTCCAGGCCCCGGAGAAGCTCGCCCAGAGAAACACCAGGATGAACCCGTCCAGGTAGAAGTCGTTGCGGATGAACGGCGGGATGAGCGCCGCCGCCAGCAGCGCGAGGGCGAGATAGACGGCGGGGCGGCGATTATCCGATGGCTTCAATGCGCTCGTACTCCTCCTCCCCCTCGATGCCGAAAAGGCCCGAGGGTTTCAGCACCAGGACGGCGATGAACAGCAGGAAATAAACCGCCTGCTTGCTGTCGGGCCCGATCAGGAAATCCGAAAACACTTCGACGGTGCCGATGAACAGCCCGGCGACGACCGCCCCCGCGACGCTGCCCAGGCCGCCGAATACGACCACCACGAACATCACCAGCACGAACTCGAACCCCACAAACGGGTGAACGGTGAAGATCGGTATCATCAGCGCCCCGGCCACCCCGACCAGCAGCAGGCCGCAGGCGAAGGTGAGTTTGTAGACCTTGTCGATGTCGATGCCCATCAGGAGCGCCGTCGACCGGTCCTGGGAGGCGGCGCGGATGACCTTGCCGGTGTAGCTCAGCTTCAGGAAGAAGAAAAAGGCGATCGAGATCGAAAGCCCGATCAGAAAGGCGATCAGCCGTCCCGGGTTGATGAAGATCTCCTCCACGCCGACCGAGGGGAAGGGGCCGAGTACGATCTGGGCGCGCAGATAGTCGAGGGAGATGGTGCGGAAATCGGCCGACCACCACAGGAGCACCACGTTTTCGATCACGATCGACAGACCGACCATCACGAAGATCTGGTTGAGCGCCGGGGCCCCCAGGGTGGGGCGCACGCCGACCCGGTAGGTCAGGATCCCCATCAGGAACAGGGCCGGGGCGACGATCAGGATGGAGAGGTACGGGTCGATGTGGAGCAGCTGGTAGAGCCAGAAGCTCAGGTACATCGCGATCATCAGGAATTCGCCGTGGGCGAAATTGACGATCTTCATCACCCCGAAGACCAGGGTCAGACCGATGCTCGACAGGGCGTAGACCCCGCCGAGCAAAAGGCCCGATATCAGCAACTGGATGAAGATGGTCAGGTCCATGTCGGGTTTGTTTTCCCTTTCGGAAGGGCAGGGGGAGCCGCCCCGCCGCCTGCAGCCGAAGACATCAGCCGGATTGTGGGCACCAAAGGGTTCAAGGGGTCGGGCGAGGGCAAAGGACGACAAGGGGCGGACGTTTTTTCACTCGAACCCTTGAACCCTCGGACCCTCGACCCCTAAAGCCATCGGCTTCAGCCGGCGCGCTGCTTACTTCATCTTGGCCGTTGCGATTTCCTCCGGGAACACGAGCTTCAGCTGGCCGTCCTGCCACTGGCTGATGCCGGCGGAGGCGTAGACGTTCTGCCCGGCGTCGGGTGCCCCGGGGGGGGAGAATTTGATGCCCCAGTTGAGGACCCCCTTGCCCGCCGGAACGTCCAGGCTCAGGGCCGCCTCGCGCAGCTTGTCCGGGTCGAGGCCGCCGGCCTTGGGCATGATGTGCTTGTAGAGGATCCAGGCGCCGGCGAACCCGACGAAGGCGGTGGGGTTGGGGTATTCCCCGTTGTGGGACTCCTTGTAGCGCTTGACGAATTCGGCGGCTTCCTTTTTCTGCTCGGCGCCGAGCCCCTCGATCGAGATCTCGGCCGGGATCCCCCCGGCCAGGATGCCTTCGGCATCTTTGCCGAGGGCGTTGTAGAAATCCGGGTTTCCCTGCCCGGCGGTGGTCCCGATCACCATCGTGCTGAAACGCAGCTCAGCGGCCTGGCGGTGAAAGAGGATGGCGTCGTTGATGTATTGGGCGGCCAGCAGGATATCGGGTTTGGCTTGTTTCAACTTCAGAACCATCCCGGAAAGATCGGCGGTTTTGGCGCTGTAGGTTTCCACCGCCACGACGTTCAGGCCGAGCGACTTGGCCCGGGCCTGCAAGGCCGTCCCCGTGGAGGTCCCGAAGCCGCCGTCCTCGTGGATGATGGCCAGGCGCAGGTCCTTGGCGTTCTTTTTGAGCCTGGGCGCCAGCACCTGCGCGGCGTAGTCCACCATCTGGTCCGCCATCATGGCGCCGCTGAAGGTGGTGCGGACAAGATACTTGAAACCGCGGCCCGTGATCTGGCCGGACACCCCCTCGTTTTCGATGTAGAACACCTTGTTCTGCTCGGCCACGACGGTGGCCGCCATCGACAGGCTGCTCGACTGGGTGCCGATGATGGCCGTGATCTTCTCGTTGGCGATCAGCCGGTTGGCCTCGCTGGCGGCGGCCTGGGGCTCGGGGGCGTCGGCGCTGACCAGAACGACTTTTTTGCCCAAAACGCCGCCCGCCGCATTGATCATGTCGGTGGCGATCTTGACCCCGTCGAAGTTCTTGATGCCGTTTTTCGCCTGCGGGCCCGTCAGGGGCAAAATGGTGCCGACACGCCAGGCATCTTGAGCGGCGGCGGTCGCGAAGGTGCAAAATAACGATCATCAGCGTCGAGAGGACGATGGTGAACCTGGATGAGATGCGCATATAACCTCCCCTGTGGACTTTGACCTTGGCCCCATGCCCTCCGCCGGCGCGGCGGAAGGTCCCGGCGGGTCCGAAGCACCTGGTGGTGGGCTGCCGGCAAGCAGTTGTTGAATTACTGAATGGGCCGCGCAGTGTCAATCCTTTTGTCCCCCTTTCCCCGTTCGATCCCTTGGGGTTTGTTGCGGCCGACCCGGCGGCGCGGAAGTGATCGCAGGGGTGGTCAACGCGACCGGGCTGTGGTAACCTCCGCTTCGAGCTCAGGCAACCCGACACCCTTATCTGAGATGGACGATACCTTATATGAAAACCATATCACTCGACATGGACCCGCTGAGCCTTGAAGACCTGGTCCGGGTGGCGCGGCACGGGGCGCGCGTGCAGCTCTCCCCCGGCGCCGAGCGGCGCATCGCGGAGGGGCGGGCGCTGGTGGAGCGCTGGGTGCGGGAGGGGCGGCGCATCTACGGGGTCACCACCGGCTTCGGTGCGCTGAGCGATGTCGCCATTTCGCCGCAGGACACCCGGCAGGCTGCAGACGAACATCCTCCTCAGCCACGCGGCCGGGGTCGGCGACCCGCTGGACGCCGAGACGGTTCGGGCCGTGATGGCGCTTGCGTGCCAACGATTTCGCCCGCGGTCACTCGGGTATCCGGCTGGACACCGTCCGGCAGCTGCTCGAGATCTTGAACCGCGGGATCGTCCCGGTGATCCCGGCCAAAGGCTCGGTCGGGGCGAGCGGGGACCTGGCGCCCCTGGCGCACATGGGGCTGGTGTTGATCGGAAAAGGCGAGGCCGTTGTCGACGGCCGGCGGGTCACCGGCGCGGAGGCCCTCGACGCCTGCGGGCTGGCGCCGGTCGAGCTTGAATCGGCCGAGGGGCTGGCGCTGGTCAACGGCACCCAGGTGATGACCGCCATCGGGGCGCTGGCGGTCAACGACGCCCTGCGGCTTTCGAAGCTGATCGACGTGGCCGCGGCCATGAGCCTCGAGGTCCTGATGGGCAGCCGCACCGAATTCGACCCCAGGATCCACGAGGTACGGCCCCACCCCGGGCAGGCGGCCGCCGCCGCCAACATGGAGCGCCTGACCCGCGCGAGCGAGATCATCTCCTCGCACAAGGACTGCGGCCGCGTCCAGGACGCCTACACCCTGCGCTGCTCGCCCCAGGTGCACGGCGCCACCAAGGATGCCCTCGCCTACTGCCGGCGCGTGGTCGAAACGGAAATGAACTCCGCGACGAGCAACCCGCTCTTTTTCGCCGAAAGCGAGGAGTTCCTGCTCGGCGGCAATTTCCACGGCCAGCCCGTGGCGCTCGCCATGGATTTCTTCGGCATGGCCGTGGCGGAGCTCGCCAACATCTCCGAGCGGCGCATCGAGCGCCTCGTCAACCCCAACCTGAGCGGGCTGCCGGCCTTTCTCGTCAGCGACGGCGGGTTGAACTCGGGCTTCATGATCGCCCAATACACGGCCGCCGCCCTGGTTTCCGAGAACAAGGTCCTCGCCCACCCGGCGAGCGTCGACTCCATCCCGACCTCGGCCAACAAGGAGGACCACGTCTCGATGGGCACCATCGCCGCGCGCAAGGGCCGCGAGATCCTGCGCAACGCCGAGACCGTGGTGGCCATCGAGCTGCTCTGCGCCGCCCAGGGGCTGGACCTCTTCACCAACCTGAAGCCCGGCGAAGGGGCGCTCGCCGCCTACCAGGTCATCCGCCGCGCCATCCCCCACCTGGAGGCCGACCGGTTCCTCGCCGCCGACATCGAGGCCATGTGCGCCCTGATCCGTGGCGGCGACCTGCTGAACGCGGTGGAGGAGCGGATTGGGGCGCTCCTCTGATCGCGGGCCGCGGATTTCTTGACACGCTAGCAGGCTTCACCTATAGTGACTTTTTCCAAATGCCGCCCCGCCGGGCGGCGGCCGCGGTTTTACAGAAAGGGGACGCAATCGACCATGTTCGCCAAACGCATCGCCGAAATCGAAGAGCTCATCCGCAAGCAGGATGATTGGCGCTGGCAGTGCCTCAACCTCATCGCCAGCGAGAACGTCATGAGCCGCCGGGCGCGGGATGCGGCCGGCTCGGACTTCGCCCACCGCTACGCCGAGGGCCACCCCGGCGAGCGCTACTACCGGGGGACTTCCTACATCGACGAGATCGAAAGCGACCTCAAGACCAACCTGAAGATCATCTTCCACTGCAATCACTGCGAGGTGCGGCCGATCAGCGGCACCAACGCCAACGAGGCGGTGTTCAGCCGCTTCGTCAGCCCCGGCGACGTGGTGATGGTCAACTCGACCCCGGGCGGCGGCCACATCAGCCACCACCGCAACGGGTCGCTCGGTAAGTTCACCCGCAACATCATCGACTTCCCCGTCACCGCCGACGGGTTTCACATCGATGTGGAACGAACGGCCTACCTGATCGAAAAGACGCGGCCGAAGCTGATCGTCGTCGGGAAAAGCCTTTTTCTCTTCCCGGAGCCCCTGGCCGAGCTGGCCGAGGTCTGCCGCGCCACCCGGACCCGGATCATGTACGACGGCGCGCATGTCCTCGGCCTGATTGCCGGCAGATGCTTCCAGCAGCCGCTCCAGGAAGGCGCCTGGCTGATGACGGCCAGCACCCACAAGACCTTTTTCGGGAGCCAGCGCGGGGTCATCTTGAGCAACATGGACGAGGAGGAGTGGCGCAAGATCGACCGCGGGGCCTTCCCGGGCTCATCGAGCAACCACCACCTGGAGACCCTGGCCCAGATGGCGATCTGCTCCTACGAGATGATGGACTTCGGCGAGCAGTACGCCCGGGAAACCATCCGCAACGCCAAGGCCCTGGCGGCGGCGCTCGACCGGCTCGGCTTCGACGTCCAGGGCCGGGACTTCGGGTTCACCGAAAGCCACCAGGTGGCGGTGAACGTCAAGGAGCAGGGCGGCGGGGAAAAAGTCTCCCGGACGCTCGAGGCCAACGACATCATCCTCAACATGAACATGCTGCCCCACGAGCCGCTCAGCAATCACGACCGGCCGGAGGGGATCCGCATCGGGGTCCAGGAGATGACGCGTTTCGGCATGGGCGAGCAGGAGATGGCGCGCATCGCCGAGCTCATCCACGCGTGCATCGTGGGCAAGCAGGACGTCAAGGAAGAGGTCAACCGGTTCCGGGCCCAGTTCGGGGAAGTCCGTTACAGCTACGACAATTTCGGCGAGCGCCGCTACAAGCAGCTGAAGCTGCTGCACACGGCGTGACCCCGCCGCCCGAAGACCACCCGTGACCGCGGCCGCGCCAGTCGATCAGCGAATCACCCTTCTCGCCGGCCTCCTGGCCGGTCTGCTGTGCGTGGTGTGGGGGGCGAACGCCGTCGCCATCAAGGTGACCCTGCGGGGGCTGGGCCCCTTCACGGCGGCGACCCTGCGCTTTGCGATCTCCGCGGTGCTGTTGTTCGCCTGGGCGCGGGCGACCGGCCAGAGCCTGGCGCCCGCGCCGCGCCGGATGCGGCCGCTGCTGATCAACTCCCTGCTGTTCACCGGACAGCTGGCGTTGGTCTACATCGGCTTTACCCTGACCAACGCCTCCCGTGGCGCGCTGCTCACCAACCTGCAGCCGTTCTTCCTGATGTTCCTGGCGCACGTCTTCATCCCCGGCGACCGCATCACGGCCCTGAAGACCTTCGGCCTGGTGCTCGGCTTCTCGGGGGCCGGCTGCGTGCTGCTCGACCGCGGGGGGGTGGCCGCCGGCTTCATGCAAGGGGACCTGATCCTGCTGGTGGCGACCTTCGCCTGGGCCTGCGGCACGGTGTATGTCAAGCGGCTGGTCGGTTCGATCCCCTCGCTGACCATCGTCTTCTATCAGCTCCTCTTCTCGCTCCCTTTTTTCGCCGCCGGCGCCCTGATCTGGGACCCGCAGCCGTTCATCGCCTTGAACGCCGAGGTCCTCCTGGCCCTGTTGTTCCAGGGGGTCGTCGCGACCGCCTTCGCCTTCGTGGCCTGGACCCGGCTGATGGAAACCCATGGCGCGGTGGCGCTGCACTCCTTCGTCTTCATGATTCCGGTGACGGGCGTGATCCTGGCCGGCGCGCTGCTGGGCGAGCCGATCACCGCCATGATCACGCTGGCGCTCGTGCTCATCGCGGGCGGGATCCTGGTCGTCCAGTTCGGCCAGAAGCGGGTCGTGGCCCCGATGCTGCGGCGGCCCTGAGGGCGATGAGGATGCGGGTGTCGACTCTCAAGGCGGATGTGCTGCTGCTGTTCACCGCGGCGATCTGGGGGTTTGCCTTCGTGGCCCAGCGGATGGGGATGGACCACGTGGGCCCCTTCACCTACAACGGGGTGCGCTTTGCCCTGGGCGGCCTATCGCTGGTCCCGCTGCTCTGGCTCGGTCGCGGCGCCCCGGGACCGATCGTGCGGCCTGCCGGCCGACGCTTCTTCCTGCTCGCCGGCGGCGCCACGGGATGCGTGCTGTTCATCGCCGCTTCCCTGCAGCAGGTCGCCCTGGTCTACACCACGGCCGGCAAGGCGGGGTTCATCACCTGCCTGTACGTGGTGATCGTCCCGCTCTGCGGCCTGCTCTGGGGCAAACGCCCGGCGGCGGGGACCCTCCTCGGCGCCGTGCTCGCCACCGCCGGGCTCTACCTGCTCTCGGTGGTCGGCTCCTTCGAGATGGCGTACGGCGATTTCCTGGTGCTGCTCAGCGCCTTTTTCTGGAGCGCCCAGGTGCTGATGATCGCCTGGCTCTCCCCGCGCAGCCGCCCGGTCCTGCTGGCCTTCTACCAGTTTGTGGTCTGCGCGCTGCTGTGCCTGGCCACGGCCGCCTGGGTCGAGAGCCCGAGCTGGGCGGGGGTCCGTGCCGCGGCCCTGCCGATTCTCTACGGGGGCGTCCTCTCGGTGGGGGTGGCCTACACGCTGCAGGTGGTGGCCCAGCGCGACGCCCACCCGGCCCATGCGTCGATCCTGATGAGCCTGGAGGCGGTGTTCGCCGCCCTCGGCGGGTGGATGATCCTGGGTGAGGTCCTGAGCGTGAGGGCGCTCATCGGCTGCGGCCTGATGCTCTCGGGGATGCTTCTGTCCCAACTCTGGGAGCTGCGCCGCCGGGAGTAGGGAGGCAGGGGGGGCTTATGGAAAACGTCGACGCGTCGGAAATCGCCAAGTTCGCTCGGATGGCGGCACTGTGGTGGGACCGGCAGGGGCCGTTCAAGGCCCTGCACGACATCAACGGGCTGCGGGTCGGCTACATCGAGGCCCGGGCGCCGCTCGCGGGGAAATCAGTACTCGACGTCGGCTGCGGCGGCGGGATCCTCTCCGAGGCCATGGCGGCGCTGGGCGCGCAGGTGACGGGGATCGACGCCGGCGAGACGCCTCTGGGGGCGGCGCGGCACCACCTGCGGGTCTCGGGCCTCACCGTGGACTACCGGCAGGCGACGGCCGAGCGGTTCGCCCGCGACCATGCGGGCCGCTTCGAAGTGGTCACCTGCCTGGAATTGCTCGAGCACGTGCCGGACCCGGCCTCCATCGTCGCGGCCTGCGCCCGGCTGGCCATGCCCGGGGGGGACCTTTTCTTCGCCACCTTGAACCGCAACATCAAATCATATGTTTTCGCGATCCTCGGGGCGGAGGTGCTGCTGCGGCTGGTGCGCCGCCGCACCCACACCTGGCGACGGTTCGTGAAGCCCGCCGAGCTTGCGGGCTGGGGCCGGGCGAGCGGCCTGGCGTTCCAGGACCTCACGGGTCTGCACTACAACCCGTTCCTGAAAAAATACTCCCTGGGCGGCAACGCCCATGTCAACTATCTCATGCACTTCCGCAAACAGACTCCCCACCTTTCTTGACGGAGATTCGAAAAACACGATATCATTCCCATCGACACCCATCCGTCTGCGGACCCTTGACCCGGTGAGAGCCCCATGAGTCAGGAAAATTTCAACAAGGCCTTCGTGCTCCTGCTATTGCTGTTCATCTCGGCCGTCTTTCTGGCGATGATCCGGCAGTTTCTGATGACGATCCTCCTGGCGGCGATTGTGGCGGGCCTCTCCCGCCCCTTCTACCGCAGACTGGAGAAGTGGTTCGGCGGCCGCAGCAGCCCGGCGGCCGGCGCCACCCTGCTGGTGATCGTTTTCCTGGTCCTGATCCCCCTGGCCGGGCTGCTGGGGGCCGTGACGGCCGAAGCCATCAAGGTCAGCCAGGCCGTCCGGCCCTGGATCCAGGCGAAGCTCTCCCAGCCCGATGCCTTCACCGACATGCTCAAGTCCCTGCCGTTCTACGATCTGGTCCTGCCTTACCGGGACACCCTTTTCCTCAAGGCGGGGGAGATGGTCGGCCGTCTGAGCAGCTACCTGATCAACAGTCTTTCCTCGGTGACCGTTTTGACGGCTCAGTTTCTCTTTATGACCCTCATCCTGCTCTACACCCTGTTTTTCTTTCTGGTGGACGGCGAGCGGATCCTGAAGCGCTTCATGTGCTACCTGCCGCTCAAGCAGGCCGATGAGGAGCGGATGCTCGACAAGTTCACCTCCGTGACGCGGGCGACCTTGAAGGGCGTGGCCGTCATCGGCATCCTTCAGGGCAGCCTCGCCGGGGCGGCCTTTGCCGTGGTCGGCATCCCGAGCGCCGTGTTCTGGGGCAGCATCATGAGCGTCATGTCGATGGTGCCGGGCATCGGCACGGCGATCATCTGGGTGCCGGCGGCGATCATTCTGGCGGGCAGCGGGAGTTACGGCAAGGCCGCGGGCCTGGCCCTGTTCTGCGCCCTGGTGGTCGGCGGCCTCGACAACCTGCTGCGCCCCCGGTTGGTGGGCAAGGACACACGCATGCACGAGCTGATGATCTTCTTCGGGACCCTGGGGGGGATCATGATGTTCGGTCTGGCGGGAATCATCATCGGGCCGATCGTGGCGGCCCTGGTGGTTACGGTGTGGGAGATTTACGGGGTGGCCTTCAAGGACGTCCTGCCGGTCAACTGCGTTCCTACCCAGGCCGACCCGCCGGCCGAGGAAGACCCCCGGATTCTGTTGGCCGAAGACGAGCCGCCGCCGGGCGGCGCCCCTCCGCCCGCGGCCTGAACCTCGTGCGGCGCGGCGGCCGGTGGGTCGGCGCGAGCGGTGCCCGGGTGCCGTACGCAGCGAAAGGAAGGCAAAACGATGGATGTTCCCAACAATCCCGGAACACCGAACGGAACCCTGAGAGTGGCGGATGCCGCCCGTTACCTGGGCGTCGGCCGCAAGGTGCTCTACCGGCTGATCGAGCAGGGGCGCATCCGGGCCACCCGCCAAAGCCGGGTCGTTTGGGTCGACCGTGCGAGCCTCGAGGAATTTCACCGCTCGGGCGAACTGACGTGAGGGCCAAAAAGGCGTTCTCTGGGCGGGGGCGATGGTTGAGCCCCCGCGGGGGCCCGTCACAGCGACCCGTTGCGGCGCCGGTGCTCGCGGATGCGCTCGTTTAAGTTGCGCTTGACGTTTTCCTTGATCCGGCGCGAGGTACTGTTCAGGTGGCGCAGGTTTTTCTCGACCAGATCCGGGGCATGGCGCATGCTCGAGCGCAGTTTGACCCCGTTCGAGGTCATCTTGCGGATGATGTCGATTTCCTTGCCGATCACCTGGGTTCGGCGCTGTTTGACCGCATCGAGAAACGCCCGCCGGTTCCAGGCGCAATCGGCCACGGTGACCACGCGGCCCAACTGGGTCAGCCGATGCCCGTCGCTGCCGCCGGTGATGCCCTTGCTCAGGTTGAACCCCAGCAGGGCGCTGCGCAGATTCCACTTGTTGAGGTTTTCCGAGTTGATGACCTCCACCCCGTCGCAGAGACCGAGGATGCGGTCGAGACGCTCCGCGGGGAAGGAGGGGTTGTGAACGCCGGTGTAGGTGCCGCAGTAGGGGTGGGGGAAAATGATCACTGTCTCGAACTGTCGGGCGCGGGCGATGATGTCCTCCAGATCGAGCGAAATCGAAGACATGATTTCCGCCCCCAGGTAGGGCTGGACGTGACGGCTGTAAAAGCGCAGCAGGCTTTTGATCTCGTAAAAATAGATCAAGACGTGAGTCCCCTCGTAGGCGGTCAGTTCGACCCCGGGGATGCTGAAGACTTTGCGGTAGCGGCTGATTTCGACCGCCCCGTGGATGGAGTTGTGGTCGGTGACGGCCACACCGATCCCGAGTTCCACCGCCCGGCGGGCGATGTCCGCGATCGCAGCGTGGCCGTCGGAGAGCTGGCTGTGGAAGTGCATGTCCACGACCGTGGAACTCTGGGTCAACTGCTCTATTTTCGGGCGTTCGAACAGAATTCGGTGGGTGCTGCCCAAGTGCATGATATATTCCCCCTCCGGGAGGCCTGCCCCGGATCAACGCTGCCAAAACGCGTCCAAACCCCGTAAAACCCGCTGCGGGGTGCTTGAATCTGTCACCATACCAGAACCGGCCCCGCAGATCAAACTACGACCGCCGGCCGGGTCGTCACCGGCTCCGTCCCGCGGGTGTCGCGTGCACTCCGGAACTGGGTCGGAACACACGCATCGACGGGTTTCACCACTATGATAAACACGCAGAGCGTGTTTACGACACACCCGATAGAGAATGTTCGGCTGCGGTCGGGGAAACTTTAGCCAGAGGTGCTAAAAAAACCGGCATCGCCGCCGGTGGTCAGGCGCCGCGCTCGGTTTGCCAAGAATCGCCGATCAGTGCCGTGAGCGGTACCATGCGGCCAGACGATCGGTGGGTACCCCGAGCCGGTAGGCGGCGATGATCGACTGGTTGATCAGCCAGGTTTTCGCGACACCGAGCCTCAGCCAGCGGCGGGCCGAGGTCGTGACGCAGCCGCCGGCGAGCGCGATGCGGCCGCGGCGCTTGAGGCGCCGGACAAGCTCGAAATCCTCCATCAGGGAGAGGACCGGGAACCCGCCCAGGTCCCAGAAGCGGTCCCGGCTCATGAAAAGCGCCTGGTCCCCGTAGGGCATCTGCAGGCGGCGCGAGCGCCAGTTGGCCACGCGCTCGATGAGCCTCAACCCGGCCGCGGATGAATCGATGCGCAGCCGGAAGGCGCCCGCGGCCACACCGGGGCTTGCGAGTGTGTGTCGTACCTGTCCCGGGAAGCCCTCGGGCAGCCGTGTGTCGGCGTGCAGAAACAACAGGATGCCGCCGCCGGCGGCGGCGGCGCCGGCGTTCATTTGGACGGAGCGCGGGGGGCGGGCGGTGACCACCCGCGCCCCGAGCGCGGCCGCGACGGCCGCCGTGCCGTCGCGGCTGCCGCCGTCCGCCACGATGACCTCCACCCCGGGATAATGCCGTGCCGCGGCCAGGGCGCCCTGGATCGTGCCGGCCTCGTCGAGGGCCGGAATGACCACGGAAACGCTCTGCGGGTCCGTCCCGGCGTTGAGCGCGCGCCATGGCGGCCGGCAGATCCTCCGGTCGGTCGACGTCGGCGAGCCGCTCAAGCAGCGCAACGCTCGCACCGGCCGGGCGCGCCCGGTCGAGCGTCTGGGCCAGCACCCGGCGGCTGCCCCAGTCGATGCCGGCTTCGAGGCAGGCCGCTCCTTGCCGGAAGCCCGACGCGGTGGCGCCGATCAGGTAGTAGCCTCCGTCGGTGGCCGGGCCGAACACCAGGTCATGGCTGCCGAGCGCCTCGAAGGCCGCCTGGAGGGTCGCGGCGCCGAGACCCGGGATGTCGGCGCCGATGACGACGGCACGCTCCACCCCCTCCCGAAAGGCGGTGCTCAGGCCCTGCCCCATGCGGGCACCGATGTCGCCCGGCCCCTGAGGCCGATAAGCGAAACCCTCCCCCAGCCAGCGGCGCATGCGGTCCTCGTCGCCTCCCTCATAGCGGATTTCCACCGCCAGCGGACGACCCCGCATCAGCGTGCGGGCGGTGGCTGCCGCCGCGGCCGTCATGCGCCGCTGGAACTCGGCGGCGCCTTCCGGCCCCAGCACGGGGCAGAGCCGGGTCTTGGCGGTGCCCGGCTCGGGGAAGCGCGTGAACAGAATGAGTCTTTCCGGTGCCGCGTCCATCGGTGTCGGGGTCACGATAATTCAAGGTGTCGCTGTTGATCCGCAAGAGCGAGCACACCCCGCGCCGCTCGCGGCGGGGGGAGCGAGCGCATCCAAAAACGGCCCCATTCCTTTCGGTCGAAGATTCCCCGCAGCGTGCTGCGGGGATATTCAAAGATTCTCATAAACCACTCAGGCTGAAAGGCTGTGGCCCGGGGCATCCATCAGGCCCCTTGGCACGGGTTCAGAAACGGGTCGAAAAGGGAGCGGATGAAGCCCAAATCCAGGTACTGATTCAGTTTGGCCCGGGTGTCCGGGTTCTTCAGGCCGGAGGACCCGGTGCGGTAAGCCACCCAGCCCATGGCCGACCAGGAAATCCCCCTCAAGAGCACGAAGGGCTCGCGCAGCCGCACCCGCTCCGCCAGGGTGTCCCTCAAATGCCGGTCGCGGATGCAGGCCCGGTACGCGTCCAGGAAGTCCCGCCTTTCCCGCGGTCCCAGGCGGACCTCGGTTTTCCACAGGGTGGTCAGCGGCGAGCAGAAGTGCGCGAGGTCCTGCGAGGGGTCCCCCCAGCGCGGCATCTCCCAATCCACGAGGTGGAGGGTCCCGGCCGGGCGGTTGACGATGAAGTTGCCCGAGTTGACTTCGGTGTTGACGACGCACGGCCATGGGTCGGACTGATAGTACTTTTCGTTCGCCCGCGCCCCATCGGCCCAGTGGAGCAGCTCGGTGAGGAAGGCGCGGATGGAAGGGTCGGCGAGCTCCGAGTCGAAATAGGTCCGCAGCAGGCCGGCGCACTCCGCGTGGATCAGGCTGAGCGGTGCCGTTTCGCGGATCAGGTGGTTGCTCTCGGCGGCCACCGGGTGTTGGTGGATGCGGGCGAACAGCTGTGCCGCGGCGGCCAGGTCCCGGCGGTAGTCGAGCGGCTCGCCCGGCAGGTACTCCATGATGAGGATGCCGCGCTCGAAAAAACGGCGTGAGTCGTCAACGAAGTGCGGCCGCGGTGTCGCGCCGCAGGACTTGAGCAATTCGAGGGTCTTGTACTCGTAGCGGATCTGGTCCTCGCGCTCGATCTGGCTGCCCACGTTCAGCCGGAAGACAAGTTGGTGGTCCGCGTCCGAAATCAGATAGTTCAAGTTGTATTCGCCCTGGGCGAGCGGTGCCACCTCGAAGACGCGCCCGGCCATGACGGGAACCCCGCTCCAGTCCTGCTGCGCCAGATAGGCCCTTATTTTCGGCAACAACGCCTGCATGCGATTTCCGTTTGGCTCAGCCGCCCACCGGCGGGAAGATGCGGATCTTGTCCGGCGGCACCGAAAGCCGGACCCGGGCCCCGGCGGCGAGATCGGCGCGGGCGGTGAGCACCACGAGCGGGGAGCCCCCACAGTCCACCCACACGCGGGTGGCGCTGCCCTCGAAGCTGGTTTTGCGCACCCGGCCCTCCAGCGGGTAGCCCGGGCCGCCGCCCAGGCGGATCTCTTCCGGGCGGATGGTGGCGGTGAGCGGCTGCCCGTTCCCGGAAACGCCCGGAGCAGGGAAGCGGCCGAAGGCGCAGTCGAACACCCCCTCACGCACCCTGCCCTCGAAGAAGTTGCAGCCCCCGAAGAAGCGTGCCACTTCGGGGTCGACCGGCCGGTGAAAAAGCTCCCGGGGGGTTCCGAGCTGTCTCAGCCGGCCGCCGAGCAGGAGACCGACGCGGTCGGAGAGCATCAGGGCCTCGGCCTGGTCGTGGGTGACGAAAAGCGTCGTGATGCGGGTGTGCGCCTGAAGGTCCTGGATGAGCTCGCGCATCTGCTGGCGCAGGTTCGCGTCCAGGCTGCTGAGCGGCTCGTCGAGCAGCAGGATCGAGGGCTGCAGCACCAGGGCCCGGGCGAGCGCCACCCGCTGCTGCTGGCCGCCGGAGATCTCGTGCACCTTGCGGTGCTCAAGCCCGGCGAGCCCGGTCAACTCCAGGATGGAGCGGACCCGGGAGCGGGACTCGGCCCGGTCCAGGCGCTGCATGCGCAGCCCGAAGTCGATGTTCTGCGCGACGTTCATGAAGGGGAAGAGCAGCGGTTTCTGGAAGACCATGACGGCGCGGCGCCGCTCCGGCGGGACCCCGGCGACCGAGCGGCCGTCGATCAGGACCTCGCCCGCCCGCGGCTGGATCAGGCCGGCCACGGCCTTGAGGACGGTGGTCTTCCCGGTCCCGCTCGGCCCGAGCAGGGAGACGAGCTCCCCGTCGGCCACCGTCAGGTTCAAGCCGTGGACGACACGCGTCCTGCCGTAGCAAAGGTCCAGTTCCTTCAGCGCCAGCACCCCCATCTCACCACACCCCCGCCATGCTGCGTCCGCCCAGGTACCGGGCGCTGACCCACAGGGCCGCCAGGGCCGGGGCGACGAAGACGAGGCTGACCGCCGCCGCCACCGGCCGGTCGCCGCTGCCCATGAGCGCAAAGAGCAGTACCGGCAGGGTCGTGATCTTGCCCGCCGCCGATGATGAGCGTGCTGAGATACTGGCTCCACGAGAGCAGAAAGGAAAACAGGGCCGCCACCAGGATGCCGGGGAAGGTGAGCGGGACCATCACCCGCGTGATCACCTGCAGGGGGGAGGCGCCGAGCGAGCGGGCCTGGCGCTCGAAGTCCGGGTTGTAGTTCGAGAACACCCCCCACATGACGAACACCGCGTACGGGAGGCAGAAGGAGAGGTGCACCAGCACCACCCCGGTGAAGGTCCCCGCCAGGCCGATGCGGATCAACCACAGGTGCAGACCCATCGCGACGCAGAGCGGCGGCACGATGACCGGCAGCATCAGGACGATCGAGACCAGGTCTTTGCCCCTGAACTCGTAGAGGCCGAGCGCCCGGCCCGCCGGCACCCCGGCGGCGACGGACAGCAGCGCGGTGAGGGCGGCGACCCGCAGGCTGTGAAAGAGGGCCGCGGCCATCTGGGGCCCGGCGATGCCGAACACGTACTCCCAGGCGCGCAGCCCCCACTGCTCGGGGATCAGGTGCGGGTAGAACCAGCGCCCGCTGAAGGCCCACAGGAGGAGCGGCGCAAACGGCAGCGCGACCCCGGCGGCGATGGTCAGGCCGAGCAGTCGTCGTCGCCGGCGGCTCACGGCATCACCCCGCGGCGGCGGGCGGCCTGTGCCAGCGCCTGCGCCAGCGCCACGGACAGGCTCACCACGGCCGCGATCACCAGGCCGGCGGCGATCCCCTCGGGGCGGCTCAGCAGGTCCACGTCGCTGTAATTCTTGTAGGCCAAGACCGGCAGCATCATCGGGTAGGTCCGGCCCAGGAGATAGGGCACTTCGAAGGCCCCGAAGGTGTAGGCGAAGACGATCAGGCAGGCCGCCCCCAGGCTGGGTAAGATGATCGGCAGGGTGATGTGGCGGAAGCGCTGCCAGGGCCCGGCCCGCAGCGTCGCGCCGACCTCGATCAGCTCGGTGCCCGCACCGCGCAGCACCGACAGGAGCATCAGGGCGATGAAGGGGATTTCCTTCCAGATGTAGGTCGCCATGATGCCGATCCCCCAGGCGTCGTTGACCAGGAGCGGAAACCGCTCCGAGGACGCGATCAGGCCGAGTTGGACCGCGGCGCGCGACAGGAGCCCGGTCGGGGAGAGCAGGAACATCGCCGCCACGGCCACCACCAGGTGGGGGACGGTGAGCGGGACCTGAACCAGGAACCGCACCCAGCGGCTGCGCCCGGCCCAAGCGTTCAGCGCCAGGGCCGTGGGCACGGCAATGCCGGCGGCGACCGTCGTCGAGACCGATGCGATGAAGAGCGTCAGCCCGAGACTTTCGCCGAAATCCGGGTCGGTCAGCACGCGCTGGAAATGGGCGCCGTTCAGGGCCGTGAGGCCCGCCGCCGGCAGGTGCCCGAGGCCCTGCAGCAAGCCCAGGGCGAGCCCGCCGCCGAAGAGCAGCACGACGACGGCGAGCGCCGGGGCCAGCAGCGCAAGGACGGCGGCCGGCCCGCGATCGGCCCGGGAGCGGGCGTTCCCATGGGTCCTGTGGGCATCCGCGATCATCGGCCTTTCAGTACGTGTGCGTCCCAGCCTTTTTCCAGGCGGATCAGGATTTCCGAGGGCGGCTCCGGGAGCTGGTGCCGCTGCAGGACGGCATTCGGCAGGGTCGCGGCCCCCCTGGGGAGGGCGGCGAACCTCTCCTGCCAGTCTTTCTCGAGCCGCGCAAGGTCGATGGCCGGGAAATCCCCCCACACGGCGGGGTCGGCTTTCTTGAGCTGGGCCTCCGGGGAGATCAGGAAATCGGCCACGACCATGGCGCCTTCCTTGTCGGCGGCGTTGAAGGGGATCGCCACGAAATGCGTGTTGGCGATGGTCCCCTCCTCGAAGACGAAGGTGCGCACCGTGTCGGGGTAGAGTCCGTCGGCGATCATTTTCGAGGCTTCGGCCGGGTGGTAGCTGATGGCGAAGTCGACCTCGCCGTCCGCCAGCAGATGGGCCAGGCGCAGCGGGTTTTCCGGGTAGGTCTCACCCCGGCGCCAGAGAAAGGGGGCGATTTCCTTCAACATTTTGTAGGTGGCGGCGGCCGCGCGCTCGAAGTGCGGTTCGTCGAACTCGCCCTGCCAGGCGGCCACGTCGCCGGCGACGTGGTAGAAGACGTGGCGCACGAAGACCGACCCGGTGAAATCGGGCGGGGCCGGGTAGGTGAAGCGGCCCGGGTTCTTGCGGATCCACTCGAGCAGCGCGCCCACGCTGCGCGGGCGGGTCCGGCGTGCGCCGGGTGTCGTGGATCATGACCACCTGGGCGCTGCCCCAGGGGGACTCGAGACCCTCCACCGGCTCGCCGAAATCGTTTTTGACCGACGGCTTGCCCCAGTCCACCAGCCTCTGGTTGGGCAGAAGGTCGGCGAACGGGCCGTGCAGCAGGCCGTGGCGCTTGCCGGTGCGGAAATTCTCGCCGTTGATCCACATCAGGTCGACCTCGCCGCCGCTCCTTCTTGCCGGCCTGCTTCTCCACCAGGAGCTTGCCGACCACCTCGGCGATGTCCTTGACCGGCACCTGGCGCAGCGTGATGCCGTAGAGCTCCTTGACCCGCGGGGCGACGTAGCCGTTCACATAGGCGTTGGTGGCGGGGAAGCCGCCCCACATGAACCAGTCCACGGTCTGCCCCTTGGCGCGGGAGACGATCTCGGGCCAGGTGAGGGCCTCGGCGCCCCCGGGCAAAAACAGGCAGGCCGCACACAGGGCCGCAACGATGAGTTTCATCTCCAATGTCCTCTCTACGATGATTTCTTCTTCCCCACGATCTTGCGCAGCACATACGGCAGGATCCCGCCGTGGACGTAGTACTCCACCTCGATGTCGGTGTCCAGCCGAGCGGTGACCGCGAATTCGGTCTTGCGCCCGTCGTCGGCGACGGCGCTGACCGACAGGCGCGCTCGGGGCCGGATGGCCTCGATGCCGGTGATGGTGTAGGTTTCCGACCCGTCCAGGCCGAGGCCCTTCCAGCCCTCTCCGTCCGCAAACACCAGCGGCAGGACCCCCATGCCGACGAGGTTGCTGCGGTGGATGCGCTCGAAGGACTCGGCGATGACCGCCCGCACGCCCAGCAGGACCGTTCCCTTGGCGGCCCAGTCGCGCGAGGACCCGGTCCCGTACTCCTTGCCGCCCAGCACGACCAGGGGGCGCGACTCGGCCTGGTACTCCAGGGCGGCCTCGTAGACGAACATCTCGCGCCGCTCGGGGAACTTCAGGGTGAGGCTGCCCTCCTTGGGCGCCGTCAGGGTGTTCTTGATGCGGATGTTGCCGAAGGTGCCCCGCATCATGACCTCGTGGTTGCCGCGGCGCGACCCGTAGGAGTTGAAGTCCCTCTGCTCCACGTCCTTCCCGACGAGGTACCGGCCGGCCGGGTAGGCGGAGGGGATGGCGCCGGCCGGGGAGATGTGGTCGGTGGTCACGGAGTCGCCCAGCAGCATCAGCACGCGCGCTTCCCGGATGTCCGCGGGCGGCTGCGGCTCGAGGGAAAACCCCTCGAAGTAGGGGGGGTGCCGGATGTAGGTGGAGTCCGGGTCCCAGGGGAAGGTGATGCCGGCCGTGACCGGCAGCCGCTGCCAGAATTCGTCGCCCTTGAAGATCCGCCCGTACTCCAGGCGGTAGTGCTTTTGCAGGACGTGCTTGGCCGCGAGGGCCTCGATCTCGGCGTTGCCCGGCCAGATCTCACGCAGGAACACCGGCCGTCCCATGGGGTCGTGCCCCACCGGCTCGGCGGCGAGGTCCAAATCGACCCGCCCCGCCAGGGCGAAGGCCACCACGAGCATCGGCGACATGAGGAAATTGGCCTTGATGCGCTGGTGGATGCGCGCTTCGAAGTTGCGGTTGCCGGAGAGCACCGCGGCCACGGTGAGGTCGTTGTCGACGATGGCCGCCTCGATCTCCGGCGGCAGGGGACCGGAGTTTCCGATGCAGGTCGTGCAGCCGAACCCCGCCAGGTGGAAACCGAGCCCTTCCAGGTAGGGCATCAGGCCGGCGCCCTCGAGGTAGTCGAGGACGACCCGCGAGCCGGGGGCGAGGGAGGTCTTGACATGGGGCGGCACCTTCAGCCCGCGGGCAACCGCGTTCTTCGCCACCAGGCCCGCGCCGAGCATGACGAAGGGGTTGGAGGTGTTGGTGCAGGAGGTGATGGCGGCGATGACCACATCGCCGTCGCAGAGCCGGGTCTCGCTGCCGTTGATGACGACGGTGCAGGCCTTCTTCCGGGGCGTGCAGGTTTTTGGCCGGCGGGTCTTGGTGCCGGACTCGTCGTGGTAGGTCGAGATGTGGGCCGTGTCGGTGTTGCGCTCGTAGTCGCAGCCGAGAATGGTGGCGAACCGCTCCTTCAGCTCCGGCAGCGGGATCCGGTCCTGGGGCCGCGCGGGCCCGGCCACGGCCGGCACGACGGTGCCGAGGTCGAACTTGAGCACCTGCGTGTACCCGGGCTGCTCGGTCCCGGTGCAGAACAAACCGAGGGCCTTGGTGACCCGTTCCACCACCGCGGCCTGTGCCGTGCGGTTGGTGGCGCACAGGTAGTCGATGGTCTTCTCGTCGACGGGGAAATACCCGACCGTGGCCCCGTATTCCGGGGTCATGTTGGCGATGGTCGCACGGTCGGGGACGCTCAAGCGCTTCAGGCCGGGGCCGAAGTACTCGACGAACTTCTCCACCACCCCGTGGGCGCGCAGCATCTGCGTGATCGCCAGCACCAGGTCGGTGGCGGTCACGCCCTCGGCGAGCGCGCCGGAAAGGCGCACCCCGATCACCTCCGGGATCGCCATGGTGTAGGGCTGGCCGAGCATCACGGCCTCGGCCTCGATGCCCCCCACCCCCCACCCCAGGACGCCGATCCCGTTGATCATGGGGGTGTGGGAGTCGAGGCCCACCAGCGTGTCGGGGTAGGCCAGCAGCCGGCCGCCGGCGCGCTCGGTGATCACGACCCGGCCGACGTTCTCCAGGTTTACCTGGTGACAGATGCCGGAGTTCGGCGGTACCACCCGGAAGTTGTCGAAGCTCGCCTGGGCCCACTTGAGCAGGGCGTAGCGCTCACCGTTGCGCTCGTATTCCCGGGCGACGTTCTCGGTGGGGGCGTTGCGGGTCCCCCAGGAGTCCACCTGCACGGAATGGTCGACGATCAGGTCCACGGGCACCAGGGGGTTGACCGAGCGGGGGTTGCCGCCCAGCTTCGCGACCGCATCCCGCATGGCCGCGATGTCGACCACGGCCGGAACACCGGTGAAGTCCTGCATCAGCACCCGGGCCGGGTGAAAGGGGATCTCCCGCGGTGACTTGTAGCGCTTCTTCCAGCGCGCCAGCGCGAGCACATCTTCGGCGCGCACCACGCGCCCGTCCATCTTGCGCAGCAGATTTTCCAGCAGGACGCGCACGGAAAACGGCAGCCGCCCCACGTCCGCCAGGCCCTTTTTTTCGAGCAGCGTGATGTCGAAGACCTGGTAGCTTTTTTTCCGGACGGTGAGCTTGCGGACAAACTCCGAGTTTTTCATGACCGACTTCCCCTCCCTCGGCGGTGCATGCGGTCGAACCGCCGCCGCGTTGTCGACCCATGGGGTCAGGTGTTGCGGGTCAAATGCCGGATGCCGTCGCTGCCGGCGACGATCACGTCGTGGGTCAACCCCAGAAAAAGCCCGTGCGCGGCAATCCCGGCGCGCGCATCCAGCCGGGCACCGAGCGCGGCGGGGTCGGCGATCGGGCCGAAGCGGGCGTCCAGCAGAAGATTGCCTTGGTCCGTGGCCGCCGGGCGGCCGTCCTTGGACCGGAGCACCACGCCGGCCCCCAGGGACTCGAGGAAGCGCGACTCGGTCGGCCGCGCAAAGGGCACGACCTCGACGGGCAGGGCCCAGTGCGTGCCCAGGCGCTCGGAGAGCTTGCTCTGGTCGACGATGATGACGTTGCGCCGGCTGGCCTGGGCCAGGACCTTCTCCCGCAGCAGCGCCCCGCCCCCGCCCTTGATCAGATTCAGCGCGGGGTCGACCTCGTCCGCGCCGTCGATGGTCAGGTCGATCACGGGGTGGGCCTCGAAGCCGGTGAGCGGGATGCCGAGCTCGCGGGCCGCCTTTTCGGTGCGCAGCGAGCTGGGGATCCCGACGACCCGATCGATCGTGCCGGCGCGGATCAGTTCCGCGATGCGCTCCAGCGCAAACTGGGTGGTGCTGCCGGTGCCGAGCCCGAGCACCATGCCGGATTCAACGAAACCGGCCGCGAAATGAGCTGCCTCGCGTTTGAGTTCGTCCTGGCGATTCATGCAAAGTCCTCTCTCGTGGCGTGGGGGACAAAACCCCGTGTATCGGCGAAGACCAGCTTTCGATTGATTCCAAAAAAGGGGTGCAAGGGTTCAAGGGGTCGAGGGTTCAAGTGAAAAACCGATGCATAGTCTCAGACCCCGTGTCCTCGATACCCGCCTTTCGCCGGCGTCAGCCGGCAGATGGCAGCCATCTGCTTGCGCTTGTTCGTCGATGCTCTCCATCAGGGACTGGAAGGGTTTGGCGAAGGCCGCGACCCCCTCTTCCTGCAGACGGCGCGTAACCGCCGCAAGGTCGATCCCGAGTCCGGCCAGCCGCTCGATCTGCGCCTGCGCCCCGGCGAGGTCGCGGGTGACGGTTTCCGCGACGCGGCCATGGTCCATGAACGCCTTCAGGGTGTCCGGCGGAAGCGTGTTGACGGTGTCCGGGCCGATGAGCTCGTCGACGTAGAGCGTGTCCGGGTAGGCCGGGTTTTTGGCGCTGGTGCTGGCCCACAGCACGCGCTGCCCCCGCGCCCCGTGCGCGGCGATCTCCCGCCAGCGGGGGCTTTCGAGGATCCGGCGGTATTCCGCGTAGGCGAGCTTGCAGTTGGCGACGGCGATTTTCCCGGCGAGCTCGCCGCCGCCCGTGCGCTCGAGCTCCTTGTCGACGGCGGTGTCCACGCGGCTGACGAAAAACGAGGCCACCGAGGCGACGCGGCCGACCGGGTGCCCGCCGGCCACCGCGGGGCCTTTGCGGGCCAGGTGTTCCAGGCCCGTGAGGTAGGCGGCGGCCACGGCCTTGTAGTTTTCGAGACCGAAGATCAGGGTGACGTTGACGTTCACGCCGGCGCCGATGCAATCGGCGATGGCCGGGATCCCCGCGGGGGTGGCCGGGATCTTGATCATGACGTTCGGGCGGCCGACCGCGGCGAACAGCCGTTTGGCCTCCGCAATCGTGGTGGCGGTGTCATCGGCCAAAAACGGGCTGACCTCCAGGCTCACGAAGCCGTCGCGGCCTTCGCTCGCCCGGTACACCGCGGCCAGGACGTCGGCGGCGAGTTGGATGTCACGGATCGCCAGGGCCTCGTAGATCTCCTCAACGCTCTTGCCGGCGGCGACGAGCGCCTGCATGTCGGCGTCGTAGTCCGCCGAGCCGGCGATGGCCTTTTCAAAGATGGCCGGGTTGGAGGTCACCCCCCGGACGCCCTGATCGACCAATCTTTGCAATTCCCCGGAGGTGATCAGCGAGCGGCGGATGAAGTCGAGCCAGACGGACTGGCCCTGCTTTTCGAGTTCCTGCAGTTTCGTCATCATGTCTCCTTGTGGTGGGTATTGGCGCAAACGGCACTGATTTGACGAGCCCGGACAAGGTCGTCGCGAACGAAGTCACCAATTATTTGGCAGAAACGCGGCGCTTTTTCAATTGATAAATCCGCTTCAGCGTCTTCCCGGCCGGAGTTATCGGCGCCGGTCGTCGTCCAAGCGCTGGGCGCCGAGCTGGGCCGCCCCCCACAGGCCGCTTTCCTCCTCGGTGACCAGGAAGACGGGGATCTGCGCCAACAGCGGGGCCATGGTGGCCGAGAGGCGGAATTCGGCGGCGAAACGCGGGGTGGGTGACCAGTTCCGGGAGTTTGGCGGCCACCCCGCCGGCGATGTACAGGCCGCCGCGGGCGAGCACTTGCAGGGCGTAGTTGCGGGCGGCCCGGGCGTAGAAGCGCGCCATCCAGGAAAGGGTTTCCGCGGTCGGCGTCAGTTTTGCGGCGATCTCGGCCGGCCGGAGGTCCGCCCCGCTCAGAAAGCGGTGCACCAGGCTCAACCCGCGGCCGGAGACGACGATTTCGGAGCGCACGTACGGCTCATCGATCTCCTGCTCGAGAAACCGGGCGTATTCCCATTCCTGCGGGCCGCGGAAGGGGAAACTGGTGTGCCCGCCCTCGGAGGCGACGGCCTGGAACCGGCCGGCGCCGACGGGCACCAGGGCCGCGTGGCCCAGGCCCGTCCCGGCCCCGATCACGGCGCGGACGGCCCCGGGGAGCGCTTCGCCGACCAGGACGGGACGGGCCGAATCCGCCAGCGGGGAGCCGCAGGCGTAGGCCTGGGCCACGAAGTCGTTGACCAGAACACAGCGCTTGCGATCGAGGCCGATCTTCGCCCGCGTGAGATCGACCTCCCAGTCGATGTTCGGGGGCGTGCTGAACGCCTCGTCCTCCACCGGCCCCGCCACGGCGATCACGGCAATGTCGCAGCCTGCGGGGACCGGTCCCGGGCCTTCCGCCCGCAGAGTAGCGAGCAAACGGTCGAAGGAGTCGGCAACGCGGGTTTTCAGCCAGCGTCGTTCGGCCATCACGGGCCGCCCGCCCGCATCGAGCTCAAACGCGGCGAACCGACTGTGGGTGCCTCCGATGTCGGCGGCGAAAATGCGTGTCATGCCGACCTCCTGGTCAGTACCGGCGCCGCCGGCGGCCTCCCGGTCGACGATCCACCTCACGGTCCCGGCGTGCGGCCGCACCCGTTGGGCGGGCAGTCCCGCTTGCGGCTCGGTCGACAGCCGCCGGAGGACGGCGGCCTTGTCGGCGCCGGTGACCAGAAACACCACCTGTCGGGCGCAGTTGAGCACGGGGTAGGTGAGGGTCACGCGCCACAGTTCCGGTCGGCCGCCCTTGACGGCCGCCGTCCAGCGCCGGGTTTCGGCGAGTACCGGGCTGTCCGGAAACAGGGAGGCGGTGTGGCCGTCGGTCCCGACACCGAGGAAGATCAGATCGAAGACGGGTCCCGCCGTACCCCGCAGACGGAAGTGCTCCCTGAGATCCTCTTCGTAGCGGCGTGCCAGGCGGTCGGGGTCGCCGGCCACCGGAATGGGGTGGACCCCGCCCAGGCGGGAGCCGAGCGCATCGAGGAAGTCCTCACGCGCCGCGCCGAAATTGCTGGCCGGAGTCCGATCCGGGCACCAGGCGTTCGTCGCCCCAGAACAGATGGATGCGCTCCCAGGGCACGGCCGCCGCGTACGGTTCGCCCGCCAGCAGCCGCTGCATCGCGCGCGGGGTCGCGCCGCCCGACAGCGCGATGGAGGCACAAGCCCCGGCGGCGACGGCCGCGACGGCCGTTTCGAGCAGCCGGTCCGCGGCCGTTCGCGCCGCGGCTTCGGCGTCTTTTACGATCAGCATGTCGCGGATCGGGTCCATGCCTCACTCGCCCCGGAATTTGGCGGATGATCCCGGGGATGAAAAACGAGAACACAAACAGCGCCACCGACAGAAACACTTTCCATGAGATCAGCGCGCCCCAATTGCCCGAAGCCCAGACCTCCTTGAGGTTCCCGATGAAAAAGGTGAAGATGAAGGTCCCGACCAGGATCCCCAGGCCCGTGCCGAAGAAATAATCCCGGAACTGCACTTTGGTCAACCCCATCCCGAAGTTGAGCGGGGTGAACGGAAAATAGATCAGCCGCAGGTAGAGCACGGTGGCAAAGCCGTTGTGCTCGATGGCGTCGTCGTATTTTTTGAGCCGGTCGCCGACCAGGGACGCGGCGAACTCACGGCCGAGGGTCCGGCCGATGAAAAAGGCGGCGCTCGCCCCGATCATGGCCCCGATCCACACGGTCACGAACCCCCAGGTGGCGCCGAAAATGGCGGCGCCGAGCCCGGTCAGAAGGGTCCCGGGCACGAACAGGCAGACACCGACGGCGTACACGGCCACGAAGAGGACCGGCGCCCAGATGCCGGCGGCGGCCAACAGTCCGGTTAGGGCCTCGGCCGTCAGGAAGCCCTTCACGGGCGTGAAGCGGACGACGTAGATCGCCGCGGCGATGAACACCGCCAGGACTGCGGCCTTGATCATCGCCCTGCCGCGGTTGCCGGGGGTATCTTGCCGGTGGCGGTCTCCATCCCGCGAAACTCCTTTTCACAGGGGGGTTGGGGTTGGGTTCCTGGTCGTTTCACGGGCACCTGCCCGACACCGGCGTTGCGACCGAGGTCTTGCGGCCCTCAAGGGTTCCCGTCCAGGAGGCGGCCGGCGGCGGGACCCGCGCTGCCCGCCGCGTAAAAATGCAGCCGCCGCCGGCGGTCCGGGCAGCCCTCGCATTCGTCCAGGACCGGGGTCAGGAAGGCCCAGGAGCGCTCCACCCCGTCCCGGCGCCAAAACAGCATGTGGTCCCCCAGCATGCAGTCGAGCAGGGCTTTCTCGTAGGCGTCCAGGACCGGGCCGGTGTCGTGTTGATGATAGTCGAAGTCCATCGTCACCGTGCGCAGGCAGACCACGGCCCCGGGGTTTTTGGTCTGGAAGCTGAGTGCGATCCGCTCGTCCGGATAGATGCTCATCGTCAGACGGTTGGCCGATATGGGCTCGCCCAATGTGTGGCGGAACATCGAGTACGGGACCTGCTTGAATTGGATCGCAATTTCGGTTTTCTTCTGCGCCAGACGTTTGCCGGAGGTCAGATAAAAGGGGACCCCCTGCCAGCGCCAGTTGTCGACAAAGACCTTCATGGCGGCAAAGGTCGGGGTGAGCGAGCCGGGGTCCACCCCTTCCTCCGCGCGGTAGGCGGGCACGGGCCGGCCGTCGATGGTGCCGGCCGCGTACTGCCCGAGCACCAGGAATTCCTCGATGGCCTCGACCGGAAACGGCCGCAGGGCGCTGAACACCTTGGCCCGTTCGTCGCGCGCGAGCTCGGCCTCGAAGCGCGGCGGCGGCTCCATGGCCGTGAGCGCCAGAAGCTGCAGCATGTGGTTCTGGAACATGTCCCGCAGTACGCCGGAGCTTTCGTAGTAGCCGGCCCGGTGCTCCACCCCCAGTGTCTCGGTGGCCCGGATGCGGACGTGGTCGATGTAGCGCCGGTTCCAGATCGGCTCGAAAATGGCGTTGGCAAAGCGGAACATCAGGATGTTCTGGACCGTTTCCTTGGCGAGGTAGTGGTCGATGCGGAAGATCTGGTGCTCGGCGAAGTGCCGGTGCAGGCTGGCGTCCAGTTCGCGGCCGGACTTCAAGTCGGTCCCGAACGGCTTTTCGAGCACGATGCGCGACCAGCCGCGGCCGTCAAGGTGTTCCCGGCCCATACCGGCCCGGCCCAGATGCTCCACGGTGCCCCGGTAAAGGCCGGGCGGCAGCGCCAGATAGAAAATGCGGTTGCCGCCGGTGGGGTGGGCGCGGTCGAGGTCCTGCAGAAAGCGGTCCAGTTCCGCCGCCGACCCGGTGTCCTCGAGGCTCACGCGGCGGTAATGCAGCTGGGCGGCAAAACGCGCCCATGCCTGCGGCTCGACCCGGCCGGCGGCAGCGAGGGCGTCATGCACCCGGCGACGGAACTCCTCGCTGCCCCAAGGGGTGCGGCCGCAGCCGACCACGCGAAACGGGTCGGGCAGGGTCTTCTTCTGGTGCAAATCGAAGAGGGCCGGCAGCAGCTTGCGGGTCGTCAGGTCGCCCGTGGCGCCCATGATGACGACAGTGCACGGGTCGGTGGGTACCGGCGTGCGGCACGCCTCGCCGCCGAGACCCAAGTCGGGGACGCGCACGGAGGCCGTCACCGGGTGTGCTCTGTGAGGTGGCTGTCGCTCTTCCGTCATGGTTTTTTCCTGCTGCCCGGGACTCACCGGCCCACTCAGGAGCCGTTCAGACTCCAGTCGTAATCGAGATACCCGACCTCGAGGCGGCCGCTCGCGTCCGTGAGCCTTTGCTTGAGCTCGCCTTGGGCGTATTCGCGATAAAACCCCAACGGGTCATCGCTGAAATCTTCCGCGAACCACTTGAAGATCGAGCTGACCCAAAGTTTGCCCGGCTCCAGTCTGAAGTTGCCCGGGTGGTTGAGAAACTCGCGGGTGACCCGCGTCAGCTGTTCATCCAGGGTTTCGGGCGCGGTAAGGCTCGGAGATGAGCGGCGGACAGCTTTTCGAGGCACAGTTGATGGCGAAGTGAACCCGCGGGTCACGGAACTGCGGCCGCAGGATGCCGTGCTCGACGTCGTCCAGGGTGAGCGTTTTGCCCTTGACGCGCACAATCTCCTTCTTCCAGGGCGACTGGAACAGGCCGCCCAGGTCCTTGATGGACTTGACCCCGGGGTAGCCGCCCAGGATCAACTTGATGGTCCAGGCGTTGTAGAGGTTGATGTAGAAAGCAAACTGCTCGTTGCGGGCGAGCGTCTCGGGTGGCCACCTGCCCGAGGGTGTTCAGGTACCGGTCCAGCCGGGCCTCGTCGTTTTTGAACCCGGCATAGTCGACCCGACCCTGCCGAACGTGTGCGGCAAGGAGTTCGGCGAAGAGGCCGTGATCGACGGTCGATGCGGCCGCGGCCGGCGCGGTGAACCCGGCGGCGATCACCCCGATCGCAAGCACGGCGCCCAGGTGAATCAATTGCTTCGGCCTGAAAACGGCCACGGTGTCCTCCTTGGGAAAGTTCATCCCTCTCAGACGCATGGCCTCTGAATGCCCGGCAAGGTGCTGCGGCGGCAAGTGTTCTGCGCTCCGGTTCAGAGTGCCGGTTGCGGGCGTTGGCGAAGACAACATCTAAGCAAGAGCTCACGTGTCCGCTCAGGCGGCTGCGGGGGGCGATCGTTGACTTGGGCCTCATTCGCCTTATCATCGGGGGAGTTGTGCTGAAGACCGGCCGGTCGCGGGTTCGGCCCGGATGTCTGTGGCCGGCGTCACGATCCGGTTTCCGGTCGCGGCACGCATGCTGCCGCGAAACCCAAACGAAAAGGAGGAAGCGCCATGGAGGAGCGTAAAGGTGCCGTCACCATGAGGGGCAACCCTTTGACCCTGATCGGAACGGACCTCAAGGTGGGCGACAAGGCCCCCGACGTCGAGCTGCTCGACAACGATCTCAAGCCGGTCAGGCTCTCCGCATTCAGGGGCCAGACCGTCGTGATCTCGGCCCTCCCGTCGCTCGACACCCCGGTCTGCGACATGGAAACCCGCCGGTTCAACACCGAGGCGACCGCATTGGGGGCTGATGTGGTGATTTTGACGATCAGCACGGACCTGCCGTTTGCCCAGAAGCGATGGTGCGGCGCGGCCGGCGTCGACAAGGTCAAGACGCTTTCGGACCATCGGGAGGCCGCTTTCGGGCTGGCCTACGGCGTGCTGATCAAGGAATTGCGGCTCCTGGCCCGCTCGATCTTCGTGGTCGACCCGCAGGGGGTGATCCGATATGTGCAGCATGTGAAGGAGGTTGCGCAGGAGCCGGACTACGCGGCCGTGATCGGTGCGGTCAAGAAACTGGCTTAGGGGCGGGCCATCTCGAGGTTTCCGAAAATTACAAGGTTGATGGGCTCGTAAAAAGCCGCATAATTCCTTTTTCTGTCATTCCGGCGGATCCCGGATCAAGTCCGGGAGGAATACCGTCTTTTCAGGCTGTTCTGGACCCCGGCGTTCGCCGGGGTGACACCGATGGAGACTTTTTACGAATCCGTCAAGGTTGAGGGGCGGCCGAAACCGCCCCTCGGTCTAAGGAAGAACCAAGCGTGCACCCGCTGCACACGCCTGGTGTTTGGATCGGCATTTCTCGAGGGAAACTTTAATTCTCGGGTCCGGCCGATCGGCCGGTGACTTTCGAAAGGGAGAGAAAAACCATCCGGACGGCTTATGGACGGCCCTGCCCTGCGCTCGTGCGAGCGGCCGTCCGGATGGCTCTGGAGGGGCTTTGCAAATTCCCGGGCCCACGCATGGTCGTCCCGGGCGAAGATCCAGCTTCAATTACCCGCGCTCAGGGCACCACGCTGAGGTGTCTTGGCGCGGCCGTGAATTCGATTCCTGCCCCGTGGCTGTTCATCACCATGGCGGCGTGGATCTCTTTGGACCACCGGACCTCGGCACGCCACTCGGCGATCGGACGCGATGGGTCCGAGGGGTCGACCACACACCGCACCACCGTTCCGGCCGGCAACCGCCGGTCCAACTCGATGTAGGCGCCATGACTGCTGTGGTTGTAAAGTCGCCCTGGCGTCTTCCTGCCGTTTGACACCTCTTCCACCGTGATACCCCAGTTGCCTTCGTGGCGGGTGCTGCGGCGTTTTTCCGTTTCTATCGGCGTGGGCATGGTCAATGACCTGGATCCGGAGACCTATGGACACCTTTTTGAACCTGCAATTTAAATACCAAAATCAAGATAAATATTAACAAATTGAAATGGCTACTAAAAAACTTATAATGGGTATGGCGTCAGGGTTCTCAGGGTGTCAAGGGTGGGGATTGGTCTGCAGGTACCTGTGAAAAAAAATTCACATGAAGGCGCTGTTGCGGTTCAAATTTCGCGTCTCACTTGACGCGCCGCAGCGGGTGGGTGCGTCTCAGTTGCCTCCACAGTTCGCCGATGATCACCGCGGCAGCATCCTCCGCGTCCTGGACCGGCCGGCGCGCCACCCAGCGGCAGGACCGGATCAGGGGCGTGTTGCCGGCCGCCAGGCCGAAGCGCGCGACGACATAGGCTCCCAGGGTACCGGCCAGGGCGGGCAGTTCGCCGAAGGTCATGTTGGCGATGGTCACCCGGTCCTTGAGGGCCATGTCCTTGACCAGCTGCGCTACGGCCTCCTTGACGCGTCCGGCAGTGGGTTTCGTTTCACCGTCAGCGGACGGGGGGGCCGCAACGGGCGCATCGCGGGGGCTTTGGGCGGACAGGAGCAGATAGAACACGCTCTCCAACAGCGCGAGCACATCCGAGTAGATGCGGGGGTCCTTGCTGGCCCGCGGGCCGGCGACGTTGAGCACTTTGATGCCCTGGGCGAGGACCCAGTCCTTGATCTGCAGGGCGGCGCGGAAGGCCGTGGTCCGGCCGAGATCGACATGCAGCCAGGGGCGCCCGTGTTTGGCGGCCATTTCCCGTGTGACCGCGGACCCGCCGCTGAAAGTTCGCCGCGTGAGATGATGAGGGTGCCGTCGGAGTCGGTCACATTTTTTTCGGTGCGCTCGGAATAGATCGTGGAGGCGGTTTCCCTGAGGGCATAGCTCTCCGGCAGCGGCCCGTCCTCGGTCAAGCGCCCGCGCGGAATCCAGCCGCCGTGAAGGATCCCGAATTTGATGGCGGCGTCCAAAGCCCCTCGATCCGCACCGGTTTGTCCCCCTGAGACGATCTTGACGATCATGGCTGCGGGCTGCTCCTCAAAAAAGAAGACCGCACGGTCGCGGCGCCGTGCGGTCCCGGTTCCAGTGCGCCGGCGGGCGCCCTCTTGCGCTACTGTTCGATCACGAAATGCGCGCGCCGGTTTTTGGCATAGGCGTCCTCGCCCTGGCCCTTGGCAAGCGGGCGTTCCTCCCCGTAGCTGATGGTGGCGATGCGGGAGGCCGAGATGCCGAGGTCCGTCAGAAACGCCTTGGCGGAGCGGGCCCGCGCTTCACCCAGCGCCAGGTTGTATTCGTTCGTGCCGCGCTCGTCGCAGTGCCCTTCAATAGTGACCTTGAGGCTTGCGGAAGTCTTCAGGAAGGCGGCTTTCTTGCGCAGAATATCCTGGGCCTGGGGGGTCAGGGATGAGCTGTCGTAGGAAAAGTAGATGTCCTCGTTTTCGAACGCGGCACGCTCCCCGGCGCCGATGGCGGCGCCTCCGGCTCCCTCACGGCGCGCGCGGCGCTGCCGAGGTCCTGCTCGCCGATGCCCTTGCGCGCACCCGGGCCTCCCATGCCGGCGCCGGTGCTTGAGGCCGTTCCATATCCAGGCTCGGAGCTGATCTCCTTCTTTTGACAACCGGGAACCGCCAGCAGCATTCCGGCCGTGAGCACAAACGCCAAGAACTTCCAGCCAGTTTTTTTCATTTTTATTCTCCTTGGGTAAATTCCTGTAAAAGGCAGACAAAGCCGAAAAATTCCGGCGCGTTCGCTTCGTTCGACTCCACTTTTATATTACAGCCCGCTGGAATTGTCAAAAGGGGTGGCGACCCGTTTGGGTCCTTGAGCCAAGGTGTACGGCAATACCGCGTTTTATGAGCGCACCGGGTCTGCTCGGCCGCCCAAAAGGTAAGCGGCCCACAGTGCTGTGGGCCGCTTTGAGGAGGAGGAGTTTGGAGGTACTCCGTTAGGAGATGGTTACACAGTAGCATGCCACCATGTGGCATGTCAAGACTTTTTTTTAGCCCCCCCGCCGACCGCAAAGCGATCGGCGCCGGGGGCATCAAAAATAAACATAAATGTAAATAATAGATAATAATTATTCATTTTTGTAATATAAAAAGTTGCCATCAACAATAAAAAAATATATATATTAATATATAATTCAAATAGTTATATAATTATTAACTCTTTGGCATACTGCTTGTAAAAGAACCCCACCACACGAGCCGTAAGCCATATCACTAAAATCGAACGAGGGAGCAACAACCATGAAAAAAATCGAAGCCATCATCAAGCCGTTCAAACTGGACGAGGTCAAAGCGGCGCTCAGCGAAATCGGCGTCGCGGGCATGACCATCACCGAGGTCAAAGGCTTTGGGCGCCAGCGGGGTCACAAGGAGATCTACCGCGGGACCGAGTACCAGGTGGACCTGGTGCCGAAAATCCAACTGGGAATCGTCGTGGATGCCTCCCAGGCGGAGAAGGTGGTGGGTCTCATCCGCCGCACGGCAAGCACCGGGAAGATCGGCGACGGGAAGATTTTCGTGACGTCCCTGGAGCAGGCGGTCCGGATCCGGACCGGCGAAACCGGCCGGGAGGCGATTTGACCCGAATATTCGCAGTTTCAGACATGGAGCAGCATTCACTCAGGAGGATATTCATGAAAAAGGTATGCTTAGCGTTGATGTTCGTATGCGTTGCCGCTGTTCGGGTCGTCGCCGGCGACGAGCCGCCCACCATTGAATCCAACAAGGCCGCCATCGATCTGGTGCAGACCCACGCCAATTACCTGTGGACCCTGGTGGCGGCGGCGCTCGTCTTCTTCATGCAGGCGGGCTTCGCCATGGTGGAGACCGGCTTCACCCGGGCCAAGAACGCGATCAACATCATGATGAAGAACCTGATGGATTTCAGCGCCGGCACCATCGCGTTCTGGGCGCTCGGCTTCGGCCTGATGTTCGGCGTGAACCCCACCGGTTGGTTCGGGACCTCCGGGTTTTTTCTGAGCGATTTCACACCGGGCGGGGACCCCTGGGTGCTGGCCTTCTGGATGTTCCAGGTGGTGTTTGCGGCCACGGCCGCCACCATCGTCTCGGGCGCCATGGCCGAGCGCACCAAGTTCGTCGGCTACCTGATCACCAGCGCCGTCATCAGCGCCGTGATCTACCCGATCTTCGGCAGCTGGGCCTGGGGCGGTCTCCTCAACGGCAAGGGCTGGCTCGAGTCCCTGGGGTTCATCGATTTCGCCGGCTCCACCGTGGTGCACTCGGTGGGCGGGTGGGCGGCCCTGGCCGGGGCCCTCGTGCTCGGCCCGCGGCAGGGGAAATACGGCAAGGACGGCAAGGTCCGGCCGATCCTCGGGCACAACATGCCGCTGGCGGCCCTCGGCGTCTTCATCCTCTGGCTGGGCTGGTTCGGGTTCAACCCCGGTTCCACGACCGTCGCCAACAAGGACATCGCGCTGATCTTCGTCAACACCAACCTGGCGGCGGCCGCCGGCGCAGTGCTGGCGCTCGCCACCTCCTGGATCAAATTCGGCAAGCCCGAGATCGGCATGACGCTGAACGGGGCCCTGGCCGGTCTGGTGGCGATCACCAGTCCCTGCGCCACGGTGACACCGGCAAGCGCGATCATGATCGGGGCGGTTGCCGGTGTGATCGTCGTCCTGTCGGTGCTCTTCTTCGAACGCATCCGGATCGACGACCCGGTCGGCGCCGTCTCCGTGCACGCCGTCAACGGCGTCTGGGGCACCCTGGCGGCCGGGCTCTTTCACATCAACGGGTTCTCGTTGAGCCAGGTCGGTGTCCAACTGCTCGGGATTGCGGCCTGCTTCCTGTGGGTCTTCCCGACGGCCTTCATCATGTTCAAGATCATCGCCAAGACCATCGGTCTGCGCGTTTCGCCCGAGGAGGAGCTGGAAGGCCTCGACATCAGCGAACACGGCGGACTGGCCTACCCCGACTTCGAGGTTCTCTCCCACGGCGGCGGGATCACCACGCTGTCTCAGCCGGCCTCGGCGGTCGCAGCCGAGGCCGGGGTCGGGGCCAGGACCTTCCCCCTCAAACAGACTTAAGACCCATTCCTCCCGCTGCCGGCCGGCGACCGGCCGGCAGCCTCCTGCGCAGGAGGGGTAATCAGCCGCGGAAGGCTCCGGCGCCCGCGGCCGGCGCCGAATCAAAGGATCGAAAGGCTTTTCAGGGCATCTGCTGCGAAGGCCGGACACAGGACACGGCACACAGGCTCGGGGCGGCAAGCATGTCGCTTGTCTGCCGCCGGATCGGGTAACCTACAAAATGGTAACAAGGAGAACCGGGTAATGAGGAAAGGAATCATAGTGGTTATTGCTGTGCTTCTAGCGGCCCCCGCGATGGGGGCGGAATGGGATTTTTACGGCAGCGCGCGCATGGCCACCTTCTGGGACCACGTCGATGCCGGCGACGGCCGCGTCAACGGTCAGAAGGACGACGACGATCTCGTCTGGGATTTCCAGAGCAACTCCGTCCTGGGGGCCAAAGTCAAGGCGGACAAGGTCAAGGGGCAGATCGAACTGGGGCTGTCGAGTGCCAACACTCACGACGGCGGCGTCGCCGCGCGCCGGGTCTGGGGTGGGTGGAAATTCGCCGACGGGGCCGAGCTCGTGGTCGGCAAGGACTACACTCCGATCGTCCAGTTCATTTCGGGCCAGGTGTTTGACGAGGACAACGGCCTGGCCGGCATCGGCACCACCGACAGCCGCCGCCCGGGCCAGATCCGGCTCGAGCTCGGTGATTTCAAGATCGCGGCGGTGCAGCCGAACAGCGCCACGGCGGCCCCCGAATTCGACGGGGATGCGGACGAGTACCTGCCGAAGCTCGAGGCATCCTACACCTTCAAGACCGGAGCGGTCAGCCTGACCCCGAGCGCCGGCTTCCAGTATTACCGGGTCGAAAAGACCGGGGCGAGCGTGACCCTGACCGACGACGTCGACATCTTTTCCTACATCCTGGGCCTTGAATTCGGGGCCGAGCTCGGCGCGGCGCATGTACGGGCGGCCGGAAGCTTCGGCCGGAACTGGACCAACGCCCGGTGGAACGATTACGGCTACACCAGCGACACGAACGCCGGGGCGGCCCTGAACGGCGCCGGTGACGACACGGAGGACTGCATGAGCTGGCAGACGGCCCTGGTCCTGGGATACAAGTTCTCCGATGCCCTGACCTTCGAGGCCGGTGCCGGCTACCGCAGCGACGACAACGCCGCCGCCGACCACCGGGACGACGCCTGGTCCGGCTACCTGCAGGCCGTCCTGAGTCTTGCTCCCAACGTCTTTCTCGTCCCGGAAATCGGTTATTTCGACTACATGAAAAATGCCGCCGGCGACGACGAAGGCTATGAATGGTACGCGGGGATGAAGTGGCAGATCGACTTTTGATCCTCCGTCCTGCGATGGTTTGGTAGGGGATTTCCCCGAGGTGGAAGCCCCGGGGAAACCGTTCCGGGCCGGAGTGTCACTTGAGCTCGTAGTTGATCCCGGCGGTCCGTTTCTGCTCGCCGCTCTTGAAGAGCACGAGCAGCTGGTACTTCCCCTTCTCGGGCAGGTTGAAGAAGGCGTCGAAGCTTTTCATGTCGGCCTCGTACTTGAGGGCCTTGATCTGGTCCCCGCCCTTGGGGTCGACGACCTTCATGGTGACCGTGGCGTCGGTGATCTCCTTGTTGGAGGCCTGGTCCTTGAGAATGACCGTCACGTTGTGGGTGGTGCCCGGTTCGACCTCCTCCTTCATTTTCATGCTCTTGAGGTGCTTGCGGTGCTCCGCGTTGGCCATAATCTGGAAGGTCACCATGACGCCTTCCACCAGCACCTCGCGGGTGTCCATCTTCATCCCGGCACCGGCCGAGCCGCCGTGCTGGTGCTGGGCCGGGGCCGATGCCGGCAGCGCGAGCCCCGCGGCCGCCGTCAGCACGATCGCGATGATGATTCTTTTCATTTCGGTTCCTCCTTCCGAACGTCCCGTCAATAGGGTGACAATGCTGCGATAAACCCGATTTCAGCCTTGCGTTTCATCCCGCTTTTTCCCGGTCTGCGGCGAGGATCGGCGTCAGTGCGCCGCCTCCGACGCCTTCAGCGTCCCCTTCCTGAGCGCCCGCTCCTTGACCATCGCGAAGACCACCGGGGTGATGATCAGCACGTGGATGGTGGAGGTGATCAGGCCGCCGATGATCGGGGCGGCGATGGGTTTCATCACGTCCGCCCCCACGCCCGAGGACCACATGATCGGGACGAGCCCGATCAGGGTCGTGGCGACCGTCATGACCTTGGGCCGCAGGCGCAGCACGGAGCCCTCGATGGCGGCGGCGTTGATGTCCTCCCGCGTCAGGGGCCCCTGCCGCAGGCGCCGGTCGAGCGCCTCGTGCAGGTAGATGATCATCACCACGCCGGTTTCGACCGCGATGCCGTAGAGCGCGATGTAGCCCACCCAGACGGCCACGCTGAAGTTGTAGCCGAGCAGGTACTGCAGGATCACCCCGCCGGTCATGGCGTAGACCACCGCGACCATCAGGATCACCGACTCCGACACCGAGCGGAAGGTCATGTAGAGCAGGATGAAGATGACGAAAAAGACGATCGGCAGCAGGACCTTCATCCGCTCCTTGGCCCGCACCTGGAACTCGTACTGCCCGCTCCAGGACAGAAAATAGCCGGGCGGCAGCGCGATGTGCTCCTGGACGAGGCCCTTGGCCTCCTCCACGTACCCGCCGATGTCCCGGCCGGTGACGTCGATGAAGACGTAGCCGGCGAGCATGGCGTCTTCGTCGCGGATCATGGCCGGACCGGTGGTCAGGCTGATGTCGGCGAGCTGGGCGAGCGGGATCTGGGCCATCGCCGCCACCGGTGCCGCCGGCGACATGCCGGACCCGCCCATGGTCTTCACCGGCACCAGGATGCGCTTGATCTTCTCGACGTCGTCGCGCAGCTCCCGCGGGTAGCGCACGTTGACCGGGTAGCGCTCCCGGCCCTCGATGGTGCGGGTGATGTTCATGCCGCCGAGGGCCGACTGGATCACCTGCTGCACCTCGTTCACGGTCAGACCATAGCGGGCGATGGCCTCGCGGTTGATCTTGATGTCGGTGAAATAGCCGCCGGCCACGCGCTCGGCGTACACGCTGCGGGTCCCGGAAACATCCTTGAGCAGGGTCTCGATGCGGATGCCGATCTCCTGGATGGTGTTCAAGTCCGGGCCGAAGACCTTGATGCCCACCGGGGTGCGGATGCCGGTGGTGAGCATGTCGATCCGGGCGCGGATGGGCATGGTCCAGGCGTTCTGAAGTCCGGGAAACTGCATCTCGGCGTCCATGGCCGCGACCAGCTCCTCGTAGGTCCGGGGGCGCTCGGCCCCCAGGATCGTTTCGGCCAGGGGCACGAAGCCACCGCGGCAGATGCGCGTAGTCCTTCTTGACCCGCGTCCACTCCGCGCGGGGTTTGAGCTGGATCGTGGTCTCCATCATGCTGAAAGGCGCCGGGTCGGTGGAGGTCTCGGCCCGGCCCGCCTTGCCGAAGACGCTCAGCACCTCCGGGAAGCTCTTCAAGATCCGGTCCTGGGTGGCCAGCAGCTTGCCGGCCTCGGTCACCGAGATCCCGGGGCTGGTGACCGGCATGTAGAAGATGGTCCCCTCGTAGAGCGGCGGCATGAACTCGCTGCCGATCCGCAGCGCCAGGACGACGGCGAGCGGGATCAGGAGGAAGTTGACGAGCAGGGCGGTTTTCTTGAAGCGCAGGGTCCAGCGGATCACCGGCTCGTAGACCCGGCGCAGGAAGCGCGAGATCGGGTTTTCGGCCTCCGGCTTGAGGCGTTTGCCTTTCAGGAAGAGCGTCATCAGCACCGGCACCAGGGTGATCGCGAGGATGGAGGAGGCCGCCATGGCGAAGGTCTTGGTGAAGGCGAGCGGCCGGAACAGCCGCCCCTCCTGGGCCTCGAGCATGAAGACCGGCACGAACGAGACGATGATGATCACCAGGGCGAAGAAGATCCCCCGGCCCACCTGCTGGCAGGCTTTGACGATGGTGGCGGTGCCGTTTCGACGCTCCTCCTCGGTGCCCTCGGACAGGCGCCGGTAGGCGTTTTCCACCATCACGATCGAGGCGTCCACCAGCACGCCGATCGAAAGCGCGATGCCGCCGAGGGTCATGATGTTGGAGGTGATGCGCAGGGCGAACATCGGGATGAAGGCGATCAGCACCGCGATGGGAAGCGCGAAGATCGGCACGAGGGCCGAGCGGAAGTGGAGCAGGAAGACGATCACCACCAGGCTGACCACGATGATCTCCTCGATCAGCGTGCGCTGCAGGTTTTCGATGGAGGCCCGGATCAGCTCCGAGCGGTCGTAGGTCGGGACGATCCGGACGCCCTCCGGCAGCCCGGGGGTGATCTCGCGGATCTTCTCCTTGACGGCGCTGATGACGCTCAGGGCGTTTTCGCCGAAGCGCATGACCACGACGCCGCCGGCCACCTCGCCGCGGCCGTCGAGCTCGACGATGCCGCGGCGGATGTCGGGGCCGAGGACCACCTGGGCGATGTCGCGCATCAGCACCGGCGTGCCGGCCTTGCTGCCGACCACGATGCTCTGGATGTCCGCGACGGACTTGATGTAGCCCCGGCCGCGCACCATGTACTCGCGGCCGCCGAACTCGAGCAGCCGCCCCTCGACGTCGTTGTTGGACATCCGGATGCGCTCCATCACGTCGCGGATGGAGATGCCGTAGGCCGAGAGGCGGTTGGGGTCGACGTTGACCTGGTACTGCTTGACGAAGCCGCCGACGCTGGCCACCTCGGCCACGCCCGCGACGCTGGCGAGCGCGTAGCGGATGTACCAGTCCTGCAGCGTCCGCAGGTAGGCGAGGTCGTGCGTGCCGCTCTCGTCGACCAGCGCGTAGGTGAACACCCAGCCGACGCCGGTGGCGTCGGGGCCGAGGACCGGGGCGGCGCCCTCGGGGAGCTTGCCGCTGATCTGCTGCAGGTACTCGAGCACCCGGGAGCGCGCCCAGTAGATGTCGGTCCCGTCCTCGAAGATCGCGTAGACGTAGGAGAAGCCGAAGTCCGAAAGCCCGCGCACGGTTTTGACCCTGGGGGCGGAGATGAGGGCGGTGACGATCGGGTAGGTGACCTGGTCCTCGATCAGATCCGGGCTGCGTCCCTCCCAGGGCGTGTAGACGATCACCTGCACGTCGGAGATGTCCGGCACCGCGTCGAGCGGGATGTGCTTGAGCGAATACACCCCGCGCCAGCACCAGGAGCGCCACGACCGTGAACACCAGGAAGCGGTTGCGGGCGCAGCTTGCGATGATTCTCTCGATCATGCCGGTCTGCCTCTGCGCGGTTCGTCCGAACCTTTCACGACAGGAAATGCCCGGGTCAGTGGTTGTGCCCCCCGCCGCCGACGGCGTCCTTGAGCTTGGACTCGGAGTCGATCAGAAAATTGGCGCTCGTGACCACCTGCTCGCCGGCCTTGAGCCCCTCGAGCACCTCGACCCAACCGTCGGCCCGGGCGCCGAGCTTGACATCCCGCGGCTCGAAATAGCCGGAGCCCAGGTCGACGATGGCCACCGTGCGGGCCCCGGTGTCGATGATCGCGCCCTCGGCCACGACCAGCCGGGAACCGAGGTTGACCTTGATCTCGACGTCGGCGAACATCTCCGGCTTGAGCTTGCCGCGCGGGTTGGCGAACTCGAAGCGCACCTTGGCGGTGCGGGTCTGGGCGTCGAGGTAGGGGTAGATGTAGATCGCCTTGCCGGTGAAGACCTCGCCGGCGAAGTAGGACAGCCGCACCGCGGCCTGCTGGCCGAGGCGGATGTGGGGCAGCTCGTATTCGTAGACGTCGGCGATCAGCCAGACCACGGATAGGTCGGCCACCTTGTACAGCGCGGTCCCGGGCATGATGTACAACCCCCGGGTGGCCATCTTCTCGAGCACCACCCCGCTGAAGGGCGAATAGAGGGTCAGGGTGCGCTGGACCTGGCCGCTTTTCTCGAGGGATTCGATCTGCGCATC
This sequence comes from uncultured delta proteobacterium, assembly GCA_963716785.1. Classification (GTDB taxonomy): domain Bacteria; phylum Desulfobacterota; class Desulfobacteria; order Desulfobacterales; family SpSt-501; genus SpSt-501. Next base: position 20,246 of record CAVQUW010000030.1, on the reverse strand, counting down.
GGTGATGTCCCAGAGCTTGAGGCGCCGCCGGGCCGACTCCACCAGCAGGGCGCCGCCGTCGGCGACCTCCGGAAACGGGCTCTTCGACCACCCCCCGCGGGCGCGCAGCGCGAGCAGGTATTCCTCCTGGGTGGAGACGAGCTCGGGGCTGTAGATGGTGAGCAGCGGCTCGCCCTTTTTGACCCGGCGGCCGGTGAAGTCCACGTAAAGCTCCTCGATCCAGCCCCCGATCTTGGGGGAGACGATCCCGATGCGCTTCTCGTCGTAGTCGACCCGGCCCACGGTGCGCACCACCTTGTCGATGGTTCTCTGCTCGGCCTTGCCGAGGCGCACGCCGATCAACTGCTGGCGCTCGGGTGAGATCCGGACGGTCCCGGGGGCGAGCTCCTGTGCCTTGCCCTCCTTCCGGATCGAGTCCATGGTCAGCCCCTTGAGGTCGTCGAGCTCATCGGCGGCTTTTTCCGGCGGGTTCTGCTTCGGGGCCGCCGCGCCGTGGCCGGCCGGGTGCTTGTCCTGCGCCGCGGCGGGCAAGGCCGCGCAGGCGACCGCCAACAGAACGATGCATGCCAGGCGCGTCATTTCCCCCCTCCCGGTCGAAACGTTTTCCCACGGCGGCCTCGAGCAGGGCCAGGTTCTTCTCGTAATCCGTCAGCGCCTGGTGGTAGGTCAGCTCGTAGCTGGTACAGGCGCATGCGGCTGTCGAGCAGGGTCATGAAGTCGGCCTTGTCGACCATGTAGGCGCTGATGGCCGTGGTGATCTGGAGGTCGGCCTGGGGGATGATCCCGGTGCGGTAGAGATCGATCTGCTTCTCCAGCCGCTCGGCCATCGACCCGAGGTCGGCGACCATGTAAAGAGTTTCGTTTTTCAGGTTCTCGTAGCCGGCCTCCTCCATCTGGAGCTCCGCCAGGGACTCGGCCACCTTGCGCTCCTGCTTGGATTTCACGAAGATGGGGATGTTCAGCTCCACCATGCCGCTCACCATGTCGATGCGGTCGTCGCGCTGGCCGTAGGCGAGCTTCACGCCGAAATCGGGAAAGTACTCCCGGCGCGCGAGGTCGACCCCGCTTTTGCGGGCGGCGATGGCCCGCTTGAGGCTTTTGAGGGCAGGGTTCTCCTCGAGCGCGGTGTGCTGCAGCTCCTCGATCGTAAAGGTGAGCCGCCTGAAGTCGAAATCCGCCGGGGCGCCCACCGGGCTGCCCGGCGGCCGGCCGACGAGAAAGTTGATCCGGGCCGCGAGCGCCCGGCGTTTCTGGTCGAGCATGATCAGCTCGTCGGCCATCTTGGAGATCTCGACCTGGACGCGGATGACGTCTTCCTGGATCCCCTGGCCGACCGCGTAGCGGGTCCGGGCGAGCTTGGCGAAATCCTCGAGGATCGCCTGGTTGCGGCGCGTGACCTCGATCGAACGGTGGACGTGGGAGAGGTCGTAGTAGGCGGCCTTCACGTTTTGGGCCACCTGGTTGGCGACCTCATCGGCCTCGGCCGAGACGGATTCCGCCTCGTTCCGGGCCGTCTCCTGCTTGAGCGACAGCTTGCCGGGGAAGGGGAAGCGCTGACTGACGGAGATCTCCTTCGTCGTCATGTCCTCGGCGTCGAAGTCGAAGTCGGTCGGCAGGCTCACCACCCCGAGCCCGAGCATCGGGTCGTCGAGGGCCCCGGCCTGGGGGATGCGCTCCCGCATGGCTTCGTGCCGGCCGCGGGCGGCCGCGATCCGCGGGTTGCGCGCCAGCGCCTCGCCCACCAGGGCCTCCACCTCGAGCGGGGCGTCGGCGCCCGCTGCCAGCGGGCCGGGGCCGAGCGTGAGCCCGAACAGGAGCACTGCCATCCATCGCATCGTGCGCGTCATGTCCACTCTGGCCTCCATCTTCTGCCGCCCCGGGAGGGGGCGGCGGGTGTGCCCGGAACCTCGAGGGACGCCCGGTCTGCGGCGGCGCGTTATTCCGATCGGCACAGTAGAGTATTTTAAGGGTGAAGGAGTCCAGTGTCAATCCGGGGCCGGCTGCGTCCGGCGGGCCGCGGCGGGGTGAGACGTTCAATCCCTGAGCGACGGCAGCGACAGGTAGAACAGGCGCTTCAGCTCGCGGCGCCCCAGGGTGACGGTGTCCAGGATGAACCCGCAGGTGAGGCTCAGGCAGGCCAGGATCATGAGGCCCGTGGCGAGGATCGCCGTGGGGAAGCGCGGCACCAGGCCGGTCTCGATGTAGGTGACGAACACCGGGTAGGCCAGCACCACCGCGATCAGCGCGAGAACCCCCGCGATGATGGAGAAGAACACGAGCGGCCGCTCCTCCTTGAAGAGGGCGAGGATCATCGACAGGATGCGAAACCCGTCGCGGTAGGTGCGCAGCTTGCTCGTCGAGCCTGCAGAACGCGCGCCGTAGGGGGTTTCGACCTCGGCGATCGGCATGCGCAGCTCGAGGGCGTGCACCGAGAGCTCGGTTTCGGTTTCGAAGCCGGCGGACAGCGCCGGGAAGGACTTCACGTAGCGCCGGGAGAAGACGCGGTACCCGGAGAGGATGTCGGTGAAGGAGCGTCCGAAAAACAGCCCCAGGCAGCCCGTGAGGAGGTCGTTTCCGAAGCGGTGGCCGCGGCGGAAGGCCTCCCCTTCGAAACGCGTCAGCCGGCAGCCCACCACCATGTCCAGGTTCTCGGCCACGAGCTTTTCGATCAGCGCCGGGGCGCTGGCCGCGTGGTAGGTGCCGTCGCCGTCGGCGAGCACGTAAATGTCCGCCTCCACGTCGGCGAACATGCGGCGCACCACCTGGCCCTTGCCCTGGCGGTGCTCGGAGCGCACGATCGCGCCGGCCTCGCGCGCGCGGGCGACCGTGCGGTCCTTGGAGTTGTTGTCGTAGACGTAGACGGCCGCCTGCGGCAGCGCGGCGCGAAAATCGCGCACCACCCCGGCGATGGCCGCCTCTTCGTTGTAGCAGGGCAGGATCACGGCGATGCGGTGCGGGCTGAGGTCGGTGCTCATCTCGATCAATCCTTTGAACCCGTCAGGGGTTTTGCTTTTTGGCCACCGGGCAAAAATAGAACAAATGGTCCTGCTGGGGCTCGACCCCCGGCACGAAGGTGAGGCAGGCCGACCGGTCCATGTCCAGGCCGTAGGCCTTCAAGGCGGCTTCGGCGTGCCCCTTTTCGTAGTCCCGATAAAGGACCCTCAAGGGGCCCGTGGCGCCGGCGACGGCGTCCTGCATCAGCCGGTCGGTGGCGTTGGGGGTCTCCGAAGGGCCGGTCACGAACCCCTGGATGCGCAAAAAACGCACCGCGGGCGGGAAGAACGGGATCATGTAGGCCACCGGGTCGTGGCCGGTGACCAGGACGATGGTGTTTCCGGGCACGGAGAGGGCCGGGGTCTTCACGTCGAAGTAATCCGTCGTCCAGGCGCGGCGGCCCCAGTCGCCGGGGGAGAGGGTGGCCATCAGCAGCGCGAAGCAGGCGAGTGTCGCGATGAGCTGCCGGCGGCCGTCGCGTACGAGCGTCCCGGCGACCAGGAAGACCGCCAGCGGCGCCAGGAACTCGCAGACGACGATGTAGCGGTAGACGGCGAAGAGCTTCATCCACAGCAGGAAGGAGACCCCCAGGAAAATGACCGTGAAGCGGGTCAGGCAGCGGCGGTCATCGGCCGCCGGGTCCGGGCCCGCCGCGCCGGTCGTGCGGCGCAGCCCGAGCAGCGTCTTGACGAGCAGCGCGATCAGCAGGACGTAGAGCAGGGGGAAGCGCAGGTCCCGGAAGTCCACTTCGCCCACCTGCAGCGGGTTCACCGTGAAATAGAACGGGAACAGCAGCCACATGGCCGGGGTCTTGGGCAGGAAGCGCTCGTCGCGGTAGGAGCCGGCCGCCCCCCAGGGGGATTGGAAGACCTGGTTGAAGTAGGGAAAGAGCGGGTTCTGAAATCGCTCCCAGAGCTCGAGCATCCAGAACCCGCCGGTCGCCGCCGCCCCGGCGAGAACGCCCAGGCCGAAGACGAAGGCGAGCGCAAAGCGCCGCGAAAACGGCAGGGCCAGGCCGAAGAAGGCCGCGCACAGCCCCACGGCATAGACCGCAAACGGCTGCTTGAGCCCGAGGGCCGCCCCGGCGAGCAGCCCGGCGGCGACGGCGACCCCGAACGGGAACCCGCCCGACTCCCCGAGCCGATGCCGGTAGCGTACGATGAGCCAGACGGCGCCGAGCACCGCGAGGCTGAGCACGTTGTCCCCGAAGCTGGTGCCGATCTCGACGATGTTGGCCGCCCCCATGAAGCCGACCAGGGCCGTCGCCAGGCAGAACCACGCCGTGCGGGCGGGGCGGCCGAGATCAACCGTGCGTCGGGCGATGGCGTAGAGGAGCAGAAGCGTTCAGCCCCGGGAGAAACCCCAGGATGAAGCCGACGGCCTTGGGTGGCAGGGCTTTCACGGCGAAATAGAAGGGCAGGTACATGAGCGGGTTGTAGTAGGTCGCCACATGCGACACCGCCACGTCGTGCCCCATGCGGCCGGTGAGCCAGGCAAACGGGTTGTAGAAGTGGTAGTTGCGCAGGTCCCAGTTGGTGTCCTGTCCGACCGCCAGGACGTAAAGCCCGGCGGCGACCGGGGCCAGACACAGAAGGAGGCGCACCATCACGGTGTGGGTCCTGTTGGTGCGCGGTTTCGCGGACAACGGCATCCGAACCCTCGCTTGGTATTTTTTTTTGACGCCGGCCTGACGATGGTCGCCGGACGGATAATACTTGTTATGATTTTAGTCATTTACAACAGAGCGAGCAGGTTGTCAACCGCAACCGTATGAGGGCGGCGATGCCGGTGGCCACAGGCGGCGGCCGGAGGGCCGGCCGCGGTCGGCTCCTCGGTCGGGGTGCGCTAATCGGCCGCACCCCTCATGTCGGCGGGACAAACTGCCGATACCCCATCAGCAAGACGCCGATTGACGCCTTGACGCCGAGGACCCCATGGAAAGTCGACCCCAATTCGTCAAGATGAACGCGCAGCGGGAGGAAGACCCCCCGCAACGCGACGTGACCTGCGCCGATTACAAAATCTGCCTCTCGCTTGCCGCCCGCCGCAACCTCTGCCTCGACTGCAGCCGGTGCGAGGCGGCGGCCCGCGCCGGTGCAGCCCGTGCGGCAAACCGCCGCGGCCTGCCGACCGCCGCCGCAGCGTGGGCTGTGCGGCGCCGTGAAGGAGGCCCCGACCCATACCCGCCGCGCAATCAGGACTTGACCCCGATATCCCGATCCGCTATTGAAGCGCGGGACCTTTCGCGGTCTGCCCCGTACGGGCCGGCGGCGCCGGGGACCTGCGCGACACGCCAAGGTGCCCACCGCCCAGAAGCAGGCTCGGTCATGACCGGGATGTTCGGATAGGGCGGGGTGGCGCCGGTCAGAGGAGATATGGACGCTCTTCACGAAAAGCTGAGCGGGAAATGGACCGGCCGGTTGTCGGATTGGCGCGCAACGCCGGTCCGCCGCAGCCTGGCCCTGGTTGCCGTGTGGCTGGTCATCGTCAATCTCTTCGCCCTCCTGGCGCTGAACCGTCTGAACATCGTCCCCGACACCGCGCTCGAGTGGATGTCCCCGGAGACCTACAAGGTCCGTCAGAGCTGGAACGTCATCGACCTGCACAACCGCTGGGACGCCTACTGGTATCTCGACATCGCCGAGAACGGCTACTCCCTGCGGGGCGAGAACTCCCAGGCCAACGTCGTCTTCTTTCCGCTCTACCCGCTGCTGATACGGGCGTTCGCCCCGCTTGCGGGCGGGAATCTGGTGCTCGCCGGCTGGGTGGTGAGCGCGCTGTTCCTGGCGCTTGCGGCCTGCGTGCTCGTACGGCTCACGCTCGAATTCCACCCGGGGATCGACCCCGGGCTGCCGGTGGTGTTCCTGCTGGCCTTCCCGACGGCTTTTTTCCTGAACGCGGTCTACTCCGAGTCGCTCTTCCTGTTTCTCAGCCTGTCGATGGTCTACTGCGCGCTCAAGCGCCGATTTGTGCTGGCGGCCGTCTGGGCGGCCCTGGCCTCGGCCACGCGCGTGGCGGGCGTGTTCCTGCTGGTGTTTTTGCTGGTCGAGTTCGTGCAGGCATTCGGCTTGCGGGCGCTGGTGACGCGCCGCGTCCTGGCCGCTCGCCCTCGCCCCGCTCGGCGTCCGTGCCTTTTTTCTCTATCACTGGGTCGCTTTCGGCGATTTTTTCCTCTACCTCAAGGTCCAGGGCAGCTATGGCCGGGACTTTGCGATGGAGGCCTCCGACTACCTTGACGATCCGCAACGCCCCCGACCTGGCCCACACCCTGCTCGAGCTTGTTCTACGCCGCGGCGGCGATTCTGCTGGGGGTCGTCGCGCTGGTGCGCTTCAGGCCCTCCTACGGGATTTACATGCTGTTCTCGCTCGCCGTCGCGCTCAGCACGGGCACGACCCTGGGCCTTGCGCGCTACGCCATGGTGATGTTCCCGATCCACCTGATCGGGGCCGGCCTGCGCTCGAGCGTCGGCCGCAGCGCCTGGCTGTTCGCCTCCGGCCTGCTGCTGGCGCTGAACATCATCCGTTTCGTGAACCACTATTGGGCCGGCTGATGCACCCCGCGCCCGCGCCCTGCGGCGCGCCGGCGGCGCATCGGCTGGGCAAATCGAGGCCGTGATGGTCAATGAACCCGAAGCCGAGGACGATCGCCTGGTCAGCGTGGTCGTCCCCGCGTTCAACGAAGCCGTGAACATCCCGTTGCTCCACGGCCGGGTGGCCGAGGCGCTGCAGGCTGCCGGGTTCCAGCGCTGGGAGCTGGTCCTCGTCGACGACGGCAGCCGCGACGCCACCTGGCAGGTGATCCGCACACCTCGCCGGCACCGACCCCCGGGTCAAGGGCGTGCGCCTGTCGCGCAATTTCGGGCACCAGTATGCGCTCGTGGCGGGCCTGGAGAAGGCGAAAGGGGATGCGGTGATCTCCATGGACTGCGACCTGCAGCACCCGGTGGAAATGCTCCCCGTCCTGCTCGAGCGCTGGCAGGCGGGTTTCATGGTGGTCAAGACCCTGCGCCAGGACCCCGCCGGCCTCGGTGTTTTCAAGCGCCTCACCTCGCGCTTCTTCTACCGGCTGTTCTCGTTTCTGAGCGGGGTGAAGCTTCAGCCCGGGCTGGCGGACTTCCGGCTGCTGGACCGTCAGGCCTTGGACGAGCTTCTGCGCTTCTACGAGGAGGGGCTGTTCCTGCGCGGGCTGACCGAGTGGATCGGCTTCGAGTCCTGCGCCATCCCCTACCGGGCCGGCAAGCGCGCCGGCGGACACTCGGGGTACAGCCTGAAGAAGATGGTGAAACTCGCCTGGCGCGGCGTCAGCTCCTTTTCGGTCATGCCGCTGCGCATCGGGATCATGATCGGGCTGATCGGCAGCCTGGTGTCGGTCTGCGGTGTCTTCTACGCCTTTTTCGGCAAGATCTTCGGCCATGGGACGGTCCCCGGGTGGGCCTCGACCCTGATGGTGGTCTCGCTCCTGTTCTCGCTGCTCTTCATCTACCTGGGGATCCTCGGCGAATACATCGGCCGCATCGTGATCGAGGTGCGGCGCCGGCCGCGCTTCATCGTCTCCGACACGGCGGGGTTCGGCGAACGCCGCAGGCCGCCCCGTGCCTGAACCCGCCTCCAGGGCCCCCGCACCCGCCCGGCTGATCGTCAACGCCGACGATTTCGGTTTGTGCGCGCGCATCAATGACGGGATCGTTCGGGCCCACCAAGCCGGCATCGTCACCGCGGCTTCGCTGACGGCCGTGGGGCGCGCCTTCGAGCCGGCCATCGCCCATTGCCGCGAGCTGCCCGCCCTTGACGTGGGGGTGCACCTGACCCTGGTGGCCGAACGGCCGCTCCTGCCGGGCGGGTCTTCGCTCACCGGGGCCGATGGGCGCTTTGCCGCCTCTGCCGGCTCTTTCCTGAGGCGCTGGCTGGCGGGGGGGATCCGCCGGGCCGACGTCCGGGCGGAGTTGGCCGCCCAGATCGAACGCATCCTGGATCACGGCATCTCCGTGACCCATCTCGACAGCCACCAGCACGTGCACGCCCTGCCGGGGGTTCTCGACATCGTCCTCGAGCTCGCCGGCCGTTATCGAATCCCCTGCGTGCGGGCCCCGGTCGAAGGGGTGGCGGGCCACCGGACGCTTGCGGGCCGCGGGATCCGGCGCCGACTCGAAGCCGTGGCCCTGTGGGTCTTCTGGACGGCCGCGCGTCTGGCGGGCCCCGGACGGCCTCACCGGCCGCCGCCGCTCTTCCTGGGCTTTCTGGACGGCGGCCGGCTGGATTCGGAGCGCCTGGCGCGGCTCATCGCCGCGCTGCGGCCGGGGCGGGTGTACGAGCTCATGTGTCACCCCGGCTTCGCGCCGCTCGAGCCGGACATCAGGGGTTGGGGCTACGGGCACGAAACGGAGTTGGAGGCGCTGACCGACCCGGCCGTCCGCGCCGTGCTCGCTGCCCGCGGCGTGCGCCTGTGCAGTTTCAGGGACCTGATGAATTCTCCGTGAAGGGGGAAGGCGGCCGGCAGGTGCTCAGACGACCGGCGGGGGTGCGGGCTTTTCGGCGACGAAGAGGTGGTGGCTGATCCAGGATGCGGATTTGAGGGGCCGCTCCGCGACGACGCGCAGGCCGGCAGCGACGATCGCCCGGCGGTAGACCCCGGGAGCCTCGAAGTGCGGGCGCTCGCCCTTGGTGATCCCGAAGACGCGCACCGAGAGCGACTCCTGGGCCATGATCGCCCAGTATTTCCAGCGCGGCCGGTCGACGACCTCCTTGACGATCAAAAGCCCCCCCGGCCGCAGCACCCGGGAACACCCCGCCAGGATCTCGCCCCAGACCTCCCGCCGCACCGTGTAGAGCACGTCCACGATCGAGACCGCCGCGAAGACCGGCGCGCCGATCGAGTCCAGCCCGGCGCTGGAAAAACGCACCCCGGGGGGCGCGGTGCGTCGCGCGGCCGCGATCTTGGAGGCGTCGTGGTCGATGCCGTGCAGGTCAAGCCCGCGGCGTCGCGCGTCGCGCGCCAGCAGGTTGAGGAGCAGGCCGTGGCCGCAGCCCACGTCGAGCACCGCCCCGGACTCGGGGAAGTTCTCGATCAGCGGGCCGAAGGGGCAGGTCAGGGCGCGCGCCAGAACATGCAGGCGCGCCGCAAGCCTCTCGCCCTCATAGGCCTTCCAGGCCGTGTGCAGCGTGTTCATGGTTGGCAAACATCGCCCAGTACTGGGCGCCGATCGGAAGCGTGGAGAGCCTGCGCTCGACGGCGGCCGGAAAGCCCCAGCGCAGCCAGCCGGGGGGAAAGACGTTGACGTGCCGGTGCCGGACATAATCGAAGGCATTGGCTTCGAACAGGCGCCGGGCCTGTGTCACGCTCAGCAGGCGGGCGTCGGCGTCGAAGGGGCAGACCTTGACCAGCACGCGCGTCAGGGGGTTGAAGGGGTTGTGCTCCCAGACCACGAGCCGGCCCCCGGGCTTCATCCGCGCCCGCAGGGCGCAGGCGACCGCGGCGCGCTCGGCCGGGTCGATGTGGTGGAAGACGTTGAAGGCGACCACCAGGTCGAAGCGCAGGCCCTCGGGCAGTTCACCGAGGACGCCCACGAAGCCGACCCGCGGGTCGGCCGCGATGGCGGCGGCCTCCTTGAGGGACTCGCGCGAGGTGTCCAGGCCGAAGAGCCTGAGCCGCCCTGCCGCGACCCGCGGCATGAGGCCCCGGTCATCGAGCAGGCGCCGGAACATCCGGCCGTTGCCGCAGCCGAAGTCGAGGTAGCAGAATTCCCCGCTCTCCCCGCCGTCACCGATCCACGCGATGACCTTCGCGGCCCGCTGGACGACGAACTCCTCGCTGTGCACGCCCGGCGGCAGGCTGCGCTCGTGGATCTTTTCGTAGTCGCGCGCCACGCGGTCGAAGGCCGATTTCTGCATCCTGACTCCCCATGCGCCGCCCGCGCCCCGTTCCGGTGAGGCCGGGCAGCGGCTGTCAAGGTCGGTCGGGCGCCGGGGCGGGAAAAGAAAAAGCCGTCCGCAGCATGCGTGCCGGCCCCGGTGCGCGTCCCGTTCACCGGATCCATACCCGAAAGGCGGCCGCCGCGTCAACGCCAATCTGGGCCCGCCGTCCGCGGCGTCCCGTCCCGCTTGCGGCCGGAGCTCGATTAGTTCGATTGGTTGAATTGGTTTGATCGGTTGGATTGGTTGAGTTGGTTTGATTAGTTCGATTGGTTGGATTGGTTGGATTGGTTGAGTTGGTTTGATTAGTTCGATTGGTTCGATTGGTTGAAAGGGCGGGTTTCGGGGCAGGGCGATGCAGGGTCTGTGAGGATCGGTCTGTGCCGCCTGCTTTTCTTTTGTGGGAGCGGCGTCCCCGCCGCGATTTTTTTCTGCTTCATATCGAAAATTCAAAAAATCGCCCCGCTACCCCCGCGCCGTGACATCCGGAGCGGGACATCCCCCGCCCGGTCCCGCAAACCTACTTCCTCCGCCGCCTGCACCGCCACGAACGCCGCCAGCCCCGAGCCGAGCAGGATCGCCGCCCCGGGGATGGGGACCGGGTTGAAGGCGACGTCGGATACCTGGCCGTTGGTGTTTTCTAAGATAGCCGATTCCCAAGTGGCTGTGGTACTTTTGAAATAACCCTTGAAGATTTCGACCAGGCTGCTTGTATTTAAGTCCATGTCGGCCAGGTACAACAACCCATCCCCATTCGCTATTTTTCCGCAATTGACGCCATTTGACACTTGCGCGGGGGGGGCGACGCCGCCTGACCGCCGTGGCTCAGGGGTGTTTTTTGCAGAAGGTGACGTCAAGCAGGCGCTCGAAGACCTTGATCATGGCGCCCTTGTCCTCGTCGGCCAGGCCGGACTCCATGGCTTTGCGGTAGGTCTCCGCCGCCGCGCGCACGAGCGGCAGCGGGAACCCGCGTTGATCGGAGATCTCGAGCGCCCCGGCCATGTCCTTCCAGGCCTTGCCCAGGGGGTAGGAGTCGTTGAAGCGGCGCGCGAGGACCTTGGGGAGGAAGTACTCCGCGGCGAAGCTGCGGCCCGAGCCGGTCGTGACCACCTCGGCCACGCGCTCGGGGTCGAGGCCGAGCGCCGCCGCCATCGGCAGGACCTCGGCCAGGGCGGCGATGTTGGCGTTGTAGAGGATGTTGTTGACCATCTTGGCGAGCTGGCCGGAGCCGGCCCCGCCCATGGGGACGACCCGGCTCGCGATCGCTGCGAGCGCGGGCCTGAGCTCCTCGAGCAGGGCGGTCTCCCCGCCGAACATGAGGGTCAGCGTGCCCTCCCGCGCGCGCTCCTCGAGACCGGTGACCGGGGCGTCGGCGAAGCGCAGGCCGCGGGCCGCCAGCTGTTCGGCGAACCGCCGGGTCCAGAGGTAGGGCGTTGTCCCGAGATCGACCACGGCCTGCCCGGGCCGTGCGCCGGCGAGGAGCCCGTCATCGCCGAAAGCGGCCGCGCCGATGGCTGTCTCATCCGGCAGGCTCAGGAAGACCCAGTCCGCCCTGGCCGCCGCCGCGGCCGGCGTGGCCGCGGTGATCGCCCCTTCGGCCGCAAGCGGCGCGACCGCCTCGGGACGGAGGTCGTGGACCGTTAGGTCGAACCCGCTGCGGATCAGGTTCACGGCCATCCAGCGGCCCATCTGGCCTAAGCCGATGAAGGCGATCCTCTTTGCGGTGGGTGCGGGCATGGGCGGGGGGCCTCCGCGTCGTGCGGTTTCAGGGCGCGCTCAGTCGGCGGCCCCGTCGTCGGGCAGGTTGAGGGCCGTGAAGGCCAGCCCGGCGTCCCGGAGAAGATCGCCGGCCCGGGCCGCCTCCCGCCGGCGGACCATCAGGCGCGCGGGCTGGATCATCGGGTCGATGCGCGCGAAGTTCTCGCCGTGGAAGTAGTAGGCGATCTCCTCCGAGTCGAGCAGGCTCTTCAAAAAGGCGATGTCGGCCGTGTTGTAGGTGGTCAGGACCTCGACGAAAGCGTCCCCGCCCGGCTTCTCCGGCGGCGCCGCCGCCAGGGCCGCCCCGCAGCCGGTGCAGGTCTCGGCCCCCTCGGGGTTTTGCATGTCGCACGCGTGGCAGATCATGTGTTCTCCTTACCCCTTTTCCTCGCAGCATTACGCTCCGTATGACTCGGCTCCGGGAGAGGGTTGCCTGGAGGCAGGGTGTTAAAAAACAAGCGTCAGCCCGTCAGCCAAGACGTCTCGGTACTTTGGAAAGCGCAGCATATTCATAATCTGTGAGCATTTACAGACAGCGGGCAACGCTGGATCACGGGCTGAGGCGCCGTTTTTCAACAGCCTATAGGCGCGGCGCAGAAAAGAGCTGCGCGTCATGCCGGCGCCGACCGAGTCGTAGAGGGTCAGGCCGGCGTCCCTGAGCCGATCGACGTTGCGGTTCACGGCGAGACCCTGGATGGTGTCGGGCTTGAGCGCCCCGCGCGCCAGGTCGTAGGGCAGCCGCTGCATGCACACCACCGAACAGTTGCCGCGCAGGTGGATGTTGGTCACCATCTTGTCGGCCAGAAAGCGCGCCACGGCCTCGCGGTCCGCCGGTCCGCCGTCGGAGAGGACCTGCTCGAGGGTCAGCGGCAGCATGGCGAAGTTGGCCTGGTGCTCGATCAAGAGGTCGACGTCCGCCAGGGTGAGCCGGTTGCCTGAAAGCAGCGATTCGAGGTGGGGCTTGGCCCCGCGCGTGGCGTAGAGGAACACGCCCTTGCCGTCCATGCGGCCGAAGACGTCCCCGTCCTCCTCCCGCTTGGCCTCGATGAAGTCCGCAAAGCACCCGTGGCTGCGGGTCAGGGTGTCGATGACCCCCTTCGCCGGGGCAGGCCGGCTGACGTTCTCCGGCCGTGACGAGGCTCGCCGCGATCGGTCGCCCCGGCGCCAGAAACACCGCGGCCAGGCGGCGGTAGCGGCCGGAGCCGGTGTAGGCGGCGGCGATGCGCCGGACGATCCCCGGGTCGCCCTCCGCGGACATCACGTCGAAGGCGAAACCCGCCCCGTGGCGCTCGTAGAGCTCGAAGGCGGATCGGAAATTGCGAAAGCCCCCGGCGGCGGCTTCCTGCGGGAAGAGCCGCTCCATCAGGGCGTGCTGGACCCTCACCGCCGTGGCCGGGATGCGGTAATCGACTTTTCCCATCTGGTTGTCGACGATGATCCCGTCGAGTTTGCCCTCGGCCGCCCAGGGCAGGAGCAGGTCGGCGATGGCGGCGATGAAGTCGCTTCGGAAGTCGGCCGCGAGCTCGGCGCGCAGTCGGCCGGCGGTGGCGGTGCCGGCCAGCCCGCCCACCTCGAGGGCGGTGGCCAGGGCGTCGTCGCCGAAGATGATGTTGGCGGTGTCGAGCGGCTTGAAGGCCTTGGCCCGGTGGATGTTCTCCGCACCCACCACCACCGCGAGGTCGCCGGGCGCGAGAACGCCGGAGAGCGCGAGCTGGTAGAGCATCTCGACACTCACGTTGAACCCGGGGCAGCCGGCGTAGAGGTCAAGGACCAGGGCCTCGGGGCAGGCCCGGCGCACGAGCTCGTAGGGGTGGCGACAGAGCGGTCCGGGGTCGTATTTGTCCTCGCCGATGTTGGTGGCGGCGATGAGCACCCGGATGCGGGCCGGGTCGATGCCGGAGGTTTCGAGCAGGTCGCGGAAGGCGTTCACCCCGATGCGCTCGTCGGCCGGGGCGGCCATCCGCGTGCGCACGCCGATCCGCTCCTCGATGCTCCCGCGGCTGACCGGGATCCCGCCCTTGAAGGTCATGCCGGTGTTTTCGTAGATGCCGTTGTCCAGAAGGGTCCCGCCGTTCCAGGCACCCTGCGCGATGATGTCGATAACCGAATCCTGAACCATGCGTGCCCCCCAAGAGCCGATCTTTGTCCGTCGCGGGCAGTTTGTCTGTGGTATCGGCCGACCGGCGGCTCCCTGGGAAATGCGGGCAGGCGGGGAGCGAACGCCACCGCTTTCGTCGAACGGCTCGGGAAGGCACCCCCCACAGGCTATCCGCAGTGAGGTACCGTTTCAAATTATACCCTTTTGATCGGGGTTCGGCAAGCACCGTCTGCCGGCCGGCCCGATTTTCAGACGTTGAAGCGCACGTTGATGATATCGCCGTCCGCGACGGCGTAGGTCTTGCCCTCCAGCCGGACGGTGCCGCGTTTGCGCGCCTCGGCCATGGACCCGGCGGCCGTGAAGTCCGCGTAGGAAACCACCTCGGCGCGGATAAACCCTTTCTGCAGGTCGGTGTGGATCGCCCCGGCGGCTTCCACGGCCGGGGCCCCGCGCCGGATCGTCCAGGCCCGGACCTCGTCCTCGCCGACCGTGAAGAAGCTGATCAGGCCCATCACCTCGTAGGAGAGGCGCACCATGCGGTCCAGGGCCGAAGCCTCGATGCCGTACTCGGTCATGAAATCGGCGGCGTCCTCGGGGCCCATGCGCGCGAGCTCCTGCTCGATTTTTCCCTGGACCATCAGGCAGGTCTCGGCGGCGGTCGCCTCGTCGGTCGGCGGCATGCGGGTGTCGTCGTCCTCGTTGTTGAAGACGACCAGCATCGGTTTGGCGCTGAGGAGGGCGAAGCCCCGCAGTGCCTTGGCCTCGGCCAGCTCCGGCCGGTGTCGCAGGGGGGTCTCCGCCTCGAGCAGTCGGCGGCACTCGCCGAGCAGGGGGTGCTCCTCGGTGTTTGTTTTCTTGCCGCGCTTGAGGTCGAGCTCGATGCGTTCGATGCGCTTTTCCACCTGAACCAGGTCCGAGAGGATCAGGTCCTGGTCGACGGCCCGGAAGTCCTTGAGCGGCTGCCGGTCGGCCCCGTGGTTGCGCACGACGTGGATCAGCGCGTCGCACTCCTTGACGGCGGTCCAGTGGTTCTGATCCGTCTTCTGGGAACCGGGTCCCGGCAGCAGGTAGTTCACCTGGGCGTAGGTCGTTTTGCGGGGGGCAAAGATGCCGCTCAGGGCGTCCACGCGCTCATCCGGCACCCGCACCACCGCCTGACGGTCCTCGGCGCGGGAGGCGCTGTCCCCGGTCTGGCCGGTGAGGGCTTCGAACATGGTGGCGCGGCCCGCCATGGGCAGCCCGATGATTCCAAGTTTCATGGGTTCAACCTTTCGATTGGATTTGCGCCACCGACGGCTGCCGGCGGTGGCGCCGGTTGACGAGCAGGACCGTGGCCACCGGGACCACCAGACCGATGACAAGGGCCGTGGCCATCAGGTGGCCGAGCGCGGCGTAGTCCCCGCGGTCGACGATGAAGATGCGGTTGAGGTAGCTGGTGCCGAGGCTTGCGGCCGAGAGCGCCAGGTTGGTGAAGGCCGCCATGACGGCGAAGTAGGTCGCCTTCTGGTCCCGCGGCGCCTCGCGGGCGATCCAGGCCAGCATGGGGATCATGGCCACCTGGCCGAGCGGCGAGTCGGCCATGGTGTCGATCAGGGCGATGGTGCGGGCCCCGAACCCGAGGAACTGCTCGGTCCACTCGTGCAGGCCGTAGTACATCCCTAAAAACGGCAAAGTCATGACGGTGTTGTAGACCGACAGGAACACCACGAGATAGGGGATCGGCCGGCGGCTCATCCAGCCGCGCAGGGCGAACATGCCGACGATGGCGAGCACGGAGGCGATCTGCCGCAGGGTGCCGAAGAAGGACTCGTCGAAGCCGAGCACGTCGATCTGCCACCAGCTGGCGCCGGCGCCGACCCCGGGCATGGCGCGGAACACGAAGACGATGATCGCGATGCCGACGATCTCGCGCCGCTTCTCGGCCGGCAGCGCCTGGAGCATCTGGCGCATCAGAAAGCCGATGACCGCCAGCGAGCCGCAGAAGATGACCTCCTTTTTGGCGGGCAGGGCGGAGAGGCCGATCAAAAGACTCAGGGCGACGAACGCGGCGCTGCCGCCGAGGATTTTCCAGTTGGGCGCGACCTTCTCCACCGCCGTGTGCAGCAGGGCGCGGATCTCCGCCTCCGGGACGCCGGTGCGGCGGTAGCGGGTGCGGCGGCGGCGCAGGCTGAGCGCCCCGAGCACCACCCCGGCCACCGAGATCACCGGGATCACGAGCGACATCCGGTACATGGCCGCGTAGGAGAGCGCCTGGGCCAGCCAGCCGCCCAGGCCCGCCACCAGGGCGCTGCCGCCGATGATGGCGATCCGCCCGAGGGTCTGGACCGTGACGTGCATGCGCTTCAAGTCCTCCTCGGGGACCTTGACCCCGTCCTCGCCGTAGACCGGGACCGCTTCCACCGTCATGGCGTCGGCGACCACGTCCTGGAGCACGAACCCCACGGGCGAGAGCAGCGCGGAGACGACGTACCAGGTGCCGGGGTCGAGGATGGCCGCCATCTGCGCCTTGTGGCCCGTCAGCCCCAACATGATGGTGAGCCCCGCCGCCATCAGCAGCGCCCCGGCGTAGACGAACAGGGACTTGCGCCGCCAGTAGAGGTCCACGAGGTGCCCGAGGGGCATTTTCAGGGCCCAGGGCAGACCGGCCCAGAAGCCCAGGCCGGCCAGGAACTCGGCGGACAGACCGAGCTCCTGCTTGACGAAGAAACTTTCGACGATCCCGGTGAAGCCGGAGACGCCGGCTGCGAGATAGACCATCAGCGGCGGGACGTAGCTTAAGCGCATCTCGCGGGCGATGCCCAAAAAATCGACCCTGAACCAGTGCCACAGGCGGTTCAGGGCCGATGCGGCGGCGTTAGTTTCAGAAGGCATTTTTTGTTGGAACCTCCTGCGCGGGATGGTTTGGCCCGTCACCGTTTCCTGATCCCGGACAGCTCGGCGAAGTCGAAGGTGCCGGAGGATTCGAACGGCAGCAGCGGCGGCAGAATCGCCTCGCCGCCGAGCCTCAGCTTGCCTTTGATGCGGTAGCCGAGCTCGGCGGACGTGGACAGGCCGACGAGGCTCCTGAAAATGGAGATCACCGAGCTGAAGGCCTTGACCGGGACGAGGGCGGCGCCGTAGGCGGGGATCGTCACCCGGGCGTCGGAAATTCCGGTGGCGAACTGCTGCCCGTTCACCTCGAGCTCGCAGTCGACCCCCTTCACCTCGAGGCCGACCTCGTTCGGGTTCAACACCCGCAGTTGGACCTCGAACACCGTTTCGAGACCGGTGGCCTCAAGGACCTTGATGTCGGCGAGCGAGATGCGGGGCGTCTCCAGGCGTTGGCCGATCCCGGCGCATCCGGACGCCCAGAGGATCATCAGAGCCATCCCCGCGGTCAGAAGCCTGCTCAGGTTCATGCGATCCCTCCCGGCTGTGGTGCTTGTCCGTGCCGGCCCGGCCGCACCACGGCCGGCCGAGCCAGGCTGCTCGTAGCGCAGATCATCGTCCGGATCAAGGCTTTCCTGACCCGGGTCGCTACTTCCCCGGGATCAGGCCCTTGATCAGGCTGCCGGCTTTTTCCTTGAGCGGCGCCGACTTGCCCTTGCCCGGGTCGAGGACCTCATCGATCTTGTCCTTGAGCTTCTCCTTGGCCAACGCCTCCAGGTCCGGCCTGAACTTGGGGTGGTCGAAGGTCCCGGAGACGATGACGGGCACCATCAGGCCCGAGCGCTCCTTGGTGTCCCCCTGACCCTTGAGCGAGCCGACCACTTTGGGTTCCACCCGGAAATCCAGGGTCTCCCCGACCAGGTCCGCCTCCCCGGCGGCCTGAAGACGGATCAGGGGCGATTTGAGCGCGGCGTCGGGAGTTTGGAACACCCCGTTGTCCAGGGTGAAGGGCACCGCGAGCTCGGCGAAATCCGTGCGGGGCCGGGACCCGGACGGCGCCTCGCCGGCGAGGGCCGCCTTGACGTTGCGCACCATGCCGGCCAGGTCCACGCCGACGATGGCCCCGTCGGTGAAGGTCAGGCCCCCCTTGCCGTTCAGGGTCCGCTTGATGCGCTCCGGGTCGTCGCCCTTCATCGTCAGGGCGACCTGGGCGTGGGTGAGGCCCTCGAGGAAGTCCTTGCCGGCGACGTCCCTGAGCAGGGGGTTGGCCTGGACGCCTTTGACCGTCAGCTGCACGGCGGTGGCGGGCACATCGCCGCCGACATCGACCACCGTCTTGCCGCCGACCGTGCCCTGGTAGAGCTTCAGGGCGATCGGGTCCAGACTGAGGACCCCGCCGCGGGCGGCGATGGCGAGTTGGATGTCTTGGAGACTGGCGTTGTTGATCTTGAGCGTCTCGACCGCGACGTTGCCCTTGAGCACCAATCGGCGCAGCGGCCCGTAGTCGGTCTTGGCCTTGGCGGCGGCTGGCGGCGATGACGAGGTCATGGCGCCCGTTGCGGCCGGCGCGGCCTGCGATGCAGCGGCTCCGGGTTTTGTCTTGGGCGGCAGGTAGCGGTCGAGGTCGATCCGGTCGAGTTTCAGGTCGAAGGCGATGTTCGGTTTCGAAAACTCCCTGGCCGTCAGGCCGAGGGTGAGCGTGGAGTCGTCCAGGGTGAGGAGCCCCTCGGTCAGGGTCGCCGCGCCCTGATCGGCTTTGAGGGCGCCCTTGAACGCCAGGCGTTCGAGGACCTTGGGGTCGGCCGTGGCGGGTGCTGCCTGGCCGAGCTCGGCCAGGAGCTTGCGGGGGGAGAACTCGGCCACCTCGACGGCCAGGCTGGCCCGCGGGGCCGCCAGCAGGTCTTCCAGCGTCCCCTTGAGCCGCACGCTCATCTGCTGGAACAGGTCCGCGGTCAGCTCCACGGGCACCGCCCCCTGACCGAGGTTTTTCCCCACGGGACCGACCCGTCCCTCGACCGCGACGGGCTTGCCGTTCAGGGCGGCGCTCAGCGCCATCTTGACCGGCCGGTCGAAGGAAACGTCCTGCAGCATCAGGTTCAGGGCGGAGACTTCCGTGCGCGAACCGGTCTTGTGGTCGATCAGGGAAAGGTTCCCGCCGCTGACCTTCAACTCTTCGACCAGCAGGGCCTGGATGGGCAGGCCCGCTGCGGGGGTCGGCTCGCCGGAGGGGCCGGGGGCGCTCTTGGCGTCCTTGGCCGGCTTGGCGCCGAGATCCCAGCTGACCCGCCCGTCCGCCTGGGTCACCAGGAAGACCCGCGGCTCCTCGACGGTGAGCCGGTCGATTTGAACCTCCCGCGACAGAAGCGGCATGAGCTTGACGCGGACGTCGAAGGATTTCACGGTCAGGAAATCCTTTTCGGCAAACCCTTCGGGGTTGCCGAGCCGCAGGTCGGAGAAGCTGACCCCGGCCCAGGGGAAGAGCGAGAGGCGCACATCCTCGCCCACCGACATCTTGCGGCCGGTGGCCTCCGTGACCTTGCTCTCCAGCATGGCCCGGTACTGTCCGGCGTCGAGGAAATGCGGGATGATCAACAACGCGGCGATCACCACGACGATCAACCCGGCGATGCCGACGGCCGTCCACTTGATGAACGATTTCATGGCCTCCTCCTTTGGGTGCTTGCGCTCGGCTTTCGATCAGGCCCTTGCGGACCGTACGGCCGAACCGGGCGATGATCGTTTTGCAGAAAAGCGGTCCGCGCGGTCCGGCGGCCGAGTCTCTTCCATCAGGCATGAGACCCCGAGGACCGGCGGCCGAACAAATACGGTTTCGATGGGTTTCGATGTGAATGGGCTACCTTAAGCACGCCCGGCGACGGATTCAATGCCGGCGGCCACAATCGCCGATCCCTGGACCGATGGTGGGAAGGGATGGACTCGTAAAACGCTCCATCTCCGAGTTCGGGACACCCCGAAGGATGAACATCAACCCCTCTCCCAAGGGACGGGTAATGGCTGAGGGAAGGCCTCACCGGAGGTGACCACCCGTGGCGGGCCGTCTTTTTTTTGCCTATGAGCTAAAAGCCTTCAGCCTTCAGTCTGATTTTCCCGTTAAAGCCACTGATTGCAGATATATACAACATGTCGTGGCCATCCTCCCATTGACATACCACGGGAAGGGGGTTAGACTGGCCCCATCTTCGACTGTCGGCGTGCCCGGAACAGCGGCAAGGTTCTCGGGTCCGCACAGGTAATCCGCAATTCAGGGAGACAAGCTGAAATGATGACGATCCAAAGACTGCACGAGCTGTTCGAGGCCCACCCGGAAGAGGCGGCGCTGGGGTTTGAGGGCCCATGCCACGACTGCGGCAAAGAGGTCCGGGTGGCGGTCGCCTTGACCCCGGAAGGGTTCGACATCCGCGGGGGGGCCCTGTACGAGCCCGAACCCGAGAAGTATCACAACAAATGCGACGACTGTTTCCACAAAGACCCGCGGCTCACGAACTTCCGCAGGTGCGAGGTCTACAGCCGGGTGGTGGGGTATCTGCGCCCGGTGGCGCAGTGGAACGAGGGCAAACAGGCCGAGTTCGGCGACCGGCGGGCCTATCGTCTGGAGTAA
>CAVQUW010000029.1:0-91895 GCA_963716785.1 uncultured delta proteobacterium | reverse complement strand
CTTCCCATCATCTGGATCAAGCGAGTGGGCCTTGGCGTCCAAGGTGCTTTCGGATCACGAAGCCTTGGCCCGGCTTGATCGCTACGGGAGTGAGCGGGTTTACTCAAGCGATGCGGAAGCCTTGAAGGCGCTCGCGCGAGCCGAGGCCGCCGCCTCCGCCGAAGAAGTCGAGCTCGCAATCAAATACTACCGTCTCGCTGCGGAAAAATCCTCCGACGCGCGGGTCTTCCGGGCCTCATTCGAGGGCCTCAAGGCCTTGAAGGAAGCCAAGCCTGAGGCCTTTGAAAAGGCGGAAGAGGATGCGAGGGAGGACGCGGCCATCCAAAGAGCAAAGCGAAATAGCTACCTCGCCCGCGACAGCCGCAACCGCTCGATGGAATCCATGGCACAACGGGTGGGAAAAGATGATGAGATCCCCGACAAGTTGAAGAATTACATCCAAAAATTGCTGAGAGACGAAATGCCCCAAATCCGCACCAACTTCCTTGAGACCGTGCTCGATGAGACCAGCGATACGGCGACCCACGGGGACAAGGCCGAGCAATAACGGCTCGACAGGCATCTCATTCGATTGCCGGGTGACGTTAGAAGCTTTGTCATGTGTCATGCAGGATCGACGAAACTTCATCAAGTAATCCATCGCCGCCGGAACCCTCGCCGGACTGCTGTGTGCGTGCGGATGAAACCAAGCAACCCGAAGCCTCAAAGCCTGGCGGATTTTTTTCTCATAAAAGGACACACCTTTAATAGAAGTTCCCTTGACTGGGGATTCTGGCGATTCAAGCTCCCACCGTCATGGCGCAGAAGCGATGGATTAGCCCTTGGAAGGACTCGCGAGCAAGCCGGCGTTTACCATGTGATCTCGCGGGTGGTGGACCGGCGCTTTGTGTTCGGACCGGAGGAGAAGGAGAAGTTCCGCACGCTGATGCGCATGACGAGAAGTTCTCGGGCTGCCGGGTGCTTTCCTACTGCGTGATGTCCAATCACTTCCACATCCTGCTGGAGGTGCCGCCCCACGCCGGACGGGGGGCTGGCGCGACGAGGATTTGCTTCGGCGCCTGGAGGTGTTCTATCCGGCGTGGAAGGTGCGGAGGTGGCTGCGGCGCTGGAGGAGGCGCGGAAGGCGGCGATGACAGTGGCGGAGCGCATCCGAGAAGCGCTACACCTACCGGATGCATGATCTGAGCGAGTTCATGAAGATGCTGCTGCAGCGCTTCAGTTCGTGGTTCAACCGGACCCACCAGCGGACGGGGCGGCTGTGGGAGCAGCGCTTCAAGAGCGTGCTGGTGGAGGACGGGGTGGCGGCGCGGACGATGGCGGCCTACATCGACCTCAATCCGGTGCGGGCGGGGATCTGCGAGGATCCGGCGGACTACCGGTGGAGCAGCTACGGCGAGGCGGTGGCGGGTGGAAAGCGGGCGCGGGCGGGTTGGTGCGCGCGAAGCGGGGCGATGGCCACGAGGGCACGGCGCGTGGCTGGGCGCAGGGTGGATTGGCGAAGGAGTATCGGGCGATCCTGCTGGGGGAGGGGACGGAGGTGAGGGTGGTGGGAAGTGAAGCGCAAGGGGATGAAGGCCGAGCAGGTGGAGGCGGAGGAGCATGGAGAACGCGGGAGGACCTCGCGATTTCGAAGGTGATCCGTCACCGGGTGAGGTATTTCACCGACGGGGCGGTGATCGGGGGGCGGGGCTTCGTCGACGAGGTGTTCCGGGGATGCCGGGAGTTCTTTGGGCCGGCGGAAGGACGGAGCGCGAAAGCCGCGTGGGGCCTAGCGGCATTGGCGGGAAGTGTGGTCGGCGCGGGATCTGCGCTCTGGCGTCGGGTAAGCTTGATTCACCCCGTCTGAACTAAGCCGGTCAAGGTCAGAGGAGGCGGTGCTGAATTTCACCCACAACTACGCCCTAACCCACGGGGAGCGACTACGAGGTCGACGTCGAACTCGACTAGGCGAGGCTACTGCGTGTCGGACAGGCACAGTCAGCCGGATTGGTCCGACTCGAAGACCGAGCCGAACGAGCGACGGAACTTCAGACCTCCTTGGCCGACTTCGCGGCAGATCCCGGTCCAAGTGGGCGTTAGGATTGCCAACGAGGCCACCTACCCCATAGGATCCCGCTCACCATGAGCCAGCCACCAAGCATCTTCAACGACGTCATCGGTCCGATCATGCGCGGGCCGAGCAGCTCGCACAGTGCCGCCGCCAACCGGATCGGCCGGCTGGCCCGCAATCTCATGGGCGAGCCCATCCGCGAGGTGATTGTCCGCTATGACCCGAACGGCTCGCTGGTGACGACCCACCGCGACCAGGGAGCGACCTCGGGCTCTGCAGCGGGCTCCTCGGCTGGCCGCCTGAGGACGAACGCTTGCCGACCTACGCGATGGCATTGGCCGAGGCCGGCATCGAAGTCGACGTGCGCTACGAGTCATACGACGCCCACATCGAACTCCGACCGCCTCGAACTGATCGGGGTGCATGGCGAGCGGCATCATCTTCGACGCGATTTCCACCGGCGGCGGCATGATCGAGTTGATCACCGTCGACCAGTGTCCCTTGCCCGGTGCCGGTGACCTCGACCTGACGCTCATTCGTTCAGCGCCGAGCAGCCAGCGGAGGACGCGTGGCGCGACCATCCCGCAGTGCAGGCCAGCGAGTCGGTAGACTGGCGTCCCGGTCCGGATGGAGGTTTTCTCGTCCTGGCAAGTCGCGGTTCGCTGGAAGACGTCGACGGTCTGGCCGAGGCGCTCGGGGCCGGCTTCGTGCGCACCCTGCAGGTGTACGGCCGATCCTTTCGCGTCGCGATCTTCAGGTGCCTTTCGAGACCTGTGCCGACATGCGCTCGCAACCCGGCTTCGATGATGACTCGCTGGCTGCCCATGCAATTGCCTACGAGGCCGGCCCGCGGCGGCGTCGACGAGGCCGAGGTGCTTGAACGCATGCGCGGCATCGCCACGTTGATGCGTGCCGCCGTCGAGCAGGGGCTGGCGGGAACCGACTATGCCGCACCCGCATCCTGCCGGCCCAGTCGCCGGGATCGACCCGTGCCGAGGAAGAGGGTCGTCTGGTCCCGGCCGACGTCAACAACCGCATCATTCGCTACGT
The DNA here is from genome assembly GCA_963716785.1 of uncultured delta proteobacterium. Lineage (GTDB taxonomy): Bacteria > Desulfobacterota > Desulfobacteria > Desulfobacterales > SpSt-501 > SpSt-501. Next base: position 88,795 of record CAVQUW010000029.1, on the reverse strand, counting down.
CACGGCGATCATGGAGGTGAAATCCTCGATGGGCGTCATCGTGGCCGCACCGACCGCCGGCTCCTGCGGTGCGATGCCGGGCGCGGTGCTGGCGGTGGCCGACGCGATCGGGGCCGATGAGGAAACGACTTTACGGGCGCTGCTGATCGCCGGCCTGATCGGCGTTTACATCGCGCGCGACGCGACCTTCGCGGCCGAGGAAGGGGGCTGCATGGCGGAGTGCGGATCCGGCTCGGCGATGGCTGCGGCTGCGCTCGTATTCATGGCGGAGGGCAACGAGCAACAGCTCGAGAGCGGCGTCGATGGCACTGCAGAACAACCTTGGCATGATCTGCGACCCGGTCGCCAACCGCGTCGAGGCGCTCTGCCTGGCCGCAACATCAGGCGGCGACCAACGCCCTCGCCTGCGCCAACATGGCGCTCGGAGGCAGCGACCGCACCTCGTGCCGCTCGACGAGGTGATCGACGCCTGACATGGGCAACGAGGTCGCCCACCACATGCCCCGCGAACTTCGCTGCACCGCCCTTGGCGGACTTTCGATCACGCCGACCTCCAAGCGATCGACGGCGAGTTGGCGGGTGGTGGTTGCGGGGGATGTCGCAGCGCCGGCATCCCGGCCAGAGTGAGCGCAGCGAAGCCCCGATTCCAACCCAGTGACCGGCCCGCGTCCCCTTTTTACGGTGGACGATGTTTTCCGAGGTCGTAAACGATTGAAATCACCGGCGCAGGGATGGAGCCAGGATGCCCCGTGAGGCACCGGCGGCATTGGCGGGAACGGTCTGGTCGACGCAGGATTTGCGCCCTGACGTGGGTCTTGGAAAACTTTCAAGACCGCCTCCCTCACTCAACAAATCCTCGGGAGCTGTTCCCCCACCGGCAGATCGATAGGCCCGGGGGGGCGTCGGCCGGCGGAGGCGTTGCCTCGTACGGCCCCCGCCGACAGCCTATTTCCGGTTCATTTTCGAGGACAAGGCGTTTCTGAGCTTTTCGGCCATCTCACCCAGGTCCCCGGAACCGCTCGCCGCCGAAAAGCGGTGCCACTCGCCGTCCTCCTCGCTGCCGGCCGGTGTCAATGAGATCCGGCGTCGTTGCAGGTTGACCTCCTCGACGGCCACGGCGACGGTGTCCCCCGGTTTGGCGCGCTCCAGGTCGGCGGCGCTCGACGCCTTGCGGATGTTCGACATGGGCAGAAGACCGGTGATGCCGGGCGAGAGGCTGACGAAAAAGCCGAACTTCTCTTTTTTCTCGATCACGCCTTCGACCCGTCGGCCGACGGGGAATCGTTCGAGCACCTCGGCCCAGGGGTCGCCTTCGGCATCCCTCAGGCTGAGCGAGATGCGCTTGCGGTCGGCCTCCACGGACTTGATCACCGCGGTGACGGCATCCCCCGGTGCCGCCACGTCTTCGACCCGGTTCACCCGCTGCGTGTAGGAGAGCTCGCTGATGTGGATCATCCCCTCCACCCCCGGGGCGATCTCCACGAACGCCCCGAAGTCCGCACAACGCGTCACCTTGCCGCGGACGGCGTCGCCGGGCTTGAACCGCTCCTCGACGGTCAGCCAGGGGTCCTCTTCGAGCTGCCGGAGGGAGAGGGCGATCTTGGTTTTTTTCGGCCCGCCGCTCGTGTCGATGCCGATGACCTTGACCCGCAGGCGGTCGCCGGGCTTCAGCATCTCCTCGGCCGAGGCCGTCCGCGACCAGCTCATCTCGGAGACGTGGACCATGCCCTCCAGTCCCGGGGCGATCGTTACGAAGGCACCGAACGGCAGGACGCGGGCCACCGTGCCGTCGAGGACGGTGTCCTTCTGCAGTGTTTCCAAAAACTCCTTGCGCACCGCTTCCTGCTCGCGGTCGAGCAGCGCCCGCCGGGAGACGACGATGTTTCGTCCCCGGTGCTCGAAGCGGCTGATCAGAAACTGGTAGGTCGCCCCCACGTGGGCGTTCGGGTCCGGCACGGGGCCGATGTCGATCTGGCTGATCGGGCAGAAGGCCCGGCGCTGCATCACCTCCACCTGGAACCCGCCTTTGCAGGTCTCCTTGACCTTGCCCTCGACCGGCGTGCCCTGGCGGTAGGCCTCCTGCAGGAGCTCCGCGCCTCCGACACCGGACAGCGCGCGCGAGAGCCGGACCTCGTGTTCGCTGACGCTGCTCACATAGAGCTCGAGCTCATCACCTTCGGCGCAGGTGAGCTGCTGCTCCGCGTCCAGCAGTTCTCCGCGGTCGACGACGGCGTCGATCTTCATGCCGGCATCGACGAACACCGTGTCTTTTCCGATGGAGATGACTTTGCCCTTGACCTTTTCCCCGACCCGGACCTCGCTGCGACCGCCGGGGCTGAAGGCCTCCAGCATTTCGGCAAAGCTCACTTCCTGGGGGGCTTCGCTGGGTTGATCAGCCATGAACGACACTCCTTCCGACCTTGAGATGGTGGCCCCGCGTGCAATCGCCGGAGCAAGGCATCCTTATCAGCACTGGCGGGGCGATGCAAGGTGAAATCGGCGCGGAGATTGACAAAGGCCCCTCCCTGGGATAGGGCGGTGCCCACGAACCGGAAGCGGTTTCATCGCCCCGTCTGACGCCCGGGGGCGGCGTTATAGGCCTCTCGAAATGTTCACCACCGCAGGAGGTGGCGGCGTTTTCGAATCGGCCTGCGCCTTGCCGCCGCCATGCACGCGTGATCCGAGGTTTTGAAACCATTTCCAAAAAGGAGGCGTTTGCCATGCAAGATCCCGGTTACCTGATGGAAGGCGAAGAGGAGGCGTTGCGGCTCGATGTGAAGACCGACGGCCGGGTGGTGGAAGAGCACGCCCGCTGGGCGGGGCTCGCCCCCGGGATGCGGGTGGCGGACATGGGCTGCGGCTCGGGCAAGACGACTTTTCACCTGCACCAGGTGGTCGGCCCCGGGGGGCAGGCGCGCGGGGTCGACATCGCCGCGCAGCGCATCGATTACGCCCGGCACCACTACTCGGGCGCCGGTCTCGAGTTCGAGGTCCGGGACATCCGCGACCCGCTCGACGGGCTCGGTTCCTTTGACTTCATCTGGGTCCGTTTTGTTCTGGAGTACTACCTTGCCCAGAGCCTTGACCTGGTCCGCCACGTGGCGGGCGCCCTCAAACCCGGGGGCAGCCTGTGCCTGATCGATCTCGACTGCAACTGCCTGCGCTTTTTCGGGTTTTCCCCAAGGCTCGAGCGGGCCGTGCGCGGCATCATGGGCGGGCTCGAAAAGCGCTGCAATTTCGACCCCTACGTGGGGGTCAAGCTCTACTCGTTTCTCTACGATCTCGGCTTCGAGGGGATCCGCGTGCGGGTCGACCCGCACAACCTGATCTACGGCACCTTCAAGGAGAGCGAGCGTTTCAATTGGACGAAGAAGGCCGAAATCGCGGGCCGATCTTCGGGCTTCGGTTTTGAAGAGTACCCGGGCGGTTTCGAGGAGTTCATGACGGACCTCAAGGCGCACTTCGCCGACCCGCGGGCCTTCACCTACACGCCGCTGGTGGTCTGCTGCGGGCGCAAGCCGGATGCCTGAGGCCGGGGGGGCGTCTTTGCGTCAGGCGGCGGTCTCAGACGTAGCGCAGCAGGCGGTTCAGAAACCGGAAATACGCGTCGGACTGACCGTGGATGCGCAGCACCCAGAGGTTGTAGACTTTCTGGAAGGGGATCGAGTTCTCCTCGGCCCAGGACAGCGGGTAGATGAGGGCCGGCACATCCGACTGACCAATGGCCCGCAACACCTGCCGCAGGGCGCTTTGCAGGGTGGCGGGGGTCAGGCCCGGGGGGTCGAGCACGATGACGTTGATGCAGTTGGTCAGATCCGAGAGGTTGAGGCCGACATCGGAGACGTTCGCAATCAGCAAGGCTTTGGTCGTCCCGGCGGATTTGAGCGCGAAGCAGTGCCGCTCGCGCCTGAACCCGAGCGTCCGGTACTCCTCGGCCAGGTCGTCGCGCCGCCAGCTGTCCGGCTCAAGGTCCAGACCCGCCAGCATCAGCCCGCCGGAGCGCTCTTTGTAGAAGTACTCGAGGTCGGTGAAATTCTCCGGCAGGGCGGTCTCGAGCGCCCAGCCTTCCGGCAGTTCTTCGCTGCCGCCGCCGGCGGCGGAGGCGACGAATGCGAAGGGGTCCACCGAGCAGGCCTTGGGATTGTCGATGTGGCGGGCGACGCCCCCGAAGACGCGGCTGGGGAACTTGTTCTGGGGGCGGTAGTAGCACACCAGGTGATCGAGGTGCATGCTGGGCAGCCGGTAGCTGTCGTAGGTGAACCGCCCGATCTGGTCGAGAACCACCAGGCCGGCCCGGTTCAGCGCCGATTTGCGCGCGGCGTGGTGGTGGATCAGCCACGATCTTCGCCAGAAGCGGATCATCGCCATGTGGCCGAGGATGCAGCCGTTTTCCTGATAGACGAAGTGGCGGGCGATGCTCGGGCTTTGGGTGTAGAGCTTTGCGTAGGTGGACTTGATTTCCTTTTTGCTCTTTTCGATCAGGGTGTATTTCCCGGGGTATATGAAGCCGGTTTCAAACAGGAAGTCCCAAAGGGCTTCCAGATCCACGTCGTTGCATATGTAGGAGTGCTGGTCCCTCAGTTGGTGCAGCATCGCCAACAGCTTCACGTGGTCCTGGGCCTTCACGTCGATCAGGGCTAGCCCGCAGCGGACGCGGGGCGTGTTCTGCCGGGACCCGGCCGGCATGCGGAAGACGACCTGGGCGCTGCAGGAGAGCCTGAAGCCGGTGGCGAAGTGCAGCTCGATTGCGGGTAGGATCAAACCCGGCAGCAGGACGGCGGCCGGCTCCTCCTCCTCCACCGAGAAACCCGAACCCGACAGGTCGATGACCTTCAGCTCCACGCGTCTGCGGCTCAAGGGGTGGTGGAAAATCATGTTCGGTGCGGGGGTCAGCATTTGGCGCTGGCTGCGGTATTCGGCCTTTCTGAAGCGCTGGATCCTTTGGCTGAGCGGCTGCAGGACGTAATTGCGCGTGTCGCCGCCCTGGGTGTGTCGTACGATCCGGCACTCGCCGGAGTAATAGCTTTGGCTGTCGGCGAAAAAAATCACGTGAACCGGCAGTTCCGGGTCGATCCATTGAAACGTCTGCGGCGGCTCCGCCTTGAGCTCGAGGCGAAACGACGTGGCGGTGAAGTCGACAAGGACGCCGGGGAACAGGGAGCTGTTCTGGATCACGTAGACGGAGATGCCCACCCCGCTGTGCCGCTCGATTCCGCGGTGGCTGATCTCCTGGCCGGATTCCGGGAGCGCGAGGCGCACGCCCTTGTCGTTCAGCTCGAGCACCTCAGGGCACACCTTGATGAAGCGCTGGCCTCGCGGTACCAGGAGGTGGGTGAGGGTGTAGGGGCCCTTCAGGGCCTCCGCATCGCCTCTGTTCACCCACCGGCAGTCCAGGGTTTCGCCGAGGCAAGGCAGGGGGGTGGCCGGCAGGACCAGGGCGCGGTCATAGTGGCGGTGGGCGAAGTGGACCTGGAGGGCGCCGTCCTGGAAATTGATGAAGTTGAGCCGGTTGACGAGCTGGGCCTTGGAGACCCGTCGGCCGGCCGGGGCGGATGAGTCCGGGTCGTTCTCGGATTCAGGGGGGGGGATCGGCTGAAGGGGCGCCGCTTTTTTCAGAAGCGACGCGTGCCCGCCGCCCTGCGGGTCACTGGCCGCATTTTTCAGATCGTCCGGTTGGTGTTCTGCAACAGCTTGAATCTGTTCCGAATTTTTCAAGGCATTCCTGTCGGCTCAGCATTAGCCGTGGGGGCTATCGCTCCGGTTCTGAAACGGGTCTCGGTCCATCATCAGGTCGTCTGTTGGACATGCCAGTATAATATTCCATATAGGTTTTACTAGGGTTTGGCAAGCAGAATCGCCCAAGGCCCCGCTCACGCTCGGCAACCCTCCGGAAACGGGCGAAGGCGGCTGGGGGCGATGTTCGGGTCCCGGGATCGGGAAAACGCATATTGCCAAGCGGGAACTGCGAGCTTATTTTCATAACCGGCAATGATGATGAACTCGTTAATAACCATACCGCAGGGGGAGTGACGCAAGATGGGCAACCGGATTCGCACCACCATGCTGCTGGCCCTGATGACCGCCCTGATCGTGTGGGTGGGGAATTGGGTCGGCGGGCGCCAGGGCATGATCATCGCCCTGCTTTTCGCCGCCGGGATGAATTTCTTCAGCTACTGGTATTCCGACAAGCTCGTCCTCAAGATGTACCGCGCACGTGAGGTGGGACCCGGGGAGGCGCCGGAGCTTTACTCCGTCGTGCAGGATCTCTGCCGGCGGGCCGGGTTGCCCATGCCGAAACTCTATGTCATCCCCCAGGAGGGCCCGAACGCGTTTGCCACCGGACGCAACCCGGAGCATGCGGCGGTGGCCGTGACCGAAGGTTTGCTGCGTCTCATGCACCGCGATGAACTCACCGGGGTGCTGGCCCATGAGCTGGCGCACGTGCGCCACCGCGACATCCTGATCGGGAGCATCGCGGCCACCATGGCCGGGGCCATCATGATGCTGGCCAACATGGCCCGCTTCGGCGCCATCTTCGGCGGCGGCAGAAGCGACGAGGAAGGCGGCGGGGGCGGGGGCCTTGGGCTGATCGCCATGTCCATCATCGCCCCGCTGGCGGCCATGTTGATCCAGATGGCGATCTCGCGCTCGCGCGAATACCTGGCCGATGCCGGTGGTGCCGCTTTTGCCGGCAGCCCCGAAGGGTTGGCCCGGGCGCTGGAAAAGCTGGGGGCCTATTCGAAACAGCTGCCGCTGTCGGCCAATCCCTCCACGGCGCACATGTTCATCGTCAACCCGCTTTCGGGGCGCAGCCTGATGGGTTTGTTCTCCACTCACCCGCCGCTCGAGGAGCGGATCGCACGCCTGCGCGGTCGACGTTTTGAGGGGCCGGGGGCCCCGTCCGCGGAACCGCCGCCGGGCGACGGCCGGGAGCAGGCCAAGGCCGTGTGGGAGCGGCTCTCGAACCGCAAGTAGGCGCTCAGTGCGCTCAGCAGCAGCCGGACGTGCCGCAGGCGCCCGCCCCCTTGCGCTTGAGCCAGGTCTGGATGATGGCGGCGGCGCAGCCTACGCCGGGGGTGACCCGCAGGGCGGCGGTCGGGCAGTTTTGGGCGCAGGCCCCGCACTCCATGCAGCCGTCATGGTCGGCGATGCGGACCTTGCGGCCGTCTAAAACCAGCACCCCATGCGGGCAGACCGCGGTGCACACGCCGCAGCCGCTGCAGGCATCCGGGTCCAGGCTCAGGGTCGAAACCCCTGAAAGATACCTGAAGTCTTGCATCGACGATCCTTTCCTTCCATTCGCTCATGAAACCACAGCCGAGCCCACCCACAGGGCCAGGAACACCAGAAGCGCGGCAGCCTGCAGCGGGATCGCCCGGCGCATTTCCTTCTCGACACCCGTGGGTGAGGTGAACGGCGTCGATCCGGTGAAATTCATGGCGATGTACGAGCTCACCGCGGCCGTGAACACCGTCACGGCGAATGCCTCGGCCGGGTTCAGGGTGGCTTTCAGCATAAAGGCCAGACCCGCGCCAAGGGCGAGGCCGGTCAGGGCGCCTTTTACGGCGAACGCCCGCCCGGGGAGAAAGGGCAGCAGCACCGGTGCCGCCACGGCCCCGCCGAAAACCCCCGCGGCGTAGGCCGCCGCCGCCAGCCCTCCGCGCAGCCAGGCGGCCTGGATCGAGAACAGCCCGCTGCCGATGCCCGAGACGACGAACAGCACCGCCAGGATGACCGCGGTGGGCTTGGGCAGAAAGGCGAGCTCGACCGGCACGAGCACCAATCGTTCGCCGAGGGTGAAGGTCACGCGGCGCATGGCCTCCCCGGCCTTGAAACCCGCGGCGATGAAGTCCCCGATGTCCCGTGCCCGCACCGGCCCCCAGACGACCGTAAACCCGGTCTTGCGCTTGACCTGGTGCGCGCTGACCCCGGTGGCCGCAAGCTGGGGCAGGACCAGGCGCCGGTGTCGGACCACCTGCGCCAGCCCCGCCCGCTGCACGCGCAGCGCGAGCTCCTCGGTGGAGAAGGTGCCTTTCCCGGCCGCGCACCACACGTTGACCCCGCGCGTGTCGAGCACCAGGACCCAGGCATCGATGCCGCAAAGCTCCCGGCGCAGGGTGTCGAAGGAGAGTTTGTAGTTGGCCGTGACCAGAATCGGCGCGCCGGAATCGGGGGCGCCCACGGCGTAAAGCCCAGGGGCGACCGTGTAGCGGTTGCGGCCGATGCCGATGCGCACGGCGGCGGTCCCGAGGGTGTCTGCGCGGTTCAGCCGGGTGGCGATGCGCGGCACCGGGCCGGCCGGTGTGTCGAGAAAGCCTTCGACGTAGGGCTGCAGCCGGTAGCCCGGACGTTCGTGGACGCTGCTGGCGGGCGCCGGGGGGGGGCCGCAGCACACCTCCCCGGTTGTCCGGCCCGGGCATGCGCGGCAGGATCCCGGGGACCAGGGTTGTGGGGTGCGGGCGATCTTCAGGGTTCATGGGGTCTTCTCCGGGTGCCGGGGTGCGGTGCGGCGCAGCGCTTCGGCCGCCCGGCGAAAGCCGTCGAGCACGGCGTGGTCGATGCAATAGCAGGTGCGCGGGCCCTCCACCTCCCCCTTGATCAGCCCGCTCTGTTTGAGCAGTTTGAGGTGCTGGCTGACGGTGGACTGGGCCAGGGGCAGGATGCCCACGATTTCCCCGCAGATGCAGCGGTCCGTCTCGAGCAGGAAGGCGACGATCCGCACCCTGGCCGGGTGCCCCAGGGCCTTGCAGATGCGTGCGAACGCTTCCCGGTCCGGCGGTCCCGAAGTCTGACGCGACTCGGGCGGGCCGGCGGCTTCCGCAGGCATCAGGATGCGGGTGGCCTTATTCATCGTAAATCTACGATATACGATGATCGGCTGCGGGTCAAGTCAATTCGACGCCTGCCGCGGGGGCATCACCACGGAGCGTCCGGTGGCGCGCATGCATGTCGATGCTGCCGATCCGGCGACGCCCCGGCCGCAGTGTTCAGGGGGCTTCCTCGGGCTCGGGATCCTGTCGCGGGCACTCCCCGCGGCACACGCCGCAGCGGGCATCGCTGCACTGCTGGCAGCCGAAGCAGTCCGGGCAGGGACGCTTGGAGTGCTCCCGGTCGCAGGGCTCCGGCACGTAGAGCTTGCCGGTGAGGCTCGGGATGCGGACGAAGGCCATGGGTGCTCGCCTCGGCGCCGGCGCCCACACGTCGTGGGTTTCGGACGCTGAAGATTTCAAAAAAAAGCTACTCCAGATGACGTTGTAATAAGCCCGAGTTCAAGGCGCGCGAATCCCGCCGAGTGAGGCATACTTTTTGTATGCCGCAGCGCGCGCGGGATGAAGCGCAACGCCGAAATCGGGTTTATTACGGCGTCATCAATGCTAAGCGTTTCCGCCGGGATTGCAAGCGGCGCCGGGTCTTTCGGGTCCGAGCAGCTCCGCGACCATGCCCCCGATGGCGGCACATTCGAGGCCGAAGGGCAGGTAGCCGGCATAGCCGAGCAGCGGCATCTCGAAGACCGGAAAGCGCTGGACATACGGGATGCTGTACTGCCACTTGGCCAGGCTGCAGCAGTTCCACATCTCCCAGAACACGCCGCACACCAGGGCCGCCAGCGCCGCGGCCACGGGCTGGGTCCAATCCTCGCCGGCCAAGGCCGTCAAGGGGTGCGGCTCGCCCCGGATGCCGCGCAGGCAGACGATGATCGCAAGCGGCGCGACCCACAGCAGCGGGTAGAGCACGCCGGGCCAGACGCCGATCCCGGCCAGACCGGCGGCGGCGGCGGTCAGCCCGGCCCAGGGCAGCAGCGGGTGGCCGCGGCCGAAGAGCGGCCGGGTGCGTCCGAAGGCGCGCCGCATCCAGGCGGCGGAGGCGATGAGTTCCCGGGTCCCGAGCACCGCCGGCAGCACGGTCGCGAAGGGCAGGGTGGCGTACCAGAAATACTGTCGGCCGCTGAAGTCCGGGCCGACATAGTACCAGTTCTGGACGAAGCGGTTGAGGTACTCGAAAAACCACCAGAAGAGCGCGCTGGCCGGAAACAGGCACAGAAAGAACCGCGGCCGATGGGTCAGCATGCAACGCCCCGTTTGCCGCAGACAGAGCGCATTGACCACCAGGACGTAGGCCAGCCAGAGCAGGGAAAAAGTGTGGGGTTGGACCGGGGCGAACCACCCCATGCGCGTCCAGGCCAGCACCCAGGCCGCGACCCCGGCCGCCGCCGCCGGCCACCCCCACCAGGGAAACGGGCGGCGTCGCCCCGCGGGCGGTGGGGGACTCGACCGGTAGTTGCGCCAGCCCCGGAGGGTGAGCGGGACGAGCACGAGCAGGATCGTGGCGGCGATCAGCCCGAACACCGGCCAGGAAAAATCGGCATGCCGCACGTAGCGGGTGCGGGGCGGGAACTCGAAATAGCGATCCAGCGGCAGGCCGGCCAGCCACACCCCGGCCGGCGGCAAGCATGCCAGCATGCCGAAAAGGACCGTTGACTTGAACCACCAGGATGCGCGAGCGGTCATAACGCCCCGCGGCTGCCGCCACCGCGACGCGTGAACCGCAAAAGCACGCGGGGCGACAATGGCTGCATCCCTTGCAGCCGCAGATTCCCTGCAGGGTGATGCAGGGTTCTTCAAAATCTTGGTGCTAGGCGCCGGTGTTTGCGAACTCGGCCTTCAAATCCGCCGGCAGCTCGCAGACCTCCGAGGCTTTGCGGCTCTCGACATAGTGGGCCGCCGCCAGGGCGGCCGTGCAGCCGTCCGACGCCGCGACCACGATCTGGCGCGCGTACTTCTCGCGCAGGTCGCCGATGGCGTAGATGCCGGGGGTCGTGGTGCCGCACTTCTCGTCGGTGATGACATTGCCGTCGGGGCTCATCCGGGTCCCCGCTGGAACCAGCCGGTTGTTCGGCTCGAAGCCGATGAAGATGAACACCCCGTCGGTGGCGAGCTTGCGTGTTGCGCCGCTCTTCGTGTGCCTGAGGTCCAGCGCGTCGACGCCGTCCTCGCCGGCGCGGATGGCCGTCACCACCGAGTCCCACACGAATTCGATTTTGCACTCGGCTTTCGCGCGCTGCTGCAGCAGGGCCCCGGCCCGCAGCTGGTCGCGGCGGTGAATGACATAGACCTGTTTGGCAAGCTTGGCCAGGTACAAACTCTCCTCCACGGCCGAGTCGCCGCCGCCGACCACCGCCACCGTCTTGCCGCGGAAGAAAAAACCGTCGCAGACGGCGCAGTAGGACACGCCCCGGCCGTAATAGGCATCTTCGCCGGGCACTCCGAGTTTGCGCGGGCTGCCGCCGGTGGCCAGGATCACGGCGTGGCAGCGCAGGCGCTCCCCCCCGGCCAGCCGTACCGTGTGCAGGTCGAGTCCGGGCTCGACGGCGGCGACTTCGTCGGAGCGGATTTCGAGCCCGTAGGATTGCGCGTGGGCGAGCATGCGCATCCCGAGCTCCGAGCCGCCGATGTGCATGTCGCCCGGCCAGTTTTCGACCGCATCCGACAGGTTCACCTGGCCGCCGGGGGCGGCCATCTCCACCAGCAGGGTCTTCAGGGCGGCGCGCATGGCATAGATACCGGCGGTGAGCCCGCCGGGGCCGCCGCCGATGATGATCAGGTCGTAGACTTCGGTGTTGGGCATGAACTTCCTCCTTTTAAAAACCCGGCGCGGTGTGGGTCATTCCATCGCCGCGGCCAACTCGGCCGTCCAGGCCGCCAACGCTTCCATCAACTCGCGGGTCCGCCGGCCGGGTTTGCCGTCGGCGATGCGGTCCTCGTTCACCTGGACGATCGGGACGATCAGCCGGTTCGAGGAGGTGATGAAGACCTCTTCGGCGGCGAGCAGCTCGTGGCGCTGGAGATTGCGGACGTCGACCGGGGCCGTTTTCTCCGCGAGCCCGATCGTTTTCTGGCGGGTGATGCCGTACAGGATCCGCTCCCCCGGGGTGACCAGCCGGCCGTTGATCACGGCAAAAATGTTGCTCGTGGTGCCTTCGTAAACCCAACCCTCGCGGTCGGTGTACACCACCTCGATTGCATTCCGCCGCTTGGCCTCGGTCAGGACCATGATGGCACGCAGGTAGTCGGTGCTTTTCGCCCCGGGGATGGTGCGCTCGTGGTCGACGGTGAGGATTTTGGCCCCCTCCGTGTACCAGGTTTCCGGGAAGCGCGACAGGGGGGTCACCATGATCACCAGCCGGGGCTTGCCCTGGGGTGTGATGAAATCCGTGCTGGGCCCGCCGGTGACCACGATGCGCACGTTGGATTCGGGGTGGTCGTTGCGTCTGAGGGTCTCCCGCACCAGCTCGGTCAGCTCGGTTTCCGTCCACGGCAGCTCCAACCCGACCTGGGAGGCCGAGCGGAACAGCCGCCGCACGTGATCGCCGATGAAGATCAGTTTCCCGGAGTAGGTGCGCATGAAATCGAAGACACCGAACCCGCGCAGGATCCCGAGGTCGTTGATCGGCAGCACGGCGTCGCTGTCGGGCACGAAAGTTCCGTCGACGTAATAGATGTTGGCCATGGGTCTGAAGTCACCTCCGGGTGGATTTGATTTTCACCAGGGCGATGGCGATGCGCCTTCGGTGGGGCGGATTCCGTCCGCCGCGGGCTTGGCGGCAGGCAAGATCGCCCCCAACCGGAGCCATTATACGCATAGATCGCATGGGTGACAAGTCCCCCCCTTTGGCGGTTTTTGACTTTGCCGGTCGATTTTGGCAAGGTGCGCCGAGGGTGTTCTCGGGACGCAGACGCAAGGTTGCGGCCTGACTTTACCGCGCGGAGGCGCTCATGTTTTCCCTCGAAGATTTCCGCATTCGGCACGATCCCGAGACCGTCGAGGTCCCGATCCACGGCCGCTGCTATCGTATCTTCACCCCCCGGTCGATCTTAGACTTCATCGATCCGGCCGAACCCCTGAAGGGTTTTCCCCTTTCACCATCCGCGTCATCGCCGAGGCACCGGGCGCACCGGGCTCGGGGAAACCCATCCGCATCCACGAGCTGACGGCAATCGGCTGAACCAACCGGGCACTCCGCCCCGCCATCCCCCCGAAGCCTCAAGCCTGTTTTTCCGTTAAAGAGTTGCGGCATAATGCCGATATCCCATCAAGTGAGTGCCGGACACCCGCCGAGGGGCCCTTCTCCAAAAGGCGACCCGACCGCGGCCATGAACTGAAGTCATCCCAGGCAGAAAAGAGAAAGGATTGCGTGTGAGCGCTCAACCCGACACCGGCGTCGCGGCGACCCAGAGTCCGCCCGCCGGGGCAGAACCGGCCCAGCACTTCGTCGACATCGTCGATCTGCTGGTCAAGGCCCGGCACATGACACGCGAGCAACTGGCCTACGCCGAGCGGGTTCGCGCGAAGCTCGAAACGCCGCGGCCCCTGCTCGACGTGCTCAAAGAGCTCAAGCTCATCACCGAGGAGCAGGTCAAGGAGGTCGTCCGCCGCAATCAAAGCCCCATGTCCTTGGGCAACCTGCTCGTGGAGCTTGGCCACATCCGCGAGGCCGATCTTCAGATCGCGCTGACCATTCAGGCCGAAACCCGCCCCCGCAAGCGCCTGGGGGAGATCCTGCTCGAGCGCCGCCTGGTCGACGAGCGCACCCTGATCGAAGTGCTCTCCCTGCAGATGGGCTTCCCGCACGTGGAGCCGGATTTCGCCGAAATCGACGCCAAGCTCTTCGGCCGGGTCCCGCCCAAATGGTACGATACCCACCATTTCGTGCCGGTCCGGCTCGAAGACGGCAAGGCGTTGATCGCCTTTGCCGATCCCCTGGACAAAGAAGACCTCCACGCCGCCCGGGAGGTGTTCGGTGACGGTTTCATCGCCGCCATCGCGCGCCGCGATTCCATCGATCGCGCCATCAGGCGCGCTCAGCGCAACAAGCAGCGCGAGCGCCTCTCCCCCTCGGACGAGCACTCCATCATCTCCCTGGTGAACGGCATCATCACCGCCGCCGTCGAACGCAAGGCGAGCGACATCCACATCGAGCCGCTCAAGGACCACATCCGCGTGCGCTTCCGGTTGGACGGGGTGCTCGTCCATTACGAGGACTTCCCGGCGGCCCTCCTCGGGGCGCTGACCAACCGCTTGAAGGTGATGTGCGATGTCGACATCACCGAAAAGCGCCGCCACCAGGGCGGCCGTCTCTTCTTCGAGCACGGCGACAGCCAGCTCGACCTGCGGGCCTCGTTTTACGTCACGGTGTACGGCGAAAAAATCGTCCTGCGGCTGCTCAACCGGCAGGGGACCTTGATCAGCCTGGAGGAGCTCGGGATGGCCCCGCGGATGCTGGAGCGCTTCAAGGAGGACGCGCTCTACCTGCCGAGCGGCGTCATCCTGGTCACCGGCCCGACCGGCTCGGGCAAGACCACGACGGTCTACGGATGCATCAACCACATCAACGACCCCCAGACGAGCATCATCACGGCCGAGGAGCCGGTCGAGTACGTCATCGACGGGATCTGCCAGTGCTCGATCAACCCCCGCATCCAGCTCACCTACGAGGAGACCCTGCGGCACATCGTGCGCCAGGACCCGGATGTGATCGTCATCGGCGAGATCCGCGACAACTTCTCGGCCGAGGTCGCTGTCCAGGCCGCCCTCACCGGGCACAAGGTCCTGACCACCTTTCACACCGAAGACAGCATCGGCGGCCTGATCCGGCTGCTCAACATGAACATCGAGGCCTTTCTGATCTCCTCCACGGTGGTGAGCGTGATGGCGCAGCGGCTGCTGCGCAAGGTGTGCGGCGACTGCGCCGCCCCCTACCGGCCGACTCCGCTCGACCTGCAGCGCCTCGGCTACGGCTACGGCGACATCCTGGGGGCGGAGTTCAAGAGAGGGCAGGGGTGCGCCCGCTGCCAGTACACGGGCTACCGCGGCCGGGTGGGGATCTACGAGCTGCTGATCCTGAACGAAGACATCCGAAACGCCATCATCGAGCGCAAGACCGGCCAGGAAATCCGGCGGATCAGCATCGAAGCCACCGGGCTCGTGACCCTGATGGAGGACGGGCTCGTCAAGGCCGCCTCCGGTGCCACCACCATCGAGGAGCTGCTGCGCTGTCTGCCGCGGCTGCAGAAACCCAGGCCCTTGCCTGAGCTCAGGCGTCTTGTGGAGGCATGAGCATGGAAGACCATCAGTCGTTCATCGACATCGTCGACCAGCAGATCACCTCGCAGCACGACGCGTCTGCCGGTGTTCAACACCACCGCGGCCCGGATCCAGCAGGAAATCGGCAAAGAGGAGCCGGACGTGCGGTTGATCGAGAAGATGATCGTCAGCGACCAGGCCCTGACCGCCGAGGTGCTCAGATTTTCCAACTCCTCCTTCTACAAGGGGCTCACCCAGGTCTCCACGGTGCGCAACGCCATCGTGCGCCTGGGGATCAACGAGGTGTCCAACATCGTCATGATGCTGGCGCATCAAAACCACTTCCACTCCAAGGACCCCTTTCTGCACGGGGTGATGCGCAGGCTCTGGCGCCACGCCCTGGGGACCGCCCTTGCCGCGCACTGGCTCGCGCGGCACTGCGGGCTGCACGGCATCGCGCACGAGGCGTTCTTTGCGGCCCTGCTCCACGACGTGGGCAAGCTCTTCATCCTGACCGTGATCGACGACCTGCTGCACTCCGGCCGGTCCAAGGTCAACCCCTCCATGGCGCTCCTCATGGAAGCGATGGACCATCTGCACACCGGGCACGGCTTTTCCCTCATGAACCACTGGAACCTGCCCGGGAAGTACTCGCAAATCGCCCGCGACCACCACACAGAGACCCTGGATTCGGAAAACTACCTGGCCCTCACGGTGCGCCTGGCGAACCACGCGTGCAACAAGACGGGCATCGGGCTCAAGCATGAACCCGCCATGGTGCTCATGGCGACCCCCGAAGCCAACGAATTGCACCTGTCGGAGATCGACATCGCCAAGTTGGAGATCGTGCTCGAGGACTCCCAGGTGAGTGGGAACTGACGACATGGACGCCACCTGCTGGATCATGAAGGAGGGGCGGCTGCCCCGGCCCGACACGGCGGGGTTCGACCCGGAGGCCGACCGCGGCACGGTGCGGGAGTACCGCATCTCCGAGCTCGGCCGCTACCTGCTCAACCCCGGGCCGATCGAGATCCGCAAGCGGCTGGTCGGCTGCGAGGCGCACCCGGCCCGCAGCAGGCTCAACCGGCTGCTCGGCCGCCTGCCGCTCGCCGGGGCGCAGCGCCGCGGGCGGGGCGCCGAGCGCCGCAAGAGCGAGGTCATCCTCTCGGGTTTCCGGCTGAAGCTCCCGGCCCTGAAAGACCCGGACCTCGATCAGCACTTCAAGCGGATGGCCGACGAGCTGCGCGGCTTTGACCCGTTCCCCCGCAAGCTGGCCCGCCTGGACACCGCCCGGTTTCCGCACCTGATCGGCATCTGTGAGGATTTCAGCGGGTTTTCCTATCTCAAGCTCCAAGGGACGGCCGAGGAGAAGATCCGCTATCTCAACCAGCACGTGGGGCGCGACGTGCGCGTCACGATCCACCGCGCGAACATCGGCGACGGCCTCTTCGAGCTGCGCGGTTTCCCGGCCGCCGTCTTCAACCCGGACAACGCCTTCCGGTTGTACAGCTACACCCGCGACGGCCAGGCGACGGCCTGCGTGCTGAGCCCCCTCGGCAACCTGGACTTCCGCCTGCCCGACCCCCAGGTCCTGAGAGATCTCAGCCTGGTCGAACAGACCCTCAAGGCCAACCCGGACCTCCGGCAGGCCTTCGACAGCTGTTTTCTCGGCCGGGCCCGGCCGGTGCGCCTGTTTATCAACCGGCAGCTCGAGGTCGACTACTCGAAAGCCAATTTCCCGGCGCTCTACCGGGACCTGTTCCGGTCGGCGGAAGTGGCCGCGACCAGCCGCAACCTGGTGAAGCCGGTGCTGAACGTCCTGCAGACGGCCGTGTCCCTGAGCTATCTGCCGGCCGCGGAGGCCGCGGACGAGAAGCTGTTCACCCAGGTGTCGATTCTGCACGACCTGCGTGCGCTCGACCCATTGCGTCAGAGTCTGCCGGGCGTGGTTGCCGAGCTGAACAAGAGGGCCTTCAGCTCCGAGGCCGGCCGCTTCTACCTTCTGGATTCGATCACGGGGACCGCCCATGGCGAGTGATTACAGAGACGGCGACTACACCTGGATCCGTGAGTTGCTCGACTACCCGGGGGTGCTCGAGGAGCGTCTGCGCTTCTTCGAGGACACGTCCCAGATCCCCGTCCCGGAGGACCCGATCGAGCGCGTGGTCTTCCAGGACCGGGCCAAGATGGCCATCCGTAAAATCGCCCAGAACCGGGGGCACATGCTGATGGTCGGCCGGCCCGGGACCGGCAAATCGATGCTGGCGGAGATGTTCAAAAAGGTCATCGATCGCTCCATCGGCGACTATCTGCGGCCCCAGGAGGCCATCGTCGCCTTCCCGGGCAAGGACAAGAACCATGTGCGCTTCGCCTACGAGAGCCCGGAGCGGGTCGACAAGGCCCTCGGCATCATGCACAAGGCGTTGGAGTCGGCCCAGAACAACGTCGAGGAGTTCAGCCTCGAGGAGCAGATCCGCGCCGCGCGCAAGGTCCGGGGCTGGCTGATGGCGGCGGCCGCCGTGACGGCCGTGGCGGGAGTGTTTTTCCCGCCGGCCCTGGTCGCCGCCGGTCTGGCGGGGATGGGCGCCATTTTCCTGTACATGCAGGAGAGCAGCCACCGCGTTCAGGAGAAGGTGCAGCGCGAGGCCGGGGCCGGGGGGCGCAACGACGTCAAGCATCTCTACGACATGCTGCCCGAGGTCCTCTCCGACCCGCGCCAGGACCGCGAGCTGATGGCACGGGTCTCCGAGCCGAGCGCCCGCAACATGAAGGGCGGCTTCCGGCATGACCCGTATCAGTCCGGCAATCTCCACACCCCCTGCCACAAACGGGCCTATCTCGGGGCCCACGCCACCGCCCCCATCATTTACATCGACGAGCTCAAGACCCTGGTCAAGATGGGGTACATGGCCGACCTGCTGGAGATCATGCAGAACAAGAAGTACATCCTGGAAGGCGGCCGGAACGCGGGCAGCGGGGCGGCCGACCGCTCGGAAAACCCCCTGCGGGCGGAGAACATCATCGTCGCCTGCTGCAACCACGACACCCTGGCCTATCTCCAGGAGGAGGGCGACGGCGCGTTCCTGTCGCGCATCGAAGACAAGGGCGAGATCGTTCAGATGGAGAGCGCGGTCGCCGAAACGGCCGAAACGGTCCGCCAGGCGGCCACCTACGTCAAGCAGGAGATCGTCAACCTGGGCAAGGAGTTCCGGCGCTCGTGGGGGGAGGTGATCGCCCGCGAGGGGCACGAGAGCGTGCGCCGGCGCAGCGAGCACATCTTCGGCAAGCGCCTGCCGGCGGACTTCCGGCTGAAGGAGCGCGAATTCTCCCGCAACGCCGTGATGGAGGTCGTCAAGGAGCTGCGCTGCCGCGCCGCCGACGGCAAGCTCTCCAGCATCCTGCGGCCGATCAACGGGATCGTCAAATCGGCGGAGTTCGCGGCGATCCTGGAGAACTCGCCCCTGGTGGAGCCCTCCCACGTGCGCCAGGCGTTCGAGGAGCACATGAGCCTGGAAGGCGGCCTTTCGCGTGAGATCGGCGAGCACAAGAAGTACCTGAAGAAATACATCACTTCACTGACGGACTCGATCGGTTATGTCGTCGGCCTGGCCGTGATCCACTCCGCCTCCAGCGGCCAGATGCACGGACAGCCGCTTCCGATCCACTGCCAGATCAACGCGGGCAGCGCCGACAAGGTGGACGCCCCCGGAAAGACGGGGGAGATCGCCAAGGCGGCGGCCCAGAACGTGCGGGCCTCGATCAAGAAGGTGCTCAAGAACATCGGGGCGCCCTACGTGGGCTACGAGATGCATGTCGAATACATCCAGGCCCACGGCGGGGTCGAGGGCGACAGCGCCTCGGTGGCCATCGACATCGCGCTGATCTCGGATTTCATCAAGGCCCCGGTCACCCAACGCTTCGGGGTCACGGGCTCGCTCACGGGGGACATCATCCTGGCGGTGGGGGGGGTGACCGAGAAGATCCGCTCCATCATGGACCCCGGTCTCGGGATGGAGGGGGCCTGCATCCCCTGGCTGAACAAGCACGACATCGAGCCGCTGCTGGTCAACGCCGAGGCCGAGTATGTCCAGCTGGAGGGCATCCCGGGGATCCGGATCTATCGCGGCCGGGAGCGGACGGAGCCCTTCGACATCTACTTCTGCAAGACCAAGTTCAACGCCTACAAGATCCTGATGGGTCTGGACAAGCAGGAGGTCGAGGCCCGCATGGCCGAACGCAGCCGCCAGGACCTCGTCTTCCTCAGCCACGTCGAGCGGGCGGCCGAACAGCCGCTGGAGGGGGTCGGCGTCCCGGCCTGATCAGGCCGCGGTCGCCAGGGATTCCAGCAGCGCCGCCACAAAGACCCGCAGTTTGGCGAGCGACGGCAGGTGCAGCCGCTCGCTCGGGGAGTGGGCGTCCTCGGTGGTGGGCCCGAAGGAGATCATGTCCATGCCCGGGTAGAGGCGCCCGATCAGGGCGCACTCAAGCCCGGCGTGGAGGGCGCTCACTTCCGGGTCGCGGCCGAAGAGACCGCGATAGACGCCCCGGCTGCGCCGCAGCAGGGCCGAATCGAGGTTCGGGGTCCAGGGCGGGTATTCCGACGCCACCCTCGCCCGGCCTCCGGCCAGGGCGGCGACGGCCCGCACGGTTTCGGTCACCGAGTCCAGCCCGGCCGCCGTCAGGCTGCGCTGGCTGGTGAGCACGCTCAGGGCGCCGGCCTCGGTCCGGGTCACCGCCAGGTTGTTCGAGCTGAGCACCAGATCGGTGAAGTCCGGCGCCATCTCGATCGCCCCGTGCGGCACCGCGAGCAGGAGGTTGACGACGAGCTGGGTCTCCTCCGGGGCCAAGGCCGTTCGTCCGGCCGTCGACGGGTCGGGTTCGTCGACGGTGACGGTCAGTTCGGTTTCGGCGGCGTATTCGGCCCGGAATCGCTCCTGGAATGGCGGCCGTCCGGCGCCTCACCTCGGCCACCTGTCCGGGGGCGCAGGCGATCAGGGCGGCGGCCTCCCGTGGGATGGCATTGTGACGGCTGCCGCCGGTGAGTGTCACCAGTCGCGGGCCGTCGGGCGCGAGCAGGGCGTTCAGGGTGCGCGCGAGCAGCCTGGTGGCGTTGGCCCTCCGGCGGTGGATGTCGATTCCGGAATGCCCCCCGCGCAGCCCCCCCACCTTGAGCACCAGCGTCCGCCAGCCTTCCGGGCATGGGCTCATGCGCAGGTCGCGGCGCAGATCCAGATCCCTGCCGCCGGCGCACCCGACGGTGAACACGCCCTCGGTTTCGGAATCCAGGTTGATCAGGGTGCGGCCGGTGAGGAAACCGGGGGCCAGCTGCTTCGCCCCGGTGAGGCCGCTCTCCTCGTCGACGGTGAACAGGAGCTCCAGGGGGGGGTGCCGCAGGCCGGGGTCCTCGGCCACCGCCGCCCCGAGCGCGAGCGCCACGCCGTTGTCCGCCCCGAGGGTGGTCCCGTCGGCGTGGAACCCACTCGCCGTCGCGGACCACCCGGATCGGGTCCCGGGTGAAGTCGTGCCCGGATTCGGGCGTCTTTTCGCAGACCATGTCGAGGTGTCCCTGGATGACGACCCCCGGCGCGCGCTCCGAACCCGCGGTGGCCGGCACGTCGATCCGCAGGTTCCCGGTTCGGTCGCGCTCGGTCTTCCAGCCGCGGGCGGCGGCCCAGGCCTCGAACCAGCGGGCCGCGGCGTCTTCGTTTCCGGAGCAGCGCGGGATGCGGCTGATTTCCTCGAACAGTTCGAGTACGCGCAGGCTTTGAGTGTCCATGGCGAGGGGTTCTCCCGGATATGGTTGTGGGGTGCGCCTGTCTTATGGGGTTTTCGGGCCGGTGTGTCAAGCGTGAAACCGATGGGCGTTGACTTATGCGGCAGGAATGGCATATTTGAACAAGCCGCTGGTGTGTCGCCGTGCCGGCGGGCCCGGTCGCCGCGGCAGGGCCGTTGCGGATGCGGCCGCCGGGCATCGTCGACGTCCACCCCACCCGCCGAGGGCTGACTGTTGAACCCCGCCAACCGGAAAAGCGACATCCTGCGCAGCCTGGTCAAGCTGCCGCCGATGCCCATGGTCATCCTGAAGGCCCGGGAGACGATGGCCGACCCGAATGCCGGGCTGCGGGACCTGGCGCGGATCGTCGAAAACGACCCGGCCCTCGTCGCCAAGGTGCTGGCCCTTGCGAACTCCGCCTACTACGGCACCGGCGGCCAGGTGCTCCTCGCTGCAGCATGCAGCGGTCCTGCTGGGGCTCGGCACCCTGGGGCAGGTGATCACGGTCGCGGCCGGCGCCGCACTGCTCTGCCGCGAGCTGAAGGGGTACGGGATCGGAGCGTTGAGCATCTGGCGCCACTCCCTGTCCACGGCCCTGTGCGCGCGGCGAATCGCCGAGAAGCGCTTTGCGGGCGCGGAGAACGATGCCTTCCTCGCCGGTCTTCTGCACGATGCGGGCAAGGTCATCCTGGACCCTTTCATGCCGGAGCGCACCGCGACCCCGGGTCGGACCGAAATTCAGGCACCGCCGGCCTCCCTCGAGGCCGAAAAGGAGACCCTCGGCTTCGACCACGCCGAGATCATGGCGCGCGCCTGCCGCTTCTGGCGCTTTCCCGAAACCTACGAAACCGCCATCCGCTTTCACCACCGGCCCTCCGAGTCCTCGCAGAGCGCGCTGGCCCACATCGTCCACCTCGGTAATTTTTTAAGCCACCGGGCCGGTTTCGGCCACCGGGGCGCCATGCCGGCCGGGGGGCTGGAGGCGCAGACCCTCGCCTTTCTCCAGGTGCCGGAAACAGAACTGGATGATCTTCAGACCGCGCTGAGCGCCGATGTCGCGAAATTGGAGGGGGAGCTGCGGCCCGATTGACACACCCATCGGGACTGCCGGGCTGCCTCAAGGGGGTATGATGCCGCTGTTCGACCTGACGGATTTCTTCAAGCTCTCATCGGTGCTGCACTACAACCTGAGCGCCGCCTCGCTCAACCGCTACAATGTCCTCAGCTACATCCTGGCCGGCAAGCGCCTTGACGCCGACGAGCGCCAGGACCGCGAGCAGAAGGGCGTCATCATGGAGGCCCTCGGCTATCTGTTCAGCGCCTACAGCCACAAACGCCGGCGTCTGGGCCCGATGGCGGTGCTGCACCCCCTCAGGGCGACGGCGCTGCTCGTGCGCGCCCAAGCCGAGGTCGACCTGGTCGGGATCCTCACCACCCTGTTCCACGACGTCCTCGAGGACGTGAAGCCCGGGGATTTCGAGTCGCTGGAGTGGAAAGGCATGGAGCAGCAGCTCTATGTGCTGCTCGAACGCCTCGACCCGGAGGCCGAGTCACGGCTCATCCAGCGGTTGCGGTGTCTCACCCGGACCAAGACCGAATCCTACTATCGCTACATCGGCCGTCTGCTCGAATGCGCCGGGGTTTTTCCCGAGGTGGTCGAGGCCAAGCTGGCCGACCGGCTGGACAACACGCTCGACATGCGGATCGACCTCGAAGACCCCCTGGTGGGGATCGACTGCTTCCAGCACATCTTTCAGCTGCTCTTCGTCAACAACTACCCCGGTTACCTGCCGAAGACCGAGCACCAGCCGACCACCGTCATGAACGGGGCGCGGCGGCTGAACCAGCTGTTCAAGAACGCGGTCCTGCTGTCGCTGATCCGTCAACTGGCGCCGGCGAGTGAAAGCCGCGCCCGCAAGACGCTCTTCGACGCCGTCTCCGAGGCGAGCCTCAAGGAGGCCCAGCGCACCCTGATGCACCTGCTCGGTTATCATCTGAAAGACCAGCACATCCAACGCGGTCTGATCCTCGACGCCATGGAGTACAGTTTCAGCGGCCGCAGCGACATCGTCACCGTCCCCGACGGGCAGCGCCTGCTCGACGGTCTTTTCTCGACCTATTTCGCGCCCCCGGACGGCAAGCTGCTCAGCCA
Organism: uncultured delta proteobacterium; assembly: GCA_963716785.1. Classification (GTDB taxonomy): domain Bacteria; phylum Desulfobacterota; class Desulfobacteria; order Desulfobacterales; family SpSt-501; genus SpSt-501. Next base: position 65,789 of record CAVQUW010000029.1, on the reverse strand, counting down.
GCAGCTCGACAGCCTCTATCAGAACAAGCCGTTGATGATCCAGGCCTCCATCGCCTTCATCGTCATTTTCATGGGCTTTCTGAACGACCCGAGCTATTACGTCAAAGGCATCAGCGTCGAAGGGATCGAAGCCACCTGAGCCCGACCCGCGGCCGGCGGCCCCGACCGGGCAACCGGCCTCTCCCCGGGTTCCGCACCAATTCCTCCACCGCCCCGCAGCGCTCGAGACGCAGAGGACGCCAAAGGGAGGGATCTTCATGTACCGCCGTGAGAGGCGGCGGCTCGCATGGGGATTGCCCTGAAGGCAGTGCTGCTTGCCGCGGAGCGGTCGGGCGGTTTTCCGTTGCCGGCCTCTCAGCGGCAACGGGAAAGGCAGGAACCCTCCGTGTCCTGCGTGGCTCTGTGGTGAATATGCCTCCCTGCCCGGTTAGATCCCGATGAGCGGCGTGGGGGTGTGCTGGCAGGCGGCCGTGAGCGTGATGCCCGTCCCCTCTATCGCACGGGTGGCTTCGGCCAGGGCCTTCTCGGCCGTGTTGTTGGTTTCGCTCAGGTGGGCGAGAACCACGTGGGTCAGGCCGGCCCCCCGGATCTCGGCCAGCAGGCGGCCCGAGTCCTCGTTCGACAGGTGTCCGGTGCGGCCGCGGATGCGTTGTTTCAGGAACCAGGGGTAGGGGCCGTCGCTCAGCATCTGCGGGTCGTGGTTGGCTTCGAGGACCAGCAGGCAGCAGCCGCGCAGGTGCTCGGTGACCAGGTTGGTGACCTGGCCGAGGTCCGTGGCGATCCCGACCCGGCTGCCGTTGCCGCCGATGGTGAAGCCGCAGGGGTCCCCGGCATCGTGGGAGATGGAGAACGGGTGGATGGCGAGGGTCTGAATCTGAAACGGGCCCCCGCAGCGGATGTGGCAGAGCTGCGGGAGATCGCGGAACGGATCGGCCCCGCGCCGGGTCCCGGAAGTCAGATAGACCGCCAGCCGATGCCGCCGCGCCAGCCGTGCGACGCCCTTGACGTGGTCGCCGTGTTCGTGGGTGATCAGGATGGCGCTCAGATCCGCCGCGCTGAGGCCGCGGCTGTGGAGCCGGCGTTCGGTTTCGCGGGCCGAAAACCCCGCATCGACCAGGATCGAGGTGACCCCGTCGGAGACATAGGTGGAGTTGCCCCGGCTTCCGCTTCCGAGCACGCAGACGTGCATGGCGCCTTTCCCTGCCTGGCTTTGTTCCATCGGTTCAGGACCCATCGCTGCGTGCTCGTTCAGCCACCATGCTCAGAGCAAAGGGGACGACTTGCCATCAGTCCTTTGATCTTTCAGTTTCCATCATCGCCCGGTGTGCCCGAACCCCCCGCTGCCGCGCGCGGTGACGTCGAGCATGTCGACTTCCTGGATGCGGGCGCGGCTGACCTCCTGGATCACCATCTGGGCGATACGGTCGCCGCGGCGCACCGTGTAGGCGGCGCGTCCCAGATTGACGATGGCGACCTGCACTTCGCCGCGGTAATCCGCGTCGATGGTGCCGGGTGCGTTGATCAACCCGATGCCGTGCTTGATCGCAAGCCCGCTGCGCGGCCGGATCTGGGCCTCGTAGCCCTTGGGCAGCGCCATGGCGAAACCGGTGGGGATCAGCGTGATCGCCCCCTGCGGGACGACGGTGTCGCCGCGCACGGCGGCGCGGATGTCCATGCCGGCGGAATCCTCCGTCATGTAGCGCGGCAGCGGAATGTCGGCGTCTTCCTCGGGCCGTACACGCATGATCCGGATGACGGGCGTCATTGTTTCCTCAGCACGCAGCAAAAAAATGTCTCCTGATGCCCGCCATGAAAGTCCCGGGCGGCCCCCACCCGCGGTGACGTCGAAGGAGCGGCGGTCGGCCGGGGCAGGTCAGGGTCAAGGCACTCGGGGGGGCTGGACGGGTCACGACCGCGAGCGGTTCAGGCACTCCTCGAAGGCGGCCGCCGGTGTGTCGACGGGCCCGAGCAGGGTCAACGCCATTCGTTCCGGTTTGAGCATCGCGGAGGCCAGCTCGAGGATCTCGGCCGGGGTCACGGCATCGATGCGCTCGATGACCTCCTGCAGCGGGATGTCCCGGCCGAAATGGATTTCGTTCTGGGCGCTGCGCACCATCTGGTTGTCGGCGTTTTCGGCCGCCAGCAGCAGGTTGCCCTTGGTGTATTCGACCGCGCCTTTGAGCTCGGCGGCCGTGATCGGCTCGCGGCTCAGCCGGGCGGCTTCCTCCAGGACCACCGCCACCGCCTCCAGGGCCTGCTGCGGGCTGACGGCCAGATAGATCCCGAGCATCCCCGTGTCGGCGTGGGAGGCCGTGAAGGCGAAGACGGAGTAGGCCAGCCCGCGGCGTTCGCGTACTTCCTGGAACAGCCGCGAGCTCATATTGCCCCCGAAAATCGTGCTCATCAGGGAGAAGGCATAGCGGCGCGGGTCGACCAGGGAGAGCCCCGGGCCGGCGAAGCAGATGTGGACCTGCTCGAGGTCCCGCTGGTGAATCTCGACCTGGGCGCGGGTCTGCGGCGGCAGCCGTTCCGGGAACCCGTTGCCCGGCGGTACAGCCTCGAATGCCGGGCCGACCCAGTCGAGCAGCTGCCGGTGGTCCACGTTGCCGGCGGCGGCCACGACGATGCGTTCGGGCTGGTAGAGGCGCTGGAAGAAACCCCTGATCGCTTCGGCGCCGAACCGCTCGATGTTCTCCGCGCGGACCCAGGATGGAGCGCCCCAAGGGATTGTCGCCCCAGAAATTGATCCCGGTCAGGTGGTGGATGTAATCGTCCGGGCAGTCTTCGAGCATGCCGATTTCCTGCAGGATGACCGGCCGCTCGCGGTCGACCTCCGCCGGGTCGAAGAGCGAATTGAGGAAGATGTCCGCCAGGATGTCCGCCATGGTGGCGGTCTGGGAGTCGAGCACCTTGGCATGGTAGCAGGTGTGCTCCATGGAGGTGAAGGCGTTCGTGTGTCCGCCGATGGCATCGAACTCCTTGGCGATCTGGAAGGCGGAGCGCCGCCGGGTCCCCTTGAAAATCATGTGCTCGATGAAGTGCGAGAGCCCGTTTTCATGGACGGATTCGTCCCGGGCCCCGGCATTCACCCAGACGCCCATCGAAACGGAGCGGGTGTGGGCCATGTGCTGGCTCACCACCCGCACTCCGTTGGCGAGAACCGTTTTAGCGGGGGCCTTGTCCATGTTCCTCTTCCAGCAGCACCTTGTGGCTGAGCCGGATCTTGCCGTCACGGCCGACTTCGAGGACCTTGACCTTGAGCTTGTCGCCCTCTTTGACCACGTCGCTGACCTTGGTCACCCGGCGGTTGGCGAGCTGGGAGATGTGCACCAGCCCGTCGGTGCCCGGCAGGATGTTGACGAAGGCCCCGAAATCCGTGATCTTGACCACGGTGCCCTCGTAGATGGCCCCCACCTCGGGGTCGGCCGTGATCTGCCGGATGTACTCGAGGGCCGCATCGGCTTCCTGCTTGGAGAAGGCGGCGACTTTCACCTGACCCGAGTCCTCGACCGAGATGGTGGTGTTGGTCTGGCTTTGAATGGCGCGGATGACCTTGCCGCCCGGGCCGATCACCTCGCGGATCTTGTCGGGGTGAATGGTGATGGTGGTGATGGTCGGCGCGTGGGGGGAGATCTCCTTGCGCGGCTCGGGAAGGGCCGCGAGCATCTTGCTCGAGGATGTGCAGCCGCCCCTGCCGGGCCTGCTCCAGAGCCTGCTCCAGGACCTCCCGCGACAGCGAGTGGATCTTGATGTCCATTTGCAAGGCGCTGATCCCCTCGCGGGTCCCGGCCACCTTGAAGTCCATGTCGCCGGCGTGGTCTTCGTCCCCGAGAATGTCCGAGAGCACCACCGTCCGCTCCTTCTCCTGGACGAGACCCATGGCGATCCCGGCCACGGGCGCCTTGATGGGCACCCCGCCGTCCATGAGCGCGAGACAGCAGGCGCAGACCGTGCCCATCGAGGAGCTGCCGTTCGACTCCAGCACTTCGGAGACCAGGCGGATGGTGTAGTCGAAGGTTTCCTTCTGCGGCAGGATCTTGGCGATGGCCCGGGTGGACAGGCCGCCGTGGCCGATGTCTCTGCGGCTGGGGCCGCTGATGCGTTTGGCCTCGCCCACCGAGTAGGGGGGGAAATTGTAGTGCAGCATGAAGGGGCGCATCTCCTCGCCGGAGAGCGTCTCCACGCGCTGCTCGTCCTGGCCCGAGCCGAGGGTGAGGACGCCGAGCACCTGGGTCTCGCCCCGCGTGAACAGGGCGCTGCCGTGGGGGCGCGGGAGCACGGCCACCTCACAGGCGATCGGCCGGACCTCGTCGAATTTGCGGCCGTCGAGGCGGCGGCTTTCATCCAGGATGAGCTCGCGCAGGATGCGCCGTTTCAGCCCGTCGAGGACTTCGAGCACCTCGGATCGGCGCTCGGCGTATTCCTCCCCGAGGGTTTCGAAGATGGCGGACTTGGCGGCACGCACGGCCACCTGGCGTTTGACCTTCTCGGGGACGAGCAGGGCCTGCCGGACCGGGGCTTCGGCGACGGCGGTGACCCGCTCGGCCAATGCGGGGTCGGTCTGCTTGGAGACAAACTCGCGCTTGGGCGCGCCGTGGGTCTCGCGCAGCTTCTCCTGCAGTTCGATCAGGGGCTGCATGGCCCGGTGGCCGAAGAAGATGGCCTCGGTCATATCCGCCTCGCTGACGATGTCGGCCCCGCCCTCCACCATCACGACCCCGTTTTTGGAGCCGGCCACGATGATGTTGATGTCGCAGCGCTCCCAGTCCTGGATCGGCGGGTTGATGCGCAGCTCCCCGTCGACCCGGCCGACCCGCACCGCGGCGATCGGGGCCGCAAACGGGATGTCCGACAGGTGGATCGCGGTGGAGGCGCCGATCATCGCGAGCGTGTCCGCGTCGTTTTCCTGGTCCATGGACAGGACGGTCGCGATCACCTGGATCTCGCAGCGATAGTCCTTCGGGAACAGGGGCCGGATGGGGCGGTCGATCAGGCGCGCGGTCAGGGTCTCCTTCTCGGAGGGACGGCCGATCTCCCGCCGGAAATAGTTGCCCGGGATCCGCCCGGCGGCATAGATCTTCTCCTGGTACTCGACCGTCAGGGGGAGAAAATCCGATGCCCTCAAATCATGGGTGGAAACCACGGTGACCAGCACGACCGTGTCGCCGTACTGGACCACCACCGACCCCGATGCCTGCCGCGCCACTTTTCCGGTGCGGATGCTCAGGGGCTTGCCGCCGATTTCTTCTTTCAATACGATTTCCATAAAAATCTCCTTATGCAAAGCGGATCGCTCCGCCCGTCGCCTTTCTGAAGGCGATCGACGGGGAGTTCATGCCGGCCGTTCGAATCGGCTCAGATCCACGTCTCCGCCGGTGCGGAGTCGGGTGAGCGGGGCTTCACACGGTGAATGGCTACTTCTTCAGGCCCAGTGTGTCGATGATGGCCCGATAGCGGTTGATGTCTTTGTACTTGACGTAGTTGAGCAACCGGCGGCGCTGGCCGACCAGCATCAGCAGCCCCCGGCGGGAGTGATGATCCTTTTTGTGCACCTTCAGATGCTCGGTCAGGTATTCGATCCGGTTGGTGAGCAGGCCGACCTGGACCTCGGGGGAACCGGTGTCGGACTCGTGCACCTTGAACTTCTCGATCAGCTTTTTCTTGGTTTCGGTTGTCTGTGCCACTTTTTGCTATCCTCCTTGTGGGACGGTCTCACCCGAGCCCTCTGCGATGAATGGTTCTGAGCGTTCGGAACGTTTTGCCGTGATTCGTCGCTTGCGCGGCGGCTTTTATCCCCGCGCCGCGGTCACTATGATTCCCATTTCTATTAATTAGAGCAACAAGCCTCGCAGTGCAATAAAAATCGCCGTTTTCAGGCCGGGTATCCGCACCGGACCCCAGCTCGTACCGTTCGGCCTCCTTCACTTCACCTCCGCGACGGTCCCGCCGGCGGAAGGCGCAGAGCCCCGCATCGGGCCTTTTTCGAAGTCATCCCAACGCGGCTTCGCAAAGACGGCGCAGTATTGCAGCTCTTCGCTGTCGGGCACCGCGCGCACCACCGCCGCCAATTCGCCCTGCGGGTCAAGGACCTTGACCACGGCCGCGGTGTCGGGCGGCAGCTCCGGCCCCCGGCCCTCGAGCGCGCCCCGGCCGAGCCGGCGGCCGTGGCGGATCTGCTCGATCAGCGACGTCTCGGCGACGATCTCCGGCATGCCCCGCAGGGCCTGCGCCATCGGGATCACCCGCTCACCGACAGTGCCTTGCCGGACCAGGTCCTCGAGCTGCTCCAGGCCGAGCGCCTCCTCCAGGCGGAATCCTCCGCTTTCGGTGCGGGTCAGCTCGCTCAGGTGGCCCCCGCACCCCAGGGCCTCGCCGATGTCCGCACACAGCGTGCGCACATAGGTCCCGGCCGAGCAGCGCACCTCGAAGCGCACCCGCGGCAGTTCGACCGCCAGCACCCGCAGGTGGTACACCTCGACCGGCCGCGCCGGCTTGTGCACCGGTTGTCCGCGCCGGGCGAGGACATAGAGCGGGGTGCCCTCGTGCTTGAGGGCCGAAAACACCGGCGGCCGCTGGGAAATGCAGACCCTCGTAGCGCGGCAGCAGACGCCGCAGCGCCTCTTCGGTGACCGACTGCCAGCTGCGTTGCGCCGTGACCCGGCCGGTGGCGTCCTGGGTGTCCGTGTCGATGCCCAGGGTCAGCACGGCCTCGTAAGTTTTGGGTGCGTGCAGCAGGAACTGGGCCAGTTTGGTGGCCTGGTCGATGCAGCACACCAGCACGCCTACGGCAAACGGGTCGAGCGTGCCGGTGTGCCCGACTTTCGCGGCGCCCAGCATGCGTTTGACCCGTGCGACCACCCCGGCCGACGAAAGGGCTGCCGGCTTGTCGACCACCAGGATGCCGCTCATGGCATGATCGTCCGCCCGTCGCCCGTCGGTCGGTCGCCGGTCCCCGATGGGCGCCGGCAGGCCGTCCGCGGCGTGAGCGGAAACCGCCGCGTCGCCGCTCACAGCTTCTCCGACCATCGGATCAATTCGGTCTTGATGTCCGCCGGCGTCGATTCGACCTGGAACCCCGCGGCGCTGAAATGGCCGCCGCCGCCGAAGGCGCCGGCCATCGCGGCCACATCCACCGTGCCGTCCGACCTCAGGCTGACGTGAAACGACCCATGGCCCTCCCGGGTGCTCCTGCCGTTGGTTTGCTCCTGGATCAGGGCCGCCACCTTGACCGCTTCGATCCGCCGCGCATAGTTGATCATGCCGTCGACGTCCTCCGGCTGGGTCCCGGTCTCCACGAGCATGCTGCGGGTGACGGTCATCATCGAGAGCTTGCCGTTGTGTGAGATCTCGATCGAATTCAACGCCAGGTTGAGCAGCTTGATGCGGCCGAGCGAATAGGAGCCGAACACCCGCTGCGCCACATGGTAGGGGTCGACCCCGATTTCGGTCATCTCGCGGCTGATGGCAAATGCCGCCGGCGTGGTGTTCGAGAACCGGAAAGACCCGGTGTCGGTCAGAATCCCGGTGTAGATCGCCACGGCGATCTCCGGGTCGATCGCGACCCCCAGGGCCTTGACCAGACGGTAGACGATCTCGGCGGTGGCGCAGGCCCTGGGGTCGATCAGTTGGATGTGCCCGAACCCGGTGTTGGACACATGGTGATCGATGTTGACCAGGCACTCCATCCGGCCGACCGCCTGCCAGTCTGCGCCGATGCGCTGAAGGTCCCCGCAGTCCAGGACCAGGACCAGGTCGTAGTCGCCGGTCGCGCCCAGGCGACGGCTGATGCGTTCGACCCCCGGCAGGAACTGATAGACCGCCGGGATGATGCTTTCGTTGTACAGGGTGGTCTGCTTGCCGTGCTTGGTCAGCGCCAGGCCGAGGGCCAGCAGGGAACCGATGGCGTCCCCGTCCGGGTCCGCATGCGATGTCACCAATATGTGGCGCGCGCTCTTAATGCGCTGAAGGATCTGGTCCATTGTCTTCGTGTGTTTTCAGTGTCACGGGCGATTGACTTCAGCAGTTGGTCGATGCGAGCCCCGTAGTCGAAGGACTCGTCGTAGAAGAACTCGAGCTGCGGCATGTACCGCAGCCCCAGCTCGGGGCCGAGGCGACGCTTGATGTACCCCGCGGCGCTTGAAAACCCCTCGGCCGCCGCGGCGGAGGTTTCTTTCCCGCCGGCGGTGGTGAAGTACACGCGTGCGATCCGCAGGTCTTTGGTCACCTGCACCTGGGTGACGGTGGTCAAATTCAGGCGGGGGTCGCTCAGGTCCTTCTGCAGCATTCCCGCGAGGAGTTGCTGGATGAGCCCCCCGACCCGCTGTGCACGGGAAAACCCTGTCATACGCTGATCAGCTCCATCTCGGAATCGATTACCTCCGCCAGCCCAAGCTCCTCGGCCAGGTTGAACATCTTGTCGATCTTCGAATTGACCACGGCCTTGTCGTTGCCCACCAGCGCGACACCGACGACCGCACGCTGGTGCACGTCATTGGCGTCGACCTCGGCGACGGAGGCGTTGAAGTGGTTGCGCAGCCGGGCGATGATGGCTTTGACGACCCGGCGCTTCTCCTTGAGCGAGTGACAATCGTGGAGCCTGAACGTGATCAGCCCGATCCCGACTACCATGGCAACACCAGACCTTGGTGTTTATTGAACCGGCGGATTAATAGGCGAATGCCGTCATGCCGGACTTCATCCGGCATCCAGTATTTCTCTGGATTCCGGCTTGCGCCGGAATGACGAAGATTGGCGCAATTTATTGCCGATTTAATAACTGAAATCGCGTTGTGTGTGAATCAAGACATTAGGCGATCTCAGGCTTGATTTCCTCCATATAGAAAAACTCGATCCGGTCGCCGACCTTTATGTCGTTGAAGTTCTCGATCCCGATACCGCACTCGTAGCCGGTCTGAACCTCCTTGGCGTCGTCCTTGAACCGCCGCAGGGAAGAGTTCTTGCCCTGGTAGACGACCACGCCATCGCGGACCAGACGCAGGCTGCGTCCGCGTTCAAGCTTGCCGTCGGTGACGTAGCTGCCGGCAATCGCGCCCACTTTGGGGATCTGGAAGACCTCGCGCACCTCGGCCGAGCCCAGCAGGCGCTCCTCGAAGCGCGACGCCATCATGCCGGCCAAGGCGCTCTTGACGTCGTTGATGGCCTCGTAGATCACGTTGTAGAACCGCATGTCCACGTTTTCCTCCGAGGCCAGGGCTTGCAGCTTGGGTGTCGGCCGGACGTTGAAGCCGATGATGATGGCCCCCGAAACCGTGGCGAGCGACACGTCCGATTCCGTGACCGTCCCGGTCGCCGCGTGGACCACGTTGACCTTGACCTCTTCGTTGGACAGCTGGGTCAGCGAGTCCGTCAGGGCCTCGATCGACCCGTGGACGTCCGCTTTGAGGATCAGGTTGAGGTCTTTCACCTCGCCCTGCTGCATGCGCTCGAAGAGGCTCTCCAGGCTGGGGCGGGCGGTTTGGGCCAGCTCCCGGGTGCGCTGTTTCTGCGTGCGGTGGAGGCTGATCTGCTTGGCCGTTTTTTCATCGAGTACCGCAGCCATCTCGTCGCCGGCCATCGGTACGCCGGACAACCCAAGGATCTCGACCGGGATGGAAGGGCCGGCGGCATCCACGGGCTGGCCGCGGTCGTTGAGCATCGCCCGGACCTTGCCGTAGTGGGCGCCGCAGACGACCGCATCGCCTGTTTTCAGAGTGCCTTCGCTGACGAGCACCGTGGCCAGCGGGCCGCGACCCGCGTCGATCTTCGCTTCCACCACGTGGCCGCGCGCCAGCTTGTCCGGGTTGGCCTTGAGCTCCATGACCTCCGCTTGAAGCAGGATCATCTCGAGCAACTGCTCGATGCCGGTTTCCTGCTTGGCCGAGACGCTGACAAAGATGGTTTCCCCGCCCCAGTCCTCCGGTGTGAGACCCCGCTCGACCAGGGAGCGTTTCACGCGGTCGGCATCGGCCCCGGCCTTGTCGATTTTGTTGACGGCCACGATGATGGGTACACCGGCGGCGCGGGCATGGTTGATGGCCTCGACCGTCTGCGGCATGACCCCGTCGTCGGCGGCCACCACCAGAACCACGATGTCCGTCACCTTGGCGCCGCGGGCCCGCATGGCCGTGAAGGCGGCGTGGCCGGGGGTGTCCAGAAAGGCGATGTGACCGCGGTCGGTGGCCACATGGTAGGCGCCGATGTGCTGGGTGATACCGCCGGCCTCGGTCTCCGTGATGCGCGTTTTGCGGATGACGTCGAGCAGCGAGGTCTTGCCGTGGTCGACGTGGCCCATGATGGTGACCACCGGCGCACGGCTGACCAGGTTCTCGGGTTCGTCTTCGACCGGTTTCAAAAGGGTTTCCTCCTCGAAGGCGGCGCGCTCGACCTCGTAGCTGAATTCCGCGGCGATGAGAACCGCCGTCTCGAAGTCGATGGACTGGTTGACGGTGGCCATGATCCCCATCCCCATGAGGACCTTGATGATCTCGCCGGCCTTGATTCCCATGCGTTTGGCGAGGTCGGAGAGCACGATGGCGTCGTCGATCTTGATTCTGCGCTTGATCGCCTTGGCGACGGTGATCTGCGGTTTGTGGGCGATGCCTTCCCTGCGGCTCTTGATCCCTTTGCGACCCTTGCGGTTCCGGGCATCGTCGTAGAGGTCCGCCGCTTCAACCACCGCCTTGGTCCGAAACGAAATCTTCTTTTTGATGAAGTTCCGATCGGCATCCTGATCCTCGGGCCGGGTCTTCTTTTTCTTTCGCTTGCCTTCCTTGATCTCGCCGGCGCCCGGAGCAGGGACGACCGGGGGGCCGTCGGCCGGGTGCGGGGGAACGGGCGCCCCGATGGTCTCCGGGGCCGCCGGTGCTTTCGGGCGCTCCGCGGGGCGGCCGACCGGCACGACTCCCAGCTTGATGATCTTGGCGGGCTCGTCCCGCTTCAGGCGCTTGGTCGCCTTTTTCGGCGGTTCGGCGGCGGCCTCCGCGGGGGCCTCCTCTGCCGGGGGGGCGTCTTCCGGCGGCGTCTCCGCCGCTTCGACCGCTTCGACCGCTTCGACCGGTTCGACGGCCTGGGGTGTTTCAACCTCGGCCGTCACCGGCGCTTCAGGGGCCATTTCATCCGCTGCCGAGGTTTCGGCGTTTTCGTCCGCGTCCGCCGCCTCCTCAGAGGCTTCGGCCGAAGCCGGCGGCTCGGCTTGCGGGACCGCTTCCGGCGGCGTCTCGACGGCGATCTTGCGACGCCGGATGACAGTGGACTTTACACGCGTCTCTTCGACAGCAATCTCCTGCTTTCCGAAAAGTGAGGCCTTGAGGCTGTCGACCGCCTCCTCTTCGAGCGTGCTCATGTGGCTGGCCACGGCGATATCGAGGCTGAGCAGCTTGTCGATCAGCGCCTTGTTCGTCAGATTGAGCTCCCTGGCAAGTTCGTATACCCGGATTTTCGACATGAACTCCCCCTCACCCCTCTGTCACAAGGGGCCCCGCTTGCCTTCGCAGCTGCGAACTGGAAGCGGTTTCAATACCTGCTGTGGCCTGCATCTCATCCATTGAACGGGGTTTCATCCCCCGCCACACAAGCTCCGTGCCCTTCATGGGACGTCCGGAGATTTCGCCGGTGTTTCGTCTTCGGGGTCCGTTGGGCCGACAGCCTGCGCCTCCGTGTCTTCTTCGGTCGGCGCGGTCTCGGCGCTCTCGGCCGTTTCGGCCTGCGCCTCCGTGTCTTCTTCCGTCGGCGCGGCCTCGGCGCTCTCGGCCGTTTCGGCTTGCGCCTCCGTGTCCTCTTCGGTCGACTCGGCTTCGACGGTCTCCACGGGCGTAATCTGCGCGGCGGCCTCTTTGGCGGCTTCGATCAGGTTGACGGCGATTTCCTCATCAACGCCCCGGATCTGCAGAATGTCTTCCATGGAGGCCTTGCTGATCTCATCGGCAGAGTAATACCCCTTTTCATAGAGTGCGTCGGCCAGGCTGATCCCCACCCCCGGAAGGGCCATCAATGAGTTGTAGCCGCTTTGCATGGCCTGGTTGTAGGAGCTCTCGCTCTTCACGTCGAGGTGCCAGCCCGTGAGCTTGGAGGCCAGCCGGACGTTCTGCCCTCTCTTGCCGATGGCGATCGACAAGAAATCGTCCGGCACGATGACCTCCATCGACTTGTCGTCCTCGTCGATGATGACCCGGGAGATTTCGGCCGGCGCGAGCGAGTTGCACACGAACTTGGCGGTATCCAGATGCCAGGGGATGATGTCGATTTTCTCTCCGCGCAGCTCCTGGACCACGTTTTGAACGCGGCTGCCCTTCATCCCCACGCAGGCGCCCACCGGATCGATGTCGGAATTGCTCGAGGCGACCGCGATCTTGGTCCGCACCCCGGGCTCGCGCGCGGCCCCCATGATCGAAACGATGCCCTCGCTGATCTCCGGTACCTCCGTGCGGAAGAGGGTGATCACGAAGCTGGGGTGCGTGCGTGAAAGCACCACCTGGGGCCCGCGCGATTCCTGCAGCACCTCCAGGATCAGCGCGCGGATGCGGTCGCCGCGGCGATAGCCTTCTTTCGGGACCTGTTCGCGCAGCGGAAGGATCGCCTCGGTCTGGCCGAGGTTGACGATGATGTCCCCGCGGTCGATGCGCTGCACGATCCCGTTGATGATTTCGCCCCGGCGGTCGACGTAGCTCGCGTAGACGGCATCCTTTTCGGCGTCCTTGAGCTTTTGAATGATGACCTGCTTGGCGGACTGGGCCGCGATGCGTCCGAAGGTGGTCGCGTCCATCTTGGTGCCGAGGCTGTCGCCCACCTCGCACTCCGGGTCGAGCTTGCGCCCTTCCTTGAGGCTGATCTGGAGCATCGGCTCCTCCACGACCTCGGATACTTCCTTGAACTGGAACACTTCCATCTCCCCGGTGTCCTCGCTGTACTGGACCTCGATGTCCACCTTGGGGCCGTACTTCTTGCGGGCGGCGGATTTCAAAGCCTCTTCGAGTGCCTTGATGAGGACATGGCGGTCGATCCCCTTGTCCCGGCTGACCTGCTCAACGACCCGTTTGATTTCCGAAATCAACATGGGTGGTCTCCATATGCTGAACTCAGTATGGCCATGATGCGAACCATTGCGACTTGCGGACCCCGTTTCAATCCGTTGCCGCGGTGCCTTCTTTCCAGGCGTCCGTCAAGAACGCCTTCGAGATATCCTTTAGCGGTATGACGACCGTTGACTGTCCGGTGTTGAGCCGGACGGCCCCGGCTGCGACGCCCTCGAGCACGCCGCTGAAATTTTTCCGGCCGTCGATCGGCCGCAGGCTCCTGATCTTGGCCGGGCAGCCGGCAAATCGCTCGAAGTCCTGCTCGCGGCCGAGCGGCCGGTTGGGGCCCGGGGAGGACACCTCCAGGTGGTAGGGCCCGATGTCCGGCAGATGCACATCCAGCGCATCCCCCAGCTCGCGGCTGACCGCGGCGCAGTCCTCCAGTGTCACCCCGCCCGGTTTGTCGATGTAAAGCCGCATCGTGCGTCCACCGCGCTCGTGGTGATATTCGACGTGCACGAGCTCCAGCCCTTCGTCGTCGCACAGCGCCTCGGCCAGCGGGGTCACCCGGGCGAGGACGTCCCCTTCCGCTGCCGGGGGTCCCGGTGCCGTTGCCGTTGCCGTAAGCGGCCGTTCTTTTTTTCTGCCGATGTTCCGGGTCATCTCCGCCACCCGCCCCATGGATGACTTGGCGCGCGTTCATCCCCTTGAGCGCCGATTACGGCACCGCGCGCGCCACTCTACTTTGCGTGCGCCGGCCCAGGGGCCCAGACAAACAAAAAACGGGCTTACGCCCGCTTCCTACTTCAGGTAGAACTACCGCAGTGGAGTTTAGAGGATTATCCGTTCATACAAAACCCTGATTGCATCCGCATCCACGTCACTTCCAGCCCTACCCGAACAGCCGAGCAATACCGCAAAACATGTGAATGGAGCGGGCAACGAGATTCGAACTCGCGACACCAAGCTTGGGAAGCTTGTACTCTACCAGCTGAGCTATGCCCGCTCATCCAGGATCCCTATTTATGACAAAGCGGGGAGCTTGTCAATACATTTTATTAGCAATCTCGGTGCGTTGATCACCGGGTGGTTTTTTAGTCCAAAGAGTCCCGGATGTGCTTGAGTTCGGCGCGCAGATCCTCAATGAGTTGGCGTACCTCCGCCTCGGGCGGGTCCTCGCCCGCACGCAGGTATTGCCGGGCGCCCCGGATCGTGAACTTGCGCTCGTACAAGAGAATTTTTATCTGCAGGATCAGTTCCACGTCCTTGCGGGTGTAAATGCGCTGCCCGGTGGCCGTGCGCCTGGGGTTGACCTTGGGGAACTCGGTCTCCCAGAACCGCAGCACGTGGGTCGGAACCCCGGCGATCTCACTGACCTCCCCGATCTTGAAGTACAGCTTGTCGGGTATGGTTTCCGGAATCAAGGATCGCTGCTCGCTCATTTCGGATCACCTGCCTGTGAGTGGTTTCATCTCCCCGCCCGACCCATGGGAGGCCCGCCATGGCCGTATTGCAGGCTGCCTTGAGTGCCCCCGACCGATAAAGGCGGCCCGCTCTCGAATCGGCTTGCGTCTTGCCGCGTTTCTTGCAAGCGTGATTCGAGGTGGTGAAACCATTTCCAAGACGGCGCATTCACGTTTGGAAGCGACGGGTCTGGCGCGTCCCGTCCGGAAGGGGCAGACCGCCGCGCTCCCGGGTCCGCCACCGGCTTCATCCCGGCAGCGCGGCATGGAATTCGGCGATGAGCCGCTCCGTCACCGACTGGTGCAGGCCGCCGATCTCCTCGTCCTCCAGGGTTTTTTCGGGAGAACGGTAGGTCAGGCGCAGCGATAGGCTTTTCTTGCCGGAGGCGATCGGGTCGCCGGTGAAGACGTCGAACAGATGGGCGCTTTCGAGCAGCTCCAGGTTCATGGCGGAGACGGTGTCGAGCAGTCGCTGGGCCTCCACGTTGGCGGCGACGACCAGGGTGATGTCCCGGACGATCGCCGGAAACCTCGGGATCTGCAGCCGGCATCGGGCTTGCGACACCAACCCTTCGATGCTCGCGGCGTCCAGTTCGAAGACATACGCCGTCTGCTTGAGGTCGAAGGCGCTCTGCACCGCCGGGTGGACCTCGCCGATCCGCCCGATCTCGCGCCCGCCGGCCATGACGACGGCCGTGTGGCCCGGCCGGGTGGTGCGGCAGGATTCATGCGCGGCGCGGGTGAAACGGATGTCCGCAAGCTTGAGGGCGGCCAACAGGCCTTCGACGGCCCCCTTGAGGTCGTAGAAATCGACCGGCGTCTCCTTGCCGTGCCAGGAGGCGGCATGCCGCGCGCCGGACCACAGGCCGGCGATGATTTCCGGTTCCTCCGGCAGTTCGCCCCCGGAGGCGATGTACGCCTTCCCGACCTCGAAGATCCTGAGGTTTCTGACCTGCCGGGACAGGTTGGTGCGCAGGGTCTCGAGGAGCCCGGGGACGAGCGAGGGACGCATCACCGCCTGGTCCTCGGTCAGCGGGTTGAGCAGCGCCACGGTGCGGCGGCGGCGGTCGTCCGGCGCGAGGCGCAGACGGTCGCAGGAGTCGGCGTGGATGAAGCTGTAGGTGATCACCTCGCTGAAGCCGAAGCCGGTGAGGGTTTCCTTGACCCGTTGGCGCAGGCCCAGTCGGGGCGGGGGCGGCTCTTCGCTGATCGGAACCGACGGGAACCGCGTCGGGAATGCTCTCGAATCCGGAGAGACGGGCGGCCTCCTCCATGAGGTCTTCCGGCCGGGACACGTCGACCCGGAACGAGGGGGGGACCACCTCGATTTCATCACGCGCCGCCGTGCGCGTGACCCTGAATTCGACCGACTCGAGCAGACGCGCAATTTTCTGCTTGGGCAGATGCGTGCCGAGCACGCGGTTGGTCCGGCGGATGCCGAGGCGGATGGGCCTGGCGACCCAGGGGCGGGGGTGGGCGTCGATGACCCCGTCGACCGGGCGGCCGCCGCTGACCGCCGCCATCAGCTCGGCGGCGCGGTTGGCGGCCCGCACGCTCCCGGCGGGGTCCACCCCGCGTTCGAAGCGGTGGGAGGCCTCCGTGGACAGGCCGAGCCTCTTTGAGGTCCGTCGGGTGCTCGCGGGGTCGAAACAGGCGCTTTCGATCAGCACCCGCGTGGTGTCCTGCTGGATCTCGGAGTTGAGACCGCCCATGACGCCGGCGACCGCCACCGGCTTTTCGCCGTCGCAGATCATGAGCATGTCGGCATCGAGCACCCGCTCCTTCTGGTCGAGTGTCACGAACCGCTCACCCGGCTGCGGCGGTCCGCACCACGATCCGCTGCCCGGCCAGCCGGTCGAGATCGAAGGCGTGCAGCGGCTGACCGCACTCGAGCATCACGAAGTTGGTGACATCGACGATGTTGTTGATCGGTCGCTGGCCGACCGAGAGCAGTCGGTCCTGGAGCCAGAACGGGGAGGGCGCGACCGCGACCCTCTCGAGGACCCGCGCGGCATAGCGCGGGCAGTGCCCCGGCGCCTCGATGGTCACCGATGTCAGCCGACGGACGGGCTCGTCGTCGCCGGCCGGTATCTCCCGCGGGCAGCGCAGGCGGGTGCGCTGGATCGCGGCCACCTCGCGTGCGACGCCGATGATGCTCAGGCAGTCCGGGCGGTTCGGGGTCAGGTCGATTTCGAGCACCGGGTCCGAGAGTCGCAGGGCGACGTTCAGGGGCGCGCCCGGGGATCAGCCGGCCGTCCAGGACCATGATGCCGGCGGATTCGGCGCCCAAGGCGAGTTCGGCGGCGCTGCAGAGCATCCCGACCGAACGCTGCCCGCGGATGATGCTCTCCTCGAGCACGGTGCCGTTCGGCAGAGTCGTGCCGGGCAGCGCCACCGGGGCCAGCATGCCGGCCGCGGCATTGGGAGCGCCGCAGACGATCGGCAGGGTCCTCCCCCGACTTCCACCTGACACACGCGGAGGTGTCCCGCGGCGGGGTGGGCCTCCACGGTCAGAATCCGGCCGACGCGCACGCTGTCCAGGTAGCCGAAGCGGTCGACGACCGCATCGACCGCCAGCCCGACCATGGTCAGGGCATCGGCCAGGGCCGCAGGGTCCATTTTAATCGGGGTGTATTCGGCCAGCCAGCTTAAGCTTACTTTCATATCGATCGCCCGGTCCTAAGGCTAAATTGGCATTCTATGGGTGTCGGGAAGTGCCCGTCGGAAGAAGGTTTCGAGAGCACAATGCGATCGCGTGTTAAGTTTTAAGTGTTAAGTTTTAAGCAGCGGATGACAAAATCGTTTTATAAAAAAACAGCCCCCAATCCTTTGCTTAACACTTAAAACTTAACACTTAAAACTTGGCACACGGAATCTAAAAAACATCCGCATGGTCAACCACTCGACAGCGGGTCAGAATTGCGACAAAAACCGCATATCATTCTCGAAGAACTTCCTCAGGTCGTCGATGCCGTATTTGAGCATGGCGACGCGTTCGAACCCGATGCCGAAGGCAAAGCCCGTGTACCGATCGGTGTCGTAGCCGACGTTTTCGAAGACCGCCGGGTGCACCATCCCGGCGCCGAGGATCTCGATCCACCCGGTCTGCTTGCAGACGCGGCACCCCTTGCCGCGGCAGATGACGCACAGGATGTCGACCTCGGCGCTCGGCTCGGTGAACGGGAAGAAGCTCGGGCGGAAGCGCAGGCGGGTCTGCTGATCGAAACACTGGTGCACGAAGGCGGTCAGGGTGCCTTTCAGGTCCGCGAAGGAGACGTTTTCGTCGACCAGCAACCCTTCCACCTGGTGGAACATGGGGGTGTGGGTCTGGTCGGAGTCGCAGCGGTAGACGCGGCCGGGGGCGATGACCCGCACCGGCGGCGCCTGTCGCTCCATGGTCCGGACCTGAAGCGGGGAGGTGTGGGTGCGCAGGACGACGTCCGCGCTCACGAAGAAGGTGTCCTGCATGTCGCGGGCGGGATGGTCCCGGGGGATGTTCAGGGCCTCGAAATTGTAGTAGTCCTTTTCGACCTCGGGCCCCTCGACGATCTCGTAGCCCATCCGGGTGAAGATGGCGCAGATCTCCCGGCTGGTCTGGGTGATCGGGTGCAGCGACCCGCTCTCCCGGGGCCGGCCCGGCAGCGACACGTCGAGACCTTCCTCCGCGGGGGCCGCCTGGGCCTCGGCGCGGCGCAGGGCCGCATCGAAGTCCGCACCGAGCCGCTGCTTGACCTCGTTCGCCTTGCGCCCCGCGCTCGGCCGCAGTTCGGGGGGAGCCCGGCGATGGTCCGCAACAGCTGGGTGATGACCCCTTTGCGGCCGAGATATTTCAGGCTCAGGGCCTTGATTTCCCCGGGGGCCGACCCGGCGGCTTCGAGCTCCCGCCGCGCTTCCGAATAAACCTGATCGATCTCGAGTTCCACGGTGCTCCATGTCGGGCGAGCCCGCCGGCGGTTTCCGGCGGTCTCCCCCGGCGCCGGCGCTCCGCCGCGCGGTTATGCCTGCTGCGAGGCCAGCTTGACGATTTGGGCGAACCCCGGAGGATCCGAAACGGCCAGCTCGGCCAGGACCTTGCGGTCCAACTCGACGTGGGCCAGTTTCAGGCCGTGGATGAATTTGCTGTAGGACAGCTGGTTCATGCGCACGGCGGCGTTGATCCGCGCGATCCACAGTGCCCTGAAATCACGCTTGCGGACCTTGCGGTCGCGGTATGCGTAGCGCAGCGCCCGGTCCACGGTTCCGGCCGCGGTGCGGAAGAGCTTGCTGCGGGCGCCGCGGAAACCCTTGGCGAGTTTGAGAACTTTTTGACGACGATGTCTGGCTTTGAATCCACGTTTCACTCTCATGGTCGGTCACCTCATATCGAACACGCTGTTTGGAATAGTAATCTTTTTTCGGACCCCGGTGGTCGTGAGCCCTCACACCGGCCTCGCCAGTGGCTGCGGCGCCTCCGGGAGGGTGCGCGAGAACGCGCGTGTCACCCGTTGGGGAGCAGCAGCTTCACGCCCCGGACATTGCTCTTGTCGACGAGCGGGCTTTTGCGCAGCCTGCGTTTGCGCTTGCGGGTCTTGCTGGTCATGATGTGGCTTCCATGGGCCTTGTGGTAGCTGATTTTCCCGGTGCCGGTCTTCTTGAAGCGTTTGGCCGCGGCGCGGTTGGTCTTGATCTTGGGCATATAAGCTCTCCTTTGCATGGCTCAAGGTGGATGGCATCGTAAATAATCCAATTCCGGCGTTGCGCGTGACCGCGTGGTCGCCGCGGCACCATGGAGTGCGCCGCACCCCATCGCCCGCACGCCTTTGACTTGGCCTCTTTACAAAATCATCGTTTCAAGTGTTTTTTTCGAATTCTCCGGCAATCAAAAAATGTACATTCCCTTGACGCTCAAAACAGATGGCGTGAGCAACACGTTCAATGGCTCACGCCACCGCAAAGACGGCTTGACTGGATTCGAGCCCAACCGGTTATAGGTCACCCTCGTTCCGCGGAGCGCGGCGGCAGGTTGGCGTCATTTAGGGGCGAGAATCATGAACAGCGTGCGGTTTTCGAATTTCGGGCTCTGCTCGACTGTCGCTATTTCCTGGGTCTCCCCGGCGATTTTTTCCAGCAAGGCCATCCCCATCTTCGACAGGGCGATCTCGCGGCCCCTGAACATCACGGTCACCTTGACTTTGTCCCGCTTGCCGATAAACTCACGGATACGGCCGACTTTGACCTGCAGGTCGTGATCGCCGGTCTTGGGGCGGACCTTGATCTCCTTGAGCTTGAAGGCGGCCTGCTTTTTCTTGGCCTCCTGCTTTTTCTTGGTCTGCTCGTAGCGATAGCGGCCGTAGTCCATGATCTTGCAGACCGGGGGATCGGTGTTCGGTGAAACCTCCACGAGGTCGACACCAAATTCGGCGGCGGCCGCCAGTGCCTGGTCGATCTGGAGCACACCGAGCTGATTGCCCTCCGGGTCGATCACCCGCACTTGGCGGGCGCGAATTTCCTGGTTGATGCTCGTCCTGTCTGTGCGCGTGGGCCGCATCGGTCGTGTCGTGAGTGCTATGCCGTCACCTCCCGGGTTTCATGCACGACTGCCCGATTCGCAGCCGGCGTTTGCATGGTCCGTTGAACCAATTCTTGGGGCAGCAGGGACCGTTTCAACGGGAAATCGGATAAAAATGGGTATTTCATAATCAACAACATAAAGAAATGCAAGAAAAAAATACAATTCTCCGGGTTCGATTCACCTGAAGTCCGAGGCTACGGATTTCATGGGATATCCGGGTCCAGCGCCCAGGGTGTACTCCGCGCAGCAGGCTCCCGCGCCAGTAGCGGTTGGCCGGGTCGCTGAAAAACCGTTTGAAAAGGGCCAGGCTTTCGCCGCGGCGCACATGCGGCCGAACGGCGATCCGGCTGTCGCGGTAGAGCGGCGGCAGCCTCGAGCGGTCGCAGCCGGTGCCCCCGCCCATGACGTCCTCGTAAGCATACACGATCTCATCGATGCCGTTCAAGATCAATGCGCCGAAGCACATCAGGCAGGGCTCCATGGTGCAGAAAACCGTGAGGCCGGTCGCCGGGGCCGCCTGCGGCCGGGCGGCGAGCTCACGCAGGGCCATCATCTCGGCGTGGTCGAGCTCGTTGCGCCCGCTGCCCGTGGTCCCCCTGCGGGCCCCCCGGGCCACGATGCGGCCCTGACCCACCACGACGCACCCCACCGGGAAATCCCCGCGGGCCAGCGCCGCCTCGGCCTCCCGAAGGGCCTCACCCATGAATCTGTGATAGTCGGAATGGTCCATGACCCTACAGAACAATTCGGAATGCGGAATTCGGAAAATGGATTTAATCCTTTGGATTTCCGGTTTCCGCCTTCCGCCTTCCGAATTCCGCCTTCAAGAGATTTTACAAATAGTGTCGTCGCACGGACAGGCGCCGTCGACCTCGTAGCAGTAGGCGATGCGCGACTCCATGGCGGCCCGCTCCGGCGGGATGCGGGCAAAGTCATACGCCGACGGCGGCGGCGGCGAGCGTCGCGCGCGGCGGGACGGCCCCCAGGCCCCGGCCGACAACCCGGCCGGAGGCGCCATCCAGAATTTCGGCATCCTCGCCGTTGGTCACCACCGCCACCGGCACCTGGTAGGCTTCGATCAGCCGGGATACGGCCAGGGTCGGTCGCTCGCGCGAGACCAGCGAGCCGGGCCCGAACCGGACGACCATCATCGCCTTGCCGGCGAGCCGCACCACGAAATCGATTTTGATGACGGCCCGTCGGTGGTCCGCCTCGACCACCAGATCCCGCCGACTCTCTATTTCCGCGCGCCGGTACCCTTTTTCGGCGACGAGCAGCCGGGCGATTTTTTGCCGGTAGCGCTCATCGAGCGTGTCCTCGAGGGTCTTCCCGGTCAGGAAGTCCTCGAGTCTGCCGAGAATCAGGTGGTGGCCGCCCATGGGGTTCCGCTCTTTCGGTGTGCCGGCCTCCGGTGCTTCCGCCGCACCTGCCGCAGTCGAATCCAAAGGCCCGGCGGGGCTCTGCGACGACACCCACCATACACCATTGCCGCGGCGGGGGCAATCGACCGGCGCGGGCCCCACGCCCGTGAGCGGCAACGTCATACAATATAAT
Organism: uncultured delta proteobacterium; assembly: GCA_963716785.1. GTDB lineage: Bacteria > Desulfobacterota > Desulfobacteria > Desulfobacterales > SpSt-501 > SpSt-501. The sequence goes on along the minus strand of CAVQUW010000029.1, from coordinate 44,211 downwards.
TCTTTACAAAATAAACCCCCGCGTCTACTATCGAAAACTTGCATGCGCGTGCGCCCGACTTCGCCGGGCCGGGCGCCGGTGCGCATCTTAAGCTATGGCCAAATCCATCCGCGAAGAATTCGAACAGCGCGAACGTTCCTTCCTCTCCCCGTTCGCCTGCCCCAGCTCGCAGTCCCAGGGAAGGGCCGTTGCGGACCCCCCCTGCGCCGTGCGGACCGCATTCCAGGTGGACCGCGACCGGATCGTCTACTCGAACGCCTTCCGGCGCCTCAAGCACAAGACCCAGGTGTTCCTGGCGCCCATGGTCGACGATTACCGCACGCGCATGACCCACACCCTGGAAGTGGCCCAGATCGCCCGGGCCATCTCCCGTGCGCTCTACCTCAACGAGGACCTCACCGAGGCCATCGCGCTCGGGCACGATCTGGGGCACACGCCTTTCGGCCACGGCGGGGAGACCGTGCTCAAGGAGATCTACGCCCCGGATTTCACCCACAGCGAGCAGAGCATCCGGGTGGTGGAGCTGCTGGAGAACGGGGGCCGGGGCCTCAATCTCACCCACGAGGTGCGCGACGGCATCCTCAAGCACTCCAAGGGCTACGGCCAGGTCCTGCCCGACGACCCCGAGGAGCTGGCCTGCACCTACGAAGGGCGAGTGGTGCGGATCGCCGATTTCATGGCCTACCTCAACCACGACCTGGACGACGCCGTCCGCAGCGGGATCGTGCGCCTCGAGCAGGTGCCCGCGTCCTGCACCCGGCTGCTGGGGGCGTCCCACTCGGAGCGCGCCGCCACCATGATCAAGGACCTCATCTTCGCCACCCGCGCGCGGGACGGCGCGCTCCACCTGCGGCTGAGCGAGGCCGTCCACGGCGCCATGATCGAACTGCGGCACTTCCTGTACGAAAACGTCTACCGCTCGCCCAAGGTCCACGAGGATTTCCAAAAATCGAAGAAGATCCTCTCCGAGCTCTACGCCTTCTTCCTGGAAAACGAGAAGGAGCTCGACCGCGGCCTGGCCGACCTGCAGATGGCCAACGACACCCAAAACCACCAACCCCGGCAGCGTCTGGTGTGCGACTTCATCGCCAGCATGACCGATCGCTATGCCATGAACCTGTACGCCAGCATCTTCTTCCCCTCGCCCTTCCAGCAAAAGGTCAACTGATGGACCCGGCGGCGCGCGCGGATTTCAGCGAGCGGTTGAGGCGGCTTTATGCCGACATGGACGCCGCCTACGAAAAGGCGGCCGCCGCCCACGGGTTCGCCTGCACGGGGTGCGAGGAGAGCTGCTGCCGCACCCGGTTCCACCATCACACGCTGGCGGAGTACCACTGTCTGCGCGAGGGGTTCGCGCGGCTCCCCGGCCCCCGGCGCGCGCGGATCCTGTTGCGGGCCGAAGCCGTGCAGGTCGAGATCGGCCGTGCGGACGCGGCCGGGGTCCCCGGCCGCGCGATGTGCCCCCTCAACGAGGGGGGCCGTTGCGGCCTCTACGCCGAGCGGCCCATGATCTGCCGGCTGCACGGGGTCCCCCATGTGCTCGGCCGCCCCGGTCAGCCCGCGCAGCCCGGCCCGGGCTGCGGGGAGTTCGTCCGCCGCTGCGGACACCTGGCCCAGCGGCCCCTCGACCGCACCCCCCTGTACACGGGGCTGGCGCGGCTCGAGTCAGAGCTCCGGCAGGCCCTCGGGGTGCGTCGCCGGTTCAAGCACACCATCGCCGAAATGATCCTCAGCGGTACCCTGGCCCCGTGAAACAGCTCGACGAAAAAGACCTGGAGCACCTTCCCGGGATCCGCCTGCGGCCGGGCGACACCTTCCGCTTCCGCTGCCACCCGGACGTCGGCTGCTTCAACCGCTGCTGCCGCAACCTGAACCTGTTCCTCTACCCCTACGATGTGCTGCGCCTGCAGGGCGCGGCTGGCGGTCACCTCCGACGAGTTCCTGGAGCGTCACGCGGATGTGGTGCTGCGCCCGGGCAGCCACTTCCCGGACGTGCTGCTGCGCATGGCCGAGAACGCGGAGCGCACCTGCCCGTTTCTGACCGTCGAGGGCTGCGCGCGTCTACCCCGACCGTCCCGACACCTGCCGCACCTTCCCGCTCGAGCAGGGGCTGCGGCACATTGCCGCAACCAACGCCGACGAGGCGGTCTTTCTTTTCCGGCCGCCCGATTTCTGCCTCGGACGGCATGCGGAAAAACAGTGGACCGTGCCGGAGTGGGTGCGGGACCAGGAGGCGCAGGAGTATCACCGCATGACCGTCCGCTGGGCCGAGCTGCGACGGCTGTTTCAAAACGACCCCTGGGGCGCGGAAGGCCCGACGGGCGCGCGGGCCAAGATGACCTTCATGGCCGCCTACAACATCGACCGCTTCCGCGAGTTTGTCTTCGGCAGCAGTTTCCTCAAGCGCTTCAAGGTCGATCCGGAAGTGCTGCGGAAGATAAAAAAGGACGATGCGGCGCTGCTGCTGCTCGGCTTCGACTGGATCAAGCTCTTTCTGTGGGGGATCCGCGGTCGGCGCATAAAGCCGCGCTGAGGGGTCGGTCCGGTCTGCCAGTCTGTCCAGTCGTCCGTCGCCCGTCCGGGACAACTCTCTTTCGGGCCGACGGGCGACGGGCTGACGACGACGGCCGACCCACCGGCTCCCTACACGACCCCCGCCGGCATCCCCGGCACCCTCTCCCCCCCCAGCACGTACCCGCCGTCCAGCCGCAGCACGCTGCCGGTCATGAAGGGGGCCTCGCGCAGGAGGAACAGCACCGCCGCGACCACCTCCGCGAGCGTGCCGGTGCGGCCGAGCAGGGTGTGGTCGAGCAGGGCGCGCTTCTCGGCGGCGCTCAGCAGGCCCCAGCCGCGGGTGCCGGGCCCGTGGCGGGTGTCGAAGAAGCCGAGCATGATTTCGTTGACCCGCACCGCGGGCGCCCCCTCGCGGGCCCAGGTTTCGGTCAGCAGGGACACGGCGCGGTTGGCGGCGGCGTAGCCGTCGTTGAACACGAGCCCGGCGGGGCCCGCGCGGCCGACGATCCCGGCAATCGAGGAGAAGTTGATCACCGCCCCGTCGCCGGTCGCCCTGAGGTGGGGCAGGGCCGCCGCGAACACCCAGCGCTTGGCCCGCAGGGTGGTCTCCAGTTCGAGATCCCACTGCGCCCGGACGTAGGGCCCGTGGACGACGGGCCAGCCGCCGCGCTCGATGTTGTTGACCAGGACGTCCAGCCGACCGAAGCGCTTGATGACCGCCTGAACCATGAGCGCGATGTCGTCGGTCGCCCGCAGGTCGGTCTTGAGGACCAGATGGTCGCGACCGGTGGCGGCGAGGTCATGGTGCAGGGACTCCGCCGCCTCCTCCCAATCGAAGGTGTTGACCGCCACCCGGCACCCGGCCGCGGCCAAACCGAGCGCCACGGCCTTGCCGATTCCCTTGATGCCCCCCAGAACCAGGGCCGTCTTGTCGTTCAGATCCATGTTCGCGCTCCATGCGTGTGCCGCGGGGCCGTTCGCCGCCCTCAACCGGGGAGGCTTTTTTCGAGCAGCCCCTTCACCCATTCCACACCGAGCCGCAGCAGGGCCAGATCGTCGCCGCGGGCGGCCGCGAGCGTCTCCGGCGACAGTGCCGCGACACCCTCCAGGCGGCCGTCGCATAGTCGCCCGCGGAACCGGTCCAGGGCATAGAGGGCGGTGTACACCTTTTCGAAAAGGCCCGGCGGCAGGGGGCCGGGCCGCAGACGGTTCTTGAGGCCGATGATCTCGAGCAGACGGTCGTTTTCGGCGTGGTAGTCCTCAAGCTGCTGCGCGGCGACCCACCGGCGCGCGGTCTGCGCGCGCGTTCTCGCCGAAGCCGCGGCAGTGGGGCTTCCCGCAGGAGCAGGTAGTCCGCGGTGACGTTCCCGGTGGCGCGGCAGCGGCGCGCCACCCGCATCAGCGGGTAGGTGCGGCAGGAGGAGGGCCGGTCGGGGTAGACCCGGCAGCCGGCGGCGGTGACGAACGGGCAGGTCAGAAGCCGCGGGTCGCCGGGGAGGAGGGTGACCACCGGCAGGCCCGAGCCGGGGCCCGCATGCCGCCGGGTGAAGCGCGCCAGGAACTCCGCCGGGGCGAGACCCAGGCCCCGGGCCAGCCGCAGCGCGTCGTAAGGGGTCAGGAACTGGTTGAGGTCCCGGCAGCAGTCGTTGAAGCAGCCGATGCCCGGCGCGCAGGCAAACCTGAAAGGCTCGTCCGCGTCGAGAGGTCTCGGGCTCCCGACGGGCGGCTCGGGACGGGCGGCGTTTTCGGTTCCGGGGCGCATGTCCTTCGCTGTGCTCGATTTTGGCCCCGGTGTCAACCCGAAAGTTCCCGGCGCCGACCGCTTTGTACCCCTGCGGGCCCCACATTTTGTGGGCGCAGCGGACGCTCCCGCTATCTGTGGCCGATTTCGCGGAAGGCTGTAAGGCAGGGGAATCCAAGCGTTTTACAGTGTCAAAAATCCTTGACAACCCCTATGACGGGTGATAATGTCCATCTTCCGCAACCAATTTATCCTTCTGATTTAATGATTAATTCTGACTCGTTTGGTGCTTTTTTGATCTTTTCGATACCGGCCGGGCCCCGTTCGGGACCGGTCCGCTACGATGATACGGCCACCGGCCACGGCACACTGCGGCAGAAAATCAAGCGAAGGAAGGGAGGTGCGCACCCGCCTAGAAGAATCGGAAGTCGGTCAGAGTTTGCCCTTTCATCAACTTTACCCCGAAACCCATTTTAGGAGGTATTTAGATGCCAAGCTTTGTCATTAGTGAAAAGTGCGACGGTTGCAAGGGCGGCGAGAAAACCGCCTGCATGTACATCTGCCCGAACGACCTGATGGTCCTGGACCCGACGGCGATGAAGGCCTACAACCAGGAGCCCGATCAGTGCTGGGAGTGTTTTTCCTGCGTCAAGATCTGCCCCACCCAGGCGATCGAGGTCCGCGGCTATGCCGACTTCGTCCCGTTGGGAAGCAGCATCATGCCGATGCTCGGCACCGAGGATGTCATGTGGACCTGCAAATTCCGCAACGGCCTGATCAAGCGGTTCAAGTTCCCGATCCGGACCACCCCCGAGGGCGCGGCCAATGCGTACGAGAGCCTGAAGGGCAAGGACCTGGAATCCCAGCTCCTGAGCACCGAAGAGGCCGATGGCCGGCAGCTTCCGCGGCCCAAGGAACTGGTGAAGTAGGCTGCAGGGCATGAACACCCACCGATCGACCATCATACGACACTATTTATCCTAAGGAGGAAACGATATGGCATTGCCGAACAAACCAAAGGGTGAACTCAAGGCCGTCAAGGACCCGGAAGTTGTCGAGAAGGAAGTGGACATTCTCATCGTCGGCGGCGGCATGGCCGCCTGCGGCACGGCTTTCGAAGTCAAGAAATGGCTCCAGCCGGACCAGACGGTCCTGCTGGTGGACAAGGCCGCCCTCGAGCGCTCCGGCGCGGTGGCCCAGGGCCTCTCGGCCATCAACACCTACATCGGCGAAAACTCCCCGGACGACTACGTCCGCATGGTCCGCAACGACCTCATGGGCATCGTCCGTGAAGACCTGATCTTCGACCTGGGCTGTCACGTCGACGACTCGGTGTGGCTGTTCGAGGAGTGGGGCCTGCCGATCTGGAAGAAGGACGAGGCGGGCAAGACCCTGGACGGCAACAAGGGCAAGAAGATGGGGACCCTGAAGGCCGGCGGCAAACCGGTCCGCACCGGCAAATGGCAGATCATGATCAACGGCGAGTCCTACAAGCGGATCGTCGCCGAGGCCGCCAAGAAGGCGATCGGGGACACCAACATCCTCGAGCGCGTCTTCATCGTCGAGCTGCTGCTGGACAAGAACAAGCCGAACCAGATCGCCGGCGCGGTCGGCTTCTCGGTGCGCGAGAACAAAGTCTTCATCATCAAGTGCAAGACCGCCATGATCGCCTGCGGCGGCGCGGTCAACATCTACCAGCCGCGTTCGGTCGGCGAGGGCAAGGGCCGTGCCTGGTACCCGGTGTGGAACTCCGGCTCCACCTACTACCTGGGTGCCAAGGTCGGCGCTGAGCTCTCCATGATGGAAAACCGTTTCACCCCGGCCCGCTTCAAGGACGGCTACGGCCCGGTCGGCGCCTGGTTCCTGCTGTTCAAGGCCAAGACCCTGAACGGCCTGGGCGAGAACTTCGCGGCGAGCGAGGCGGCCAAGAAAGAGCTGCAGAAGTACGCTCCCTACGGCACCGCCGCCATCACTCCGACCTGCCTGCGCAACCACCTGATGCTCTTCGAGATGAAGGAAGGCCGCGGTCCGATCATGATGGACACCGTGACGGCACTGGCCGAGCTCGGCAAGACCATGGACAAGAAGGAGCTCAAACACCTCGAGTCCGAGGCGTGGGAAGACTTCCTCGACATGACCTGCGGCCAGGCCAACCTGTGGTGCGCCACCAACACCGAGCCCGAGAAGAAGAACTCCGAAGTCATGCCGACCGAGCCCTACCTGCTCGGGTCCCACTCCGGCTGCTGCGGGTTCTGGGTTTCCGGACCGGATTTCGACTGGATTCCGGATGCCTACAAGATCAAGGCCGCCAACGGCAAGGTGTACAACCGCATGACCACGGTCGACGGCCTGTTCACCGCCGGCGACGGCGTGGGCTGCTCCGGCCACAAGTTCTCCTCGGGGTCCCACGCCGAGGGCCGCATGGCCGCCAAGCAGCTGGTGCGCTACGCGAAGGACAACGCCTCCTTCAAACCCGAACTGGCGCTTTCCAAGGAGCAGATCGTCGATCTGGTCTACAAGCCGGTGCGCACCTACCTGGCCAACGCCGCTTACTCCACGCACGATGACTTCAACCCGAACTACATCAAACCGAATGGGATGATGTACCGGATGATGAAGGCCACCCACGAGTACGGCGCCGGCACGGCCACCTTCTACATGACCACCAACAAGAACCTCGAAATCGTCATGGAGATGCTGTCCATGATGCGTGAGGACTGCGAGAAGCTCGCGGCCGGCGACCTGCACGAGCTGATGCGCTCCTGGGAGATCATCCACCGCATCTGGACCGTGGAGTCGCACCTGCGCCACATCCAGTTCCGCAAAGAAACCCGCTACCCGGGCTTCTACTACCAGGCCGACCACCCCGGCCAGGACGATGAGAACTGGTTCTGCTTCGTCAACTCCAAGTACGATCCCAAGGCGGCGAAGTGGGATGTGTTCAAGAAAGACTACATCAAGCTCATCCCCTAAGCCATGGATCCGATCGTGAGTAGGCGAATTTGGAACTAACCCAAACACCTCCAGGTGTCGCAAGGCACCTGGAGGTTTTTCTTGTGACGGCATGCGACGGTTCGCCCGAATGCGAAAAGGCTTCGAGGCTCGAAGCGGTTTCGCATTCAGACGGGTCTTTGGTTCTTAAGGATATCACCGGTAAAGCGAGCAAGCGCCGTATCGAAAATTCAACCGTTGTCGATCATCCCATCACAGCACGGAGGGAACGCATGACAGACGAGAAAGCAGCCCCTGTGAGTGGAAGCCTGTTGGTAGTCGGCGGAGGCATCAGCGGCCTGACCACGGCCCTGGAAGCCGCCGAAGTCGGGTACGAAGTGTTTCTGGTCGAGAAAAACCCCTACCTGGGGGGCCGGGTCACCCAGCTCAACCAGTACTTCCCGAAGCTCTGCCCGCCCACCTGCGGTCTTGAGATCAACTTCAAGCGCATCAAGGACAACCCGCGCATCAAGGTGTTGACCCTGGCCGAGGTGGAGAAGGTCGAGGGCGGCCCCGGCAACTACACCGTGGCCGTCACGGTCAAGCCCCGGTATGTCAACGAGAACTGCACCTGCTGCGGGGACTGCGCCGCGGCCTGCCGGACGGAGATCGCGAGCGACTTCGACTTCGGCATGCAGAAGATCAAGGCCGCCTACCTGCCGTTTGCCATGGCCTTCCCCGCGCGTTTCGTGGTCGACCCCTCAGATCGTCGGCACCGAGGACGGCAAGCGCGTCAAGGAAGCCTGCAAGTACGACGCGGTCGATCTCGACATGCAGCCGAAGACGCTCAACCTGAACGTCGGCGCCGTGGTCTGGGCCACCGGCTGGGCGCCCTACGACGCCAAGAAGATGGACAACCTGGGTTTCGGCAAGCACAAGAACATCATCACCAACATGATGATGGAGCGCCTCGCCGCCCCCAACGGGCCGACGAAAGGTGCGATCACCCGGCCCTCGGACGGCAAGGCGCCCGAGAGCGTCGCCTTCGTGCAGTGCGCGGGCTCCCGGGACGAGAACTACCTGACCTACTGCTCCTACATCTGCTGCATGGCCTCGCTCAAGCAGGCCACCTATCTGCGGGCCCAGTACCCCGAGGCCAAGATCTACATCTTCTACATCGACCTGCGGGCGCCGGGGCTGCGCTACGAGCGCTTCTACGAGACCATCAAGAAGGACGAAAACGTCTTCTTCGTCAAGGGCAAGGTCGCGGAGGTCAGCGAGGACCCGGCAAGCGGCAACATCACCGTGGTCGCGGAGAACGCCGTGACCGGGGAGAAGATCAGACAGGCCGTCGAGATGGTGGTGCTGGCCACCGGCATGCAGCCGACCGCCGCGGTCCACAAGCTGCCGGGGGCGGTCAAGACCACTGCTGAAGGGTTCATTCTGAACGACTTCACCGCCGGGGGGATGTTCGCGGCCGGCTGCGCCAACAAGCCGGCCGATGTGGTGTCTTCGAACCAGAACGCCACCGGCATGGCGCTCAAGGCGATTCAAACCCTGGTCAGACGGTAGAGGAGGTCATCCATGGATAAAAAATACGGTGTGTATATCTGCCAAGGTTGCGGGATCGCCGAATCCCTCGACATGGAAAAGCTCGGCGAAGTGGCCTCCGACGAGGGCTACACGGTCAAGACCCACGCGGCCTTCTGCGGCAAGGAAGGCGTCGAGCTGCTCAAGCAGGAGGTCGCCGGCGGTGTCAACACGCTCGTCATCGCCGCCTGCTCGCCGCGGGTGCTCTACGACACCTTCCGCTTCGACGGCTGCCTGGTCGAGCGGGTCAACCTGCGGGAGCAGGTGGTCTGGTCCCACCCCCGTGACCAGTGGCCGGCGCCGACCGAGGAGCAGAAGGACGACGAGACCTTCATCGACCACGTGCAGATGATGGCCGCGGACTACCTCAAGATGGGGCTGGCCAAGGTGGAGAAGATCAATCTGCCGGAGGCCTTCAAGCTGGAGACCTTTTCGCGCAAGATCCTGGTCATCGGCGGCGGCATGACCGGCATTTCGGCGGCGATCGACGCGGCCAAGGCCGGCTACGAGGTCACCATCGTCGAGAAGGAGGCCGCCCTGGGCGGACAGGCCGCCAAGTGGCGCAAGCAGCTGCCCACGGAGTACCCCTACGAAAAGGTCCAGGCCCCGAACATCGCGGCCAAGATCAAGGAGCTCGGCGCACTTTCCGGGGTCACGGTCAAGACCGGGACCGTGGTGGCGCGCATCGCCGGCCAGCCCGGCGACTTCACCGTGACCTTCAAGAAGCCGGGGGAGAAGATCGAGTTCGACGTCCCCTTCCCGCTGCCCGAGGAGATGAAGGTCGATGAGAGCGGCAAGGAGCTCGAGCCCGAGAAGCTGCACGAGCGCTATCTCGAGTACAACAAGGGCAGGGTGGACATCCTGACCTTCGACCCGAAGGGGGAGAAGTTCGGCGCCGTCGTGCTCGCGGCCGGCTGGCGCCCGTACACGCCCAAGGAGGGGGAGTACGCGCACCTGGGGTTCGGCGCGAGCCCGGATGTGGTCACCAACGTCCAGTTCGAGGAGATCGCGGCCAAAGGCCCGATCAAAAGGCCCTCCGACGGCAAGGAGGCCAAGTCGGTCGTCTTCGTGCAGAGCCCGGGCCAGGGCGACGACCAGGACTTCCCCTACGCCGGCTCCGTGACGAGCCTGGTGGCGCTCAAGCAGGCCCAGTACGTGCGCGAGGACTACGCCGACGGCAAGGCCTACGTCATCTACCAGCACATGCGCACCCCCGGGCTGACGGAGAACTTCTACAAGGCCGTTCAGCAGGACCCGGGCATTTTCCTGACCAAGGGGCAGGTGAGCCAGGTCGCGAAGAACGGCGCCGGGCTGGTCGTGGATGCCGACGACACGCTCCTCGGTCAGGCGATCCAGATCAAGGCCGACATGGTCGTGCTCGCCACCGGCATGGTGCCGGCCACCAAGGACGACCCGGTGATCAACCTGGCCTACCGTCAGGGCCCGGCCTTCCGCGACAACGCGCTGTTCAACGACTACGCGGATTCGAACTACATCTGCTTCCCCTACGAAACCCAGCGCACCGGCATCTACGCGGCCGGCGGGGTGCGCCGCAGCATGACCACCGAGGAGGTGATCGAGGATGCCGCCGGCGCGGCGCTCAAGGCCATCCAGTGCCTGGAGTCGGTCAACCGCGGGGTCTCGGTGCACCCGCGCTCCGGCGATTTGACCTTCCCGGACTTCTTCTTCCAGCGCTGCACCCAGTGCAAGCGCTGCACCCAGGAGTGTCCCTTCGGGGCGCTCGACGACGACGAGCGCGGCACCCCCAAGACCAACCCCACCCGCTGCCGCCGCTGCGGCACCTGCATGGGGGCCTGCCCGGAGCGCATCATCAACTTCGCCAACTACAGCATCGACAGCGTCAGCTCGATGGTCAAGGCGATCAGGGTGCCCTCGACCGACGATTTCGACGAGCCGCCCCTGCGCATGTTGGGGCTGATCTGCGAGAACGACGCCTACCCGGCGCTCGACATCGCGGCGCTGAACCGCCTGTCCTGGAACGCGGACGTGCGCTTCATCCCGGTGCGCTGTCTGGGGTCGGTCAACGTGATCTGGATCAAGGACGCCCTCTCCAAGGGCATGGACGGGGTCTTCCTCATGGGCTGCAAGCACGGGGACGACTACCAGTGCCACTTCGTCAAGGGCAGCGAGCTGGCCGAGATCCGCGTCAAGAAAATCGGCGAGGCCCTCTCCAGCCTGGCGCTCGAGCAGGAGCGGGTGGCCCAGTTCCAGGTCGCCATCGACGAGTACGACAAGATCCCGCAGATGATCCAGGAGTTCGTGGGGGTCATCGAAGGCCTCGGCCCGAACCCGTTCAAGGGGTTCTAACCTGCGGCGGTTCAACGGAGGGGAGGCGGCTCACCCCGTCTCTCCTCGTTCCCATAGAGGAGGTATGGTTATGGCGGAGAGAATTCTGATCGAGCCCGACCTCGGGTTTCATCAAGGACGTGGGCATCCTGGGCGGCGAGGACCTGAAGAAATGCTACCAGTGCGCCACCTGCTCGGTGGCCTGCCCGATCTCCCCCGACAACAAGCCCTTCCCCCGCAAGGAGATGATCGCGGCCTCCTGGGGGCTGAAGGACAAGCTGGTCAAGAGCGCCGACCCCTGGCTGTGCCACAACTGCGGGGACTGCTCGACACGCTGCCCGCGCCAGGCCAAGCCGGCGCGACGTGCTGGCCGCGGTGCGCGCCCAGGCCATCACCGAGTACTCCCGGCCGCAGTGGCTCGCCAAGGCGGTCAACGACCCCAAACAGCTGCCGATCCTGATCGCCATCCCCGCCGTGCTCTTCCTGGTGGTGGGGACGATCACGGGGCTGCTCAATTTCAAACCGGACCTGAGCGGCGGGATCGCCCACTACAAGTTTTTCTCCACCTGGCTGGTCGACATGCACATGGTGCCCGCGGCCCTCTTCGCGGTGGCCGTCTTCGCCCTGGGGCTGAAGCGCTTCATCAACGACATTCACCAGAACGCGCTCGCCGAAGGCAAGACCGACAAGCAGACGATCGAGCCGGTGGGCTTCGTGATGAGCCTGGTGAAGATCATCCCGACCATCCTCAAACACTCCAAGTTCAACGAGTGCACCGAGAACAAGGACCGCGCCATCGCGCACCTGCTGACGCTCTACGGGTTCATCGGGCTATTCGTCGTGACGAACATCATCTTCGTGGTGCTCTACGGCTCCTATCTCTTCCCCGGCGGGCCGCTGCACGGGCCCTGGTCCCAGATGAACCCGGTCAAGTGGCTCGCCAACCTGGCCGGCATCGCGCTCATCGTCGGCACCAGCCTGATGATCAAGAGCCGGCTGGCCAAGCCCGACCAGAAAACCGCCTACAAGGACTGGTTCCTGATCTACCTCGCCTTCGGGCTGGGGGTGACCGGGATGGGGGCGCAGCTGACGCGGCTCGCCGGCTGGGCGCCGGTCTCGTTCTTCCTGTACTTCCTGCACCTGATCAACATTTTCTTCCTGATCGCCTACCTGCCGTTCACGAAGCTCGCGCACCTGGTCTACCGCACGGTGGCCATGACCTACGCGGAGTACGCGGGGAGGAAATGAGAAAGAGTCGCCGGTCGGCCGGTCTCCGGTCGCCGGAAAAGGCCTGAGGGAGCCTACACGGAGTACGCCGGGCGAAAATAGGCGCCCCCGGGCACACCGGAAAACAAAAAGGGCATCCGCCGCAGCGGATGCCCTTTTTTTGTTCGGGCGATTCAATTGTGGGGCTTGGCTGAAAACCCTGGGTCACGCCCGCGGGCGTTGGACAGGGCTTTTTACTTCTTGACGTCGCCGGTGGCGGCGCCGTGCATCTTGATCTCGACCTTTTCCTCCAGGTTCTTGTAGTACTCGCGCAGGATGTCGAGGACCTCGTCGCGGCCGAAGTGGTCGGCCACCTTGGCGCCTTCGGAGAGCGCCTTGCGCAGCGCGGTGCCGGAGAGCAGCACGCGGTCTTCCTTGCCGTGGGGGCAGGTGCGCAGGGAGGCCATGCCGTCGCACTTGTAGCAGTAGAAGGTCCAGTCGATCAGAAGCGGCTTGCAGGCCAGGGCCTTGCCGTTCTCCTTGGGGGCCGGGATCTTGTTGAAGATCGTCTGGGCCTCGAACATGCCGTAGAAGTCGCCCACACCGGCGTGGTCCCGGCCGATGATCATGTGGGAGCAGCCGTAGTTCTGGCGGAAGGTGGCGTGCAGCAGGGCCTCGCGCGGACCGGCGTAGCGCATGTCGAGCGGGTAGCCGCCCTGCAGGACGTTTTTCTCGACGAAGTAGCCCTTCACCAGGGCCTCGATGCACTTGACCCGGACCTTGGCGGGGATGTCGCCCGGCTTGAGGTTGCCGACCAGGGAGTGGATGAACACCCCGTCCATGACCTCGACGGCGATCTTGCACAGGTACTCGTGGGAGCGGTGCATGGGGTTGCGCAGCTGCAAGGCGGCGACCCGGCTCCAGCCGCGCTCCTCGAAGATCTTGCGGCTCTCGGCCGGCCGCATGTAGATGCCGGCGTAGCGGGTCGGGTATTCGCCCTCGCTCAGCACCTTGACGGGGCCGGCGAGGTTCACTTCCTTCTGGCCCATGACCATCTGGACGCCGGGGTGGTCCTTCTCGGCGATCTTCCAGAACTCATCGGCCGTCTTGGTGCCTTCGCCCATGAAGATCTTCTCGCACTCGTACTTCTTCTCGGCGGCGCCCATATCGTACTTCTCGGTGACCTTCATGGTCGCCATGATCTCTTTGCCCTCGGGGTCGTAGAGGGCGATCTCCTCGCCGACACTGATCTTGGCCGCGTCGTCCTTGCCGGCCGACAGGGTGACCGGGATCGGCCAGAAGGTGCCGTCGGCGGTCAGGTAGTTGTCGCAGACGCCTTTCCAGTCCGCTTTCGTCATGAAGCCGGTCAGCGGGCTGAAGCCGCCGATGCCCATCATGATCAGGTCGCCCTTTTCACGCGGGGACACCGGGATCTGCTTCAGGCCGGCCGCTTTTTTCTTCTCGGCCTCGAGCGCTGCGCCTTCGAGCAGACAGCAGGTCAAACCTTTGCCGCCATGGGGGGGGATCAACTGTGCCATAGAATCCTCTCTCCTTTTCTTGTTGGTTTTTTATTGTTCTGCCCCTCGCGGGGGCTTTCCGGCTTTTTGCACAAGACTCCACATTTATTCGCAAACGGGTTTTTTGTCAAGCTGATTCGCGACCGGCCTGCCGGCGCGGAAGCGGGCCATTATCGGGCCGTGACGCCGCGGAAAAACCGGTCGCGGTCGTTCGGCCGCGGGCGCCGGGCACCGCTCTCACCCGTTGACTTTACGCGCCGCGCGTCCTACCTTTTTCTGAACCTTTTAGCTTATTAACCCATGAGCCGCGTGTTCGGCAGCCGGCGCCTCCGGTCCGATGCGCCTGCCTGATGCAGGGGTGGGCACGCGGCTTTTCAGCCCGTCGTCGAATGAACGGACTGCCGGCCGGGCGGTATTCGGCGATGCCCTGCGAGGACCTGCCGCATGAACGACATACGCAAACCGGATTACGAGCGGGCGGTGGAGATCGCGCCGGGAACGCACTGGGTCGGCTTCTACGATACCCAGTCCGGTCTTCACTGCAACCCCTTTCTGATCACCGACGGCGAGGAGGCGGTGGTCATCGACGGCGGCAGCCGGCCGGACTTCCCGACGGTGATGATGAAAATCCTGCAGACCGGGATCCACCCGGGCCAGATCAGGGCACTGGTCTATCAGCACTACGACCCGGACCTGTGCGCCAGTCTGCCGAACTTCGAGGACATCATCGGCAGGAGCGACCTGCAGATCATCTCGGCGGCGGCCAACAACATGTTCATCCGCCACTACGCGGTGCGCTCGCGGCTGCTGGCCATCGAAAACATGGAGTCGCGCTTCGAGTTCTCCTCCGGCCGCGTCCTGAGTTTCGTCAAGACACCCTACGCCCACGCCCAGGGAAGCTTCGTCACCTTCGATCGGACGAGCTCCATCCTGTTTTCGAGCGACCTCTTCGGGAGCTACGGCACCGAATGGGACCTTTTTTTGACCCTGCCCCCGGAGTGTCTCGAGTGCACCGACCGGGAGCACTGCGCGCACAAGTCCCCAAAGTGCCCGATCCGCGACATTCTCAAATTCCACCAGAAACTCATGCCTTCGGCGAAGGCGCTGCAGCATGCGCTCAAGCAGCTGCTGCCGCTGCCGTTCACGCTGATCGCCCCGCAGCACGGGAGTATCGTCAAGGACGGTCGCATCATTCGCCGTTTGTTCGAACTGATGGCGGACCTCAAAGGGGTCGGCATCGACGACCTGGTGCGCGACGGGGAGCCGATCTGCGGGGCCGAGGACATCGGCCGGAGGTTTTCGCGCCATGCCGACTGACGGGGCGCTGATCGAGGAACTGCGCCGATTGGCGGGGGAGGGTGATCACTCCGCGGCCCTGGTCACCCGGCTGATCGAGTTTTTGGCCGCACGGCAGGATTCCCTCGTCGGCCGGGAACTGCTGCAGTCCCTGGTGATGAAGTACGCCGGGGCTGAAAAACAGCTCTACCGGCTCAACCGCCAACTGGTCGAGAAACAGTCCCTCATCGACGAAGACCTGGCCGCCGCGGCCGACATCCAGCGCAGCCTCCTGCCGCGGGACCCGGCGCAGTTCGAGGCCTTTGAGGTCGCCTGGACCTTCCAGCCCAGCGCCCACATCGGCGGCGATATTTTCAATGTGATGCGGCTCGACCGCAACCACTGGGCGGTCTACGCCTTGGACGTGAGCGGGCACGGAGTCCCGGCGGCCATGGTGGCGGTTTCGGTCTACCAGAATCTTCAGCCGCACTCCGACACCGTGCGTGCGTTCACCCCGCAGGCGTCGCCCGGCTATTTTCTGAGATCCCCGCGCGAGGTCCTGCAGGCGCTTGACGTCGAGTACCCCTTCGAGCGCTTTGAGAATTTTTTTACGATGGTGTATTTTGTCATCGACGCCGCATGCCGCACGGTGGCCTACAGCAATGCCGGTCACCCGCACCCCCTCGTTCTGCACCGGGACGGTCGGCTCGACCTGTTGCAGCGCGGGGGGCCCGTGATCGGGTTGAGCTCGGTCCGCACCCGCCGGCCGCCGGAACCGGTTTTTGCGGAAGAGACCTTCCGGCTTGAGCCCGGCGACAAGCTTTTGCTCTACACCGACGGGTTGATCGAGCACCGCAACCCGGCGGGGGATCTGTTCGGGAGCGAGCGGCTGCTGGCCCGGCTGCGAGGTTGCGGTGGGTTGCCGGTCGCGGGGGTGGTCGACCTGGTCAGTGCCGCCGTGCGGGAATTCGCCGCCGGCACCCCGCCCGATGACGACATGACGCTGGTGGGCATCGAATTAAAATAGTCCGATTTTTCCGAGGAGGAGAATATGAAAGAAATTATGGAAAAGGCCATGCCGGCGCTCGTCTGGTCGGTTGCCGCCGTCCTGCTGGTGGGGCTTGCGGGCTGCTCCACCGCTTATGTGGCCAGACCCCTGCCCTTCAAGTCCCCGTCCGCCTATGCCAACGTCACCCAGGTGGCCGACGCGCAGGTGGCCTCCGAGGCCTTTGCGGACGCGGACAAGGCCAGGGAGGCATTCGGCTTCGACATCCGTGCCGCGGGGATGCTGCCCGTGCAGGTCGTTTTCGACAACCAGGGATCGCACCCGCTCGAGATCAACGTGGGCCAGACCTTCCTGGAGGACGAAGCCGGCAACATCTGGCCGATCCTTGACCGCGACACCGCCTATGCGCGGGCCACCAAGTACGCCCAGACCAAGGAGGTCTTCACGGAGGGCGCCTACGGCGCCTTTTTGGGGACCGCTGCCGGTGCCATCATCGGTGCGGCGGTGGGCATCGTCACCGGGGACAACGTGGCCGTCACCACGGGCAAAGGGGCCGCGGTCGGGGCTGCCGCCGGTGCCACGCTGGGCGGGGTCAAAGGGTACACCTCGGGCGATGCGCGGCGGATTGTCGTCGAGGACCTGCAGCGTAAGACACTTCAGCAAAAGCCGGTGGAACCCCGCAGTCTGTCGTTCGGGTTTCTCTTTTTTCCGGGTGAGGCGCCCTCCGCCGTCCAGCTGCGTTTGCAGTTGAAGGAGACGGACAGCGGTAGTCGTGCACCTGCTCAAGATGAAGCTGTGAGCCGATGCATGTCGTGCGCCGCGCGGTGTCCTAATACGGGCCCCGGGGGGGCAGAACATCCCTCTTTCTCCCTTAAAAAAAAGCCGCCCGGGATCGCCCGGGCGGCTTTTTGAACAAGTGGCGGAGAGACCGGGATTCGAACCCGGGATACCCCTATTAAGAGTATACTCGCTTAGCAGGCGAGCGCCTTCGACCTACTCGGCCATCTCTCCGTAAAGCCCTTGGTACCCAAGGGCTCGAATGTCGAAAAAATTCTGACTGGCCGCCGCGCCGGCGGCGGCCGGGAGCGTATAAAAATCACCGAGTGATTTTATTGGCGGAGGGAGTAGGATTCGAACCCACGTCCCGTTGCCGGGAAACGGTTTTCAAGACCGCCGCTTTCGACCACTCAGCCATCCCTCCGTTTGTCTCTGATCATTTAGCATCACTCGGTGTTCAAGGTCAACCCTTTTTAACGCTTTGCGGGTTGACAGGGCACGCCGATAAGTGTAATAAAGTTAGGATTATCGATTAAGTGTTCACAGCCGCGCCACCCAGTGGAAGGAACCCGATCAGCCATGAGACAGAAATACGAGATTCTCAAGGACGAAGAAAACAAGCGCCTGGTCATCCGGGAGTTCGCCGAGCTCGACAAAGACGTGATGTCGCTGCTCTGCGAGGAATCATACGCCAAGAAAGAGGTCAAGTCGGCCATGGCGGAGGGCAAAGATGCCCTCGTCGTCGCCCTGCGCACCAAGAACCTCTACCCCCCGGGCATTTACGCCGTCAAAATCGCCGAGACGGTCATCGCGCTTTATGATTCGAAGGAAAAAATCTCCGAGGAAATTTTTTTCGACGACCTGGAATTTTTGAAACGGGAACGTGAAAAAGCGGAAAAGGCGATCGCCTACGAGGCCGAGACCGAAGATCTCGACGATCTCCTCGATGTCGACCTGGAAGACGAAAAATTCGAGGATGGCGACGACATCAAGAAAATAGACTCCTCCCTGAAGATCGAAGACGACGAGTTTGCCGACATCGACGACGAAAGCTGAGTCGCGGCCCCCCCACTTCGACGGATTTCCGATTGACTCGCCAGGGAATTCGTCATAAGAGACTCCTGGAAACCTGGCGGCCGGGATTCCGGCTGCCAGGCTCTCTTCCGAAGACCCCTGATTTTTTTAAATACAACCAAGACCGTTTTTTGCATCCTAGTCGTGGACCTCGTGCGCGATCGGGCTTTGCGTGCATGTGCGTGAGATCCGGCATCTGATAGCGGCGCCTGGATTCGTCATCAATCACATCAAGGAGGAGGTGCAAATGGACAAAGAAAAGGCCTTTTACGAAAGACTGGAGGGCAAGGGCGTCTCCAGGCGGGACTTCATGAAGTTCTGCACGTTCCTGACGGCGACCATGGGGCTTTCCACATCCTTCATCCCGAAGGTGGCCGAGGTCTTCGCCGCCCCGGCCCAGCGGCCGCCGGTGATCTGGCTGCATCTGGGCGAGTGCACGGGGTGCACCGAGTCCCTGCTGCGCTCCGCCTACCCCTGGATCGACGAGCTGGTCCTCGAGGTGCTCTCCGTCGAATACCACGAGACCATCATGGCGGCCGCCGGGCACCAGGCCGAGGAGCAGCTCCACAACGCGGTCGAAAAGTACAAGGGCAAGTTCATCTGCGTCGTCGAAGGCGCGATCGCCACCAAGTACAACGGCGGTTACGGCAAGATCGGCGGCAAGACCTTCCTGCAGATCGCCAAGGAAGTCTGCCCCAAGGCGGCCGGCGTCATCTGCATCGGCAACTGCTCCGCCTACGGCAACCTCCCGGCGGCCAAGCCCAACCCCGGCGGCTACAAGGGGGTCGGCGAGGTCCTGGGGATCAAGACCGTCAACATCGCCGGCTGCCCGCCGAACCCCGTCAACTTCGTGGGGACGGTGGTCAACTATCTCCTCCTCGGCAAGCTGCCGGCGCTCGACAACCTCGGGCGGCCGATGTTCGCCTACGGCCAGACCATCCACGACAACTGCCCGCGACGCGGTCACTTCGAAAACGAGGAATTCGTCGAGGAGTTCGGCTCCGAGGAAGCCCGCCTGGGCTACTGCCTCTACAAGGTCGGCTGCCGCGGCCCCGAGACCTACAACAACTGCGGCGTCGCCAAGTTCAACGACGGCACCAGCTGGCCGGTCGAGGCCGGGCACCCCTGCATCGGCTGCAGCCAGCCGGAATTCTGGGACAAGTTCACCCCGTTCTACGAGGAGCTCTAAGCGCACCGAGACGAACATCCTTACCGGATTGGAGGAGATGATATGGCTGAAAGAATCACGATTGATCCGATCACCCGAATCGAGGGCCACCTCAGGATCGAGGTCGAGGTGGCAGGCGGCAAAGTCGTCAACGCCTGGAGCTCCGGGCAGATGTTCCGGGGCATCGAGATGATCCTCCAGGGACGCGATCCGCGCGATGCCCAGCATTTCGTGCAGCGCTCCTGCGGGGTCTGAACGTACATCCATGCTCTGTCCTCGGTGAGGGCAGTCGACAACGCCATCGGCGTCAAGATCCCGAAGAACGCGCGTCTCATCCGAAACCTCATGCACGGCGCCCAGTACCAGCACGACCACATCGTGCACTTCTACCACCTGCACGCCCTCGACTGGGTGGACGTCGTCAGCGCGCTGAAGGCCGACCCGGCCAAGACCGCGGCCCTGTCGGACAACGTCAGCAACGCCCCCTGGGGCGGCGTCCCCTACTTCAAGGGTGTCCAGCAGCGGCTGAAGACCTTCGTCGACAGCGGCCAGCTCGGGCCCTTCTCGAACGCCTACTGGGGGCACCCGGCCTACAAGCTGCCGCCGGAGGCCAACCTGATGGCGACCGCCCACTACATCGAGGCGCTGCGCCTGCAGGCCAAGGCCGCCCGCATGCACGCGATCTTCGGCGGCAAGAACCCGCACCCGCAGTTTCTGGTGCTCGGCGGGGTCACCTGCGCCGGCGATCTGACCGCCGATCGCATCGCGGAGTTCCTCTACATCACCAAGGAAACCCAGGACTTCATCAAGAACGTCTACATCCCGGATCTGCTGGCCGTGGCCTCGTTCTACAAGGACTGGGGCGCGATCGGCGGCACCAGCAACTTCCTCGCCTGGGGCGATTTCCCCATGAGCGACAAGGAGCCGGAGAGCCTGTTCATGCCGCGCGGGACCATCATGAAGCGCGACCTCGCCAAGGTGCAGATGGCCCATCCGGGCCAGGTGAGCGAACACGTGGCCCGCTCCTGGTACGAGGGCAAGGACGCCAAGCATCCCTACGAGGGCGAAACCAAGCCGCTGCCGAAGACCCGAAATACACCCCGGGCGACGGCAAATACTCCTGGCTCAAGGCCCCGCGCTACGACGGTGAGCCCTGCGAGGTCGGTCCCCTGGCGCGCGTGCTGGTGGCCTACGGCATGGGGCACAAGGAGATCAAGGCGACCGTCGACAAGGTGCTCGCCACCCTCAACGTGCCGGCCGCGGCCCTGTTCTCGACCCTCGGGCGCACCGCCGCCCGCGGCATCGAGACGCTCGTTATCGGCGAGGCCATGCAGGGCTGGGTCATGGAGCTCGTCGAGAACGTCAAAAGCGGCGACATCGACGACCTACGAGCCTTACAAGATGCCCGACAAGGCGCAGGGCGTGGGGCTGAACGACGTTCCGCGCGGCGCCCTCGGCCACTGGATCGTGATCGACGACAAGAAGATCAAGAACTACCAGTACGTGGTGCCCTCCACCTGGAACCTCGGGCCGCGCTGTGCGGCCGGCAAGATCGGGCCGGTCGAAGAGGCCCTGATCGGCACCCCGGTCGCCGACCCCAAAAAACCGCTGGAGGTCCTGCGCACGGTGCACTCCTTCGACCCGTGCATCGCCTGCGCGGTCCACGTCATCGACCCGGATTCCAACGAGGTCTACAAGATCAAGGCCCTGTAGCCTGCCACCCTAACCAATCCGGCCCTTCCGCAAGGGGGGCCGGATTTTTTATGACTTTTTAAAAATTTCATGTCCCTTTACGGGATACGACACTGAATGAAAATCAACCCTCCCGCAAGGCAGGGGATTGGCTGAGGGAAGGTCGGCCGGCGCCGGCCTCCTTTGGCGCGCCGTCTTTATTTCCCATAGGCTAAAAGCCTTCAGCCTTCAGCCTAATTTTCGTGTTTAAGATCTGCCGCTATTGACGCTCGGCCCGCGTTTGGTTAGAGTCTCAGGCCGGCAATTGAATCACCGGCATCGGCCCCGGGGAGGATCAGACGCATGCCACCAAACGACAAGAGCCCCTTCGACGACCTCTACGCCCCCGAAATCATGGTCCTCGGCATCGGGTCCATCCTGTTCTCGGACGACGGGTTCGGCATCCGCGTGGCCCAGAAGATCGAGCGCGAGTACGAGTTCCCGGACCATGTGCTGGTGGTCGACGGGGGGGTTCTGGGGATCAACCTGCTGGGGGTGATCTCCAAGCCCAAGCACCTGATCGTGGTCGACACCATGCGCAACAACGGTCGGCCGGGCGACATCTACCGCCTGGAGGGGGATGCCATCCCGGAGCGCATCCGGGCGAAGAACTCGCTGCACCAGGTGGACTTCCTCGAGGCGCTCACCCTCTGCCAGGCCCTCGACCACGTCCCGCACACCGTCGTCATCGGCGTCGAGCCGCAGGACATCCAGACGCTCGCCCTCGTGCTGACGCCGGTCCTTGAAGCGCGGATCGACCCGGTGATCCGGATGGTCCTCTCCGAGCTCGATCGCCTCGGCGTCACCCATCGCAAAAAGGAAATCACAGACCATGTGCCTCGCGATCCCATCGAAGATCACCGCTATTGAGAATGAGATGGCCGTCATCGACGTGGACGGGGTGACGCGCCGCTGCAGCCTGCTCCTGGTCGAAGATGCCCGGGTGGGCGAGTACGTCATCGTGCACGCCGGTTTTGCCATTTCGAAAGTCGACGAAGCCGCGGCCCTCGAAACCCTGGCCCTGCTCAAGGAGGCCGCCGCCCTCGTGGAAGGACGGGGGGAGGAAGGACACTAGGACGTCCGGGCCATGGCGCAACCGAACCAGGCCAAGCGGCTGACCGTCAACGGCATCGTCCAGGGGGTCGGGTTCCGCCCCTTCGTCTATCAGCTGGCCGTCCGCCACGGCTTGAAGGGGGAGGTCTCGAACACCTCCGCCGGCGTCACCATCCACGTCGAGGGCCCGGCCGAGGGGCTGGCGGCCTTCGAAGCGGAGCTCGGCGCCCAGCCCCCGCCGCTCGCCCACATCGTTGAGATCAGAAGCGCCGCGGCCGCGGTGCGGAGCCTCCCCGGGTTCTCCATCACCAAAAGCCGCGGGGGCCAGGCCATGGCCACCCTGATCTCCCCCGACGTCGCGGTCTGCGGCGACTGCCTGCGGGAGATGTTCGACCCGGCCGACCGGCGCCACCGCTACCCCTTCATCAACTGCACCAACTGCGGCCCGCGCTTCACCATCATCGACGACATCCCCTACGACCGGCCCAAGACCTCCATGCGCCACTTCCGCATGTGCGCGCAATGCCAGGCCGAGTACGACGACCCGCACGACCGCCGTTTCCACGCCCAGCCCAACGCCTGCCCCGCCTGCGGGCCGCGGGTCGCGCTGTGGGACGCCGAGGGCCGCGCCGTTTGCGCCGATGACCCGATCGCGGCGGCCGCGGAACTGATCCGCCGGGGGATGATCCTCGCCGTCAAGGGCCTGGGCGGCTTTCATCTCGCCGTGGACGCGGCCAGCGCGGCGGCCGTGGCCCGTCTGCGGCAGCGCAAGCTCAGGGAGGAAAAGCCCCTGGCGGTCATGTCGCCGGACGTGGAGGCCGTCGGCGCCTACGCGCGGGTGACGGACGCGGATCGGGGACTGCTCGAGTCCATTCAGCGGCCGATCGTGCTGGTGCCGAAAAGGCAGCCGTTTCCGCTGGCCGAAGAGGTGGCGCCCGCACAACCGCTGGGTCGGCGTCATGCTGCCCTACACGCCGCTGCACCACCTGCTGCTCGGCCACGGGTTCACGGCCCTGGTCATGACCAGCGGCAACCTGAGCGAGGAGCCCATCGCGATCGACAACGAGGAAGCCTTCCGGCGGCTTGCCGGGATCGCCGACGGCTTTCTCACCCACAACCGCGACATCCTTCTGCGCAGCGACGACTCGGTGGTGCGCCGGGTGGCGGGCGGCACCCGCTTTTTGCGACGCTCCCGGGGCTTTGTGCCGACGCCGGTGTTCCTGAGGAGACCGCTGCCGCCGGTCCTGGCCGTGGGGGCCGAGTTGAAAAACACGGTCTGCGTCACCAAGGGCGACCAGGCCTTTGTCAGCCAGCACATCGGCGACCTCGAGAACCTGGCGACCTACGAGTTCTTCCAGAAAGCGCTCGACCACCTGCTGCGCATCCTGGCGGTCACCCCGGAGCTGCATCGCCTACGACCTGCACCCGGACTATCTCAGCACCCGCTTCGCCGAGGAGCAGACCGGCGCCCCGCTGATCCGGGTCCAGCACCACCACGCCCACGTCGCGGCCTGCATGGCCGAGCACCAGCTGGAGGGCCCGGTGATCGGGATCGCCTGCGACGGCACCGGCTACGGGCCGGACGGGGCGGTGTGGGGCGGGGAGGTGCTGGTGGCCGACGCGCGCGGCTTTCGAACGCGCGGCGCACCTGGCCTACGTCCCCCTGCCGGGGAGCGCCGCCGCCATCCGGGAGCCCTGGCGCATGGCCGTCAGCTACCTGCACGATGCCTACGGCGCCGGCCTGGGGGAGCTGAGTCTGCCCGGCGCTGCGCGGAATCGAGGCCGACCGACTGGAGGTGATCCTCGCCATGATCGTCAAGCGCATCAACTCGCCGCCGACCTCGAGCCTCGGGCGACTCTTCGACGGGGTGGCCGCCCTTTGCGGTCTGCGGGGGCGGGTCAGCTACGAGGGCCAGGCCGCCATGGAGCTGGAGATGGCCGCCGCCGACGACACCGAAGGGGTCTACGAGTTTGCCTGGGAGGGGGCGGCCCCCATCCGCATCCTGCCGGCGCCGATCATCCGCGGCGTGGCGCAGGATCTCGCCGCCGGCCGGCCGGTGGCCGTCGTCAGCGCCAAGTTCCACAACACCCTGGTCGCACTGTTCACGCAACTGTGCGTGCGGGTCGGGACCGAACGCGGTCTCGACCGCGTGGTACTGAGCGGGGGCGTCTTCCAGAACGCACGGCTGCTCCGCGGCCTGATCCCGGCGCTCGAGGCCCGGGGGTTTGCCGTCCACCACCACCGGCTGGTCCCCACCAACGACGGCGGCATCGCCCTCGGCCAGGCGCTGGTGGCGGGGGCGCCGAGATACAAGGGGTCGAGGAGTCGAGGGGTCAAGGGTAAAAGGACAGGGGCAAGGGTTCGAGGGGTCAAGGGTTCAAGGGGCCAAGTGAGAAAAGCACCGGACGGTTCGAGGCCGTAGCGATGCCTGAGGTGGCCTGCGAAGCGTTCCCCCTCTTTCGTGGGAGCGGCGTCGCGGCCGCGATCCCGCTTGAGCAAGCTGCCCCCGTTCGGGCAAAGAACAGGCGGAGCAGTGGTCTTGTTCTTTTCGTGGAAGCGACGTCCCCGCCGCGATATCCTGCATCTTTTGCTCCTAACAACGAGGCAATGCGCATGACGCTGAAACACATGCACGAATATCGCGACGCGGCACTGGCGCAGACGCTTCTCGAGAAGATCCGTGGCGAAAACCGCCGCCCGGTCCGGCTCATGGAGGTCTGCGGCACGCACACGGTGGCGATCTTCCGCAGCGGGATCCGCTCCGTGCTGCCCGAGACGATCGCGCTGCTCTCGGGGCCGGGCTGCCCGGTCTGCGTCACCGACCAGGCGGAGATCGACGCCTTCATCGAGCTCGCGCGCCAGAAGGAGGTGATCATCACCACCTTCGGCGACCTCATGCGGGTGCCGGGGACCCGCTCCTCGCTCTTGCGGGAGCGGGCCGAAGGCCGGGACATCCGCGTGGTGTATTCGACCCTGGACGCCCTCGAGATCGCCCGCGCCAACCCGAAACGGCCGGTGGTCTTCCTGGGGGTGGGCTTCGAGACCACCGCGCCCACGGTTGCCGCCGCGATTGCCGCCGCGGCCGCGGAGAAGCGCGAGAACTTCACGGTGTTCTCGGCCCACAAGCTCGTGCCGCCGGCCCTGGAGGCGTTGATGATCGGCGGCGACCACCGGGTCGACGGGTTCATCCTGCCCGGGCACGTCTCGGTGATCATCGGTACCGACGCCTACCGGCCGTTTTTCGAGCGCCACCGCATCCCCTGCGCCGTGGCCGGCTTCGAACCGACGGACATCCTGCAGGCCGTCGCCGAGCTTGTCGCGCAGATCGAAGGCGGCCGTCCGGCTCTGGTCAACTGCTACCCGCGGGCCGTCGGCGCCGCGGGCAATCCCCGGGCGCGGCAGCTGATGGCGCAGGTCTTCGAGCCCGCCGACGCCGCCTGGCGCGGAATCGGCGTCATCGCCGGCAGCGGTCTTGCGATCCGGGCGGCCTATGCGGGCCACGATGCCGCGAAGGCGTTTTGCGCTCGAACTCCCCGAACCGCAGGCTCCGGCGGGCTGTGCCTGCGGCGAGGTCCTGACCGGCAGAAAGACCCCGCCGGAGTGCGCCCTGTACAAGAAGGTCTGCACCCCCATGGAGCCGGTCGGCGCCTGCATGGTGTCGAGCGAGGGGACCTGCGCGGCCTATTACCGCTATTTTGAGGGGTGACCCGTAGATGAAACCCGACAAGATCCTCCTCGACCACGGCAGCGGGGGCAAGATGTCCCACCGCATGACCAAGGAGATGCTGATCCCGGTCTTCGACAACCCCATCCTCGCCCGGCTCAACGACGGGGCGGTCTTCGAGATCGGCGGGGTGCGGCTGGCCTTCTCCACCGACAGCTACACGGTGGACCCCATTTTCTTCCCCGGCGGCAACATCGGCGAGCTGGCCGTTTACGGCACCGTCAACGACCTCGCCATGTGCGGGGCAACGCCGCAATACCTGAGTGCGGCGCTGATCATCGAGGAGGGGTTCCCGGTCACGGATCTTCAAACCATCGTGGCCGCCATGGGCCGGGCCGCCAAAGCCGCCGGCGTGAGCGTGGTCACCGGGGACACGAAGGTGGTGCCCAAAGGCGCCGCCGACAGGATCTTCATCAACACCTCCGGCATCGGGGTGATCGCGGACGGGGTGGAGACGGGTGGCCACCGGGCCCGGCCCGGGGACCGGGTGCTCTTGAGCGGGCCCATCGCCGATCACGGGGTCAGTGTGCTGGCCGCGCGCGAAGGCCTTGCCTTTCACACCACGGTCGTGAGCGACACCGCGCCGCTTAACCACATGGTGCGGCGCATGCTCGCGGCCGCGCCGGGCATCCGCGTCCTGCGCGACCCCACCCGCGGGGGGCTCGGCACGGCCCTGAACGAGATCGCCGAGCAGTCGGCGGTCGGCGTGCTGATCGACGAGGAGCGCCTGCCGGTCAGGCCCGCAGTGGCGGGCTTGTGCGAACTGCTGGGGCTCGACCCCCTGTACCTGGCCAACGAGGGCAAGCTCATCGCCTTCGCGGCGCCGGAAGACGCCGATGCGGTGCTCGCGGCCATGCACGCGGACCCCTTCGGCCGGGAGGCCGTGATCATCGGCGCGGCCGTTGCCGAGCACCCCGGCAAGGTGTTCATGAAGACCCGCATCGGCGGCACCCGCATCGTGGACATGCTGACCGGCGAGCAGCTGCCGAGGATCTGTTGAAAAGGGAAGGCTGAAGGCTGAACGGCTAAGCAAGGGAAAACGGAAGGCGGAAGGGGGAATTCATTGGAAGGTGGAATTCGGAATTCGGAGTTCGGAAAAAGGAATGTGGAAAGCGAGGGGCGGTGGTTATCGCGAGACTGACCCGGCTGGTCGTTGTGGCGTGGCTGGTCATGGGCCTGGCGGGGTGCGAGGGGCGGCGGGAGCACACCTTTTCCGGGCGGACCATGGGGACCACCTACCAGGTCACGGTGGTCACGGGGCGTTTCGGCTCCGTCGACGGGCTGCAGCCGAAGATCGACCGGCGGCTTGACGAGGTCAACCGCAGCATGTCGCCCTACATCGCCGACAGCGAGATCAGCCGCTTCAACCGCCTGGCCGAGGTCGGCCGCGAGTTCCCGGTGTCGCGGGATTTTTTGACGGTCATGAAGGCCGCGGCCGAGATCCACCGGCTGTCGGAAGGGGCCTGGGACGGCACCGTGAACCCCCTGGTGGACCTCTGGGGCTTCGGCCGGGCCGGGCGCATCGGCACGCCGCCCCCGGCGGAGAAGATCGCGGCGCTGCTCGCGGACATCGGGTTCGAAAAGATCGAGATCTCGGGACAATGGCGCACTGGTCAAGCGTCAGGTGGCCGTGACCCTCGACCTCTCCTCGATCGCCAAGGGCTTCGGCGTCGATGCCGTGGCGGAGGTGGTCCGCGGGGCCGGGTTCGCGGAGTTCCTGGTGGAGATCGGCGGCGAGGTGGCGGCCGCCGGCCGGCGCGCCGACGGGGGGCGCTGGCGCGTCGGGATCAACCGGCCGAAGGCCGAGGCGCGGCCGGACGAGCTCTACCGCGTGGTCGCGCTCGAAAATTGCGCCTTCGCCACCAGCGGCGACTACCGCCAGTTCTTCGTCGCCGGACGGGGTGCGCTACTCGCATGTCATCGACCCGCGCACCGGCACCCCCGTGACCAACCGCGTGGTGAGCGCCTCGGTCGTGGCCCCCGACTGCACCCTGGCCGACGGTCTGGCCACGGCGGTCATGGTGATGGGCGCCGAAAAGGGCCTGGCGCTGATCGAGCGGCTGGAGGGGGTCGAGGGGCTGATCGTGGTCGAGGACGCCGCCGGCAACCTGACCGACTTCGCCTCGGCCGGGTTTCGGCCGCAGCCGTAATCCCGGCGCGCTCAGCCCTAAAGGCCGCGGGCGCGCGCGGCGCTCCCCACCCGGCGCAGCCGCGCCAGAACGCTTTCGGCGGGGGCCGACGGGTCCTCGAGGACGCGGTCGAGGTAGGCGTGCTGGCCTGCGATGGCGCGGTGATAGAGGTTTTCGCCGGTGCCCCAGCGCGCCTCGAAGTGCAGACGCAGGAGCCGATCGTGGCCCGGCAGGGTCTTTTCGATGTGCGTCTTGAAGGCCGCGTGAAAGCCCACGGCTTGGCGCAGGGCGTCCACGATATCCGCGTAGCGCGTGTCACCGGACTCCCGGTCTTCCGCGTACAGGAGCTGCAGTTTCTCGAGGTAGACCGCATCGGAGAGCTGGGCCAGGAGGTCGGCCGCCGCCAGCATCCGGCCAAGCAGCTCCAGGCGTTGCCCCGCCAAAGGAACGGCGGAGATGCCCGCCGCCATGTCGGTGCAGCGGATCAGCAGCCCGGCTGAGTTCGCCTCCTCTTCCGCAAGACCCAGTTTTTCCGCATGCCTTGCCAGGAAAGCCGCGCCGCGACGCTCGTGGCCCACGCGAAACCGCGCACCCGTTCCGGTTCGCTCCGCCGCGGTCTGGATGTACCCGGCGTCATGAAACCCCGCGGCAACCAGGGCCAGCACGATTTCCCTTTCGGTCCAAACGCGGGAATCCAAGGCGGCGCCGTGGATCAGGCGCGCCATGGCGAGCATGGTGTCGAGGGCATGGCGCAGGTCGTGGTAGCCGGTCGAGCAGGCCCGGTAGCCGGGAAAGCGGCCGGTGTAGAGGCATTGCAGGTCGTCCTGGACCCGGTCGACGGCGGCCTGGTCCAAGCCGGGCGAAATCAGTCCCAGGATCCGGTGCAGCTCGCGGCGCACCGCATCGGGGCGGTTCGGGTCCAGGAGGTCGGCCAATACCCTGCGGTTCATGTCTGGGATACGAGGGTCCAAGGGTTCAAGGGGTCGAGGGTTCAATGAATAGCTTTTTCCAGGCGACCCTGGGAACGTCATAATGCATTTTTGCCTCTGGTTCAACCGGATGTGCGCGGGCCCGCTTCAGTGGCCATCTTCTCAAAGAAGAAATCTCTTTTTTTGGTGGGAGCGGCGTCCCGCCGCGATCATCATGGGACACGGCTTCACTTTTCAGGTTGACAAACGCGCCGTCCTTTTCTAAAATGCTCTGAATCCAGTTCAATAACTTATCGGCGCTATGGTCGATTCGGAGAAGCACACCAGTGGACGACAGCAAGGACCTCGGCTCGTTGAATCATAGTGTCGAGTTGACATTGCCGAACGAGCTCGGCTACGAGCGCCTGGCGATGGCCTGCTCGGCCACGCTGGCCAAGATCCACGGCTTTCCGGACGCGCGCATCGAGGACCTCAAGACGGTCGTGGCCGAGGCGACGACCAATGCCATGCAGCACGGCAACCGCAACCGTCCGGGCTCGCGCGTCACGGTCCGCATCGAGGTGGTCGGCGAGGAGATCCACGTGGCCGTGACCGACGAGGGCCCGGGGATCAAGGGGGCCGTCCCGGAGCCCGACATCGAGCGGGTGATCGCGCAGATGGCGCCGCCGGTCGGCTTCGGTCTTTTCCTGATGCGCAACCTGACCGACCGGATCGAGTTCCGGCGGCGGAGCGGCGGCGGCCACGTGGTGCGGATGGTCATCCGGATGAAGCCCGCGGCGGGGGAGCGCATCGACGATACGGCAACGGCGGCAATTTAGGGCGACAAAGGGCGCAGAATGGCGATGCAGCAGCAGACCAACGAGATCAATCTGGAAACCTCCGGCGGGGTCACCGTGATGGGCATCCGCGGGGACATCACGGCCTTCTCCGAACCGCACCTGAACGAGGCCTACCGCAGCGCGAGCGAGCAGGGGGCGAGCCGGCTGCTGCTCAAGATCGACCCCGAGGCCTACATCAACAGCGGCGGCATCGCCGTGCTGATCCAGATCCTGGCCCAGACCAGGCGCCACCGTCAGGTGATCGGGATCACCGGGGTTTCGGACCACTTCAAGAAGATTTTCACGATGGTGGGCATCACC
Organism: uncultured delta proteobacterium; assembly: GCA_963716785.1. Taxonomy (GTDB): domain Bacteria; phylum Desulfobacterota; class Desulfobacteria; order Desulfobacterales; family SpSt-501; genus SpSt-501. The sequence goes on along the minus strand of CAVQUW010000029.1, from coordinate 14,399 downwards.
AAGTTCGCCACCATCTACCCCTCCATCGAAGATGCCTTGTCAAAAATGGTTGAAGCGGGCGTCTGAGCGGGTCGGGATGACGCCACGACCGTGCAGTGGGGTCGGCCCGGTGCGGCCATGGCCGTTGGGGGCATGAACACCGCAAACGGCGAGGAAGCCGGCCATGGATTTTTCGGCGTGTACCCTTTTCGAGGGGCTCACCGCGCCCCAACTCGGGTGCATTCAGGCCCTGGCCCGCAGGCAGAAGATTCGGACGGGGCAATGGCTCTTCCACAAGGCCGACCCCGCCGAGAAATTCTACCTCGTCGAGGATGGCGCCGTTGAACTGCTGATCAAGGTTCAGGATGCCGTCGAGCTCCCCATCACCATCGAGGATGGCGCCGCTGAACTGCGGATCATGCTGCAGCATCCTGTCGAGATCCCCATTACCCTGATCCGTCCCGGAAGCGGGTGCGTCGGGGTCGGGGCCCTGGTGGCGCCTTACCGCTACAACCTGTCGGCGCGCTGTGCCCGGGACGGCGAGTTGCGCGTCATCCGGGGCGCCGATATGTTGGCACTTATCGCGCAGCAGCCCGAGCTTGGCTGCCGCGTCATGACCAACCTGTCCCGCCTACTGCTCGAGCGGCTCAACGAGACCCGCCGGGAGGTGCAGATCCACTTCATGAGCCTGGTACGTGCGGCGACCTTGTAAGCGGGCCATGGCGTGCGGCACCATTCCGCCGGTGGCGAAGGGCGGTCCCGTGGGAGCAGCTTCCAGATGAGATGAGCGCGGCCGGAGCTGTTCGAGGGCCCTCAAACGGCTCGGGCGCCATGGTTCGTGAAACCGGTCCCGACCGCACCTGCCGTGCGGGAGGCGCTTAACCCGGACGGTCGACTCATGAGATTAGAGGCAGCGGAAACCCGCGACGAGCTCACCCGGCTGAGGGCCGAGCTCGAGCAGTCGGCCGAGGTCGAGGCCGAGCTCGACCGCCGCATCTTCCACCTCAAGACGCTCTACGACGTCAGCAAGGACCTCTTCGGCAGCACCGACAGCGAGACCATCCTCAGAAACGGCCTGCTCATGGCCATGGGCAACTTCGGCGTGGCCGAGGGGCTGGTCGCCACGGTCGACCCCGCCTCCGGCGACTGTCGGCAATTCATCGCCATGGGCTTCCCCCGCGGAGGCGGCCGCCCTGCGCCGGCGCGCCTGGCGGCGGTCCGGGCGGACGGGGCCGCCGGGCGGCTGGGCTGCGGCGGCCGAGGCGCTGCCTTGCGCGGGACGGCCTGCCCGGAAGGGGTCGCGCTGGCGCTTCCGTTTGCGGTCGAGGCCGACTGCGCCGGGCTGCTCGCCCTGGGGCCGAAGCTCGTGGAGGAGGAGTACTCGGAAAACGACCGCGAGCTGATCGACACCCTGGCGAACAACCTGGCCGTGGCGCTCAGGAACGCGCGCTCCTTCGAGCGGATCAAAGGCCTGAACACGACGCTGGCGGCCAAGAACCGCGAGCTCGAGCGCACCCTGAAGAAACTCAAGGCCGCCCTGCGCAAGGTGGAGATCCTGGAGAGCGTCAAGGCGAGTCTCTGCAAGTTCGTGCCGACCAGCGTCACCCGGCTGGTCGAAAAATCCCCCGGGGGGGAGATCCGCGAGGCACGCGAGCGGGATGTCACGGTGCTCTTCCTCGACATCGAGGGCTACACCCGGCTGACCGAGGAGATCGGCGCCACCCAGGTCAACGCCGTGACCGAGCGCTACTTCTCGGTTTTCATGGACGCCATCTACGCGAACAACGGCGACGTCGTCGAAACCGCCGGGGACGGTCTGATGGTGCTCTTTCTGAGCGAGGACGGGCAGCAGCACGCCCTGGAGGCGGTGCGGGCGGCGCAGACCATCATGGCCAAGGCCTGCAGCGTCAACCAGGAGTGCCGCTTGGAATCCCGGCCGATCGTCATCAACATCGGCATCTGCTCGGGGCCGGCCTTCGTCGGCGCCTCGAAATTCGAGGGGCTGTCCGGCGACCGCTGGACCTACACCTCCCACGGCACCACCACCAACGTGGCGGCCCGGCTCTGCAGCCAGGCCCGGGGCGGGTCCGTGCTGGTGTCGAAGACGACCGCGGAGCGAGTCGGGGAGCCCTTCGCTTTCGAGCCCCTCGGCCGGCTGGCCCTGAAAAATCTTTCCGAGGAGGTGGAGGTGTTCGCCCTGAGGGATGCCCCATGAACCCGCCCGACGACCGCCGGAGCGGGCCGCGGCAGGCGCTCGACCCGCCCGAGGTGGCCGTGCTGCACGGCCCCGGCGGGCCGGCGCTGCCCCAGGGGCGGCTCTTCGTCGACCTGCTGGAGCGCTCCGAGGGCGGGGTCCGGGTGCGGTCCACCCGTCGGCTCGCTCCCGGCACCCGTCTTCAGCTCCAGCTGTTTTCGCCCGCGGCCAAGGCCTGGGAGACCTTCCCGGCGGAAGTGCTCCGGGACGCACCGGACCCCGCCAGACCCCGCTACCGGTAGCATCGGGATGGCGCTGCGCCGCGCACACTCCGCCGGGCTGCCGGCGGAAGAGGCGGCCGAAGGCAAGCTGATGCCCGCCGCGGAGGACTACGCCTTCTTCCGGGGCATCGACCTGCTGCGGCGGATCCACCGCGAGGCGGTCTGCCCGCTGCTCAACCACATCCGCCGCATGCGGGTGCCGGCCGGCGAGCGCTTCATCACCCAGGGCGCGCAAGGGGACGCCTTCTACGTGATCCAGCGGGGGACCTGCGCCGTCCTGGTCGAGACCAACGGCGACACCCACCGCGTGGCCGGCCGCCGCGAGGGCGACATCCTGGGCGAGATGGCGCTTCTGACCGGCGAGCCGCGAAGCGCCCACGTCGACGCCGAGACCGACATGGTGCTCTGGCGCGTGGGCCGCGCGGACTTCGGCCGGCTCCTCGCCGAGTTCCCGGAGCTGAGGGGCTTTCTGACCGAGATCGTGGCCGACCGCTTCGGCGCGAGCCGCGTCACGGCCGAGCGCAGCATCGGCAAGTACCTGATCACGGACGTGATCGGCCGCGGCGGCTTCAGCATCGTCTACAAGGGCACCCACACGGGCCTCAACATGCCGGTGGTGATCAAGATGCTCAACCACGACATGGCCATGGACCCGCAGTTCCGAAGCGGGTTCGAAAAGGAGGCCCGCATCATCGCCGGGTTCAACCACGAGAACATCATCAAGGTCTACGACATCGAGGAGCGCTTCCAGACCATGTTCATCGTCATGGAGCTCCTCGAGGGCCGCACGCTGCGCGAGGTCCTGAACGAGATGCGCCAGCTCCCCGCGCGCGAGACGCTGCGCTTGCTCCTGCAGGTCTGCGCCGGGCTGCGCTACGCCCACGCGCGCGGCATCGTCCACCAGGACATCAAGCCGGGCAACCTCTTCATCACGCCCGGCGGGCGCCTCAAGATCCTCGACTTCGGCCTCGCCGCCCCTTGCGGCACCGAGAGCGTCATGACCGGCACCCCTTTCTACATGTCCCCCGAGCAGGTGGAGTGCCTGCCGGTCGACCAGCGCGCCGACATCTACGCGCTCGGCCTCACCGCCTACGAGATGCTCGCCGGCCGCCGGCCCTTCCCCGAGGAGGACCCGCACGCGGTCATGGACCTGCACGTCGAGCAGGACATCCCCGACCCGGCCGAGGCCGTGGAGGATCTGCCCGAGGCCCTGCGCCGCTTCATCCTGAAGGCCTGCGCGCGCGACCCGGGGCGCCGCTACCCCGACATCGCCGCGGTCGAGGCCGAGCTGCGGCCGCTGGCCGAGGCGCTCGGGGTTGCGGCCGGCGCCAACGGGCCGGGGGCGCGCCGCATGGCGACCCTGATCCTGCTCTACGGCGAGGAGCACCAGCTCGCGCTCAACCGCCTGATGGAGGAGTTCAGCGGCCGGGCCCGGGAGCTCGGCGTCGTGCTCAAGGCGGCGGAGTTCGGCGACGTGTGAGGCCGGTCCGAACCCCGCCGGACACACGGCACGAGTCCCTGTCATCCGGCCTCCACAACCCGTGACCAAGTCTCTCCGCCACAGATTTTTCCAGAGGGAGCGGAAGAATCGAAATCAGGTCGCGATAATGGATTGCATAGACATTCAGTATATATTGCTTCCTTCCATTCAATAAATTCTTGACAAAGCCTTTGAAAACTTGATAGTAAATACGCGCTCAATCAGTACAGTTTCACATCCCGCCTTTTGGACGGCCCACGAAAATAGGCTTGCTTCAAGCCTGCGACGCCCTGCCCGGCGCCGCGTTTGAGTCGCACCGTCGCACCTCCAGGACGGTGGACTGACGGAGAGCCTGAAGAAATCAGGCAAAGGCACCGCTTGGTGCCCCATGCTCCCGTCACAGTTCCAGGAACTAAAATTATTGTTTTGAGTGATTGTTGGCGCGCGACGCCATTCTTTCAGCACTGAAGCGCAGCCCTGTGGGAGTGGCTTCCAGCCGCGATAATTACGCCCACGGCAGGATGTCGCTTCCATGGAGAAAGGGCGCTCAAACTTCCAGCGAAGAATAAAAAACATGGAGGAATCTCAGCAATACCAGTAACAGAATAAAGTGCCTTGAATAAATGGCCGGAGAACAAGTCTCCCACAGCCCTGACCGATTCCCCTGACCTGCCCGCACCCCGGCTTTTTGCAATGGAAGTGGCCGAGAGGTCATTTCGATACAAGATATTGCAGTCCAGGATAAGCCCCGCCGGGGCCGCTCTCACGAAGGTGGAGGACCTTAGTGGGAGTCGAGGGGATTTGGAGGAGAGATGCCAGGGCTCAGTTGGATCAGTTATAGTTGTTGGCGACCGTTCATGGTCCGCCATATAACTATTCCGCTCGCACCGGTTCCCGGTGCGGGCGGATTTATTTGAAGCGGCATGACCCCTGAGGCGGGTTTTATTTCACCCACAGGTTCAGATGCCATCGTCGACCACTTTTGATCTATAAAGGGCGCCGATATGAGAAAAAAGGTCTTGATCCGGGTTTGTTGGATTTCTGTTATATCGGTCGCGTTGCTGCTGGTCACCGGTGCGGTAGTCCCGGTCTTGGCGCAGGATGCCGACGGAGACGGGATCGCGGACTCCTTGGACAACTGCCCATCCATCGACAACCCGGCACAGGAGGATCTTGATCTCGACAGATATGGAAATGTCTGCGATGCCTTTCCCTCGAACGCGGCAGAGTGGCATGACGGCGATCTCGATGGCCTCGGCGACAACACAGACCCGTGTCCCCAGGACGACTCAAATACGGATGTTGACGGCGACGGTGTCTGCGACGGTTTGGCGCTCTCCAACCTGGTCCAGGCATGGACCTTCAAATACGTTCATCCGAATTTAGGCGACGACTCGATCGTTGCGGTCGCCATCGACTCCGAGGACCACATCATCGCAGGAGGATATTACGATCAGGATCCGGGCACCGGGTTCAACCGCGACTTCAAGATCATCAAGCTCGACAAGAAGGACCCGAACACGGTGTACTGGACCAGGACCTATGACAGTGGCTGGAACCTCGACACTGTTGATGGGTTGGTCGTTGATTCCGGCGGCAACATCATTGCGACCGGCCACGCCGGCAACAACCTTCGTACCACCATCAAGTACGACGCAGCCGGAAATCAGTCGTGGTCAATGGATTTCGCCACCAGCACACCTGTTTTTCTCTACGGTGGGGTCTCGATCGACAGCGCCGACAACGTCATCGTCGGCGGGGACTTGAACGTGGTCAAGTACGACCCGTCGGGCACGCTTCTTTGGTCGCGGGAACTGATGGGCGCTCAATGGTCGCAGTGGTTTGAAGTCACGGGCACGGCCGTGGACGCGGATGACAACATCCTCATCAGCGGCCGGAATCGGCGCAACGACAACTTGTATTATTATGCGTCCGCAAAGCTCAGCGGCGCTGACGGTGCTTTGATTTGGCTGTCCTATGAGCCTGACTCCGGTGATTCCGGGAGGGTCGCTCGGCTACGGTGTCGCGGTGGACCCCTCCGGAAACATCGTCACTGCCGGCAGAATAACAGGCAGCCCAAGCTACGACTTCCATATTGTCAAATATGATCCCACCGGGCGCGTCGTGTGGCGTAAATCGTCCGATGCGAATTTAGGTCTCAACGGAGTCGCGGTCGATTCGGTTGGGAACATATACGCTGCGGGAAGCGATGGGCTGACCATTGTCTACTCGCCGGGAGGGACACTGATTTGGAAAAAGACCGACAACACGGTGGACACCTGGAATGGAGTTGCAATCGGCGCCTACGACGACTTTGTGGTGGTCGGTTCCTACCTGGACAATTCGACCGGCAAGTATGAATTTTACAGCGCTAAGTACGGGCGCGACACCGACGGCGACGGCGTGGCGGATGTGGTCGACAACTGCCCGTCGATTCCGAACCGCAGCCAGTCGGATACGGACACTGACGGACTCGGAGATGCCTGCGACACCGACGCCGACGGCGACGGGATGCCGGACGCCTGGGAGAGCGACAACGGCGTGAGCGACCCGAATGCCGACGCCGACAGCGACGGCCTCTCCAACCTGGCCGAGTACCAGAAAGGCACCGACCCGACCGACCCCGACACGCGACGACGACGGGGTCAACGACGGGCAGGAGGTCGCCAACGGGACCGGCCCGAACGATCCGGGCTCATTCACGCCGGCCGGGACCGGCGTCGATCAGCGGCACGGTGCGAAAGGAAACGGGGTCACCCCGGTCGCAATAGCCTGCCTCAACGTTTCTCCACCGCCCGCAGTGGAACCACGTGACGGCACTGGTGCTGCACAGACGCTGACGGTCAGCTACGCAATCGCGGCGTTGCCCCCCGGCGACTACTACCTATGGCCACTCCCGAGGTGCTGCGGGAAAAACCCGACGCTAATGGACGAGTGGTACGCGGCGGGCGGCAGCACGCCGGACGGCACCCTGGCGACCGCCGTAACGGTGAGTGCGGGCCAGTTCGCGGCGGGCAATGATTTCGCGCTGGACGAAGGCGGGGCGATTTCAGGGACCGTGCTCGACCAGACCACTTCCCTTCCGGTCGACGATGCCGCCACCGGCAAGTATCCTATCTGGCCAGCGGGTGGCACAAGTTCGTCTACCGCCACATCGAGATGGGGGGCGGCCAGCAAACCCAGGCGCAATTCAAGGCCCCGGGCGACGCGGACTGGAGATTTTTTTCAACCCCGAGCTGTCCTCCCTGCGAACGGAACCCTCGGACACCGCGTCCGTGGGGATAACCCTGACCAACAAGAGGAACAACTGGTCCGACTATCCCGAAAGCCACCCCGAAATGGTCAAGTGCGTCGACGTCGACGCCACCCCGGACGCCGGGTGGTACGGGCAGAGCGTGGTCGCCGAGGTCCGCCACAATGAAAACATCCACGGGCAGGACGACGGGTTCACGTCGTATTACGAGGGCTGGTTCTTCGTCGACCCGGCGCAGTGCGGGGAATGGGAATTCCGCACCAGTTCCGACGACTCCTCCGAAATCATCCTCGACGACCAGGTGGTCGCCTATTGGTACGGGATGCACGCCAACACTTGGACCGACCACCAGTTCGTCGTCCGGCTCTATGACGCCGCTGAAGGGTACTGGGTCCAGGAAAGCTACGGGGACGACACGGGCGCCTACGTGCTCAGGGGCCTCCCGCCGGGGACCTATTACGTCGAGGCGATCTCCCCAGGGTACAACTCCGAGTTTTTCAACCAGGCGACCCACCGGTTTGCGGCAGCGCTTCTCAACGTCACCAAGGGCGCGGCCATCACCGATGTCGACTTTACGCTTACGCGCATGCTGGACGCGGATTTCGACGGCATGGACGACGACTGGGAGACCGCGACGTTCGGCAACCTCTCCCGCGACGGGACCGACGACACGGACGGAGACGGCCTGACCGACCTCGATGAATTCCGGCATGGAACCAACCCGCAGATCGCCGACAGCGACGGCGACGGCATCAACGACGGCCTCGAGGTCGCCAACGGGACCGACCCCAACAACCCGGCCGCGTTCACCCTGCCGGGGACGGGCGCGATTGTCGGCACCGTCAAGGACTCGGCGGGAAACACGATAACGGGGACCGTATTCAACGTGGCCCTGGTTTCCGGCGACCCCTGCGGCGGCAACATGCACTTCGCCTGGACCAACACCGCCCCCAACGGGGACTTCGCCTTCATCAATGTGTCGCCGGGCAGCTATTACGTGTTTACGAACAACCTGAACCTTTCCGACTACGTCAACGAGTGGTGGGACGGTGTTAACGGCAGTTTCGACTGCGGCTCGGCCGTGCCGGTGATCGTCGTTGCCAATCAAGTGAGCACCGGCAAGAACTTCCGGCTGGACCTGGGCGGGTCGGTGTCCGGGACGGTCTCCGGCGGCGCGGGCGGGCTTCGAGGGGGTCTGCCTCAACGTGCTGTCCGACCCCTGCGGCGGCACCTGGATGGCCGGGGCGCAGACGGGGTCTGGCGGGAGTTACACGATCCGCGGGGTGCCGGCCGGCGACCGGTACCTGGTGACCTACACCGGCTGCGGTTCGGGCCAGACGCCTTTATTACATCGACGAGTGGTGGAACGGCCAGAAGCTCAACACCGATTGCAGCACGGTCCCGCCCATCACCGTTTCACCCGGTGGATCGCAGACACGGGATTTCGCGCTCGAGCTGGGCGGCCGGATCACCGGGACGGTGACCGCCGGCGGCCAGCCCGCGCCGAATGTGTGCGTCAATGCCTTTGCCGGCCTTTGTTGGCAAAACGGCGTCGGCGGCGCCCAGACCGACGAAAACGGCAACTACACGATCACCGGGCTGCCGGTCGGCCAATATTACGTTTCGACGCACGCCGCCTGCGCCGGGCCGCGGAACGTGCAGGACGAGTGGTGGAACGACCTGCCGACATCGGCCAACTGCAATGCGGCCGACCCGGTGACGGTGACGGCGGGAGCGACCACTCCCGGCATCGACTTCGACCTCGAGCCAAGCTTCTCCGGTCATCCGGTTCGATCAAATACATCCGCAAATCGGACGGCGGTTTTCAAACATGGGTGGAAGCTGAAATCGGGACCGACTTCACCGGGACCCTGCCTGGAGGCATCAGCACCATTACACTCCGGGACCCTGCCGGCGCCATTGTGGCGAACACGGGCGATTTTGCATTTCAGAGCGGCAACCCTGAGTGGCGCATATTCAGCGCTCAGATAGCCAGCCCGCCCGCGCTCGGGGTGTACACTTTTACCGTGACCGGCGCCAACGGTTCAGCGGGTGCCGGGTCCGACTACCAGTATACCCTGCGCAGCTTCCCGGTGTACGACAACTCGGCTTTTTCCCCGGCGAACAACGCCGTTGTTGACTCCAAGACCCCGATCTTCACCTGGACCCCGATCGATTACCCGTCCGACCCGGACATGCCCATCTACTACCGGATGGAAATCTACGCCAACAACAGTGGCCAGCCAGGCACCCGGGTCTATGCCTCGGACCAGGCCAAGGGACACGACAAGCTCTTTCACACGCTCAAGTCCGGCATCCTCACCCCGGGGCAGAGCTACTGGCGGGTGCGGGCGGGGGACAGCGGCAACTGGATCACCGAGCAGAACCGGACCGACAGCGGCTGGCTGGCGTTCACCGCCGCGGCGCCGGTCCCCCACAGCGCCAAGCCGGCGCTCGACCCCAAAATGGGGCAGGCCTACAGCTTCAACCGCGAGAACGGCACGATCGGCGGCCTCGAGGTGCGGGTGATCGACCTGGACGGGATCGCCTTCGACGGGTCCTCCCACACCGTGAAGGTTCAGGTCCCCGGAAACCCGTCCCCGATAACGATGCCGCTCGATGTCGTCGAAAGCCCGACCCAGGCCATATTCTGGGCGAGCACCCCCGGGGTGCCGCCGGCAGGGGTGTACACCTTCACCGTGACCGACCCGGAATTGAACACGGCGACGATCGCCGACACCCTGAACGTCGACGTGCTCGCCCCGCCGGACCGCTATTCGATCACCCCGACGTTGAAGAACGAGTACATCACCGCCGTCTTCGACAACATCTCCGTCAACGGTTCGTTCTACGAGAGCTTCGACGGGTACGCCTCCGTCAACGACCTGAACCGCGCCAAGTGGCCCTGGAACTCCGACTCGGTCGCCATCAGCGACGGTGCGCTCTTGACCCAGGTGAGCAACTCGATCGGCCGGGGGGATTCCTCCATCGGATTTGCCAACCCCAACGACATCCATTCGATCGAGGCCGACGTCACGGTGACCTCCATCAGCGACAGCCTTCTGCCCCGGGCCAGGATTGCCGGGACATGGTTCAGCACCGGCAAGAGCGATGTCTTCGCCTCGCTGAGCGTATACGCCGACCGGGTGGCCTTTTCGGTCAGCGAGCAGTGGCTCAGCGACCAGAACACGTGGCGCTGGAAGGTGCCTGTCGGCGGGACTGGTGCGCCCGAGGGCACGCTGCTGACCGGCATCACCCCGGGGCAGACCATCCGCTGCCGGATCGCGTTGTCCGGTTCGACCCTGACCTTTTCGGCCGATGGGGCTACGGGGCAATACACGCACCCCTCCGGGGCCGTCTACCCGCCGAGCGGGCCGGACAAAACCATGACGAGTCGAATCCACTTGACAACCGGTGCCTCCCCGACGTTCACCTGGACCCCGGTGGGCGGGGCGGTCATGTACCGGGTCCGGATCTACAACCGCGACAGCTCGGAGACTCTCTGGCGCGGGTACACCGAAGGGGCCGAAACCTTTTACCGCGTCCCCCCCGGCGTTTTGAAGACCAACTCCTATTACCGCTACCGCCTTGACGCTTTCGACGCCAGGACCCCGCACGAGTTGGACAACTTTGCCAGGACCCCGGTCAACAGCTCTGATTTCTTTATTTTCTACACCGACAATGTCGAGGCCGAGGCGCCTTACATCGAGCTGGACAACCTCGGGGCCTACACGCGCAATGGTGAAAGCATCGGGGAGGCGCTGGGTTTCTGGGTCTACGTGCACGACGCCCAGGGGGTCCCCGGCAACATCCAGCAGGTCACGGCGATCCACCCGGGCGGCTTCGAGGAGACGCTGACCTTCCAGGCCGCTCACCCCCACGCTTCGAACACCGCCACAAGGGGTGTCTACGCCACCACCTCCACCCAGCCGCCGGTCGACGGAGGCAAGTACAAGTTTCGCGTACAGGACCTGCAGGGGCACACGTATGAAACCCCCGAGGAGGAGTTGACCAGCAGCCCGCTGGGCTTTGCCCCCGAATCCTCGCTGGTGCCTGCAAACGGGGCAAGCGTCACGGGCACCACGGCGGTCGACTTCGACTGGGCGGACGTGCCCGGGGCGCTTTTCTACCAGGTCAACATCTACGACTACGGCATGACCCAGCGCCTGCACACCTTTTACACCTTCGAGAGTGAGTTCCATCTGCCGGAGGGGTTCCTCGCGCTGAACCAGACCTACCGCTGGCGGGTGCACGCGCGGCGGGAGCTTTTTCAAAACAACGTCGACAACCAGTCTACGCCCCCGGCAGGTTTTCGGATGCCTTCGCGTTCACCCTCGGCACCCCTCCCGACACCGACGGCGACGGCATGCCGGACTTCTGGGAGGATGCCAACGGGCTGAACCCAGGACGTAAACGATGCGGGGCTCGACCCGGACGTCGACGGCCTGACCAACCTGCAAGAGTATCAGAACGCCACGAACCCCAAAAACGCCGACACCGACGGCGACGGTTTCAGCGATCTGTGTGAAGTCCAGGGCGGCACCGACCCGAACGACCCCGACGAGTTGCCGAACCTTTCGGCGCTCTTCATCGGCGCAAGCGGCAGTGACCTGAACCTCGGGAACGAGACACACCCGCTAAAAACGCTCCACAAGGCGGTCGCCCGCGCTAATGACCTGGCGGCGTCCAACATCGTCATCAACATTTCCCCCGACACCTACACGCCAGTCACCGAGGGCGCTGACACTCAGGTGACCCTCGGGCGAAATATGACAATCATCGGAACCGGAACCGGCGCCGTGCTGGACGGCGCGGGCGCCGCCGGGCTGGGCCGCCGGTTTGGCGCTTTCGGTCGGCGCGGAGAAGGTGACGCTGCAGAACCTGACCATCCGGAATTTCAAGAAAGGCCTCGAAATCCAGTCCGACGGCGGCTGCATTACACTGACCGGTGTGACCATCAGCGCCTGCGGGACCGGGATCGAGCTCGCCGAAGCCTACCAACTCGACCTCGACCTGGGCACTTCCGTGGTGACCGGCTGCGGCATCGGCGTCAAGGTCAGCGCCGGGGGAGCCAACACCACGGTGCGCAACGGGGTGGTGCGCGAGAGCACCGGTGACGGGATCCGGGTGGAGCGCTCGAACGAGGCTCCCGACCAGATCCGCTTTGAAGACATCCGGGTGCTCTCGAACGCCGGCCACGGCATCGTGCTCTACGACGGCACCGGCCACACCGTCACCGGTTGCGATTTGGGCGGCAACAATTCGTCCGAGAGCGCGCTCGCTGCGCGATCGCCGTCTTCTCGACCTGCACGGTGGTGAACTACAACCGGATCGAGGACAACTCCTGCGCGACGGGGCTTTACGCGGACGACATGTTCTCGACCGCACCCGTCGACGCGACGTTACAACTGGTGGGGCAGCGACAGCGGGCCCTCCGGCGCGGGCCCGGGCACGGGCGAGTCGGTGAGCGAAGGCGTCGACTTTCCACCCCTGGCTCGGCATGACGCCCACACTGGATTCCGATCTGGACGGGCTTCCGGACGCCTGGGAGCAGGCGAACTTCGGCGGCTCTGGGGCAGACCGGCGCGGGCGACTTCGACGGCGACGGCTGGAGCAACCTGGCCGAACAGCAGGCCGGGACCGACCCCAAAGACCGCGATGTCACCCCGGCGGTGGGCGAATTCGTCGTCGCCCCGTTCGGCCAGGACCAAAACCTGGGCAATGCGGCCCACCCGCTCCAGACCCTGCACGGGGCCGTCAAGCGGGTGAACGCCATCGCGGCAGGGCAGCTACGTGATCCGGCTGGCGGCCGGGCGTCTACAGTGCCAACGCCCTGGGGGCCGACGTGATCGAGCCGAACGAGCCGGCCGTCCTCGGCGGCCGACGTCACGATCATCGGGCGCCGGGAGGACGCCACGATCCTGGACGGTGCGGGCGCCACGGGCTGGAGTGCCGGCCTGGTCATATCTTCGGCCGTGGAGCGGGTGACGCTTCAGAACCTGACCATCCGCAACTTCAAGCGCGGCCTTGCGGTCCAGTCCGACGGCGGCTGCCTGATCCTGGGCGGGGTCACCATCAAGGCCTGCGAGACCGGGATCGAGCTGGCCGAGGCCTACCAGCTGGACCTCGACATGGGCGATGCCCTCGTCACCGGCTGCGGCACCGGCGTCAAGGTCACCGCCGGCAGCGCGAACATGATGGTGCGCATCGGCGAGGTGCGCCAGAGCACCGGCGACGGCGATCCGGGTGGAGGGCTCCAACCAGACCCCGGACCAGATCGCATCTGGAAGGCATGCTGGTGGCTGAAAACGCCGGCCACGGCATCGTGCTCTACGACGGTGCCGGCCACGCGTCACCGATTGCACGGTGGTGGGCAACAACACCGGAAGGGGCGCCTGGGGCGGCATTGCGGTCTTCACCGCCTGCACCCAGGTCAACCAGAACGTGATCGAGGGCAACCAGTGCCTGGGTCTCTACGCCTTCGAGGCGCTTTCCACCGCAGCCGCTCGACGCCAGCCTAGCAACTGGTGGGGCCACGACAGCGGGCCTTCGGGGGCCGGCCCCGGCAGCGGGGACGGCGTCAGCGAGAACGTGCACCTTCGAGCCCTGGCTCGGCTACAGCGACTCCGGCGGCTACACGCCGATGGTCGACACCGACAACGACGGGCTGCTCGACCCGTGGGAGATGCAGTATTTCGGCAATCTCGGGGTCAGTCGGCAAACGGCGATCCCGACGTCGACGGGCTCACCAACCTCCAGGAGCAGGAGCTCGGCTACAACCCCAACAGCCCGGTGGATATCGTCGTCACCGAGCCCGCCAAGAACCCGTTCTACACCGGCGGCGGCTCCACGGCCGTCGCTGGCGGGCACCTGCCGCAGCGCGGGGCGACTGGAGATCCGGCGCAACGGGGCCGCGTGGCCACCCTCTCCTCCCCGGCTTCGCCGTCGAGCGTTTCGATACCGGTCGCAACCGGCGCAACCAGATCGAAGTCGTCGCCACCGCGCCGGGCGGAACGGCGGCGACGACCACCGGGGTCACCGTGGTGGTCGACAGCCATGCTCCGAGCGTCTCGATCGAGCTGCCCTCGCCGGCCGACACCTACACCACCTCGCTCGTCTCGCTGGCGATAGGCGGCATGGCCTCCGACGACAGCGGCGTCGCCTCGGTGTCGTGGACGCGAACGGCGGCCGCCGAACCCAAGCGATACGTCG
>CAVQUW010000028.1:0-24656 GCA_963716785.1 uncultured delta proteobacterium | reverse complement strand
GCTTAAAACTTAAAACGGCAGCGACAAGCTGCTAACGGCTCTTCACCCTCTCCACGGCTTCCTTCCACCCCCGGTAGCGCCGCTCGCGCTCACCCGCGTCGATCTTCGGGGTGAACACCTTCTCCGACCGCCTCAGACGTGAGACCTCCTCGACCGACCCCCAGAAGCCGATCGTGAGCCCCGCGAGAAAGGCAGCGCCCATCCCCGTGGACTCCAACTGGTGGGAGCGGTCGATGGCGCAGCCGAGGATGTCGGCCTGGAACTGCATGAGAAAATCGTTGCGGCAAGCCCCCCCGTCCACCCGCAGCTCTTCAAAAGGGGTCCGCGCGGCATCGCCGAAGGCCTCCACCAGATCCCGGGTTTGATAGGCAATGCTCTCGAGCGCCGCACGCACCACATGGGCGCGCGTGGTGCCGCGGGTAATCCCCAATATCCCGCCGCGGGCATGCATGTCCCAATGAGGGGCCCCCAACCCCGCGAAGGCCGGCACGAGAATGACCCCCTGGGTGTCGGGCACGCTTTCGGCCAGACTCCGGGATTCCTCCGCGCTCGTGATCAGCCCCAGCCCATCCCGCAGCCACTGCACCACCGCGCCGGCGATGAAGATCGAGCCCTCGAGCGCGTAGCAGGGCTTGCCGCCTCGGTCGCAGGCCAGGGTCAGGATCAGGCCCCGGCCGGGGTCGACGCGCGTCGCCCCGACGTTGCGCAGCAGGAAGCAGCCGGTCCCATAGGTGTTTTTCGCCTGGCCCTCGTCAAAACAGGCCTGACCGAAGAGGGCCGCCTGCTGGTCGCCGGCGATCCCGGCAATCGGGACTTCGGCCCCGAAAACCCTCGCATCGGTCAAACCGGTCACCTGGGCCGAGGCAACCACCTCCGGCAACAGGGCCGCCGGGACGTCCAGCACCCCCAGAAGCTCCGGGTCCCAGACCCGGTCGTGGATGTTGAACAGCAAGGTGCGGGAAGCATTGGTGTGGTCCGTGACGTGCAACTTGCCGGCGGTGAGTTTCGCGATCAGCCAGGAGTCGATGGTGCCGAAGGCGATCTCGCCGAGTTCCGCGCGCGCCCGCAGCCCCTGAACTTCATCCAGCAGCCATTTGAGCTTGGTGCCCGAAAAATAGGCATCCAGGAGCAAGCCGGTGCGTTCGCGGAACACACCCTCCAACCCGTGGGACTTGAGCCGGTCACATATGCCGGCGGAGCGCCGGCATTGCCAGACCACGGCGTTGTGCACCGGCCGGAGGGTTTTCCTGTCCCACAGCACCGTGGTTTCGCGCTGGTTGGTGATGCCGATGGCCGCAACCCGCCCCGGTGTCAGGCCGGCGCCGTCCAGGGCCCGGCGCACCACCGCGAGCGTCTTGTCCCAGATGGTTTCCGGATCGTGTTCGACCCAGCCCGGCCGGGGATACAGCTGGGGGAACTCCTCATAGGCGTCGGCCACGACCCGGCCCGCCCGGTCGACGACCATGGCCCGGGAACCGGTGGTCCCCTGGTCGATGGCCAAAATGTAACTCTCCATCTGCTGCCTCCTGGGGCGATTTCGGCGCCGCCGCCCGGGTCCGCGGCTTGAGTATGAGACTTCAGCCCGGGGTCCGGCCGTCCGGCACCTCGATGAGGTTCAGGCGGTGCCCGGTCAGCTCAAGGAACCGGCCCATCCCGGCCCGCGGGATCACCAGCGTGCTGGTATTCACCAGTGGGTGGAACTGAAAGGCGTCGGCCCGCCACAGGTCCGCGTCGACGAACACCTCCACCCGATGGCCGGGGTCGTTGAACACGGCCAACAGGGAGACGGCCCCGGGCGTGACCCCCAGATGCGCGAGCAGCCGCGCCGGCGAGCCGAAGCTCAGACGGTTGGCCCCGAGCGCCGCCGACAACCGGCGCAGGTCCACCTGCTTGTCGGACGCCACCACCACCAGATAGTGTCTCAAGCCGGGCTTGTCCCGGAGAAAGAGGTTCTTGGTCTTGGCTCCGGGCAGCGGCGGCACGTGGCGCGCCGCCTCCGCCACGGTGAAGACGGCGGGGTGGTCGCAGCGTTCGAAGTCGATGCGATTTTCGGCGAGAAAGCGATAGAGATCGGGATGGTCCATTCCGCGGCCTGGGTCCTTCATTTTTTCCGGAGGGCAGCCCCTATTGTAGAAACTTATATAGAGCCCGCCGCCGGAGGGGTCAAGACAAACCGGAACCGGTCGCGGTGCCGACCCGAGGCATCTTGACACCGTCGCCGGTCTGCAAGTATAGGTCGACAAAACGCCACTGACCGAAACGGGAGGAGAATATGTCCGAGAACAGACTGCTGTACCTGTCCCAAGCCGATGTGGTCGCCGCCGGCATCACCATGGCTGAAATCATCGACGCTCTCGAGGCCGCCTTCCGCGCCAAGGGCGCCGGTCGGACCGAGATGCCGCCCAAACCCGGCGTCCACCCCGGCGGAGGGAACAACTTCATCCACGCCATGCCGGCCTACATCGCCGACCTCAAATCGGCCGGGCTCAAGTGGGTGGCGGGGTTCCCGGAAAACCACAAACGCGGGCTGCCGTACATCACCGGGCTGCTGATCTTGAACGACGTGGAGACCGGCCTGCCGCTGGCGGTCATGGACTGCGTCTGGATCACCGCCAAGCGCACGGGGGCCGCCAGCGCCGTCGCCGGCCGCCGCCTGGCGCGGCCGGAGTCCGCGGTCATGGGGGTGCTCGGCTGCGGGGTGCAGGCGCGAAGCCATGCGGAGGCCTTCAAGGAACTCTTCCCGCTGACGAAAATCCTGGCCTACGACACGGACCCCGCGGCGGCCGCGTGCTTTGTCGAAGAGGTCGAGAGCCGGCTGGGTGTGGCCGCAGTCCCGGTGAAGACCGCGCGCGAGGCCGTCAGCGGCTGCGACATCGTGGTCACGGCCGGCCCGATCCTGAAAAAACCCCACGCCACCATCCAGGCCGGGTGGCTCGAGGAGGGCGCCTTCGCCTCCCTGGTGGACTTCGACTCCTACTGGAGCGGGGAGGCCCTGGCACAAGCGACCAAGTTCTGCACGGACGACATCCCTCAGCTTGAGCTCTACCGGAGCATGGGGTATTTCCAGAACATCCCGCCCATCCACGCCGACCTCGGGGAGCTTGTCAGCGGCAAGAAGCCGGGCCGCGAACACCCTGCCGAGCGCACCATGACCGCCAACCTGGGACTCGCCATCGACGACATGGCGGTCGCACCGCTGATCTTTGCGCGCGCCAAGCAGAAGGGGATCGGGACTTGGCTGGACCTGTAGGCCGGCAATGCGCGTGCGGGACAAGAAATGATGGAGAAGTGAGGACCCCGCACCGGCCAACACCGGTGACTTCAGGGCTTGAGGGTCCATTGATTGGTTGGTTACCCTTGACCCCTTGGACCCTTGAACCCTTTTCCCAAACCCGAGACATCCGATGACACAAAAACAGAGCTACGACATCATCATCACCGGTGGCGGCATCATGGGCAGCGCCACCGCCTATAACCTCCTGAAGGCGGAGCCGACCCTGAAGCTCGCCGTGGTGGAGCGGGACCCGTCGTATGCGCGGGCCTCCACCACCCTTTCCATGTGCAACGTCCGCACCCAATTCAGCCTCAAGGAGAACATTCAGATTTCCCAGTACGCCTTCGAGGTGCTCGCCGGCTTCGAGGAGGAGATGACGGTGGCGGACCGCAGGCCCCGGATCTACTTCCACCGCGAAGGCAACCTTTTCCTGGTGGACGAAAAACACCGGGAGGAGGCGCGACGTGCCTTCGATCTCCAGCGCAGCCTGGGCTGCCGCGTGGAGTGGTGGTCGGCCGAGGAGGTCAGGACCCGCTTTCCGCTCTACGAAACGGGGGACATGGTCGGCGGCACCTACGGGCCCGATGACGGGCATTTCGACGCCTACGCCGCGCTGATGGCCTACAGGGCCAAGGCCCGGTCCCTGGGGGCCGACTACCTGGCGGACGAGGCGCTCGAAATCCGCACGGCCGAGGGCCGCGCGACCGGTGTCCGGCTTGCCGCCGCCGGGGTTCTCGCGGCCGGCCGCGTCGTCAACTGCGGCGGGGCCTGGGCGGCGGATCTCGCGCAAACCGCCGGGGTCAGGCTGCCGGTGGTCCCCGTCAAGCGGCAGGTGTTCGCGCTCGACACGGCGGTCAAGCCCGAGGGCCCGCTGCCCCTGACGGTGCTGCCCTCGGGGATGTATTTCCGGACCGAAACGGGCGGTCTGATCCTCCTCGGAAAATCCGTCCCGGAGGACCCCGTGGGGTTCAATTTCACCTGGGACGACCAGCGCTTCATGGAAGTGCTCTGGCCGGAACTGGCCGAGTTCGTCCCGGCCTGGGACCGGCTGAGGCTCGTCCGCGGCTGGGCCGGGCTCTACGACGTCAACACCCTGGACGGCAACGCCATCCTGGGCGAATGGCCCGAGACCCGGGGGCTGTACCTGGCCACCGGGTTCTCCGGCCACGGGCTGCAGCAGGCGCCCGCCGTGGGCCGCTACCTGGCGGAGCTCCTCCTCGGCCGGCCCCCGTCGCTGGACCTGTCGATTTTCACCCCGCAGAGAATCCTCGAAAACAGGCCGTTGAGCGAAGCCGGTCTGGTGTGACGGGCCGCTGCGGGGAACGCCGGGCCCGCCTCGGCGCTCGTCGGCGACACCCAACTTACGGAAGCACAACCGTCGGAAAAACCCTGCGGGCAGGCGGCAACTGCCTCAGGGCAAATTTAATTAACAGATCTTGACAAACTGAATACGATTTTTTAAGATCCTCTCGTTTTTCACCTGGTGGGGTTGCGGCTGTGTGACTCCGGTTCCAAGCCGACCGAAACGAAATCTCATCAACCACTGCTTATTAACCCACATCTAAAGGAGACAGCCATGAAACGTAGTCTTACTCTCGTTCTCGCACTCACGCTGGTACTGGGGTTGGCTCTTGTGACCACCGCCCAGGCCGCCGCCCCGAAAGACCCGTTGGGGGTCGTGACCATCAAGCCCGGCCAGCCGATCCACATCGCCTACTGGTTTGTCGTGGCCGGCCCGGATGCCTCCCTGGGCACCGACACCAAGCGCGGGGTTGAGATCGCCATGGACGACAAGGGCGGCAAGATTCTCGGCCACACCATCAAGCTGAGCGGCCAGGACACCGGCTGCGGCCCGGAAGGCGGGCAGGCGGCGGCCACCAAGATCGCCTCCGACCCGTCGATCGTCGCCGCCATCGGCTCCAACTGCTCGAGCGCCGCCAAACCGGGGGTGCCGATCCTGTGGAAGGCCGGCATCACGACCGTCTCCCCCTCCAACACCGCCCCGTACCTGACCGATCCCAAGCGCGGCGCCGAATATGACGGCTACCTGCGCACGGCCCACAACGACAAGGTCCAGGGCGCCGTCGCGGCCGAGTTCGCCTTCAAGAAGATGGGGGTCAAGAAGGCCGCCACCGTCCATGACGGCAGCGTGTACGCCGAGCAGCTGCAGGCCGTCTTCGCCGAGACCTTCAAGAAACTGGGCGGCACCATCACCTCCCAGGAGGCCGTGGCCCCGACCGACACCGACATGCGGCCGGTGCTGACCAAGATCGCCACGGGCAAGCCCGAGTTCATCTACCTGCCGGTCTTCATCGCCGCCGCGGGTCACCTCACCCGTCAGGCGAAGGAAGTGGTCGGGCTCGAAAAAGTCTACCTGATGAGCGCCGACGGCTCCTTCTCCCCGGACTTCTACAAGGCCGCCGGTGAGACCGCGGTCGGCATGTTCCACTCCAGCCCGGATTTCTCGGCCTTCGCCGCCGGCTACAAGGACTTCCTGGCCAAACACCAGAAGAAATACGGCGAAAAACCGCTGGCCCCGTTCCATGCCCACGCCTATGACGCGGCCATGGTGATCTTCAGCGCCATCGAGAAAGTGGCCGTGAAGGAAAAAGACGGCACGCTCTACATCGGCCGCAAGGCCCTGCGGGATGCCATGGTCGGCACCAAGGGGTTGAAAGGCCTCACCGGCAACATCACCTGCGACGCGACCGGCGACTGCGCCGACCCGCGCATCGCGGTGTACCAGCAGACCGCCGAAAACATCAAGAAACTGGAGAACCCGAGCACCCCGTTCTGGAAACCCTATTGATCCGGACGGGACCTTTGAGCTGAACCCGCCCGCCGGGCGCCCCGCAGCGGACGCCCGGCGGCACGCAGTCTGAAGTCGAACGAGCCGGGCACCGCCCAGGCGCCCGGCTCGTGGTTTATCGTGCGGTTCCTTCTTCCGAAGAATACGCGCGTCACGTCGGCAATGCGATTTTTTCAACCCTTTTTCCCGTTGCCGGGGAGAAAGACCGGGGCCTACGATTATGCTGCAGCGCATCCGCGAAAAAATGACCCCCACCGAAATCGTCATGTGGCTGATCGGCGGGATCCTGCTTTTCATGATCATCTGGGGCTCCGTGGCCACCCTGATCAAGGGCGTCTACTCCGGGGCCCAATGGCTCGACTTCGTCATCTTCGGTCTGGCCCAGGGCAGCGTCTACGCGCTGATCGCCATGGGGTACACCATGGTGTACGGCGTCCTGCGCATGATCAACTTCGCCCACAGCGAGGTGTTCATGAGCGGGCCTTACACCGCCTACTTCTTTGCCGCCTGGTTCTACCGCAGCGGGCTGCTCGAGTCCCACCCGGTGTTCAGCCTCGTGGTGGTGTTCATCGTCTCCATGGCCACATCGACCCTGATCGCCTTTCTGCTGGAGAAAATCGCCTACCGGCCCCTGCGGGGGGCCCCGCGGCTGGTGCCCCTGATCACGGCCATCGGCGCCTCGTTCTTCCTGCAGTACGTGTTCCGCGGGCTCTACGGATCCGGCTTTCAGGCCTATCCGGTGATCAAGGCCCTGGAGGGGCCGGTCACCATCGGCCCGATCCGCATCCTGAAATTCCAGCTCCTGGTCATCATCGCGGCAGGGCTCCTGATGGTCGCCCTCTACCAGTTCACCCAGCGCACCCGTCTGGGCAAGGCCCTGCGCTCCGTGTCCGAGGACAAGGAAGCCTCCGCCCTGATGGGGATCGACGTCGACCGGATGATCTCGATGACCTTCATGATCGGCGGCGCGGCGGCAGGGGCCGCCGGCGTGCTCTACGCCGTCATGTTCAAACAGGTGCACTTCTTCATGGGCTTCATCCCGGGCATCAAGGCCTTCACGGCCGCGGTTCTCGGCGGCATCGGCAACATCCCGGGGGCCATGCTCGGCGGCATCTTCCTCGGGCTCGTGGAGTCGATCGGCCCCAGCCTCTTCCTGGACGGTCTGGGCATCGTCGCCCCTTATCAGCTCAAGGACGCCATCGCCTTCACCATGCTCGTGCTGGTCCTGATCTTCCGGCCGACCGGCATTCTCGGGGAGCGGCTGGCGGTCAAGAAGGCGTAACGCAGCAATCCGGCAGGAAAGGACCCAATCCATATGAATTCGGCCCCGGCAGAAAAAATCCCCGGCCTGCGGCTCGGCGCGATCGGCGGTGTGAGCCTGGTGCTGCTCTCCCTGATCGGCATGGTCGAGGCCTTCAACCAGCGGGAGATCATCAGCGCGGTCATCTCCATGGGGCAATCCCTGCTGCTCTTCATTGCCGTCTTCATCGCCTACGCCGCGGCGAACCGAGCCCGGCGCCACGGCAGCGGCCGGGCCATCGCGGCGGGGCTGGTGGCGGGGCTGACCATGGCCGCTCTTTCTGGCCCTGATGGTCCTGCTCGGCAAATCCGTCAACCTGCGGCAGGTTCTGATCAACGCCTCACCGGTCCTGTACATGATCCTGACCTTCGGGCGGGAAAGCCTCGGCGCGGGCATCGGCGTTCTGGTCCTGGCCGGCGCGCTCGTGGGCTCGGCGGCCGCCGCGCTCTGCCTGCTGCCGAAAACGGTGAAGGGGGCGATCATCACCGCCGTCTCCACTCTCGCCGCCGTCGGGATGCTCCAGGACCTGATCACCCCGATCCTCTCCGCCTGGGGCCCCTTGTCCGGCGTGAACGATCTGCTTTTCCCCGGCAACGGGCTCTCGGTGTCCGGGGCCATCGGGTTGTTCATCCTGATCGCCGTCGCCAGCGCGGTCTGGTCCACCAAGGGGGCGGCCGTGAAGTCCGGTCTCGGCGGCCTGCCGCCGTCCAAAAAGCGCCCCCTGAAACTGGCCGCCTTCGCCGTGATAGCGGTCATCCTGCTGGTGCTCCCGCACCTGCTGGGCCTTTTTTTGAGCGAGGTGATGACCATCGTCGGGCTTTACATCCTGCTCGGGCTGGGGCTGAACATCGTCGTGGGCTTCGCCGGGCTGCTCGATCTGGGCTACGTGGCCTTCTTCGCCATCGGCTCCTACACCGTCGCCATCCTGACCTCGCCCGAAATCGGTGCTTTCCAACTGAACTTCTGGCAGGCGCTCCCGTTCGCCGTCCTCTTCGGCATCATGGCCGGGGTGATGCTGGGGGTCCCGGTGCTCAACATGCGCGGGGACTACCTGGCGATCGCCACCCTGGGCTTCGGGGAGATCATCCGCATCCTGGTGCTCTCCGACTTCCTGCGCCCCTGGCTCGGCGGCGCCCAGGGCATCGGCAAGATCCCCAAGGCCGCAATCGGCGGCTTCGAGTTCGCCACCCCCCAGCAGGTCTACTACCTGCTTCTCGCCGGCTGCATCCTGGTGGGGTTCATCTCGTGGCGGCTGCGCGATTCGCGGCTGGGCCGGGCCTGGATGGCCGTGCGCGAGGACGAGGACGTGGCCCAGGCCATGGGCATCAACCTGGTGACCACCAAGCTGCTCGCCTTCGCCACCGGGGCCGGTTTTTCCGCCCTGAGCGGCGCCATCTTCGCCTCCAAGATCGGATCGGTCTACCCCCACAGCTTCAATGTCATGATCTCGATCAACATCATCTGCGTCATCATCGTCGGCGGCATCGGCAGCATGCCCGGGGTGGTCGTCGGCGCCCTGGCCCTGGTGGGGCTGCCCGAGCTGCTGCGGGAGTTCGCCGAATACCGGCTCCTGGTGTACGGGGCGGCATTGATGGCCATGATGCTTCTGCGGCCCGAGGGTTTGTGGCCGGAGGCCACTCACAAGCGGGAGTTCCACGAAGACGACGCCGGCGAACTCGAACCCGAAGCGCCCCTGGCGGCCGAGTCCCGCGGATAGGAGGATGCTGTCATGGCGGTGATCACCATCAAGAACCTCACCAAGCAGTTCGGCGGGCTGGTGGCCCTCGAAAACCTGGACATCCAGGTCAAGGAGCAGAGCATCCACAGCGTCATCGGCCCCAACGGGGCCGGCAAGACCACCCTGTTCAACTGTGTGACCGGGTTCTACCGGCCGGAGATCGGGGAGATCCTGCTCAACGACCACTCCCTGGTGGGGCTCGCGCCCGACCAGATCGTGCGCCGCGGCATCGCCCGCACCTACCAGAACATCCGCCTCTTCCCCAACCTCACGGCGATCGAGAACATCCTGGTCGGGTGCCACAGCCACCTGCGGGCGGGGTTTCTTCGGCATCGTGATGGCCACCCCCGCCACGCGCAAGGAGGAGAAGGCGGCCGGCGAAGAGGCGCTGAAACTGCTGCGGTTCGTCACCCTGGCGGGCAAGGGCGACTTCCTGGCCAAGAACCTGCCCTACGGCGACCAGCGGCGCCTCGAAATCGCGCGCGCCCTGGCCACCCGCCCCAAAGTGCTGCTGCTCGACGAGCCGGCCGCCGGCATGAACCCCAGCGAGTCACAGGACCTGATGGACTTCATCCGCCACCTGCGCGATGAGATCGGGATCACCATCATCCTGATCGAGCACCAGATGCGGGTCGTCATGGGCATCTCCGAGACCGTCACGGTGCTCGACTACGGCAAGAAGATCGCCGAAGGCACGCCGACCGAGGTTCAAAACGACCCCCAGGTGATCGAGGCCTATCTCGGACGGGGGGGCGCGGCCGCAGCCGGGGCGGGCGGGGGCCGGTAGCGCCGGGGCGGAAAAAGGCGGCCGCCGGCGGGGGATCAAAAGACTTCACTGCTCAAAGAGGAACACATCATGTCGATGCTCGAGGTTGAGAACATCAGCACCTACTACGGGCAAATCCGGGCCCTGAAGGACGTGTCCATCACCGTCAACAAGGGCGAGATCGTCACGATCATCGGGGCCAACGGGGCCGGCAAGAGCACCATGCTCAAGACCACCAGCGGGCTGTTGAAGCCCCGGCGCGGTCGCATCACCCTCGCCGGCGACGACCTCACCGGTCTGAAGGCCCACGAGATCGTCATGAAGGGCGTGGTCCAGGTGCCGGAGGGACGGCGGGTGTTCGGGCGGCTGACGGTCAGGGAAAATCTCGAAATGGGGGCCTTCACGAGCCGGGACAATCACAAGAACCAGGAGAACCTGCAACGGGTCTTCACCATGTTCCCGCGCCTCAAGGAGCGCAGCAAACAGGTTTCCGGCACGCTCTCCGGCGGCGAGCAGCAGATGCTCGCCATGGGCCGCGCCCTGATGGCCAACCCCCTGGTGCTCCTGCTCGACGAGCCCTCGATGGGCCTGGCCCCGGTCCTGGTGGACGGCATCTTCGACACGATCCGGCATGCTGCACGCCGCCGGGACCACGATCCTGCTGGTGGAGCAAAACGCCCGCATGGCGCTTCAGGTCGCCAGCCGGGGCTACGTCCTGCAGTCGGGCTCGATCATCGTCAGCGACACGGCCGCCAGCCTGGCCGACAACCCGATGGTCCGCAAGGCCTACCTGGGCGAGCACTGACCGCCGATGCCCCGTGGGCTGCTTCCCGACGAAGCCGCCGACGCTTTGTCTTTTGCCGGCACCCGGCCCCTCTGATTCATCAAACCCCCTGCCCACCCGGAGCACCCCATGGTCCCGGCACCCGATGATCGCATCGCCGAAGAGGCCATCGACCTCGCCCGCAACTGGCTCGATCGCGCCATCGCCCTGATGACCCCGGAGGAGCGGCGGCGTCACCACAAACTGTCCCGGTTGGTCTCAAGCCCCTCCGACAAGGCGGCCCTCACCGCCCTGGTCGACCGCGGTTTCCGCACCCGCGACATGCGGCGCACAGCCGATCAGATCCGACAGGTCCTCCTGACCGAAGGGGTCCCCGGTTTCTTTTCTTCCTTCGAAAAGGGGCTGATCCGCCTGTTTCTGCTCTTCGGGGATCTCATGCCCGGGCTGGCCGTCCCGCGGGTCATGGCCAAGATGCGCTCGGACAGCCGCCACCTCATCATTTCCGGGGAGCGGGAGCCGCTCGGCGCCTACCTCGCGCAAAGGCGGGCGGAGGGGTTCCGGGTCAACATCAACCGCCTGGGGGAGGAGGTCCTCGGCGAGGAGGAGGCACGCGCCCACATGGCCGCCTATATCTCCGATTTGCGGGACCCCCGCATCGAGGGCATCGCCGTCAAGATCTCCGCCATCTGCGCGCAGATCCATCCCTCTGCCCTTCGAGGAGACCGTCGCGACGATCACGGAGCGCCTCTCGCGGCTCTACCGCGAGGCCGCCGCGCAGGCCTTCACCCGGCCGGACGGCAGCCGGGTCCCCAAGTCCGTGACACTCGACATGGAGGCCTACCGCGACCTTCCCCTGACGGCGGCCGCTTTCACCCGCACCCTGGACCAGAGCGAGTTCAAGGGCTTCTCGGCCGGCATGGCGCTCCAGGCCTATCTGCCGGACTCCTTCGCCATGCTGCAGGAGATCACCGCCTGGGCCCGGCGGCGGGTGGAGGATGGGGGCCGCCCGGTCAAGATCCGCATCGTCAAGGGCGCCAACATGGAGATGGAGCGGATCGAGTCCGCCCTGCAGGGGTGGCCGCTCGCCCCCTACGACACCAAGCGCGACGTGGACGCCAATTGGAAGCGCATGGTGGCCTTCGCGCTCGAGCCCGCCAACAGCCGCGCCGTGCGCCTCGGAGTCGCCTCCCACAACTTGTTCGACCTGGCCTTCGCATACCTGACGGCGCGCCGCAATCAGGCGACGGCCGCGATCACCTTCGAGATGATCGAGGGCATGGCCGACCACCTGCGCCGGGCCGTGCGCGAGACCGGTGTCGATTTCCTGACCTATGTCCCGGTAGCGGAGGAGCGGCACTTCATCAACGCCATCTCCTACCTGATCCGGCGCCTGGACGAGAACACCGGCCCGCTGAATTTCCTGCGCCACCTGAATCGGCTGAACAGCGGCACCCCCGCCTGGGAGCGGCTGGCGGACCAGTTCCGGGCCTCGGTCCGGCGCATGCCGGCCGCCGGCACCCATCCCCACCGGACCCAAAACCGGCTGATCGAGACTTTCCCCGGCAAACGCGGCAGCGTTCACACCGGCGTCTTCCGCAACGAGCCGAACACGGACTGGTCGCTCGCCGCCAACCGCTTGTGGGCCGCTGAGATACGCCGGCGCTGGATGAAGTCCGCCGGGGATAAACCCATCGCGGTACCCGTGGTGATCGCCGGCCGGGAAGTGAGCGCCGGGCGCAAGACCCTCAACTCCGGCGACCCCAACCAACTGCCCCGATCGGTGGTGGTGGCGCGCTGCGCCCTTGCCGGCGCGCGCGACGTGAAGCCGGCGGTCGCCGCCGCCCGTCAGGACCCCGACGGCTGGCGCCGCATGACCTTTCTCCGGCGGCACCGCATTCTGTGCGCCGCGGCCGAGGAGATCCGCAAGGCACGGGCGGACCTGATCGGCGCAGCCGCCGCCACCACCGGCAAGGTGTTCACCGAGGCCGACCCGGAAGTGTCCGAAGCGGTCGATTTCGCCGAGTTCTACCCGCACGCCGCCCGGGCCTACGGCGGGCTGAAGAACCTGCGGTGCCGGGGAAAGGGGGTCGGGGTCGTGATCTCACCCTGGAATTTCCCCATCGCGATCCCCTGCGGCGGCATCAGCGCCGCGCTGGCCGCCGGCAACACCGTCATCTTCAAACCCTCCTCGGACGCCATCCTGGTCGGCTGGCTGCTCTGTCAGTGCTTCTGGAGGGCCGGCGTGTCCCGCAACACCCTGCAGTTTTTGCCCTGCGACGGCGGCCGCACCGGTCTCGCGCTCACCACCCACCCCGACGTGGACTTCGTCATCCTGACGGGCGGCACCGAGACCGGGTTGCGGATGCTCTCCCAGCGCCCCGACCTGCTCCTTGCCGCCGAAACGGGCGGGAAAAACGCGATCATCGTCACCGCCATGGCCGATCGCGAGCAGGCCGTCGGCGACATCGTCGCCTCGGCCTTCGGCAACTCGGGTCAGAAGTGCTCGGCCACTTCCCTGCTGATCCTGGACCCTGAAGTCTATGCGGACGAAACCTTCCGCCGCCAGCTGGTGGATGCCGCCGCCACCTTCAAGACCGGGTCGGCCTGGGACTTCACGAACAAGACGGGACCCCTGATCCGGCCGCCGCACGGCCCGCTGAAGGACGCCCTGACGCGCCTCGAAGCCGGCGAATCCTGGGCACTCGAGCCGCGGATCCACCCGGGAAACCCGCATTTGTGTTCGCCCGGGATCAAGTGGGGGGTACAGCCGGCCAGCGTCACCCACACGACGGAGTTCTTCGGCCCGCTGCTCGGCGTCCTGCGCGCGGTCGACTTGGACGAAGCCATCGCACTCGTCCACCAGACCGGCTACGGGCTGACCTCGGGGCTCGAGAGCCTGGACTTAGGGGAGCAGGAAGTCTGGAAAGAGCGCATTCGGGCCGGGAACCTCTACATCAACCGCGGCACGACCGGCGCCGTCACCCTGCGCCAGCCTTTCGGGGGGATGGGAAAATCGTCTTTGGGCGCGGGCATCAAGGCCGGCGGCCCCCACTACGTGACCCAATTCATGGATTTCGAGGAGACCGCCCCGCCGGCGCCCGGTCCGACCGGCCGGCCGCAGCCCCTGCTGCGGCTCGCCCAGCGCTGGCAGCTTGCGCTCGACTGGAATGGGTTCGGGGAGGACGCGGGGGAAATGCGCCGGGTCATCCTCGCCATCCACAGCTATCTCCACTGGGTCGCACGCGAGTTTGGCCGCGAGGTCGACCTCGTCCGCTTGCGCGGGCAGGACAATGTCCTGCGGCACCTGCCGGTGGGAACCATCGTGGTGCGCTTGCACGCCGCAGACACCCTTTTCGAGCTCCTGGCCCGTATCGCCGCCGTCAGGGCCACCGGCAACCGCCTGCGGGTGAGCGTGCCCCGGGGGATGGACGGCCCCGCAGCCCGGTTTCTCTACGGCCCCGAGGGGTTGCGCCTGACCGGCCGCTGCCCGGTGTTTCAGGAAACCGACGCCGAGCTCGTCGCCTCCCTGCCGCAGGTCGACCGCCTGCGCTATGCCGCGCCGGACCGGGTGCCGGCCGAAGTGGTTGCGGCGGCGGCGCAAACCGGTTTCACTATCGCCCGCGCGCCGGTTCTGGCCGAGGGCCGCGTCGAACTGCTGCATTACTACCGGCAGCAGAGCGTCTGCACGAACTTCCACCGCCACGGGAATCTGGGCTCACGGGCGGCGGACTTCCTTGAGGACTGAGCATGACCGGCGAGCGGGGGCGCCTTTTCCCCGCCGGCGTTGCCGACTTCCCGCCCAGGCGAGGTATACCGATGTTCTCCTTTGCACAGATGAGAGCAGAGCAATCTTTAGGTGAACCCGCCCGCCTCCCGCCGGCTTGCGATCCGGATTGAAATGTGGTAGATTTGTCGAAGTAAAGAGTCTTTGGGGAATACGAGCAAGGTTGTCGATCAGCCGTGCCGAGTGCATCACACAGCAGACGCCCGTCTCCAGATTCCCGCCACAGTCGCCGCGGGCTGAATCGACTTATGGATCTTTCCCTCGACCGCGACCAAACGGCAATCACCGGCTGGCGTGAACGTCTTTTGTTCCGTATTTTATACTGCGCCTTTGCGCTGGGTTCGATCGCCTACGCGTTCAACGCGCTGATTGCGCTTCAATCCCAACAGTGGCTGCGCGTTGCGGCCTACACGACGATCTATGCGGGCGGAATCCTCATTACTTTTGTGCGAGGTATTCCCTATACACCGAGGGCCTGGGCCGGGTTGTTCCTCCTGTATCTGCTCGGCGTGCTCTCCCTGGCGACGATCGGGCCGGCCGGCAGCGGCCGGATGTGGCTTCTGGCCTTCACCATTTTGGCCAGTCTCCTCTTGGGGCTCAAATCCGCTCTGGCGGCGATGGGGCTGAGCAGCGCCGCTTTCGTGGCCCTGAGCGTTCTCGTGTACACGCGCCAACCGCCCGATTCTTTTTTCGTGCCTCACCCGTTTCAGCACTGGATCGCTTCCGGGTTCACCTTTGTGTTCATCAACACCGTGGTCGCCATCGCCCTCGGCGTATTTATCGGCAGGCTGGAACAGGCCTTCAGCAAGGAGAAAGCCCTGACGGCCTTGCTGAAGACCTCCAATGCGCGTTTGAAAAAGGCCGAAGGCGTCCAGCGCCGGATGGCCGAGGAGCTCGAAGAGCGGGTGGCGGAACGCACGCAGGCCCTGAAATCCGCCAACCTGAAGCTGCAGCAGGCCCAAAAGATGGAGGCCATCGGCACCCTGGCCGGCGGGATCGCCCATGACTTCAACAACCTGCTCATGGCGATCCAAGGCAATACATCGCTTCTGTTGTTCGACACGGATGCGTCGACCCCCCAGTTTCAGGCGCTGAAAAACATTGAGCATACCGTCGCCAGCGGCAAAAAGCTGACCCAACAGATTCTGGGTTATGCCCGCAAAGGAAACTATCTGCCCCGGCCGATTGCCCTGAACCCCATCGTTCGGGAAACAGCGCAGACCGTGGCCGGAACCCGCAAGGGCACGGCGCTGCATCTGGATCTGGCCGAGGACCTGATGGCCGTCAGCGCCGATGAGGCCCAGATGCTTCAGGTACTGCTGAACCTGTTCGTCAATGCCGCCGAGGCAATGCCGGCCGGCGGCAGGCTGCAGGCAACGACATCCAACGTGACCCAAGCGGACATCCGGAGCCGGGATTTCGTAGCGGATGCCGGCCGCTACATCAAGTTGACGGTCACCGACTCGGGTGTCGGCATGGATGCCAAAACACGTGCGCGCATTTTCGAACCTTTTTTCACCACTAAAAAAATGGGCCGGGGAACCGGACTGGGACTGGCCTCGGTCTATGGCATCGTCAAGGCCCACGGCGGCACCATCGAAGTCGAATCCGAAGAACAACGGGGGAGCTCATTTCATGTCTATCTGCCGGCTACCGATCAACCGGTGGCGGAACCTCCGAAGCCGGACGCAACGATCGCCATGGGCAAGGGGACCGTCCTTCTGGTGGATGATCAGGAGATCGTCCTGCAGGCTACCGCCGGCATGATCGCCATGCTGGGCTACGACGTGATCCCCGTCAACAGCGGCCGGGAGGCGATTCGGATCTACAGCGAACAAAAAGATCGGATCGATCTGGTAGTGCTGGACCTGATCATGCCGGAGATGAACGGACGAGAGGTTTTTCAAAGGATGAAAACCATCCACCCGCAGGTCAAAGTCCTCCTGTCGAGCGGTTACAGTCTCGACACCCGGATTGAGGATATGCTGGCGCTCGGATGCATGGACTTTATTCAAAAACCGCACAGCATCGAGTCACTGTCCGCTAAGATAATGGCCATGGTGGGAGGGGAGGGGTGGAGGCAGCCTGCCGTGAACCCCAAAATTGAAAAAGGCCGCGGTGGAAGCGCGGCCTTTGTGGGACGGATCTTGAACCCCGGGGGGCGCTTGGGTGCCGACCTTGACGACCCCCCGCGAGGCTCCATCAGTAGGATTTGAGGGGACGAATATTGAAGCCCTGCTTGCCTTTCGGGGTCTCCCTGATGTCGAAGAGGACCGGGTCATCCTGCTGGAGTCCGAAATAGCCGTACTCCTTGATGCTGGACTGGTGGAAAAAAAGGTCCTCGTTCTTGTCGGTGGTGATGAATCCATACCCCTTTTTTTCGTTGTACCACTTGATGCGACCTTCCGCCATCATCAGCTCCTTTCATCTCACCTGGTGCAGCCGCTCAGGAAGCTACCCTGGAGGAAGGCCCCGGTATCATCATCTTACGTTTGCTCGAAAATGGGTCCCCGGAAATGCACACATGGCGATACGTGTTTGGTTTTGCCGCCTACAGTATGCCATTTGACGGCTTTTGTCAAAAGGCGATAGAACCAAATACGTCCCTGGCGTCTCCTGCCCGTCCCGACCGCACCGGCCCCTCAGTCGGTGAGGCGCTTCAGGCGGTCCATGGCCTCTTTCAGACGCTCCGCCGGGTGGGTGAGCGCGATCCGGAAATAGCCCTCGCCGTATCGCGCCGTACATTGAGCCGGGGATCATCCACACCGCGATCGCATCCAGGACCTTGAAACACCATTCCTTGGAATTCACGACCCCTTTGGGCAGCGGCGCCCAGATGTAGAAGGTGCCCTTGGGGCTCTCCACCTCGATGCCGCACTCCCGCAGGCCGGCGACCACGACGTCCCGGCGCTCCTGGTACATCAGGTTGCGCTGCTTCATGAACTCCGTCGACCCGTTGAGCGCGGAAACGGCGGCCGCCTGAAGCGGATAGAACATGCCGCGGTCGGAGTGCGACTTGATCTTGGACATGGCGGCGATGATCTCAGGGTTGCCGATCATGAAGCCGATGCGCCAGCCGCAGGCGTTGAAGGCCTTGGAGAGCGAATTGAACTCCACACCGATTTCCTTGGCCCCGGGGACCTGCAGAAAGGACGGCGCGCAAAAGCCGTCGAAGCAGATCTCCGAATAGGGGGCATCCGAGACCACCGTGACGTCGTAGCGATGCGCCCAGTCCACCAGCCGGAAATAGAAGTCGCCCTCGGCGTGGGCCGCGGTGGGGTTGTTGGGGTAGTTGACCCAGATCATCTTGGCGCGGCGCGCGGTGTTCGGGTCGATGGCGTCCAAATCGGGCAAAAACCCGTTCTCCTTGAGCAACGGCACCGGCTCGACCACCCCGCCGGCGATCTTCACCCCGGCCACATAGGCCGGGTAGCAGGGGTCCGGGACCAGCGCCAGGTCACCCGGGTCGAGCAGGCAGGTGTGAATGTGAAACAACCCGTCGGCCGACCCCAGCAGGGGCAGGACCTCGCGGTCGGGGTCGCTCTTGACCCCATGCTGGCGCTCGTACCAGCCCGCAATGGCCTCCTTGAGCGGCCGGGGGCTGTAAAAGCTGGGGTAGTGGTGACTGTCCGGGCTCAGACAGGCGTCGGCCAAGGCCTGTCGCATCGGTTCCGGCGGGATCACGTCAGGGTCGCCCAACCCGAGGTTGATCACATCCTTGCCTTCCTCCCGCATGCGGGTGAGGATCAGGTTCATCGCCGTGCCAAGATAGGCATCGAAGTCGTTCAAACGCCGTGCGAGTTGCATAGTTCTCCTTATTCCGCGCTCTCGTAAACATTGCAGATGCAGCACAGGAATGTGCCCGGCTCGGCGCTGATGTTTTTCATGCCGTGGGGCTCGAGGCTCGGGACGTAGACCGAGGTGCCCGCGCCGCAGACGAACTTCTGCTTGAGCTCGTCGGTCTGCGGGTCGAACTGCCAGCACTCGAACTCCCCGCTCACGATGTACATCGTCTGGTGGTAGAAGTGGTTGTGGATGGGGATCTGGCCGCCCGGCTGAATGGTGAACAGGCGCAGGCCGTATTCCGGGTTGCCGTTGCCGTCGTCACCGTGCTTGGACAGCCAGCGAATGCTCGTGCCGATGACGTCCAGTCTCTCCCCGCGGTAGGGGAACTTGTCGATCTTCTTGTCCTCGCAGTCTTTCCAGTGAACACAATGCATGCGTGATCTCCTTGCTGTTGATGATCCGGCCCCGGCGGAACCGCCGGGCCCCTTTACGCCGATTCGCCGCATGGCCTAATGACGCGCCCGGGAGCCGTGCACCGAACGAATCGCGATGGCCTCCCGCCCGCCGCACGATGGCGAGGAACGGGAACGGCGAAAGGCCCCCCATCGCGCCACGTGTCTCGCGGCACCCGAACAACAATGCAATCAGCATACATATTGCACGCACGATGCACGCATGTCAAACAAAAACTGGGCCGGTTGGGGCGCTCCGCCTCGCGAATCGGTCCGGGGAGCGGCATTGACTTGACTGCGGTGGTACCCTACTATAAACGACACTACCAAAACCAAGCGCCAAGGAACCCGCAACACAAGGAGATGGATCGCATGTCGACCCCCAAGACGCCGCCGGGCAACGAAACCATGCGCCACATCCTGGCCGATGCCCGCAGCCACCGCGATCAGCGCGAAAAGGGATACCGTGAGCGTGCACTCAAGCTGTTTCCCCACATCTGCGCGCGCTGCGGCCGCGAGTTCACCGGGAAACGGCTGCGCGAGCTCACCGTGCACCACAAGGACCACAACCACGACAACAACCCGCCCGACGGCAGCAACTGGGAGCTGCTCTGCATCTACTGCCACGACAACGAGCACGCCCGCGACGAGGTCGCCGACTGGTACGTGGCCGAAACCCCGCAGGCGGAAAAACGCGCCGCCCCGCTCGACAACCCGTTCGGGCGTTTGGGGGATTTGCTGAAATCCGGCAAAGACGGGAAATGAGGATAACCGGGCGGCGGCATGGGGAGGACCCTTTCGTGCGCAAAGTCGGAGTCTACGTCAAAAAGGACATTCGGGCGGCTGAAAAAGCCGAGGAGTTCATCGATTGGCTCACCCGCCGGCAGGTAGAGGTCGTTCGCGCTGCCGGTCCGTGGGCTTCGAACCAGTGCCTCGACGCCTGTTCCGAGCGGGCCCCGGATGACCTGTTCTGTGTGTTCGTGCTGGGGGGCGACGGCACTTTCCTGAGCGCCGTGCGCTGGATCGGGAACCGCGCGATCCCGATCCTGGGGGTGAAGTTCGGCGAGATCGGGTTCCTGGCCGAGATCGCCGAGGAGAATCTGTTCCCCGCGGCCGAGCGGGTGCTGAGCGGCGGGTTCACCGTCGCCCGGCGCATGCGGATCGAAGTGGGCGTTGATCGAGGGGAGCAAAACCTCGCGCGGGAAACCGTGCTCAACGACATCGTGATCAACCGCGGGGCGCTGGCACGACTGGCCAACATCGTCACCCACATCAACGACCACTACCTGACCACCTTCCGGGCCGACGGGCTGATCGTCGCCACCCCCACCGGCTCGACGGCCTACTCGCTCGCCGCCGGCGGCCCGGTCGTCCACCCCCAGGTCCCCGGCATCCTTCTGACGCCCATCTGCCCCTTCACCCTCACCAACCGCCCTCTCATCGTGCCCGAGGAGGTGGAGATCACCATCCGCCTCGAAAAGGGATCGGAGGACATCGTTCTCACCTTCGACGGCCAGAAGGGGCTGGACCTCACGGACGCGGACGCTGATCACCGTCCGCAAGAGCCCCCACCCCCTGCACCTGATCCTGCTTCCCGACCGGCACTACTTCGACGTGCTCAAGGCGAAGCTGCGGTGGGGGGGCGGCCGCGTCTGAGAGTCGGCCGATAGACGGCGCCTCAGCCCGTGAGCCGGCGTTGCACGGCTTTTGTGAATGCTCACATAACACCAGTATGCTGCGCTTCCCAAAACGCCGTGCGCCTTGGCTGACGGGCTGATGCTTGTCTCTCGGCTGACTCGGAGGCAGAAATCCCGGCCAAAAGCGGCCGGGCATGCTTGCTTCTACAATGGAAAAAAACCGGGGAAGAAGGTTTTCGTCACTTCCTCCCCGGCCGGATGGTCGCTAGGATGTCCGCTTGTCAGGTGCCCATCTCCCAGGAGGCCAGGTACTTCTTCTGCTCGGGGGTGAGCTTGTCGATCGCGGTGCCCATGGCGGCAAGTTTCTCGCGCGCGATCTGCTGGTCGATGGCTTCGGGCACCGGGTAGACCTGCCGCTCGAGGGGTTTCTTGAGCCTGACCATGTACTCCACGCTCAAGGCCTGGTTGGCGAAGCTCATGTCCATGACGCTCGAGGGGTGCCCTTCGGCGGCCGCCAGGTTGATCAGCCGCCCTTCGCCGAGCACGTTGACCCGCCGCCCGCTCTTCAGCACGAACTCCTCGACGAAGGGGCGGATCGTACGCCGCGATTTGGCGGCTTCCGCGAGCCCCTTCAGGTCGAGCTCCACGTTGAAATGCCCGGAGTTGGCCACGATGGCGCCGTCCTTCATCGTCAGGAAATGCTCCTTGCGGATGACGTTGATGTTGCCGGTGACCGTGCAGAAGAAATCGCCGATCTTGGCGGCCTCGCGGATCGGCATGACGCTGAAACCGTCCATCACGGCCTCGAGGGCCGGCAACGGGTCGATCTCGGTCACGATGACGTGGGCGCCCAGCCCGCGGGCGCGCATGGCGATGCCGCGGCCGCACCAGCCGTAGCCGCAGACCACGAAATGCGTCCCGGCGATCAGCCGGTTGGTGGCGCGGATGATGCCGTCCATGGTGCTCTGCCCGGTGCCGTAGCGGTTGTCGAAGAAGTGCTTGGTGTGGGCGTCGTTGACGGCGATGATCGGGTACTGCAGCACCCCGTCGGCCGCCATGCTGCGCAGCCGGATGACGCCGGTGGTGGTCTCCTCGGTGCCGCCGATCACATGCTTGAGCATCTCCCTGGCGCTCGGAATGCAGCGTGGAGACCAGGTCCGCGCCGTCATCCATGGTGAACTGGGGCCGGGTGTCCAGCACGGCGTTGATGTGCCGGTAGTAGGTCTTGTTGTCCTCGCCCTTGATGGCGAAGACCGGGATCTTGTCGTTCTTCACCAGGGAGGCCGCCACGTCGTCCTGGGTGCTCAAGGGGTTGGAGGCGCACAGGGCGACGGCCGCCCCCCCGGCCTTGAGCGTCTGCATCAGGGTCGCGGTCTCGGTGGTCACGTGCAGGCAGGCGCTCAGACGCATCCCCTTGAGCGGTTTCTCCTTCGCGAACCGCTGGCGGATCCGGTTGAGCACCGGCATGTTCTGGGCCGCCCATTCGATCCGCAGCTGCCCCTCCTTGGCCAGTTTGAAGTCTTTGACATCGTATTTCATCCGCGGATATCTTCCTCCTTGGGTTGTCGCTCAGACGTAAAGGTTTAAGGGGCGTCTCAAGCTCATCCTACGCCCCCGCAGGACCTCTTTTCTGTTTGCGCTCTTTTCGTGCCTATGGGTCTTCAGCCTTCAGTCTTCAGTCTGCTTTTCAGCTAGATCCCTGCCTTCGCGCGCATGGTGTCGGCCATGTTCGTGTGCTCCCAGGTGAACTCCGGCTCGTTGCGGCCGAAATGCCCGTAGCAGGCCGTCTTGCGGTAAATGGGGCGCAGCAGGTCCAGGTACTCGATAATGGCCGCCGGGCGCAAATCGAAACACTCCCGGATGATCTCCTTGATGCGCTGGTTGGGCGACCTTTCCGGTGCCCTTGGTGTCCACCAGGATGGACACCGGCTGGGCCACGCCGATGCAGTAGGCGATCTGGACCTCGCAGCGTTTGGCGAGTCCGGCGGCGACAACGTTCTTGGCCACGTACCGGGCCATGTAGGAGGCGCTGCGGTCGACCTTGGACGGGTCCTTGCCGGAGAAGCACCGCCGCCGTGGCTGCCCTGCCCGCCGTAGGTGTCGACGATGATCTTGCGGCCGGTGAGCCCGCAGTCGCCCATGGGCCCGCCGACCACGAAGCGGCCGGTGGGGTTGATGTAATAGCGCGTGTCCCCGTCGATCATGTGCGCCGGGATGACCTTCTTGATCACCGAGTTGATGACGGCCTCGCGCAGCACCTCGCTTTCGACGTCCGGCGTGTGCTGGGTGGCGACCACGATCGCGTCGACCCGCTTGGGGGTGCCGTTTTCGTACTCCACGGTGACCTGGGTCTTGCCGTCGGGGCGCAGGAAATCCACCGAGCCGTTCTTGCGCACCTCGGACAGCCGCTGGCAGAGCTTGTGGGCGAACAGGATCGGCATGGGCATCAATTCCGGGGTCTCGTCGCAGGCGTAGCCGAACATCATCCCCTGGTCGCCGGCGCCCTGCTCCTTGTACAGGCCGTCGCCCTTGTCCACGCCCTGGGCGATGTCCGGCTCTGCTGGTCGATGCTGGTCATCACGGCGCAGGTCTGCCAGTCGAAGCCCATCTTCGATGAACTGTAGCCGATGTCGCGGATGGTATCGCGCACGATCTGCGGCATCTCGACGTAGGCGTTGGTGGTGATCTCGCCGGCGATGATGGCCATGCCGGTCGTGACCAGCGTCTCGCAGGCCACCCGGCGCGTTTGTCCTGGGCGATGATCGCGTCCAGGATCGCGTCCGAGATCTGGTCGGCCACTTTGTCCGGATGCCCTTCGGTCACGGACTCCGAGGTAAAAAAGAACTTTTCTTTCGTGTCGCTCATGCTCATGTGGTTTCTCCTTCGATCGCTTAGTCACATCCTGCTCCGCCAAGGGACCGGACCCGCGGCGGAATGACCGTTTCTCATTATCCGAATATTTCAGGATATTATAGCGCCCGGAATAAGTCAACCGACTTGTCGCGGACGAATTGCCTCATATTAAATGTTACCGAAAGCTAAACTGAAACGGTTCGTTGACTCATATTCCATGTTACCGGGGAAATTTCCCCAAAGGAGATGGAAACATGAGCCCGCGATCCAAACGCGAATACGTCGAAGCGCTCTTTCTGCGTTACAAACAGGCCGACAGAAGCCACAAGGGGCGCATCCTCGACGAGCTGTGCGCCACCTGCGGCTATCACCGCAAATACGCCATCCGGCTGCTGCGAAGCTTCAAACGCTTCACCCAGCCCAAACCCAGACGACGGGGGCCCAAGCCGCTTTATCAGCACAAAGCGATCATCAAGCCGTTGAAGAAGATCTGGCTTGCCGCCAACCTGCCCTGCTCAAAGCGGCTCACAGCCCTGCTGCCGCTGTGGCTGCCTGGCTACCAGGCCATCGAAGGCCCACTGCCCGCGGACATCCTCCAGGCGCTTATGCGCATATCACCGGCCACCATCGATCGGCTGCTTCAACCGCTACGAGCGCGTTACCGCCTCCACGGCCGTTGCACCACCAAGCCCGGCACGCTGCTGCGTCAGCAAATCCCCGTGGGCACCAACCAATGGGATCAGTCCCAGCCAGGCTTCCTGGAGGCCGACACCGTGGCTCACTGCGGAGCCTCCATGGCCGGGCAGTTCGCCTACACCATAGACTGCGTGGACATCGCCACCGGTTGGAGTGAGCAGCGCGCCGTCTGGGGTCGCGGGGAAACTGGGGTGCTCAAACAGATCCGTGACATCGAAGACGGCCTGCCCTTTGAACTGCTCGGCTTTGACTGCGACAACGGCTCGGAGTTCCTCAACCACCACCTGCTGCGTCACTTTCAAAACCGCCCAAAGCCGGTGAACTTCACCCGCTCACGCCCCTACCGCAAAGATGACAACGCCCACGTCGAGCAGAAAAACTGGACCCACGTGCGCCAGTGGATCGGCTACGAGCGTCTGGATAAACCCCAGCACGTCGAACTGCTCAACCAGCTGTACCGCTCCGAGTGGCGCTGGTTCCACAACTTCTTCTGCCCCTCGGTGAAGCTGATCCAAAAACAGCAGATCGGCTCAAAGACCATCAAACTCCACGACCGCCCCAAAACCCCCTACCAGCGACTCATCGACTCCCCACACATCTCGCAGAAAACAAAAGAGCACCTCGCAAGCCAATGGCGAAGCCTCAACCCCTTCTTGCTCAGAAAGGGGATTGAGACAAAACTTAAAAAAATCTTCAAACCCTGATATAAAGCACCCTTGCAGGGTCAACGTCCCATCTTCATCCCTCGGTAACATTAATTATGAGTCAACAGGCGGA
>CAVQUW010000027.1:0-63350 GCA_963716785.1 uncultured delta proteobacterium | reverse complement strand
AAAAAGATTTTCGCGAAAAGGTTGAGCAATACGACTGGAGCTCGTTTAGTGATTGCTATGTCGCACTAACATGCACAACCGAAGCCATCATACCCGCTTGGGCCTATTTATTGATCACAACGAAAATGAGTCCATTTACAAAAAAAGTAGTTGTGGGGGATTTGGAATTATTAGAAACTGTAATTTTTCAAGAAATAATTTCAAACATTAATACCAAGGACTATATAAACAAACCCGTGATTATAAAAGGATGTACAAACAAACCTATACCTCCTTCTGCGTCCGTACAACTTATTGAGAAATTAATTCCTTTTGCAAAAACCATTATGTTTGGAGAGGCATGTTCTTCTGTGCCTCTGTTTAAAGCAAAAAAGTAGCCTAAAGATTTTCTAATCGGAATTATTTTCTATTTTTGCGCCCGAAACAAAAATAAAATTAGAAATGAAAAAATTATTATTTGCATTTGTTATGATGTTTGTAATTACATCGATAAATGCTCAAACATTAGAAGAATTAAAGGCAGAACAAGCCCCTAAAAAAGATTCTATTGCTGCATTACAAGGAAAAGTAGATGCAATCCAGGCTAAAATTAATGCTTTACCAGGATGGAAAAAAGGTGCTTTTGGTACTATTGGTGCTAATCTTTCAGGATTTGACAATTGGTATTCTAAAGGGAAACCAAATTCTGCAGCCGGTAATATAGGATTTACTGTAAATGCTTTTGCAAATTTAAAAGAAGAAAAGTTTTTTTGGAGAAATTCTGCTAACGTAAACTTAAGTTGGGTGAAATTTGATGATAAAGATGACCCGACAGACAACTCAGAATTTCAAGAAGCGACAGATGTTTTTACGATTACGTCTTTATACGGTAGGAAATTAAGTGAAAAATTTGCGATTTCAACTTTGGGTGAATACAGAACAACCATCTTGAGCAACTTTAATGATCCTGGTTATCTTGACCTTGGGGTGGGAGCAACCTATACACCTATTACTGACCTAATTGTTGTGATCCATCCTTTGAACTATAACTTTGTTTTTAGTAAAGGAGAAAGTGTTTTCGAATCATCTTTAGGTGCTAAGATCGTCGCAGATTATACAAGACAATTAGGTGATGTTAACTTCAAAACCAATCTTTCTATGTTTCAGAGCTACAAAAGTTCTGACTATTCAAACTGGACATGGACCAACTCATTTGGTTACACCCTTTGGAAAGGAATTGGCGTAGGATTTGACCTTGGATTGAGAAAGAACAAACAAGAAGCGCTTAATTATACATTGGCAGAAGATACCGGTGCAACATTCGATAACGTTGACAACAAACTTCAAACGTATTGGATGTTTGGCTTAAATTATTCATTTTAATAATAAGCAATTCAATTGAAGATTTTAAAGCACTCATTTGAGTGCTTTTTTTTTACAACCAATTTTTCTGTTACTTTAGCATTCAAATAGAATTATATGAAATTATTAATTTTATACGGAACAATTTCCATTTTACTTTCTTTCTTGTGTTCAATTTTAGAGGCTGTATTATTAAGTGTAACAACCACTTATATCAATTTAAAAAAGAAAGAAAACAAATCCTATGCTCTAAGGTTTGAGGAATTAAAAAATGATATTGACAAACCATTGATCGCTATATTAACCCTTAATACTATTTCACATACTGTAGGCGCAATTTTAGTAGGGGTACAAGCAGAAAAAGCATTTGGTTCTGGCAACAATGTTGTGGGTATCGTGTCTGCAATAATGACTGTTTTAATTTTAGTAGTTTCCGAAATCATTCCTAAGACTATTGGTGCTAGGTATTGGAAGAAATTAGCTGGTTTTACAGCAAGAGTTTTAGCAATTATGATTTTTATCTTTAAATGGACAGGTATTATCTGGTTATTACAATTGATTACAAACTTGGTAGGTAAAGGTCATGGAGAAAGTATCTTAAGCCGTGAAGATTTTCATGCAATGACCGACATTGCGCATGAAGAAGGGGTTTTTGAGAAATCAGAATCAAATGTGATCAAGAATTTGTTAAATTTTAAAAAGATCTTGGCCAAAGATGTTATGACCCCTCGAACCGTTCTTAAAATTGCATCCGATAGTCTAAATGTAAAAGATTATTTTGAAGACAATAAGGATTTGCGCTTTTCTAGAATTCCAATTTATAAGAACAAAAGCGACAATATTACGGGATATGTTTTAAAAGATGACATTTTCAGGGAAGTGGCTGAAGGAAACATTGATCAAAATTTAAATGATCTAAAACGCACTTTATTGGTGGTCGAACAGAAATGTTGCCATCCCTAATCTTTTTCAAAAATTTGTGCAAGAAAAGGAACATATCGCCCTGGTTGTTGATGAGTATGGTTCGGTAAGTGGTCTGGTCACCATGGAAGATGTTATCGAAACCTTACTTGGATTAGAAATTATGGACGAAAGCGACACCGATTATGATATGCAGGAATTGGCAAGACAAAATTGGGAAAAACGTGCTAAAAAGATTAGGTATTATTGACGAATAATACCGAAATCAATCAGTCATATTCCTGATACAAAAAATCATTATAAGGAAACCGGTAATGTGAACTTTTTTTACCGCTTCAAAAACCTTTTCCTTAAATTCATCTAAATTTTCTTTGTTAAGTGCAGAAATAAAAATGCAGTTCTCACCTAATTTAGACATCCATGTTTTTTTCCATTCTTCAAGGGTAAAATGAACTTTGGTTTTTTCTGTTATCAAATCGTCATCATCAATGCTTTCGTTTCTAAAATTATCAATTTTATTAAAAACCATAATAGTTGGTTTATCTCCACTTTTAATTTCATCTAAAATAAGATTAACAGAATCTATATGCTCTTCAAAATTTGGATGTGAGATATCTACTACATGCAATAAGAGGTCGGCCTCACGAACCTCATCCAAGGTAGATTTAAAAGAATCTACCAACTGTGTGGGAAGTTTTCTAATAAAACCAACCGTATCCGATAATAAAAAAGGAACATTCTTGATTACGACCTTTCTAACTGTTGTATCCAGGGTTGCAAATAGTTTATTTTCGGCAAAAACATCACTTTTGCTGATCACGTTCATTAAAGTCGATTTCCCTACATTGGTATAGCCCACTAAGGCTACCCTTACCAACTTACCTCTATTACCGCGCTGCACGGCCATTTGCTTATCTATTGTTTCTATCTTCTTTTTAAGCAAGGCGATTTTATCTCGCACTATCCGTCTATCTGTTTCAATTTCTGTTTCCCCCGGTCCGCGCATTCCAATACCCCCTCGTTGTCTTTCAAGGTGGGTCCATAATCCGGTTAAACGAGGTAATAAATACTGGTATTGTGCTAACTCAACCTGAGTTCTGGCATAACTGGTTTGAGCGCGTTGGGCGAATATATCCAATATTAGGCTGGTTCTATCTAAAATTTTGCAACGCAATAAACGCTCTATGTTTCTTTGTTGGCCAGGACTAAGTTCATCATCAAAAATAACCGCGCCTATATCATTATTTTCGATAAATGCCTGCACTTCTTCCATCTTTCCGGTCCCTATAAAGGTCTTAGGATTAGGGATATCTATTTTTTGAGTAAATCGCTTGACGGCCTCTCCACCGGCTGTATACGTCAAAAATTCTAGCTCATCTAAATATTCCTTAGATTTTTCTTCATTTTGTTCTTGGGTTATTACCCCGATAAGAACCGCTCTTTCAAGGCCTAAACTCTGTTTTTCTATCATACTACAAAGGTAAATGGTTTACCGATGCAAAAAACAATAATTTTTGTACTTTCGAATTCTAAAACCTATCAAATTTGGAAGAAAAATCCAGTTCTGACAATCTTTATACCATCGCCTTTTACAATGTTGAAAATCTATTTGATATTAAGAATAATCCCAAAACCTTAGATGAAGACTTTACACCTTTAGGAAGAAATAAATGGAATATTAAAAGGTATAACAGAAAGCTGGATAAAATGAGTACTGTTATTTCACAAATAGGATTTAATGAAACAGGTTATTTGCCTGCTATTATTGGATTAGCTGAGGTTGAAAATCAAAAGGTATTAACTGATCTCATACATCGAAAAGAACTTAAAGATTATGATTATGGCACTGTACATTTCGATTCTCCCGATGAAAGAGGTGTTGATGTATGTTTACTATACAGAAAATCTATTTTTGAACTTTTGCATGCAGAGAACAAAACACTGTATTTAATGAACGAAGAGGGTGAGCGCGACTTTACCCGTGATGTTTTGTTGGTTCAGGGAAAGTTAAAAGGAGAGCTAATTCATTTTCTTGTAAATCATTGGCCTTCAAGAAGAAGTGGTACCGATGAAACTGAACTCAAAAGGATAAAAGCCGCGGGTTTGGTGAAAGAAATAATTACTAAGATCAGAGCTGAAGATCAAAATGCCAAAATTATCATTATGGGCGATTTTAATGATGATCCTACAAATGTTAGCGTGAAAGAGTATTTGATGACTGAAGATCTTTATAATCCATTTGAATCTATTTTTAAAGATGGTAGAGGTTCACTTAACCATAATGGCGTATGGCATTTATTCGATCAGATCATCCTTAGCCAAAATTTTATAGACAAACCTTCTTTTATGTTTCAAGAGGCTAGTATTTTCGATAAGAAAGCCGATCGAGTTATAGCCGATGCTGATCGTCCCCGGGGTGTTCAGCCAGGCGTGGATCTTCCGCATGGCCTCGTATTCACAGTCGCCGGAGGAGAACCGGGCGACCCGGATGCGGTTGACCAGGAGGGCCGCCGGCGACGGCACCACATCCGGCCGCAGCCGGATCTGCGTGGCGAGCCGCTCGATTTCGTTTAAATCGGCGTCGGTCCGGATCGCCGCGAATTCCAGGATCTGGTCGAACGCACGGCTCAATCCGGTCGTTTCGAGGTCGTAGAAGAGAAAGGTCGTGCCCATGCAGGGATGAGTGCGACGCAAGGCGGGGTCTTGTCAAGAAAAAACGGCGCATGTCGCAAGACACGCGGCGCCGGGTCAAAGCCTCTTTTTTCCGCCGGCCTTGTCCCGTGGGCCGGGCCCCGTTCATTGAGTGGTGATCACCAGGTCCTCATGCCCATAGCCGAACTCGGTCAGAAGATCACCCACGGTCTTGACGATTTCCTCGGGGGCGAGCTTGGTTTCCACGTAGATGTTGGTTTTCTTGACCTTCTCCGGTATGCGCAGCTGATCGGAGTACCGCGAAAAGCAGGGTTTTTGGTCGTCGTAGAGCCAGAGGACTTTTTCGAACTCCTGCGAGTGCGTGACGGCAAAATGGTTGCAGATCCGGCTCAACATCTCCTCCCAG
Source organism: uncultured delta proteobacterium (assembly GCA_963716785.1). Taxonomy (GTDB): domain Bacteria; phylum Desulfobacterota; class Desulfobacteria; order Desulfobacterales; family SpSt-501; genus SpSt-501. Next base: position 58,030 of record CAVQUW010000027.1, on the reverse strand, counting down.
GACCTGACCGGGAAGGTGTTGCCTAGAAAAGTGAAGGAGCTGATGGATTTGTCGGCGAAAAATTCGGGTTTGCGGGTCTTGATGTCCGCACTCTTGGTCCCGGGTGGCGGCCCTCCCCCGTCGGCGGGCGGTGCGGGGTCCGGAGGCGCCGGCGTCTTCCGCGCCGCGCCGGACAGCAGCCACCGGCCCATCTTTTTACGGATGAACTCCTCGACCACGCCCGGCTCGGCCTTGTAGCCGCAGAGTTTTTCGGAAGCATCGGCCAGAATCTCCACCAGGATCTTGTTCGGCCCGGCCAGGACCTTGTTCCAGGCCTCCGGCAGGACCTCGGCCGCCGCACGGCGTTTCTGGTCCTGGAAAGCCTCTTTGGCGGCTTCGAGGTGTTGCCCGGTGGCCACGCTTTCGCGGGAGAGCAGCGCCGCCAGTTCGACGGCGGACTGCTCCGGCTTCGCTTCCGGGATGTCGATCACACGGCAGCGTTTGTGGGTCCAGGCGCCCTTGGCCGAGCTCAAATAGAACCACCAGCGCAACCCGTCCGTGAACCCGCAGAGCCCGGCGCCCTCGCGGACGGCAAGCTCGACCAGCTGCCGGTGCAACTCCTCGGGATTGTCCCGGTGGCATCGGACTTCGAGCAGCACCTGCAGGGCGGTCTCGACCCGCAAGGCATACGATACCGATCCGTTGTCGGTCCGAAAATCCGGTTGCACCTCCTCGACGTTGAAGATGTCCCAGCCCAGACCGTCAAGCAGCTTCAAGACTACCGCCTGCTTGGTGGCGGCCTCATCCAACGCGAAACGCTCGGGTTTGTTCCTGAGGTCCCTGACGAATGCGATCACCTGTTTTTTCACGCCTTCCTCCGTCTGTTTCCGTTTCACCGTCTATATCGGCCGCCCGGACCCGGCACTTGAGCCATCCGCAGACGGCCGCTCAAGGTTTTCAGCGCCCCGGGCGATATATGTTCCAGGAACTTCTTTATTCTTGAGGGGGCGACGACATGAAGCTGAAACTGCTCTTCTGGTCCGCGGTTGCCTTGGCGGTCATCGGGGGGCGGGTTCCCGAGGCGAATCTTTATTATTTTTTTGCCGTCCAAATGCTGATGCTGGCGATCGGATCGGCCCTGAAGCGGCGCGATCAAAGGCGCCGCGCGGCCACGCTCCCGGCCGCCGCCGTCCGCAAACCTAAGCCGTCCTGAACCAGGGGGCCGGGTGGGGGCGTTTGCGGGGCCCCTCTGCCATCTTGACAAAATTTTGACAGAATTCAGGGGTTTTTTTCTCAATTACTCAGTCGGGGACGGCGTTGTTGCTTGATAACATACTAAATTATTTATAAATACTATCGAAACGAAAATATGGCATGATAGTTGTATAGATCTGTAGGGGAGATAGGCTCAAGCGCGGAGAAGCGGAGGGCCGATATCAGGCATGAAGGGGCCGGAAGCGGCCCGCAATCAGTAAATCCGGGAGGGCGACACCATGAAACAGGGCAGAGCGCTGGCGCAAAAATTCGACTACGACATCGGGTACCTGGTGAAAAGCCCCTGTCGCGACTGCGGCACCTATGGGCTTTTTCCCGAGTGCATGGACCGCTGCACGACGCTCGACCGAGTGCAGAACGCCCTGTGCGACAGCCTCTCCAGCGCGCACAACTACTCGGCCGTTGAGTCCTACTGTCTGCCGCTCGAGGTCCTCGAGCGCATCTGAGGCGCTTCGCCGGCGCCTCGAAGACAAGCGTGGGCGGCCCCCGCGGCCACCGCGGCGCATCATCCCTAAACCGGCACCGGAAGGGCCTCGGCCCGGCGCTACCGTGACGCCCCGGTCACGCAGGGCCGCCGGGATCTCCCCGGACCTGTTCCCCCCTGCCGGCACCTATGGCATCCTCTCAGAATTGGTTCACCACAAATCATCCGAATCGACGCCGGATCAACCCGGGAGGGAGTGCGCGTGGCGAGTTCCGCCGCCCCGAAGGGTCAGGTTTTCAAGCCGGCGCTCCCAGTCGAACTCGCGGGAGGTGACCGTGTCCTCCATCTGCCGGATGCGCTTTTCCAGCCTCTCGTAGCGGCGCTTCAGCTTCTGGGCCGCCGTGTGCGGGGAGTCGGCGTAGCGGTCGTAGAAGTCCTTCTCGTCCGCGGAGGAGGGCGGGAGTGCCGGCTCGGGCCGCATGATCAGGGCCGCCAGCAGGTAAAGGACCACCGTCGGCCACAGGCCGGTGAAGACGAGCGCCGTCACCGCGATCGCCCGCACCCAGAACAGCGAAAAGTCGAAGTGCTCGGACAAGCCCCGGCAGACGCCGAAAATGGCGCCGTTGCGGCTGCGATAGATGCCTTTGAGTGGATAACGGGTCATTCTTCGGGTTCCTTTCGTCTCGGGTCCAGCAGGATCGTCTCGAGCGCGTCGATTCTGCGCTCCAGCCGGCTGAGCCCCTGATAGACCTCTTGGACCAGCCGTGTGTCGTCCTCGCGGCCTCCGTGCTGCGAGATGCCTTTGAAGAGCTTGACCGCCAAGGCGACAACGATGGCGGCGACACCGGCCAGAACCAGAATCAGCACTGCCTCGATCACGATGCTCACGTTTGCTCACTCCCTGGAATTCGGACCCGGTTCGTCTCCTGCGGCATGTCTCAGGCCCATGGTCCCGCGGTGGTCGGCGGCCGCGAGCCCCTGCCGCCGGCCCGTGACGCTTAAGCTATACGCCACGGGTGGCGGATCGGCAACTGAAAAATCAGCTCCGCGGCGGGCCGCGTCGCCGGCGGGCCGTCTCTTAAACGGTTCGCGACGCCTTGAGGGCCTTGAGCTCGCGCTCGATCTCCTCGTCGACCGTGAGTTTTTCGAGCTCGGTCTGCAGATCGTCCTTGCGGCCGAAATTCACCAGATCGGCTTCGGCTTCCATGCGTTCGATGCGGTCTTCGAGCTCGTCGAATTTTAGCACGGCCTCGGTGCTGTCGATGCGCCGGATTTCCTGCTGGGCCCGGTGCTTGCGTTCGGCGTGGATGTGGCGCTGAACGAGCAGGCGCTGCTTTTCGCGGGCGGATTTGAGTTTGTCTTCGAGCTGGAGAATGTCCTCCCGGTATTGCGCGACCAGGGCCTGGTGGTCGCTGAGCTCGCTTTCGAGGGCATCGGCCCGCTGTTGGTGGCGGCGTTTTTCGACCAGCGCCTCGCGCGCCAGATCGTCCCGGCCCCTGCTGACCGCCAGCGCGGCCTTGTCTTCCCAGTAGCCGGCCCGGCCCGCGGCCTCGTCCTGCTGCCGCTGCGCCTTTTTGGTCTCGGCGATCAACCCGGCGCAGGCGGCCTTGAGCTCGACCAGGGTGTCCTCCATCTCCCGGATCATCAAGCGGATCAGCTTCTCGGGGTCTTCGGCCCGGTCGAGCATGGCATTGATGTTTGAGCTGACGATGTCGCGAAAACGTGTAAAGATGCCCATTGGTCCCTCCGATGCGTGGTGTTGCGGTCTTGTCCCCGGCACTCATTGGTCCGGCTTCCCCGGCTGGGGTCTGAACGTTTCGACGGCTGGTCAATCTGATTAGTTAGCACAGGCTGTGCCATGGGCTTTTTTTGATATAACACACTGTAATTGGATAAAAAAATTGTGTTGACGCGTTGGTGGTTTATTGGTATATTTTACCAATAAGTGATAAATAAACCAATAAATGGTCTATATTGCCTAACATGCGGCAATCTTATGGAAAAGCAAACCCCGGCGCTTCGATGGAGGCCTTGGGCCAGTCCGAGGCGTTTCTGGATTTCCAGGACCGTCTCTCCCGAGCGGCCCCGATCAACCGGCCGGTGCTGCTCATCGGCGAGCGCGGGACGGGCAAGGAGCTGGCCGGCGCCCGGCTCCACTATCTGTCCGGCCGCTGGCAGCGGCCCTTCGTCACCCTGAACTGCGCCGCCCTGGCCCCCGCCCTGATCGAATCCGAGCTCTTCGGCTACGAGCGGGGCGCCTTCACGGGCGCCGTGCAACGGCGGGCCGGCCGGTTCGAGGCCGCCGACGGCGGGACCCTGTTTCTCGACGAGATCGGCGCGATGCCTCTGGAGGTGCAGGAGAAGGTGCTGCGGGCGGTGGAGTACAACACCTTCGAGCGCGTGGGCAGCGCCACGGGCATCGAGGTGGATGTGCGCATCGTGGCCGCCACCAACGCGGATCTGCCCGGATTGGTCAGCCGCGGGCAATTCAAGCCGGACCTGCTCGACCGTCTCTCCTTCGAGGTGCTCTGCGTGCCGCCGCTCAGGGCCCGCACCGGCGACATCCTGCTGCTCGCCCGGCATTTTGCCGCGCGCATGGCGCTCGAGATCGGGCGGACGGAAACCCCCGAGTTCGGCGAAGCGGCGGCGGCGGCCCTGCAGCGCCACCCTTGGCCCGGCAACGTGCGGGAGCTGAAGAACGTGGTCGAACGCGCGGTCCACCGTTCGGATTCCCACCGCATCGACTCCATCGACTTCGACCCCTTCGCCGCCTCCCGGGCGACGGCGACGCCGCCGCCGCGCGCCCCGCGCGGCAATGCGGCCGACAGCCCCGCGGCCGGGGCGGATCTGTTGCACACCCCCCTGAAGGAGGCCGTCCGGCGGCTCGAGCAGACCATGCTCGAAGCGGCGCTGGCCCGGGCGAAATTCAACCAACGCCAGGCGGCCGCACTGCTGGGGCTCTCCTACGACCAGTTTCGCGGGCTGTACCGCCGCTTTCAGCCGTCCCGGGAGTAGACCGCCGTCCTCGCCGCCTTGGGCCGCTCCTTGCCGAGGACGAGGGTCTGTTGTATGGTGGGCGGGTCAAACCGTCTCGTACCGGCCCGGGGGCCATGAAGGGGGAATGTCACAGTGTCACGACCGAACAACGCTTTTGAGATCTTCAAACTGCTCGAAAAATCGAATTGCGGGCTCTGCGGCGAGAAGACCTGCCTGGCCTTTGCCGGTGCGGTGTTCACCGGCCAACGGTCGCTTGACGAATGCCCGCGGCTGGAGCAGTCGGTCCTCGATCGTCTCGCCGCCGAGGCGCAGATCTGGAAAGCCGCGGAAAAGGAGGGCACCGAGTACCTCGAGGAGCTCAAGTCGCGCGTGGCCGGGATCGATCTGGCCGCCGCCGCCGCGCGCATCGGGGCGGGGTTCGACGGCGGCAAGTTGACGCTCAAGGTGCTCGGCAAGAGATTTCGGCGTGGACACCCGCGGCCGGCTCTACGCCGACATCCACGTCAACCCGTGGGTGGCCGTACCCTTCCTCAACCACGTCCTCGAGGGCCGGGGCCTTGCGCCCACCGGACGCTGGGTCTCCTTTCGCGAGCTCAAAGACGGCCGGGAGCGCTACATGCTCTTCCACAAGCGCAGCGAGGCGGCCATGCAGCGCGTGGCGGACGCCTACACGCCGCTCTTCGACGACATGGTCCACCTGTTCGGAGGCCGGCAGGTCGAGCGGCAGTTTGCCTCCGACATCTCCGTGGTGCTGCACCCGCTTCCCAGGGTGCCGATCATGGTCTGCTACTGGGCCGCGGAGGAGGGGATGGACTCCAGCCTGAACCTCTTCTTCGACGAGACCGCGGACGCCAACCTCGACATCGGCTCCCTCTTCTCGCTCGGCGTCGGCCTGGCCCAGATGTTCACCAAGATCACCCTGCGGCACGGGTTGGGCGCGGCGGGTCCCGGCGATGGTTGACGCCCTCCTGGCCGGAATCGCCCCCGTTCTGCCCGCCGTGGCCGCGGCGCTGCTCCTCAGCGTGCTGGTGCTTCTGATCCTGCTTTTGCGGCGCACCCCGTCCCGGCTGCCCTCCGACATCCGGGAGGGGTTTGCTGTCGCTTGAAGGGCGCCTGAACCACCTCGAGCGCGAGTTTCGCGAAGGATCGGCGCTCAGCCGCCAGGAGTCCGCCGCGGCCGACCGCCAGGCGCGCGAGGAGCTCAGGGCCGGCCAGGCCCTTCTCACGGAGTCCTTGCTCAACCGCGTGACCGGAATCGCCCGGCTGCAGAAGGGGCAGCTCGACAGCTTCTCGAAGCAGCTGGCGGAGCTGACGGCTTTGAACGAGAACAAGCTCGAGACCCTGCGTCGGACGATGGAGCGCAGGCTCGAGGCCATGCAGGCCGACAGCACCGCCAAGCTCGAGCAGATGCGGGTCGTCGTCGACGAGAAGCTCCAGTCCACCCTGGAGAAGCGCCTGGGGGAATCGTTCAAACAGGTCAGCGAGCGCCTCGAGCAGGTCTACAGCGGGCTGGGCGAGATGCGCCGCCTGGCCGCCGGGGTGGGGGACCTCAAGAAGGTGCTCACCAACGTCAAGACCCGCGGCATCTGGGGCGAGGTCCGCCTCGGCCAGATCCTCGAGCAGATCCTCACCCCGGAGCAGTACGCCGCCAACGTGGCCACCCGCGGCGAGGGCGGCGAGCGCGTGGAATTCGCCATCCGGCTGCCCGGCCCGGACCCGGAACGGCGGGAAGCGGTCTGGCTGCCGATCGACGCCAAATTCCCCCAGGAGGACTACCAGCGGATGCTCGACGCGCAGGAGGCGGCCGACAAGGAGGCCGCGGACCGGGCCCTGCGCAGCCTCGAGGCCCGGGTCAAGGCCGAGGCCAGGTCCATCCGCGAGAAGTACGTCGACCCGCCCCACACCACCGACTTCGGGATCCTCTTCCTGCCGGTGGAGGGCCTCTACGCCGAGGTGCTGCGGATCCCCGGGCTGTGCGATGTCCTGCAGCGCGAGCACCGCGTCGTGGTGGCCGGCCCGACGACGCTCGCGGCCTTGCTGAACAGCCTGCAGATGGGGTTCCGGACGCTCGCCATCGAGCGGCGCACCAGCGAGGTGTGGGAGCTTCTGGGGCTCGTCAAGGCCGAGTTCGGCAAGTTCGGCGACACCCTGGCGCGCACCAAGAAGAAGCTGCACGAAGCCGCCGTCACCATCGACCAGGCCGAGGTGCGCACCCGGGCGATCGAGCGCCGCCTGAGACGGGTCGCAGAGGCGCCGGCGGACCGCCTGTCCGCCCCGGCCGCGGACGAGGAACCCCCGGAATGAGGCGGTGCCCGGGTGGTCGCCCTGGCAAACCGAGATGGCCGCCCTCGCAGGCGGCCATCCCGGTTTGATGCGACTCGGAGACGCTTTTCCCGCCCCCGGCCTCCACGCGGCTATCCCTTGAGCGGGTAGTCGGGGACGATGATGTCGTAGTAGGCCTTCTCGGAGACGGTGCCCCAGGTGCCGACCACCTTGGCGAACTTCTTGAAGGCCTCGTTGACCTTCGTGGCGATTGGGCTCTTGGCGGCCTCTTCCTCGTTGACCTCCTGCGCCATCTTGCTCAGATCCTTGAGCACTTCGGCCGGGAACGCGCACGAGCTCGACCTTGTGCTTGGTGATCAGCTCCTCCAGCGCCGCCCCGTTCTGGGCCTCGAACTGGGAGAGCACCCAGAGTTCGTTTTCCATGCAGGCGGCGTCGATGATGTGCTTCAGGTCATTGGGCAGCGCGTCGAAGACCTTCTTGTTGAAGAAGTATTCGAGATAGGTCCCGGGCTCGTGCCAGCCGGGGTAGTAGTAGTACTTGGCGGCCTTGTAGAAGCCCAGGCGCAGGTCGTGCAGCGGGCCGACCCACTCGGTGGCGTCGATGACCCCGCGCTCCAGGTTGGTGAAGATCTCCCCGCCGGGGGTCAGCACCACCGTGCCGCCGGCCTTGGCCACCACCTTGCCGCCCAGGCCGGGGATCCGCATCTTGAGCCCCTTGAAGTCGTCGATGGTGTTGATCTTCTTGTTGAACCAGCCGCCCATCTGCACGCCGGTCGAGCCGCCGGGGCGCGGCACCAGGTTGAACGGGGCATAGACCTCTTCCCAGAGCTTCAGGCCGTCGCCGCCGTGGAACCAGGCGCGACATGCCCTGGGCGTTCATGCCGAAGGGCACCGCCGAGAACCACTGCACGGCGGGGTCCTTGCCGGCCCAGTAGTAGGCGGCGCCGCTGCCGACTTCGACCGTGCCGTCGGAGACCGCCTGAAAGGATTCCATGGCCGGGACCAGCTCGCCGGCGGCGAACACCTGGATCTTGATCCGACCGTCGGAGAGCTCCTCGATCCGTTTGGCCAGGCGCTCGCACCCGTCCTGGAGGACGGGCATCTTGGGGGGCCAGGTCGTGACCATCTTCCACTCATAGGTCTTTTTGGTGACCACCTCCGGCGCCTTGGGCTTTTCCTCCTTGGCCGGGGGGGCTGCGACCTTCTTCTCCTCCTCGCCGCAGCCCAATATGCCGGCTGTCGCGGCGATGGTGGCGGCTGCCCCGATTCCTGCCTTTTTCAGAAAATCGCGTCGCTGCATGCAAACCTCCTCGTTTCGTTGGGGTGGATGATGAAAGGAATCCCTCGCCGGAGAGCCTCCGGCGAGAGGACGCCGGTTGCACATGCGCTTCTCGGCGCCCGGCCTTCCAGGCCCTCGATGCCGGGACGGCACGGATGCTACCCAACTTCAAAGGCTTTTGCAACCCGCGGGTCGCCGGCCGTCGTCCGTCAGGGCCCGAAGACCTTGCGCGGCAGCCAGGTGGCCATCTCCGGGTACAGGACCACGAGCAGCAGCCCGACGACCTGGCAGATCACGAACGGGATGATGCCGCGGTAGATGTGGCCGGTGGTCACCTCCGGCGGGGTGACGGCCTTGAGGTAGAAGAGCGAAAACCCGAAGGGCGGCGTCAGAAACGAGGTCTGCAGGTTCACGGCCAGCAGGATGCAGAACCACAGCGGGTCGAAACCGAACTCGATCATGATCGGGGCCAGCACCGGCACGTGGATGAAGGTGATTTCGATGAAGTCGAGGAAGAAGCCGATCACGAAGATCAGCCCCATCACGATCGCCAGCACGACTTCCTTGGAGTAGTGTCCGGCCAGGGTCCCCAGAAAGTTGCGGACCAGGTCGTCGCCGTGCAGGCCGCGGAACACGAGACCGAAGACCGCCGCTCCGCAGAGGATGATGAAGACCATGCAGGTCAGCCGCACCGTCGAGGTCATCACCTCGCGCAGGATCCCCATGTTGAACTTGCGGTTGACGGCCGTCAGGAAGGTGGCGCCCACGGCGCCGACCGCCGCCGCCTCGGTGGGCGAGGCGATCCCGGCGAAGATCGACCCCAGCACGGCCATGATCAGAAACAAGCGGCGGGAACAGGGCCTTGACCACCTCGGCCGCACAGTTTGCCGCCGGCGAGGGCGGCCAGCTCCGCGCGCGGGATGGGCGGGGCGAGCTCGGGGCGGAGGTAGCTGATGACCAGGATGTAGACGATGAAGATGAACACCAGGATGAAGCCGGGGATGATGGCGCCGATGAAGAGATCCCCGACCGGGACCCCGATGATGTCGCCGATCAGGACGAGGACGATGCTCGGCGGGATGATCTGCCCCAGGGTGCCGGAGGCGGCCACCGTGCCGGTGGCGAGCTCCTTGGAGTAGCCCCGGCGCAGCATGGTGGGCACCGCCAGAGCAGGCCCATGGTGACCACGGTGGCGCCGACGATCCCGGTGGTGGCCCCGAGCAGGGCGCCCACGATCACCACCGACACCGCCAGCCCCCCCCGCAGCCGGCCCATGAGCAGCCCCATGGTGTCGAGCAGCTCCTCGGCCAGCCCCGAGCGCTCGAGCATGACGCCCATGAAGACGAACAGCGGCACGGCCATGAGGGTGATGTTGCCCATGACGCCCCAGATGCGCAGCGGCAGCAGGTTGAAAAAATTCAGGCCGAACCCGATGAACCCGAAGACCAGCGCGGTGCCCATCAGGGTGAAGGTCACCGGGAAGCCGACCATCAGCAGAATGGTCAACGCCAGGAACATCCATCCGGGAAGGTATTCCATGTCAGTGATCTTTCTCCGGTGGTTTTTCGATGCCGAGGATCTGGAGCAGGCTGTGGATGCCGAGCGAGATGCCCTGGAGCAGCAAAAGGCCGAACCCGATGGGGATGAGGCTTTTGACGATGAAGCGGTAAGGGATGCCGCCCGGGTCCGGCGACCCCTCGCGAGCTGCCAGGCGCGCAGGACGAAATGCAAGGAGGTGGTAGATGATGAGCAGGCAGCCGGGGATCAGGAACAGGATCACCCCGACCAGGTTGACCCAGGCCCTGTTCTTGAAGCTCAAGCGCTGGTAGAAGATGTCGACCCGCACGTGGCCGTCGTGGAGCAGGGTGTAGCCGGCGCCGATCAGGAAGATGAAGGCGAACAGGTGCCACTCCAGCTCCTGGTTGAAGACGGTAGCTCTTGTTGAAGGCGTAGCGCATCACCACGTCGAGGAAGACCACCGCCACCAGGCCGAGGGAAACCCAGGCCGTGCCGCGGCCCACCAGGGCGTTGAGCGTGTCGATCGCGGCGCTCAGCCGTTGCAGCCATTTCATGCCGATTCCTCCCCGGCGGGCGCCCGCCCGCACTCCGGAAATTCCGCCGACTTGCGCTGGCGTTATAGATAAAACCCGTATGGGAGTCAAGCTAATATAAAATCGGACTTGCCAAATGACGGCCTTCAACTATCACCTTTATCCAGTTTCAATCCACGCGCTGCTGGGACGACACACCGCGGGAGGCTGCCATGGCGATCGCCACCTATTGGGCCGACAAATACCTCGAGAAGCGCCGAACCGGTGCGGAGTCCATCGGACTGGTCAGGCCCGGCCAGCGCGTGTTCATCGGCAGCTCCAGCGGCGAGCCCCAGCACCTGGTGCGGGAGCTGACCAACGCCTTCGAGACCCTCAAGGACATCGAGATCGTCCGGCTCTTCAACCTCGAGACCTCCCCGCTGACCCTGATCGCCAACCAGAGCGGCGACCAGGCGCTCAACATCCGCTCCTTTTACGCCGGGTCGGCCAAGACCCACGGGATCGCCCGCAACCAGCGCTTCATCACGCCGATCAACCTCTCCGCCGTGCCCCGGCTGTTCAAGAGCCGGCTGCTGCCCATTCACGTGGCCCTGATCCAGGTCTCCCCGCCGGACGATTTCGGGTGGATGAGCCTGGGGGTTTCGGTGGACATCACCCTCGCGGCGGCCGAGTCGGCGGACCTGGTGATCGCCCAGGTCAACGCCCGCATGCCGCGCGTGCTCGGCAGAAGCTTCATTCACGTGAACGATGTGGACGTGTTCGTCGAGCACGACGAGCCGCTGATCACCGTCGGGGCCAACGCGGAGCTTGCGGCCGCCAACGACATCGCGCGGCTGATCGCCACCCGGCTGATCGACGACGGCTCGACCATCGCCATCGGGCTGGGGACCACGCACCGAGGCGGTCCTGCTCGCCCTTTCGAACAAGAACGATCTGGGCGTTCACACCCAGTACCTGACGGGCGACCTCATGCACCTGTTTGCGCGCGGGGTCGTCACCAACCGCCACAAAGGGTTCAACGACGGGAAGATGGTGGCCTCGAGCGCCATCGGCACCGAGGATTTCTACGAGTTTCTGAACGACAACCCGGCGATCGAGTTCCACCCCTCGGACTACGTCAACGACCCCTCGATCATCGCCCGTCACAATAAGATGGTGGCGCTGAGTGTGGCCATGACCATCGACCTGACCGGCCAGGTGGCTGCCGACGCCCTGCCCTTCAACCACTTTTCGGGGGTCACCGGCGTGCTCGACTTCATCCGCGGGGCCTCCATGTCGCCGGGGGGCAAATCGATCCTGATGCTGCCCTCCACCACCGGGCAGGGCAAGAAAAGCCGGATCGTGCCGATGCTGGCCGACACGGCGGTGGTGGTGCCGCGCAGCGATGTCCAGCACGTGGTCACCGAGTACGGTGCGGTCAACTTGTTCGGCAAAAGCCTTCAGGAACGGGCGATGGGTCTGATCAGCATCGCCCACCCCGGTTTCCGCGACGAGCTCTTTTACCAGGCCAAGAAGATGGGATTGCTCAGCACGGAGCGCACCTTGCACGAATCCATCCACGGCGTCTACCCGATCCATCTCGAGGAGGTCATCGAGGTCGAAGGCGATCAGGTCACCGTGCGCCCGGCCAAGCCGGTGGACGACCGCCGCATCCAGGAGCATTTCTACAGCCTGGACAAGGACGACGTCGTCGCCCGCTTCTTTCACGACCGCACCTCCTTCAAGAAGGACGAGGTGGAGGAGGTCACCCAGATCGACTACATCCACGATCTCACCATCGTGGCGGTCATCGGGGAGTTCGGGTTCGGGCAGGTGGTGGGGGTCGGCGAGTACCTGGTGGACCCGGCCACGAACTTTGCCGAAATCGCGTTTTCCATCAGCCGCGCCTTCCAGAAAAAGGGGCTCGGCAAGATCCTGATATGCAAGCTCGCCGCGGCCGCCCGCGAAAACGGGATTGCCGGCTTTTTCGCCTACACCTCCGCGCAGAACCAGGGCATGCTGCGTCTGTTCAACCATCTGCCCTTCAAGGTCACCACCACGCTCGACGGGGACATGGTGACGCTGCGGTGTCTTTTCAACGAGCCCCTGAAGTAGCCGGCAGCCGACTCGCCCCCCCTGGCCTTGCTGCGTGCAGGGGTGCGGACGGCGGAACCGAGGAATTCATATGACGAAACACACCGTCACCTTTCTGCCCCACCAGGTCGCGATCGAGGTGCCGGGCGGCACCACCGTGATCCAGGCCGCGCTCGACGCCGGGGTGCACATCAACGCCTCCTGCGGCGGCGAGGGGGTCTGCGGCAAGTGCCGGGTGCGGGTCGAGGAGGGCGTCGTCGACGACGGCATCTCGGAGAAGCTGAGCGCCGAGGACATCGAGGCCGGCTATCGTCTGGCCTGCCGGGCGCGGGTGACCGGCAATCTGACGCTGCGGGTCCCGACCGAGTCCGCCGTCGACACCAGCGTGCTCAACCGGGCCCCCAGCCCCGCGGCGGACCGCCCGCATCCGGAAGTTCGACTTCAACAATCTCAAGGAGCAGGGGCTTTTTCTGGCGCCGGTGGAGAAAAAATACCTGGAAATTCCGCCCCCCTCGGCCCAGGACAACCTGCCGGATCTCACCCGGCTGATCGGCCACCTCAAGCTCAGGCACGATGAGCACCGGCTCGAAGCCGACCTGGCCGTGATCCGCAAGATCCCGGAGGTGATCCGCGCGCAGGGGTTCAAGCTGACCGCAACGCTGGTGCGGCCGGTGCGCGAGGACGGCCGCACGCGCCTGATCAACGTCCAGGCCGGCGACACTTCCGGGCGCAACTATGCCGTGGCCATGGACATCGGCACGACCACGGTCTACGGCCAGCTCGTCGACCTGGTCAGCGGGGAGGTCCTCGCCGAGCACGCGGAGTTCAACGGGCAGATCAGCTACGGCGAGGACGTCATCAGCCGCATCGTGTGTCGCCGAAAAACCGGGCGGGCTCGAGCGCATCCAGCAGGTGGTCGTCGACACCATCAACCGGATCCTGCGCAAGATCATCCGCCGCTCGGCCGTGGACCCGGAAGATATCTCGACGATCACCCTGGCGGGCAACACCACCATGACCCAGCTCCTGCTGAAGGTCGATCCGCGCCACATCCGGCGCGCCCCCTACGTGCCGGCCTCTTCCATCTACCCGCCCCTCAAGGCGGCGGACCTGGGCATGGAGCTCGGCGACCACGTCACCGCCCTGGTCTACCCGGTGGTGTCGAGCTACGTCGGCGGGGACATCGTGGCCGGGGTCATGGGCTCCGGTATCTACCGCAGCGATGAACTGACGCTCTACCTGGATGTCGGCACCAATGCGGAGATCGTCATCGGCAACCGGGACTGGCTGGCCTGTGCGGCCTGCTCGGCCGGGCCGGCCTTCGAGGGCGGCGGGCTCAAGTTCGGCATGCGCGCGGCCAAGGGGGCCATCGAGGATTTCTCCCTCGACCCGGTGAGCCTCGAGCCGATGATCGTCACCGTCGGGCGGATGCGGCCCAAGGGCATTTGCGGCTCGGGGCTGATCAACATGGTCGCCGCCCTGTTCGAGACCGGGGTCATCAACAACCAGGGAAAATTCGACCCGGATCTCAAGACCCCGCGCCTGCGGCGCAGCGAGGGGGTCTTGGAGTTCGTGCTCGCCTGGCGCGACGAGACCCAGATCGACCGGGACATCACCCTGTCGGAAATCGACATCGAAAACTTCATCCGCGCCAAAGGGGCCATCTACAGCGGCTGCATGACCCTTCTGGCGGAGGTCGGGATGGGGATTGAGGACGTCGACCGCATCATCCTGGCCGGGGGCTTCGGCAGTTACGTGGATCTCGAGAAGGCGATGACCATCGGTCTGCTGCCGGAAATGGACCCGTCGAAGGTCACCTATCTGGGCAACGGGTCCCTGCTCGGGGCCAAAATGTGCTGCCTGACCAACCAGGTGCGCCGGGACGTGGCGGAGGTCGTGCGCAAGATGACCAATTTCGAGCTTTCCGACACGGCCTCCTATATGGACAACTACATCGCCGCCTTGTTTCTGCCGCACACCGACCTCAACCATTTTCCGCGGCTGAAGGCGCGTCTGGAGGCCCGGCGGAAAGCCCGGTGACCCCAAGGGTGCGGCACCCGTTCCCGGCCCCGGTGATCCCGGTCGGCCGCTGTCGGAGAAAGACACGCCGACTCGTTTGGTAGGATATTAAATTTATAGCGATTCGCCGCTGTCCCCTCTTGACAAAGCGCACCGCTCCTTATAAAGGAAAATATTCCGGATTTATTATTGGACCTTCGCGCGGCGGCCGGATCCACCCCACCGGAAGGCGCGGCGCAGGTCCGCCCCGTCCGGGTGCGTCGCACACCGGCCGTTGCCTTGTCAGATGCGCACATTCATCCACCCATCGAGTGGATTCGACTTAAAAAAAAACGACGAAAGGGGGGTGAGGTCCGAACTGTCAGAGGTTTTTGTTCCCGTGGGCGGGCGAACCGAGACATAGGTTCCTCCTTGCCCCATCAAAACAACCGGACAACGATATAAGGAGGGGACATTGGGCTTTGAATTCTTCAAGGAATCCTACACCGGCAAGATCAAGGAAATCAAGCTGGGCAAGGGATCCAAAACGGTGACCGTCGGCGGCGACAGCTGCTATCCTTTTTATCAGTTCGAAGGCGCCATGCCGAACCCGCCCAGGATCGCCATGGAAATCTGGGACATGGCCCCGGAAGACTGGCCCGAGGCCGCGCTGGCCCCTTTCAAGGAAGTGGCCGCCGACCCGGCCGCCTGGGCCAAGAAGTGCGTCAAGGACTACGGCGCGGACATGATCGTCCTGCAGTTGAAGAGCATCGACCCCAACGGGAAGAACGCTTCGGCCGCGGATGCGGTCGCCACGGTCAAAAAGGTGCGCGCGGCGGTGGACGTCCCACTGGTGGTCTGGGGTTCGGCGAACGTCGAAAAGGACGAGGCCGTGCTCAAGAAGATCGCCGAGGAGTGCCAGGGCGAGAACCTGATCCTCGGCCCGGTGGAAGACAAGAACCACAAGGCCATCGGTGCGGCGGCCATGGGCTACGGGCATTTCATCATCGCCTCCTCGCCGATCGACGTCAACCTGGCCAAGCAGGTCAACATCCTGCTCGAAAACCTCGGGATGCCGACCGACCGCATGCTGATCGACCCGACCACGGGCGGTCTGGGCTACGGTCTCGAGTATTCCTACTCCGTCATGGAGCGCATCCGCATGGCGGCACTGGCCCAGGGCGACGAAAAACTCCAGCTGCCCCTGATCAACAACCTCGGCAACGAAGTCTGGAAGTGCAAGGAGGCCAAGCTGTCGGCGCAGGAAGCCCCGACCCTGGGGGACCCGGAACGACGCGGGATCCTGATGGAGGCCGTCGGCGCCGTATCCTACCTCATGAGCGGCTCCAGCGTGTTGATCATGCGGCACCCCGAAGCCATCCGCATGGTTCGCAGCTACATCGACCTGATCGCCAAGGGCGGCGCGGCGACGGATGTCGCTGCCATCAGCAAGAGCCTGCCTGCCGTGGACATCGATCTGGCGAGCCTCTCCCCGGCGCCGAACCTGGCCATCGCCGAGGAAAAGGAAAAGAAGCCGGCCGCGGCGGCGCCCCCGCCGAAGGCCGCGCCCAAGGCTGAGGCCAAGCCGGCCGCGGCCGCACCGGCCGCCGCACCCAAGGCCGAAGCCAAACCGGCTGCCGCCGCGCCGGCCGCTGCGCCCAAGGTCGACGAGGCCGCGCTGAAGGCCAAGGCCGAGGCGGATGCCGCCGCCAAGGCCGAAGCCGATGCCAAGGCCAAGCAGGACGCCGCCGCCGCCGCCAAGGCCGCCGAAGAAGCCAAAGCCAAGGCCGCGGCGGACGCCGCCGCCGCTAAGGCCGCGGCCGAAGCCAAGCGTACCGCCGACGAACACGCCAAGATCGAAGCCGAGCTCGAAAAGGTCCGCCAGAAACGGGCCAAGGAGCGCGAGGAGTTGGCGGCCAAACGTGCCGCCGGCGCAGCCGAGGAGGTCACCAAGACCCCGGCGGCGGTCCAGAAGACCATGGTCGAGAAGATGACCGAGAACCTGCAGTGGATCCACCGGCGCAACCGGTAGGGGCCGCTCCGCATCTGAAACTCAAACGAACATGACACCCGTTTCGGGTCACCCAGTGGAGGAAGTTTAAATGGCAGTCATAAAGGAAACCTCGACGGAAAAGGAAGAGAAAGCCAAGAAAGGTCGCCGACCCCGTGGCCGCGTCCATTGACCCCGCCACCCAGCAGATGATCCGGCGCGCCCAGGAGCTCGGCATCGAGACCGTCTTCGACCGCGCCGCGTCGATGAAGCCCTGCAACATCGGTATCCAGGGCACCTGCTGCAAGAACTGCTCGATGGGCCCCTGCCGCTTGCCGCTCGCCAAGGGCGCGACCGGCGAGGACGAACGCAAGGGGTTGTGCGGCGCCACCGCCAACACCATCGCCGCGCGCAACTTCGCGCGCATGGTGGCCGCCGGGGCCGCCGCCCACTCCGACCACGGCCGCACGGTGGCCGAGGTCTTCCACTCGGTGGCCTACAAGGAGACCGAGGACTACAAGATCAAGGACCCGATCAAGCTGCTGGCGATCGCCCCGCACTTCGGCGTGGACGTCAAGGTCATGGTCGACGGCCAGGAGGCCGACCGGGACATCGACGAGATCGCGCGCGAGGTCGCCGACCGGGCGCTCGCCGAGTGGGGCAAGCCGGAGGGGCACTTGAGCTATCTGAAGCGGGCCCCGCAGCCGCTCTACGAGCGCTGGGAAAAGCTCGGCGTCCTGCCGCGCAACATCGACCGCGAGATCGTCGACATCATGCACCGCACCCACATGGGGGTCGACCAGGACTACAAGAACATCCTCAAGCAGTGCACCCGGGCCTCGCTCGCCGACGGCTGGGGCGGGTCCATGATCGCCACCGACCTGCAGGACGTCATGTTCGGCACCCCGTACCCGCTGCAGTCCGAGGCCAACCTCGGCGTGCTCAAGCAGGACCACGTCAACATCATCATCCACGGCCACGAGCCCGTGCTCTCCGAGATGATCGTGGCCGCGGCCCAGTCCCAGGAGATGATCGACTACGCCAAGACCAAGGGCGCCCGCGGCATCCAGCTCGGCGGCATCTGCTGCACCGCCAACGAGATCCTCCTGCGCCACGGCGTCCCGCCGGCCGGCACCTTCCTGCAGCAGGAGCTGGCCATCATCACCGGCGCGGTCGAGGCCATGGTGGTGGACGTGCAGTGCGTCTTCCAGAACCTGGCGAACGTGGCCAAGTGCTTCCACACCAAGCTGATCACCACCCACCCGATGGCCCGCATGGAGCAGGAGAACGTGGTGCACATCGAGTTCGACGAGCACCACGCCATGGAAGACGCCAAGCAGATCGTCAAGATGGCCATCGACAACTTCGAAAACCGCGGGGCCGAGGTGATGATCCCGCGCCACAAGGCGACCCAGATCGCCGGCTTCGGCGTGGAGTCGATCGAGTACCACCTGGGCGGCACCTTCCGGGGCACCTACTACACCCTGAACGACAACATCATCAACGGCCGCATCCGCGGCATCGCCGGCGTGGTGGGCTGCAACAACGCCCGCTCCCGCCACAACGAGGCCCACCTCGTCCTGGTCAAGGAGCTGATCAAGAACGACGTCATCGTGCTCACCACCGGCTGCAACGGCATCGCCTGCGCCAAGGAGGGGCTGCTGACGCCCGAGGCCGCCAAGGTGTTCTGCGGGCCGGGGCTCTGCCGAGGTCTGCGAGACCGTCGGCATCCCGCCGGTGCTGCACCTGGGCTCCTGCGTCGACAACAGCCGCATCCTGATGGCCGCCACCGAGGTGGTCAAGGCCGGCGGCCTGGGCAAGGACATCCAGCGACCTGCCCGCGGCCGGCGCCGCCCCCGAGTGGATGAGCGAGAAGGCCATCAGCATCGGCCAGTACTTCGTGGCCTCCGGCGTCTACACGGTCTTCGGGGTCACCCTGCCGGTCACCGGGGCGCCCGTGTTCCAGAAGCTATCTCTTCGAGGATCTGGAGAAGATCTACGGCGGCAAGTGGGACCTGGAGACCGGACCCGATCCAGATGGCGCGCAAGATGATCGCCCACATCGACAAGAAGCGCAAGGCCCTCGGCATCGACAAGGCCCGCGAGCGCGTGCTCATGGATATGGCAGACCGCCAGAAGCTCGAGGCGCTAAGAATTTGAACCAAATAACTTCCTCAACGAAGGAGGACTGATTCATGTCCAAATTGGTTGCATTTGCCGCCATTCAGGGTGCCTACAACATCGTCTCCAAGGTGGAAGGGGAATACAAGCGGGCCCTCGAGACCTACAACGCCGACACCAAGGTGGGCTTCCCCAACACCGCCTACTACCTGCCGGTGATCTACTCGCTGCTCGGGATCAAGGTCGAGAACGCTCGAGGACATGCAAAAAGCCGCTGCGATGCGCTGCGCAAGCTCCTGCCGCCCCACGTCAAGGGCATGCAACCACCTGCCGTACCTCGGGCCCGCTGCTGGATGCCGGCATGGCCGCCCTGTTCGCCTTCGAGATCGGGGAGGCCCTGCGCTACCTGAACGAGCCCGATTTCTACCTGCACTCCGAGGAGATCGACGAGGAGGCCGGCAAGATCTGGCTGGGCGCGGCCGACGACACCGTCTTCCGAAAGCGCGGGCGTCGAGTTCGTGGACGGCTCCGCCCCCGGGTTTGCCGCCATCGTCGGCGCGGCCCCGGACGCCGGAGACCGCCAAGCTGATCGTCGAGGAGTACCAGAAGCGCAGCCTCTACATCTTCCTGGCGGCCAACCAGAACGGCACCACCGTCGCCGAGCAGCTCCTCGAGGCCGGGGTCCAGATCGGCTGGAACACCCGCATCGTGCCCTTCGGGCCGGACATCTCCTCGGCCATCTTCGCCCTGGGGTTCGCCAACCGCGCCGCCATGGCCTTCGGCGGGGTCCAGCCCGGCGACTACAAGCGCATGCTGCTCTACAACAAGAACCGCATCTTCGCCTTCGTCAACGCCCTCGGCGACGTCAGCGCCGAGTGGGCCGCGGCCGCGGCCGGCTGCGTCAACTGGGGCTTCCCGACCATCGCCGACACCGACATCCCCGAGATCCTGCCCACCGGGATCTGCACCTACGAGCACGTGGTGGCCAACGTCCCCCACGACGAGATGGTCCAGCGGTCGGTCGAGGTCCGCGGCCTCAAGGTCCACGGTGGCCGCAGATCGACATCCCGTGTCCTTCGGGCCGGCCTACGAGGGCGAGCGCGTGCGCGGCGAGGACCTCTACTGCCAGATGGGCGGCGGCAAGACCCAGTGCACCGAGCTCGTCAAGATGGCCGAGATGAACGAGATCGAGGACGGCAAGGTCGACCGTCGTCGGCCCGGACCTCGACCGAGATCAAGGAAGGCGGCACGCTGCCGCTGGGGATCTACGTGCAGGTGGCCGGCCGCGAGTTCCAGACGGACTTCGAGCCGATCCTGGAGCGCCAGATCCACCACCTGATCAACTACATCCAGGGCATCATGCACATCGGCCAGCGCGACATCGCCTGGATCCGCGTCGGCAAGGCCGCGGTGGAGAAGGGCTTCACCCTGAAGCACATCGGCGTGGTCCTGCACGCCAAGTTCCACCAGGACTTCCGGAAGATCCTCGACAAGGTCCAGGTCACCCTCTACACCAAGAAGGAAGACGTGGACAAGCTGACCAAGAGGGCGCGGGCCGAGTACAAGACGCGCGACGAGCGCGTCGAGAAGATGACCGACGAGGATGTGGAGACCTACTACTCCTGCACCCTGTGCCAGTCCTTCGCCCCGAGCCACGTCTGCATCGGTCAGCCCGGAGCGGACCGGCCTTTGCGGCGCCTACAACTGGATGGACTGCAAGGCCTCCTTCGAGATCAACCCCACCGGCCCCAACCAGCCGATCGAGAAGGGCGAGTGCCTCGACCCCAAGCTCGGGCCAGTGGAAGGGCGTCAACGAGTTCGTCCACAAGGCCTCCCGCGGGGCGGTGACGCACTACAACTTCTACTCCATGGTGCACAGACCCCATGACCACCTGCGGCTGCTGCGAGTGCATCGCGGCCATGCTGCCCTCCTGCAACGGCGTCATGACGGTCAACCGCGACTACAGCGGCGAGACCCCCTGCGGCATGAAGTTCACCACCCTGGCCGGCGTCATGGGCGGCGGCGCCTCCTCGCCCGGTTTCGTGGGCCACTCCAAGTTCAACATCACCCAGGGCAAGTTCATCCTGGGCGACGGCGGGCTCAAGCGTCTGGTGTGGATGCCGAAGAGCCTCAAGGAGGAGATCCGCGAGCGGCTGATCAAGCGCGGCACCGAGGTCGGGATGCCCGACCTGGTCGACCGGATCGCCGATGAGACGGTCGGCACGACCGAGGAGGAGATCCTGGCCTTCCTGCAAGGAGAAGGACCACCCCGCGCTGTCGATGGAGCCCATCATCGCCGGATGAGGGTTTGGGGCTTGAGCGGTTGGCGCGGCCGCCGCACGTTACCAACGCGGCCGCGCGGCCGCCTTCCAATTTCCGAACACGTTTAAAGGAGACAAAAATGGCATTGACCGGTATTCAGATCTTCAAGCTCCTGCCGAAAACCAACTGCAAGGAGTGCGGCGTGCCCACCTGCCTTGCGTTTGCCATGAACCTGGCCTCGGGCAAGGCCGAGCTCGACGCCTGCCCCTACGTCTCGGAGGAGGCCCGGGCGGCGCTTTCCGAGGCCTCGGCCCCGCCGATCCGCCCCGTGGCCGTCGGCAAGGGGGTGCGCGCGGCCGTCACCGGAGGGGAGACCGTGCAGTACCGGCACGAGAAGACCTTCTTCAACCCGACCCTGCTCGCCGCCGTGGTCACATCCGACATTGCCGAGGCGGACCTCGCCGCCAAGCTCAAGCGCTGGAACGCCTTCCAGTTCGAGCGGGTGGGCTTGAACCTCAGGCCCGAGCTGGTCGCCGTCAAAGACGTGAACGGCGACGCCAAGGCCTTTGCCAAGACCGCCAAGACCATCGCCGAGACCTCGGAGTTCAACCTGGTGCTGATGACCGAGAAGGCGGATGTCATGAAAGCGGCCGTCGAGGCGACGAAGTTCAAGCGGCCCCTGCTGTACGCGGCCACCGCCGCCAACCTGGCGGAGATGGGGGCGCTGGCCAAGGAGAGCGGGCTGCCGCTCGCCGTCAAGGCCGGCTCGGTGGAGGACCTCGTCCCGCTCACCCAGAAGCTGACCGAGATGGGGCTGAAGGACCTGGTCCTCGACCCCGGTTCGCGGGAGCTCAAGCAGGCCCACCAGGACCAGATCGCCATCCGGCGCGCGGCCCTCAAGGACGGCAACCGGGCGCTCGGCTTCCCGACCATCGTCTTCCCCTGCGAGATGGCGGCCAACCTCGACATGGAGACCCTGCTCGGCGGCCACTGTTCGTCGCCAAGTACGGCGGGATCGTCGTGCTCTCGGATTTCGCCGGCGAAAGCCTCTTCCCGCTGCTGCTCGAGCGGCTGAACATCTTCACCGACCCGCAGCGGCCGATGACGGTGACCGAGGGCATCTACGAGATCAACAACCCGACCGAGGAACTCGCCGGTCATGGTGACCACCAATTTCGCCCTGACCTACTTCATCGTCTCCGGCGAGATCGAGGCCAGCCGGGTCCCGTCCTACCTGCTGATCAAGAACGCCGAAGGGCTGTCGGTCATGACCGCCTGGGCGGCCGGCAAGTTCGCGGGCGACGACGTCGGCACCTTCGTCAAGAAGTCCGGCATCGGCGACAAGGTCAAGAAACAGGAAGTGATCATTCCCGGCTACGCGGCGGCCATCGCCGGCGACATGGAAGAGGAGCTGCCCGGCTGGAAGGTCACGGTCGGGCCGCGGGAAGCCGCGCATCTTCCGGCATTTCTCAAGGCCAGATGACCATCCGGCCCCGCAAGGGCTTTCGTCCACTGAAAGGAGAAGAAGTGTATGCTGCTGATAGGTGAAAGTTTGAACGTCATCTCCAAGAAGATCGGCCGGGCGTTCAAGGAGCGCGACCCCAAGCCGATCCAGGAGGAGGCCCTTTTCCAGAAGGAGAAGGGCATGGACTACATCGACATCAACCTCGGGCCCGGCCAAGAAGGAAGGCCACGAGCTGATGCCCTGGGTGGTCAAGACCGTCCAGGAAGTCGTCTCGGATGTCCCGCTGGCGCTCGACACCTCCAACATCGACGCCATCGAGGCGGCGCTCAAGGTCTACAAGGACACGGGGACACCGCCCCTGATCAACTCCATCATGGTGCGGCCCGAGCGCTACGAGCGCATGGTCCCGATCGCCAAGGACCACAACGCCGACTTCATCGCGCTGATGTGGGGGCCGGAGGGCCTGCCGCGCGACGAGAACGAGCGCGCCGCCCTGTGCGTGGAGCTGCTTGTACTTCGCCAACGAGGCCGGGATCCCCAACGAGAAGATCTGGGTCGACGGCATCGTGACGCCGGTGAACATCCAGCAGCCGCAGCTGATGAGCCTGATGGCCTTCCAGGCCATGATCCAGGACATCGCGCCGGGGGCCAAGAGCACCTGCGGGCTGTCGAACATCTCCAACGGCCCGCCGGACCACCTGCGGCCGATCCTCAACCAGACCTACATGGTGATGCTGCAGAAGCACGGGATGTACTCGGTCATCTCCGACCCCCTGGATGACCAGCTGACCGCCATCGCCAAGGGCAAGCGCCAGGACGTCGTGGACCTGATCTACGGCATCATGGACGGCAACCAGCCCGACATGGCCGTCGCTCTCCAAGGAGATGCAGGACTACGCCAAGACGGTCAACGTCATCCTCGGCAACAGCCTGTACTCGGATTCGTGGCTGGATATCTGATACCGGTCGGCCGGTTCGAATATGCGAAAAAAGCCCCTCCCGCCGCGGGAGGGGCTTTTTGCGTTGAGGCGCGCCACGGAACCCCGATGCGTCATGGACGCGCACCGGGGCGGCTCAATTTCCCTGCGCCGTCGGCAGCCCCCGTTCCCTCCATTTGCCCCAGCCGTCGCTGAGAAACCGGGTGTCGGCGTACCCCAGCTCGACCAGCTTCTCGGTCAGGGACTTCGCCAGGGGGCAATCACCGCCGTCGCAATAGGTGATGATGGCGGTGGCCGGGTCGGTGCGCGCGATGAACGCCTCGATCCAGGTCTCCAGATCGTGCTCCGGCAGGTTGACGGCGCCTTCGATGTGCCCGGCCGCGAAGTCGGCCGCCGAGCGCGCATCGGCGAACACGGCGCGCCCCTCGGCGTGCGCCTGCCGGGCCTCGTCGATCGAGATCTCGCGGCCGGGTGCGGCGGCGCGCGCCACCGGAAGCCGCCGGCGGACCGCTCCCGAGCAGGCTCAGACCGTCCGATCTCAGGCCGTTCACCGTGAACGCGAGTGCGAGCGCGCAGACGGCGATGATCAGGGCTTCCCGCAAAGAGGTCCCTATGGGCATCGCTTCAATGCCTTCCTTTGAAGAACGTGGGTCGGGGGCCGGTCCGTGTGCGCGGCAGCGATCCGCCGTGCACTTGAATTGGGGTGCATCATTTGGTACGCTTGACGATGCCTGCCGGCTTTCCGGATTCCTTCTGTTGAACCCGTTGACGATGGCGCCATGGATTCCACTCAAAGACTAAAATCAAAAGCCCTGGAAGTCAACCTCGCCGACTACCACGTCGACGTCGCCATCGACCCGAAATACGCCACGCTCCAGGAGGTCATGCAGCGCTATTACGGGCTGATGGAGGGGTTGACGACCTTCCTGCGCGAACTCTCCCACCCCTACATGAACTGGCGCTTCATCGTCACCGAGGCGCGCAAGTACGCGCTCGAGTATTTCCACCTCTTCCGGGAGCACCCCAAGGGGCCGGAGGCGGCGGCGCTGATGGTGGACATCCTCGTCAACGCCGTCAAGTCCGCCAAAACGGAGGACGTCAAATCGGCCGGCATCGACAACCTGCTGCTCTACCTCCACAAGATCCTGAAGGATTCCGGGGAGAACTTCGAGCGGTTCCGGCCGGTCGTCATCACCGCCTTTGAAGAACTGGGACGTCTCCCCGAGGGCGACTTCAGCCTTCTCGTGCGCAGTTTCTATTCGATCCGCCGCGTGGCCGCCGCTTTTCTCGCCCGGAGCCCGGAAGGGGCCCAGGGCTGCGCGCCGCTCAACCGGCTGCTCGCCGAATACCTCCGGCAAACCTATTTCTACTGGCTCAGCGAGGGCGACCCCAAGGAGTGGTTCGACCGCGAAGCCGCCGAGTTCGAACTGAGCGGGGGCTTTGCGGACCTGTTCCGGGACATCTCCCACCACCAGATCACCACCTGGCTCGGCGCCTTGGAAGCCGTCTCCGGGCAGGCCGACACCGGGTCGCGTCGCACGGCGGAACAGCTGCTCGAGCTTCCCGGGTTCAATCACTTCGTCAAAACCTACAAGAACATCCCCGCCGGATTGATGCGAAAGGGCTCGGGCAACGGCCGCGGCCATCACCTCAAGCTCATCTTTCTCTTCCAGATCATGAACGTCGTCGGGGCTCGCCCAGGTCCACGAGGAAACCCTGCGCGAGATCAACCAGACGCTGACCTGGATCATCGTCAACGAGAACTACCGCAACATCCAGCACCTCATCCGCAAGACCTTCTCGATCCTCAAGGAGCGCTCCGGATCCTACCCGGCCACCGCCCTCAGCTGCATCCTCAACATGGGCAAGGGGGTGTACAAGACCGAAGACATCGACCTGGTGAACTTCTTCATCGACGGCCTGATCGATTTCGGGTTTCAGGCGCCGATGGTGCAGGGGGTGAGCGATCAGTGGCAGATCCAGGTGAACAGCGCCCACATCCAGAACGTGCGCACCTGGATGGAGCTGATCAAGCTCAACCCGAAGCGCTCCACCCGGCTGCTGTCGGCCCTGATCATCCACCTGTCGCTCGGGGGGGTCTTCATCCGCGACATCGACCTGTTTCCCCGCGACATCACGGCCTTGCTGAACAGCAAGATCGCACCCGTCTACAACCTGCTCAAGCAGCTTTCCCGGCTGCTGCCGGCTTTTTTCAACGACATCGGCGCCGAAGGCAAGCTGCGGGAGATCTCCACGCGCATCGACGAGCTCTCCCAACGCCGCGACCGTCTGATCCACTTCCTGCGCAAACAAAGCCACGTCGAGAGCAGCAACCAGATCCTGCACCTGATGGAGGCGACTTTCCATTTCTGGAAAACACGTGAAAAGGACGGTCTTGCGAGCCTGGTCCCGCCCTCGATCTTCGCCGAGATCGAGACCGGCGGAGCTTACGTCGACGGGGTTCACCGGGCGGTGAATCGGCTCGTGGACCAGGGCCTCCGCATCCCCGAGGATCTCCTCTCCCTCAAGGACGAGCAGATCGCCTCCGTCGCGGGCAATACCCCCGGGGTGACGGATGTGGACGTCGAGCGGTTGCAGCTCGCCGTCGAGCTCTACCGGCTGCTCAACCAGAAGTACCGGTTCGACCTCGTGGAGCTGGAGAATTACCTGGCCCAGCTGAGGCCCGAGGCGCTGCCCGACCTCGGTCGCCTGGAGAAGGCCCTGTCCGAGCCGGCCTTGGGCAAGCGTCTGCGGCTCATCCTCGACTATCTCGAGCGGCTCAAGACCGTCGTCGTCTCCGACGATGTCTACGAGGTCCGCGAAGACATCTATCAAAAGCGGCACATCACCATCGACATCCCCTCGATGTACGGCAGCTATCACGAGATGAAATTCGATTGTCTCGGGCTCAGTCTGCGGCTGGAAACGATGGTCAATGTGCTCTTCGAAAGCCTCATCCGTGAAATCGACCTCAACCTGATCACCAAGGCCACCTTCTACCAGATCTTCGGGCTGCTGCGGCTCTTCGACAAGGCCCTGCGGGTGGACGGCATCACCCTGGCCGAGTTCGAACGCCAGCTCGAGTTCCTGGAGCACTCGCTGGAGGTCAAGGGCTTTACGCTCACCCAGTACCTGGACATCTTCAAGGGGTTCGCCCTGGCCGTCAAAAACATCATCAACGACTACTTCAACAACCTCCACGGGATGAACCTGAACCGGATTCTGGCGCAGTTGCCGGCCGAGCGCATCCTGCCCAAATATCTGCCCCAGGGGGAGATCGGGGAGCGCGAGAAGTTCACCCACCGGGTTTCGGAGATTTTCTTCCGCGACCAGATCGCCGCCTCCCTCGCGCTGCAGCAGCTCGACCTGTTTCTGAGCCGGATCCTGCACACCCTTTTTCAGCAGTCCTACAAGCTGCCGAAGGACAAGCTGCACCAGTTGCTGCTCTACGACCCCCAAAACGCCATGGCCGACATCGGCTCCCCGCGCAGCCGGGTCACCGGGGTGATCCGCCTGGGCACGAAGGGCTTCAACCTGGTCAAGGTGGACAGCCTCGGGTACCGGGTGCCGCAGGGCTTCATCATCACCACCGAGGTCTTCCGCTGCCGGGAGGTGATCGAGAGCTATCCGCCGGCCGAGGAGAATTTTCTCGAACAGCTCACCCACCACGTCCGGCGGCTGGAGCGCGCGACCGGAAAACGGTTCGGCGAGCCCGCCAACCCGCTGCTGCTCTCGGTCAGGAGCGGCTCCACCATATCCCAGCCCGGCATGATGGACACCTTGCTCAACGTGGGCAACAACGAGGAGATCACCGCCGGCATCGCCCGTCTGACCGGCAGCCTCTGGTTCGCCTGGGACAACTACCGGCGGTTTCTGCAGAGCTACGGCATGGCGCACGGCCTGGAGCGCGACGATTTCGACGCCATCATCGGGGATTACAAACTGCGGCTGGGGATCCCCCTGAAGCGTCAGTTCACCGGGGAGCAGATGCGGGCGGTGGCATTGGACTACAAGCGCATGGTCCAGGAGGCGGGCATCCGCATCCTGGACACCCCCTCCGAGCAGCTGGTCCTCGCCATCCGCACCGTTCTGGACTCCTGGGAGTCGCCCAAGGCCCGGGCCTATCGCCGGATCATGGGGATCTCCGACGACTGGGGCACCGCCGTCGTCGTGCAGGCCATGGTGTACGGGAACCTCTCGCAGGAGTCGGGCACGGGGGTCATCTTCACCCACAACCCCCGCTGGTCCGGGGACGTGCTGCGGCTGTGGGGCGACTTCACCACCGCCAACCAGGGGGAGGACGTTGTTTCCGGGCTGGTCCGCACCCTGCCGATCTCTCTTTTCCAGCAGGAGATCGAAATGCGCGACACCGATGTCACGCTGGAAACCCATTTCCCCGAGATCTACCGCGAGCTGAAGAAATGGGCCTACGAGCTGGTCGAGGACCATGGCTGGAGCCCCCAGGAAATCGAGTTCACCTTCGAGAGTGCCTCCGCCAAGGACCTCTACATGCTCCAGACCCGGGACATGGCCATCCGCGAAAGCCCCAAGGTCCTGACGTTCGACTTCGACGGGGACCACCCGGGGCCCATGCTGGGGCACGGCATCGGGGTGAGCGGCGGGGCGATGAGCGGGCGGCTCGTGTTCAGCCTCGAGGAAATCGAGGCCTGGCGCGCGCGGGAGCCGGAGACCCACCTGATCCTGGCCCGGGCCGACACCGTGCCCGACGACATCCGCGAGATCCACGCCGCCGACGGGCTGCTGACCGAACGGGGCGGGCTGACCTCGCATGCGGCCGTCGTTGCCCACCGGCTGGGCAAGACCTGTGTCGTCGGCTGCGGGAACCTGGTCTGCAACGAGAAGGAGAAGACCTGCCAGTTCAACAAGGTCATCCTGCGGCCCGGGGACTTCATCAGCATCGACGGGCAGGAGGGGTCGGTCTACCAAGGCTTGATCAAGGTGAAGGAAGCCTGACGGCGCCCGGCGGCAGGGCGCGGCGGGCGGCCGAAAGCGTGCCGGCAATGACGTGTCGCTCAAATCGGGATCGGCACTTTAGCCACAGGAGGGCATGATGACAACAGGACCGGAATCCGGGCTGAAACTGGGGATCAACGGCCTCGGCCGCATCGGCAAGCTGACGCTCTGGCATCACGTGGGGCGCAAGTCGTTCGGCGAGATCTGGTCAACCTCGGGCGCCCGGCCGGGACCTCGCTCGCGGATGTGGCCCACTATGTGGAGCGGGATTCCACCTACGGCTGGATGCACGCCTACCTTTACGGCCATCAGGCCCGTTCGCTCATCAGCGACATCGACGAGAAGTCCGGCAGCATGCGGATCGACGGGCTCAAGGTCGTCTTCCTGCGCGAGCGGCGCAATCCGGCCGAGATCGGGTGGGGCGATCTGGGGGTCGCGCTCGTGGTGGACACCACCGGCCAGTTTCTGGACCCCACCCTCCCGGTGGAGCACGCCCAGGGCTCGGTGCGCGGGCACCTGGAGTGCGGCGCTCAAAAGGTCGTGGTGTCGGCCCCCTTCAAGATCAAGGACAAGGCGGGGGCCATGCCGCCCGATGCCGTCACCACCGTGATGGGGATCAACGACCACGACTACGACCCCCGGCGGCACCACATCGTCTCGAACGCCTCCTGCACGACCACCTGTCTCGCCCACATGATGAAGCCCCTGATCGACGCCTTCGGCGCCCGGCGGATCCTGTCGGCCTCCATGGCCACCGTGCACGCGGCCACCGGCTCCCAGGAGGTCCTCGACCGGCTCCCCGGCCCGGGCAAGACCGACCTGCGCAAGAACCGCAGCATCATGAACAACATCATCCTGACCTCCACGGGCGCCGCCAAGGCCCTGCGGCTCGTCATCCCCGAGATGGAGGACATCGGCTTCATCGCCGAGTCGGTGCGGATCCCCACCAGCACCGGCTCGCTGATCATCCTGGTGGTCAATGTGCAGGAGGAGCCCTCCGGCGACCGGATCGACCGGCAGCGCATCAACGCGATCTACCGCCAGGCGGCGGCCGCGGGCGCGCGAAGGGTACCTGATGTTCACCGAGCAGCAGAACGTGTCCGCGGACATCGTCGGCATGCCCCGGGCGGCCGCCATCATCGAGGGGCACGAAACCCACACCCGCACCGCCGAAACGTTCGTCGACCTGGCGAAAGTGCCCGGGATGGAACCGGGCGTGCTGGCCGCGATGCGCAACCGCGTCATCCGGGTGCCCGTGACCCAGGCGGTGATCTACGGCTGGTACGACAACGAGATGGGCAGCTACGTCCGCATGCTCGGGGACCGTACCGTATCCATTCTGGAGACGCTGTGAGCCTTTCCGCGGCCGGGGCTCGGGTCCCGGCCTACTCGGAAAACCCGTAGTGGAATACCTCGTAAGTGGTTTGACCGCCCAGCAGGCGGTCGATCTCGGACTGGATCTTGCGCCGCTCGGCGCTGGCCATCCAGTTTTTCCAGTCCTGCGAGCTTTGCCAGGAGCTGATGACGAGGAATTCGTCGGGCGTCTCGAGGCTGCGCAGGGTTTCGCCGGAAATATAGCCATCCTGCTCGTTGGCCAGCGTTCGCATCTGTCGAAAAAGCCCTACCATGTTCTTGGCTTTGTCCAAGGGCACGCGACGTTTGATCAATACTTTGACTGCCATGGTTCCTCCCTTCTTTCACGAAAATGGTGTGGGGTCCGATGCCCGCCGGGCTGAGGCGAAGTGCCTGGAGCAGCGCGGCCGGAGGCGGCGCTTCTTCCGTCTTACAAGAATGCCCGCCGGTGCCGCGGCAAGAGGTCGGGTATTGGTGGCGATACGCCGGATCAGCGGGACTGAGGACGGGTGAACCGGAAAGACGGGCCCGGCTCAACACCGGAACTTACAGGTATTATTAGCCAGATTACGGGGCCCGGTCAACAGAAAAGGCGGCGTTCATTCCGCCGCTCCGGTGCCGGAGCGTTGCCGCAGACTGATTTCCAACGCCACGAATTCAGCCGGGGTCAGGGTTTCAGCCCGGCGCGTGGGGTCGATCCGCGCCTGCTCCAGGGCCGCGGCCGCTTCACCGGCGCTGATGCCGAGCCCCGAAGCGGACAGGGCGTTCTTGAGGGTCTTGCGCCGCTTGCCGAAGGCCGCCGCGATCAGGCGGAACAAGTGCGCTTCATCGTGGGGCGGATGGGGTGGGGCAGCGGTGAAGGCGATCTCCAGCACGGCAGAGTCGACTTTCGGGGGCGGGAAGAAATTCTTGGCGCCCAGATCCGCCAGAAGCCGCACCTGCGCACAGTAGCGGAGCATCGCCGTGATGCGGCCGTAGTCCTTCCCTCCGGGGCGCGCGGTCAAGCGTGCGGCCAATTCTTTTTGAAACATGAGGACCGCCCGCGAGATGCATGACCTGGCCGCGATCAGCTTGACCACGATTTGGGAGGAGATGTTGTAAGGCAGGTTCCCGAACACGACCAGCGTGGCGGCCGGGTCGGCCAGCGATTCGATGTCCAGCGCCAGTGCGTCCGCCTCCACGACGACGACATTCGACACGCCCGCTGCCCTCAATTCGGTGCGCAGCAGCCCGGCAAGCGCCGCGTCTTTTTCGACCGCAATCACCCTGCGGGCGACCCGGGCCAGGGGAAGGGTCAACGCCCCCAGCCCGGCCCCGATTTCGAGAATGATTTCGCCCTCTGCCAGATTCGCCCGGCGGATGATCATTTCGGCCGTGGACGGGTCGGACAGGAAATTCTGGCCCAACTGTTTTTTGGCGCGCAGATCGTGCGCTGCCAGCATGTGTCTGGGAGAAATCATGACTCACCGACCCAAAAAAGAAATCGTCGCCGCCCGAGAGTTGGATTAGTGCTTTCTTAGCAAAAAAACCTGACGGATTCAATGCCGCTTAGGCGCGGCCTTCCCACGGTTATCCTCGCTTGACTTTTCTCAGTGGATCATTTAGCGTAACTTTTCAAATTTCTAGTAGTCAGCCCAATCGTCGTTTTACAAGGAGGAGATCATGCCGAGGAAAAAAGGTAAATCCATCAGCTTCGACGCCATGGTGAAGTTCTTCATGAACACCTATGAAATTCCCACCAAGGCGGACGTCGACAAATTGATGGCCAAGCTGGATCGTCTGGAAAGCCTGATCGGAGCCGCTTCGGCCGCCGGTGTCGCCGCCGGCGGGCGCGGCACCCGCCGCCGCGATGCGCAGCCCGCCGCGGACACCGTCCTGGATGCCATCAAGCGTGCGAAACAGGGGCTTAAATTCGCGGACATCCAGGCCAAGACCGGTTTCGCGGACAAGAAGATCCGCAACATCATTTTCCGCCTGCACAAGCTCGGCAAGATCGAGCGGCGGGAGCGCGGGGTCTACATCGCCATCTGAGGCGGAGTTGGAATTCGGAGCGGAGTTCGGAATTCGGAAGGCGGAATTCGGAAGGCGGAATTCGGAATTCGGAAGGCGGAAGTCGGAAGGCGGAAGGTGGAAGGCGGAAGGCGGAAGGTGGAAGGTGGAAGGTGGAAGGCGGAAGGCGGAAAGGGGAAGAACAAATGGAAGGCGGATTTAAGGATACGGAGGGGATGACATGAGCGCACCGAACGATGCCAACAACCCGGGGCTCGCCGCCGGCGCTGAGATCCACGGCTTTGTGGTACGGCGGGTCGAGGCCCTTCCGACGATCCAGGCGTTTTTCTACGAGCTGTTCCACCCGGCCACCGGCGCCCGCTATATCCACGTCAGCCGCCCGGACCGGGAGAACACCTTCGGCGTTGTTTTCCGCACCGTGCCCCGCGACTCCACCGGGGTGGCCCACATCCTGGAGCACACCGTCCTGTGCGGCTCGGAGCGGTTTCCCGTCCGGGACCCGTTCTTCTCCATGCTCAAGCGCAGCCTGAGCACCTTCATGAACGCGTTCACCGCCTCCGACTGGACCATGTACCCCTTCGCCACCCAGAACCGTAAAGACTTCTACAACCTGATGGACGTCTACCTGGATGCCGCGTTCTTCCCAAGGCTGGATGAGCTCAGCTTCAAGCAGGAAGGACACCGCCTGGAACTCGAGGGCGACGACTCGGCGACTGCGTCACTGGTCTACAAGGGCGTCGTCTACAACGAGATGAAGGGGGCGATGTCCGCCCCCGACCAGATCATGGTGCGCTCGATCCTCAAGGCACTCTACCCGGACACCACCTATTCCAACAACTCCGGCGGCGAACCCGCCGACATCCCCAAGTTGACCTATGCTCAGCTCAAGGAGTTCCACCGGCGGCACTATCACCCAAGCAACGCCTATTTCTTCACCTGCGGAGACATGCCGCTGGCCGACCATCTGGCCTTCATCGAGGGCGCGGTGCTCAAGCGCTTCGACGGCATCGATCCCGCGACCGGGGTCGACCCCCAGCCGCGCTGGCCGGCGCCGCAGACCGTGCGTTTTCCCTACCCGTTTGCGCGCGACGAGGACCCCGCCCGCAAGCACCAGATCTGTCTCGCCTGGCTCGCCGCGGACATCCGGGACACCGACGAAGTCCTCACCCTCTCCCTGCTCGAGCAGGTGCTGATCGGCAACGCCGCCTCGCCGCTGCGTCGGGCCCTGATCGACTCGGGCCTGGGGTCCGCCCTGTGCGACGGCAGCGGCTACGATCCGGAAAACCGCGACACCCTCTTCGTCGTCGGTCTCAAAGACACGGAGGAGGCGGCGGCGGCCCGCATCGAGGCCATCGTCTTCGACGTGCTCGGGGCGCTCGTGGACCGGGGCATCGACCCGGAGCTGATCGAGACGGCCATGCACAAGCTGGAGTTTCACCGCAAGGAGATCACCAACACCCCGTACGCGTTCGGGATCAAGCTGCTCCTGACGGCCTGCGGGACCTGGATCCACGGCGGCGACCCCTTGAGGGTGCTCAACTTCGACGCCGACCTGGCGGAGATTCGCCGCAGAATGAAGGACGGAGGGTATTTCGAGCGCCAGCTCGCCCGATACCTGCGGGACAACCCCCACCGTCTGCAGCTGACCCTGTTTCCCGACAGGGAGATGGCCGACCGGGAAACCGCCCGGGTCGAGAAGGAACTGCACCTTGTCCGCGAGCGTCTCACGGCGGCGGACTGCGACAAGCTGCGGCAGGACGCCGCCGCTCTGCAACGCCTCCAGGAAACCGCCGAGAACGTCGACTGCCTGCCGACGCTGCGGCGCGAGGACATCCCGCCGGATGTCGTCACGGTGGCGGCCGATGAGGCCGATGACCGTCACGGGGCGGTGTTTTACCGGCAGGCGACTTCCGGGATCCTCTACCTGGATGCCGTCGCCGGCAGCGGGGGGCTTCCGGCGGAAGCGAACCGGCTCGTGCCGTTCTTCTGCCACGCGTTCTCCCGGGTGGGGACGGCCCGGCGCGATTACGCCGAGATGGCCCGCCGCGTCGATGCGGTCACCGGCGGGTTCGGGTTGTCCGCTCATTCCCGCAACGGGTTTGAGGACGCCGGGGAGTGCATCCCGTTCGTCGCGCTGAGCGCCAAGAGCCTGAACCGCAACCGGGCCCCGATGGCCGAGATCCTCATCGAGTTCCTCGGGCAATGCCACTTCGGCGACACGGCCCGTTTGAAGAACCTCCTGCTCGAATACCGCGCCGGGCTCGAGTCGATGGTGGTGCACAACGGGCACCGATTGGCCATGTCGCTGGCCGCACGCCATTTCTCCGCCGCCCATGCCCTGGGTGAATTGTGGGGCGGCGTCCACCAGCTGCAGCACATCAAGCAGGTCACCGCCGATCTGAGCATGGAGCGTTTGACCGCTTTTGCCGCGGAGCTGGAGGCGGTGGCCGGGAACCTGTTCCTGCGCCGCAATTTCCGTATGGCGGTCATCGGGGAGCCGGCGGCGGTCTCCGCCGCCCGGCCGCTTGCCGCGGACATTGCCGCGGTGCTGGCCCCGGGCGAAACCGAGGGCTTCAAGGCGCTGGAAGCCTCCTCCGGCCGCCGGCGGGTGCGCGAAGGCTGGAGCACGGCCACGGCCGTGAATTTTGTCGCCGCAGCCTTCCCGACGGTGCGTCTGGGGCACGCGGACGCCGCGGCCCTGGCGGTGATCGCCAAAATGCTGCGCTCGCTTTACCTGCATCGCGAAATTCGAGAAAAAGGGGGGGCATACGGGGGGTTCGCGGTGTACAACTCCGAGGACGGGACCTTCAGCCTGGCCTCCTATCGCGATCCCCACATCACCCAGACCCTCGGGGTGTTTCAGGGGGCGGCCGAATTCATCTGCAGCGGACGCTTCGAGGACACCGACGTGAACGAGGCCATTCTGCAGGTGTGCGCCGAGATCGACAAGCCGGACCCGCCGGGGCCGGCGGCGCGCAAAGCCTTTTACCGGGACATCATCCGTCTCACGGACGACCTGCGCCTGCAGTTCAAGCAGCGGCTGACGGCACTCGATGGGAGCCAGGTGGCAAAGGCCGCGCAGCGCTGGTTCGGCGAGGGCCTCAAGGAGTGCTCGGTGGCGGTGATCGGCAGCGAGGAGGCGCTCAAGGAGGCCAACACCCGGTTGAGCGAGCCGCTCACGCTGCACAAGATATAGAACGGTCTCCCGTCAGCCGGTCGGCCCGTCGCCGGTCCGACCGGAGCGGGCCTGGCCCAGTGGCTCCGGGGTGACCGGCAGACTGGCTGACCGGAGACCGGCAGACTTTCCCTTACCCCTTCATCATCTTCTTCAACTGCTTCAAGGCCTCATCGGGCATCTTGAACGAGTGTTCGGGGGCCGGGAACTTCATTCCCACCACTTCCTCTTTGTAGGCCTTGAGCGCATCGAGGATGACCGGGCGGATCTTGGTGTACTGCTTGACGAATTTGGGCACGAAGCGGTCGAACAAACCGACCATGTCATGCGTGACCAGGACCTGGCCGTCCACGCCCGGGCCGGCGCCGATGCCGATGATCGGCACCTTGACCGTTTCGGCGATGAGCTGGCCGAGCGGTGCCGGGACGGCTTCGAGCACGATCGAAAAGGCCCCGGCGGCCTCGATGGCCTGCGCGTCCTCGAGGATCTGCTTGGCGGCGACGGCGTCCTTGCCCTGCATCTTGAAGCCGCCGAGCGCGCTGGCCGTCTGGGGCGTGAGCCCGATGTGCCCCTGCACGGGGATGCCCGCCTTGACGATGGCCTCGACCACGGGGGCGAAGTGCACCCCGCCCTCGAGCTTGACCACGTCGCAGCCGCCTTCCTTCATCAGCCGTCCGGCGTTGGCGATGGCCTCGCGGATCGAGGTGTTGTAGCTCATGAAGGGCATGTCGCCCACCACCAGGCAGGTCTTGCAGCCGCGCATGACCGCCTTGATGTGGTGGATCATGTCCTCGACGGTGACCCCGACGGTTCCTTCGAGGCCCATCACCACCATGCCGAGCGAATCGCCTACCAGCACGATGTCCGCCTCCGCCTCATCGGCCATCAGCCCGAAGGGGTAGTCATAGGCCGTCACCATCACCAGCTTGCGGTTTTCCTGTTTCGCTTTTTGTATGTCGTGAACGGTTACCTTGGGTCTGCTCATGTTGCTCTGCTCCTTTCGATTTAGATGATATGGTTGAAACAATCACTCAATCCCCCGGCCGTCGTTCAGCCAGCACGCGGCCGAGTGGTCTTCGGCGACCGATACGAGGGGCGGTTTTTCGATCCGGCAGCGGTCGAAGGCGTAGAGGCAGCGCGGGTGAAACGGACACCCCGGCGGCGGGTCGATGGGGCTGGGCACATCGCCTTCCATGGCGGTGCGCCCGGAGACCTGGTGTGGGTCCGGCACCGGCACCGCCGAGAGCAGTGCCTCGGTGTAAGGGTGCCGGGGGGCGGTGCTGTAATTCTCGGTCGAGGCCATCTCGACGATCCCCCCGAGGTACATCACCCCGACACGGTTGCAGATGTGCTCCACCACGCTCAGGTCGTGGGAGATGAACACATAGGTGAGGTTGAGCTCGGCCTGAAGGTCCTCCAGAAGGTTGATTACCTGGGCCTGGATCGACACATCGAGCGCACTCACCGGCTCATCGGCCACGATCAAACTGGGCCTGACGCACAAGGCACGGGCGATCCCGATCCGCTGGCGCTGGCCGCCCGAGAACTCGTGGGGGTACTTGTCCAGGTCGACGGCCCGCAACCCGACTTTCTCTATGAGCTCGCCGGCCAACCTCCGCCGCTCGCCGCGCGGCGGCGGGTCGGCGGCCATGAGCGGCTCGGTCACGATCTTTTCGACCGTCATACGCGGGTCGAGGCTGGAATAGGGGTCCTGGAAAATGATCTGCATCCGCCGCCTCAGGCTCAGCATCTCCTTGGCGGGCAGGGCGGCGATGTCCCGGCCCTCGAGCTCGATCCGGCCGCTGGTGGGTTCGAGCAGCCGCAGGATCAGGCGGCCGATGGTGCTCTTGCCGCAGCCGGACTCCCCCACCAACCCGAAGCTCTCCCCGCGGCGGACGTCGAACGAGACCCCCGAAACGGCTTTCACCCAGGCGCGCGGCCGGGCGAACACCCCCCCGCCGAGCGGGAAATGCTTGACCACGTCGACCAGAGTGACCAAGGGGGCCTCAGTCATCGCGCGCCTCCGCTCGGGGTGTTCTTTCAGCCAGCAGCGCGCCCGCCGGCCCCCGTCGATGAAAAACAGATCGGGCCGCTGTTCCCGGCAGAGTGCGAACGTATGCGGACAGCGCTCGGCGAACTTGCAGCCGCTGATGGCCTCGGTCAGGCCCGGCACGATGCCGGGGATCTCCTTCAGGCGCTACATTGCCGCCGCTGCGTCGGGAGCCGAGCCGCGGCATCGACCGCAGCAGTCCGCGGGTGTAGGGGTGGAACGGGCGGTCGAAAAGGTCCGCCACCGGGGCTTCCTCGACCACCTGCCCGGCGTACATGACCACGACCCGGGAGGCCATCTGGGCGACCACGCCCAGGTTGTGGGTGATCAAGAGCAGCGACATGCCGGTATCTTCCTTCAGCGCCACCATCAGGCTCAGGATCTGGGCCTGGATCGTGACGTCGAGCGCCGTTGTCGGCTCGTCGGCGATCAGCAGCTTCGGCCCGCACACCATGGCCATGGCGATCATCACGCGCTGCCGCATACCGCCGGACATCTGGTGGGGATAGTCCTCGAGCCGCCGGCGGGCCGCCGGGATCTTCACCCGGTCGAGCCAATCCGCCGCCTTCGCCCAAGGCCTGGGTCGGGGTCAGACCCTGGTGGATCATCAACGGTTCGGCCACCTGCCGGCCGATGGGCAGCACCGGGTTGAGCGAGGTCATCGGCTCCTGGAAGATCATCGAAATGTCCCGGCCGCGGATTTTGCGCAGGCTCCTCGGCGTCGAGGTCGAGCAGGTTGCGGTCCTCGAAGCGGATGACGCCCGGGTCCGACGCGGCCGG
Organism: uncultured delta proteobacterium; assembly: GCA_963716785.1. GTDB lineage: Bacteria > Desulfobacterota > Desulfobacteria > Desulfobacterales > SpSt-501 > SpSt-501. The sequence goes on along the minus strand of CAVQUW010000027.1, from coordinate 20,552 downwards.
GCGGGGAGGGGATCAACCCCAGGACGCTGAGCGAGGTGACGCTCTTCCCGCAGCCCGACTCCCCCACCAGCCCCAGGGACTCGCCCCGGGCGATCGTCAGGTCCATCCCCTCCACGGCCAGGGCCCGGCCCTCGGGGGTCTCGAAGGCGATCGAGAGATCGCTGATGTCGAGCAGCGGGCGGTTCATTCACCGTTCCCCGGGATGAGGTAGTGCAGGGCGGTCAGGGCGTAGATTTTAACTGTTTCCACCAACTGGTCGAGGTCCACCCACTCGTCCTTCTGGTGGGGCACCTCACGGTCGCCGGCCCCCATGGTGACGATGGGGATCTGCTTGAGGGCCCACAGAAAGGTCCCATCGGTGGCGCCCGGCACCCCGCCGTAGACGGGCTCCCGGCCGGTGACGGTGCGCGTGGCCCAGTCCGCGCCCCGGACGACGGGGTCTTCGCGGTCGGTCAGCGTGCACGGCCGGTCGGTCAGGATCGCAAGGTCGATCTTCACCTCGCGGCCGCGCTCGATGCCGAGCAGCCGGTCGTAGTCGGCGTAGTGCGCGCCCACCCGCCCCTCGACCTCGGCGGCAAGGCGCTTCAGATCCGAGACGATCCCGGGGTGGGTCTGGCGCGGGATGGTGCGGACGTCGACCAGGACGCGCGCCTCCCCGGGCATCACGTTGAGCTGGGCCGGGCCGCCGGCCGGCGCCTGGATGACGGTGGGGGTGAAGCTCGGCCAGCCCAGGTGCGCGTCGCGGCCGAGGGAGCGGGCGGCGGACTCCTCCAGGCGGTGCAGGCCCTGGATCAGCTCCGCCACGGCCGGCGCCGTGTTCAGGCCGGAAAGCGGCATGGCGCCGTGGCTCATCCGGCCGGCAACGGAGAGCTGCGCCCGCAGGGCGCCTTTCTGGCTGGTGCAGATCATCCCGTCCTGGGGCTCGCAGATGACCGCGGCCGTGACCGCGTCCGCGTGGCCGCGGTCGATGAAATGCCGCACGCCGAGCATCTGGTCTTCCTCGTCGCACAGCACCCCGCCGACGATGGTGCCCGCCAGCCGGACCCCGCTGCGCTTGAGGGCGGCCATGGCCGCGAGCATGGCGGCGAGGTTGCCCTTGGTGTCGTTGGTCCCCCGGCCATACATGCGCCGCCCCACGATCGCGGCGCCGAAGGGGTCGTGGGTCCAGGTCGAGACATCCCCGGGGGTGACCACGTCCGTGTGGCCCTCGAACATGAGGGTGCGGGGTCCCGGGCCTGCCGCATACGTCACGATGACGTTGGGCCGGCCGGGGGCGACCTCCTCCATCGCGACCGCAAAGCCTTGCCGCTCGGCCCAGGCCGCCGCGTGCTCGGCCGCCGCCTGCTCACTCGTCCCGGCCTCCGGGTCCCAGACGGAGTTGATTCGAACCAACTCGGCCGTCAGGGTGATTACCTCGTCGGGATTGACTGCCTTCAAGACTTTTTCGATCAGGTTCTGGGTGTATCATTTCCATTACCGCCTGACGGCCTCGCGTTTTAAGTTTTAAGTGTTAAAGTATTAAAGTATTAATTTTTGGTCAGTTTCCTTAAAAATTAACAATAGAACGTAACACTGTCATTTTCATAGGCTAGCTCAAGGCTAAGTTTTAGCGAATGATCCTTTTGTCTTTTTCTTAAAACTTTAACCCTTTAAACTTTAACACTTCCCCTATCTCACCCTCACCATCCTAGGATCGAGCGTGTCGCGCAGGCCGTCGCCCAACAGGTTGAAGCCGAGGACGGCCCAGGCGATCGCCACCCCCGGGAAAATCGCCATCCAGGGCGAGGTGGACATGTAGGTCTGGGCCTCGTTCAGCATCCGGCCCCAGGAGGCGTCCGGCGGCTGGGTGCCGAGACCGAGGTAGCTTAAGCCCGCTTCGGCCAGGATGGCGACGGCGAACTGGATCGTGCCCTGGATCAGAAGCGGCGAGAGGATGTTCGGGATCACGTGGCGCCAGGTGATGGCGAGCTCGCTGATGCCGCTGGCGCGGGCGGCGACGATGTATTCGCGCTCCCAGACCACCATGGCCACCGCCCGCGTCAGCCGGGCGAAGACCGGGATGTAGAAAACCCCGATGGCCAGCATGGCGTTGACCATGGAGGGGCCGAGGATGGAGGTGATGAGGATCGCCGTCAGCACGGCCGGAAACCCGAAGAGCAGGTCGGAAAACCGCATGATGACCTCGTCCGTTACCCTCCCGCGGTAGGCCGCCAGAAGCCCCAGGGCGACCCCGAGCGTCAGCCCGATCGCCACCGTGACCAGACCGACGATGATCGAGTTCACCGCCCCCGTCATCACGCGCGAGAGCGTGTCCCGCCCGTACTGGTCCGTACCGAGGGGGTGCTTGAAGGAGGGCCCCTGGAGCTTGTCGCGGGCATTCATCCGGTTGCCGTCGTAGGGCGTCCAGACGAGGCTCACGGCGGCCAGGAGCACGACCACGGCCGACAGCAGGAACCCGACGGTGAAGTTTTTGTTTCCGAAGAAGCGGGTCATAAAGAAGTTTAAAGTTTAAAGTGTTAAGTAGTTTAAAGTAAAGGAAGTTTAAAGTGTTAAAGTAGGTTAAAGTTTAAAGACGAGGTGGTCCAAGTGTCTCCTTGGGGGAGTGGCTGCCGGCCGCGACATTATCGCAGAAGGATGCCGTTCCCGAGAAACGTCGAGATTCCGGATCATGGCTTTTTCCTTTAAACTTTAACACTTTAATCTCATCTCACCTTCGCCCTCGGGTCGACGAAGGCGTAGGCCAGGTCGACGACGAAGTTCACGATCACGACCGCGGCGGCCATGAACAGGACGATGTCGCGCACCACCGGCAGGTCGCGCTGGCCGATGGCGTTGAAGACCAGCCGCCCGAGTCCCGGGAGAAAAAAAACGTTCTCGATGATGATCGCGCCGGCCAGCAGTTGCCCGAGCTGCAGCCCCATGATGGTCAAGACCGGGATCAGGGCGTTTCGCAGGGCGTGGACGTAGATGACGGTCCGCTCCCTGAGTCCCTTGGCCCGCGCCGTGCGAACGTAGTCCTCGCGCAGCACCTCCAGCATCGAGGAGCGCGTCAGCCGCGTCAGGATCGAGGCCCGGATGACGCCCAGGGCGAAGGCCGGGAGCAGAAGCGCCCGCAGCGAGCCCCAGAAGTCGACGGCCCAGCCCGGGAACCCGCCCGCCGCGAACCAGCCCAGCTTGACCGAGAACAGCAGGATCAGCAGGATCCCGAACCAGAACTCGGGGGTCGCGAGCCCGAGCTGGGTGAAGAACATGACCGTCACGTCCCCGGTGCGGTTCTGGTTCCGGGCGGCGAAAATCCCGAGCGGCAGTGAGATGAGGACGGCGAAGATCATGGCCAGCAGCGCCATCGGGCCGGTGATCGCCAGGCTGCCCAGGATCAGGTCGAACACGGGCATCTTGTAGTGAATGGACTGGTAGCTCCGCCCGGCCAGCAGCGTGGTGATCCACTCCCAGTACTGCCCCATGAACGGCTGGTCCATCCCGAGCTCCGCCCGCAGGGTGGCCAGGGTCTCGGGGGTCGCGTTGATCCCCAGAATGACCTGGGCCGGGTCGCCCGGCAGGACGAAGAGCACCGCGAACACGGTGATCGAGACCAGCCCCAGGAGCAGGAAGAGGGTGATCAGCTTTTTGGCGAGATACTTTGTCATTCATTAAAATGACGGGCAGGCCCGGCTTCAGGCCTGCCCGTTGGATGAAACCGAACTCGATGGTCGTCTCATTGCCCCCTTACTTGTTCCACCACACCTCGGTGCAGTCGAGCGCGATGGTCGGGTAGTCCTTCCACCAACCCATCAGCTCGGCCTTCATCGCCGACAGGGAGGGGGAGAGGAACAGGTAGCCGTTGACGGCGTCCTCGGCGATGATCTCCTGGCAGCGGCCGAACCACTTGGCTTTTTCCTCTTCGCTCGGCGCCTTGAGCGCCTTGGCATAGGCGTCGCGGAATTCCTGGGAGTCGTACTGGAAGTAGTAATCCGGTTTGGCGTAGATGCCGATGTCCCAGGCTTCGGCGTGGCCGATCATGGAAAGCTCGAAATCCTTCTGCTTGAAGATGCGGTCCAGCCAGAAGGCCCACTCCACGATCTCGATCTTGAGCTTGATCCCGATCTGGCCCAGCATGTCCGCGATCACTTCGCCGGCGCGCTGGGAGTAGGGGTAGATGGCCGGCAGCTTGATGGTCGCCTCGAACCCGCTGGGGTAGCCGGCCTTGGTCAGGAGCTCCTTGGCTTTTTTCGGGTCGTAGGGGAACTTGCCCGTCATGTCCTTGTAGTAGGGGGTGACCGGCGGCCAGTGGGACCCGATGACGGTGCCGTAGCCGGACATCACCAGATCGATGACGGCCTTGCGGTCGATGGCGTGGGCCATGGCCTGGCGCACCAGTTTGTTGTCGAAGGGTTTCGCCTTGTTGTTGGTGGACATGATGACTTCCGACGTGGAGGCCCCGGCCAGCACCTTGAAGCGCTTGTCCTTGGCGATGTCCGACGCGAGCTCAGGGGCGAGCAGCCAGCCGAGCAGATCGACATCTCCGGCCTTCAGCGCCGCGACCTGGGCGCTCGGGTCCTTGATGAAGCGGTAGGTCACCTTGTCGAGATAGGGCAGCTGCGGGTTCCAGTACTTGGGGTTGCGCTCCATGGCCACGCTGTCCCCGCGCTTCCACTCCGCGAACTTGAACGGCCCGGTGCCGACGGGCGCGGCCGCGGTGTTCTCGTAGCCCTTCATCGGCAGCATGACCGCATCGCCCTCGGCCATGTGGATGATGAAGAAGGCATCCACCTCCTTGAGGGTCAGTTTCAGTGTGGCCGCATCGGGGGTCTCGATTTTTTCGATCACGCGAAAGAATTCCGGGTGGGCGTTCTTGGTGCCCTCGGCCGCCGCGCGCTCCAGGTTCCACTTGGCCACCTCGGCGTTGAAGGGCTCGCCGTTGTGGAAGCTGACGCCCTTGCGCAGGTGGAAGGTGTAGACCTTGGCGTCGGCCGAGACGTCCCACTTGGTGGCCAGGCCGGGCACGAACTTGCCGTTGCGATCGACCTTGACCAGGCCCTCGAAGATATTGGAGTAGACCACCCGGTCGATGGCGGCCGAGGCGCTGGCGGTGGGGTCGAGCCCCGGCGGCTCATCGCCGACGCACAGGACCAGGCTGCCGCCTTTCTTGGGCGTCTCGCCGGCCGCCCACACCGCCGGTGCCATGAGCAATACCGCCAGACCAATCAGCAATACTTTCTTCATGTGACCTCCTTTGCATGGTTTCTAATCCGGTTCGGATTCTACGTCGTCGGTTGGATTTCCCGGGGCTTTTCCGAAACCAAAAATTTATAGCCTACCGCGTTACCGGTGTCCAGGATATTGTTTACCGCACCCGCTCTGATTGCCCTGCGCTCCGGGCAGTGTCCACGTTACATTCCCTCCAGGTCGCAGAAGGCGGTCATGCCGGCCAGGGAAGAGGCCTTCAGGATGGCCTGGACGATGGCGCGCGCCGTGCAGTCGGCCGCGGCATGGCCGATGTCGTTGACGGCCTGGGCCGGCCCGGAAGGGAAGAAGCCTTCGATATCCGGCAGCGGCCGCCGGCCGGTGGCCAGGCTGAAGATGGTGTCGCCGTCGAACATGGTGTGGGCCGGACGCACGGCGCGTGCCATCCCGTCGTGGGCCATCTGGGCCACCTTGGCGGCTTGGGCTTTGGTGAGCGTCGCGTCGGTGGCCACCACCCCGATGGTGGTGTTGCGCGCCGGGCCGGAAGCGGGGCGGGGCGGGACCCGGACGACCCGGCGGCCCTGGGGTCCAAATTCGTCGGCGATCTCGAGACCCGCCTCCCACAGCCGCCCGGTGCGGGGGTTGACGACCGACCCGTCCGAGTTGACGGCCATCAGCGCCGCCACCGTGACCCCGGAGTCGAGCACGAGGCTCGCCGTCCCCAGGCCGCCTTTGATGCTGTGCGAGAGCGCCCCGGTGCCGGCCCCGGCGCAGCCCATGGCGATCTCGCCCCGGGTGGCGGCCTCGCAGGCCAGCCGGCCCCAGTCGGCCGTCACCGGGGGCACGAACTGCGCCCCGCGCCCCAGGTCGTAGAGCACCGCCGCCGGGACGATGGGGGCGACGCACCCTTGACCCAGGGGGAACCCGCACCCTTTTTCGGCCAACCAGCGCACGACCCCGTCGGCCGCGGCCAGACCGTAGACGGAACCGCCCGACAGGACCACGGCCTGGACCTGCTCCACCAGGTTCAAGGGCGAGAGCAGATCGGTTTCGCGTGTCCCGGGGGCCGATCCGCGCACATCCACCCCGCCGACGGCCCCCTCCGGGCACAACACCACGGTCACCCCGCTGACGGCCTCAAGGTCGGTGTGGCTTCCAACCGCGAGGCCCTCGACGTCGGTCAGACCGTTGAATTTCCCGAACCTGGGCAAATTTGGCTCCTTCCAGCCGGATATCTGAGATGTGGCCTGCCCGCGGCCGCAAGCCCGGGGGCGGGCACCGCGCGCGACGTGAACCCCCTATACCACGGCCCGGCGCGGCAGACAACCGCCGTGGGTCGAACGCAGACGCTCGCGCCGGTTTTTGTGGGAGCGGCGTCCCGCCGCGATGACTGCGGCAAAATCCTGCACAGGGGGACATGCTTTCGGTTTCGGCGGCGGCCCTTTCCGCGCCCTTCCGGATCGTCAATTTCAATTGACTTGGTTCGGTGAATTGAGATAGATATTACAATTTATGCAAACAAAGGAAGTGCGGGTTCATGATTCAACTGATTCGAGGCTTCAAGGACATTCTGCCCGGCGAGGTGGAGCTCTGGCAGGCGGTCGAGCGCACCGCCAAGGAGTTGCTCGAGGGGTTCGGGTTCCGTGAGATACGGATCCCGATCATGGAAAGGACCGAGCTCTTCAAGCGCAGCATCGGCGAGGACACGGACATCGTCGAAAAGGAGATGTACACCTTCGCCGACCGCGGCGGGGAGATGGTCACCCTGCGCCCGGAGGCCACGGCCTCCATCGTGCGGGCCTACATCCAGCACAAGCTGTACTCGCCCGACCCCGTGCAGCGGCTCTACACCATCGGCCCGATGTTCCGGCGCGAAAGACCCCAGAAGGGGCGCTACCGGCAGTTCACCCAGATCGACGCCGAGGTCCTCGGGGTGAGCTCGCCGCTGGTGGACGCCCAGCTGATCTTCATCCTGACGACCCTCTTCGAGCGGCTGAAGGTAGGAAACGTCGAAGCCCACGTGAACTCGCTCGGCTGCGATGCCTGCCGGCCGGGGTTCCGCGCGGCGCTCGCCGCCATGCTGGGCTCGGTCGGTGACGTGCTGTGCGAGGACTGCCTGCGGCGCCGGGACAAGAACCCGCTGCGGGTGCTCGACTGCAAGGTGCCCCGCTGCCGTGAGGCCTTGACCGGGGCGCCCTCGATCCTCGATCACCTGTGCGCCGACTGCCGCCGGGACTTCGATGCCCTCAAGGCCGCACTCGACGCGCTTTCGGTCCGCTACCTCGTCAACCCGCGCCTGGTGCGGGGGCTCGATTACTACACCCGGGCCACCTTCGAGATCCAGACCGGCGAGCTCGGCGCCCAGAGCGCGGTGGCCGGGGGCGGGCGCTACGACAAGCTGGTGGCCGAGCTCGGCGGGCCGGACCTGCCGGCCACGGGCTTCGCGATCGGGTTCGACCGCCTGACGGAGATCGTCGGCCTCAGCGCGGCCGACCTCCAGCCGAAACCGGACCTGTTCGTTGCGGCCCTCGGGCCCCGACGGCCGGGCGCCGGCCTTCGACTGGTACTGCCGCCTGGGGCGCGAGGGGCTGCGGGTGGAGATGGACTTCACCGGCCGCAGCCTCAAGAGCCTGATGAAGGCGGCCGACCGCACCGGCGCCCGCTTTGTGCTGATGCTGGGGGACCAGGAGCTTGCCGAGCAGGCCGCGCTTTTGCGCAACATGCGGACCAAGGAGCAGATTGCCGTCCCCTTCGACGGTCTGATCGCTGCCGTTATAGAACTGGCCCGTCCCCGGGGGTGATGGGGTGGATGCAAACCGGGAGCCCGGCGCCGAGGTGCCGCTGTCCGGCTCGCCGTTGGCTGAAGAGACCAACCCACCCGCGCCGCGGGTGCGCGTTGACCGAAAGGAGAGGAAGCTTTGTCGGACAAGCTAGGCGAGATGCGTCGGACCCACAACTGCGGTCAGCTCAAGGGGGCCGATGTCGGCCGGGAAGTCGTGCTCATGGGCTGGGTGCTGCGCCGGCGGGACCACGGCGGGGTGATTTTCATCGACCTGCGGGACCGCGACGGCATCACCCAGGTGGTGTTCAACCCGGATGTGCAGCCGGAAGTCCACGCGAAGGCCCACGCGATCCGCAGCGAGTACGTGCTCGGCGTGCGGGGCCGCGTGAAAGGCCGCCCGGAAGGCATGGTGAACGCCAACCTGGCCACCGGCGAGATCGAGGTCATGGCGGTGGAGCTCAAGATCCTCAACACGGCCCAGAACCCGCCGTTTCTGGTCGAGGACCAGGTGGAGGTGTCCGAGGCGACCCGTCTCAAGCACCGCCACATCGACCTGCGCCGGCCCCGGATGCAGCGCAACCTCATGCTGCGCCACCAGGCGGCGGTGGTGGTGCGCCGCTACTTGAACGACCTCGGGTTTCTGGATCTCGAGACCCCGTTTCTGACCCGCAGCACGCCGGAGGGCGCCCGGGACTACCTGGTGCCGAGCCGGGTCAACCCGGGGATGTTCTACGCGCTGCCGCAGTCCCCGCAGCTGTTCAAGCAGCTGTTCATGATCTCCGGGCTCGACCGCTACTACCAGATCGTGCGCTGCTTTCGCGACGAGGACCTGCGCGCCGACCGGCAGCCGGAGTTCACCCAGATCGACGTCGAGATGTCCTTCGTGGGCGAGGAGGACGTCATGCGGATGGCCGAGGGGCTCCTGGCCGCCGTGTTCCGGGACGTCCTCGGCCTTGAGCTGCCGACGCCGTTTGCGCGTCTGACCTACGCCGAGGCCGTCGGGCGCTACGGGCTCGACAAGCCGGACACCCGCTTCGGGCTGGAGCTGTGCGATGTGACCGACATCGTCCGCGGCAGCGGGTTCAAGGTTTTCGCGGATGCGGCCGCCAAGGGCGGCGTCGTCAAGGCCCTGAACGCCAAGGGCTGCAGCGACATGTCGCGCAAGGAGATCGACGATCTGGCCGCGTTCGTGGCCGTCTACCGGGCGAGAGGCATGGCCTGGGTCAAGGTGCGCGAGGACGGCTGGCAGTCGCCGATCGCCAAGTTCTTCACCGATGCGGAAAAGCAGGCCCTGGCCGAGCGGGTCGGGATGCAGACCGGCGACCTGGTCTTTTTCGGCGCCGACCAGCCCGCGATCGTCAACGAGTCCCTGGGGCACCTGCGCAATCACCTCGGCCAGAAGCTCGGTCTGATCGACCCCAAGCGCTTCGACTTCCTGTGGGTGACGCGCTTCCCCATGTTCGAGTACGACGAGACCGAGCGGCGCTACCAGGCCCTGCACCACCCCTTCACCTCGCCCCTCGAGGAGGACTACGAGAAGCTCGAGACCGAGCCGCTCGCGGTCTGCTCGCGCGCCTACGACATCGTGTTGAACGGCTTCGAGGTCGGCGGCGGCAGCATCCGCATCCACCAGCGCGAGATTCAGGAGCGGGTGTTCCGGACGCTCGGCATGGACCCGGCAGCCTACGAGGAGAAGTTCGGCTTCCTGCTCGCCGCCCTCGACTCCGGGGCGCCGCCCCACGGCGGGATCGCGCTCGGCTTCGACCGGCTGGTGATGCTGCTCTGCGGGGAGTCCTCGATCCGCGACGTGATCGCCTTCCCCAAGACCCAGAAGGCCGCCTGCCTGCTCACCAACGCGCCCTCCGAGCCGGCCAAGGCCCAGCTGGAGGAGCTCAGCATCCGGGTGAGCCCGCTGGCGGAGGTAAAATGAGTCCGGCGCAGATGGCCGCAACGCCCAAGAATCGGCTTGACAGGCTGAGTGAATTTTATTAGTTAACCAAATTTGTCTGATCCCCGATAGCTCAATCGGCAGAGCGGGTGGCTGTTAACCACTAGGTTGTAGGTTCAAGTCCTACTCGGGGAGCCAATAAATTCAGGAGGTTGTCCGGAAACGGCGACCTCCTTTTTTGTTGCCGTGTGAGAATCTGTGTGAGACTTTGCTCCCCGAGGGGTTCGAACGGCCTGCATCGGCCTTTTGACAGTTGGATCATGGTGCCGGCGTTCGTAAGCTCTGATCCACTTCCGCACCGCATTGTCGCTGACGCCGTACTTTCTGCCTGCCCCGATATAGCCCATTTGCTCAATGTCGCGTTTTAGCGCTTCGTGGTCGGGGCGCTGGACCTTCCGGTTCCAGAAGGCCATGGGCATATTCGTGGGCGCGCTTCGGTCCGGGTTGGGCGTGGCTTCGAACAACGGGATGCCCTCAAGCTTGTTCATGGCCTCCCGCTCGGCTTCCCCGATCGAGTGTAGGTAGATTTCCGTAGTACGCCGGTTTTGGTGGCCCAGAATCCGCTGGATGACACCGATTGGTACGCGTAGACACAGTGGGATTGGATGCGGACATGATACGCAAGTATGTCCGCTACCAAGAGAAGAAGGAGCAGCAGTTGGAGCAGTTGCAGCTGTGCGATTAAGATTGATCATAGCGGCACAACTTACCTGGCCCGCCCCCTCAGGGGGCAGGGCCTTGTCCCCCCTATGGGGGGATTATTCAAAGCCGCACCCTTAGGGTGCGGATTCTTTACACGATTGTGCAAATTATGCTTGACATCGATCTGCGTTTGGGACAATAACAACTACACAGTCGTGTAACAACGGTATGGTTTGATTTCTGATTGTTTTGAAAACTCACCTGAATGAATGGGAAAGGAGATTTTTAAAATGAGTCAAATAAATGGTGGTGCACTGGTCGGGAAGGCCTTGGCCAATGAAGGAATCGAAAAAGCGTTTGTTCTCTGCGGCGGACACATCATGCCGATATTTCATGGTATGCGCAACGCAGGGATCGAAATAATCGACACGCGTACCGAAACAGCGGCCGTTTATGCAGCTATCGCCTACACCCGGGCATCGGGCAAGGCAGCCGTCGTGGTGACGACTGCTGGCCCGGGTGTCGGTAATACACCCGCCGGGATGATGGAAGCGGAATCTGTGGGGATCCCCCTCCTTCACATCGGTGGCGCCGTGGCCATGGACAAGCGTGACGCGGGCGACCTGCAGGACATGGACACGTTGCGAGCTGATGAGAGCCTGTTCCAAATGGGCCAAGCGAGTTACCGATGTGCGCCGCATTCCGGAATACATCTCCATGGCCTTTCGACATGCCCATGATTCTTTACCGGGGCCCGTCTACCTGGAAATGCCGACGAACGTTCTTTGGCAAAAAGCGGAAGCGGAACAGGTTGTATTCCCGGTAAACTACCGGACTGAAGCCATCCCGTACGGCGATCCGGCTCTGATTGAAAAAGCGGCTGACCTGCTGGCCAAGGCCGAGCGCCCGGCCGCCCTCATCGATGATGGCGCCCGGTTCAATATCGGTGAACACGCCGGTGCCATTGCCGCACTTTCCGATTACCTGAAGATGCCCATAAGCGATGCCGGTATTAACTGCAGAGGCCAATTGGATGATGAAACAAAAAATCCCCTTTTGGCAAAAAACGCAATCGTCGAAGCTGATGTCATCCTGGCCCTGGGCTGTAAGTTCGATTTCCGGCACTTTTTCAAGGCCTTCATCAAACCGGATGCAAAAATCATCCAAGTGCATGTGGACAGCCGTCAGATCGGCTATAACCTGAGAGCCGACATCGGTATCGTTGGCGGAGCCGGTCCGGTCTCCCGCCAGCTACTGGACGCAGTCAAGACCAAGCGGCCCGAACCTGCAGAAACCTGCTGGGCTGGAGGAACCGGCAATACATGGCTGGATGATCTCCCTGACGTCTACCGATCGGATGACACGCCCATGCACCCGGCCCGCTGCGCCGGTGAAGTCGTAAAATTTCTTGCTGAAGAAGGCCGTGACTGGAACGTGATCTGCGACGGCGGTGAAGCCCAGGTATGGATAAGGATCGCCACCAGGGCGGTCAGGCCGGGCCAGATTCACTGCCACCGGCCCGAACGGTACCATCGGCATTGGTCCTTGTTCCGCCCTCGGGGCCTGGACAGCCAATCAAAAACCGGTGTTGTTGTACACCGGTGACGGCAGCTTCGGCTTCCATGCCATGGAGATGGACACCATGGAAAGGTTGGGGATCCCGTTTGTCTGTGTCATCTCCAATGACTCGGCCTGGGGGCAGATCAGGCTGGTGGAAAGAATGATTCACGCTGACGAAGTCAATGAGAAGGGGCAATGCAATACCGAACTTTCCCATATGAGAGCATACGAGCGAATGGTATCCATGTGGGAGGGATATGGAGAGATGGTCACTGATCCGAAAAAAATCGTGCCGGCCATCCAGCGGGCGGTCGCCAACGGCAAGCCGTCCATCATCAATGTCGAGGTCGATCAGGTCAACATGTCTCCCTTTATCAGCGGATATGCTGCCATGACTAAAACCGATAAGTAAACATTTCTACCGTGCCCTAAAGCCTGGTGGGCAAGGTATTGATCCAACAGTTCGTATGGAATATCGATCAGATCCAGGCAAGCGGGTTTTGACGGGGTGCAGCTTCACGGCGCCCATGGATACCTGTTGTCTGAGTTTTTATCGCCGGCTCAAAACAGAAGAACGGATAAGTGGGGAGGGAGCACCGAAAACAGGTTTAGAGTCATCGGTGAGATCATCAATAGATCCAAGGCGAAACACGGTGCTTTTCCCATCTTTATCAAGATAAACGGTTATGACTTTCAAAAAAACGGCATGCGGGAGCCTGAAGCCGTAAAAATCGCCAACCTGCTTGAAAAAGCGGGATGTGATGGCATCGAGGTGTCATGTGGCGTCGGGCGGGACGGTTTTTCCATGGTGAGAACAGCGGAGCCCCCCATAGATGCCATCCTGGAGCTTACCCCATACAGGGAAAAATCCTCGGTGGCAAAATTTTTCATCTCCATGGGCGCACGTTTCAGGCTCACTTCCTATACGCCTCTGCACAACTACAATGTGTGCGCAGCATCAGAAATCAAAAAAAGCGTCAACATACCGGTGATGGTGGTTGGCGGGATCCGTTCCTTCCAGGATATTCAGACAATCGTGGCAAACAATCTGGTAGATTTTGTCTCTATGGGACGGCCCTTTATCGTTGAACCAGGAATTGTAAACAGTCTGCAATATAACAGCCAGGCCCAGTCAGCATGCATCGACTGTGGTTACTGCCTTCTGGGCGCCAGTATCAAGGAGGTAAGGTGCTACTATGGAGAAGTTTCATAGTTTCTGAAATTGATGCGATAATTCCAACCAAAAAGAGGAATCGATGCCCATGAAAATAATAATTCTTGCAATCTTGGCGATCATCGCCATCAGCATCATAGTTTTTATCGTGGTTATCACCCGTGACGGTAAACTGGTAACCCCACAGGGACAAGGAATCGTTACGTTGGATGTCGGCCAATTTGAAGCCTTCCCCCTGCCGGATTACGCGGCCAAACATGTCACCGACAGTTATAAAAGCTATTTTGTCGAAGTAGAACCGGGGATCAAGGTGCATGTACTTGAAGTGGGTACCGGCTTCCCAGTATTTCTGCTACACGGCAATCCGACCTCCGGATTTCTATACCGCAAAGTGGCCGCAGAATTGCCGACCGATCGACTTCGTTTGATCATGCCGACCCTGGTGGGTTTTGGATTTTCCAGCAAAATTCCGGCAAGCCGGCATACACTGGAGAACCATATGCGTTGGATCAACAGTGTGCTGTTGCAGTTGAAGCTGACCGAACTGGTCTATGTGGGTCAGGACTGGGGAGGACCCATCGGTATGGGGGCGCTTGCACTTTCGCCTGGCCTGCTCAAAGGGGCTGTTCTGCTTAACACCGGATTAAACGCTCCGACTGAAAAAATAGACATCTCCCGCGCCCATGCCACAGTCAAGACACCCATCGTCGGTGAATTGATACTGGAGGTATTTGGTTCCATATTCAAACATCTGAACCAGATTCAGGGGGATTCCAGCTCCATTCCGGAGGATGTTGTTGAACTTTACGGCCGGCCAGTGCTGGAAAGCGGGAATAGGAAGGCACCGTTGGCAACAATGCGCATGGTTACTGACGGACCGGATCACCCGAGTACACCGGCCATGAGAATCATCGAACAATATGTCCAGGGGCTGAATATACCGGCTGGAGATTGTCTGGGGCATGAACGATCCCATTCTAGGACGCCTGCTGCCGAAGATGAAAGCAGAACTTCCCCAAGGCGCCGGTGACGGAGACGAAAGGCGGTCACTTCCTGCAGGAGGAAGTTCCGGTTGAAATCGCCGCAGCGTTGTTGAGGGTTCTTGATCAGATTCCTATGTCCAAACATTGAGAAGATTCACCAGCAAATAACTAAAAAAGCCTAAGCATCAATCAAAGAGAAGGAGATCCATGAAAAAGCCCGCAGAATTTGATGTCGTCATCTATGGCGCAAGCGGTTACACAGGTCGCCTTGTTGCTGAGTATTTGGTTCAAAACCATAAAGACAGTAATATCGCCTGGGCCATGGCGGGCCGGGATGAAGCCAAGCTCGTCAAAGTACGCAATGAGATTGGCGCGTCGGAGGACACCCCCCTCTTCGTGGCGGACAGCACTAACATAGCATCTCTCACGGCTATGGCAAAAGCTGCCAAGTGCGTTATCAGCACCGTTGGACCTTATACGCTCTATGGTGAAAATCTGGTTGAAGTTTGCGCCCAAGAAGGAACCGACTATGTGGACCTCTGCGGTGAGGTCCTGTTCATGCACAAAATGATCGCCAAGCATGAAGAAACTGCTAAGAAGAGCGGCGCCCGGATCGTTTTTTCCTGCGGTTTTGATTCCATCCCCTTTGATCTCGGTGTGCAGTTCCTGGAAGAAGAAGCACTGAAACGCTTTGGTGCCCCCTGTCCTCGTGTCCGAACACGGATACGAGGTCTGAAGGGCTCTGTTTCCGGCGGTACGGTCGATGAGCGTTCGCGTGACCATGGAGGCGGTTCAAAAGGATCCCTCACTCCTGGAGCCGCTCATGAATCCGTTCTCTCTTACCGGCGGATTTGTTGGGCCTGAGCAGCCCCCTGCCAATGAAGTTATGGAAGACAAAACCTTGGGTCTCTGGGTGGCGCCGTTCATGATGGCGATCATCAACGCCAAAAACATTCATCGTTCCAACGCTCTTCTCGGCCATGCCTACGGCGAAGACTTTGTCTATGATGAAATGTTCATCGGCGGAAAAGGCGACGCTGGCAAGGCTGCTGCAGAAGCCGCCGTGGCAACCGGTGGTTTCGATCCCGGAGGTGAGGCGCCAAAGCCGGGAGAAGGTCCGTCAAAGGAAGATCGTGAAAATGGCTTTTATGACATTCTGGTTCATGGAACCGCGCCAAACGATGAAACACTGAGCATCTCCGTCAAGGACGACATGGACCCCGGTTATGGCTCCACACCAAAGATGATCGTTGAATCAGCGCTGTGCCTCCTTGAGGAACGTGCGACTAAACCCGGCGGCGTTTATACCACTGCCGCGGCCATGGGTGCGGATCTGCGAAAACGTCTGGTCGAACGGGCAGGCATCAAGTTTGCGGTGGAAAGTTAACAACAACTTTTCCCGATGGCAAGAAAGCGGAAAGTTGCTGGAAAAAAGGATAACGAAAGCCGGATGATCTCACGATCGTTCACAACGAAGAAAATGGAATAAAAGGAGAAGTGCGATGGGCAGCACGATTTTCATTACGGGTTCGAGTAGTGGGATTGGCAAGGAAACAGCAAAGCTATTCCATAGCAAGGGGTGGAATGTTGTTGCCACCATGCGCTCCCCTGAAAAAGAACAAGAACTTACCAAACTGGACAACGTTTTTGTCACACGATTGGACGTCACTGACGACGCCAGTATCAAATCAGCCATCGGTGAAGGGATAGAGAAATTTGGAAAAATCGATGTTCTGCTGAATAACGCGGGCTACGGGGCTTACGGCCCGCTCGAGGCATTTGAAAAAAGCCGTATCCAGCGGCAGTTCGATACCAATGTTATCGGACTTATGGAAACCACAAAAACCATTTTGGCCCATTTCAGAGCAAATAAATCCGGCATCATAGTTAATATTTCTTCGATTGCCGGCAAGATGACCTTTCCTTTAGGGGCTCTCTATCATGGAACCAAGTTTGCTGTTGAAGGGTTGTCAGAATCCCTGCATTTCGAACTGGAGCCCATCGGCATCAAGGTCAAGATCGTCGAACCCGGTTTGATTGCAACCGACTTTGCGGGGCGCTCTTTGGACTTTGCCAATGATGATTCCTTGCAAGAATACCAACCCGTTGTTCTGAAGCTGATTGAAGCATTCAGCGGCCAGGCCTATCAAGCTCAGGCGTCGCCAGCATCCGCGGTAGCCGATGTTATCTGGAAGGCTGTCACCGATGGCACGAATACGCTCAGATACACCGCAGGTGAAGATGCCAGACAGTACATGGCCGACAGAAAGACCCTCAGCGACGAAGCGTTTATTGGCAGAGTCAAAAAGCAGTTCAATCTATGACACCTATGATTGCCGTTGCTTGCAGTTATTTGGTGGAAATCATGCGGTTTATGCTGTTTTCGGTAAAAAAAACTTTGCTGCTGTGTTGCGTGTCTCTATGTTTGACTTCTCTTGTGCAAGCTGAGCCTCTGATTGTCGGATTTCCGGCCAACCCGCCTCTTGTTGCGAATTCTCCTAAGGGTGAAGCTGAGGGAAGGATCGTGAATCAAATGAAACTGGTCCTCGACAGGGCAGGCCTGGAGTACAAACTCGAAATCTATCCGTTGGAGGAACTCAGGAAGAATTTCAGCAGAGGAAAAATAGATGTTACCATGACGAGGGGTCGCTCTGCTTTGCCTGTGCTGGCGCGTCTAAAAATCGAGTTTGGTAAAAACCCCTTTGTGACGACACGCTATAACTTGTATTCCTTCAAGGGACTGCCGACGACGTCACTTGCGGATATCGAGGGCAAGACGCTAATAACAGTCCAAGGCGCCCCTCCCCCTGATGAAATAAAGGAATTCATGGATGATCCGGAAAACGACATCATTACAATGGCCTCACCGGATTGGAATCGTGCTGTCCAGAACCTGTTTGCTGGAAGAGGAGATTATTTGATCATGCTCCCCTATCTTTTTGATCTGCTGGTGGAGCAGAATCCAGACCTTAAACAGAAAGCAGCGACCGGAAAACTGGCATTTGCTGAGATCCTCAGGATTCCCATTTATCTAGGAGTCAGCAAAAGCGTTGACGATGCTGAGAACTTGGTTGATCGCCTTGACCACGCTATCGAAGAACTCAAGGCGGAAGGAGCACTGTAATTGACCTGGAAGCAGATATAAGCAATTCAAATAAAAGGGAAAATCCAAAAGGATATCTTTGACAATGGGTGAACGCAAAAAAATGAAAACCAGGCGCCGCCGTTTTCCCCTGCTTTCCGATATTCACGGAATAAAAAGCTCCATCGGTGAAATGAGGGGAATCGGCCACCCCAAACAGCCCCCCTTGAAGAAAAATCACATCCGCCAGGATGACGACCCTATCTTTGACGAAGCGTGGTTTGAGCTCACCATCAAAGAAAAACTCTATAGTCATCCGGACAACATCATGGAGTATCCCTACTATGGGGAAAGAATCTTCGAGGAGCCTCTTGTAGGGTTTGTCAGGGGGAACGACCCGCTTTTGGATGAATATAAAAGCATCATAGGCCCCCACCATTTAACTCCCTATGAAATCATGAAATGGCAGGCCGACAAAAACAATGAGCCGGCGCCGGATGCCGAGTCCCTGTCCGTGGTTTCCATTATCATGCCCTTGACCCAAAAAACAAAGCAGGACAACCGGGAAGAATCTGATTGGGTAGCGGAGCGCTGGGCCCAGACCCGGCTGCTTGGAGAAATATTCAGCCAGAAGTTCGTTCGCGAAATGGTCACCTACCTAATGGGCCGGGGCATCCTTGCCATAGCCCCCGACGTGACACCCATGTTTAACAAAAAAAGATACCCTGTAGTGGGTTGGGCCTCGCCCTGGTCCCACCGTCACATGGCCTATGCTGCCGGGCTAGGCTCCTTTGGCATGCACGATTTTTTTATAACCGAAAAAGGGTGCGCCCACCGGGCCGCCAGCTTTGTTGTGAACTTGAAGCTCGAGCCCAACCGGGAAAGACAGAAGGATATACACGCCAACTGTCTCCATTACCAGGGCATAAAATGCCTTAAATGCGCCCAGCGTTGTCCCGTGGGTGCGATTTCCGCGGAAAATGCCCATGACAAGGAGAGGTGCATGAAGCGGGTGAAGGCTTCCACCAGGTACTGTATGAAAAATTACCACATTTTCATTTATGGTTGCGGCATATGCGCCACCGGGGTTCCTTGCGAGTCCGGCATTCCCGCAGCGCTTCGAAATCAGGCCTGATCAGCGCCATTTTTATTGGAGTATTGTGGTGTTATCTGTTTAACAGCGGCTGGCGCCATCCTGGACCGGATTCAATTCTGCACGCAACCAGCCTGCAATCCTGAGCAGGGAAACTCCTGGGTCTATGGAGGTATATGAAATGAAAAAAAAGAGGATTCTGATCATATTGGCAGCCTTTATCTTCATTGCAGCGTCACTCAGGCTGGGACTGCCGTCTGTTCTGCAAACCATGGGGCTGCACCCTGAATATGGTGGCCAGCGATACCTGTTGCCCGAGGGCAAGGCATTGATTATCACCACCAGCCACGATCGGCTGGGAGATGACGGGGATGAAACCGGCGTCGCTGCATCCGAGCTGACGGCTCCCTATTATGAATTCCTGGGCGGTCGTATGAAGGTGGACGTTGCCAGCATTAAAGGCGGAAAAATCCCTATCGATCCCATAACTATGCATTGGGCGGTCAAAAGTGAATATGATGATCGATTTTTGTCTGACCCGGTATTGAAGAACAAAGTCGAAAACTCAATACGTGTAGACGACATCGACTTCACCCGATACGACATCATTTTTATGGCCGGTGGATGGGGCGCTGCCTATGATCTGGGATATTCTCAGGTGCTGGGACAGAAGATCACTGAAGCCTACGCAGCCGGCAAGATCATTGGCGGCGTCTGTCATGGCCCACTTGGCTTTTTGCTAGCCAGAGAGGAGAATGGTCAGCCGCTTGTCCAGGGTCGACGCATCACGGCTGTCACGGATAAGCAGGTCAAGGAACTCGGTATCTCCATAACACCCCAACATCCGGAGCGCGAACTGAGGGCAGCCGGTGCCAAATTTGAAGGCGCGACTGCCTTTCGTGATTTTTTTGCCAGCCACGTGATCGTTGACGATCGCATTGTCACCGGGCAAAACCAGAATGACGGTGCCGAGGTGGCCAACCTGATGATGAAAGCTGCCGGAGGGGCACGAAGATGAAAACCATACTTGGATCGGACCGGGTTGAATCAAGCCTGCGTCTTTTATCAGGTGGCGTCGGACTGATATTCCTCGCACTCGGCCTGGGATTCTTGATCATGCCGGAGGTTCTTGCCATATCTTTTTTTGCCGAGCCTGCCCGTGCCGTTGGCATCAACTCCCTCAGAGGCGATTTCGGCGCCCTGTTCCTGGGGATGAGCTTCTTCTGCCTGCTGGGAGCTTTGTCCTCACATCGGTGGTTTCTGATGGTTCCCGCTGTTTTCCTGGCCTTGGTGATTTTCGGCCGATTGACCAGCTTCGCCGTGGACGACCTTCCCATGGTGATGGCCGGCGCACTTGTTTCTGAATGGCTGTTTTTAGCCATTCTTTTGCTGGCCCTGGTTTCCTATGCATTAAAACCGGATTCACCGGGCCGTCCACAGGTGTTGAAAACGGTTTTTGGTCGCCGATTCCTGTTGGTATTTGGAATGGTGATTGTACTGGTTGCAGTCGGCTTCATGGCTCAACGGCAGATTGGAATGCGCTTATTCAGCAGACTCGCCACCAGCCGGATCGCAGGGCAGAGTGTGTTCGACCAACTGCCTGACGGACTTCACGTCTGTCTGGCAGGCACCGGCTCCCCTATGCCGGATCCGAAGC
Source organism: uncultured delta proteobacterium (assembly GCA_963716785.1). GTDB lineage: Bacteria > Desulfobacterota > Desulfobacteria > Desulfobacterales > SpSt-501 > SpSt-501. Next base: position 447 of record CAVQUW010000027.1, on the reverse strand, counting down.
GAAAAGGGATGTGCACCATTGTACTGGCCGGCAAGCATTGGTTTGTTGTCGATTCAGGGCCGGGAAGTACACTTAACCTGGAACTGATGCGGGTGCCTTTGGGAGATATCGAGGCCGTGCTGCTGACCCATATGCACTCCGATCACATCGGCGGACTGGGTGAGCTGATGCTGAAAGCCTGGACCGGTGGCGTAAGGACGGAACCCTTGAAAATACTTGGACCCGAAGGTGTCGACAGCGTGGTTCAGGGCTTCAACCAGGCCTATGCGCTGGATGCAGGATTTCGCTATGCACATCACGGAAATGCGGTTGCGCCATTGGAAGGGGCAGGCGGTTCGCCCGAAACCATCGAGGTGCTTGATGAAACCAAAGGCACCGTGGTTTTCCATGCCGATGATGTAAAAGTGACTGCTTTTCTAGTAGATCACCGCCCGGTGAAGCCGGCCT
>CAVQUW010000026.1:0-78587 GCA_963716785.1 uncultured delta proteobacterium | reverse complement strand
CGTCCCCAAGGGGATTTGAACCCCTGTTGCCGGCGTGAAAGGCCGGTGTCCTGGACCAGGCTAGACGATGGGGACGAAAAATTTTAGTTTGTCTGGTGGGCCGTGCTGGACTCGAACCAGCGACTCTCTGCTTAAAAGGCAGATACTCTACCGTCTGAGTTAACGGCCCTCAAGAATCATTTTTTATAAATGCGGGCCGCCGTTTTGTCAACAAAAAATCAATCCCACGCCCCTATTTCGCTATTTTCGGTAAAACTCCGGCACGAACAGGATGATCAGCGTGTAAATCTCGAGCCGGCCGAGGAGCATCAGCCAAATGAGGATCCACTTGCCCGCATCGGGGATGTGGGCGAAGTTCTCCGCCGGGCCGACCGTTCCGAAGCCGGGGCCGATGTTGCCGAGGGTGGCCGCCACCGCGCCGATGGAGGTGTCGAAATCGACCCCGGTGGCCGCCACCAGGACCACGCCCACGGCGAACAGGCCGACGTAGAGCGCCAGAAACCCTAAAACGCTGCGGATCACGTCCTCGGAGACCGCCTTGCCGCCGACCTTGATGCGGCTGACCGCACGCGGGTGGACGAGCAGGAAGAGCTCCCGGTAGCAGTACTTGAACGCCACCATGACCCGCAGGACCTTCATGCCCCCACCGGTCGATCCGGCCGAGGCCCCCAGGAACATGCACAGCAGCAGAATGAGCTGGGAGGTCCCGGGCCACAGCTCGTAGTCCGCCGTGGCATAGCCGGTCGTGGTCACGATCGAGACCACCTGGAAAGCGGCTTGGCGCAGCGCCTGGCCGAAGTCGTCGTAGACGGTCCGCCAGATGTCGAGGCTCACCACAGCCACGAGAAACAGCACCAGACCCAGGAAAAAACGGCACTCCGTGTCGCGCCAGAACACCAGCGGCTTGCCCTTGAGGAGCAGGTAGTGCAGCGAAAAATTGATCCCCGCCAGGAGCATGAACACGATGAAGACCACATCGAAATAAACGTTGTTGAAATGGGCGATGGACGTGTTCTTGGTGGAGTACCCGCCGGTCGGCATGGTGGTGAAGGCGTGGCACACGGCGTCGAACAGCCCCATGCCGCCCAGCATCAAGAGCGCCACCTGCAGGAGGGTGATCAGGGTGTAGACCTTCCAGAGCACCTTGGCCGTGTCCCTGATGTGCGGCTTGAGCTTGTCGGGCACAGGGCTCGGCACCTCGGCCTTGTACATCTGCATGCCGCCGACCTTTAGAAACGGCAGGATCGCGATGGAGAGCACGATGATCCCCATCCCCCCCAGCCACTGGATGAAGCTGCGCCACAGAAGAAGGCCTTGCGGCACGGACTCGATGTCGGTCAGGATCGAGGAACCCGTGGTGGTGAACCCGGAGACCGACTCGAAGACGGCGTCGACGAAGCTCGTGTCCAGACCGAAGTAAAACGGCAGCGCCCCGACCAGCCCCGCCGCGGTCCAGCCGGCGGCCACGATGGCCATGCCTTCGCGCTGGGTGATGACCTCGGCTTTGGAACCGCGGAAGAGCCAGATGCAGCAGGGCCCCGGCCAGCAGGGTGATCCCGGCGGAGACAACCATCGGGTTGAAGCTCGCATCCCGGTAGTAGTGGGCCACGCCGATGGGCACCGCCATGGTCAGCCCGGTGAAGAACGCCAGCAGGCCGGTGACGTTGATCACGTAGCGCCAGCGCATCAGAAATACTCCAGCTTCACGGACAGGATCTGCTCGACCTTGGCGATGGCCTCCTTGCGGGCGAAGATGATGACCCGGTCATCCGGCGCGACGATGCTCTCGCCGGAGGGGATGATGATGGTCTCCCCGCGGATGATTCCCGCCACCAGGGCCCCCTTCGGGAAGGCGATGTTCTTCAGCGGCCGCCCGACGATGTCGGATGTCTCCAAGGCCACGGCCTCCATGACCTCCGCCTGCTCGCCTTTGATCGACATGGCCGAGATGACCTTGCCCTTGCGGATGTGCTGCACGATGCTGTTGATCGCCGAAAGCCGGGGGCTGACCACCTGCTCGATGCCGATCGCCTTCATCAGCGGAAAATAGCTGAACTTGTCGAGCTTGGCGATCGATTTGCCGGCGCCCATGCGCGTGGCGAGCAGGGCGGCCAGGATGTTGGTCTCCTCGTCGTTGGTGAGGGTCACGACCACGTCCATGTCCCGGATGTTCTCCTCTTCGAGCAGGGACTGGTCGGAGCCGTCGCCGCACAAAACGATGGCCCGCGACATCTTCTCGGCCAGCTGGGCGCAGCGCTCGGGGTTTATTTCGATGATCTTGATGGTGATCGACTTCTGCTCGAGCAGGGCCGCCAGGCGCGTACCGATCCGCCCCCCACCGATGATCAGGACCCGTTTGACCGGCTCCCCGTGCTTGTCGAAAACGGCCAGGGTGTCGAAGAGCTGCTTCTCCTCGCTGATGAAATAGACGAGGTCGCCGGGCAGCAGGCGGTCCTTGCCGCGGGGGATGATGAGGATCTCATCGCGGACCACGGCCGCGATCAGCGGACGGACCGGCCCCGCCTTGGAGGGCAGGTCCATGAGCTTCACGCCGGCGAGGCGGGAGTCCTTTTCGATGTAGACGCCCACGAACTTGATCCGGCCGTCGGCGAACTGGCCCACGTCGGCCGCCCCCGGGACGCTCATGAGCTGGTCGATGGTCTTGACCACCTCGATCTCGGGGTTGATGATCGTGTCGATGTGGGGGGCCTTGGTGCGGAAGGCTTCGTGGTAGTCGTCGAAACCCGCGTCACGCACGCGGGCGATCTTCTTGGTGGACGGGCTCAGCATTTGCGTGACCAGGCAGGCCACCAGGTTGGTTTCATCGCTGTCGGTGACGGCCAGCAGGATGTCGGCCGACTGAATCCCCGCCTCCTCGAGCACCGCCGGGCTGCTGCCCGAGCCGTTGACGACCTGGACGTCCAGGTGATCGGCCACGCGCCGGATGGCCTCCGGGTCCTGGTCGACCACCACCACGTCTTTTTTCTCGATGGCGAGATGGCTGGCAATGTGAAAGCCGACTTCGCCGGCCCCGACGATCACGATTTTCACGGTGCGCCTTTCTACGCAAAAGGATGCGGCGGGCGCCGCGGCGCCCGACATGCTGCCTGCCTCGTCAACGTGGCCTTACTACTTGATGTGAGGTTCGATGTCAATTGAGATAGGGGAGACGACGGCACCACCGGCAGAGTCGCGTGCCGGAGATGCCAAACCCGGCGGGGAGGCAGCAGGCAGCCGCGGGCTAGAGCGACCACGCCGCCACGACGACGGCGGCCCCGGCCAAGAAAACGACCCAGTCCCGCCAGCCGGCCCGGATATCGGGGTCGGTGCGCTGCTCACTGTAGCAGCGCGCCTCCATGGCCAGCGCCAGCCCGTCGGCCGTCTCGAAAATGCGGCGCATGAGCGGGATTGCGAATTTCACCGTCCGGTACACAGGGTTCTTGCGGTTCTCCACGCCGCGGGCGCGCTGGGCGTCGGTGGTTTTCGCCGCCTGCGCCACCATCACGGGCATGAAGCGGGCGACCAGGCTGAGCATGGTGGCGACCCGGCCGGCCGGCACCCGCGGCAGCGGACGGCACAACCACTCGACCCCGGCCTTGATCTCGGCGGAGCGGGTGGTGGCGATGAAGGCCGCCCCGCTCACGAACACCAGGGCGAGCCGCAGGCTGACCAGCGCGCCCTCCCGCAGGCCTGCGCGGGAAAGCGCCGCCGGGCCGATCTGCGCGATGGGAGGACCGTCGGTGGAAAGCGCCCGCGCGGCGAACACGAAACCCAGCAAGACGAGGACCCAGCGTGCCTCCCGCAACCGCGGCCGGGAACCGGGCGGGACCGCCCAAAGCACCGCCGCCAGCGGCAACGCCAGAAGTCCGATCCCGGCGAAGCCGAGCCTCAGACTGACCAGGGAGACCGCGGCCAGAAGGGCGAGCTTCATGCGCACATCCAGCCGGCGCAGCCCCCACGCGCCCGGCCCCCGGTGCGAGGGTCTCAACTCAGCCACGACAACGCCTCCAGCCCCAGGCCCGCCGCCCGCGGGCTTCTGACCCCGTAGCGCTCGATTTCACCCACGACCTCGGCCGGCGGCCCGTCGCGCTCGATCCTGCCGGCGCGCAGGACCACCAGGCGGTCGGCGTGGGCCAGGACCTTGTCGAGGTCGTGGGTCGTCAGCACAATGGTCTGCCCGCTCTGGTGCAGCGCCACGATCTGGCCGAGCACCTGCCGCACGCCGGGGTAGTCCAGGCTGGAGAAGGGCTCGTCGAAGACGATCACCCGGGGCTGCATGGCCAGGATCCCGGCGATGGCCAGCCGCCGCTTCTCACCGCCGGAGAGCTGGTGGGGCCGGCGTTCGGCGAGGTGGGCGAGCCCGGTCGCACTCATGGCGCCCGCCACGCGCCGATGCGACCTCGACGCGCGGAAGTTTCAAGTTCTCAGGCCCGAAGGCCACATCCTCCGCCACGGTCTCCCCGACGATCTGGCTGTCGGCGTCCTGAAACATCATCCCCACCAGAGCGCGGACGCGGACGAGGTTCTCGGAAACGGAATAGCCCGCCACCCGCACGGTCCCCGTGTGCGGCAGCAGCAGACCGTTCAGATGCCGCAGCAGGGTCGTCTTGCCGCTGCCGTTGGCGCCGGCAATCACCACGAAGCACCCCTCTTCGACCCGCAGGCTGACCCCATCGAGACCGACGGTGCCGTCTGCGAAGCGGTGGGTCAGGTTGTCGATGTCGATGATGCAGGGCATAAGAAAAAGCTTCGCGTTGGGCGTTTCGTGTTTACGGCCGGGAAAGACCGGGCAGGCGCCGGCGATCCGTGTTCCGCGCCGGCCGTTTCGCGCCGTGGTCCGCGCCCCACGGGCCCGGGGCATGGGCGTTCGGCTCGCGAACCCGAGCCTACCGGGTCAGGACCGGGCGGACGGCCTTGGCGATCAGGGCGGCGGCGGCGATCTTGAGCGCGTCACCCGGCAGAAAGGGGAGGACACCGGCCGCCAGCGCCTTGGACCAGGCCATGCCGGTCACCGCCTTCAGCCACGGGACCCCGCAGGCGTAGAGCACCAGGGCCCCCAGGACCATGGCCGTCACGTCCCAGGCCGTGCGTTTCGGCAGGCGTTCGGTGATGGCGCCGACCAGAAACACCACCGGCAGATAACCGAGGAGATAGCCGCCGGTCGGCCCCAGAATGCGCCCGATCCCGCCGGTGCCGCCGGCAAAGACCGGGAGCCCGCAGACCCCCGCCAGCAGGTACACGGCGACGCTGGCGAGACCCCAGCGGCTGCCGAGCAGCACGCCCGTCAGCAGGACGAACATGTTCTGCAGCACGATCGGCACCGGGCCGAGCGGCACGGCCATAAAAGCGCCGGCCGCGGTCAGCGCCGCCATCAGGGCCGCGAAAACGGTCATTCGCAGTGGGTTGGCGCTGTTCGCCAGCGCCATCGATGATGCCGTCATGATTGTCTCCTTGAGGTCGAAAGGCTGAAGACTGAAGGCCTTTAGCCCATAGGCAAGGCAAGACGCGGCGCGAGGCAGCCGATCACCTCCGACCCAGCCTTAGTTTTGGATGAAGCAGTCGCCGTAGATAATCGTCCTGACGGTCCCGTCGGCCTGGCGCAGGATGAGGGCCCCGTTTTCGTCCACGTCCTCGGCGATCCCGCTCGCCTCCTCCCGGGCGGTCACGATCCGCACCGGTCGGCCCAGGGTCGCCGAATAGCCGTTTCCACTGCGGGATGACCGCATCCCAGTCCGGGGACCCGAGGGCCGTCTCGAAAGCGTCGAGGAAGCCGGCCAGCAGCTCCCGGCGCGACACGCTCTCGGCCCAGGACCGACTTGAGGGAAACCGCGGCCGGTGCAACCTCGCGAGGTCGTTGTTGACGTTGAGGCCGATGCCCGATGTTCACGAACCTCACCGCCTCGGCCTTCGGCTTCCATCTCCGAGAGCAGCCCGCAGAGCTTGCGGCCGGAGACCAGGATGTCGTTCGGCCACTTCAGACCGGCCTCGACGCCGTACCCCTCCCGCAACAGACGGGCCAGGGTCAGGGAGGCCAGGAAGTTCACCCGTCCGCTCAACGGCACCGGGATCCGAGGCCGCAGCACCAGGGTGAAGTAAAGTCCCCCGGCGTTCGACCGCCAGACCCGACGCAGCCGCCCGCGGCCCGCGGTCTGCCGCCCGGCAACCACCGCCGTGAAGTCCGGACAGCCCCCGCGGGCCATCTCCTTGGCGATGTCCATGGTCGACGAGACCTCCGGGTGGTAGACCACCCGCTCCTCGCGCCCGGGAAACTCCCAGGGATAGAGCGCATCCGGCGAGCCGAGCAGCCGGTACCCCTTGGGGCCCGCTTCGATCTCGTAGCCGAGCCCTGGAGCTTCCGGATGTGTTTCCAGACCGCAACCCGCGAGAGTCCCGAGCATCGCAACAAAGAGTGGTGCCGGAGACAACCCCGGTCGATTCGCGCAGCAGTTTGAGGATTCCCGCTTTCATTTCACGCCCCGTTTCGTTAACCTATGAAAGAGCGGCGAGGTTAACGATTTCCGGAGAAAGTCAAACGGGATGTATTGATGGTCTCATAATAATCCAGAGCACTCCGAAAATCCCTCCTGACCCCCCTTATCAAAGGGAAGGATCACCCCTCTTTGGCAAAGAGGGGCAGGAGAGATTTACAGAACGGGGCCATTCAATTTCGAGACCGTTGATGACGGCAGATTCGGATGGGCGCGGCTCGACGGTCACTGCGGTGCACGGTCACCGCGCGGACGCATGAGGCGAAGGCGGATGCGGTGCAGACCGCGCCCCGCCAGCACCAGGGCCGGGAAGAGCAACAAAAAGGCGAGGCGCGCCTGGTAGCGGCCGTACACCCCGCTGAGGTTGGACATGAAAAAGGCGTTGGCGAGGCCGGCCACCAGGGCCAGGGCCGCCAGCCGAACGACGGGGTCCTCGCGCCGGTCGCGCCGGCAGAGCGCCAGCGCGGCCAGGCAGACCGCGGCCGCCAGCCAGAGGAGCCCCGCCAGCGGCCGGTCCAGGTGCCGCATCAGCCGCTCGAGGGACCCGTCGGCCTGGCGCGACTTGAGGTAGTCCCCGACGTCTTCCGGAAAAGCGACGCGCAGGTCCTCGACCGCCACCGAGCCCGGCCCGAAGGGCTCGAAACCGTTGGAGAGCTTGGGCGCCAGCAGCAGCGCAAGCGTGTTGGCGAACAACGCCGCCGCATGCGCCCGGAGAGGGTTCGGCATCCCTTGCAGGCTGAAGAGGACGATCTCCCGCGAGAGCCGGTTGGCCTTTTCCCAATCGAGACCGAGGGTCGTCACCGTATTCCAGGTGAAGCTCTGGTGGTCTTCGGCGGCGTACTTCAGCACGGCCTCTTTTTGGGCGCACAGCTCAAAGGCCGGGGTCTCGCTGCATTGTTGCTCGAGGACCTGGGGCATGTCGTGCAGGATCCGCGAAGCCAGAAGGACGTAGGCGCCGGGGACACCGTGCCGGACCTCCCCCCTGAAAAGGCGAGACCGAAGACGGCCGTCATCGCCGCCACGCGAGACAGACCAGCACCCGGGCCGCGTATTTCAGCGCGCTCGGCCACGAAGGGCAGCATCATCGACGCGGCGGCGCCGTAGGTGAGGAAATTCCCGATGTGGGTCGCGCAGGCGAATGTCAGCAGGACCGCGGCGGCCGGCCCGAAAGCGGCCGGTGGCGACGGCGAAGAGGCCGAGAGTCCCGAACAGGCTCCAGACATCGGCCATCAGCCAGCCGGAGTAAAACCCCACCCCGGAGGCGAGCAGCGCCAGGCACCAGGGCGACGCCATGGCGCCGTGCCGAGCAGCGGGGCCCCAGAGGTAGGCGAGAGATAGCGCGGTCGCGGCGCACTGGACGGCCGCGAAGGCCCAGGGCCCGCCGGCGAGGGTGACCGGCCGCAGCGCGCAGCCGAGCACGGGGCTGCGCATCTCGTCCGGACAGACGCCGTAGTAGCCCCAGGAGTCCGGGAAGAGAAAGGGGTAACCGTTCCAGACGGGGTAGAGCAGGAGAAGCCCGAAGAGCAGGGCCGCGAAAGCCCACTCGTGTATGTGCCAGCCCGCAGCGGGGGCCGGCCGCGGCGCTGCGGCGCAAAGGGGATCGGCGGCCCTCCCGCGGCGGGGGCTCATCGGCCCTGGATTTCCTTGCCGACGTCCATGATGGCTCCCAGAAAAGCCGTCAGCAGAAGCTGGGTGCCGCTCACCAGCAGGGTGATCGAAAGGACCATCATCCGGGCGGCGATCCGGCTTTCGAAGGGCCCGAAAAGGGCATCCTGCCACTTGAAGAAACACCAGGCCACCCCGCCGCAGCCCAAGACGATCAGGACCAGTGCCGCCACGGCCAGTTTTTCCAGGGTCAGGGCCTCCAGAAGCTTGGCATAGCGCCGGTGGCGCGGCAGGTAGCCCTGGAGCGACGCATAGCGCCGGACCAGCAGCGAAAACGAGATGCTCTGCACCCCCACCACCAGCCACAGGCAGCCGACAAAGAAGGTCTTGTTCTCGAAGCCGAGACGGCCGAGATGCAACGGACCGGAGAAGAGCGCCGCCACCGTCGCCGCCCCCAGTGTGAGCAAGGCCACCCCCGGATACAAAAACAGCCAGCGCGGGGAGTAGATCAGCAAAAATTTAAGGTGCCGCCAGCCGTCACGCCAGGTGCGCAGGTGGGGCGGCCGCGAGCGTCCGTCCGGTGAGAGCGTCGTCGGCACCTCGGCGATCTTCAACCCCTCCAGCGCGGCCCTCACCACCATCTCGCTGGCAAACTCCATGCCCGGGGTCCGCAGGCCGAGCGCGCGGACCGCCTCGGCGTTGATGCCGCGCAGACCGCAGTGGAAATCGTGGACCGGCACCTTGAAGAGCAGCCGCCCGATGAAGGAGAGCACGGGGTTTCCCAGGCGCCGGTGTAAAAAAGGCATGGCCCCCTGCGCCACCCCGCCCTCGAACCGGTTGCCCATGACGAGGTCGGCTCCGTTTCGAAGCTCGCGCACGAACCCGTCCAGACGGGAGAAATCGTAGCTGTCGTCGGCGTCGCCGATGATGATGTAACGCCCGCGGGCGGCGGCGATCCCTCCGCGCAGCGCCGCCCCGTAGCCCCGCTCGACGACCGGCACCACCCGCGCCCCCTGTGATTGGGCGATCTCCACAGAGCCGTCGGTGCTGCCGTTGTCGGCGATCAGGACCTCGGCGTCAATGCCCGCGCGCCGGATGAACCCGAGCGCCTTTTCGACGCAGCGGCCCAGGGTTTCGGCCTCGTTGAGGCATGGCATCAGGATGGTCAGTTCCATAAAGGGGGAGTCGATCCTGTTGTGAAGCCCCCTGCGGCAAGCCGCAGGGACTCTTCGGTCATAAGGTGGGCGGTCTTCCAAGGGAGCTCAGAGTCTTTGGGTGGATCGTGTCGCTGCCGCCTTTCGTACGGCGGGCATATATCTAATAAATTCAAGATGCGCAAGTGGAAAGTAGGTCCAGGGGTTTTCCCTGATTCGCGCCGGCCGGTTTCAAAAACACAAAAAATTGGACCCTTTTGATTGATTCATGACTTGATCTGCAATACATTGGATATCATGGAGCGCACCCATTCATCCCACAATAAAGGAGGATGATTCAAATGGCTAAAATGAAAATGACCACGGAAGAGGCTTTTGTGAAAGTGCTTCAAATGCACGGCATCGAGCACGCGTTTGGAATTATCGGTTCCGCGATGATGCCGATTTCCGACCTGTTTCCCAAAGCAGGCATCACTTTCTGGGACTGCGGGCATGAAGGCAACGCCGGCATGATGGCGGACGGTTTCACCCGGGCCTCCGGCAAGATGTCCATGATCGTCGGCCCAGAACGGCCCCGGCATCACCAACTTCGTCACCCCTGTCAAAACCGCCTACTGGAACCACACCCCCCTGCTCCTGGTCACCCCCCAGGCGGCGAATATGACCATGGGTCAGGGCGGATTTCAGGAGGTCCCGCAGATGGCCATTTTCAAGGAAATGGTCGCCTATCAGGAAGAAGTGCTGCACCCCTCCCGCATGGCCGAGGTCCTCAACCGTGTCATCATGCAGGCCAAACGCGCCTCCGCCCCGGCGCAAATCAATGTTCCGCGTGATTTCTGGACCCAGGTGATCGACATTGAACTGCCCGCCATTGTCGATTTCGAGCGTCCGGCCGGGGGCGAGGAGGCGATCGCCCGCGCCGCCGAGCTTTTGTCCAATGCCAAGTTCCCGGTGATTCTGAACGGGGGCGGGGTCGTGATCGGCGGCTGCGATCAAGGACTCGATGGCGTTGGCCGAGCGCCTGGACGCCCCGGTCTGCTGTGGCTACCAGCACAATGATGCCTTCCCGGGCAGCCACCCGTTGTTCGCCGGCCCGCTCGGTTACAACGGCTCAAAGGCCGGCATGCAGCTGATTGCCAAAGCGGACGTGGTGCTCGCCCTGGGGATCCCGCTTAAACCCCTTCTCGACCCTGCCGGGCTATGGCATCGACTACTGGCCGGCCCATGCGGCCCTGATCCAGGTCGACATCAACGCCGACCGCATCGGCCTGACAAAACCCGTCAAGTGGGGATTGTCGGTGACGCCAAGAAAGTCGCCAACGCGATTCTGGACAAGCTGTCCGCTACTGCCGGCAACGCAGGTCGTGAAGAGCGCAAAGCCGTCATCCAAAAAACCAAGTCGGGCTGGGACCGGGAACTGGCCGCCATGGATCACGAAGAAGACGACCCCGGAACGACCTGGAACGAGCGCGCCCGCACCCGTGAGCCGCACAAGATGACCGCGCGCATGGCCTGGCGCGCCATCATGAAAGCCCTGCCCGCAAATGCCATCATCTCCTCCGACATCGGCAACAACTGCGCCATCGGCAATGCCTACCCGACCTTCGAGAAGGGCCGCAAGTACCTGGCCCCGGGGATGTTCGGGCCCTGCGGATACGGTTTCCCCGCCATCCTGGGCGCTAAAATCGCCCAGCCGGAGGTGCCGGTGGTCGGGTTTGCCGGTGACGGCGCCTTCGGCATTTCGATGAACGAGATGACCGCCTGCGGCCGCGACGGGTGGCCCGCGATCACCATGATCATCTTCCGCAACTACCAGTGGGGGGCCGAGAAACGCAACACCACGCTCTGGTTCGACGACAACTTCGTCGGCACCGAACTGGATCCCGATGTCTCCTACGCGGGTATTGCGCGTGCTTGCGGGCAGGAGGGCGTTCAGGCAACCACCATGGATGATTTGACCGAGAAGCTGACGGCTGCCATCAAGGCCCAGATGGAAGAAGGCAAGAGCACCTTCATCGAGGTGCTGACGAACCAGGAACTGGGCGAGCCGTTCCGACGCGACGCCATGAAGAAGCCGGTGGCCGTGGCGGGGATCGACCCGGCGGACATGCGTCCGCAGCAAGGCGCGTGAGGGAGGCGCTCACTTTACCACGCCCAAGGATTCCAGCAGCCGCTCGTGGATGTTGTCGAAACCGCCGTTGGACATGACCAGGACGACGTCGCCCGGCCGGGCGCCGGCGGCGATGAAGGCGACGATTGCCTGCGTGTCCTCGAAATAGCGGGCCGCCCGGCCGCGGCGCACGAGCGCGGCCACCAGCTCCTCGGAGGAGAACCGCTCCGCCGGCGGGATCTTATCCAGCAGCGGCGGCCGGCGGATGCAGACGAGATCGGCGGCGTCGAAAGCCCCCGCATAGTCTTTCTGGAAGACCTGGCGCATGCTCGAGTTGGTGCGCGGCTCGAACACGGCGACGATGCGGCGGCCGGGGTAGCCGCCACGCACCGCCGCAACGGTTTCGCGCACCGCGGTCGGGTGGTGGGCGAAATCGTCGATCACGACCACCCCCGCCCGCTCGCCGCGGATCTCCTGCCGGCGCCGGACGCCTTCGAAGCGCTCCAGCGCGGCGGCCGCCTCCCCCGCTGAAAGTCCGATGCCGTCGGCCACGGCCATGGCGGCCAAGGCGTTCAGCAGGTTGTGCCTCCCCATGAGCCGGGTGCGGAAGCGGCCGAAGCGCACCCCCTCCTTCAGCACCTCGAATGAGGTCCAGGGCGGGTCGACGCAGACCGTCCCGATCCGCCAGCTGGCCCCCTCCCCGCTCCCGTAGCGCCGCACCGCGGCCTTCGCGCCCGTGCACACCTCGTCCACGCGTGCGTCGCCGTCGACGGCGACGAGCAGGCTCGCCTCGGGCAGCCCGCCGACCAGCCGCCGGAACGCGCTCTTCACATGTTCCAGGTCCCGGTAGATGTCGGCATGGTCGAACTCGATCCCGGTCAGCACCGTGGCGGCGGGCCGGTAGTGCAGAAACTTCGGCCCTTTGTCGAAAAAGGCCGTGTCGTATTCGTCGCCCTCGATCACGACGAATTCGCCGCGGCCCAGGCGGTAGTTGCTGTCGAAATTCCTGAGGATGCCGCCGATCACAAACGACGGGTCCCGGCCGGCGGACTGAAGCATCCAGGCCAGCAGGGCCGAGGTGGTCGTCTTGCCGTGGGTGCCGGTGACCATCAAGGTCTTTTTGCCGTCGGCCACAAAGCGGTTGACGGCCTGGGGCATGGAGCAATACGGGAGCCCCAGGCGCTCCAGCTCGACGGCCTCCGGGTTGACCCGCGTCACGGCATTGCCGACCACGGTCAGATCCGGACGCTCCGCGAGGTTCTCCGGCCGGAACCCCTCCGTCAAGCGGATGCCGCGCTCGGCGAGAAACCGGCTCATGGGCGGGTAGACCTTCTGGTCGGAGCCCGTCACCGCGAAGCCCAGGTCCTTGAGCATGCAGGCCAGCGCCCCCATGGCGGTCCCGCAGGCGGCCGTCAGGTGGATGCGGCGCACGCGATCGGGGATGAGGTTTTTGGCGGGGTCCATGCGGGATTATTTTTCCGCGATGGCCGCCAGCACGCGCTGCGCCGCCTTGACCGTTGCGTCGATGTGCGCGGTGGTGTGGGCCGCGGACAGGAACAAGGCCTCGAACTGGGAGGGGGCAATATAGATGCCTTCCGCCCGCATCCCCTGGTAAAATTTCGAGAACAGCGCCAGGTCGCAGCGCTTGGCGTCCGCGAAGCCGTGCACCGGTTCGGCGCAGAAGAACATGCCGAGCATCGAGCCCACGTGGTCGACCCGGGCCGCTACCCCCGCGGTCGCGGCCGCCTGCGCCAGCCCGGCGGTGAGCTTGCGGCTCTTCTTCTCGAGGCGTTCGTAGAAACCCTTTTTGCGAAGCTGCTTCAGGGTGGCGATCCCGGCGGCCATGGCCAACGGGTTGCCGGAGAGCGTGCCCGCCTGGTAGACCGGCCCCTGCGGGGCGATGCGGGACATGATCTCGCGCCGTCCGCCGTAGGCCCCCACCGGGAGCCCGCCGCCGATGATTTTCCCGAAGCAGGTGAGATCCGGCTTGATCCGGTACAGCTCCTGCGCCCCGCCGTAGGCCACCCGAAAGCCGGTCATGACCTCGTCGAAAACGAGCAGTGCCCCGTGCTGCGCGGTGAGCTTGCGCAAGGCCTTGAGAAAACCCGGCGCCGGCGCCACGCAGTCCCATGTTGCCGGCCACGGGCTCGACGATGACGCAGGCCACCTGCTCCCCCTGCCGGCGCATGGTCTCCGCGAAGCACTCGATGTCGTTGTAAGGCAAGGAGATCGTGTGGCGGGCGGTCGCCTCCGGCACCCCCGGGCTGTCGGGGATGCCGAGGGTGGCCACCCCGGAGCCGGCGGCCACCAGCAGCGTGTCGGCATGGCCGTGATAGCAGCCGTCGAACTTGACGATCAGGTCCCGGCCGGTGAAGCCCCGCGCCAGGCGGATGGCGCTCATCGCCGCCTCGGTCCCGGAGTTGACCATGCGCACCATCTCCACCGACGGCACGGCCGCGACCACCATTTCGGCCAGTTCGATTTCGAGGTCGGTCGGGGCGCCGAAGCTGGTCCCGCGCTGGAGCACCTTTTCGATGGCCGCGGTCACCGCCGGGTGGCGGTGGCCTAAAATCATGGGGCCCCAGGAGCCGATGTAGTCGATGTAGCGGTTGCCGTCGGCGTCGATCACCTCGGCGCCCTCGGCGCGCTGGATGAACAGGGGCTCGGCCCCGACGGACTTGCAGGCCCTGACCGGGCTGTTGACCCCGCCGGGGATGGACTGGGCGGCACGCTCGTAGAGCCGGCGCGATTTCACGGGTGCCTTCATGGCAGCGTCCTTTCTGAGAATCGGGTTGACTTTTGAAGCGATGTGGCAAAATATCAGAACCGACCCAGGGGGTCAAGAATCCAAAGCGGCGCGACGACCGCCCGGAGCGCGCACGCCACCAGCCCCCGGGAAGCCGGACAGGAGCCGCATGAGCCCTCCGCGTTCACCCCAAATCCTGGCCAAGATGATCGCCTATGCCCTCGGCCGGCGGCCGGACGAGTTCGGTCTGGTTCCCGACGAGGCCGGCTTCGTCAAAATCAAGGACCTGCTCAAGGCCCTGCACGAGGAGGAGGGTTTTGCCTACGCCAACCGCGCCCACTTGAACGAGATCCTGCTCACGGTGCCGCAGCCGCCGTTTGAGATCGTCGACCACCTCATCCGCGCCCGTGGTTCACGCCCGGACGGGGGCCGGCACGAAGCGACGGACCTGCCGAAACAATTGTTCGTCAGCGTGCGCCGCCGGGCCTACCCCTGGGTGCGGGAGAACGGGATCCGGCCCGCCGGTCACCCGCAGGTGGTGCTGTGCGCCGACCGCGGGATGGCGGAGCGGCTGGGACGACGCTTCGACCCGGAGCCGGTCGTTCTGACCGTCCAGGTCAAGGCCTGCCGTGACAAGGGCGTTCAGTTCGCCCCGTCCGGCGAGAACCTCTTCCTGGCGGGCGAAATTCCGCCGGACTGCTTCACCGGCCCGGCCCTGCCCAAGGAGCGACCCGCCGAAGCCAAGGAACCGGCCCCCGGGAAACCCCGACGCCCTGAGGAGTCCGGAAGTTTTCTGCTCGACATCGAAAAGGCGTCAGCGGGCGCGGTGCCGCCCTCGCTGCGCCGGAAAGTCGAAAAGGGCGCCAAGATCGACCGCAAGCGCCTCAAGCGGGGGCGGTGGTCCCGGGAAAAGCCACCCTGGCGCGACTGACCTGCGGCCCCGGTGGGAGTTGGCGCAAATCCATAAAAAGAAATTGACAAGCGCCTTTTAAGTTGGTACCAAGCGTTTTCGATGCATTTCCGGAGCCGGTTTGTGGGCTGCTAGCTCAACTAGGCAGAGCAACTGACTCTTAATCAGTAGGTTATTGGTTCGATTCCAATGCAGCCCACCAGTTCATCATGAGGTTAGCCTGCTAACCTCTTTTTTTTACCGCCGCAGATCGCCCCGGCGTCTCTCCCCGAATAAGGCCGGCCGACATCCCGCGGGGTCCCGGCCCCGCTAAGGCCCGGGAAAAATTGTATTGACCTCCACCCGATGACCTGCTATTAAAAACAATTTTTACAACCTCTGTCCATCCTTGCTCTGGGGCATGACTCCAGGGCTTTACATCCGAGAGGAGGATTCATGCGAAGGTACGAAACATTCATCATCATCGACCCGGATCTCTCCGAGGAGCAGCGCCTGCCGGTGCTCGAAAGAATCAAGGAGGTCCTGGCCCAGATGGGAGGGTTCCTCGTCCGCGTCGACGAATGGGGTTCCCGCAAACTGGCTTATGCCATCAAGAAGAAGGAGCGCGGGTACTACGTGCGGCTCGACTTCTGCAGCACCAGCCAGTTCGTCAGCGAAATGGAACGCTTCTGCCGGATCGACGACCGGGTGCTCAAGTACATGACGGTTCTGCTGGACAACCAGCCGGACGTGGCACGCATCCAGGAGGAAATGGCCCAGGCCGAGCAGGCGGCGGAGCCTGTCGCCGAGATCACCCCGGCCGCCTCGATCGAGCCCGCCGCACCCGCCAGCCGAAGCCGCCGCGCCTGAAGCCGCTCCACCCGAGGCCGCCGCACCCGAGGCCATCACGCCGGCAGAACCCGCAGATATCCAAACAGGAGGCATAACCCATGGCCGCTCCCTCATCTTCTTCGAGACCGGGCTCCGGCCCGAAACGCAAACGACGCGTTTTTCACCGCAGGAAAGTCTGCCGCTTCTGCGCCGACAGCACCCTTGTGATCGACTACAAGGACGCCCGAGCGCTCCGCTATTTCATCACCGAGAGGGGCAAAATCATCCCCAAGCGCATTTCGGGCAGCTGCGCCAGGCACCAGCGGGCCCTTACCCATGCCATCAAGCGCGCCCGGACCATTGCACTGCTGCCCTTTGTCGGTTCAACCGACGCGGGATAACCGCCAAGGACACCACCGGGTACGCATCAGACCGCGTTCGACCCAAGCACCGGGCAAATGAGCAGAGAAATCGCCACAGGCATCCTGATTACCTGCCTGATCGTCACCGTCTGCGCCTATGCCCCGATCATCGGGCTTGTGGGTTCGGTGTTCGTTCCGGTGCCGGTGATGTATTTCCGGGTCAAGCTCGGCCGCCAGGCGGGGGCGATCATCGCAGCGGCCGTGGTCGGCTTCGCGGGACTGCTGGGCGGAAGCCTTGATGTGCTCTTTTTCGGGGAGCTGCTGCTGATCGGGTTCCTCATGGGGGAGCTGGCATTCAGCGGGTTTTCGATTGAAAAAACCGCCGCCACCATATGCGCGGTGGTGTTCGTGGCCGGGCTTTTGGGCCTGGGTGTGATCGGCCTCCTCTCCGGGACCGGCATTCACCAATTGGTGTCCGCGGGTGTGCGGCAGAACTTGGAGCTGACACTCGAGTTGTACCGCGAGATGGGTGTTTCCGATCAGCAGACCCAGTTGCTGGCGGCCTCGCTCGACACGCTTCAAAAAGTCCTGGTGGGCTTGCTCCCGGCGCTGGCGATCGGTTCCACGTTGATGGTGACCTGGATCGGCCTGCTGACGGCCCGCCAGATATTCCAGCGCAAGGGGATTTTTTTTCCGGATTTTGGCAGCCTTGACCACTGGAAAGCCCCTGAGCCCCTGGTCTGGGGCGTGGTCGCCAGTGGGGGACTGTTGCTGGTCTCCAGCCTCACGGCCAAAACAGTCGGGCTGAACGGGCTGTTTCTGCTGATGATTGTTTATTTTTTCCAGGGAATCGCGATCATGGCCTTTTATCTGCGTCAAAAGCGGGTACCCCGGATGGCAAGGGTCATGCTCTACGGCCTGGTGGCGGTGCAGCAGCTGGTCATGCTGGCGGTAATCGGGATCGGATTTTTCGACACCTGGTTCAACTTCAGAAAAATTGAAAAACCGCTCGCTGCCGATTGACCCGACACCGGGGGCGGCAGTGTGCAGCGGATCATGGCGGAGGATGCAACATGAAAGTAATTCTGACCCAAACCATCGAGTCGTTGGGCATCATCGGCAGCGAAGTCGAAGTCAAACCGGGCTATGCCCGCAATTTCTTGATGCCCCAGAACAAGGCGGTTCTCGCAACCCCCAAAAATCGCCGTCGGCTCGAGCAGGACAAAGCCAAGTTCGACCTGCAGATCGCCAAAGAGCGCAAGCTGGCCGAGGAAATGGCCCAAAAGCTCGAAGGCGTGGCGTGCCGGATCGTCGCCAAGGTGGCCGAGGCGGACCGCCTCTACGGATCGGTGACCGTCAGGGACATCATCGATTCGCTGGCCGCCCAGAACATCCTGGTCGAAAAGCGGATGGTCTTGCTGACCGACTCCATCAAAAATCTGGGGGTCTTCAAGGTGCCGATTCGCGTGTACAAGGGCGTCGAGCCGGAAATCACGGTGGAAGTCGTCGCCGAGGGCTGATCCCGGTGCCTGGAGGCGCGGGGTGTTGAATCATTGGTGGGCAGACCGGGGATGCGCGTGTTCGGGGCGCAGGGCATCGCGGCCTCGCCTCGGACCGCGGGTCCACCGACGGTCCGCATTTCGTATCCCACCCCTCTCAGGACAAGTTTGATGGCCGAACACACACAGCCACCGCCAAAAGACCCGGAGCTTCTCAATCTCCCCCCCCAGAGCATCGAAGCCGAGGGGGCCCTCCTGAGCGCCATCCTGCTGGACAACACGGCGCTGCTCGAAGTGGTCGAGTTCCTGGAGACCCAGGATTTCTACCGCACCGCCCACCAGAAGATCTACGCGGCGATGACCGACCTCTTCAACCGCGACGAGCCCATCGACAGCGTCACGGTCGCGAACCACCTCAAGGAAAAAGGGCAGTTGGATCAGGTCGGCGGTGTTGCCTTCATCGCGCGGCTGCTCGATATCCCTTCAGCGACGGACCCCCCGCACTATGCCCGGATCATCCACGACAAGGCCGTGCTGAGGCGGCTGATCGAAAAATCGAACGCCATCGCCAAACGCTGCTTTCAGGAACAGGGCGGTGCCGAGGAGATCATCGACTTCGCCGAAACCTCGATCTTCGAGGTGACCGACAAAAAAGCCCGCCAGGCCTTCCACCCCTTGAGCAAGATCATCGAAGCCAACATCGATTTCCTCGATGAGAAGCAGAAAAACAAGAGCCTGGTCACCGGGGTGCCCACCGGGTTCACGCGCCTCGACAACATGACCGCCGGCCTGCAGAAATCGGATCTCATCATCCTGGCGGCGCGCCCGAGCATGGGCAAGACCGCGCTGGCGCTCAACATCGCCCGCAACGCCGCCGTGGATGCCGCCGTGCCGGTGGCGATCTTCTCGCTGGAGATGTCCAAGGAACAGCTCGGCCTGCGCATGCTCTGCGCCGAAGCCCGCGTCGACAGCTCGCGCCTGCGCAGCGGCTTTTTCAGCAACGAAGACTGGGCCCGCCTGACCGATGCGGCCACCGTGCTCACCGAAGCGCCCATCTTCATCGACGACTCCTCGAGCCTGACGGCGATGGAAGTCCGCGCCAAGGCCCGGCGCCTGAAAATGGACAAGAACATCGGTCTGGTCGTGATCGACTACCTGCAGCTGATGCAGGGCCGGGTCGGCGCCGAGCGGAGGGATCTCGAAATCTCGGAGATCTCGCGCGCGCTCAAGGCCCTGGCCAAGGAGATCGATCTGCCCGTCGTGGCCCTCTCCCAGCTCAACCGCATGCTCGAGCAGCGCACCGACAAGCGCCCGAAGCTGTCCGACCTGCGGGAATCCGGGGCCCTCGAGCAGGACGCGGACGTGGTGGCCTTCATCTACCGCGACGAGGTCTACAACAAGGAAGAAAACAACCCCCACAAGGGCACGGCGGAGGTCATCATGGCCAAGCAGCGCAACGGCCCCACCGGGGACGTGATCCTGACCTTCCTTTCGGCCTACACCCGCTTTGAAAACGCGGCGCCGGAAACCGTCCGGGGGACCGCATAGGGGTGTGCGGGGGATGAAAAAACTTTTCGGCAATACCGCCGGCCTGAAGGCCAACCAGATCCGCCGACTTGAAAATCTCTACCGGCGACGCGTCCCCCCCGAGTTCCTGATCACCCCCGAATTGGCCCGGGACGTCGGTCTCCTGTCGCATGAGATCCACCGCCAGATCGGGCTGCTGATCAACCGCCAGGGGCGCATTGCCTACGTGGTCGTCGGCGACACCAAAAAAATCCTCATCCCCGCCACCGGGGATTACCACGCCGCCCCCGGCCGCCTCAACGGGCTGCGGTGCGTCCACACCCATTTGAGCCCGGAGCCGCTCAACCGCGACGACCTGACGGACTTGTCCCTGCTGCGCCTGGATCTCATGGCCGCCATCGGACTGGCCGGCGATGGGCACCCGCAGGTGGTGCACGCCGCCCACGTGCTTCCCAAGCCCTCCGCAAGCCTCGGCTACCGACTGCTCCCCCCGATTTCCACCGGCGGGTTGGACATAGCGTGCCTGGAGCTGATCGAGGCGCTCGAGGACGAGCTCCAGAGGGTGATCAGCGGTCACCGCGCCGGCACGGGGCAGGAGCGTGCGCTGCTGGTGAGCGTCTCCTCCGCCACGCGCCGCCAAAGCGCGGAATCGATGGCGGAGCTGCGCGAGCTGGCACGCTCCTGCGGGATCGATGTGGTCGACACCGTCATCCAACAGCGCGAAAAGGTCGATCACCGTTTTCTGATCGGCACCGGCAAGCTCCAGGAGCTGGCCATCACCGCCCTGCAGGAGGGGGCCACGCTGATCGTCTTCGATCAGGAGCTCAACCCGTCCCAGATCCGCTCGGTCACCGAACAGATCGAGCTGAAGGTCATCGACCGCACACAACTGATCCTGGACATTTTTGCCCAACGCGCCCAATCGCGGGAAGGCAAGCTGCAAGTGGAGCTGGCCCAGCTCAAGTACATGCTGCCGCGGTTGGTCGGCCGCAACACGGCGCTGTCCCGGCTGGCCGGCGGCATCGGCGGCCGGGGGCCGGGGGAGACCAAGCTCGAAATCGACCGCCGCCGCGTGCGCGAGCGCATCACCCGGCTCGAAACCGCCCTGGAGGAGGTGCGCCAGCACCGCCGGCAGCGGCGGGCCAAGCGGGGCAAAAAAGGCCTGCCGGTGATTTCGATCATCGGCTACACCAACGCCGGCAAGAGCACGCTGCTCAACAGCCTTACCCGCAGCCGGGTGCTGGCCGAGAGCCGGCTGTTCGCCACCCTGGACCCCTCCAGCCGCCGGCTCAAATTCCCGAGGGACATCGAGGTGATCATCACCGACACCGTCGGGTTCATCAAGGACCTGCCCCGGGAACTGATGGTCGCCTTTCGCGCCACCCTGGAGGAGCTCGAGGGCGCCGACCTCCTGCTGCACGTGGTGGACGTCAGCAACCCGCGCTACGAAGACCAGATCCGGTCGGTGGAAGGCATCATCGCCGAGCTGAACCTCGAGCAGAAGGCCTATCTCAAGGTCCTCAACAAGAGCGACCTCGTCGCAGCGGAAACGATCGGCAACCTCAGCCGCCGGCACGGGGCCATCGCCTTGTCCGCCCTGCACCCCCCCACCCTGCTGCCGCTGATCGAACGCATGCAGGAGCTGATCGAGGCATCCCGACACCAGCCGCCCGGCCAGGAGGGCGACTCACCGCCCCCCGCCAAGAAGATCGACCCCGCAGACTCGGGGTTAAGACGCGGCCCGCGCGGCGGTGGCCCGACCTCGCGGTCGCATCCCCCCTGGGAAGCGGCACCAGGCAGAGTCCGTCGAGTGTCCCATTGGTTGTGGCCGGCCTATCGGTCCGCACCCATGGAATTGAAGTTGACATCCTCTTTAAATCGGCTATAAGGTGTGTCCCTTATGGATCTTGACCAGGTCATGCGTGTCGCCGTGCGGGCGGCCTACCGCGGCGCAGAGGCCCTGCGGGTGCGCTTCGGTAATTTGAGCTGGGTGAGTTTCAAGGGAGTAAACGATCTCGGTCACGGACGCGGACCTGGCCTCCGAGCAGGCCATCATCGCCACCATTCGTTCCCAGTATCCCGGACATGCCATCCTCGCGGAGGAGTCCGGCTGGAACGAAGGCAGCCTGGAGTGGCGCTGGCTGGTGGACCCTCTGGACGGCACGGTCAATTTCGCCCAGGGGCTGCCCTTTTTCGCCATTTCCATCGCCTTTGCCGGCGAGGGGGGAATGCTGGCCGGGGTCGTGCTCAACCCTTTGAGCGGAGAGCTTTTCTCGGCTCAGAGCGGAAAAGGCGCCACGCTGAACGGCCGGCCGATTCGGGTCTCCACGACCGATCGGGTTTCGGGGGCCCTGCTGGCCACGGGCTTTCCCTACGACGTCACGCCCTGCTTCGACACCGTCACCGGGCGGCTGGGCCGTTGCCTGAAGGCGGCCCGCGGGGTTCGCCGGCTGGGCTCGGCCGCGCTGGATCTGTGCTTTGTCGCCTGCGGCCGTTTCGATGGGTACTGGGAGGATTCCCTGAAGCCCTGGGACATCGCCGCCGGAGCGCTCATCGCCCGCGAAGCCGGGGGGGCGGTCTCGGACCTGGCCGGCCGGCCGCTGGCGGTGGAGGCCACCGAGGCCCTGGCCACCAACGGCCGGATTCACCAGGAAATGATCGATATGATGGAGGCTAACACCCCTTGATCAAAAAAGAGAGCACTCGCCGTTCATCAGTGAAGGAGCACCTCGGCTGCTTCGGAAATTTTCGCTTTGAGGACTCGATCTGCCGCAAACACTGCGCCATTCGAATCCGCTGCGCCATCGAACGCGACCAGAGGTCATTTACGGAGTTCATGGAGGAAATGGAGATCGGCGAGGAATACTTCCTGAAATTCCAGTAGTCTCAGAACTTCCCGGATTCCAGTTTTTGGCTGAAAAACGCCACCTGCTGCCTGACGGCGTTGTCCTTCTCGATCCCCTTCTCGATGCTCTGGATGGAGTGCAGGGCGGTGGCGTGGTAGCGATTGAAGGCTTTGCCGATGGTCTGCAGGGGCGCATCGGTGAACCGACGCGACAGGTAGATGGCCATGTGGCGGGGACGCACCAGGTTCTGCTTACGCGACCGGGACACCAGGTCGTCGGTGTTGACCTGATAGTACTTGCAGACGAGCTTCTTGATCACCTCGACGGTGATTTTCTGACGCTGGCTGGCAATGTGCTTCACGACGCTTTCGGCCAGTTCGAGATCGATGGGGCTTCCCAGCAGGGAAGATTTCGCCGCCACACCGTTCAAGCCGCTTTCGAGCTGCCGAATGTCGTCGACCAATTCCGTTGCCAAAAAGTGAATCACCTTCTCCGGAATCTGATACCCGTTTGCCTCTGCTTTTCTCTGCAATATGCGCACGCGGGTCCTGAAACTGGGGGGGTCGATCGCCGAGATCAGACTGGACGACAGACGCGAGCGCAGCTTGTCGTTGAGCTTCGGGATGTCGCCGGGCAGATAGCAGCTTGAGAAAATGATGCGCTTGCCGGATTCAAACAGTGAATCCAGGGTCATGGCCAGTTCGACCTGGGTCCGATTCTTGCCGCTTAGGTGATGAACGTCCTCGAGCAGCAGGACATCGCATCGGCTCCGGTACTTGTTCGTGAAGGTGTCGATGGCGTCGTGGCGGTAGGCCTGCACCATCTCGTTGCTGAAATCCTCGGCGGTCATGTAGTAGACGCGCTCGCCGGGGCTGCGGCTGAGGATGTGGTGACCGATGGCCTGGGATAGATGGCTCTTGCCGAGGCCCGTGCCGGAGAGCAGGTAAAGGGCCCCCTGTTGCCGTTCGCGGCGACTGGCCAAGGACAAAGACGCCGAGTAGGCGAAGTCGTTGTTGTCGCCGACCACGAAATGGTCGAAAGTGAAGTCCTTGCGCAGCAGCCTCCCGCTGTTCGGGCGAATGCTTTCGGTAGGCAAGAGCAGCTGGGCGGATGTCTCGACCGCGGGTCGCTGGCCGTTGCGCCGACCGGCGACACAATAGCTCAAGCGGCAGTTTTCCTCACCCAGCACCCGCCGCAGTTCCGCTTCGATCAAGGCCCCGAAATGCTCCAGCACGCGCTTTTTGGAAAAGGTGTTGGGGGAAATGACGGCGTAACCGCCCTCCTCGTCGACAGACAATCCCAGGGGCTCGATCCACATACGGAAACTGTGCGCGGGGATCCGCTTTTTCAACGCGGTCTTGACGTCTTTCCAAACGTTGTCCATCAAGTGGTCTGCTCTCAGCTGGTCGGTGCGACGGTGAGGTGCGCGGATGTTACCGGGTCTGAAAAAATAATTAAGTGATTGGGCTAAAAACAAGACGGTTGTCGATGTGCCCGGTAATCATCGGGGTGCTTTGTAGGCCAAGGGGCGCGGGGAGTCAAACCGGAAATTGAGGGGTTTCAGAACCGTGACGAGTGGATTGTGAACAAAATATATCTGTCTGTTATCATTGTTATTAATTTTAAATCCGGCGGAATCCGGCGTCCCTGCCAACTTCGCGACCGGCCACGTTTTTTCCAACATATCCAGGGTATCCAATGCTGCCGCGGCGAGGCCGGTACATTCAGGCTTCTTCCAAAATCTATCATTTTCTTCCAATATCGTCGATTTTTAAAAAACACGAAGAGACCACCCGCCGTAGACGGCGCGAACGGACGTCGTGGCCGGTTGCGCCGCGGCCCGATTTTCGCTTGCATCCCACCACGGGTAGGATAAGATGCGGCCTCGATGACTACCGGTACGATTACCATCCGCGGCGCACGCCAGCACAACCTGAAAAACATCGATCTTGACTTGCCGCGCAACCGGCTGATCGTTGTCACCGGTCTTTCCGGTTCGGGTAAATCCACCCTGGCTTTCGACACGCTTTACGCCGAAGGCCAGCGGCGCTATGTAGAGTCGCTCTCCACCTACGCCCGGCAATTTCTGGAACGCATGGAAAAACCGGAGGTGGACCTGATCGAGGGCCTCTCGCCGGCCATTGCGATCGAGCAGAAAACCGCCGGCTACAACCCGCGTTCCACCGTCGGAACGGTCACCGAAATCTACGACTACCTGCGTCTGCTCTACGCCCGTGTCGGCCTGGCCCACTGCCACCAGTGCGGTCAGCCCATCGCCTCGAACACCATCGACCAGATGGTCGACCGTCTGCAGTCACTGCCGGAGCAAACCCGGGTGGTCATCTTGGCCCCTCTGGTGTCAGGCCTCAAGGGGACGCATGAGAAGCTTTTGAAACGACTGAGAAAGGAAGGCTTTGCCCGCATCCGGGTGAACGGTGTGCTGCGGGACATCGAGGAGGCCGGCAGCCTCTCCCCCCATCGCGCCCATGACATCGAAGTCGTGGTAGACCGCCTGGTCATCAAGGCGAATCTGCACAACCGGCTGACGGATTCGCTCGAACTCGCCCTGGCCCAAGGGGACGGGGTGGTGCTGGTGGATGTTCTGGGCGGCTGACCCCATCCGATTCACCGAAAACGCCGCCTGCATCGATTGCGGCCTCGCCCATCCCGAACTCACCCCCGCGAGCTTCTCGTTCAACTCACCCCAAGGGGCCTGCCCGAAGTGCGGCGGGCTCGGTACGGTCACGGCTTTTGACCCGGGCCTCATCGTTCCCGACCCACGGCGTTCCCTGCGCGAAGGCGCGGTCGCGGCCTGGGCCAAGCGCACGAGCGGTCACTTCGTCGACTTTCTGGAGGCCTTGACCGCCCACTACGGCACCAGCATCTACACCCCTTTCGAGGAGTTGTCCGAGCACTTCCGGCAAGTCCTTTTTCAAGGTTCGGGGGACGAGCCGATCACCTACTATTTCGATCGCGGCACGAGCCGCATCCGCTACCAGCGTCCCTTCGAGGGCATCATTCCGAACCTCGAACGCCGCTATCGTGACACCGACTCCTATCAGATCCGACAAGAGATCAAGCGCTTCATGAATTTCAAATCCTGCCCGGACTGCGCCGGCGGCAAGCTCAACCCCGCCAGCAGCGCGGTCAGGGTTCAAGGGCTGAGCCTTCCGAAACTTTGCGCCATGACCGTGTCCGAGGCCCGCCGCTTTTGCGGGGAAATCAGTTTTCAAGGGACCAAGGAGCACATTGCCCGGCGCATCCTGCGCGAAATCGTCGAACGCTTGGGGTTTCTGGAGAGCCTCGGTCTCGGCTATCTCACCCTGGACCGACCCGCGCAGACCCTGTCCGGCGGGGAGAGCCAGCGCATCCGGCTGGCCACCCAAATCGGCTCGAAACTGACCGGTGTCCTGTACATCCTTGACGAGCCCAGCATCGGGCTGCACCAGCAGGACAACGAGCGCCTGCTGCACACGCTGCTCACCCTGCGGGACCTGGGCAACACCGTCCTGGTGGTGGAGCACGACGAGGACACCATCCGGGCGGCCGATTGGGTCGTGGACATGGGCCCGGGGGCCGGCGTCAACGGCGGGCAGGTCATTTTTTCAGGCCCGCCCGCCGGGCTCCTGCGAACCCCCTCCTCCCTCACCGGCCAATATCTCTCCGGCCGGGCCCGCATCGAAATCCCCCTGAAGCGACGCACCGGTTCCGGGCGGGAGCTGACGGTGACCGGCGCCTGCCGTAACAACCTGAAGGATCTCACGGTGAGGTTTCCGCTGGGATGCCTGATCTGCGTCACGGGTGTTTCGGGCTCCGGGAAGTCCACCCTGGTCTTCGAGACCTTGTACCCGGCCCTGTTTCAGAAACTCTGCCACGGCCCGGCCGTCACCGGCCAATACACGCGGCTGCAAGGGGCCGAGCACATCGACAAGGTGGTCAACATCGACCAGAGCCCGATCGGTCGCACCCCGCGGTCCAATCCCGGCACCTACACGGGTCTGTTCGGTTTCATCCGCGAGTTGTTCGCCCGCACACCGGAGGCCCGGGCGCGGGGCTTCAAATCCGGCCGCTTCAGCTTCAACGTCAAGGGCGGACGCTGCGAGGCCTGCCAGGGGGACGGCACCATACGGATCGAAATGCATTTCCTGCCGGACGTCTATGTCGAGTGCGACGGGTGCCGCGGCAGGCGCTACAACCGGGAAACCCTGGAGGTCAAATACAAGGGCAAAAACATTGCCGAGGTCCTGGAGATGACCGTCCAGCAGGGGGTGGAATTCTTCGCACGAATCGCCAAGATCCGCGAGAAGCTGCAAACCCTCATCGACGTCGGCTTGGGCTATATTCAAATCGGTCAGGCGGCCACGACGCTCTCCGGCGGCGAGGCCCAGCGGGTGAAGCTCTCCCGGGAGCTCAGCAAAAAAGGAGCCGGCCGCACGCTGTACGTCCTGGACGAACCGACCACGGGCCTGCACCCGGACGACATCCGCCGGCTGCTCAACGTGCTTCACCAACTCGTGGACGCCGGGAACACCGTGATCGTCATCGAGCACAACCTGGACGTCGTCAAGACCGCGGACCGGGTCGTCGATTTAGGCCCGGGCGGTGGGGATGAGGGCGGAAGACTTGTGGCGCACGGCACCCCGGAAGAGATCGTCCGGGTTGCCGGTTCGGCGACCGGTCGATACCTGCGGCCGATCCTGGAGCGCTGAGACCGGCGGGGCGGGAATTCCCCCGGGGCGTGCCGTCGAGTGTCATCGACTGCAAGCAACAGGGCCCTTCTTCGAATCGACCGCTGTTGCGGCTCAGACGGCCCGGCCCACGCCACGCACCCCCTGAACCCCGCCGTCATTTCGCCTCGAGAAAGAAGCCGTAAGCAGCCTCGATCTCCTCGGCGATGCCCGCATACCAGCCGCTGACATCGGACAGGGCGTTCATCATCAGCTTGCGGGCGTCCGGGTGCAGGGCGGCGATGTCGATGATACAGTCGGGGTTCTCGTCGTAGCTGTTGACAATGACATTGGCCAGGTAGATCACGAGCGTGAAATCGGCGTTTTGGCTGCCGGGCTGGTAGTCGTGGTGGGACCCGATGGCATCCGTCAACCCTTGGGGCAGCTGCCACTTGGTCGCCAGGTGCGCACCGATCATCGCGATGGCTGGTATTCAGCGTCTTGCGCTCGGCCTCGTAAAAATTGCAGCAGTCGTTTTGAACGGTGTTCCACACCGATGCGAAGAGCTCGGGGAAATACTGGGCCAGGATGACCTTGCCCACATCGTGCAGGAGACCGCCGACGAAACAGTTGTCGGGAGAATTGACCCGGGATTTGGCGGAGATGCTCTTGCTGGTGACCGCCACCGCCAGAGAGTGCCTCCAAAAATCGGTGATGTCGAAATCCTTGAGCGCCGTCTTTTTGGAGAAGGCCTCGATCACGGAAAGCGACACGATGGCATTTCGCACCGCATTGAAGCCCAGCATGACCACGGCGTTGCGTATATCGCTGATTTTGGTCTTGAAGCCATAAAAGGCCGAATTGACCAGTCTCAGGATCTTCAAGGCCATTGCCTGGTCCCGTTCGATGGCTTGGCTGATTTTGGCAATGGACGTGTCGGGATCCTGAAGCAGTTTGTTCAGTTCAAAAACGATGAGCGGCAGCGTCGGTACGTCCTTGATGCGGTTGAGCCGATCCAAAACCTGACCTTCTTCCATGATCCTTTCCCTTCCAAAGCCTCGCGTCGAGCGACCGTCGCGCAGGCCGGATGCCAAGGCAAGGCGGTCAGCAACACCGCCCCCCTCCCGTTGTAAAATATCCCGCGACACGCTGCCGGTAATCCCCACCGAGAGGAATGCCGCCATTTTGTGATGCGTGCGCCCACCCTGCGGCACGCGGGGCGGAATGCACGCGCTATTGCGGTTTGTCGGCAGAAGACCCGCTTGGGGATAGTATCGGCAGGCAGGGGGAATTCTTTAACCCGAATTGGAGCGCGCCGGTCGATGGCATCGAGCGCGGGGCTCGGCTGAAAAGGGGCGGCGGGGTTGGGTCAATTAAAAAAGCCCGGAAAGATCGCTCCTCCCGGGCTTTTTTTAAGCGGACAGCTGTCGGGCAGCTGCGGTGCTTACTTCATGAAGAGCTTCGCGATGTCCGTTGCCTGGGGGTGGGCAAAAATGAGAATCAGGGCCACAACCAAGGCGTAGATACAGAGCGATTCGATCAGGGCCAGACCGATCAGCATGGTCACGGTGACCTTGCCGGAGGATTCCGGGTTGCGGGCGATGCCCTCGACGGCGGCGCGCAATCCGAGGCCCTGGGCGATACCGCAGCCGAACGCGGCGATGGCGATTCCGAAACCGGCGGCAGTCACACACGCGATAAAGAACTCCAATGCTTTTGCTTCCATACCTTCCTCTACCTCCTTTGAATGATGATGTTAAGGGGCTTCTTCCATTCTCCCATTCAGCGCTTGGCCACGCGGGCCCACGGCGCCCGTTCCATCAGTGGGCGTGCTCCATGGCTCCGGTGAAATACATGATCGACAGCAGAAAGAAAACAAAGGCCTGAACAAGGGCCACGAATATGCCCATCGCCATGATGGGCAGGGGGGCAAAAAACGCGCCGGCCAGCATGAACAGGATCATGAGCACGAGCTCATGACCCATCATGTTGCCGAAAAGACGGAAGGAAAGTGACATGATGCGGGCCACGTGACCGATCACCTCGATCGGGAAGATGATCGGGGTCATCCACCAGATCGGCCCGAGAAAGTGCTTGATGTATTTCACGCCGTGGTATTTGACACCGACGAAGTGGGTGAAGGTGAAGGCCACCAGGGCGCAGGATAGGGTCGTGTTGATGCTGGCGGTGGGCGGGAAAAACCCGGGAACCAGGCCGATCAGGTTGCTGGCGGCGATGTACAGGAAGATGGTGGCGATCAACGGGAAGAACCAGCGGCCCTCTTCGCCGGTGATGTCCACCATGAACTCCTCCATCCCGGAGATCACGACTTCAAAGAAATTCTGGGCCTTGCCCGGCACCATCGATATCCGCCGCGTGCAGACATAGGCGAGGACGATCAGCAGCAAGAGCACGAACCAGGAGTAGACCACGTGCGGATAGGTCTGAGCGAAATGCCCGAGCCCGAACAATTCGAAGAACTTCACCAGGAACAAATAGGGATGTTGCATCCTTAGATCGCCTCCTTGCAGATGAGTTTTTTCACTTCACGCATGGTCGCCAGGATGATGCTGAAAACCACCACCGACAATCCGATCACCAGGCCCACAGGATTGACCACCTGCCCGGCGATCAGCAGGAAGATGATAAAACCGCTGACCAGAAACCGCAGGTAGTATTTGGCCAGCACCACGTTGTGCGACGCCAAATGGTGCGGTGAGAGCGCCCGGCGCAGGGTGCGCGCCAGAAGGTGAAAATTGGCGGTCACCAAAAGACCGCCGAAGCATATCCCCAGACCGAAGTTCAGCGGCCCGAAGGCGAACCCGGCGACAGTCGCCACACCGAAAAGCGCCCAGTTGGCGCGGCTGACGAATTTCAATATGCGTTCCTGGACTTGCACGTCATTACCCGATGCTCGTTGGACCGCCGGTCACAGCCGGCGGCTCTTCTTGATCGCCAGGCCGATGTTGCGGAAACCGGCCGCGATCCCCAACCCGAGGAAGACCAGCATGCACCAGGGGGCGGTGTCAAACCGTCGGTCTAGATAGATACCGACCCCCAGCCCGATAAAAATGGACAAAGCGACGGAAAGACCCAAACTGCTGTAAAAGGCGAGATCCCGCCACGCCCCGCGCGTTTCTTTTTTCATGTAACAGACATCGTTTTGGCACAACAGGTCGGAACTGCATCAAGTCGGTTGCACCTAACACAGGCCACCAGCTAAGTCAATGTTAAATTTGGTGTTTGGCGGAGCCTCCGGAAGACCAGAAACCCGCAACCCGGGTGACTTGTCCGCTGGGCTCGTCAATGGGCTAAAAGCCTCCAGCCTTCAGCCTGTTTTTCGTGTTGATGTCATCACATTTCGATGTCCGCGACATCGAACACCGGCCCGTCCCGGCAGGCATGCAGATAACGTTCTTTTTCGCGTCGGCCTTCGACGGCGCAGCCGAGGCAGGCCCCCATGCCGCAGGCCATCATGGTCTCGATGGACAGCTGGCAGGGCACCCGGTATTTGGAAACGATGCCGGCGATGCAGGCCAGCATGCCCCGCGGCCCGCAGGCGAGAACCAGATCCGGCGGCCTCTGGGCAATGGCGACCTCCAGCGGGTGGGTCACCAGGCACTGGTCGCCGAGACTGCCGTCGTCGGTGGTGAGATGGACCGGGATCCCCAACCGCTCGAAATCCTCGACACACTGCAAGTCCTCACGACCACGGCCGCCCAAAAACAGCCGCCACCCCCCGCCGCCGCGTCCTTCCCGGTGCCATTGCTCGGCAAGAAACACGAGCGGGGCCACGCCGACGCCCCCGGCGGCAAGGTAGATGCGCCGGGCCTCGGCCGGGACCTTGAAGCTGTTGCCGAGCGGCCCGAGCAGGCTGGCCCGGTCCCCGGCCTTCAGACGTGCCATCCTGCGGGTAGCCGTCCCGACCATCTTGTAGAGCAACTCGACCCCGTTCGGGCGCCCGTCGCGGGCGACCACCCGATGAATGGAGAAGGGCCTTCTCAGCAGCGGGTCCCGGCACCCCGGGACCCCCAGCATGACGAACTGGCCGGGTCGGGCGTGCGCGTATTCCGCCCCGCAGGCGACGGCGATGCGGCCGTAGCTGGGCGAAAGGGCCGTGTTCCAGAGAATGTCGGTTTCAAGCTGGTGCATCGATGCCGTGGCGTGTGAGGTTTGCGTCATTGCGTGTCCACCCGACCGTTTCCGGGGAGCCCGGTGGGAAGCGCCCGGGCGCCCAAGCCCCTGTGCCGTTACCTCAACCCGATGACGGCCGGGAACCTGCCGGTCCGTTTCTCTCCCCGGTACGAGAAGAACTGATGCGTGTTGCAGCGCGTGCACAGCCCGCTGGTCTGAATGTGCTCGGCCGGAACGCCGGCGGCGCCAAGCTGGTCGCGGCTGATCGCCCAGAAATCGAAAAAGACCGAATCGCGCCGATAGCCCCACAATTCGCGCGGGATCTCCTCCCGGAAGTGGATGAACTCCGCGCAACAGGGGCCGAGCGACGGGCCGATCCCCACGATTAGGTCCCCGGCCGCACAACCGAATCGGCGCTCGAGCATCCCCACGGTGCGCCCGGCGATGTTGGCGATGCTCCCTCGCCAGCCGGAGTGGATGTTGGCGACCACCCGGTGTCTGGGATCGTAGATCAGGATCGACTGGCAATCCGCCACCTGCACGGCCAGGAATCTGCCGGGATGGGCGCTGATCAACGCATCCCCGGAGGCACCCGGCGGCAGTCCGTCATCGATCACCAGCACCTCGACGCCGTGAACCTGGCGGACGAAAATGAGCTCTTCGGCCCCTATGCAGCGTGACACCAGCCGACGGTTCCGCTGCACGGCCCCGGGTTCGTCGCCGACGGAGAGGCTCACGTTCAGCCGATCGAACGGCGCCGCGCTGGCCCCGGCCGTGCGCAGGAAAATGCCGTGGTCGATTTCCGGAAAATCCGCCAAGTGGTCGAATCGATAGCAGGCGGCCCCGTTGCGGCTTTCGAGCAGCATATTTCAGTCATTACCCCGCCGGCGCCGAGCCGGAAACCGCACGCTGAAAACCAACCCGCCCGGGGACCCCGGTATGACCGGCGGCAGGTGACGCAAAGCCCTCATCATGGCCTCTCCGGCCGCTCATCGGTGCCGTAGCGTTCAATGATGCGCGCGATAAGGGCGCTCGTGCTCGCGCCCTCCACCACGGGTATCCGCGCCACCCGCCCGCCGCCGGCCCGGACCGCATCGGCCCCGACGATGTTCTCCTCGGGCCAGTCGGCGCCCTTGACGAGCACGTCCGGCTCGATCGCCCGGATCAAGGCCAGGGGGTCCGCATCGTCGAACACCACGACGAAGTCGACACAGGCAAGACCGGCGAGGACCTCCGCGCGTTCCTGCTCCGGCACGAGGGGCCGCCGGGGCCCTTTGATCCCCGCGACCGAGCGGTCCGAGTTGAGCCCGACGATCAGCAGATCCCCCTGCGCGCGGGCCGCGGCGAGATAGCGCACGTGGCCCACGTGCAAGAGATCGAAACAGCCGTTGGTGAACACGACCGTCCGCCCGGCGCGCTGCTGGGCGCGAACTACGGCCTGCAGCGCCTCGATCGATCGGATTTTGTTCCCTGTCGTCATCCGTCACCCGATTTGAAGCCCCCATCGCAGGCAAAAAAGGGGGGCCCGCGCTCGCGGTTCAATGCCGCCGGCATGCGGCCCTCACCCCCGGGCTAAATCACCCGCGCCAATGCCAGCACGTCCACCCGCCGCGCCCCGTGGTCGAGGAGCACCTGCGCACAGCCCCCCACCGTCG
Source organism: uncultured delta proteobacterium (assembly GCA_963716785.1). Classification (GTDB taxonomy): domain Bacteria; phylum Desulfobacterota; class Desulfobacteria; order Desulfobacterales; family SpSt-501; genus SpSt-501. The sequence continues at coordinate 46,074 of CAVQUW010000026.1, read as the reverse complement.
CGCCGGTGGTGATGACGTCATCGACCAGCAGCAGGTGCTTTCCGGCAATCCGCTCGGCGTGCCGCACGGTGAAGGCCCCACCGATGTTGACGGCCCGCTCCAGTCGCCCCAGACCGGCCTGCGGCACGGTTGCCTTGACGCGCCGCAAAACCCCGGATGCGACCGGCGGGAGAGATCCATCGGGCCCGCCCCGCCAATTCCGCAACAGCAGAAAGGCCTGATTAAAGCCGCGCTCCTTCAGCCGCCCGGGGTGCAGCGGCACGGGCAGTACCAGATCCGCCGGCTCCCTCCCCCAGTACCGCCGGTAGGTTTCGGCCAGCAGCGCCCCCAAGGGACCGGCGAGCTGCGTTTTGCCCTTATACTTGAAACAGTGGATCACATCAACCAGGGACAGGTCGTAGACGAAACCGGCCCGCGCCATGTGAAAAGCCGGCGGCGCTTCGATGCAGCGGCCGCACCGGTGGTCCTCCCCCGCCCTGGTTTTGAACATCACCCCGCAGCGCTCGCACAACGGATGCTCCAGGCCGATGACGCCCTGCAGGCAGCCCCCGCAAAAATAAGGGGCCAAAGCGAGGAACGGATCGTAGGCCGCGTCCGCGCGACCGGCGGCCGCCGGCGGCAGGAGGGTGCCGCATTCCAGGCATTTGCCCGGAAAAACGGCATCGCGCAAGGCGCCGAGCAGACCGGCCGCGGCCGAGACCCAAAGTCCCGCCGGCCGACGGTCAGCGCGCATGCGGCCCCCCGACGGCAGGCCTTGCGGGGGCCGGGCCGCGTTGCCTCAGGATCTCGAAGAGGGCGACGGCGCCGGCCACGGAGGCGTTCAGGGAATCCAGCGGGCCGGTCTGCGGGATGGACACCAGGACATCGCAGGTCCGCCGGACCAGGGGGCGCATCCCCCGGCCTTCGCCGCCGACCACCAGCACCAGCGGCACCGTCAGGTCCGCCGCGAACACGGACTGGCCGGCATCCCGTTCCAGACCGACGACCCAGGGGCCCTGCTCTTTGATCGTCTCGAGGGCCCGCACCAAGTTGGTGACCTGGATCAGCCGCGTGTGCTCGAGCGCCCCGGCCGAAACCTTCGACACAGCCGGGGACGGGGGGGCCGAGCGGTCCTTCGGTATGAGCACCGCTTCGACCCCGGCGCAGAGGGCGGTCCGCAGCAGGGCCCCGAAATTGTGGGGGTCCTGGATGTTGTCCAGGGCCATGGCCAGCACCGGCCGTGCACCCGACGGAGCCTCCAGAAGGGTGTTCAGCGATTCGCAGACGAACGGCGACACCCGGGCCGCCACACCCTGATGGGCGGCGCTGCCGGCGATGGCATCGAGCGCCTTGGCCGCCAGTTCGTTGACGGCCACCCCCCGTGAACGGGCATGGGCCAGCAGGGCGCCGGCGCGCGCGGGAGCGGCTCCGCGCTGGAGACACAGTTCGAAAACCGTGCGTCGGCCCGCCACAAGGGCCTCTTGGACGGAATGCCAGCCATAGAGGATTTCGGTTCTCATGGAAACGGGGGCTCACATTCGATGTTGTCCAAAACGGCGCCGGGCCGGAACGGTGACGGCACGGGCCATCGTCCCGGCCGAACCGGCTCAAGCCCGGTCTCGATAGGAATCGATGAGCGCGACCAGTTCGCGGACGGCCGTGCCCAGGTCGTCGTTTACGATCACATGCCGGTAGAAGTCCTGCTGCGCCAATTCCCGCTCCGCGGCGGCCAGACGCACGGCAAGCGCCTCAGGGTCTTCGGTGCCCCGGGCCTCCAGCCTCTCCCGCAGCACCTCCAGGGAGGGCGGCCTGATGAACACCGTCACGCTCTCGGGAAAGCGGTCGCAAATCTGGCGGGCCCCCTGAACGTCGATCTCGAGCAGCACGTCCTGCCCGCGCCCCAGGGCCCGGTCCAGGGTCTCGGCCGAGGTGCCGTAGTAGTTGCCGTGCACCCGGGCCCACTCCGCCCAGCGGCCGAGCCGAATCCCCTCCTCGAACTGTCGCCGGGGTGACGAACACGTACTCGCGGCCGTCGCGCTCGTCCGGCCGGGGCCGACGGGTGGTGGCGGAGACCGAGTAGAACATGCGCGGGAACCGCTCGAGCACCGCCCGGCGCAAGGTCGTCTTGCCGGCCCCGGAAGGGGCGGAGATGATGAACAGGTGGGCCTTGCCCGAGGTCTCCGGCCCGGGGCGCGGCCGGCAGTCGACTTCGTCTATGTCCTCACCTGAGTTCATGCGGCCGCGGGCTGCTCTTTCAACATGGCGAAACGCTGGGAGATGGTTTCGGCCTGGATGGCGGACAGAATGACGTGGTTGCTGTCCAAAACGATGATGGAGCGGGTGCGCCGGCCGTGGGTGGCGTCGATCAAGCGCCGGTCCTCCCGGGCCTCGTCCTTCAGCCGCTTCATCGGCGCCGAGTTGGGGGACACGATCGCCACGATCCGCTCCGCAACCACGGTGCTGCCGAAACCGATGTTGAGCAACTCCTGCTCCATCTTCCCTCCATCCCAACGCAGCGGCGGGCGGGCCTTTTCGACCCCGGCCGCTGCCGAACGCCGCCCCGCCCAGCGGAAAAGGTTGACGCCTCTTTTCATTCGATGTTCTGGACCTGTTCGCGGATCTTCTCGAGCTCGGATTTCACCCCGACGATCACGTGGGCGACGTCGGCATGGCCGATCTTCGACCCCATGGTGTTGAATTCGCGGTTCAACTCCTGCAGCAGGAAGTTCAGCTTCCGCCCGCCGGCCTCATCCGCGGCCATGATCTCGCGAAACTTCCGGATGTGGCTCTCGGCCCGGACGATCTCCTCCGAGATGTCGGCCCGATCCGCCAGGAAGGCGGCTTCCTGGGCCAGACGCGCCGGATCGATGTCAACGACCCCCTGGGTCAGCGCCGCGACCCGCTCCCTGAGCCGCTCCTGATAGTGGGCCAGCCCCCCCTGGGCGGTTTTCGCGACTTCCGCCAGGGCGCCGGCGATGGCCTCCAAGCGGGCGTTCAGGTCCACGGCCAGGTGCCCCCCCTCGGCGATGCGCATGGCGTCGAGGTCCCGCAGTGCCTGGCCCATGCCGGTCTCAACCGCCGGCCAGAGGCACTCCTCGTCGATCTCCGTTTGAGCGCTCTTGAGGATCCCGCCCGTGTTCACCAAAAGCGCCAGGGAGGGAGGGTCGTCCAGACCGAGCTCGTCTTTCAGCCGGTTGAGAACTTCCAGCACCGCACGGGCGCGCGGCAGGTCGACCTCGACGCCGGCGGGTCCCTTTTCGGTGTTGTTTTCAACCTGCACCTTGACCTCGATCCGCCCGCGCACCAGGGAGCGGGCGATCAGGGCCCGGATGCGTTCCTCCAGATTCGCGCACCCCTGCCCGACCCTCAGGGAGAGATCCAGGTGGCGGCTGTTGTAGGAGCGGATCTCGACTGAAATCGTGTGGGCCCCGGCGGCAGCGGTGGCGGCGGCAAAACCGGTCATGCTTTTGATCATTGCGGGTTCGTTTCCTTTTCTCCGTGCGTGTCCGTTGGGTGCGTCTTCAGGTCGATCGCGTAACGATCGCGCACCTTTTTCAAAAACCGGCGCAGCGGCAAATCGCCGTAGTCCGGGTAGGTCCAGGGCAACACCTCGAATTGGCCGTGCCGATAGACGAGCGTCAGGTCCGCATAAATGCCCCGGCCGAGGTAAATGCGGTGGCTGAAATTCTTGCCCGAGGCCAGCACGAAACGCTCGAGGGTGAGATAGCCGGGGTCGATGTTCACGCGGCGCCTTCCGTCGACCACCAGGCTCTGCTCGATGGCGTTGGTGGCCACTTTGATGCCGGGCAGATCCTCCTGGGCGACGAGCGGCTTGAACACCAGCAGACGCCGGAACAAAGGCGCCCCCGTCTCCTCCTCATAATAGGCCGTGTAATCGAAAGGCATCCACGGGCTCACCACGTCGATCGACCCGAAACCGGATTCGAGACGCCGGGTCAACCCGGCCGTCAGGCCCTTGTCCCTCAGAAAAAAACCGACCACAAGCTTCGCGGGTTTGGGGGGCTGGGGAATGCTCATGGGGTGCCGACACCGCGACCGGGAGGTCAGCCGTCCGCAACCGGTTTGGCTTCGTCGATCAGCATGATGGGGATGTCGTCTCGGATCTCATACAGCAGGCGACATCGATCGCAGATCAAGCCGTCCTGGGTGTCGTTGAGGCGGATTTCGCCCTTGCATTTGGGGCACGCCAGGATCTCCAGTAACTCCTTGTTCAAGGCCATGCGCGGTTTCCTCCCGGGCGGCGATAAAGGCATTGCCATTTTCCGGGTACATCTTCCCAGACATTGACGGAAAGATCAAGAGGAAGGCGTCTGCCGCCGCTTCCGGTGCCGGCGCCGGCGCCGGGCCTGATACTCGGGGTAGAGGCCCGGGTAAAACTTCTTCCAGCGCTTGTGCATCCAAAACCACTGCTCCGGGTATCGGCGTACCATGCGCTCGACGACGTCCGTCACCAGCTGGGTGTTCGCCTGCAGATCGGCGCGCAGCCGACCGGTGCGCTGGATGTCGAGCGCGGGTTCCACCCGGATGTGCAGGCCGCCGTCGGCCTCGCGCACGCAGAACACGGGCACCACCGGGCTGCGGCAGCGCAGGGCCAGCATGGCCACCGCCGGGGTGGTGGTCACCCGATGGCCGAAATAGCGGACCTCGAGCCCCTCGGAGCGCCGGCTCTGGTCCACCATCAGCGAGACCACCTCCTTGCGGCGCAGCGCCTGGCCCATCTCCGCCAGGGAGCCTTCCTTGTAGACGATCCGGGCGCCGAAGCGCGTGCGGAAGCGATGGACCCAGCCCTGCAAGGGTTTGAACCGCAGCTTTTTGGCGACGCCGCTGACCGGGACCTTGAAATAGCAGGAGGCGTATTGCAGCGCCATTTCCCAGTTGCCCAGATGGGCCGAGACGATGATCACGCCATGCTGCTCGGCCAGGGCACGTTCCATTGTCTCCGTTCCGGAGACGCGCACCCCCTGCAGGAGTTCGTCCCGGCCGAGGCGGGTCATTCCGACGATCTCGATGACGGTGGTGGCCGCATTTTGGAACACGCGCCGCATCATCTCCCGGGTCTGCCGCACGCCCAATTCCGGATAGGTGAAGCGCAGGTTCTGCTCAACGACGCGCCGGTGGGGGATATCCAAAGTGCTGGCCGCCCAGCCCAACGCGCGACCCAGTGGGGGCAGGTAATTATCGCAGCCTTTGGGGGCCAAGGCGGTGCACGTCTTGTGCGTGGTGTCCGTGTGCATGGGGATCTATCCGTTCGGCGGCAGCACTTTCCCGGGAGTCGGCCGGAAATGCCAAGAGGCGGCGGCCGCCGGATCCCCGCATCTACCAGAGATCCGCAACGACTGTCAACGACGCCCCCCCTTCTTTGGACGGCAGCCACCCCGTCCCGGAAGCCTCGCCCGGCCGGAGGAATTGAATTTGACTCCAAGCGGTCTTTCCCCTAAATTGCGATTGCCGCAGCCGGAAGACCCCTGCGATAAAGGGTTGACTTGCGGGCCGTATGGGAAAAAGCAGGGGACCGATCCGGCCCCCCCCGGGCGGCGAAGGCTGTTGCGCGGAGAAAGCAAGCGATGATCTCGGGCTCACGGCGTGAGGCAATGGCCTTTCACGCGTATGATGTGGTGTGGCGGCTGCTCACGCCCTTTCTGCGCCGCAATAAAAGGATGCGCGAGGGCATCGGCGAGCGCACGCTCCAGGCGCCGCCGCCGGCCGGAGCCGACCTTTGGATCCAGGTCGCCTCCGTCGGCGAAGCCTATCTTGCCGGGGAAATCGTCGCGCGTCTGTGCGCGGGCGAGCGCCCCGCCATGCTGTTGACCGCCGCCACCAGTCAAGGCGTGGACATCCTGAAGCGCAGCGCGCGGCAAACGGCCGCGCGCCACCCCGAGGCCCGGATCGAGTGCCGGTATTTTCCGCTCGACCGCCCCACCCTCATGCGGCGCATGCTGCAGGCCGTCCGGCCGCGGCTGATCGTGCTCCTGGAGACCGAGATCTGGCCGGGCCTGCTCGCGGCGGCCCGGGACCGGGGTGTACCCTGCGTGATCGTCAACGGCCGCATGACCGAACGCAGTCTGCGCCGCTACCGCCTGTGGCCCGGCCTGTGGCGCGCCCTGCGCCCGCAGCGGGTCCTGGCCGTGTCCCGCCCCGACGCCGCCCGCTTCGCCCGTCTCTTCGGCCCCGACATCGTCGGCCGCATGCCCAACATCAAGTTCGACCGCCTCGAACCTTCAGCCGGCGTCTCCCCGCAGACCCACGCCATCGGCCGGATCCTGCCCGGCGGCATACCTTTGGTGGTTTTCGGCTCGGTGCGCCGGCAGGAGGAGCCCCTTGTCCGCCGGATGCTCGGCACCATCCTCGCGCGCGAGCCCGAGGCGGTCATCGGCTTGTTCCCCCGGCACCTGCACCGTGTCGAGAGCTGGTGCCGGATGCTGTCCGGGATGCCGGTCCGATGGGTCCGCCGCTCCGGGCACAGCGAACCCGTGGCCCCGGGCACGGTGATCCTCTGGGATGTCGTCGGCGAACTGGCCGCGGCCTACCCCCTGGCCCGGGCGGTTTTCGTCGGCGGGAGCCTGGCCCCGCTGGGCGGGCAGAATTTCCTGGAGGCGCTCATCAACGGCGTCCGGCCGGTGATCGGCCCGCACTGGGGCAATTTCGCCTGGGTCGGCCCGGAGGTTCACACCCGCGGCCTGGTCCGAGTCGCCGTCGACTGGAAACAGGCCTCCGAATTTCTGATTAGCGACATGCAGAACCCGGCGCCGGGACCGGAGGCCCGGGCGCGCGCGGCCGAGTTCATCCACAGCCGCCAGGGCGGCGCCCTCAAGGCCTGCAGTGTGATTCGGTCGCTGCTCGCGGCTCGCCTTGACTCTTCGTAACCGTGGGGCCCATGCGCCCGTAAGGCATTCCATGCACCGCGTTCTGCTCACCTACAGCAACTTCAAGTGGACCGGCCCGGCCGACCACGCCCTGAACCTGGCCGCCTGGCTCGGCGAGCGCCCCGACATCACCCCTTTGTTCACTTGCGGGCAGCGCCGCGGCCACCCGAATCACATCCTGCGGCAGGCCGAGCAGCGGGGGCTGCCGACCGTCACCGGGCTCTTCCTCGACAAGCACCTGAACTGGCGCATCCTGCCCGACCTTTACACTTTGCGAAAGCTGGTCCGCCGGGAGGGGATCGACCTGATCCACAGCCACCAGGAAAACGACTCCCTGACCGCGGTGCTCGCCGGCTACGGCCACAAACTGGTGCGGACCTGCTACGACGGCGACCCGCCGCCGCTGACGCCGCGCCGGCGATTCGTCCTGGGGAGGACGGCCAGGATCCTGACCGCCTCGGCGCGTGTCCAGGCCTTCCTGGCGCACGCCTTCCCGGACACGCCCGTCGCGCAAATCGACATCCCGGTGGACACCCGCAAGTTCCGGCCGCGCCCGAAAAACGCCGCCCTCTGCCGCGAGCTCGGGCTTGCCCCCGGTGAGGTCGTGGCCGGCATCGTGGCCCGGGTCCAGAAGCACCGGCACTTCGCGACCCTCCTCGAGGCCCTGAGCGCCGTGGTGCGCGAAATCCCCGACTACAAGTTCCTGGTCATCGGGCGGGGGACCCACATCGACGCCGTCGCGCGCGAGCCGGCCCGGCGCCTGGGGCTTGAAAAAAACCTGATCTTCGCGGGCTACCGCCGGGAGGATTACCTGGACGTTCTGAACCTGTTGGATTATAAAGTGTTCCTGCAGCCGGGCAGCGACGGCGCCTGCCGCGCCGTGCGCGAAGCGCTCGCCTGCGGCAAACCGGTCATCGCCAGCCGCCGGGGCCTGTTGCCGGAACTGATCCGCGACGGGCAGACCGGCATATTGGTGGACGAAGGAGAGGGCGAGGCCCGCGGACTGACGGCGGCCATGCTGGCCTTTCACCGCCAGACCGAACTCAGGGACCGCTGCGCCGAAGCGGCGCGGGCCTACGCCGAGACCGTCCTTGACCCGCGGCGCTACGTCGACACGGTGGCCGCCTGCTACCGGCGGCTGGCAGCGGCCGGGCGCGCCGGCTGAACGGGGATTTCAGACAAAACGCAGAAAGGCTGCGCACCCACACCATGACCGAAACTCGCCACCCGCTGACGGTAATCGTCCCGTGCTTCAACAACGCGCCGGTCATCGAAGCCTGCCTCAAGAGCGTGAGCTGGGCGGACGAGCTTCTGGTGGTGGACGCCTTCAGCACCGACGGGACGCTCGAGGTGGCGCGGCGCTACGCGCACCGGGTCCTGCAGCACGAGTACGTCAACTACGCCGCCCAGAACAACTGGGCCATCCCCCAGGCCGGCCACGAGTGGGTGCTGGTCCTCGACAGCGACGAGCGGCTGAGCCCCGCCTTGGCATCCGAGATCCAGGCCCTCATGCGCCGCGGACCGGAGCGCAACGGGTATTGGATCCGCCGCGACAACTTTCTCTTCGGCAAACGGGTCCGGTTTTCCGGCTGGGGCGGCGACACGGTGCTGCGGCTGTTCCGGCGCGATCTCGCCCGGCTCAGGGAAAAGCGCGTCCACGCCGGGATCGAGCTCGACAACACCGGCACCCTGACCGGCCGCATCGACCATCTCAGCGTGGCCGACATGCGCGCCTGGGCGGACAAGATCAACCGCTATTCATCCTGGAAGGCCGAAGACAAATTCCAGCGCGGGGCACGCTTCCCCGTCGCCCAACTGGTCCTGAGGCCCCCGGCGCGCCTCGCCAAGGACCTCGTGCTGCGTCTCGGCATCCTGGACGGCTGGCGGGGTTTTCTGATCGCCGCCATGTCGGCGTACGCGGAGCTGATCATGGCCGCCAAGATCTTGGAAAAAACCTTTGCGAAGCGCTGAGGATGGGGGTGATCATCTTGGGAAAGGAGAAGGTTGGACATAACAAAGACATCTAAGGGATTGAGATCCTCTCGCTTCATGGCAGGCAGCGTCCTGGCCCGGGCATTAGGCGATGTTCTTAACGACTTCGATCTGGGCTGATCAAACGCACCGTTGGAAAATAGGAGCGGTATCGGCGTGCATCTCGGGTGAGCAACGCCAATTCCATAACGGCGGCATGGGCACCGATAAAAAAATCAGGCAGCGGAAATCGCCTTTTGCCGAGTCGTGTCTTGTATTTAAAAAATGCCTTGCCCGCCAGAAAAAGAGCCTCTTTGGGGATGTCGAGCAGAATGAACCCGGTGGGTCGTAGAGCGGATTCGAGTTCTTCGATGCGCTCGAACCCGATCGATATTTCAGCGTAGATCATCGGGTTGATGAACAAGCGGTTGGCGGCGCTCAGCTCCTCCAGTGTCGCTTCCGACCACTCGGCCCAGTTTGGGTCGTTGAGAAAGAGGTCCAGAATTACATTGGAATCGACAAGGACGCCTTTCATGCTTCGTCTCGGGTAAGCGCCATGATCTCATCCGTGGTCAACCGGACAGTCGCCACACCCCTGAGCTTTCTGAATCGATGACTGCTTTTGTTTGGCCCCGGCCGCTTGATGATGTAGACTTTTCCTTTTTCCTCGACAAACTCGACTTCCACGGCTGGGGTAATACCCAACTTCTCACGGATATGCTGAGGAATAGTGACTTGACCCTTGGTCGTGATGCGCATCGCACGCCTCCTTTGTATTACCATTATTAGTATTACAAAAAAAGCCTCCCGTCAAGGGCTGGAACCACCTAAGGCAATAGGCTTTATCGATCAAATCGTGGTTGCCGCAATCAAAACGGCCGCCGGTTCCGGTTTGCATCTCGGTCCTCAAACCAAGCCAGCGGCGGCTCTCGAGCAACCCGCAGGCGCCTCTGATTCTCACTGTGCCAATCCGCGCTGCGTCTTGCAGGCGTTACATCGCAAAGCTGCCGGGCGTCGGCGCAGGTCGCCGTTCCTGACAACACGGGGTAGAACCAGTCCATCGAAAACCGCGATTCGGTCATGCTGAAAAGATGGGGCTTGCTGTGGAAGCCGCGCCGCGGTTGGCCGTGAGCAGGAAATAGTGATGAACCCCCACGGCAATGTAGGTCGTCATGTGGGTATCGCGGGTCCGGTCCTCACCCTCCCCGTCCAAGTAGGTGCTGTACCAGCTTCCGTCCGACAACGGGTCGGTTCGCCAGCCACTCGTAGGCTTTACGGGCCCCCCGGCAGACATCCGGCGGTGGCCGGCCCATGGCGGCTTCCACGTGGTCCCAGGGGTCGGTTAATCGAAGATAGTCGATTTGATCCCCTGCCCCGTCAGTGCTTCGTAAACCGCAAGCGTCCGGGCCACCATGGAACCGACGGAGAACTCCCGCAGGACGCGCTCCCGGCCGGCTTGGCCGTAACGCTCGGCCTTTTCGGCGTCGGTCAGCAGTTCGATGATCCCCGCGGCGAGCGCCTCGGGATCGGCAGGCGGGACCAGCCGGCCGTTGACCCCGTCCGCGACCGCTTCCGGGATCCCCCCGGCCCTGGAGGCCACCACGGGAATCCCGAGCGCCATGGCATCCAGGACCGCCGTGCCGAGCCCTTCGCTCGTGCTGCTCATGACGAACAGATCGGCCGCCCGGTAGAAGGCGCCCACATCCGGCCGGAAGCCGGTCAGGACCAAGCGGTCGCTCAACCCCAGGGAGTGCGCCAGCGCCGAGAGCTCGGTCTGAAGCGGCCCCCCGCCGATGATGAAAAACCGCGCATCGGGCACTTTCTCGAGCACCCGCGGTATTGCCCGGACAAGGTAGCGCTGGCCTTTGATCCCCACGAGCTGACCGGCGTTGATCACGACGCGATCCCGCGGGCGCAGACGGAATTCGGCGGCGACGGCATCGCCGGGGGCGGATTCGAACCGGGCCGGGTCGACCCCGCTCGGCACAACGGAGATCCGCCCGGCCGGTATCCCGTCGCCGATGAGGACCTCGCGGATCCTGCCTGAAATGGCGATGTAGTGATGCGCCATCCGGCGGTACTTGAACCCGCTCAGCCGCAGGAAACTGTGCCGGAAGATGGAGTAGTCCACCCGTCGGGTGACCAGGCGGCGCACCGGCAACCCGAGAGAGGCCCAGAACGCGAGGCTGTGGGCGTGGGACGTGTGGGCGTGCAGAAGATCAACGCCGTGCCGCCCGATCAGGCGGCGGATGCGGCGACAGGCCCCCAGGTCCACCTCGCCGCGGGTGCGCACGGGGAAGACCGACACACCGGCCGCCTGCGCGCGTGCGGCCATCGGGGACCCCGGCTGGCACACCAGGTGGCTCTCGACGCCGCGCGCCTGCAGTTCCCGCATCAGGTACAGGGTCTGCTGCTCGCCGCCGCGCCAGGTCCGCTCCGTGTTGAAGTGCAGGACCTTCATGCTTCCTGCTCGACCGCCGCGATCATCTCGTCGATGACCACGTCGTAAGTGTGATGGGCGTGGGCGAATTCGTACCCCTGCCGGGCGATGCGCAGACGCTCGCTTTCGTGCTTGAGGTAGTAGTCGATCAACTCCAGGCACTCCTGCGGGCTGTGGTACCACTCCAGGTGGACGCCTTTGCGGAACACCGACTCGAGCCCGCGCTGGTAGTTGGTGAGCAGGAACCCGCCGCAGCCCAGGGTGATCCAGGTCCGGTTGGAGGTGTTGTGGTCCATGTCGTGGCTGAAGTCGCAGCCGATCATCACCGCGGCGGCGGAACAGATTTTGGCGTATTCCCGGGGGTAGACGTTGCGCTTGGGACAGGTGAGCCCCAACTCCCGCCAGGCGCCGCCCCAGGCCTTCAGCGCAAAGCGCTTGTGGATCTCCTGGAGCAGCTCGACCCGGTAAGGTGTGCTCGGCCGGCCGATGAAGGCCACCTCGCTCGCCCACTTGGGGTTGCGGGTGGACACCACGCGGTGATCGTCGCGGTCGCAGCCCTGCCAGCAGAAGATCGGCCGCCGGACGCCCAGCGACTTCAGTTCCGGAATCTGGCGCGTGTTGGTGATGAAGAGAAAATCCACCAACCGCCCGTTGCGGATCAGCTCCGGGTCGAGGGGGATGCGGACGTCGGGGTAGAAAATGGCCGTGCGAAAGCCGGGGCCGAGGCGGGTCAGGACCTCGTGCGGCAGGTCCTTGGAGTAGCTCAGCACGAGATCCGGACGGAAACGCCTGATCTTCGATTCGACGACCCGCCGGTAGTCCGTCCAGCAGTAAAGTTTCTTCATCCGGGGGATGTTGAGGTAGCGCACGGCGTCGACCCGCCGCTGCAGGGCCTTGAGCATGTGGCGGGTGTTGCCGGTCTTGCGTTTGCTTTTGCCGACGAACACCACGCGGCGGATGGGCCGGCCCTGGTCCGGCGGGAGGGGAACCCCGGTGCTCATGGCACTCCTCCCCGGGGGAACGAAGGGGGTGACGACCCGCTGTCGCGACCGCCGCCGGGGCCGGGCCGACCGGGACGGGGGCGGGCGCGACAGGTCCTGTTTTTGCGAAAAACGGGTGCATGTCCATCAAGTCCCCGGTAAAGCGGGGCCATGGCGCGAGGCCCCGGTGTGGCCGGAATCGAGCGGCGGCGGCCTGAGCCGGTTCAGGTCGAGACCGGAGGCGGCGGTATTCTTGCCCTGCGAGATCCGCCACACCGCTCGGAAGATCTCGCGGCGGGGGCGGTGGAATCCGGCCCCCTGGCTGTAGCAGTGAAAAAAACGCAGTCGGTCCCGCAGCGAGACCGCGTCGCTCACGGAGGCGTTCAACTGGGCGAGGTTGACGATGACGTCGCGCTCCGAGACCGGCTTGAGCCGCACGCTGTCGAGGTCGACCAGAAAAAACTCGCCTTTGCAGAAAAGAACGTTGGCGGACTTGAAATCGTGCTGCCAGATCCCGGCCGAGTGGATCCGCCGCAGCCATCGGGCCAGCTCGCCCAGGCGGCGCCGCTTCAGCCGCACGTCGACAAGCGAGGACAGATACTCGTTGAGCGGTTGGCTGTCCGCCAGGAACTCGGTCACGAGGTACCCCCGCCGTCCGGATTTGAAGTAGGCGAGCGCCCGCGGGACCGCAACCCCCCTCACGCTGAGCGCTTGAGCCATTTTCCAGCCCGCCAGGCACCGGTCCCGGTGAAGCCGGCCGGGGCGGTGGGTTTTGATGCACAGCCCCCGGGATTCGCGGATGTGTCCGTTTTTCAGTGGCCGACCCGTGGTGAACGCAGCGGCCACCTCCGCAAAACCCATGGCAAACTCCCGGCGCCGGTATCCCCTGGCTTCCCCCTCCCGCACCACGGTGAACTGGGTGCTGTCCCGGCGGCAGCGCTTGCCGCGGGAGCGCAGGCGCCGGCGACGATACGCGTCGGCCGCTCGCAGGACGTCCGCGGCGCCTGCCGGTGCGTGAAAGCGGCGATTGTAGGAATCCAGGCAAAGGGCCCACCAGCCCGGAGGGCCCTCCTCATCACGCAGATGGGACAACAACCGCCCCAGGTTGCGCACCCGCAGCCATCCGGGGATCCATGGCAAAAAGACGACCTGCTGCGCGTCGATCAGATGCGGCCGACCGCCGGGACCGACCACGATGTTATGGGGGTGGAGGTCCGCCGGCCACACGCCCGCGGCGTGCAGGCGCGCCAGAAATTCCCCGACCGCTTCGGCCGGCGGGGCCGGATGCCGGCCAAGGTCCGTGCCGGGGATTTCTTCGGTCAGTAAAAAAAAGGAGAGCGGACCCGACCCGCGGCGCTGCCCGCGCATCACCGGGAGGGCCGCGGCCAACCGACGGGCGTGCAACCGGTGCAGGTTGCGCCATTCGGCCCAACGCCGGCGCGGAAGCAGCCGGTGCCGCCAGTGGGCTTTGAACCCGATGGGCGAGCTGATCTTCAGGAAGAAGTTTTTTTCGTCGGTTGACAGCGCGACCACCCGCCGCGGCGGTCCGGGTTTGACCAGCCGGCAGCCCGTCAGCGCCGCGAGCAGTCGCGCCAGCGTCACGCCGGGGGAAAATCGGCTGGATCTCGTCTGGAAACCGTCGAGCTCTGAGCGCAGCCGCTCGAGACGGCACCCATCGGCTGCCGGTGCCCTGTCTGTATCGTCGTGGTCGGGGATCATGGTATGTCGGCTGAGCCGAGCCAGCGGCTCCGCAGGTTTTTCGCTATTTACCCGTCTGAAGGCCTTTTTGCAAACAAATAAGAGGACCTTGGTTGCAGGGGCACCCGGCACCATCCTGTCAGCAATGAGGTTACTGCCCCTCTGGGAGCAGCTGCCTGCCGCGACGATCGCGGCAGGATGCCGCTCCCACAAAAAAAATAGTCGCCACTTCATTGGAATCCCGATTTCAGCGTTATCATTTCTGTCGGCGCATTGACAGGGATCGGTCCGGTTTTCTATAATCCAGGGCAATGATCACCCACCGGACCATCCAGCTGCCATGACGCGCCTGAGGATCGACCCCTATCAAATCGGTTCGGCGCAGGCGCTCACCGAGCGGCAGGCGCGGTGCATCGTCGGCTTGCTTCAGCAAGAGGGGCCGGCAGCGCCCCCCGGGCTCGGTGGTCGCCGCGGTCTCGTGCGCGGGGAACTGCCGGGGGTGGGGACGGTGGTCGTCAAGGCCTATTGGCGCGGCGGGTGGGTCCGGCATTTCGTCAAACGCCGATATCTTGGGATCGGGCGGAACCGGGCCGAACGGGAGTACGCGATGCTGCGCTTCGCTCGCGAGGCCGGCATCGGGGCCCCGGAGCCCGTCGCCTTCGCCTGGCGCGGCCGCCTGGCGGTGGCGGCGTGGTTGATCCTGCGCGAAATCCCCGATGTCGTCATGCTGTCCGATCTGAGCCGGAACACGGAACCCCGACTGCGGAAGGTGTTCCCGGGGCTTGTCGACCAAATCGCCCTGATGATCCGCCGCGGCATTCATCATGTGGATCTGCACCCCGGCAATGTCCTGGTCGATGCCGCCGACCGCATCCGCATCGTGGATTTCGACAAAAGCCGTCTGTTCCGCGGGGACCGGCGGCGGTTGCGGGACCGCTACCTGCGCCGCTGGGATCGCGCCGTCCACAAACACCACCTGCCGCCGGCACTGAGTGAACTGCTGCACGCGGGACTGGAGCAAGACCATGCCCACCACCCCGGCTGAAGCCCCTGCCGCCCCGCAGGCGTCGAATCCGACAACCCGCGCGCCGTCGATCCTGATCATCCTCATGGGTGCCCTGGGGGACGTGGCGCGGGGCCTGTGTCTGGTGGCCCCGATCAAAAAGCATTTTGCGAACTGCCGCGTGACCTGGCTGGTGGAGCCCAAATGCGCCGAACTGGTGCGGCTTCACCCGCTGATCGACGAGGTCCTCGTGTTCCAACGCAGCTGGCACCCGCGCGCCCTGCGGGACCTCCTCGCGGAATTCCGCCGGCGCCGCTTCGACATCGCCCTCGACCTGCAGCGGCACTTCAAAAGCGGGTTTTTCTCCTGGTGCTCCGGCGCCGCGCGCCGCGTCGGTTTTCACCCGCGGGACGCCAAGGAGCTGAACTGGATCTTCAACAACGAGCACATTCCCGCCGGACCGGATCGTCTGCCCAAAATCAACCAGTACCTGGAATTCACCGCGCACTTGGGGATGCCCCCGCCGCAAAGGTTGGAATTCGGGCTCTCCGGGCCGGATGTCGCGCAAGTGGGACCGATGGCCGTCGCTGCCCTGGCCCGGCCGTTCATCGCGGTGGTGACGGGCTCCTCGTGGGGCTCCAAGGATTGGGGGGTCGAAGGCTACGGGGCCTTGATCGAACGGATCCTGGACACCGGGTCCCTGTCGGTCGTCCTGCTCGGGGACCGCTCCCAAAAGGCCCTGTCCGACCGGCTGACGGCCGCATTCGACCACCCGGGGCTGATCGACCTGACCGGGGACACCTCGCTGCCCCAGCTGGTGGCCGTGCTCAAGGCGGCCGCCGCCGGCGTCGGTCCCGACTGCGGCTCCGGGCACCTGGCGGCGGCCGTCGGGACCCCTTATGTGACCCTGTTCGGCCCGACCGCTCCCTCCCGCACCGCCCCTTACGGCTGCGAGGATCTGGTGGTACAGGCCGATGTGCCCTGTGCCCCGTGTTATCGCCGACGCTGCCCGGGTCTGGGCCAGGTGTGCATGCGTGGCATCGATGCCGACGCCGTCGCCCGGAAACTCGCTTTGGACGCCGGCGGCACGCGGCTTCGCGATCGCCCCCCGGTGCCCCGCCCCGCCCCCACTCTTCGGCCTTAGCGCCAAATTGACACCCGAACCCCGATCATCTATAGTGGGCCACCATCGGCGCTCCTGCGCGGACCGCCGAGCATCCAATGCGACGCAGATCGGATTCACTGACCATTTGATCGCCCAATCGAACATAGACGTCCGCACGCTTGTGGTCTGTTGCCCGAATTGGGTCGGAGACGTGGTCATGGCGACCCCCGCCTTCGCGTGTCTGAGATCAAGCTTTCCCGACGCCGTCATCTACGGGCTCATCCGGCCCTATGCCCGAGGCGTGGTGGAGAACGGCGTCTGGTTCGACCGGCTGATTGAAATGCGGGACAAGACCGCCTCGGGGTTCTGGCAGGTGGTCGGCACCCTGCGGCGCCTGAACCCGGATCTGGCCATCATCCTGCCCAACTCGCTGCGTTCGGCGCTAGTGGCCCGTTTGGGCGGGGTTCGCAGGGTGTACGGCTACCGTCGCAGCGGCCGGTCCGCCCTGCTCACCGGCGGCCCGCGGCCCCGCACCGGACCCGATGGAATCCTGCCGGTCCCGATGGTGGACTACTATCTGGAGATCTGCCGGTGGCTGGGTCTGCCGATCCCGCCGGGCACCCGGCCGCGACTCTACATTGCGGAAGAGCTGCAGCGCAAAGCCGACGGGCTGCTCGAACGCTACGGGATCGCCCCGGATGCCATGGTCGTCGGCATCAACCCGGGGGCCAAATTCGGCAGTTCCAAATGCTGGCCGGCCGAGAACTTCGCCCGGCTGGCGGAGTTGCTGGCCGACCGGTGGCACTGCCGTCTGATGCTCTTCACGGGGCCCGGCGAAGAGGAGCTCGGCCGGCGCATAGTGGCACTCAGCGCCGCCCCCATCATCGACACGGCCCCGGACCGGGTCGACCTGTCGCTGCTGAAGCCCCTGATCAAACGCTGCCAGCTCCTGGTGGCCAACGACACCGGCCCCCGGCACTATGCCGTGGCGTTCGACGTCCCGGTGGTGGTCATCATGGGCCCCACGGACCCCCGCTACACCGCCGCCCACCTCGAGCGCACGTGTGTCGTTCGCCAGCCGCTCGACTGCGCCCCCTGTCACCGGAAGAGCTGCCCCGAGGACCATCGCTGTATGCGCTCCGTGACCCCCGAGATGGTGTTGACCGGTTGCGAGTCCGTGTTGAAGAAGGGCGTCTGAGGCATGTCTCCCCCCTTCTATCGCGACCGCTGGCTTGAGATGCAACACGCGCAAACGCCTCCGCCGGAGCCCTTCCGGCGCTTGTCGCGCCACATCGCCGACTCCTTCATGGACACCCATCTCAGGAACTGCCGCTTCGAAGAGGATTACATCCGGCTGCTCTGCGAAATGGCCACCTTCTCCCGCAACCCCGAGCTCACGCGACCGGCGGCCCAGGTGCTCTTCACCAACGTCATCGAGAGGCTGTGCGACGAGTTCGAGGATCTGCAGACCGAAGCCTACAATCGAGTGATGGCGCAGGTCATCGATTTCTGCCGCCGCCTGCCTGAAGGCGGCGCGCTCGACCGGCGCCTGAAGGGGTTTGCGATTCACTCCGAGAAAGGTCTGTTGGCGCGCGTAGCGGCCATCCGGGGCAACCACCGGCGCCTGAGCCGGCAAGACCCCATCCGCAGGATCCTGCTGCTCTCACGGGTGACCATCGGCGCCGATGTGGCCATCACCAGCGTCATCGTGCACCGCCTGCAGCGCGCGTTTCCGGAGGCGGAGCTGGTCCTGATCGGCGGCAGCGCCCTGAGGCAGGTGTACGGCGGAAACCCCGCCCTGCGTTTTGCGGAAGTGGCGTACAACCGCAACGGAGGCCTTCTCGAGCGTCTGGCGACCTGGCACGCGGTGCTCGAGATCGTCGAGCGCGAGACCGCCGGCATTCCGCCGCAGGCGTCTGTGTTGGTCGACCCGGATTCGCGTCTTTCCCAGTTGGGCGTGCTGCCGCTGATCGACATCGAGCGTACCCTGTTCTTCAGCAGCCGCTCCGCCGGATCGCCCGGGCGCACCCTGACCATGGCCGAGCTCTGCAACGCGTGGCTGGATCAATTGCTCGGCGAGCAGAGCCTGACCTACCCCCGACTCTGGCTGCCGCCCGCCGTGGCCGGGGGCGGCCGCGCGGCCTGTCGGCGGCTGAAAGCCGACGGCGCCCGGCGCGTGATCACCGTCAATTTCGGGGTGGGGGGCAATTCCCGCAAACGGGTCGGGGCCTTGCTCGAACAGAAGCTGCTGCTGGCCCTGCTCGCGGAGCCGGACACGGTGATCCTGCTCGACCAGGGGGCCGGTCATGCCGAGGAACTCCAGGCGCGCGACCTGCTGCGGGTGGTGGCCGAGCAGGGATACCTCACCGGCGAAGCCGATTTCCCCCCGGAGCTCTCCCCCCCCTTCCACCGGGGGGTGGTCTCCGTCCGCTCCGGGATCGGGGAGATCGCCGCCCTCGTGGCCGCCAGCGATGAATACATCGGCTACGACTCCGCCGGGCAGCACATCGCGGCAGCGGCGGGCACCCCGTGCGTGACCATTTTCGCCGGCTCGAACAACCTGCAGTTTATCCGGCGCTGGCGCGCCTTCGGCCCCAACGGTTGCCAAATAGTGCACGTCGACACCTTGAGCGACCCCATCCACGGTGGACGCGGACGACATCGTCGCCCGTGTCATGCACGAACGGCACGCAATGGAGGGGCAGGTCGACCGCCCGGCGCTGCCATGAAAGTCCTGTTCATCTATCCCAACCGCGGCTCCCAGGTCGGCTTCAACTACGGCATCGCCCACCTGTCGGCCGTTCTCAAGCAGGCCGGTCACCGCACGGCGCTGTGGCAGTTGTGCGAAGACCTCGCCCCGCTGCCCGGCCGGGAGGAGTTTGTCGACCGGCTCAGGAACGAGTCACCCGATCTGATCGGGTTTTCGGTGGTCACCAACCAGTGGCCCTACGCCGCGCAGCTGGCCCGCTGGGCGCGGGAGGCCGTGTCGGCGCCTCTGGTGTGCGGCGGGATCCACACCATGGCCGGGGCCGCCGAAGTCCTGGAAGACGGGCTTTTCGACTACATCGTGCGCGGCGAGGCCGAAGAGGCGTTTCTGGAACTGGTCGAAAGAATGGATCGCGGCGAGGAGGTGTCCGAGGTCCGCAATCTGGGGCTGAGACGCGGCGGGCGCATCCGCCTGAACCCGCTGCGGCCCCTGCCGGACCTCAACCGGCTGCCGTTCAAGGACTACGACATTTTCGACTTTCAACGCCTCATCGACGCCAAAAACGGCTGGGTGGGGCTGATGGCTTCCCGCGGGTGCCCCTTCGCCTGCACCTACTGCTTCAATCACCAACTCGTCGCGCACTATCGCGCCGACCTGGGGTGCAGCACCCGGGACCTCAACTATATCCGCCACGTGGAGGTCCCGCGGCTGACGGCCGAGATCGACTACCTGTTGACCCGCTACCGCAACATCAAGGTCTTCATCTTCGACGACGACCTGTTCACCTTTCGCAGCACTTATGTCGCGGCCTTCTGCCGGGCCTACCGGCAGACCAGCTCACTGCCGTTTGTGGTCAACGCGCATGTCGGGTTTTTCGACCGCGACCGCGCCCGGCACTTGGCGGAAGCCGGCTGCATGATCGTCAAATTCGGCGTCGAAAGCGGCAGCGAGCGCATCCGCCGGCAGGTTCTGCAACGCCGCATGAGCAACACCCGGATCATCGAGGCCATCCGCACCGCCCGGGACTTCGGCATGCACACCTCGGTGTTCCTGATGATCGGCCTGCCGGGGGAAACCCGCGCGGACGTCATGGACACCATCCGCCTGATGGCCGAGTGTCTGCCCGGCCGCTATCGCTGGTCGTTTTTCTACCCGTTCCCCGGCACACGGGCCCGCGAGCTGGCCGCAGCCCACCACGTCATCGAACCCGACCGCATGGCCGCGCTGGAAAACTTCACCGAGGCGTCCTGTCTGGACTTCGGCCGCGCCCACAACCTGTTCCTGAAAAAAGTCGGCCGTATCATGCCCTGGTTCGTCAATGCCTGTTCGGCCCTGCCCGTCGCCGGCTTCTACCTCCGCAAGGTCGAGGAGATCCTCTCCCTCGACGAAGCCGGCTGGCAACGCCGCTCCGCCGGCATCCTCGAAGAGGACCGCGCCATCTCCCGGGACTTCAGCGCGCAAGGCCTCAGCCACTACGCGGTCCAGTACAACCCGTTCATGGGAGTGATATCGGACTACTTCAACGCCGAGGCGCCTTAGGCCTCGGGGCATCCGCGAATTCGAGTGCCCGGGCGGCTCAGCCGGGGGCCTTCCGCTTTGACTCATCCTCCCCGAGCCGCTCCTCGATGAAGGCATCGAAGGCGTCCTCGTCCCGGCCGAAGACCACCCGCACTCCGACCACCAGCAGATCCAGCGGCCAGACCACGCGATCGATCCGGGCGTGGTCCTTGTCGGTGGTGACCAGCAGGTCCGCCCCGGCGCGGCGGGCGGCCGCCACGACCCGGGCGGCATCCTGCGGCGTGTAGGCATGATGGTCGGAAAAGGACAGCGCCGCGGCGATGTCCATCCCCCCGCGTCGAAGCGTATCCCGAAAGTCGTCGTTGCGCGCGATGCCGGAAAACGCCAGCGCGCGGCGCCGGCGGCAGGCGGCAATCGCCGGTGCAGAAAGGTCTTCACAGACGGCGGTCTGCGTCACACAGATGCTCCCGCGCGGCACGACATAGCCGTAGGGCCGACTGGACGCAAAAAAAACCGGACCCGGCATCAACCCCCGGATCCGCCGGGTCAGCGCCGCCCTCAGCGCCGATCCGGCCTCGGGCGGGGTGCGCGTGACGACGACGGCGTCGGCGCGCCGCAAGGCCGAAACCGACTCCCGCAGAGGACCGCGGGGAAGCAGCCGGCCGTTGCCGAAGGGGTGTGCGAAATCCAGAAGGACCAGGTTCAGATCGCGGAAAAGGGAGCAGGTGCTGGAACCCGTCGTCCAGCACCAGGCATTCGGCCCCGTAGCGGCGCCAGGCCGTCAAGCCGGCCGCATGGCGATCCCTGTCCGACGAGCACCGGCACCCCGGCCAGACGCGAGGCGATCAGGTAGGGCTCATCACCGGCCTCGTGCGGGCCCAGCAGGAGGTTTCGCCCGTCGCTGACGACCCCCCCGCGGCGCTCGCAGGCGCCCTTGTACCCGCGGCTGAGCACCGCCACCCGCCGCCCGCGACGCCGTATCCGCCGGGCGAGATCGATCGCCAGCGGGGTTTTCGCGGTGCCGCCGACCGTGAGGTTGCCGATGGAGGCCACCCGGCAGGGAAGCCGGCGCACGGTCCGCAACCCGGACCGGTAACACCAGGGGCGCACCCGATGCACGCCGCCGTAGACCACCGCCGCCATCCCCAGCATCAGGTCCAAGCCGGGTGCGGGGGCGGCGGATGGGGTGGCGAGACGCGCTTCGAGGCGGGTCCCAAGCGCCTGCGTCCGCCGGGCGATCATTTCGAGCAGCTTGTCGAAGGGCCTCCTCATAAACCGCACGCTCCACGGTGCCCGGTGTCCTCAGGCCTGCACGACCCGCACGGCCCTGAAGACGCCTGCGGCCGCAAACACCAGGTTGGCGCCCCAAGCCGCCAGAAACGGGGGCAGAATGCCCCCATAGCCGATCGACATGCAGAAGCTGTGCAGCACCCAGTAACAGAAAAAGACGCCCCCGCCGCCGGCAACGAGCAAAACGAGACTGTCTCGAACGCGGCGCTGGACGGCCAGACTGGCGGCCACGAACAGCAGCAGCACCAGGGCCACGGGCTGCGCGAATTTTGCGTAAACATCCACCCGGTAAGGGGTGGCGTCATATCCCTCGGACTCCACCTGACCAATGTAATCCAGCAGTTCGCTGGAGTTCATTTCCTCGGAGCGCTTCACGACCCGTTTGAGGTCCTCCGGTTGAAAATCGAGCGCCAGGGTCAGTTCGGGAATCAGGGTCACCGCATACTCTTCGGTCTGCGGGTTCCTGACCTGCTCCATCACATCCCGCAGCACCCACTGACCCTGTCGGAATTCACCGCGCTCGGCATCCACCCGGCGCATCAACCGGAACCGGTCGTCGAAATAATTCAGGGAAACCCCGGAAATCGTCTTTTGGTGCGGGTTGTAGTAGGCGATGTGATAGATGGCCTGCCGTTCACGGATCCAGATGTTGTTGGCCGAGGTCGTGGACCCGCCCTGCTTTTTTTTGACCTCGCTCTGCCAGATCTGGTTGGCACCGGCGATGAACACCGGCACCACGGTCTCGGTAAAAAAAAAGAGCAGGACACCGAACACCATCCCGACCGCCACCACCGGTCTGAGCGCACAGCGCACGCTCAGCCCCCCGGCCTGAAGGGAGAGGATTTCGTTGTTGCGGTTCATCAACCCGAGGGTCACCAGGGCCGCCAGCAGAAGGCCTACGGGTGTCACCTGGACCAGGACCAGCGGCAGCTTGAGCTGGAAGTAGTACAGGATGCGGCCGGCCGGAAGACCGGCTTCGATGAAATCGTCGAAGTTCTCGAAGAAATCGACGACCATGTAAATACCCACGGCGCCGAGCAGCACCATCACCAGGTACTTGATCATCTCGCGGGTGATGTACCGGGCGAGGATGCTCATGCGCGCCGCCCGCCGCCGATCGCATCCGCGGCGCTCTGAATTCTCCGGATCAGATGCGTGGTCAGCGAAACCCGTTCCCGGGCCGTCTGAATCAGAAGGTACAACCCAAGCACACCGAGGACCAGGTTCGGCAGCCACATGGCCAGCAGCGGCGGCACCAGCCCCTTTTCCCCCAGGGCATAGCCGGCGGTGAGCAGCAGATAATAGATCAGAATGCAGACCAGGCTCAACACCAGCCCGGCGGAGCGTTTGGCGGTCCGCGACTGGATGCCGAGCGGCATCGCCAGAAGCCCCAGCGAAAAACACGCGAAGGGCAGGGAAATCATGCGGTGCATCATGGTCCGCGTCTTGTTGATGCGCGGGTGTCCCGGGGGCAATCCCGCCTGCTCCTGCCTGAGCTCTGAGAAACTGAGCTCCTTGGTGGATTTGCTCCGCTCCCGGTTGAAGGCGGAGTTCTCCTTCAAGTTGAAGGAGAGCTGGTAGGTGGTGAAGTGAATCGCCTGCGAGCGCCGCTCTTTGAGATTCGTCTGATGGATGGTCCCATTGGAGAGCTTCAGGAGCAGTGTGGCGCTCTCCGGATCGGAGAACAGCTGGCCTTCCGGAGCCACTACGGTGTTCACGGCCTCGGGTTGCCGTTTGTCTTCGATGAAGATGTCCTTCCAGCGTCGGTTCTTGGGGTCGATCTCACCGACAAAGAGCACCACCTTGTCCAAGGTGTCGTTGAACGTGCGCTCCTTCAGCCCGATGTCGATCCGCGAGGTCAACACCTTGAAAGCGAGGTCGGCGAAGGCGCCCCGGCCCCAGGGCACCCCCCAGATCGTCAAGAAAAGCGTCAGTGTGCACAACAGCAGACAGAAGGTCAGAACGGGAGGCAGCAGCGTGTAGATGGAGGCGCCGCAGGACTTGAGCGCCACGATCTCGTTGTCGCCGGACATCCGCAGGAAGGTGAGCAGCACGGCCAGCAGCAACGCCATGGGGATGATGTAGACCATGAAGCTGGGGATCATCAGGATAAGGAGGGAGAGCACCACGGACAGCCCGATGCCGTAGTTGACGACCCAGTTGGTGATCCGGATCATCTCGGCCATCATGAAAAGGACCGTCAGCAGGCCTACCGCCACGGAAAACGGCGCAAACAGGTGGCGCAACACGCTGCGGTTGATGGTGGTGTTGATCGTCATGAGCACTTCGGTTGCCCGACCGGGTCGACCGTCCACGGCGGGTCGTCGGCGGCCCGCCGCGGTCCGGGATGGGGCCGCTTACGTTGCCGACAGACGCGCCGCGCGTTGCGGATGGTCATCGTCGGGGTGCGTGGCGTCGCAAAACTGCATGGTGTAGAGCTTGAAATACTCACCCCGACGCGCCATGAGCGCGTCGTGGGTGCCCTCCTCGGCCACGCCGCCGTCGACCAGCACCACGATCCGGTGGGCATGGTTGATGGTCGAAAGCCGATGGGCGATGACAAACGTGGTGCGGTTCTGCATGAGGTTGTCCAGGGCCCTTTGCACCAGGGTTTCCGACTCGGAGTCCAGCGATGAGGTGGCTTCGTCGAGAATCAGGATCGGCGCATTTTTCAGAAGGGCGCGGGCGATGCAGATCCGCTGCTTCTGGCCGCCGGAAAGCCTGCCGCCCAGCTCGCCGATCGAGGTGTCGAACCCGGCCGGGAAGCCTTCGATGAACTCCTCGGCAAAAGCATCTTGGGCGGCTTTGCGGATCTCGGCTTCGCCGGCCTCGGGGTTGCCGTAGGCGATGTTGTTGCGCACCGTGTCGTTGAACAGGATGGGGTCCTGGGTGACGATCGCAATCTGCCGCCGCAGCGATGCGACGGTCATATGCCGGATGTCGACGCCGTCGATCGAGATGGACCCGGAGGTGACGTCGTAGAAGCGGGGGATCAGATTGACCAGGGAGGTCTTCCCTCCGCCGCTCATCCCGACGAGGGCCACCACCTCGCCGGGGGCCACGTCGAGGGCGATGTCCTTGAGCACCATCTGCCGGTCGTAGCGGAAAAAAACGTGGTCGAACACCACCCGGTGCGGCTTGGTGGCGACGGGGACCGGGTGGGGCGGGTCGATGATGTCGGAGTCCCGCTCGAGAATCTCGAAAATCCGATCGGTGGCGGCAAGCCCCTGCTGCAGTTGGTTGTTGAGCTTGCTCAGTTTCTTGACCGGTTCGTAGAGCATCAGCACCGCCGCCATGAACGACAGGAAGGTGCCCGTGGTGTAGGTGCCCTGGACGACGTGGCTGCCCCCGTACCAGATGATCAGGGCAATGCCGGTCCCGGCGAGCACCTCGTTGACGGGCGCGGAAAGCGAGCGGGCGAGGGCCTGCTTCATCTCCAGGCGAAACAAGCCGGCGGTTCGGTCCGCGAAACGCTTTTTTTCATAGGCTTCGCGGCCGAAGGCTTTGACGATCTTGGCCCCGGTGAATGTTTCATGCAGGAAGGCGTTCAAGTCGCCCACGGCCGCCTGGCAACCGCGGCTGTTGCGCCGCACCCGGCGGCCGAGGTGCAAAAGCGGGAAATAGGCCACCGGCAGCACGATGAAAGCAATCAGGGCGAGCTGCCAGATCTGATAGAAAATGACCCCTACCAACCCGATGATCGTCAGCACATCCCGGATCGAGCCCGTGATGGCCGAGGTGACGAGGTTGCGCACGATGGTGATGTCGTGGGTGATGCGCGACATCAGCACACCTGTCTTTTCGCTCTGAAAAAAGGACAAGGGCAGGTTCTGGATATGGTTGTACACCTCATTGCGCAGCCGCCTCAGGATGTTCTGCCCGATGTGGTTCATCAGGTATTCTTCGAAGAACATGGCCAGGCCGCGCACCACGTAAAGCATCAGCACCGCCGGCGGGATCAACCGCAGCATGGCGATGTCTTTCTTGAAGAAGATGTCGTCGAGTGCCGGTTTGATCAGGTAGGCGGTGGCGGCGGTGGAAGCGGAGATCAGCACCATGCAGGCCATGGCCACCGCCAGCCTCGGCCAGCCGGCGATCACCAGACGCAGCAGCCGCCGGTGGCGTTCACGCAGGAATCGTCTTGAGGTGTGTTCCATCATGGTGGAGGGGGGCTGGCCCCTGTTTGAGCGATTTCAGTAAGTGCCCCGCGCCGGCAAGGTCGACGGGTTCGGGCCCTCGGACCGGCAGGGGTTGCGCGGCGGCCCGGCGGCACTCAACGGTGTCCGCGGTCGGCTTCCGCAAGCATCCCCAAGGCCAGCTCCGCCACCCGCCCCGTGGCGCCCGGCCCGCCCAGTCTTCCCCGCAGCGCCCCCAGCTCGCCGCACAGCGCGGCATAGGCGCGCGGGTCGGCGATCAGTTCCGCGACGGCCCGGGCGATGTTCGCGGGCGAGGCGTCGTCGTTGATCAGCTCCGGCGCCAGGTTTTTGCCGGCCACGAGGTTCACCAGGCCGATGTTTCGCACCCGTATCAGCAGCCGCCCGATCCAGTAGGTCAGGCGGGAGACTTTGTAGATGATCACCATCGGCACGCCGTGCAGTGCGGCCTGCAGCGTCACCGTGCCGGAGGCCGCCACCACGACATGGCTCTCCCGCAGGACGTCCCCCACCCCCTCGAGCACCGACACGGAACCAAGGTGCGGGTCGGGGCCCCGGCGCAGCGGCGCAAAGAATTCATCCGCGACCGAAGCCGCCTTCGAAATAATGAACTTAGCATGTTTGCAGCGCGCTTGCAAAATCCCGGCGGCCTCCAGCATGACCGGAAGGTGACGGGCCACCTCCCGGCTGCGGGAGCCCGGCAGCAGGCCGATCACGGTCTCGGCCCCCCTTCGCCGCTCAGCCGCCGGGCGCAGCGGCGGCAGGTCTTCGAGCAGGGGATGGCCGACGAAGGTCACCGGCACGCCATGGGCCCGGTAAAAAGCCTCTTCAAAGGGCAAAATCACGGCGATGTGATCGACCAGTTTCCGCAGCTGCCGGACCCGCCCCGACCGCCATGCCCAGATCTGGGGGCTTACATAATACAATACCCGAACCCCGACCCGTTTGGCCTGGGCGGCAACTCGAAAATTGAAGTCGGGAAAATCGATGAGGATGAGAAGGTCCGGCGGCGAGTGTCGCAGCATTCGGCGCATGGCCCCGAGCGCTTTGAGGATGGCGGGCAACTTGGCGACGACCTCCGTCACCCCGACCACGGAGAGATCGGCGGCATCGGCGACAAGACGCACACCGGCCGCCCGCATGCCGACGCCGCCGATGCCGTAAAACTCGAGCCCCGCGTGGCGCCGGCGCAACGCCGCCACCAGATCGGCACCGAGCCGGTCCCCGGATGCCTCGCCGGCCACGATGCCGACGCAGGGCTGCCGCCGCTCCCGCTTCACACGCGCCGGTCGGGCAGGACCCTGCGGCCCGCATCGATCTGCTCCATGATGTTCAAGGCGATCTCCAAGGCTTTGCGGCCGGCACGCCCCGAGACCACCGGCTCCCCGCGCGTCGCCACCGAGCGCACGAAGGCCCTGATCTCATCGTCGAGAGCATCCCCCTCGGTGAAGGTCCGCGCGTGGACGTCGGCCGCGGGCGGCTCGGCCTCGGCCGTGCGGCAAGCGCGTTGCCGCAGGACGGATATGTCGCGCTTGATGAAATCGACGCAGATATGCGCGTCCTTCTGGAAAAGCCGGATGCTGCGTTCGTTCTTGAGGGAGACGCGGCTGGCGGTGACGTTGGCCACGCAGCCGTTTTGAAACTCAAGCCGCGCGTTGGCGATGTCCACCTGCGGGGTGACCACCGGCGCGCCCACGGCGCGCACGCTGCGGACGGCGGAGGGGACCAAATTGGTGATGATGTCGATATCGTGGATCATGAGGTCCAGCACCACGCTGACATCGGTGCAGCGGTTCTTGAACACGCTCAGCCGCTGCGACTCGATGAACTGCGGCTCGTCCAACACATCCTGGAGCGCGGCCACGACCGGATTGAACCGCTCAAGGTGACCGACCTGCAGGATCCGACCGCGCGATTCCGCCAACGCGACGAGCTCATCCGCCTCTTCCAGACTGGTGGTGATCGGCTTTTCGACCAGAACGTCGACCCCGTGCTCCAGAAAAGCGCGCCCGAGCTGAAAGTGGTCCACCGTGGGCACGGCGATGCTGACGGCATCGACTGCTCCGAACAGCCGGCGGTGGTCCGTAAACCCTCCGACACCCAGCGCCGCGGACACCTGCAGCGCCCGTTCAGCATCGGTATCGACGACGCCCACCAGTTCGACGTCCGCCATGCGCGCATATTTTTCGGCATGAAAGGAGCCGAGATAGCCCACGCCGACGACACCGACACGAAGTTTGGCCATGATTCGACCTCTTCCTCGAAATCCTTGAGTCCATGACCCCGGCCGGTACGCCTTCCCGCACGAAGTCCTCTCGCGGTCTTCGCCGTGCCCGATCCGCGGGCAAAAGCGCGTCCGGGTTACCGGGTGACCCCCCGCGCGGAGGACTGGATGAACTCGATGAAGGCCGCCACCTCGGGGACCTGGTCGACCTCCGCCCGCGCCCGTTCGACGGCTTCGTTCATGGTCAGCCCGATGCGGAAAATGATCTGGTAGGTTTTTTTGAGGGCATTGACCGTGCTCTCGGGGAACCCGTTGCGCCTCAGGCCGACCTTGTTCAGGCCGTAGAGGTTGGCCCGGTCGCCGGCGGCGATGACGTAGGGCGGTATGTCCTTGACCACTGCCGATTTGCCCCCGACATAGGCGTAGTCCCCGATGCGCACGAACTGGTGGATGGCCGTCAACCCCCCGATGGTCACCGCGTCGCCGATCACCACGTGACCGCCCAGCGTGGCGCCGTTGGTCAGGATGACCCGGCGGCCGGTCTTGCAATCGTGTGCGATGTGGCTGTAGGCCATGAGCAGGTTTTCCTCGCCCACCTCCGTGATCCCTGTCCCGAAGGAAGTTCCGCGGTTGACGGTGACGAACTCCCGCACCACCGTGCCGCGGCCGATTTTCACATAGGTCTTTTCCCCCCGGAACTTGAGGGCCTGGGGCTCGGCGCCGATGGAGGCGAACTGAAAGATGCGGCAATCGGGACCGATCGACACATAAGGGTCGATGACCGCGTGGGCGCTGATCACGGTTCCCGCGCCGATGGTCACATGTTCGGCGACGACCGCATAGGGTCCGATGGTCACCTGGCTGCCGAGCTCCGCGCGGGGGTGCACGATGGCGGTCGGGTGGATCATGCGCCGTCACCGAAGGAGGCCATCAACTCGGCTTCCGCGACCAGCTGGCCGTCGACCAGGGCCCTGCCGGCCATTTTGGCGGCCCGGGCGCGGAGTTTGAGCAGCCGGGCCTCCAGCACCAACTGATCCCCGGGGACGACGGGCTTGCGAAACCGGACCTTGTCGATCCCCATGAAAAAGATCAGGCCGTCGGGTTTCTCAAGCCGCCGGGTTTCATACGCCAGCACACCGCCGGCCTGGGCCAGGGCCTCCACGATCAAAACCCCCGGCATGATCGGCATCACGGGGAAATGACCTTGAAAAAAAGGCTCGTTGATCGTCACGTTCTTCAGGGCCACGATCTCTTCGCCCGGGACGATCCGGGTGACCCGGTCGATCAGCAGAAACGGGTACCGGTGCGGCAGGCGCTTCATGACGGCCATGATGTCGAGTACGGGTTCCATTGCTCTCCTCCGCCTCCTCGTTTCAGGGATCCACGGGGGGCGCGGCCAGCTGCTCGAGCCTGCGCTCGAGGCGCTCCAGCCGCTTTTTCATTTCAGGCAGCTTCGCCACGACCGCCTGCACGCGCAGCTGCTGCATGCGCGGCGTGGCGGGGGTGCCCAGCACCACCTCGCCCGCGGGCACCGACTTGACGACCCCGGCGGCCGAGCCCACGGTGGCCCCGTCGCCGATCGTGATGTGGCCGGCAATACCGGCCTGACCGGCCAGGATGACGTTGCGCCCGATCGTGACGCTGCCGGATATGCCCACCTGGGCGACGATCACCGTGTTGTCCCCGATTTGCACGTTGTGGGCGATGTGAACGAGGTTGTCGGTCTTCACCCCGCTTCCGATCCAGGTCTTGCCGAAAACGGCGCGGTCGATCGTGTTGTTGGCACCGATTTCGGCATCGTCGTCGATCTGGACGATGCCGGTGTGCGGGATCTTGTGAAACCGCACCCCGTCCGGGGCAAAGCCGAACCCGTCGCCGCCGACCACCGTCCCGGCGTGGATGATGACGCGGTTTCCGATGCGGCAGCGCTCCCCGATGGCGACGCGCGGATGCAACCGCACGTCGTCCCCCAGGCAGGCATCGTTTCCGATCACCGCACCCGCCCCGACCTGGACCCGGTCGCCCAGGCGGACGCGGTCACCCAGCACGGCAAAAGGGCCGACGCACACCTCCGCGCCGAGCCGGACCGAAGCGCCCACGCAGGCCAGCGGGTGAACCCCCAGCGGGAGCCGGGCGGGCGGGTGGAACATCTCGATGACCCTGGCGAAGGCCACCATCGGGTGATCGACCTGAAGCAAGGGGCCACCCCCCTCCTCCACCTGCCGGGCAACGATGAAGGCCCCGGCCTTCGAGGCGGGGAGGCGTTTGAGATACTCCGGGGATGCGGCCAGCGTGATGTCGCCGGCACCGGCGTCTTCAAACGGCGCCACCCCGCGGATCATGGTGTCCGGGTCGCCCCGCACCGTTCCGTTCACCTGGGAGGCGATTTGCGATAAGACCAGCTCCATAAAAATCCCGTCACCGAGTGTGCGGCGGCCCCGGAACCTCCGGCGCCGGGGTCATTGACCGGCCTTTTTGCCGGATCGGGCATTCAGGTCCTGGATCAGCCGGTCGGTCAGATCGATGGAAGACATATTGAACAGCACGCCGATGTTGCTGATAATGACCGTGTAACCTTCTTTCTTGCCGATGTCGTCGACCAGCGTGCTGATCTGCTTCTGAAGCTCGCTCATCAGCTTGCGTTCCAGGTCCTGCAGATCGCCCTGATATTTTTTTTGCAAAGCCTTGATGTCGCTGACCTTGATCCGGTGCTCGCGTTCCTTGTCCTCGCGCGCCTCCTTGCTCATGACGGCCGCCTCGCGCTGCATCCGTTTTTCCATCTCCTGAATCTCGTTGCCTTTTTGCTTCAGATCGGCCTCCAGTTTGTCGCGCTCCGTCTTGAGCTCGTTCTGGGCCGCCTTGCCGGAGACGGAGGTCTCGAGCACTTTTTGAAGGTTGACCACACCGATCTTGGCGCCATCGGCGGCCGACACCGGGGTTCCCCAACAAGCAAGGGCGACGGCCACCGCCGCCAGCCAGATTGCCGGAACTGTTCGCATTTCAAATCTCCCTTCCCATAAAATTGGCGGCACTGAGCCATCCGGTGCCGAAAATACCATACCGCCCGGTCACCGGGCGGCCAAAGGTGTCGCATTTCGAGTGTGCGTGCCGCAGTCCCGGCAAACGGGTGCCGTCACGCGCCGGGCCCCGGGAGGTCTCTCTTCAGAACGCCGCCGCCATGGAGAACTCCCAGGCCCCGCTGCTGGAGTCTGAGTCCTTCTGATCGAGGATGTACCCATAGGCCAGGCGTATCGGCCCGATCGGCGAAAGCCAGCGGATCTCGGGGCCGGCGCTTTTGCGCAGGTCCGAAAAATCGATCGCGTCATCCTTGCGATAGACCGCACCGGTGTCGAAGAACAACACCCCGAAGACACCGGCTGACTCGACCAGCGGGAATTTCAATTCGAAATTGCCTTGAATGAACTTCTCGCCGCCCACCGAGTCCCCGCTGTCGTCCCGCGGCGCCACATCGTCCCGGTCGAACCCGCGCAAGGAGTTGATCCCTCCCAGGTAGAACTTTTCATAGTCGGGCAGGTCGAAGTCAGGCCATTTTTCGACATAACCGGCACGGGCGTGGACGACGCCCACCAGTTTCCAGAGAAGCTTCCGATACCAACCCGTTTCGCCGACGATCTTGTAGAAGCCCACGTCGCCTCCCAGGCCGGCCACCTCCGCCTCGATGCTGTGCACCGAGCCCTCCTTGGCGTTGAACAGGCTGTCTCGGGTGTCGTATTTCGGCATCAGGGTGATACTGCTCTTGATGTGGCGGCCCTCGTCGCTTTGAATCGACGAGGCGGCATCTTCCTCCACGTTGCGGATGTCGGTGAAATCCAATGTGTAGGTGAAGTATCCCCGGATGTAGTCGTACAGGGGATAGCCGAGCTTGATCTTGCCCCCGATGCTGTCCTTGTCGTAGTCGGTAAACTCGTAATCCCACTTGTAGGCCTCAACGCCGGCCGACAAGGGTATATCAAATAGCCACGGCTCCGTAAAGCTCAGGATGTATTTCTGGGTCTTGCTGCCCAGTTGGCCGCGCAGCGCCAGGGTCTGCCCGCGGCCGAGGAAGTTGCGCTCGGCGATGGATGCCGTCAGGAAGGCCTGCTCGGTGGTGGCGTAACCCGCGCCGAAGGTGAAAGCGCCGGTGGCTTTCTCGGTCACCTCGACCGTCATGTTCATCTTGTCGTCGGCGCTGCCCTTGGTGGTGTCGACCTTGACGTTCTCGAAATAGTCCAGCCGGTGCAGGTTGCGTATTCCCCGCTTCAAGCGCTGGCCGCCGTAGAGTTCCTCCTCGTAGACCCGCAGCTGGCGCCGGATGACCTTGTCGCGCGTCTTGGTGTTGCCGCTGATCTGGATCTTCTCGAAGTACACCTGCTTGCCCTGGTCGATTTGAAAGGTGATGTTGGCCACCAGTTTTTCGGCATCCTGGTCGACCCTGGGGGCGACATCCACGTAGGCATAGCCCTCGTCCGTGTAGAGGTCGGAGATGTTCATCACGTCGGTGCGCAACGCCTCGCGATTGAAAAAAGGCTCGCCGGTAATCTTGATCTGTTTCATCATCTGATCCTTGGGCAGGATCAAGTCACCGCTGAAATCCACCTTGCCGACCTTGAAGCGCGGCCCCTCGTTGATCTTGAAGCTCACGACGATGCCGTCTTCCTGGAATTCGACCTGGGGCTCGCCCACCCGGGCACGGATGTAGCCGTTGTTGTGATAGAACCCGGCCAGCCGGGATGAGTCCTGGTTGAGGATGTCTTGGTTGAGGTCACCGGCCGAAGTGAACCAGGAGAGGATGCTTTTCTCGGCAGTGGCAATCTCGCCTTTGAGCTTGCTGTCGGTAAAGGCCGTGCTGCCCAAAAACAGGATTTTCTTGATCTGGACCTTTTTGCCTTCCTCGATGGCGTATTCGATGTCCGCCTGGTTGTTCTTCTGAGGAGTGAGCCGGTATTCCACCTTGACGTTGTGATAGTTTTTCTCCTTGTACATCGCCTCGATCCGCCGCATGTCGTTGCGGATGGTGAAGATGTTCAGTATGGAGCCTTTTTTCAGGCTGAGGCTTTTTTTGACCTCGTCGTCATCGAAAACAGCGTTGCCGGTGACCTGGATCGATCGCACGGTCGGCTTTTCGGTCACTTGGAACACCAGTTGCGTGCCGTCGGTTCCGGGGCGGGCCTCGATCCGGATGTCGTCGAAATACCCCATGCCGTAGACGGCCTTCAGGTCCTCGGCCACGCCCTTGGCGGAGAGAACCTCACCCGGTTTGGTCTTGATCACCCTCCGGATGGCATCGGGTTCGATGCGCTGGTTGCCTTCGATCACCACCTCGGCGACCCGCTCGCGTTTGAAAATCGTGAGTCCCATGTCGTAAACTAGCTTCTTCACCGCACCCGGCAGGTTTTCAACACCCTGACCGACCGACGTAAACACCTTGGCGGGTGCACCGCTGGAGGTGTTCAGCAGGCGCGTGTCCAGGCTGAAGTTCTGACCGATCCAGGTGAGGCTGCCCCAGACGAGGTAATCCGCCCCGGTCTGAACCCCCAGGCGGGCCAGGTCCGCATCCGATTGGACCGTTTTTTTCCAGGCACTCGCGGTTTCCGGGTCCAGGATGCTGGCATTGGCGCCGTCCTCGGTGAACTGGCGTTTGATGGCCTCGGGGATTTCCTTCATCAGGTAGGAGAGCTCCTGCTGAGCGTGGACCTCGAACGGCATGACGATGACACCCACTGCCTGTTGAGCCACGGCAACCGTCGGCAGGACGGATGCGCCGATCAGGGCCGCTAGAACCAACCCCAACGTCGGACGCAGGTTCCGGTAGCACGAATTAATTCCCATGTGTCCTTCACTCCAGGTTGTGGTTTCGCCGGAACAATGTGGTTCCCGGTACGCAAGGAGGCCGCTTGGTGGGCGGTGCCCCCCGGCGTCAAGGCATCTGGTTCAACTTGCCTTCGACCAGGCTTACCCGCCGCGACATGCAGGCGGCCAGCTCGGAGTTGTGCGTGACCACGACAAGGGTCATGCCGAGCTCCTGGTTGAGCTCCAACAGCATCCGATGGATCTGGCGGCTGTTGGCCTGATCCAGGTTTCCGGTCGGCTCGTCGGCCAGCAGCAACGACGGCCGCAGCACGAGAGCCCGGGCCAGTGCCACCCGTTGTTGCTCGCCGCCGGAGAGCTTGCCGACCCGGTATTCCAGGCGCTCCGCAAGACCGACGCGGACCAGGATATCGGCCGCCGCCGCCGCCGCCCGGGGCCGGTCCCAACCATTGATCAGGGCCGGCATCATGACGTTTTCGCGCGCGCTGAACTCCGGCAAAAGATGATGGAACTGGAACACGAACCCGATGCGCTCGTTGCGAAACCGGGCGAGTCGATCGTCGGGGTATTCGAAAATGTTCTCGCCTTGAAAACTGAGGCTGCCGCTGTCGGGCCGGTCCAGAGTCCCCAGGATGTGCAGCAGGGTGGACTTACCGATCCCGGAGGGCCCGACGATGGCAATCGTCTCGGCCGCCCGGACGTCGAAGTCGAGCTCCCGCAGCACGTGCACCACGGCACCGCCGTTGCGAAAGGTCTTGCTCAGATGACGAACCGAAATCAGATCCTGAGACGTCAGGCCATTTGGCTGTGAACAATGCAAGGGCAGTCACCCATGGTGCATGGACCCCGGCAGCTTGGCGCCGGGGGCTGTCGCGGATCAACCGTAGCGAATCGCCTCGACCGGGTTCAACTTGGCAGCCTGCCGGGCGGGGTACAGGGTTGCCAGAAAGCAGATCACCAACGCGGCGATCACGATCGAAGCCGCATCGAATGCTTCCAGCTTTACCGGAAGCCTGGTGGTAAAGTAGTAGATGTCACCGGTGAGCTCGTGGATATTGTAACGCTTGAGGAGGTTGCAGACGAGCAGACCGAACACCAGAGCCCAGGCAGGTGCCGACCACCCCGATCACCATGCCGTTCAGTACAAAAATTTTGCGGATGCTGCGGTCGGTGGCCCCCATGGCCTTGAGAATCGCGATGTCCTTGGTTTTCCCCATGACCATCATGATCAGGGTACTGGCGATGTTGAAAGCCGCCACCAGCACGATCAGGGTCAAGATGATGAACATTACCCGACGCTCCAGCTTGAGCGCCTTGAACAGGTTGGTGTTCATCTGCATCCAGTCCCTGGCATAGTAACCGCTGCCCAGTTTGGCGAGGACCGCATCGGCCACCTCACGCGCCTTGTAGATTTCGGTCACGCGCATTTCCAGACCCGACACCGAGTCACCGACCCGCAGCAGCCGCTGGGCATCGTGTAGGTGGATGTAGGCAAAAGTCTGATCGATACTCATACATGCCCGACTCGAAATAGCCGGTCACCCGAAACTGTTTCATGGCCGGGACATGGCCGATCGGGGCGAGCATGCCGCGCGGGGAGATCAGGTGGACCATGTCGCCTTCGATCACACCAAGGTTCTTGGCGAGCTCCTTGCCCAATACGATCCCCGGGACACCGGCGGCGGGGGCGTCGGTCTCACCCGGGGGCGCTGAAGGGGGGAGGTTCACCTGTGCGAGGGTCTTGAGGACTTTTCCGGTGGTCTCCGGGTCGATCCCCCGCAACACCGCACCCGTGGTGGAGGAAGCAGACCGCAGCATGATCTGGGTGTAGATAAACGGAGTGGCGGCCTCCACCCCCGGTACGGCTTCCACCTTCGGCAGCAGCCGTCGATACTCGGTGAACGGGCCGCTGCTGCGCAGCAACACGACGTGGGCCTGGCCGCCGAGAATGCGGGACTTGAGGTCGGCCTCGAACCCGGTCATCACCGCGATGACCACGATCAGGGCCATCACCCCCACGGCCACGCCCGCAATGGACAGATACGTGATGAGCGAGATGAAGGCTTGCTTTTGCTTGGCCCTCAGGTAACGCCCGCCGATGAAGAATTCAAAAGACATACTCCTTCAGGATTCCCTTGGTTTCATGTGAGGGAAGAGGATGACCTCACGGATCGAAGGGGAGTCGGTCAAGAGCATCGCCAGGCGGTCGATGCCGATCCCTTCCCCGGCCGTAGGCGGCAGCCCGTATTCCAGGGCCTCGATGTAGTCCTCATCCATCCAGTGCGCTTCTTGATCGCCGGCCTCCCGCTGTTCGAGCTGCTCCACAAACCTCTGACGCTGGTCGACGGGGTCGTTCAACTCCGAAAATCCGTTGGCGATCTCCCTGCCCGCGATGAACAGCTCGAAGCGTTCGGTCAGCTCCGGGCTTCGGTCGCTGCGTCTTGAGAGCGGCGAGACCTCGGCCGGGTAACCGGTGATGAAGGTAGGCTGCACCAGCTTCGGCTGTACCAGTGCGTCGAACAACTTGGTGATGATTTTAGCGAGCTTGCCCGTCTTGGTGAGCGTCACCTGGCGCCGGGATGCGAACTCCAGGAGTTTCTCACGGTCGCCGAGAATCGTCCGGTCCACACCCCCGATCTGTTCGAGTGCCTCGAATAGTCCCAGCCGGCGCCACTTGCCGTGAAACTCGATCTCCTGGCCCTGATACGAAACGATTGAGGAGCCCGTGATTTTTTCGGAGACCCTCGCCAGCAGTTCCTCGGTCAGGTCCATCAAGTCCGTGTAGGTGGCGTAGGCATGGTAGAACTCCAACATGGTGAATTCCGGGTTGTGCTGGGTGGAGATGCCCTCGTTGCGGAAGCTGCGGTTGATCTCGAACACACGCTCGAATCCGCCCACCACCAGCCGTTTCAGGTAGAGCTCCGGGGCGATGCGCAGATAAAGATCCATCCCGAGCGCCTGGTGGTGGGTCTTGAACGGCGTTGCCTCGGCCCCCCCGGGGATCGGCTGCATCATGGGAGTCTCGACCTCCAGAAATTCGCGCTCCAGAAAAAAGGAACGCATCTCCTGAACCATCCGGCTGCGCCGGGTAAAAATCTCCCGAACCTCGGGGTTCATCATCAGATCGATGTAGCGCTGACGGTAGCGCTTCTCGGGGTCCTTGAGACCGTGGAATTTTTCAGGCAGCGGCCTGAGGGTCTTCGTCAACAGCCGCAGACTGTCCGCGGACAAGGTCCACTCCCCGGTCCGTGTCTGGAACAGGGTCCCGGTCAACCCGACGAAATCCCCGACGTCCAGCTGCTTGAACACGGCGAAGGCTTCCTCGCCGATACGGTCTTTGCGGACGTAGGCCTGCAGCAGACCCGTGCGGTCCCGGAAACGCACGAACGCGGCCTTCCCAAAATGATTGACGGCCATCATACGTCCGGCGACGATGAAGCGGGGGCCTTCTTCGGTCAGGGAATCCGGCCTCTGCCGAGTCAGCGCCTGGAGCTCGGCGACCGTGTGCGAGACCCTGAAATCGTTCGGATACAGGTTGACCTGCCCCTGCCTGAGGGTTTCCGCTTTCTCCCGGCGTTTTTGAAGAAGCTCACTGACCGATTCCATAGGGTCTCCGACAATTGTTCCTGGGTGGTCCGTTTGAGGCGATTGGGGTGGCGGGGGCACGGATGGCCGCGGGTGGCCGCCCTTCGACCTGAACACCGAGCCGGTCAGGCGAAACCGGTGGCCCCGCGGTTGTGATGCGCCAAAGCCAAGCCACATCCGAAAGGCCGCACCTGCAGCCGCCGCTGTGCCTTCCCGGTTCCCGCGCGGGGGTCCCGCGGGCCGGATTGACCCGAATCACGGGCAGGAATGCACAATAAAACGATTTTTTTAGCTGAATTGCCGTTGGCTGTCAAGCGATAGTTGGAACGGTGCCGCCGGTTCGGCCGGGGGGTCGATTTGCTTCAGACAGATGCGGAAGGAGGCTCCCGTCCCGGGTTCGCTGTGCACATCGATGCGGCCCTGGTAGGCCTCCAGAATACGGTGCACGATCGGCAGACCCAAGCCGGTGCCGCTTGCTTTCGTAGTGAAAAAGGGGTCGAAGATGAATTTGAGCGTCTCCGCCGACATTCCGGCGCCGGTGTCGACGATCTGAAGACAGACATGCCGATCTCTGAGGGCCGTGAGCTCAAGACGGATGTGACCGGATTCTTCGATGGCCTCGGCCGCGTTGATCAGGAGGTTCCACAACACCTGCTGCAGGTGGGCCGGGTCCATGGCGACCCAGATTCCCGGCTGCGCCGTCAGCGTGGTGATGACCCGCTTGCCGGCCGCACCTCTTTTGCCGAACAGCTCCACGGTGTCGCGCAGTGTCTTCTCCAGTTCGACGGGCTGGGTCTTGCCCGCCGGCGGCCTTGGCGTAGAGCAGGAAATTGCTCGACAGTGAGCTCAACCGGTCGGCTTCGCGCAGTATGATCCGCATCAAACGGTCGTGGTCGGGGTCGAAACGCGTGTCCTCGCGCATCATCTGGATGGCGCCGCTCAGAGAAGCCAGTGGGTTCTTGATCTCGTGCGCGAGCCGGGCGGCCATTTCGCCGACCGTCGCCATTTTTTCCACACGCTTGACATGCTCCTCCATGAGCTGCAGCTCCTTTTTGGTTCGCAGCAGCTGCTCGGAGAGAAAGCTGCTCAGAAACCCCACGACGATGCAGCCGACCATGATGGTCACGATCTTGGTGATGACCTCGTCCCAGCCCGACATACCGGGATACCCGTTGCCCTCGAGCTGAAACAGGCCGAGCAGCCCGAAATATTGCAGGTCCACCATGATGCCGAACTGGATCCCGCACAGGGCGGAGACCATCACTGTGCCGCGGCGGTTGAGCAAAAGGCTGGAATACACGATGACCACGAGGTACAGAAAGGAGAACAGACTGGAATAGCCGCCGGTGACCATCAGCGTCACCGTCACGATGAGCGTGTCGATGAGGATCTGGACCAACGCCAGGCGTCTGATCTGCGACACGCGACCGATCGCCAGGGAATAGCCCAGGGAGGCGCAAAAAATAAACCCGATGAGCCCGTAGAGAATGAACCGCACCGATTCATCCGGTGCGTCCTCGCGGCTGACCTCAAAAATCAGGGTCGAACCGAGCAGCAATGAGGAAAAAATCAGCCGCAGCAGGGTGAGCTTCTGAAGTCTTTCCCTCAGGTCGCCTTCAGAGTGCATACGGCCCCGCTGTTTTTTTTCGCAGCAACCACCTCATGCCCCCCTGCCCGTCGGGCACCCCTCACTGCGATTCGCAGCGGCCGCCGCGACGGCGGACCCGGCCCGGATGAAGGGCGGAACTCAGGAGATGGCTCCGGCCATCTTGAAGATCGGCAGATACATGGCGATGACCAGCCCGCCGATGGTCACGCCCAGGAACACCAGCATGACCGGCTCGATCAGCGAGGTCATGTTCTCCACCGCCTGGTCGACCTCCTCGTCGTAGAAGTCGGCGATCTTTTCGAGCATGGCATCCAGGGCCCCGGTGGATTCGCCGACCGCGATCATCTGGCAGACCATCGGCGGAAACACCCCGCTCTCATTCAGAGGGTCGGCCATGGTGCGGCCTTCCGCGATGCCGGAGCGCACGTTGTAAATGGCTTTCTCGATGATTCGGTTGCCGGCGGTCTTGGCCACGATGTCGAGCGCCTCGAGAATGGCGACCCCGCTCGCCAGCATGGTCCCCATGGTGCGGGTGAATTTGGCGACGGCCACCTTGCGCAGCAGCATCCCGAAAACGGGAAGCTTCAGGGTCAACGCATCCACGGAGATCTGGCCTTTTTCCGTGGCGTACCACTTCTTGAAGGCGATCCCCCCGAGTGCCAGAAGACCGATGAGGTAGAGGATCTTGCTCTTCACGAGCTCGCTCATGGCGACGACGATCTTGGTCGGGGTCGGCAGCTCGCTGCCGAAGTCGGCGAACATCTCCTCGAACACCGGGATGACGAAGATCAGGATGACCGCCAAAACGATGACGGCGATGGCCAGGGTGACCAGCGGGTAGGTCATCGCCCCCTTGACCCTGGCCTTGAGCCGGGCCGCCTTTTCCATGTAGGCGGCCAGTCTTCTGAGGATGGCGTCCAGGATGCCGCCGGCTTCGCCGGCCGCGATCATGTTGACGAACAGGTCGTCGAAGTGCTTGGGAAACTTTTTGAGGGCCTCGGCCAAGGTCGAGCCGCCTTCAACGGATTCCTTGATTTTTTTGAGCACTTTTTTGAAAGTGAGGTTCTTCTGCTGGGTGTGGAGGATGTCCAGGCACTGGATGATGGGCAAACCGGCGTCGATCATGGTCGAAAACTGCCGCGCAAAGAGGATGATGTCGTTTTCCTTGACCCGGGGTTGCAGAAAAGAGATGTTGGCGAACACGTCCTTTGGTTTTTGCTTGATCCGCGTGGGGGTGATTCGCTGGCGCAAGAGACTGGCCCGCACGGCCTCCTCGGTCAACGCCTCCATCTCGCCCTTCTGGACCTTGTTCAACCGGTTTTTCCCTACCCACTGGTAAACTGGCATATCCACATCCTCCATGATCGGCCAATCGCGCGTGTCTGCCTGCGTCTCCCGACTGATGCGGGCGTGTGACCCGGATGGTCACCCCTGTGCGCAGACAGACCCGGCACTCCGCTCAGCGCCTGTCTCCGTAACCCTCGCACAACCGCCGGCCGGAAAAGGTTTTGCAATATCTATCGGTCGGTGGGATGGGGAACTTGAGGGGTTTTTTCGAACCGCCCGATCCCGGGTGTCGCGGGCGATCCGGCCCAAGAGGATTGGCTTTATGGCACCGATATGTTAAGTTTTTGCAATCCGCCCGATCTGACCGGCGACATCGCCGAACGAGGGACACGATATCGATGCCCAAGAAAGCCCCGCACCCGTCTGTTCGCCCGCGAAACCCCGCCGGGATCACGGTCATCACCACCCACATCAATGCCGATTTTGATGCCTTGGCCTCCCTGCTGGCGGCGCAAAAACTCTACCCCGAGGCCCGGGTGGTGTTCCCCGGGTCGCAGGAAAAAAACCTGAGGAACTTTTTTATCAGCTCCCTGGTCTACCTGTTCAATTTGGCGGACCTCCAGATGCTCGACTTCTCCCAGGTCACGCGCCTGGTGCTCGTGGACACCCGTCAGCCCGGACGAATCGGCAAACTGGCCGAACTTGCTCGACCGGCCCGGCCTGGAAATCCACATATACGACCATCACCCGCCGGCCGACAACGACATCAGAGGCGAGCTCGAAGTCTGTGACCGCACGGGCGCCAACGTCACCATTTTGATCGAGGCCATTCGGGCCAAGGGCATCGAGGTTTCGGCCGACGAGGCCACCATCATGTGTCTTGGGCTGCACGAGGACACCGGCTCGTTCACCTTTCCCTCCACCACCGAGCGGGATTTCCTGGCGGCCGCGTACCTGCTCTCGAAGGGTGCCAATCTGAACGTGGTCTCCGACCTCATTGCGCGGGAACTCAACCCGGAGCAGGTCCACCTGCTGAACGACATGATCCAGGCCGCCACCCGCCGCAATGTCAACGGAATCGACATGGTCACGACCAGCGTCTCCCGGGAAGTCTACATCCCCGATCTGGCCTTTCTCGTACAGAAAATGGCCAAAATGGAAAACCTGGATGTGATCTTCGCCCTCGCCCTGATGGAGTCCAAGATTTACATCGTGGCCCGC
Source organism: uncultured delta proteobacterium (assembly GCA_963716785.1). GTDB lineage: Bacteria > Desulfobacterota > Desulfobacteria > Desulfobacterales > SpSt-501 > SpSt-501. Next base: position 4,611 of record CAVQUW010000026.1, on the reverse strand, counting down.
AGCCGGATCGAGGAGGTGGATGTCGGGGCGATTGTGTCGCCGCTGGGGGCGGCGGACACGCCTATGCCGCCGCGGCGACCGTCAAGGGGCAGACCCTCGCGCAGACGGAACAGCAACTGCTCGAGATCCTGTTCGCGAACGTCAAGGCGCGCCGGCTGGCCCGGCACCTGATGTCCTCCCCGGCCATTGCCGTCTGCCCCGGGCGTCTCCTGCGAGGAGGCCAACCTCCTCATGACCCGCTACAACGTCAATGCCCTGCTGGTCACCATTAAGGAGCAGGGGCGACGGCGAGGAGTTGCGCGGCTACATCACCCGGCAGGTCATCGAAAAGGCGCTGTTCCACAAACTGGGCGCCGTGCCGGTGAGCGACTACATGACCACCGAGGTGGCCACGGTGGCACCCGAGGCCGATTTGACCGAAATCCAAGACAAGATCATCAACAACAAACAGCGGATCCTGCCGGTTACGGAAGGCAACCGCATCGCCGGGGTCATCACCCGCACCGACCTGCTGAACACCCTGGTGGGGCAGCAGCGGTCTGAATCCGGATCGACCGAGGAGCCTCTGTGGCACGCCTTCAGCCCCCGCAGACGCAACGTCTTCAAGTTCATGCAAGAGCGGCTGTCCGAACGGCTTGATCGCCGTTTTGCGAAGAGGCGGGGAAAATCGCCAGCCTTCTGGGGTTCGGGGCCTTCGTGGTCGGCGGTTTCGTACGCGACCTGTTTCTGTTTCGCAGCGACGAAGATCTGGACCTGGTGATCGAGGGCGACGGGATCGCCTTTGCCAAAAAGTTCGCCAAAAGCGGCGGGGCGCGCATCCACACCCATGAGAAATTCGGCACGGCGGTGATCATCTACCCGGACGGTTTCAAAATCGACATCGCCTCAGCCCGCATGGAATACTACAAGTTCCCGGCGGCCCTGCCGGTGGTGGAGATGAGCTCGATCAAACTGGATCTGTACCGAAGGGATTTCACCATCAACACCCTCGCCATCCAGCTCAACCCGGACCGCTTGGGGACGCTCATCGATTTTTTCAACGCGCACAAGGACTTAAAAGAAAAAACCATCCGGGTTCTGCACAACCTGAGCTTTGTGGAGGACCCCACCCGGGTGTTTCGGGCCATCCGTTTCGAACAGCGCTTCGGCTTTTCGATCAGCCGATTGACGACCGGGCTGATCGAAAACGCGGTCAGCATGGACTTTTTCCGCGAACTGAGCGGCCGCAGGGTGTTCAGCGAGCTCAAACAGATCCTGGAGGAGGAAAACCCCGCATCAGCCATCCAGCGGTTGCACGACTTCAACCTGCTCAAGGTCATCCACCCATCGCTGACATGCGGCAAACCGCTTCTGCGGATGCTGAGTTCCACCAAGAAGGTCCTCTCCTGGTTTGATTTGCTTTTTCTGGATGAATCTTATATGAAGTGGGCCGTTTATTTCCTGGTGCTGCTCCAACACTGCGAAAAAGGTGCCGCCGAAGAGATCTGCGACCGCTTTGAGCTCGCCCCCCGCCTGCGGCAGCAGTTTGTAAAAGACCGCGCCAACATCGACAGTTGCCTGTTCTGGCTGGAGCGCGGCCTGCCGGCGGAAAACAGCAGCCTGTACCACCGGTTGGCCGGGTTCAAAACCGAGTCGATCCTGTTCATGATGGCGGCCACCGACCAGGAGCAAATCAAGAAAGCGATATCCCTGTTTTTCACGAAGCTGCGCCGGGCGGGCATCACCCTGAAAGGGGAGGACCTCAAGGCGCTCGGCTTGAAACCCGGTCCGATCTACCGCAGGATCCTCCAGGCGGTCTTCGACGCCAAGTTGAACGGCCGGGTGGAATCCTACGAAGAGGAAATGGAGCTGGCCAAGAGCCTCGCCGGCCGGAGCTGAACGCAAGATCGAGCCGCCGGGAAAAGTCATCCGACGGTCGGGGCGGCCGGTATATCGACCGGTTTATAAAGGAGAGATTCAGACGACATGAAAAAAAGGCTTTTGAGCGGCATGCGGCCCACCGGGCCCCTGCACCTGGGGAACTACCACGGCGCGCTGGCCAATTGGGTGCGTCTGCAGAACGAATACGAATGCTTCTTTTTCGTCGCGGACTGGCACGCACTGACCAGCGACTACGAGCGGCCGGACCACATCAGGGCCTACACCAACGAGATCCTCCTCGACTGGCTGAGCGCCGGGCTGACGCCGGAGAAGAGCACCCTTTTCGTTCAATCCCGGGTCACGGAGCACGCGGAGCTCTACCTGCTCCTGGGCATGATCACGCCGGTTCCCTGGCTCGAACGCAACCCGACCTACAAAGACCAGATCGAGCAGATCAACAACAAGGATCTCTCCACCTTCGGCTTTCTCGGGTACCCGGTGCTGCAGGCGGCGGACATCATCATGTACAAACCCTACGGCGTGCCGGTGGGCGTAGACCAGGCGCCGCATGTCGAAATCACGCGGGAGATCGCCCGGCGCTTCAACTTTTTCTACGGTCCCGTGTTCCCGGAGCCCGAGGTCATTCTGACCGAAACCCCCAAGCTGCTCGGCACGGACCGCCGCAAAATGAGCAAGAGCTACGGCAACGCCATCTTTTTGTCCGATTCCCCCGAGGAGGTCGCCGCCAAAGTGGCCACCATGATCACCGACCCCCAGCGCATGCGCAAGTCGGACCCCGGCAACCCGGAGATCTGCAATGTGTTCGATTTTCACCGGCTCTACTCCCCGCCGGAGCTCGTGGCGGAAGTCGACCGCCGTTGCCGCACGGCGGACATCGGCTGCGTGGAGTGCAAAAAGCGAATGGCCGCCCACCTGAACGCCTTTTTGGAACCCATCCGCGAGCGACGCCGGTTCTACCAGGAGCACCCGGAACAGGTCGAGGAGATCATCGCGGCCGGCAGCGACACCGCCCGGCTGACGGCCCGGAGCACCATGCAGGAAGTCCGGGCGGCCATGAAACTGTAGCCGATCGCGGCGGCCGGAAAGGGTCCTCGACTCGAGCTCTAATCGCCCAATGAGCGGCAAGGGAACAAGCAACGTGGTGGATCAACACGGGACCATTCCCCCTGAACCCTATCGTGTCAGACTCACGGACGTATTCGAAGGGCCGATGGATCTGCTGGTCCATCTGATCAAAAAGAACGAGCTCAACATCTCCGACATCCCGGTGGCGATGGTGACCGAACAATACCTGGACTACCTTCAGTGGCTGGAGTCCATGAACGTCGAGTTCGCCTCCGAGTTCGTGGTGATGGCCGCCACCCTGGCGCAGATCAAATCCCGCATGCTGCTGCCGGCACACGGGGATGAGGAGGCCGATGAAGACCCGCGCCAGGAGATCATTCGGCCGCTGCTCGAATACCTCAAACTGAAATCCGCGGCCGAACAACTGGCCGAACGCCCGCTGCTCGGCGAGGACACCTTCACCCGGCCCGCCGGTCCCGGGGAGCTTGCGCTCGCCGGCGATGAGGAGGTCATCAAGATCGGGCTCTTCGAGTTGATCGACGCCTTTCAGAAGGTGTTGGCGGCGCTGCCGGACGAGGCGCGGATCGAATTTTCAAACGACACGATCTCCGTCAAGGAGCGCATTACCCAGATCGCCGACATGCTCGAAGACAAAGGCTCCCTCACCTTTTTCGAGCTGTTCTCGGCCAATCCCGCGCGCAGCGAGATCATCGTCACCTTTCTGGCGATCCTCGAGATGGTCAAGCTCGCGCTGATCAGTCTCGTTCAGCACGTTAATTCCGGAGTCATCAGGATATTCTACCAGTGATGGAAGACCTCAAGAACATAGTCGAAAGCCTGCTCTTCGTGGCCGATGAACCCCTGAGCCTCGAGCGCTTGAAGAAAATCGTCGAGTCGGCGGACGCCCAAGAGATTCGTGCCGCGCTCGTCGCGTTGCAGACCGACTACGAACAACGCAACGGAGGGTTCTTCCTGGCCGAGGTCGCCGGAGGGTACCAGTTCCGCAGCCGGCCGGTCTACACGACCTGGATCCGACGTCTGGTGGACCCCAAGCCGCTGCGGCTGAGCAAGGCGGCCATGGAGACGCTCGCCATTATCGCCTACAAGCAGCCGGTCATCCGCGCCGATGTCGAGCACATCCGCGGGGTGGACTGCGGCGGGGTGCTGCGCCAATTGCTCGAGCGCAAGCTCGTGCGCGTGCTCGGCCGCAAGGAGGTCGCCGGCCGCCCGTTGATCTACGCCACCTCCAAAAAGTTCCTCGAAACCTTCGACCTCAAGGACCTCAAGGACCTGCCATCGCCCCGGGAAATCGAGGAGTTCGGCCGGGCGCCGCTCGAGGAGCGCGGGGCGGTCACCATCGAACCCGACGACGAAGCCGCCGCCCAGGAGACTGAGGAGGGGCACGCCGAATCGGCCGCCGAGCCTCAGACGGAAGTCACCCCGACGGAGAAGGACACGGGTTTCCCCGCGGATGAGGACGCAGACGCCCCCGAGGCACCCGCATCGGGTGAGCCGGGCGCAATCGGGTCGCCGCCTGAAAAAACACTTGATTTCGACCCTGAAACGACGTAATGAGAAGGGGTGCCGGATTCTTCCGGGCCACATCGCCATCTTCGGGCGCTTAGCTCAGCGGGAGAGCGCTACCCTCACACGGTAGAAGTCACT
>CAVQUW010000025.1:0-287665 GCA_963716785.1 uncultured delta proteobacterium | reverse complement strand
CCGGGTTGATGTTGAGCACCTGGCGCACGCCGCAGTCGGTGTAGTACCGCAGGTACTCGTCCGCCCACTTGAGCGGGTAGTCGTTGGGCTGGCCCACGCCGCCGAAATAGCCGGTGATGGTCTCCGGCCCTCCCAGGTGGACGTTCGAGCCGTCGGTGCCCTTGGTGTCCAGGGTTTCCACGTAGCTGGCGCCGATGATCTGCATGGCGGCGGCAACGGCCAGGATGTCGCCGTTGTCGGCCGCCTGCTCGGTCATGTTGCGCACCCGGATGAAGCGTCCCGGCATCAGCTCGCCCTGCGCGATGCAGTGCCGGGCCTCGGCGATCAGCCAGGGGAAATACTGCACGGCGCTGATCTCGAGCGTCACCGCGTTCTCGCGGTTGAGCGCCGCCGCGGTGCGCTTGCCGCCGGAGACCTTTTTCACGTAGTCGTCGTAGCCGACGAACGCCTTCGCGTCCCGCTGCGCCATCAGCCAGCGCAGGTCGGCGACATAGGGGCTTCCCATGGCCTCCAGCCGGGCCATGAGGTTCTCGACGCGGCCGGCCTCGCGCGCCTTGCGGTTGATTTCCTGCACGCCGCCGTGGCGGGCGACGACCTCGAGCAGCCCGTTGACGAGCTCGTTGTTCGGATCGGTCAGCAGCGCATTGATCTGCTCCAGATGCGCGGCCGGCACCTTCAGCAACTCTCTCAAGTCAGCCATATCGCGTACTCCTTTCTTCAGGTGGCGTTTGCACCCGTCATTCCGTTTTTTCTCTATCGTTCGGCCCCTTGACCCCTGAAGCGCCGGTCTATTTGAACTCGGTCTCGAACCTCTCGAGCTCCCCGGGCAGCATGTGGTAGCAGTGCTCGTCCTCCGGGAACTGCTTGGCGCGCACCTCCGCCACGTACTGCTTCATGGCGTTGGTGACGATCTCGGCCACGTTGCAGTATTTCTTGACGAACTTGGGCGTGAAGGCCTGGAACTGTCCGATCATGTCCGAGACGATCAGCAGCTGCCCGTCGCAGTCCGAGCCCGGCGCCGATGGAAAGCACCGGGATGGTCAGCCGCGCGGCGGATGTAACCGGCCACCTCCGGCGGGATCGCCTCGAGCAGGATCATCTGGGCGCCGGCTTCCTGAACGGCCAGCGCGTCCTCGACGACCAGCTCGGGCCGTCTCGCCGGTGCGGCCCTGGGCCTTGTGGCCGCCCAGCTGACCCGAGCTCTGAGGGGTCAGGCCGATGTGGCCCATCACGATGATGCCGGCATCGACGATGGCCCGGATCTGCGGCGCGACCCGCACGCCGCCCTCGAGCTTGATCGCGTCGCAGCCGGCCTCCTTGAGAAACCGGCCGGCGTTTTCGACCGCCTTCTCCACCGAGCTCTGGTAGGACATGAACGGCATGTCGCCCGACGACGAAGGTGTTGGGCGCCCCGCGGCGCACGGCCTCGGCGTGCCAGATGCACTGGTCCATGATCACCGGGACCGTGCCCGGATAGCCGTAGACGCACATCCCGAGCGAGTCGCCCACCAGCAGCATGTCCAGCCCGGCGGCCTCGGCGAACTGGGCCGTGGGGTAATCATAGGAGGTGAGAAAGGTGATCTTCTCGCCGTCTTTTTTCATGCGGTAGAAATCGTGGATCATCAGCTTTTTCTTGGCCATTCGAAACCGCTCCTTGTAGCGCCTGCCGCGGCAGCCCGCGCAGGCGAATAATCACCCCCCGAAATAGGGGTGGACGTAGCGCAGGTCGTCGCCTTCCCGCAGCTCGACCCGCTCAAGTTGTCCGGCCTTGACCACCCGCCCGTTCAGGATGAACAGCAGCTGGCTCGAGCCGGTCTTCTGAATCATGGCGGCGATCATGGGATCGCCCTTGACCTTCTCCTCGGTCTCCCGCGCCAGGTCGGCGAGCCGGGTGCCCGGGGCGAGTTCCCGGGCCTTGCCGTTGAACAGGATCTGCATGACGTGCCCCTTGCTCCTCGTGCCTGCATTTGGGCGCTTGCGCATCGAGGGCGCGTCAACAGCCGGGGATGGACTCCATCTCCAACCGTTTCAGCAGTCCCGCGGTGGGTGCGCCGTTCTCGTCCCAGCCGCGATGCCGGTAGTAGTCGGCGATCGCCCCCTCCAGCCCGACGGGGATCTTCCCGGCCGCCGGCCCTTCGTTCACCGGCTGCATGAAGCGCTTCGGGTAGTTGAGGTCGTCCTGCTTCTTCCATCCATAGCGGATGTTGAGCAGCTTCTGCAGGGTCGTGATCCGCTCCCCGCAGCGGCGCAGCTCCTCCTGGCTCCAGTCGAGCCCGGTGCAGGTGTTGATCGTGCCCAGAAGATCCGTCAGGTTGTAGCTCGCGAACTCCTGGAACTTGCAGTGCACCGCCGAGTTGATGACGTTGCAGTAGTCGTGGAACTTGGCGTTGCGCTCGGAGGCGCGTTCCCAGGACCAGCGCTCCTCGTTCTCGACATGGTCGATGCCCCACTCCGGCAGGAGGATGTGGCCCACCCAGATGTGCTGGGAATTGCCGCGCTCGTGGTTGGGGCCGGAGGCGACGCCGGTGCAGTAGTTGAGGGCGGAGATGTACTGGGCGCGCCAGTTGTGGGCCGCAATCTCCTGGCCCTTCATCTGCAGGGCCCAGTCCTCCGAGCCCTGCCCGATCCGCTCCGAGGCGATCTTGCACCCCTCGCCCAGCAGGTAGCCGAGCCCCGGAGCGCGGGTCGCCGATCTTGCGGACCATCTCCACCATGGCGGCGGCGTTGCCCCAGGTCAGCTCCAGGCCGTAGGTGTCCTCCGTGGTGATGACGCCCTTCTCGTAGGACTCGATGGCCCAGGCCAGGACCCCGCCGAGCGAGATGGTGTCCATGGAGTAGCGGTTGGCCAGCTCCCCGGCGTAGGCGACGGCCTCCTGGTCGGCGATCAACAGGTTGAAGCCCATCATGGCGAAGGACTCGTACTCCGGGCCCTTGCCCTTGTAGGCGTAGGGACCGCTCTTGACCTCGCACTTGTTGTGGCACTTGATGACGCAGTAGCGGCAGGGCCAGGGCTTGGCGTTCAGCTTCTCGACGTAGGACTGCCCGCCCAGGTTGGCCTCGCCCTCGGGGTGGGAGGCCAGGCGGTAGTTCTTGACCGGCAGGTTGCCCTGGGGGGCGAAAAGCGCGGTGGCCATCGCCGTGCCCAGGTGGGAGATCCGGAAATTCTCGGGCTTGGAGGCGTTCACCTCGGCCAGGCGCTTGTTGATGGCCTTGTTCAGCCGGTCGTTGCCCTTCGGGTCGTGCAGCGGGCAGCTCTGGCTGCCCCGGACCGCGACGCCCTTCAGCATCTTCGAGCCCATGACCGCGCCGAAGCCGCAGCGGCCCGCGAAGGACTTGTGGGCGGTCTGAATGTTGGCGAAGCGCACCAGCCGCTCGCCCGCCTGGCCGGTGGTCACCACCTCGAACTTCTCCCCCTCCTTTTCCCGGATCATGTCGTGGGCCTCGTAGGCGTCCTTGCCCCAGATCCGCGACGCGTCCCTGATCTTGACCCGGTCGTCGTCGACGACGACGTAGACCGGCTTCTCGGCGCGCCCGTGGACGACGATGGCATCGTAGCCGGCCTGCTTCATTTCGATGCCGAAGGCATGCGTGATCGCCGAACCCGCGTTCATGTTGATCGAGGGGGAGATGCCGCCCACCGCCCACTTGGCCGCGCCGCTCTGCTTGATCCCCTGCATCGGGCCCGTGGCGAGCGTCAGCCGGTTGGCGGGGTCGAAGGCTGTGGTGCCCCGCGGGCAGGACTTCCACATGACCCAGGCGGCGAGTCCCTCCCCGCCCAGGAAATGATGGTAGACTTCGTCCGGCACATCAACCGGGGTGGCCTTTTTCTGCTCGAGGTCAACTTTGAGGATCTTGTTCCATACGCCTTTCATATCGGTGCTCCTCCCTGTAAGGTAGTTAGGGTTCCGAGATCTCGATCGGTATTCCGTTCAACAGCTCCGGTGCGATGAACGCGATGCGTTTGCCCCGCACGCCCATGCGAGGGGTCTCGTCGGCAAGCGGCACCCCTTTGCGCTTTAGGTCGGCCAGGTCCCTCTCGATATCGTCGCTCAATAGGCAGAAATGGTGGATGGAGTTGCCGTGGTCCGCCGTGTGGCGGGCGATGAACCCCTCCGCGGAGAAGTCCTCCAGGATTTCGATCTGAAGGCCCCCGACCTCCACCAGGGCGAATTTGACCTGGCGCTCCGGAATGTGGCGGACCTCTGCCGGCGCCTGCCCGAGCGCCGTGCACAGGGCCGCCACGACCCGCTCGATGTCGCGGACCGCCAGTGCGATGTGGCCGATGCCCTTGATCATGCCTGCCTCCTTGGCCGGGACGGGCCGGGATTGGTACCGTCGCGCCGTCAGTTGGACTCTATCGGTCTGAAAATAAGCACCAGCGCCATGACGACAAACACCATGGCATTGGCGGCCTGCGACCAGAACCGGCCGGTGACGGCCATCACCATGCCGAGAATCATGGCGGCCACGAAGGTGCCGGTGAGGTTTCCCATGCCGCCGACGATCACGACGGCAAAGGCCAGCAGCAGGATGTGAAACCCCATGTACGGTTCGGTGGTTGAAATCGGAGCGTAGAGGATCCCCCCGAGAACCGCAAGGGCGCTGCCGAGCACGAACACGATGCTGAAATAGCGGTTGACGTCCAGGCCGAGGCAGCGCACCCCGTCGCTGTCCTCTATCGAGGCCGTGACAATCCGCCCGATGACGGACTTTTGGAAAAACGTGCGCAGGGCAAGGAACAGCCCGACGGCGCAGGCCACGATGAGGACACGGTAGAGCGGCAGGTCCAGCCCCGCCAATGGCAGCGACACCCCCAGGGGGTCGCTGACGGGGTAAGGGGTCGTGCCCCACACAAGCTTGATGGCGTCGGTTCCGATCAGCAGAACACCGTAGGTGGCAATGATGGCATAGTCCAGGCTTTCCCCATAGAGCCGGCGGATGATGAAACGTTCGATGACGTAGGCGACCGGGAGCATGACCAGAATGCTCAGCGTCATGGAAAGGAGAAATGAGTTTCCGAGGACCTTCATCAGGCTGATGAAGATGTATACCCCCAGTGCGTAGACCATCCCGTGGGCGAAGTTGATGATATGCATCGTACCGAAGGTGAGCGACAGCCCCACGGCGAAGAAATAAAGGATGGCCCCGATCGTAAAGCCGTAGATGATGGTCTGGATCATGATGATATCCCCACCCGGCGCTTTTTTCCCCATCGGCTCAGAACCGCCCCCACGATCCCCTTGCGAACCGAAAAGACAATCACCAGGAGCACGACCCCCAGCCACATTTCCCACTGCGGCAGCTTGACGTTGAGCATGGCCGAAAGCCCCGGGATCAATACGGGCAGAAAATTCTTGATCAGCATGAAAACGGTCCCCCCGATCAGGGCGCCGTAGAGGTTCCCGGCCCCCCCGATCAAACAGGCGAAGATGACATCCACGTTGCCGAAGGGGCTGATGACACGCGGACTCACAAACCCCTGGACCAGCGTGAACAAACTGCCGGCAAGCGCGGCGATGGCCGATGCAGTGACGAAGGCGGCCCATTTGAAACGGTAGGTGTCGTAGCCCAGAAACTGCACCCGCCGTTCGTTTTCCTTGATCGAGCGCAACATGATGCCGAACGGAGAGCCGGTCAGGGCGCGCAGAAGCGAAAACACGACCAGGAGAACGAGGGCCGTGACCACAAACGCCGCGAGGTCCTTGTAAAGATTAATGAACCCGAAGAGTTTGCCGGCCGAGCAGCTCAGGCCGTCTTCCCCGTGAGTGAAGCCGGAAAGCGGCGACTGGACCGCAAAATAGCCGATCTCATTGAAGGCCATGTTGATCAGCGCAAACGTCGCCCCGTGGGTGCGCACGGCGATCAGCCCAAGCACCGCCGCCAGGGCCGCGGCACCCAAAACGCCCGCAGCGAGCGCCGCCAGGGGGCTTTGGCCGGCATAGGCCAGCCACATGGCGCAACCGTAGGCGCCGGCGCCGAAATAAAGCATGTGGCCGAAGGTGAGGTGCCCCATAAAGCCGTAGATCAAATCGAAGCTCAGGACGAAGATAAAGAAGATCATAAAATCCGTCAGCCAGTGTATTTTGATGCCGGCCGAAAGAACCAGGAGCCCTGCGGCCACCAGCGCAACCTCCTTCAGCAGCTGCCCGGAGGAGCAGGGCTGCACGGCGAAACCGGATGGCGGGGCGAGGTTTTTCACAGGTAGGCCTCCAGTTGGGCGGTGTCCGCCATTTCGGATTCCTGAGTAATTTCGCGGATGATCCTGCCCTCCTTCATGACGTAGATCCGGCTGGCGAGTCTGGTGACGATCGACAGGTTCTGCTCCACAATGATGGTGGACACCGACCGGCGCATGCCGCTCAATATCCGGAAGATGTCTTCGATGACGATGGCGGCGAGCCCCTCGGTCGGCTCGTCGATCAGGAGCAATTCCGGCGAACCCACCAGGGCGCGCCCGATCAGCAGTATTTCACGCTGCCCCCCGGAGAGCCGACCGGCGGGGAGTTCGCGGAAACTATCGAGCTGAGGATAGATCTGCACCGCTTTCCGCCAGGCGGCCTCAACGGACTCCCCCGCCCCGTGCGCGGCCAGCTCGATGTTGGACCGCACGCTCAGGCTGCTGAACACCTTCTTGTCCTGGGCCACGAAGCGGAACCCTTGCCGGGCAAGACGTTCCGGCGACTCGCCCGCGATGGAGCGCCCCTTGAAGCGGATTGTTCCCGCGGCCGGTTTGAGCAGCCCGGCGATGGCCTTGAGCAAAGTGGTCTTGCCGGCCCCGTTGCGGCCGACGATGAACACCATCTCGCCTTTTTGAAGGGAGAGGTTGAGGTCGTGGATGACCCGGGCATGTCCGTAGGCGACTTCCAATCCGCACACCTCTAACACGCCGATTCCTCCTTTCCCCAGTAGCACTCGCGGACCTCGGGATTGCACAAAACTTGCTCCGGCGGTCCTTCGCAAATCAACCGCCCCTCGTTCATCACGCTCAGGCGCCCGACCAGGTCGAGAATCTTGGAAATTTTGTGCTCGATGATTACCACCGCAAGGTCTTTTTGGATTCGGCGAATGAGCCCGACCACCTCGGCGATTTCATGATCGCTCAGCCCGGCCAGGGGCTCGTCCAGCAGAAGCAGTTTGGGGCGCAGGGAGAGAACGACGGCGATCTCCAGCATGCGCTTGTCCCCATAGGAGAGCTCGCCGGCGGGCAGCGCCGCCTTTTCGGTCAGGCCCACCCAGTTCAAGGCCTGCTCGCTGGCGGAGAGTGTCCGCGCGCGCCGGGCGCTGCGGAAAAAAAACCGCAGCGGCCTGGTCTCCTGCCTGCTGAAGCGGGCGCTCGACAGTACGAGGTTCTCCCAGACCGTCAAAGAAGTAAAGACCGAAACCAGCTGAAACGTGCGTCCGACCCCCAGGAGGACCCGCCGGTGGGGCGGCTCGGCCGTGATGTCACCGCCCATGAAGGTGATGCTTCCCTCGCTCGGCGGGAAATAGCCGGAGAGCAGGTTGAAGAGCGTCGTCTTGCCTGAGCCGTTCGGGCCGATGACGCCGCAGGTGCACCCCTCCTCGACGCCAAATGAGACCCCGTTCACGGCGGTGAGTCCGTTGAACCGTTTGGTCAAACCCGCTGCCCGCAACAATTCAGCCATAACAGGATTACACGCGGTAAAGGTTGGTCATGGGCCGGGGCGTCTCGACGGGGAGCCACCCCGGCCCGATGAGGGTTTAGTAACCGAAGGCGCTCATGGGCGGCACGTAGGCGTCGCCGGCATAAACGTCCACGATCTTGGCGTAGTCGAACTTGGCATCGTAGCGGTCGCTCTTGCGTTCATCCGCGCCTTTGCCCGTGACGATCCAGGTGGAGTACTTGTAGAGGCAGGCCCCATCCTTGCGCCACTTGGCCGGGCCCTTCGCGCCTGTCCAGTCGGGGTTGGCCACCAGCGCCGCCGCCATCTTCCCCGGGTCGGTCGACTTGGCGAGCTGCATGGCCCGCACGGTTTCCATGACGCCGTAATATGAAGTCATGGTGTATGGCCCAGGGGGCTCCTTGTGGGCCTTGAGGTAGTTCGCCGTGAAGGCCTCGGAGGCCTTGACCACCTCGGCATCCGTAAACCCGCGCATGTCATGGTACCAGAACATCTGGCCCATGACGCCCTTCATCGCGTCGGCCGGAATACCTGTGGCAAAGGCGTTCATCAGCCAAAAGTGGAACAGCGGGGCTTTCTTGGCGACACCGGTCTCGCTCGCCTGTTTGAGGGCGTTGATGGCGTCCCCGCCCCATGAGCCCATGAAGACGACATTCGGATTGAACTCGAGCGCCTTGATGAGGAAGCTCGTCATGTCGGGGCTCTGAACCGGGTGCCAGATCGTTTCGTATTCGACGCCCTTGCGGTCCTTGATGACTTCCTCGAAGCCTTTCATCGTACCCTTGCCGATGGCGTAATCGGGCATGAAACAGGCAATCCGCTTGGCCTGCATCTTATCGGCCATGTAGGCCGCCGCGCCGCGGCCCGCCCACTCGGCCGCCGCCACGATGCAAAACGCCGTCGGGGCCTTCACGTCCTTCATGAAAAACTTCTCGGGCACCCCGTTCGTCGCCATGAAAAAGGTCTCGGCCTTCTTGGCCTCCTCGTTCAGGGCCATCGACACATGGCCGAAGGTGCCCCCGACGAGCGCGGTCGCCCCCTGGTCCTTCACGATCTCCTTGAAGCGGCCGACAGCCACCTGGGGATTGGTCTCGTCGTCCCGGAACACGCCTTCAATCATCATCTTCTTGCCGCCGATGGTGACTCCTCCGGTCTTGTTGATTTCATCGATGGCCATCTTGGCCCCTTCCATCTGTCCGACGCCGATGACCGCGCCGGGCCCGGTGGTGGAGAACATGACACCGATCTTGACCGTGTCGGCCGCTCGGGCAGCACTGGGGAAAAGCACCGCCGCCGTGAACGCCAGCGCCAGCGCCGCGGAAATGAATAAACCGTTTCGCCTCATGATTGCCTCCTTCAGGGTGTGACGCATGTTACGGGGTGGACCCCGATTAGAGGTCGTTGCGGAACTCCAGCAGCCCGGTGACCTCGCTCTTTTTCTTCTTCACTTTCGAATTCTTGACTTCGGCGATGAAGATCTCGGCGGTGGTGAAGACCTTGGCCGAAACCATGTGGCCGCCGGTAAGCTCCCCGTTGCCGTGCGACAATAGGCAGTGCACGTGCAGCACCGGGTCGCCATGCTTCAGGTTGCCGAACTCGCCGACCAACGGGACGATGTTGCCTTCGATGCTCATCAGCTCGAAGGGCCCCTTGATCTCGATCTTGTTCAGGTTCTCGGCCGGCTGGACGGGGATCTTGAAGGCCGGCTTGGGCGCCACGAAGACGGCCTCCTCGAGGCTTCCGATCCCGGAGAGAATGACGGCCCGCTCCCAGCCCTGGTCCTTGACGGTCTTGACCAAAGTCGGGAAGAGGTCGTCGCCGGGGTGAAAACGGGTCAGGATGACCTCGGAGAGATCGACTTTCTCGACGAACCGGGGGTCCGTCTTTTCGGAGTGACTGCTCATGGGGTGTTTTCCTTTCGTTGCTGGCCTAATAGGCCAGGTTCACGGTGACGCTCTTGCGCTGGGTGAAGCACTCCAGCATGCCTTCCAGCGACCACTCACGACCGATGCCGCTGTGCTTGAATCCGCCGTAGGACTGGCCCGGGCACGATCCCGCCGCCCTGGTTGACCTGCACGAAGCCCGACTCGATCTCGTGTGCGGTGCGCAGCGCCTCGGCGATGTCGTGCGTGTAGATGAAGGCCGCCAGCCCGTAGTGGCTGTCGTTCGCCATGCGGATGACCTCGGCCTCGTCCGTCCAGGGAATCGCGACCAGCACCGGCCCGAAGACCTCCTCGCGGACGATGCGCCAGTCGTTCTGGACGCCCGCGAAGACGGTCGGCTCGACAAAATAGCCATCCGAGAACGGCGCCGTGTCGGGCGGCAGCCCGCCGCAGAGCGCTTTGGCACCGGGCTGCTTGAGCCCTTCGGCGATGTAGCGCGAGCACGCGTGTTGTACTGCTTCGCGTTGACGATGGCGCCCATCTGGGTCGCGTCGTCGAGCGGCTCGCCGATCTTGAAGGCCTTGAGCTTGTCCACGAGCTTCCGAGGAAGGCGTCGAAGATCGGACGCGTGCAGGAACAGCCGCGCGCCGGCCGTGCAGGACTGGCCCTGGCGGACGAACCGCATGCCGTTGATGACGTGGGCCACGGTGGCGTCGTCGTCGGCCTCCGGGAACACGATCTGGGGGCTCTTGCCGCCGAGTTCCAGGGAGACGGGGATGATGCGCTCGGCTGCGGCGCGCATGACGCTCGCGGCCGACCTCGGTCGAGCCGGTGAAGGAGAGCTTCGCCACCCTGGGGTGGTCGATCAAGGCCTGGCCGCACTCCGACCCCGTGCCGGTGACCACGTTCAGACACCCTCGGGGCAGGAACCGGTTGCAGAGCGCCGCCAGCCGGACGGCCGTGAGCGGGGCGTCCACGGAGGGCTTGAGCACCAGCGTGTTGCCGGGGATGAGCGCCATCGAGATCTTGAGCGCGCTCAGGGCGAGCGGCGCGTTCCACGGCACGATGCCGCCGACCACGCCCAGCGGCTCGCGGCGGGTGTAGCTGAACAGTTGCTCGCCGAGGGGATGACCTCGCCCTTGATCTCGCTCGCCACGCCGCCGAAGTAGCGGATCAGGTCCGCGGTCAGCATGCGTCTCGCCGCGAGACTGCGTGGCGATGGCGTTGCCGGTTTCAAGCGAGTAGAGGCGCGCGAATTCCTCCCTTCTCGGACTCGATGGCGTCGGCGATTTTCAAAAACGCCTTGCCGCGTTCGCGGGCCGGCATTTTCCGCCAGGCCGGATAGGCGTCCGCGGCGGCCTGCACCGCGCGGTCCACCTCGGCCGCCCCGGCCTGCGGCACCTGCCCGGCCTCGACTCCCTTGTGCGCCGGATTTTCGACCGAAACCCACTTGCCGCTGTCGGCCGCGACCGATTCGCCCTTGATGATCATCTTGACCCGCCCGACACCCTGCTTCCAGTCGGTTACGGGCTTAAACGTCTCGATCATGATGTCTGCCTCCTTGTCTTGTTTGAGGTCCACCGCAGGAGGCGCGGCCGGGGCCGCGCCGAACAGGCTCAGCCCGTGGTCATCGCGACCAGGAGCCGCTCGGCGCGTTCAGGGTTGAACACGCCGCACATGCATGGCTTGGCCAACTCGGCCGAGGCCTCCGCCAGCGAGCGTTTCCCTTTTTTCACCTGAAGGGCCATCTTCTTCACGAGGTTGACGGAAACCAACCCATGCCCGCACATGGCCGTGATGGAGAGGACCGGAGCATCCGCAAGGCGCTCGGTGCGGCCCATGATGCCGCCGGAGTATTCCACCGTGTGCATGGCCAACCCGGCCTTGCGGCAGAGTTCGTCCACTTTTTCGAACAGGCCGCTGACAATCACCGAGACGCCGAGATCGGCCTCCTTGAGTTCCTTGAGCACCTGCCCCACCACCTCGGCATCGGTGAACACGTAGTGCGCCACCGACTGGTCCCGGTACCCGTCGTGCACGGTCTGCCAGTCCGAGTTGAACTGGCTTCCGGTTTTCACATCGCCGAAATTGACATGCGGGTATTTGCCTAATATTTCAAAGAATCTCTTTATGTTCGCGGCCGAACCCTTGGCATTGACGGTCTTGGCGGACATGCTGAAAACGACGAAATCGTTTTTCAGGTCGCCTTCCCGGCCGCAGCGGTGCAGTGTGTGAGACATCGATCCTCCTCTTTCAATGTCAGAACGGGTACGGTGGACGTCCCAGGCCGACGTTGACCTTGCCGTTGATGGACGGTTCGAGGCCGGCTTTTCGCATTTCGCCCGCAGCCGGGACCGACCCGTCCGGCGCGACTTTGCCGATGACATCCAGACTGAAGACCGTGTCGACCTCCTCGGCGATCTCCCGCACCACCCGCATCAGATCCTGAAACTTCGTTATCGGAATGATGGCCTCGACGATGGTGGAAAGAACCTTTTCGTCGAGGATGTCCGACTTGAGGCTTCCCGGTCTGGGGGTCTGCGATCAATTGGGTCAGGGGATTGTTGGGTTCAAGTTGAACACCGAGCGGAACCAGCTTCAGATCGCTTTCTCGGCCTCGCGGAAGCGCGTGCCGATGCCTGGCCGCCCGAACTCAAGCCCAACGCCGACAAAGCCGTCCTTGAAGCGGCCGGTGACATCGTTGGTCTTCATCTCTTCAGTACCCCGGCCGGGGATATCGGTTCCCTCGTGCGTGTACACCGGGTCGGAAAAGGCCTTGCGTAGAATCCGCGGCCAGCCGAGTTCCTCCTCCCGTATGGCGTTTTCCGGACAGATCTTCGTGCGGAAACAGGCCCCGCACTCGACGCATTCATCGCTGTCGATAGCCGCATGGGCCTCGGAGCCCAATGCTTTGTCCTTTTTTTTCAAGCGGATGGCATTCACCGGACAAATCGCGATGCACTCTCCACAGCACACGCAAAGCCCTTGGTCGATTCCATTTGGACTTCCTTCCTCAAATGATACGGACCATGTTTCAACCAGTGGCCCGGATGCCTCGCGCTTGCGGTGCATTCGGGGATTTCGGATGGGTGATGTGATAAAAATTCTCCATGGCCATACGGATGTGAGCCATGTGCCGGGTCATTTCCTTAACCGCGAGGCGCCGATCGCGTCGCTGGAGGCTGCAAGATTGACTTGTGATCGGCGAGCGACCGGTCCCGCATGCTGGGCAGGGCACTGAATGACTCCGTGATGAACTGCTCCATGATACGCCGGATCGTGAGAAACAAGTGCACCATGAAACGGTTGCCCGTTGCCTTCGCCAGAGTTGGTGGAACTCCGCGTCCCTTGCAGAACATAAGCGTCCTGGTCGTTGGTGCGGGCGGCATCGGCCATGGCCGAGAGGATGCGCCCCAGCTCCGACACCTCCTCGTCCGTGGCGTGCTCGACGGCCAGCTCCACATTGCCGACTTCGATGTAGCGTCGGGCTTTCACCAGTTCGATGGTTTCCTTGGCGTCGGAAATCAGCGGCAGATTCAGAAACTCGGAGAAGTTGTCCGGGAGCCGTCCGCGAACGACCGTTCCGAAACCCGGCCTTTGTTCGAGCATTCCCGTCAGCCACAGCGTGTGGAGCGACTCCCGCAGAGAGGCTCGCGACACGCCGAGCTGGGCGGCGAGCTTGTCTGATTGGGCAGCTTGTCCCCCTCCTTCAGTTCGCCGCGATCGAACATCGATTGATCTCCTCGAGAACCGCATCCGACAGCTTTTTTTTCACCACCCGCGCCAAGGGTCATCTCCCCGCATAATTGAACTGATAATTCGATTGTTAGATTGTCATACAATCTTCAGCAGCCGATGTCAACCCCGATTTTGGCAGGGATGGCTTCTGGGTTTGGTGTTTGGGCAGGGAAAATTCCGAGCTTCACCCCTTGGGCTTCACAGCAGTGGTAAAAACGGCCCTGATGCGGCACCGAAGGCAAGCCAATGCGTCGCCCCATACGCTCGGCCGGATCGGGGCTCAGGCTTGAAATGGCAGTCGACAATACCGCCCCGGTAGCCGGACGTTATTTTGACAACCACCATAAATGAAACGCGGTGTGATGCGGGAAGGGAGGGGGCGCCGAGGACCTGCCCTCAAATCATGAAAGACCCGCCGTTCACATCCAGGCAGACCCCGGTGACGAAGGGCGAGTCCAGAAGGTAGTCAAAGGCCCGGACCACGTCGGCGACCTGTCCGATGCGGCCCAACACGGTTTTGGCTTTGAGACCGGTCTTCTGCTCCTCTGAAATGTCCGCGAACAGGCCGGCCTCCTCGATAAAGGCGGGGGCGATGGCATTGATCGTGATCCCCAAGGGCCCGAGCTCGCGTGCGCCGTAGCGCGTCAACCCGAGCAGCCCGGCTTTGGATGCGGCGTAATGCGGTCCCACGACGCCCCCGCCGCGCGCGGCCACGGAGGAGAGGTTCACGATGCGCCCGAACCCCGCCGTCTTCATCCCGGGGATCACGGCGCGGCACCAGTAAAAGGCGCTGTTCAGATTGACGCGGATGGTCTCGTCCCAGTCCGCGGCGGTCAGCCCTTCAAAAGACGCCCGGGGCATGATGCCGGCGTTGTTGACGAGCACATTCACGCCCCCGAGGGCATTCTCTATCCTTCGATGCTGTTCGGCCACGACCGCGGGGTCACCGCCGTCGCCCTTCAACAGAAGGACCTCGCGGCCGGCCGTCGACAACGCGCGGAGCTTGCGGCCGGCCGTCTCCGCGGCATTTTCGTCGCGGCGGTAGGTGACCGCCACCGAAGCCCCGCGCCGCACCAGGCTCGCAGCGATCCCCAACCCGATGCCGCGCGTCCCCCCCGTGACCACCCCGACCAGATTTTTCTCTGACACTTCTCGCCCCCCATCCGGTTTCTCGGGGATGAGCGCAAAGGGCCCTTGGTGCCCTGCGCGCGGTGCCGGCCCTTTGTCCGCTTCCCGGCTCAAGCCCGGTGTTAGCGGGGTGAGTTACCCGCCAGTATGGATGGCACGTCGATCGACGCGCCGATCAGCTTCTGGGCGGCCATGATCTGCGCGGTCTGCTTCCAGGCCGCCGCAGTCGATCCGGCCGAACTCCCGGCCCGCCGGCGGCAGCATCACCCGCCGCGCGTGGCGGCGAGCTGCTGCCGGACGGTGGCCGCGGGAGTTTCCTTGTCCGCATCGAGCAGCACCGCCACGGCTTTTTCCTCGTTTTGGGGGTCGAGCGCTTCGCGCCAGCCTTGGAGCAGGGCCTTGAGAAAGCGCTTGACCGTCTCCGGGTGCTTTTCCAGCATCTCGCGCGTGGTGACGACCGAGTTCGCCACGAAACGCACGCCCAACTCGTCCGGGCTCATGAAGGCGTATTTCTCGCCGGCCTGGGCGAGCTTCCCCCCGATGATGGGCGCCTGGGCGTTGATGTAGAGCGGCCAGAAGTCCACCTTGCCCTCGTAGAACGGCGTGTAGTCGTAGCGCACGCTGAAGAGGGTGACCTCGGTCTCGGCGATGCCGTACCTGGCGAGCAGGGCGCGCAGGATGGCCTCGTCGTTGCCGCCGAAGGTGACCCCGATGGTCTTGCCCTTCAGGTCCTCGCCCCTGGAGAAGGCAATTTTCTCCGTCCGGTAGATCCAGTTGAGCGGGTTCACCTGAAACAGCTGGGCCAGAACGACGATCGGCGCTCCCTTGGCCACCGCCCGCAGCACCTGGTCGGCCGAAGCCACGCCGAACTGGGTCTGGCCGAGCTCGAGCTCCTTCAGCGCGTCGCGCTCGGGCCCGCCGGGCTTGACGTTGACCTTGAGCCCCTGCCTGGCAAAAATGCCCTGAACGTCGGCATAGAGATCGCCGACCACGCTCACATTGAACAGCCACTTGAGCCGGTAGTTCACCTCCTGTTCTTTCGGCCCGCAGGCAAAAAGAAAAAGCAAAGATAACAAAAGCGGAAAACTTCGTTTCATGTTGGGCTCCAACTAGTGTCTCTTCCAAAGGGACCGGCGGTCATTGATGAAATCGGCTTTCCCGCGTCATTTCCGCGCCGCCCGGAGCATGTCGATCATCAATCCGCACGCGGCTTCAATGCGATCCTATATGCTCTTCAGTCGTTTTTGAAGAGCATCCCCGATCCATTCTAATGCGACCAGGTAGAGCGAGTTCCCCACGCCGATGAGAAACAGTGCGACCAGGATCTTGGAGAGGTCGCTCTGGTACAGGGCGATCCGGATGCTGTAGCCGATACCGGCCGTGGCGGCAATGAACTCGGCCACGATGGTGCCGACCACCGCCATGGTGGCGCTGCCCACCACCACCGTGGTGAGTTTGTGGATGTTTTCGAAGGCCCGGATCTTGATCTGCAGCCGCCAGGTCATCCGCCGGGTGGACTCGTAGAAGTGCTCGATTTCGCGCACGGGCTCGGCGAAGACCCCGATAAATGACAGGAGCAGCGGAAAATAGCAGATCATGGCGGCGATCAACAGCCGCGAGGAAAGCCCGTCGCCGAGCAGGATGAAGATGATCGGGGCGACGGCCACGATGGGGTAGGCCTGGATGTTGAAAGCCGCCATGCGCACGAAGGAGCCGACCCATGCGGTCATCCGCCCGATGATCCCCACGGCCGTGGCCAGACCGATGGACAGGAGATGCCCCAGGATGGCCACCGCCAGCGTGTTCGCCACCGCCAGAAGATAGCGGCCGAAATACAATCGGCAGGTCTGCCAGATTTCCGACCGGCCCGGGGATCACATAATCCGAGAGGTTCAGGGCGTATTTCAGCGCGAGCAGCAGCGCCAGCCCGA
The DNA here is from genome assembly GCA_963716785.1 of uncultured delta proteobacterium. Lineage (GTDB taxonomy): Bacteria > Desulfobacterota > Desulfobacteria > Desulfobacterales > SpSt-501 > SpSt-501. Next base: position 271,345 of record CAVQUW010000025.1, on the reverse strand, counting down.
GGAAATAGAGAATGAAAAACTGATAGCACCGCCTAAGCAGCATGCACGATCTCCAGCATCGCCCGCTCGAGCTCGCGCGGGTCCAGATCAACCCCGTCCCGGTGATCCCGGCCGTTGACGCAGACGATCTGCGGCTTTTTGGTGGGTGCGCGCAGCACCAGGATCTGGCTGCAGAACTTGGCCACTTCGACCACGTTGTGCGAAATGTAGAGAAAACAGCGTTGCGGGAACATGGCCTTGATCTTCAGGATGATCCGCTCGCGGGTCGCCTCGTCCACGTTGGCCAGGCTTTCGTCCATGATGAGCAGGTCGAAGTCCTGGAGCAGATAGCGCACGATGTTGGCACGGTTCTGCTGCCCCAGCGAGAGCCGGTTGTACCTCGAGGCGATGCAGTCCGCGAGGCCGCAGACCTCGATCAGCTCCTCCAGCAAGCGCCGGTCGGCGGTAAGGCTGACCTGCGCGAGGTGCTCGCGCACGCTCGACCAGCCGGGCAGCCGTTCGAGGTTGTAGGAATAGAGAACCCGGCCGGCGCCGTTGCTCGAGATGGTCCCGCCGGCCCCGGGAATCTCGCCGCAAAGCATCCTGGCCAAGGTGGTCTTGCCGACCCCCGACGGACCGAAAAGGGCGTGGAACCCGGCTTGCTCGATGCCGAAGCTCAGGTCGCTGAACACGTCGGTGGAGGCCTTCGGGTAGCGAAAGGATATGCGGCGGCATTCGAGCTGCATGCGATCGACACCCTGTCTTTTATGGTCATCAAAAAGCTGCCTATCTCTATCGGAAAAAGACGCAAGGGGTCAAGGGATAGCGGAAGGGAGGGCGATTTTTCCGGCCCTTGCTCATCTTCTGTGAAAAAAGTTGGCCGACCGCGCCTCCTTGCGGTTCCACCGGGGGCGGCTCACCCCTCGCCGAATTTGAGAGCGCCCGCCGGTTGATATTGTCGCAGCAGGTGATATCATAGGCTAACCGCCGGCGCGAAAAAAAGGCAAGCGCCGCTATCTTCCCACCCGCAAGCGAGGTCGGCTGATGTTCCCACCCAGGTCCCTGCAGTCCCGCCTCACCCTGTACATGATCCTGCCGGTGGGTGTTCTGCTGACCGCCATGGGGGTGGCCGCTTTTCTCTACGCCCGCGGGCTGTTGGTCGCGCAGTGGCGCGAGGCGTCGATCCTCAAGCTCCAGCGCGCCGCCCACGAGGCGGACATGCGGCTCGGCCGGATCAAGGAGTCGATGCGCTTGTTTCAGGAGGGCTCCGGCGACCGCTACTCCGAACCGCTGGTCGCGTGGGTGCTCGCGCACATCCGCAAGCAGGAGGGGGTCCAAGACGTCACGCTCAGCTGGCGCGCCACGGACGCCAACCTGCACGCGGAGGGGGATTCGGCCGCCCCCGCGCCCGGGCCGATGCGGGGGATGCGCGGCATGGCGATGGAGGCCCCGTTTCGGATGCACCGGTTTCACAGCCTGCGGATCCGCGAGGTCACCCCCCCGCGCTTCGATTCCGGCGGCCGGCACGGTACGTTGAGCCTGGTGTCCGAATTCAACGACGACAAAGGCGCCGCGATCGGCCAGCTCGAAATCGTCGTCGACTTCACCTTCATCTTCCGCCACGTGCTGGAGTCCGGCTGGTGGCAGAGCAGCAAGGCCTTCCTGGTGGACGCGTCCGGGGAGATCTTGATCTGCACCGAGCCCGAGCGCCATGGACGGCTGGCCGACAGCCCAGACCCCCTCGAGCGCGCGACCCTGGAGGCGCTGGCCACGGCACCGTCCGGGACCCTTCTCGGCCCGGGCCATCCGCCCGATGAGGTCAGCGGCTACCAGCGGCTCCACGAAGCCCCCTGGAGCTTGATCATGATCGCCCCCGGCCGCGCCATCCTGGCCCCCATCCTGGAGCTGCGCCTGATTTTCTTCCTGGCCGGGGTCGGGTTCATCGCGGTGATCATCGCCCTCATCCGCCGGGTCACCCTGAACACCACGGCGGCGGTCAAAAGGGTGTCGGAGGCCGCCATCAGGCTCTCGCGGGGCGAATTCGGCGCACCGCTTGCGGTCGCCGGTCGCGACGAGGTGGGTGAGCTGACCCGCAGCTTCAACACGATGTCCGCCCAGCTCGGGGAGCGCCTGCACATGAAAACGGCGATGGGGCTCGCCATGGAGGTGCAGCAGAGCCTGCTCCCGAGCTCCCCCCCCGCGGTGCCCGGCCTGGATCTGGCCGGCCGCAGCGTCTACTGCCAGGAGACCGGCGGCGACTACTTCGACTTCATCCCGCTGCCGGGCCCCGGCGCGGGCGGGGGCCTGTGCGTGGCCGTGGGGGATGTGGTGGGGTACGGAATCCCGGCCGCGCTGCTGATGACCAGCGCCCGGGCCCTGCTGCGCTGTCGCCTGCATCAGCCCGGGTCGATCGCCGAGGTGGTGCGCGACGTCAACCGCCTGCTGGTCTTGGACACCGCCGAATCCGGCAGCTTCGTGACCCTGTTCCTGCTGCGGGTCGATCCGGAGGGAAAAACATTGGAGTGGGTCCGGGCGGGCCACGACCCGGCGCTGATCTGCCGCCGCGCCGACGAGCGGCCGCACGAGCTGGAAGGCCCCGGGATGGCCCTGGGCGTCGACGATACGCACCCCGTTCGCAGCCGGTCGCTTCCGGGGCTCGACGCCGGGGACGTCGTTCTGATCGGGACCGACGGGATCTGGGAGACCGAAAACCGCGCGGGGGAGAAATTCGGCAAGCAGCGCGTCGCCGCGACCCTGGGACGCCTTCGCGACCGGCCCGCCGTCGAGATCCTGGAGTCGGTCCTCTCCGAGCTGGAGGAGTTCCGCGGGGATGCGCCGCAGACGGACGACGTCACCCTGGTGGTGGTCAAGGCGCTGGAGTGAGCCCCGACCCGCCGGGCGGTCTCAGCCCCCCGCCGGCATGCGGATAACGGTGGGGCAAGTGCCGGCATTGCGGTTGCGCGAATCGCCTCCGCGCTACGCTTTTTTCATCTGCTTGCCCGCATTCCAGCAACCGGCCACCGAGGGCCCCAAGGACCAGTACTTCACGGAATTCATGTCGAAGAGCAGCGGCCGGACCTTGGCGATGTCGATCTTGCCCTCGGTCAGCACGGACTCATCGGCATGGGTTGCGACGATTTCGCCGATGAAAAGATCGTGGGTGGGGGTGTCATAAGTGTCGTGCAGCCGGCATTCCATGCAGACCGGGCAGGACTGGATCATGGGGGCGTGCTTGAGCTGCCCGTAGAAGAGCTCGAAGATCCCGGACTTGTCGACCTTTTTACCGGAGACAATGCCGACGTAGTCCGTCTCGACCACCAGGCTCTCCCCGGGGATGTTGACGCTGAACTCCTTGTGCTCCTTGATTCCGGGGTTGGTGTGGTGCGGCTTGCCCATGCTGAGCGAGATGAGGTGAGGGGTCGCGTGGTTGACGATCCCGATGTGGGCGATGGTGATGAAGTTGGGTTTTCCTTCCACGACGGCCCCGACGATGACCGTCGGAGTCGGGTAAAGCGCGTTGATGCCGCCAAGCGATTTCTTCATGAGACCCCCTTTCGTCGCCCCTGCCGGGCACCCGGCAGCCGCTTGAGGTAAAGGTAGAGAAGCATCCCGCCGACGATCATGCCGCAGCACAACAACTGGCCCATCGAAAAAGAAAGCAGCACGAACCCGAGGTGCGCATCCGGTTCGCGGAAAAATTCGATGAAAAACCGTGCCAGCCCGTAGCCGACGAGGTAGAAGGCCAGCATGGCGCCGCGCGGGGCCTTCACTTTGCGGAGGCTCCACATCACGGCAAACAGCACGATTCCTTCGAAAAAGGCCTCGTAGAGCTGGGAAGGGTGGCGCAGCTGCCGGCTGGGTGCGAGCGGGAAGTACATCCCGATTGGTGCGGTGGTGACGCGCCCGAAGAGCTCGCCGTTGATGAAGTTGCCGAGCCGGCCGAAGGTGTAGCCGAGCGGGATCGCCGGGAGGTAGAGGTCGAGCACGTCCGTGAAACGGATGCCGCTTTTGCGCACGTAGAGCCAGCCCGCCGCCAGGGCGCCGATCAGCCCCCCGTGGTAGGACATGCCCGATATCCCGGTGAAGGTGATGCCGTCCGAAAACTCGAAGGGCAGGATGATCTCGAGCGGGTGACGGGCGAAATAGGACAGATTGTAGAACACCACATAGCCCAGGCGCGCGCCGATCATGAGCCCCAGGATGGCGTAGGTCGTCAGGTCGTTGACCTGCTGGCGGCTGACGTCGAACCGGTCCTCGTGCCGCAGGCGGTGGAGCACCAGAAAATAGGTGCAGCCGAAGGCCACGATGTACATCAGCCCGTAGTACTGGAGCTTGAAGGAGCCGATCTGAAAAATGACCGGGCTGATGTGCTGCGGGAAGGTGCTGCCACCAAGTCCAGAATTCCGTCATGGAGGGGTCCCTTGCGGGTTGGGGGTGCCGAAAGCTTTGGGGGCGATCTTAGTGGGCGGTCGCGGGGATGTCAACCACCGCCGGCGCACCAAGAGAAACCGCCCCTGCCGGGATCGGCAGGGGCGGCGGTGGCGGGGAGACGTCGGACGGGGATCAGGTGAAGTTCTCGCCGGCCTGCACGGTCACCGGCTTGAGCTTGGTGATGGCCTTCAACATGAAGAGCAGCAGCCCGCCGGCACCCGGGACGATCAGGACGAAGTCCGGCAGCATCCGCAGCTGCCCCAGCGCCTGAATGGACGGCTGCATCCAGAACTCGTTGGCGCGGGCGTGCCAGAAGCCGTGGTTGATGTTGTCGAAGACCTGCATGATGCCGACCGGCAGCAGGGTCAGGACGAACATGAGGGCCAGCCCGATGTTCAGCCCCCAGAACGAAGCCTTGAGAAAGCGCGTGTCCCAGCCCTCTTCACGCACCATTCCGCGCATGCAGAAGAGCAGCAGGCCGATGGAGAGCATGCCGTAGGTCCCGAAGAGCGCGGTGTGCCCGTGGTTCACGGTCAGGTAGGTCGCGTGCTCGTAGTAGTTGACCACCGGGGTCGTGATGGAAAGCCCCATGACGCCCGCGCCCAGGAATTCCCAGAACACCGAGCACATCAGGAACATGAGCGGGTAACGGTAGGGGAAGTTGCCCTCGGCCTTGACCAGGGCCTGCTGCCCGTGCCACACCTCGGCCAGCAAAAGCAGGATCGGGATCGGCTCGAGAGCGGAGATGGTCGAGCCGAGGGCCAGCCAGAAGGAGGGCATGCCGAACCAGAAGTAGTGGTGCCCGACGCCGATGATGCCGGCCGCCAGGGCGATCGCCACGGTGAAATAGCAGGTCCGCAGACCCGCCTTCAGGTCCACCAGCCCCAGGTTGACCAGCACGAAGGCGATGGCGGCCGTGGCGAAGAACTCAAAGGCGCCTTCCACCCAGGTGTGCACGACCCACCAGCGCCAGAAATCGGCGATCGTCAGGTGGGAATGGGGGTCGTAGAGCAGCCCGAAGGAGAAAAAACCCACCACGGCGATGCCCGAATAGGCCAGGAAATGGGGCAGGCCCCACTTGTCCTGACCGGCGGCGAAGTGGGACTTGAGGGCGCGCACGACGAGCCCCAGCCAGATGAGGAGGCCGACCAGCAGCAGGATCTGCCACAGCCGCCCGAGCTCCAGGTACTCCCAGCCCTGGTGCCCCAACCAGAACCAGGAGTCGCCGATCATGCCCTTGATGCCCAGGACCTCGCCGGTCAGGCTGCCCACCACCACGACCACGACCGCGACGAAGAGGACGTCGACCAGAAGCCCCTGGAGCACGGGCTCCTTGCCGCCCACGCGCGGGGCGACGAACAGGGTGGTGGCGATCCAGGTCGCGGCGATCCAGAAGATGGCCAGCTGCAGGTGCCAGGTCTTGGCCCAGTTGTAGTTGAAGAGGTCGGCGACCCACTTGATCCCGTAGAAGGAATCCGGGCTGACCGTGTAGTGGGCCATCAGCCCGCCGAAGTTGATCTGCACGAAGAAGAGCGCGACCACGACCAGGAAATACTTGGCGGTCTTCTTCTGGCTGGAGGAGATGCCGCCCGCCGCCAGGGCCAGCCCCGGCTCGGGCTTGAACGGCCGCTCGCCGCGGTTGAACTCGTACTTGTGGAAAATGTAGATGATCAGCCCCAGGAAAAAGCCGAACCCGACGATCGAGATGGCCGACCAGACCAGGGACATGCCCGAGACGGTGTTGCCGTTCACCGGGTCGTGGGGCCAGTTGTTGGTGTAGGTGTGGGTGTCCCCGGGTCTCTGGGTCCCGGCGCACCAGGCCGTCCACAGGAAGAAGTCGGCCAGGTCCCGGCGCTCCTCGGCGGATCTTGACCGCCCCGGCCCGGATGACGCCCTTCGGGTCGCCCTTGGAGAAGAGATCGTCGTAGAACTTGCGGTTTTCGAGCAGGGCGTGCTCCTGCAGGGGCGAGAAGGTGAGGGTGTCGGTTTTCGCGTCGTAGCGGTTGGTCTTGATCTGGCTGACGACGACGGCGTCCACGGAGCCCTTCTGCTCCGTGGTCAAGGCCTCGTAGGCCTGACCGAACTTGTCCCGCGCCATTTTGGCGCGCATGGTGTTGCCCTTGAGGTGCAGGGCCTGGGCGGTGAAGTCCGGCCCGCGGTAGGTGCCGTGCCCCCACACGCTGCCGAGGTCCATCAGACCGTACTTCTGCCAGATCTGCTGGCCGGACATGATCCGGTCTTTCCCGGTCAGCACGGTGCCGGACTCGGAGACCACCTTGCCCGGGTAAGGCGGGACGCCGAGCTCGGTGTAGTAATAGCCGACCAGAGCGATGGCGATCGAGCCGAAAAGCATGATGAGGAAATAAAGCTTCAATCGACGGCTGATCATTCAACACCTCCTTGCGGTTGGTCGTGATAGGCGATGAAGCGCGGAACGCAAATCCCCATGCTGGCTCGATTTATACGCGACCGACAGGCATGGTGCCATTGACTTAGGTCAAAAGGGAAAAATTTCTTGCGGGTCAACGGTCGTGAGAAGAGGAAAAATAGGGCGGTGAATCATCTATCGTGGTACCGCCGTCGAAATGTGCTATGTTCCAAACCTACATGCAAGCGATTCAGGTTTTGCAACCGCCGCCCTCGACCCCTCAGCCCGCATCCCGGGGGCCCGGGAAGAACAATGATGAATAGGAGTGTGCCATGCCGCCACGGTCGGAGGGGAACACCCTGAAGGAGGCCACGGTCTGCCGGACCGGCGCCGATTCGGTTCGCATCTGCTGGCGTCACGCCGCGGGTCCCCGGGAGGTGGCGGTCTACCGGGGCGATTCGCCGGCCGCCATCGATCGCTGCAGGGCCCTGGCGCGCACGGAGGCGGAGGCCGTTGCGCTGAAAGCCCTTGACCCACGCCGCCCCCATTATTTCGAGCTCGTGCCGGCGCAGGGGCGCCCCCTGATCGTCGGGGAGCGGCGCATACCGGCCGAGGGGACCGTCAACATGCGGGACTTGGGAGGCTACCGCGCCGCGGACGGCCGCCGGGTCAAGTGGGGACTGATGTTCCGGTCGGACAACCTGGCGCGCCTGACCGACGCGGGGCTCGCGTTGGTCCGGCGCATGGGGGTGAACCTGGTCTGCGACTTCCGCACCCCGGCCGAGGCGGCCCGGTCCCCGGACCGATTCCCGGGCGCGGGGAGCGCCGGGTACCTGCCCCTTCCCATTCAGCACGGCGAATTCGAACCGACGGCCACCTTCGAGCGAATTAAAAACGGCGACTACGACTGGATGACCGAAGAATTCATGCTCCAGGGGTATGTCGAGAACATCGAGCGCTACGCTCCGGTGTGGGCCACGGTGTTCGAAAAGCTCGGGGATGGGTCCCACCGCCCCCTGCTCTTTCACTGCACCGGCGGCAAGGACCGGGCCGGGACCTGCGCGGCCCTGATCCTGATGGCCTTGAGGGTCCCGGAGGAAACGGTGGTGGCGGACTATGGTCTTTCGGAGCAGTTGATCGAAGGGGTCCGCAAGATGATCTACACCCAGATCGAAGCCCTCGGCGTCGATGTCCGCAAAGTCGCGCCTTACTTCTCGGCGCCGGTCGGCCGCATCCGCGCCCTGATCGGGTACATCAACGCCACCTACGGGTCGACCGTCGGTTATTTGACCCAAAAAGCGGGAGTCGGTGAAGCGCTCATCGAGCGCCTGAGGGAGGAGCTCCTGGAATAAGATCTTCGCCTGTCACGGTGTTAAGCGAGAAAGGGCGGCTGACCACCCTGTTGCGACCCTCTTTTTTGGCATGGTAGAGGTGGTCATCCGCCAGTTTGAGGAGGTCTTCGGCCGAAAATTTTTCGGTCATGCGCTCGGCGCCGAACCCGACCACGCCGAAGCTGGCCGTGACCCGGACGGCCTGCCCCTGGCAGTCGAAATGTCGATCGGCGATGCATTTCCTGAGCCGTTCCGTCAGACAGGCGGCACTCTCGAGCGGCGTTTCCGGCAGCACCAGCAGAAACTCTTCGCCGCCGTAGCGGGCGAGCCAGTCCGAATCGGTGCGGATGTACCCGTTGATCGTCTTCACGAACTCCCGCAGGACCGCATCCCCGCAGTGGTGGCCGTAGGAGTCGTTGACCGTTTTGAAATGGTCGATGTCGCACAGGGCCAAGGAGAGGGAACGCCGGTAGCGCAGGGCCCGGCGAACCTCCCGGGGAAGCTGCTCGTTCATGTGCCCGCGGTTGTAGCAGCCGGTCAGGGGGTCGCGCTGGGCGAGGTAGCGGATCTGCCGGTTGGCCTTCTCCAGGGACTGGTTCTTGGTTTTCAAACCCTCGTACAGCAGCGCGTTTTCCATAACCAGGGAGCACTGCCGGGCCAGCACCGCGAGAAGGCGCATCTCCTCCCGGGTCAGAAGGCCGTCCTGGATCGGGGTGATCACCATCGCCATCCCCAGGCTGCGCTTCGCCGTGGCCAGCGGCAGCATGATCACGGATTTCCCCGGGTTGAGCGCAATGCCCGGTATGAGACCCGGCTCACGCCGTTTGAGGATCCAGGAAAAAATACCGTACTCGATCTGGGCGTCGAGCTCCTTTTGACACAACGGCGCCAAGCCGGCAGGGGAGGCATGCGCGAGGCGGAAGTCCATGGTGGCCTCGTCCACCAGAAACAGGGCGCACCCCTCGATGTCGATCAGGGTTCGGATGTCCTGCAGGAAGATTTCCCAGATCCTCTCGGTGCTGGCGGGAAACTCGACCTTGTCCTGGAACTGACCCAGCTGTTCGATTTTGTCGATCAGTTCGATAAGTGCGGCCTGGTTTGCTTTCATGGCAGCAGTCCAATCGGTGTCGGCCCGAAGTGTTCATTAAAATTCACTATTGTCCAAAATCGGTTTTCTGATCAGTAAACCGATTAGCTATTGAAAAAAATCCTCCTTATAGGGCATGGTTGTGATCGCCAAACCAACAACCGTTTGCCCGCAAAGGAGGATGACCCATGGTACGTCATGCAAGCCTGTTCAGTCAACTGGTGGCCTTGTTTAACCGTACGCGGTTTTCCGAGTTGGTCTTTCGCCATCAGGCCGAGCGTTATGCCAAAGGGTTCAGTTGCTGGGAGCAGTTCGTGTCCATGCTGTTTTGCCAAATAGCCCAAGCCAAGAGTCTTCGCGAGATCAGCGGCGGCTTGAAGAGTTGCCTGGGCAAACTGCGCCACCTGGGGGTGAAGGTGGCCCCCAACAAATCCACTCTTTCCTATGCCAATGCCCACCGTCCCTGGCAGCTTTTTGAGGACCTGTTTTACCAGACTCTGGACTGGTGCCGAGTGGCGGCCCCGGGGAAGATCAAAAAATTCCGGTTTAAGAACAAGCTCCTCTCGATGGATAGCAGCACGATCTCCTTGTGTCTGTCGTTGTTTCCCTGGGCGAAGTTTCGCCGGACCAAGGGGGCCGTGAAGCTGCATCTGTTATTGGACCACGACGGCTATCTGCCCACTTTCGCCTGCATCTCTGATGGCAAAAAGCATGATGTGCATATCGCCCGGGTCCTCTCCGTCGCCCCCGGCTCGATTGTCGTCATGGATCGGGGCTACAACGACTATCGACTGTTCGCCGACTGGACCCGAACCGGGGTGTATTTTGTGACCCGGCTCAAGGACAACGCCGATTACATCGTGGTCGACCGGCGCCCCGAGAACTGCCACAAGAATATCCTTTGCGATGAGACCATCGTCTTTGCCGCTGAAAAAGCCCAACAAAAATGCCCGTTTCCTCTGCGGCGCATCGTGGCCATAGACCCTGTGAGCGGCAAGTCGATCACCCTGTTGACCAACCACTTTGAATTTGCCGCCAGCACCATCGGCGCCATCTACAAGGACCGCTGGCAGATCGCTTTGAATCTCCCCGTCGCCCGCGAGGGGGAGTGCGCTCGCTTCTGCGGTTCAGAAATTGCCTCAGTAAATGCCCCGGCACGATTACTGTCATTCTACCACGGTTGTGGGCGCCGCGAAAGCCCCCAGGGACCGTCCCCGGGTAGGGCCGATGTGTTTTTTTGCCCTGGCTTTTTCACCACCGATGCGATAACAGATGGCGTGCTTGTCGATTGCCCAGGTTTAATGAACTCGTAAAAACGGTCCGGGTCGATGACTTTGTAAAAAGCCCAAGTTCCCCGCCGAAGCGGGGCCGGCACAGGCGCGCGAATTTCGCGTCGGCCCGTTGCGAGGCGTACTTGCCTGTAAGCCGCAGCGACCGCCTGACGAAAGCGCAACGCACGAAATTGGGCTTTTTACGAAGTCATCAGGTTTGGGGGGTCATGGCTCCGAGACAAGTCACCTTGTTCATCCAGTGTCTGGTCGACGCGGTCCGTCCTCAGGTGGGCGAGGCCATGGTCGAGGTCCTGCGTCGGCTCGGGTGCACCCTCGACTGCCCCACCGAGCAGACCTGCTGCGGGCAGCCGGCATTCAATGCCGGCTACCGGCGGGAAGCCAAGCGGGCCGCCCGGCGGTTCATCGAGATCTTCGAAGACGCCGAGGTCATCGTGGGGCCGTCGGGTTCCTGCGTGCACATGGTGCGGCACCACTACCCGGACCTTTTTAAAAACGACCCTCTCTGGGTCGGACGGGCGAGCGCCGTGGCCGCGCGCACCTTCGAGTTCTCGGAATACCTGGTGGACGTGCTCAAGACCGAGGACCTCAGCGCGCGCTATACGGGCCGGATCACCTACCACGACTCCTGTCACCTGCTGCGCGGGCTGCGCGTGCAGGAGCAGCCCCGGAGGCTGCTGCGCCGCGTGGCCGGGGCCGAATTCGTCGAAATGAAAAACTCGGACACCTGCTGCGGTTTCGGGGGCACCTTCGCCCTGAAATACCCGGACATCTCCTGCGCCATGGTCGACGACAAGGTCGACCACATCGTTGCCTCCGGCGCCGACACGGTGGTCGGATGCGATACGGGCTGTCTGCTCAACATCGCCGGCGCCATCAGCCGCCGCGGGTTGGCGATCAAAACGCTGCACATCGCGGAGATATTGGCCGCATCGCGGCCGTGTTAAGTTTACGTGTTAAGTTTTAAGCGATCTCGACGCATGTTCGCTAATTAGAAAATGGAACGGTCGGAGCCGTCGCTTAACACTTCTTCAGCCTCAAACGCCATATACCTGAGCGGAATCACTACCGAGAAATACGTGGAGGAGGCCAGGAAGGGCATCGCCAACCCGGTGCTTCGGAAAGCCCTCACTTCGTTGCAGGAACGCTTCGGGCGGGGCACGGCCGAGACCTATCGGCAGCTGCCCGAGGGACCCGAGCTGCGACAGCGGGCCCACGAGATCCGGCAGCGGGCCATCGCGAACCTCGACGTTCTCCTGGAGACCCTGGCGGCCAAGATCCGGGAAAACGGGGGGCAGGTGTTCTTCGCCGCTACCGCCCAGGATGCCGTGGACTACTGCCTGGCCGTGGCCCGACGCCGCGGGGTGCGGATGATCGTCAAGGGCAAGTCCATGGTGACCGAGGAGATCGGCCTGAACCCGGCCCTCGAGGGCGCCGGGATCGAGGTGGTCGAGACCGATCTCGGCGAGTACATCATCCAGCTGGCCGGTGAAACCCCCTCCCACATCATCGCACCGGCCATCCACAAGACCAGAAACGAGATCGCCGACCTCTTCGTGGAGAAACTCGGGATCCGCCGCACCACAAGCCCCCCCGAGCTGACCCAGGCCGCCCGCAAGGCCCTGAGAGAGAAGTTCCTGGCCGCCGACATGGGGACCTCCGGGGTCAACATGGCCTGTGCCGAATCCGGGCACATCACCACGGTGTCCAACGAGGGCAACATCCGCATGGCCACGACCTTGCCGCGCGTGCACATGGCCTTCATGGGCATGGAGCGGATCGTCGCGCGCCTGGACGAATACGAGATCATCCTGCGGCTGCTCTGCCGCGGGGCGGCGACCCAGAAAATGGGTACCTACGTGAGCTTCGTCGGCGGCCCGCGCCGGACCGAGGACGCGGACGGCCCCGAGGAGTTCCACCTGGTGGTCCTCGACAACGGCCGAAGCCGCATCCTGGCCGACCCGCAGTTCCGCGAGATGCTCTGCTGCATCCGCTGCGCGGCCTGCCTCAACGTCTGCCCGGTCTACGGCAAGATCGGCGGCCACGCCTACGGCTTCGCCTATTCGGGCCCGGTCGGGGCCGTGGTGACCCCCCTTCTGACCGGCATCAACCGGGGCAAGGACCTCTGCCAGGGGGAGACCCTGTGCGGGGCCTGCAAGGACGCCTGCTCGGTCGACATCGACCTGCCGCGCATGCTGCTCGCGCTGCGCGAGAAGTTGGCCTACGGCGACCCGGATTGGCAGGTGACCCCGGCCAGCCGCGCCGAAGGGCTGATGTTCCGCGCCTGGTCCAGGATTGTCGGCCACCGCCGCGTCTACGATCTGGCCCTCGCGCTCGCCCGCCTGGCCCAGAGGTTATTGCCGCGCACCAACGGCATGATCCGGCGGCTACCGCCGCCCTTTCAGGGCTGGACCCTCGGCCGCGACATCAATCCGGTGGCCCGCGAGAGTTTCATGCAGCGCTGGCGCCGGATGGAGAAATAGACGATGCCGACCCCCGACCAGGAACAATTCATGCGCCGGATCCGCTCGGCCCTCTCCCATGCCCCGGACGTGACCCGGGGCGCCGGGTCGCTGTTCCCGGATTCGCCTCCGGCCGAGGCCCTCGAAACCCTGAATCGCATCCGTCGGCGCACCCCGGCGGAGAGGGAACGCCTGCTGGCGAGCCTGGCCGTAGCGGCCGGGCCCATCAACCTCGGGCTGACGGCCTTGAAAGACGGTGCGGCCGTGGCGGATGCCATCGCCCGGCTGGTCGCGGAGAAAACCCCGGAGTGGGGGGATGCCAAAAGCGTCGCGGTCTGGCAGCATCCCCTGCTCGACGCTCTGAACCTCGCCGCGGTGCTGGCGCCCCAGAAGGTCCCGGTGCACGTGACGAGCCCGGTCGAGGCCGCCGCGGGTGCGGAGGCCGTCCGGCGGCAGCGCGCCGAGCAGCGCCGCCTGACCATCGAATCCTACATCGGGGTCACCAGCGCGGATTTCTGCATGGCCGACAGCGCGACCCTCGTCATGCGCAACCGCCCCGGCCAACCCCGCTCGGTGGCCGTGGTGCCCTCCATCCACGTCGCCGTCATCACCCTCGAGCAGGTCATCGCCGACATGAAAGAGCTCTTCGCCCTGATCCGCTGGGACTCCGCCCTGTCCCGGGAGGGCCTCTCCAACTACATGTCCTTCATCTCGGGTCCGAGCAAGACGGCCGACATCGAAGCCACGATGGTCCACGGCGCCCACGGCCCACGTGAAGTCCACCTCTTCGTCGTCACCGGTCACTGACGCGGATGCGGAAGACGACCATTTTCTGGGACAACGACGGGGTGCTGGTCGACACCGAGTCCCTCTATTTCGAGGCCAACCGGACGGTCTTCAAAGCCGTGGGGTTCGACCTTACCCCGGAGCAGTTCCACGAATTCTACCTGAAGCAGTCCCGCGGGGCATGGCACCTGGCCGTCGAGGGCGGACTTCCGCCGGCGGCCGTCGAGACCCTGCGCTCCCGGCGGGACCGGGTCTACGGGGAGCTCCTCGGCACGGCCGAGCTGTGTGATGGCCGGCGCGGAGGAGACCCTCCAGTCGCTGGCGGGCCGGTTCGTCCATGGGGGTGGTGACGAGCTCCCGCCGGGATCATTTCGACCTGATCCACGCCCGCTCGGGGCTGCGCCGCTTCTTCGACTTCGTCGTCACCGGCGATGACGTCGCCCACACCAAGCCGAACCCGGAGCCCTACCTGAAGGCGCTCGAAGTCTCCGGCCGCAAGGCGGGGGAGTGCGTCGCGATCGAGGATTCCGAACGCGGTCTCGCTGCCGCCAAGGCGGCCGGCCTGGAGTGCTGGGTGGTCCCGCACGCGCTCACCCGCAACGGCGACTTCCGCTCCGCCGACCGCGTGCTCGCAAGCCTGGCCGAGGTGGTGGCGTTGCTCGGCTCGGAATAGCTATTTTCCCTGGGTCCATCGAATCCCGGGATCAACTCTCCTCCCAGCAGCCAGAGGTTATTGAGGTGCCTGTTCACCGTACTGAAGCTGTAACCCGAGAGCAACGCCTCGACGAATGGCTTGTAGGCCTCGATCAGCCCCTCACCATAGGCCACGTCCTCGGGCAGCCCCTTCCAGCTCTCGGGCCACCTGCGGAAGTCGGCCCACATCTTTTCGATTCGGCTCATAATTGGTGCCCTCCGCCTCCGGCCTGCGCCCCGTAATAGGGCGACGGCACGGTGGGATAGGCCCAATAGACATGGCGGAACACGTTTTCGGACTTGATCCCCACTTCCGTCTCCGAATAGCCTGATATCGGCAACCCGGTCGCCTCGCTGTACAGGAAATCGTGAATGGTGATGCGCACGCCGTCGCGGGTGGATTCCTTCTCGCGCCAGTGGTCGATTCTCAGCTTCTCCGTCTTGAGCGTGCTGAGCAGTTCCACCGCGACTTCCTTGACGCGCTTGATCTCGGCGGCGCCAAGATCGGGCTTTTTCAAGAGATCAAAAACGGCGAGCGACTCCTCGTCAAGCCCTTCGCGGATGTGCCGTGCTTCCTCCTCCCCCAACCCCTGCATGAACTTGAGCAAGTCCTCGAAGGTTTTTTCGATGGTCAGCCGGTCTTTCTCGCGGTTGTATGCACCCACTATTTCCTCGTAGTGCCGCTGAAAGTCGGTCCGCAGGGGATTTCTTTCCAGAAGGGTATGCAGGCGCTTTTCAATCGCCTCCTTCAGATTTTGAACGGTGGTTCGCTTGGCCTTGCTGCGCTCGAATTCCCTTCGCAGGCGCTCGAAGTCGATCCGGCTGATATCGAAGGGCTTTTGAGGCTCCCTGACGGTGTCGGGCCGGACCTCGATCGCCGGCTCAATCGCCTCGTGCAGTTTCCGGATGATGTCGCTGATGTCAGCGTTGTCGCGATCTTCCTGCAGGCTCTTGTAGACGATGTTGACGGCATCGTACTCCCGGCGGTGCGCATTGACGCCCTTGATGTTGATGCAGGCCTTGAACTTCTTGAACACCTCCCGGCACGTCACCTCGAAGCGCTTGCGGGTTTCGTCGTTTTCGTTGACGGCCTCCTTGGCCGCCAGGATGGCCGCATTGCGCTCAAAACCAGTCTTTGCGATGATCTCGTCCAGTGCGGCGCCGCGCTCGGCGAGAAACCCGCGCACGAAAGCGATCGCCTCCTGAAGGTCCGCCAACAGCTCTTCCTCCGGCCTCGCCGGGTCCGGTTCGTTGCCGCCCGGGCCGGGGCCAGCTGGTTTCAGTCCCGGCGAAGGTGGCCAGGGCCTTGCGCAGGTTCTTGAGAATGCCGCAGTAATCCACGATCAAACCGTTGTTCTTGCCCTCGTTCACCCGGTTGGCCCGGGCGATGGCCTGCATCAGGGTGTGGGCCTTCAGCGGCTTGTCCAGGTAGATGGTGGACAGGCTCGGCACGTCGAAGCCGGTCAGCCACATGGCGCAGACGATGGCGATGCGGAAGGGGTGGTCCGCCTTCTTGAAGGCGCTCGTCGAGGTCGATCCGCCTGCCGTCCGCGAGTCTCGAAGCCGTCCTTGATCAGCTTGCGATGCGGGATGATGTCGAGCTTCCATTTGCGGAACTTGTCGACCTCGCCCTGCTCCTCGCTCACCACGACGGCCATGCGGGTTTCGCGCATCCATTCGATCTGCCGCTTGCGATGAACATACTCTTGCTCGTCGGCAGCCGCCGGCAAGTGCCTTCTCCAGAGTCTGCGATACGCTGGCTGCCATTTTTTCGTCGATGCGGTCGTACATGCGCACGCAGGTGACCTTGTCGATGCACACGAACATGGCCTTGCCGGATTCCCAGGCGGTGGAGTAGTGCTCCACGAAATCCCGGGCGATCTGGTCCAGGCGCTTGGCGGCGGTGATGACGTGGTAATCCCGCTTGAGCTCCTTCTCCAGCCGCTCGCGCACGTTGATGTCGCCGGTGTCGATCTCCTCGAGCTTCGCTGCGATGCGCTCGTTCAGGTCGCCGACGGACACGCCCAGCTTGTCGCCCCGCGCGTCGTAGTAGAGCGGCACGGTGGCCCGGTCCTCGACCGCGCGCTGGAAATCGTAGGTGGAGACGTAATCGCCGAAGACCCGGCGCGTGATCTCGTCGTCCTTGAACAAGGGCGTGCCGGTAAAGCCGATGTAGCTGGCGTTCGGCAGCGCGTTGCGCATGTTCAGCGCCAGGGTGCCGTACTGGGTGCGGTGCGCCTCGTCGGTGATGACGATGATGTCGTTGCGCAGGGAGTAGCCCGCCTCCGGCGCGATTTCTTGGTTGAACTTCTGGACCAGGGTGAAGACATAGGCCTTGTGCTCTTTGAGCAGTGCCTGCCAGGTGCTCGCCGCTCGCTGCACGGCAGGGGTCGCGGTCGTTGTCCACCAGCCCGCAGCCCGCGAAGGTCTTGTAGATCTGGGTGTCCAGGTCGTCGCGGTCGGTGCAGATGAGAAAGGTGAAGTTCCCGCCGAGTTTGCGGTGCACCTTGCGGGTGAAAAAGACCATGGAGTAGCTCTTGCCCGCCCCCTGGGTGTGCCAGAAGACGCCCAGCTTGCCCTGCCGGCCTTCGCGTTCCACGACCGCCTGCGATGGCGCGGTTGACGCCCAGCAACTGATGGTTGCGGGCGATGATCTTGACCGGTTTGGCCCGAGGCAGTCGTCGAAGACGATGAAGTTCTCCACCAGGTCCATGAAAGTTGCGCTTGTCGCAGACGCCCTTTAGCAGCGTCTGCATGTCCACCACCCCGGCTCCTCCTCGCCAGGCGCTTCCATTCGTGGAAATGCTCGAAGCGGCTGGTGATCGAGCCGATCTTGGCCTCGATCCCGTTGGCGATGACGATGAGGGCGTTGTGGTGGAACAGGTGCGGGACCGTGTCCTTGTAATCGGCGAGGTTCTTTTCGTAGGCGGCGCGGATGTCCTTGTGGATCGTTTTTCAGCTCCACGAACAGCAGCGGGATGCCGTTGACGAAGCCGACGACGTCCGCCCGGCGGCGGTAAAGATCGCCCTTTACCCAGAGCTCGCGCACGGCAAGAAAGTGGTTGTTGGCCGGCTCGTTGAAATCGAAGACCCGCAGCCGCCGCTTGACCCGCTCTCCCTTTTCGTTGCGGAACCCGACCTGGACCCCATCCTTGAGCAGGCCGTATTTGTCGCGGTTGGTGGCGACCAGGCTCTGGGCCGCGCTGGATTCGACGATCTGCCGGACGGCCTCGCGGTAGGCGTCCGCGGCAGGCCGGGGTTGAACTCCATAGCTTGAGCTGAAGGTAGCGCGTCAGCACCACCTCGCGGTCGGATGCCCTGCCCGAGCGTGCCCTTCGGGCCCGAAGGTCTCCTGGTTGTAGGCGAAAACCGTCTCCCAGCCGAGCACATCCCGCAGATAGTCGGCCGTGGTCTGCTGAACCAGGACACCTTCGGTGAAGTGTGAAGGGGGAAGTGTGAAGTGTGAAGTCATTGGCGCTGGGCTTTCACTTTTTTGACAATCGTCGTCAATATGGCGATCAGCTCGTCGCACTCGGCATTGAGTTCCTTCAGCCGTTCACCCGGAATGATATCCGAGTCGGCAAGCAACCTCAGCCAATAATGAGTTTCGCGCGCCTCCTTGCAGGCAATGCTGTATTTGCTGATAAAATCCGCTTGACTCTGGGAAGCCTGGCCTTCCTCGACGTTCGCGCCGATGGAAGTCCCGGACCGCAGGAGCTGGTTAGCCAGTATTCTCGGTACACCGGGCGTTTCATCGAGATACTGGCAAAGCTTTACCACCCTTTTCGCAAATTCGAAACTCCGCTGCGGCAAATCACTCTTCATTCCGTTTTTTCTGCCTTTATTTCACCCTTCACACTTCAAACTTCACACTTCATTGACATTCTATTGAATATCAACCCGAATAGCGTTAATAGAAAATCGTTTAATTCAAAGTGGTTAGAATTTTTATCGACCAGTCATATCGACCATAGGTGCCCTTTAAAGACCATTTTGGTCGATATCTATTTTGAAAGCTCATAACGCCTCCACGTTTCTCTTCTTCGCACTTCACCCTTCAAACTTCACACTTTTATTATCTCTCCGTTCATGAGGCGCGGGAGAAGGATGTCGCGGGCTTTGTCAGAGGATTTTCCCTTTGCAAGGATTCAATCTGCTGTCAGTTGGACCGGCTATGATTTTCAAAAAACCCGATCAGAGTTCGAGCGGCATACAGAGCTCTACACCAGCAAAATTGGATACTGTCTCGGTGAATGTCGCGAATCTAGCACCTCGCGCCAATCATGTCATCTTTAAAGACAATGATCTCTTGACTGCTAGAACAGCAAAACATACTGATGTTTTCGCTTAGAGATATTGCCGCGAGACCACGGCCTATAATGCTGTCCATTCAAAGTAATGTTGATCCTGGCCCACTGAGGCGCGATTGACATCTGATGAGAATATCTCCAGGTTCAGCTATTGCTAAACTTCTTTGTGGACAATAAGTTCGGTTTTCTGGAATATCCGATCGCCAAAGAATTACGTGACGCCTTGGTGATAACCCCAGTCCAATTCCATTTCTGGTATGTAAACCGATGTATGATGCTGGGCTTTGACCTGCCATCGCTGCATCGCTTTGAACCAAATTCAGAAAGCGTTTTCTTGTTTCCACCCCTCCGGCACCCCATCTTTGATCTTCACATGCTCATGCCCGGGGAAGCGGAGGCGGACGAACCATTCCTTGTAAAGCAGGCGGGCGGACTGCTCCAGCAGCTGAATGCGGCGGCGGTTGTTTTCGATGAGGTCGTCGTAGGTGGAGAGGATATCAGCAATTCGCTTCTGGATTCGTAAATCCGGAGTAGGAAATTTTATAGAGAGATGCTTTTCCTGGCTTAGATTGTCTTGGGCTGCTCCTTGCGTGAATCGCTGAACCCGTCTCTGCAATAGGGCGTCAAAAAGGTATTTTATAAATCGGGCATCCGCCTTCTCTGGTTCTGGAATAAAACCTATGACACTATCAGGGAAACTGGTCATCGATTCCCAAGATGGCGGTCGTCTGCGTATATTAGCCGCTATAGTTATGCAAAGGGTCCCTTGTTGCATTACCACGACGTTTCGCTTTGGGCTTCCCCTGCCTCAGTGCATCATCTGTGTCTTCACTAATGAATTCGGTACGCTGCTGCAAACTTGGCCTGCTCGTGACGTTCTGCTGTATTGTATAAATACGCTATTGCCCGCCATCGGAAAGATCAGTTCGGCATCTCGGGGTCGTTTGTGCCTCGATCGTCCGTCGGCTCATCAGAACCGGAGTTCGTCGAGAAGGTTTTAAATCTCCAGTTCATTTATTATTTCCTCAAATCCGTTGGAACCTGACGCCACCTGGTCTGCGATCGCAGCGACCTAGCGCCTTGAATTCAAAGATCATTGCCGCTTCCTCGCCTGCCTGCCGCGCCCGATAAAGCTTCTCCGTAAACCCGCCCTCTTTCAAAAACTGCTGTTCCAACTGCCGGAGCTGCCGGTCGAGCAGGTAGTTGGCCTGGTGGATCAGGCAGATCAGGGTGTTGGCGGCCACCTCGGGGGAGCCACCTTCAACATAGGTCCTATAGGTCCCATAAGACCTATTCTCCGTGATACGCCAGCCTCCGCATCGCCTGCGCCTGCGGGTGGTCCTTGCCCCAGAGCGGCAGACCGCGTTGGCGCAGAAAGTCCTGGTAGTCGAGCAGCAGCTCCTCCAGGCTTGCCCGCGCCACGCCGACCAGCTTCAGCTCGGTTTTCTTCGAGGTGCCCGAGGCCACGCTGCCCTCGGCGATGTTCTGCCTGCCGCTTCGGGCGGCCTGCACCATCTGGTCGTGGGTACGCGAGCGGCGGTCGATCAGGCGGTTGCAGAAAGCAACCGTGGCGTCGTAAACGATTTCCGCGCTCTGAAAGGACTTCAGCCTGCGGAACCCGCCGTGGGGGTCGATGAAGCCGCTCTGTTCGGCCAATTTCGAGCTCCTGATGCATGCATGGCCAACGTGGTCGCGCCGTCGACACGTTCTCGTTACATGTCGACGTTTTCGCAATTTATCGACACGTTTTTGCGACGTGTCGAAATCATCGACACGTTGTGATTGTTGAGGTGAACTCGCATACCATTAGCTCCTATCTTCAAGTAGTTTGGCAATTTCTTCGGGAGCAGGCAACTGGCCTTTCAACTCTTTGGGCAGCCGTTTGACGATACGATAGGCAGCCACCCCGATGGGCTTCTTGGCCTGGCGCAAGGCATATTCAACGATGGTCCGGCTCTTTTCCTTGCAAAGAATGATTCCGATCGCCGGATTCTCACCTTTTTCCCGCACCTGCCGGTCAAGGGCTGTCAGATAAAACTGCATTTTGCCGACGAATTCAGGCTGGAACTCCCCTACCTTCAACTCGACAGCCACCAAGCAACGCAGCCGCCGGTGAAACAGAAGCAGGTCGATAAAGAACTCTCTCCCATCGACCTCGAGTCGGAACTGGCTTCCCACAAAGGCAAACATGCCGCCCATTGAGCGTAGAAACGCCTCAATGCGGCTGACCAGAGCTCGCTCCAGTTCGCGTTCCGAGTGCTCCTCGCTGAGTTCAAGAAAGTCGAAGGTGTACTCGTCTTTTACCGCCAGTTTTGCCTGCGCGCGGCGCTTGGGAGTCAGCGCCTTGTCGAAGTTAGTCTGGCCGATCAGGGTTTTCTCGTAGCTCTGGTTTTCGATTTGGTGAATCAGCACGCTCTTGGACCAGCCGAATTTCCGGGTCATCCGGATGTAGAACTCGCGTTCCAAATCCTCGCTGCAACGGCCCAGAATTACCAGATGCTTTGTCCAACTGATTTCTCCAACCAGTGGTTGGAGTTTTACATGCCCACTATAGGCGAGAAAGAATTGCCGCATGTACCAAAGGTTTTGGACTGAAAAACCACGCACACCTGGAAATTCTTTCTGTAGATCGCCGGCGAGCTTGTCAACGACGGACTTCCCCCAGCCAAGTTCTTTCTGCCGCTGCGCGATCATACTTCCAATATCCCAGTACAAACCGACCAGCTCCTTGTTGACGGCGCGCAGGGCCTCATATTGGGCGATGCGTACCCGGTCTTTTATCTCTGCAAGAAGATTCCCATAGTCCCTCGCCGTTTCTATGCTCATATCCCAAGTTCCTTGAAGTTCCTTGAAATCCGAGCCGCCAGCTCGGCGGCCTCGGCGTTCAGGCCTTCCAGCTCGATGTGGATCTCGCGCAGGCCTCCTCGAAATCGAAGCCGTCGTCTTCCTACCTCGGGCGCCACACCGACGTAGCGGCCGGGGGTCAGGCTGAAGTCGTTGGCTTCCAGCTCGGCCCGGTCCACCAGCTTGACCAGGCCTTCCACGTCCCGCAGCACGGCGTCCGGGAAGCGCTCGGTCAGCCAGGCCGCCTGCTTGTGGAAATAGCGCACCGCGTTTGAGCTGCTGCGACCAGCTGTCTGCCGCGCTGCATCCGCGGCCTTGCGCGCGCGGGCGATCTCGCGGCCGTTCCAAATGCTGCTCGCTGCGTGTGCGTCGACAGATCGTTTTCGCAGACCTCGATCAGGCGGCAGACCAGTTTGAAGACGGTATCGGCCTGCCGGGCCAGATCGCGGCTTGTTTCCGCCAGGGGCGCCAGCCGCTGGACCGCCTGCTCTCACGCCTTGGCGGTCTTTTTCTGCTTCCGCCAGGAATCTTCCGCGTCGTCGAGTGCCGCCTGGAACACGCTCGATGCTCTCGTTGAAAGAGGCTCTGCTTTCCGACAACCTGGTTCCTGATCTCAGCCTGCGCTGCGATCATCGTCGATCGTTTCGACGAATGGGCTCGATGCATGTGATCAGATCGTCTATCGCGGTATTGACATGCCGGCAGAGCGGTTCGTGCTCACGGCTTTCGGTGGCGTCGCGGCCGGCTAGCAGAAGCCGAGCTCATCCAGCATGGCGTCGCAGGTAGTCGGACACCAGATCGAGAAAGCGCTCGTCCTGCCCGCGGTAGAGCCAGACGATGGCAAGCAGGTTCTGAAGCTGCTCCGGGCTGAAGTCGTAGATCTTGCGCGTCACCTTGCGGTAGATGTTGCGCGCGTCGATCATCAGGACCTTGTCGCGGTGCGCCTTCGGCTTGTCTCGGTTGAGGAACCACAGCTCGCAGGGCACCGTGCGGGTGTAGAAGAAGTTCGAGCGGATGGCGATCATGACGTCGACGTCGCCGGTCTCGATCAGCTTGCGCCGCACCTTGGCCTCGTCGCGGCCGGCGCTGGAGGCCTGGGAGGACATGACGAATCCGGCCCGGCCGGTCTCGTTCAGATAGCTGTAGAAGTAGCTGATCCAGAGGTAGTTGCCGTTCGAGACTTTTCC
This sequence comes from uncultured delta proteobacterium, assembly GCA_963716785.1. Lineage (GTDB taxonomy): Bacteria > Desulfobacterota > Desulfobacteria > Desulfobacterales > SpSt-501 > SpSt-501. The sequence goes on along the minus strand of CAVQUW010000025.1, from coordinate 248,578 downwards.
GTTCTTGTTCACCCCCGGCAGGCCGAAGGGCAGGCGCGGGTCGTTCTTCACCTTGTCCGCGTCCACCTCGTCCACGTTGAAGGGCGGGTTGGCCATCACGAAATCGGCCTTGCCGGTCAGCTCGTGCGGGTCTTCGTAGTAGGTGATGGCTTTCTGGATGTTGCCCTCCAGGCCGTGGACGGCCAGGTTCATCTTGGCCAGTCGGATGGTGGTGGCGTTCTTTTCGAGGCCGTAGAAGGTGAGCTTCTCGGACGGGTTGGCGTGCAGGCGCTCGACGAAATGCGCGCTCTGCACGAACATGCCGCCGGAGCCGCAGGCCGGGTCGAGCACGATGCCGCCGGCCGGCTCGATGACGTTGGCGATCAGCGCAGACCAGGGACACCGGGGTGAAGAACTCGCCGTTGTCGTGCGCCTTGAGATCGGCGAACTGGGTCAGGAAGTATTCGTAGATCCGCCCGAAGACGTCGCCGGAGGAGCGTTTCAGCTCCTCGGGGTTGAGGGTGCGGAGGAGCTGCCCGAGCACGGCGTTGTCGAGCTCCTGATATTCGGCCTTGGGCAGCACGCCCCGCAGGGTTTCGTAGTCGGCCTCGATGGATTCCATCGCGTCGATGATCGCCTTGGCGCGGTCGTCGCTGTCCGTCAAGCCGACCAGGGAGTCGTACTGGGCTTCCGGTCCGCAAAAAGATCGCGCTTTTCCGTGAGAAATCCTCCTTGGCGAGTGTGCGCGTCTTTCCCCCGCGCTTCGGCAGGTTGGCTTCGATGTCGTCTTTGACCGAAAGATAGCGGCTGTAGGCGTGCCGCAGGAAGATGAGCCCCATCACCGGCATGAAGTATTCGTTGCTGGCATAGTTCGAGTTGGAGCGCAGGGTGTCGGCCGCGGACCAGAGGCTGCTTTTCAATGGCCTCGATGTGCTCCAGCTGGACCGGGCTGCTGACCGCGGTTGGGTGTGCGCCTGGCCATTATGGTTTCTCATGAGCGCCTCTCGGATTGGTCAGATCATCGGCACCACGCCTTACTCCCCGGGTTTCACGAAAGCACCAGGCCGAGCGGCAGCGCCCACAGCTTTTCCCCCGGCTTCACCGAGCCGTCGACGTTATGGCAGAGAATGGCCGCCTGGCAGTGCGGCGATCTCGGCAGAAATCTCCCGGGCATGATAATCCGGCATGATGGTCAATACTATACTGTCATTATGTCATTGTAAAATGAAACAAAATGACAATGTAGGCTCTTCCACAGTGACACCGGGACGAAGCGCAACGCCTGAATTGGGGATTTTTTATGATGTCATCAAGCTTGCCGGACTCGTAAAAAAGTCGTCCCAAGCGATGACTTTGAAAGAAACCCGAGTTCAAGGCGCGCGAATCCCGCCGAGTGAGGCGTACTTTTCGTACGCCGCAGCGAGCGCGGGATGAAGCGCAACGCCGAAATCGGGTTTATTACAAAGTCATCAAGCTCAGCGCCAGTCCTCCCGGACAGGGGCGAACATCTCGATGACTTCGGCGGGGCCTTTGAGGCAGGCGCCGGCGTGGGGAACTTCGGAGGGGATGTGGTAGGCTTGGCCGGTGGTGACGATTTTCTTTTCATCACCGATGGAGAGCTCCATCTCCCCGGACGAGCACGGTCCCGATCTGCTCGTGGGGATGGGCGTGCTCGGGGACGACCGCGCCGGTTTCGAGGGAGAAGAAGGCCACGGTCATGCGTGCGCCGTGGACGATGCGCACCGCGACACCCGCCGCCGGTTTTCGGACCGCCAGGTCCTTGATCGAATAATAGCTCATCGGCTCATCCATTGGGGTGAATGATGACTTTGATCGACTCCCCGCCCGCAATCACCCGCCGGTAGCCCTCGAGGATGCCTTCCAGGGGCAGTCGCCGGGTGATCAGATCATCGACCCTGATTCTCCCGCCGGCGATCAGATCGATGGCCGCGAGGATGTCGTCCGGACCGCAGTAATAGGAGGTCAGGATCTTGATCTCCTTCATCCAGAAATCGTTGACCGGGAGAGTGACCACCTTGTCCGGGCCCGGGACCGCAAAAAAAACGACCGTCCCGCCCTTGTCGACGCACTGCCAGGCCTGCGCCACCGCCGAGACGGCGCCCGTACACAGGATGACCGCGTCCGGCTTTTTCTCCCCGTGCGCCGCAAGAAAGCCGGGAAGGTTCTCGGTGGCGGCCACGCAACGGTCGGCACCGCACCTTTCGGCCAGCTCAAGCCGCCTGGGGTCGATGTCGACGGCGATGACCCGGCAGTTTTTCGATCTGGCGAGCTTGACATGCAGCAACCCGGACATGCCGCTTCCAATGATCATGACCGTCCGGTCTGCTTCCAGCCCGGCCAGCCTCTGGGCCCTCACCACGCAGGCCAGGGGCTCGATGAAGGTGCTCTGGTCATAGGTCATGCGCTCCGGCAACAGATAGGTCCCCTTGTCCACCAGGGGCGCGGAGACCAGGACGTACTCTGAAAACCCGCCCGGCAGCCTCTCCGTGACGGCCGTGCACACGGGGTGATGCCCGCTTCGGCAGTAATCGCACTGCATGCAGGGCACCTTGGGGGCGACAAAAACCCGGTCGCCCGCTTTGAACCGCCGCACGGACGCCCCCGCCGCCGCCACCTCGGCCCCGATCTCGTGCCCGGGGACCATCGGCGCCCGCGGCAGGCGGTACCATTCGACCACATCGCTGCCGCAAATCCCGCAGGCCATGACCTTCAACAGGAGCTCCGCGGGCCCGGGCACCGGTGTGGGGACCTCCTCGATCCTGATGTCCGTGTTGTTGTACCAGATCGCGGTTTTCATCGTGGGCGTTCCTTGCGCGAAGCCGCCGGGTGCGGCCGATCGGGGCTCGGGGAGTGAGCTCGACCGGGCTAAATCCCGCAGATCTTCTTTACTTCCTCGTTGTCCACCAGCTCGGAGACCGGCCCCTGGTAGCAGATGCGGCCGTTGTCGATGATGTAGCCGTAATCGCTCAGCGCCAGGGTGAATTTGAGGTTCTGCTCGGCCAGCAGCACGGTCAGGCCGAGTTCTTTTAGTTTTTGAATGCGATCGGCGAAGGTTTTCACCATCAGGGGCGCGAGCCCCTCGGTCGGCTCGTCGAGCAGCAGAAACTGCGGGTTCGTCATCAGGGCGCGGCCGATGGCGAGCAGCTTCTGCTCCCCGCCGCTCAGAAAGCCCCCCCGCCGCCCGTCCATGGACCTCAAGGCCGGGAAGAGGTCGTAGACCTTCTCCTTGTCCCAGTCCTCGGTCCCGGGGCCCTTGCGGGCGGCGATCTCCAGGTTCTCCCCGACGGTGAGGTCCGCAAAGATGCGGCGGTCGTCGGGGACCCAGCCGATGCCCTTGCGGGCCAGCTGATAAGGCGCCCGACCGCCGATCTCCTCACCGTTGAAGCGGATCACGCCGCGGGCGGGCGGGGTGACGCCCATGATGCTCTTGAGGGTGGTGGTCTTGCCGGCGCCGTTTCTCCCGAGCAGGCAGACCACCTGACCCTGGTTGACCTTGAGCGAGATGTCGAAGAGGATGTGACTGAGTCCGTAGTAGGTGTGAATGCCCGTCGATTTCAAGCATTTTCCGGCCCCCCCAGGTAGGCTTCCTGGACCGTGATGTTCTGCCGCACCTCCTCCGGCCGGCCCTGGACGATGGTGCGGCCGTGCTGCATGACCATGATGCTGGTGGCCACGTCGAAGACCACGTCCATGTCGTGCTCGCAGAACAGGATGGTGAGCCCCTCCTCCTCGGCCAGGCGTTTGACCAGGCCCATGGTGGCGGCGGTTTCATCCGGCGACATGCCGGCCGTGGGCTCGTCGAGGATGAGCAGTTCGGGTTCGTTGCCGAGCGCGATGGCGATCTCGAGGGTGCGCTTGTCGCCGTGGGAGAGCGAGCCGGCCACGTCGAGTTTTTTCTCGATCAGGCCGACGCTCTCGAGAATCCGGTCGGTTTCCGCCACCACCATGCTCCGCACCGGGCGGAAGAGCACGTTGCTCAGCCGCTTCTGGGAGAGCACCGACACCTGGACGTTGCGGAACACCGTCAGCCGCGGGAATATGTTGGCGATCTGGAAGGAGCGGGCGATCCCCTTGCGGCAGATCTCGTGGGCCGGAAGCCGGGTGAGGTCATGCTCCTTGAAGCGGATGCCGCCCCGGTTCGGCCTGAGGTGGCCGGTGATCAAATTGAAGAGGGTGGTCTTGCCGGCACCGTTCGGGCCGATGACGGCCACCAGGTCCCCCCGGTTGACGGTGAGCTCAGCGCCGTTGACCGCCTTGAAAGCGTCGAAGGTCTTGTGAAGGTCTTCCACCCGCAGCATCGGTGTCTCCTATTCGGCGGCCCTGGCGGCGGCCCGGCGCGACCGGCTCCGGACCATTTCGCGGAAGTTGATCCCCATGACGCCCTCGGGCAGGAAAAAAATGATCAGGATCAGCACGACGCCGAGGATCAGTGTCCAGTAATCGGTGTAGCTGCCGACAAAGGTCCTGAGCAGCACCATCAGCGCCGCCCCCACCACCGGCCCGAAAAAGGTGAACCAGCCGCCGAGCAGGCACATGATGAAGACCTCCAGCGACAGCACCCAGAAGAGCATGTCGGGGTAGACGGAGCCTTCCAGCACGACGAAGAGCACCCCGGCGACGCCCGCGAAAAAAGAGGCGATCACGATGGCCGTCAACTGGTGCCGGCGCACGTTGATGCCGACGGCCTGGCAGCGCTGGGGGTTGTCGCGGATCGCCCGCAGGGTGGTGCCGAAGGGCGAGCGGTGGATGAGGTACATGAGCAGGAGGCAGACGGCCACCACCGTGAGCAGAAAGAAGTAGACGTTGGTCGTGCCGGAGATCAGGTCCGGGACGGCGATCCCGTGGATCCCGTCGTCGCCCGCGGTCAGGCTGTACCAGCGCAGGACGATGATCCAGATCAGGGAGCCGAGCGAGATCTGCAGCATGCCGAAGTAGAGCTTGTTCAGCCGCACGCAGAACAACCCGATGAGAAGCCCTGCCGCCGCGGCGGCCAGGGGACCTGCGCAGAAGGCGAGCCAGAACGGGAGCTCGGCCTTGACCAGGATGAGCCCGGCGGTGTAGGCCCCCACCCCGTAGAAGGCGGCGTGGTGAAACTGGTAGATCCCGCCGTGCCCCACCAGCATGTTGAGGCTCATGGCGAGCAGCGCGGTCACGAAGATCGCGGCCAGGATGTAAACGTAGAACCGTCCGGCGAAAAGGGGCACCGAGCAGCAGCACCAGGAAAAGCATGGCGCTCCCCAGAAACGATCGTGAGCGGATGAGTTCCGTGTTCATGGAGTGCCCTTTCGTTACCAGACCGATTTCAGAAGCCCGGTGGGCTTGAGGGTCAGGATGACGACCACCGCGAGGTAGGGAAACACGATGGCGAACTGCGGCCACAAGCAGCACCCCGATCGACTGGGAGATGCCGAAGATCAGGGAGCCCGTCATGGCGCCCCAGAGGTTGCCGAGCCCCCCGATGGTGACGATCAGAAACGCCTCGATGATGATGGTGTGGTCCATGCCGAGCGTGATGCTGATCGTGGGGGCCACCAGCGCCCCCCCCAGCCCGGCCAGCGTGCAGCCCGAGCACGAAGGCGAAGGCGAACACCCAGCTGACGTTGATCCCGATCGCCCCCACCATCTCGCGGTCCACCGCCGCCGCGCGGGCGATCTTGCCGATCTTGGTCCTGGTGGAAAACAGCCACAGGCCGACGGCGACCAGGGGGCCGACGACGAGCAGAAACACGTTGTACTTGGGGAATGCGCGTGCCGAGCACCGCGACGGAGCCCTGCAGAAAGAGCGGGGCCACCAGCGAGCGGTAGTCCGCCCCCCAGCTCATCTTGGTCAGGTCCCCCAGGATCAGCATCAGCGCGAAGGTGAACAAGCAGCAGCATGAGGTGCTCGCGCTCGTAGAGGTGGCAGAAGAGCAGCCGCTCCGCCACGAGGCTGATGGCGGCGACGACGAGCGGCGCCAGAACCAGGGCCAGCCAGAACCCGGTGGTCCCGCCGACGGCGACCGCGATGCTGTGGGCGGCAAAGGCGCCGATCATGTACAGTGAGCCGTGGGCCACGTTCGGCACCCGCAAGACCCCCAGGATGAAGCTCAAGCCGGAGGAGACGATAAACAGAATCATGGCGCGGCTCAGCCCCACCAGCGCCTGGGCGGCGATGGCGGCAACGGTGATGTCCTGTTCCATATGGCCTTGTTCCCGGGCGCGTCGGGCCGCCCTGAAAGATAGGGCCCGCCGCCGCCCGAAGGCGGCGCGGCGGGCCGGCGAATCTCTGCGCGATCGCTGATCGCTACTTGCGCGCCGCGGCGATCTCCTCGCACGAGGGCATGACCTCCGCCCCCCGCAGGGTGATGATGTCGGTGGCGACGGCGGCGCCGTACTCCTTGGAGATCTTGGTGGTGCCGAGCAGCATCGGGTAGACGGCCTGGTGGTCGCAGGCGCGCATCTCGACCTTGCCGACCGGCGTGTCGACCTTGAGCCCCTCCATGGCGTCGATGAACTTCTCCTTGTCGATCTTGCCGGCCTTGCGGAAGGCGTCGGCGATCAGGTAGGCGGTGGTGTAGGCGTTGAACGCCGGAAAACCCGGGGGGTTGCCGTAGGCCTTCTGGAAATCGGCCACGAACTTCTTGTTGGCGGAGAGCTCCGGGTAGTAGAACAGGTACTGAATGGTGCCCATGACCCCCTCGGGGGCGTCCGTCCCGAGCGGTTTCAAGACCGAGTAGTCGATGGCGGTGTGGATCCAGGAGGGGATCTTGGTCCCCATGCCCGTGGCCTTGATGGCCTTCAGGATGTTGGTCATGCTGGCGCCGCCGGTGGCGAAGATGATGCAGTCCGGCTTGGCCGACTGGATGGCGGTGAGGTAGGGGATCAGGTCGGGTTCACCCGGCTTCCACCAGGTCTTGCCGATCACCTCGGCCTCGGGCTTGATCTTGGAGAGGTTGCGCCAGACCGCATCGGCCAGGGCATGCCCGTACTCGTAGTCGTCCCCGGCGATCCAGAACTTCTTGAAGGGCTTCTGGGCGAAGGCCACGGCGGCGGATTTGCCGGCCATGGCGGTGTTCTCGGCCGTTGAGAAAACGTAACGGTGGCCGGCCTTGCCGGTGATGTTCTCGCTCTTGGCCGTCCAGACGATGAAGGGGACCTTTTCCTTCTTGGCCACGGCCTCGGAGATGGCCATCGAGGCCCCGCTGTTGATGGTGCCGACCAGGACGTCGACGTTCTCCTTCATCACCAGCTCCTTGGCCATGTTGAGGGCGATGTCCACCTTGAACTTTTCATCGCGGGTGGTGAACTCGATCTTGCCGCCGAGGACCCCCGACTTGTTGATTTCGCTGACCGCCAGCTTGAAGCCGTTCAAGGCATCGTTGCCGAACACGGCGGCGGGGCCGCTGTAAGTGTCGACGATCCCGACCTTGATGTTGCGGGCCGCGGCCGGTGCCGGCAGCAGCAGCGCCGACGCAGTGAAAATACCGACCATCAGGACCAGAATTGCCCTGGCAAGTCCTCTCTTTGTCATCGATGCGCTCCTTTCGTCTTCGCGGTTTGTGAGAAAACCAAATGAAAACCGAGTGCTGACATCCGCTCCATGAAAAATCTTCGCCCACCGACGTGGACCCTTGAAATAGACCTCAATTCCTATTAATCTTGTATGCCGAAGTCAAGAAATAACTTTTTTAAAGGAGACCCCTTGAATTTCAACTGCCTGTCCTCAAACCAAATCGAGGATCTCAAAACCCTTGTCCCCGCCGACCGGTTCTCCGCGGGCGAGTCGGTCCTCGACCTGCATGCCCGGGACGAGTCCGCGCACGCCGCCTGCCGGCCGGAGGCGGTGATCTGGCCGCAGAGCGCCGCGGAGGTGTCGGCCATCCTGAAATACGCCGACGCGCCACCGCATCCCGGTGACCGGCTGGGGGTCGGGCTCGAGCCTGGAAGGCAACCCCATCCCGGTGCTGCGGCGGGATCGTGCTCGACTTCAACCGGATGAACCGCATCCTCGCGCTGCGGGAGGAGGACTTTCAGGTCGACGTGGAACCCGGGGTGGTCTACCAGGACCTGAACGAAAAGCTCCGTCACACCGGCCTCTTCTTCCCGCCCGACCCCGGGGCCCGGGCGACCCTCGGCGGCATGATCGCCAACAACGCCAGCGGCACCCGCACGGTCTACTATGGGTCCACCCGGGACTACGTCATGCGCCTCAAGGTGGCGCTGGCCGGAGGCGAGATCATCGAGCTCGGCACCCGCGCCAGCAAGAGCTCCTCCGGCTACAACCTGATCCAGTTGTTCACCGGCTCCGAGGGGACCCTCGGGCATCGTGGTCGAGGCCACCCTCAGGCTCGTGGGGCTGCCGGCGGAGTACTCCGCCGCCGTGGCCACCTTCCCATCGGTCGACGCGGCCGCCAAAACGGTGTTCGAGCTCAAGCGCTCGGGGCTCAACCCCGCCGCCCTCGAGCTGCTCGGCCCCGAGTGCGTCGCCCTCATGAACCGCGAGGAGCACCTGGACCTTGAGGTGGCGCCCACCCTGTTCATCGAGTTTCACGGCCCCTCCACCGGCCAGCTCGCCGAGGTGCTTGAGACGGCGGAGGAGATTTGCGTCGCCGGCGGCTGCCTGGGCTTCCGGGCCGGGCTCGGCCGCTCCGAGCGCGACCGGATCTTCAAGGCGCGGCACGCGCTGGGGGAGATGATCAAGCGCAACCACGCCGACGGCCGGGTACTGATCATGGACGTGGCGGTGCCGATCACGGCCTACCCGGAGATCCTGGCCGCCATGCAGGCGGAGATCGGCCGGCACGGGCTCACCGGCTATTTCCTCAGCCACGCCGGCAACGGCAACATCCACCTGAACCTCGCCGCCCGCAATGCCGAGCCCGGCGCGTGGGAACTGGCGCAGCGAGGTCTCCGAGCGGCTGGTCATCAAGACCATCGAGCTGGGGGGCACGGCCACCGGCGAGCATGGGGTGGGGATCGGCAAGCGCAAGTACATGACGGCCCAGCACGGGACGAGCCTCGACTGGATGCGACGCGTCAAGGCCCTATTCGACCCGCACGGAATTCTCAACCCCGGCAAGATCTTTCCGGAATGATGCGGCTGACGGGTTTTGACAAACGGCTGAAATCCCACTAATGAGAGCCGCAGGCATGACGGGAGGGCGGCCGGGGCGCCGGCGGCCCATGTGGAATCAAAAAACCAGAGGTGCACGATGATCCGAATCAACGAGAATTACCTGAAGCTCCAGGCCTCCTACCTGTTCTCCGAGATCGCCCGGCGCGTGGCGGCCTACCAGAAGGCCCACCCCGCGGCGGACGTCATCAAGCTCGGCATCGGCGACGTGACCCGACCCCTGCCCGCGGCCTGCATCCGGGCCTTTCACAAGGCGGTGGACGAGATGGCGGATGCCGCCACCTTCCGCGGCTACGGCCCCGAGCAGGGCTACGAGTTCCTGCGGGAGAAAATCGCGGCCGAGGATTTCCAGTCCCGGGGGGCGCGGATCGAACCCGACGAGATGTTCGTCAGCGACGGCGCCAAGTGCGACACCGGCAACATCCAGGAGATCTTCGCCACCGACATCACCGTCGCCATCCCCGACCCGGTCTACCCGGTCTACCTGGACACCAACGTGATGGCCGGCCGCACCGGCCCCATGGTCGACGGGCGCTACGAGGGCATCGTCTACCTGGACTGCACCCGCGACAACGGGTTCGTCCCGGACCTGCCCCAGGCCAAGGTCGACCTGATCTACCTGTGCTTCCCCAACAACCCCACCGGGGCGACCATCACGCGCGCCCCAGCTCAAAGAGTGGGTCGACTTCGCCCGCCGGACCAAGGCCCTCATCCTCTACGACGCCGCCTACGAGACCTTCATCCGGGACGAAGACCTGCCGCATTCGATCTACGAGATCGAGGGCGCCCGAGAGGTGGCCATCGAGTTCCGCAGCTTCTCCAAGACGGCCGGCTTCACCGGCACACGCTGCGCCTACACCGTGGTGCCCAAGGCCTGTGTGGCCTGGACGGCTGCCGGCGAGGAGCGTTCCGTGCACGCCCTCTGGCTGCGGCGCCACACCACCAAGTTCAACGGCGTCTCCTACCCGGTGCAGCGCGCCGCCGAGGCGGCCTACAGCCCCGAGGGCCGGGCCGAGTGCCGGGCGCTCTTCGACGGCTACCTGCGCAACGCCGCCCTGATCCGCACCGAGCTCACGACCCTGGGCTACGCGTGCATCGGCGGGGAGAACTCACCCTACATCTGGATCGACGCGGGGATGGACTCGTGGGAGTTCTTCGACCTGCTGCTGGAAAAGGCGCGGGTGGTCTGCACGCCGGGGGTGGGGTTCGGCCGCTGCGGTGAGGGCTACATCCGCATCAGCGCCTTCAACGACTACGAAAAGGTGGCAACGGCGATGGAGCGGCTGCGCGCCGCGCTGAAATGACACCCCGCACCGCCGACCACCAAGGCGTGGCCTCGGCAGGTGCACCCGAAAAAAAGGGCGGTTGGCCGGGTGACCGGCCAACCGCCCTTGAACGTCGATAAAGATTAAACCGCGTCCTTGAGTTTCTTGCCGGCCTTGAACTTGACGACCGTGGAAGCCTTGATCTTGATCTCGGCGCCGGTCTGGGGGTTTCTTCCCTTGCGGGCCTTGCGGCGGCCTTTTGAAAAAGTGCCGAAACCGACCAGGGTCACCTTGCCGTCTTTCTTCTTCAGGGTCTTGACAATCCCGTCGATGAACGAATCGAGGGCGGTGCCGGCGGCGGCTTTGGAAATGTCGGCATCTTTGGCCATGGCTGCGATCAAATCGGCTTTCGTCATTCTGACCTCCTTGTTGAGCGGTGGGTGTATGGGGACTGAAAATGTCTTTTCAGGTGTTTAGGCAAATATAGATATCGGATGAACTTGTCAATAAGAATGTTGCGTCAATCCTTGCGCGGCCTGCATTTTCCGGGCATCGGCCCGCGGAAACCGCCGCCCGGCGCGCTGGCCGCCATGATCCTGGCCGCCTTCATCCTGTCGGTCTCGGACGGCCGTGCCGAAGGCGGCCGGCCGCTCGACTGCCTGCGGCAGGGCATCGAGGAGGGGCTGCGGATCCTCAGCCACCCTGACTTTGCGGCGGAGGAGAACAAGCCGCGGCAACGCGAGCGGCTGCGGGAGCTGCTTCACCGGATGTTCGACTTCAACGAGTTTTCCAGACGCGTGCTGGCCGAGAACTGGTCCCGGTTCACGCCGGGGGAGCGAACGGAGTTCGTCGACGTTTTTGCGGCATTCCTGGCGAAATATTATCTGGTCCGGCTGCAGGCGAATTACACCGACGAGAAAGTCGTCGCCGTCGGCCAGGAGTTGACCGCCCACGACCGGGCCGTGGTGAAGATCGCCGTGCTGTGGCGCCACCGGGAAATCCCGGTCGAGGTCCGCATGCACCGCCGCGGCCCCGGCTGGAAGGCCTACGACGTCAGCCGTCGTCGGCATCAGCGGGGTGCAGGTCTACCGGGCGCAGCTCAAGGAAATCATGCGCCGCCGCACGCCGGCCCAGGTGATCGAGCTGATCCGCCAGCGGCTGGCGGAGGAGTAGCGCGCCTGCCGGGTGAGACCCTTGAAGCGAATCGGCCGGGGAGTTGGGGGCGCTCCGCACACCGAGGTTTCGGCTACCGGATCCGGCGCAGCGTTTCGATCAACCGCTGCCCGCTCTCCTTCGGGCTCACCTTTCCGGCCAGGACCACCGCGGTGCTGCCGGTGTCCGTGTAATAGGCCCGGTTGAGCTCCTCCTGCGAGAATATGACCGCACCCTCCACGGAAACCCCGGCGAACAAACCGCTCGCGCGGGAGTAGGAGTAGATCCCGCCCTTGAAGGCAATGTCGGTCGCCGTCGAGATCCGGGCGCCGATCGGCCCGGCGGCCAGCGCGGCATCGGCCCCCAGCTTGAACTCGTTGCGCATGAACGCGTTCATGGCGTCCTGCCCCACGATGACCAGGATCAGGTCGATCGACTGCCCCCCGAACTGGATTCCCAGGCTGCCGCCCCCGATGCCGATGAAGGCCGGACCCATCCAGCCTTCGTAGGTGCGCTGCAAAACGACGCCTGTACCGTAATTGCCCCCGATGAAGAAGCCGCCCTTCAGCATTCCCGGTATCAGCGCCAGACCCGCCGCCTGCCGGATCAGGCTCTCCGGCACCTGTTTGTCGGAGCTGAGCATCATCTCCTCGACCAGGATGCGGGATTTGTCGACGATGACGTCCGCCTCCGATGCGCCCTGAGCGAACCCGCTCGGCGCCAGGACCAACACCAGCACGGCCGGCAGGAACAACCTTGCGAAGATGGATTGCATCGACAACCTCCTGTGGGCTGAGTGGACCATTTATAGGAAGACTGATTAGCGGTTTATCATTTTTCTGACCCACTTTTAAAAACTCCGGCAGTCGATGTCAAGCCGGCGGTGTCACAGCTCGATGGTTTTTAACGCCCGGGCGGCTTCGACCCGCGGGTCCCGATTGCCTTCCCATTGGCCGGCGTAGTTGAGGCAGTTGCAGATGAAGGCCGTCCGGCCGATGGTCTGCTCGCGGCGGTAGTGCACGTGGCCGCAGATGGAATAGGCGGCCGCATATTTCAGGGCCAGATCCCCGTAACCGGCGCTGCCCAGAAATGCGTTCAAGTAGTCCCAGGGCGGGTCCGGCGGTTGGACGGTGAACCCCCGGAGCGGGACGGAGTGGGTCACCAGGACAACCCGGCCGGCCGCGTACCGTTTCAGCTGTGCCTCGAGCTTGGCATAAAAATAGGCGTGCATCTCACGGGTCGGCCTGTTCCAGACGGCCTTGACCTTGTCCTGCCACAACCGCCCGTCGATCTGCATGCGGTCGAATTCCTCCAGCGTGTAGTCGCCGCCGAAGGAGTAATCGTACCAGCCCAGATCGCCGATGACCACCCAGCCGTCCGCGAGCTCCTGGGGGCCGTTGGCCAGGTTGCCGGGGAATTCCCGGAGCGCCTCGTAGATCTCCCAGGCGTTCAGGCGCGGATGGTGCTCGTTCCAGATGTCGTGGTTGCCGGGAACGAAGAGCACCCGCGCCCCGGTCCGCCGCTCGAGCGCCCGCAGGGTCCGCAGGGTGAGGCGGAAGTCGTTGGCGACGTCGCCGGCGATGATCATCGTCTCCACGGCATTCGCCTCCATGGCCTCCGCGATGCCGTCCACGACCTTCCCCGGCTCCGGGTGCTCGAGATCGACGTGGATGTCCGAAAGAATACCGATGCGCATGGTTGTCCCGAATCCCGCTCAAGTCAGATGATAAATTGAATCCAGTTCTTCTAAACCGAACCGGCAAGCGGCCTTCCTGCGCGATGACTTCGATAGAAGCCCGAGTTCAAGGCGCGCGAGTCCCGCCGAGTGAGGCGTACTTTTCGTACGCCGCAGCGAGCGCGGGATGAAGCGCAACGCCGAAATCGGGTTTCTACCGAAGTCATCATGACAGTTTGGGGTTGATGATCTCGGCCAGCGTATCCCCCAGGATGTTGAAGCACAACACGGTCAGCGCCAGGGCGAGGCCGGGGTAAACGGCCATCCAGGGGGCCTGGCGCCAGGTAGTTGCGTGCGTCCTTGAGCATCAACCCCCAGCTCGGGTCGGGCGGCTGGGTCCCCAACCCGAGGTAGGACAGGGACGCCTCGATGACCACCGTCATGGCGAAGGTGATCGAGCACTGCACCACCACCTTGCCGGCCAGGTTGGGGATGATGTGCTTGAAGACGGTCTTGACGGCCGGGGTGCCGAGCGCCCGCGAGGCCTCGACATAGGACTCGGTCTTGATCACCAGGGTCTCCGCGCGCACCAGGCGGGCGAACACCGGGCTGAAGATGACGCCGATGGCGAGCATCACCTGCACCAGACCGTATCCCAGAAAGGAGACCACCGTGATGGCGAGCAGGATGGTCGGAAACGACAGCAGGCTGTCCATGAACAACATCAACGCGTTGTCCACGTGCCGCCCCGCCAGGCCGGCGACGAGCCCCACGGCCGAGCCGAGCACCACGGCGATGGTCACGGCCACGATCCCCACCAGCAGGGCCGAGCGCGAACCGAAGATGACCCGCGTCAGGATGTCCCGGCCGAAATTGTCCGTCCCCAGCAGGTGATCCGGGCTGGAGGGCGCAAAGCGCCGCTCCAGGTTCTGCGCGGTGGGGTGGTGGGGCGCGATCACGGGGCCGCCACCGCGGCGGCCCCCAGGATCAGCAGATACCCGACGGCGATGTAGAATAAATATTTTCTCTGCCGCATTTTGATTTTATGCCGGCTGCGTACCGACCGACCGGCGAACACCGGTGGCCGTTGCGCCTTCGCTTCAAGGTGTCGTCCACACGCGGTGAAAGGGCCGGGGTCGATGCCCGTCGCGGGGTCATTACCCTCGACCCCTTGCACCCTTCAACCCCGTTACTTCAGCTCCGTCCAGCGGAAATCGAAGGTGTCCAGACTCGGCGTCATCCGGAACTCGGAAACGTTCTTGCGGAAGGCCACGTAGCGATACGAAGTCCCCAGGAAGACGAACGGCACCTCCTTGGCCATCAGCTCCAGGGCCTCGTCGTAGAGCTTCTTGCGGTTTTCGAACTTGGAGATCATCTTGGCCTTCTCGATCAGCTCGGCCGCACGGGGGTTGATCCAGCGCACGTAGCGGCTTCTCGGTGCCGTATTTGTCCAGGGTCCCGTCCGGGTCGAGCTTGCCGGTGTGGCCGATCACGGTCAGGTCGTACTTGTTCGCCTTGTAGACCTCGCTCAGCCAGGTCGACCAGTCCACCAGCTTGATCTTCACGTTCAGCCCCACCTTGGAGAGCATGTCCTGGTACATTTCGCCGGCCTTGACGTGCAGCTCATAGTTCTGGGGGACGACGATCTCGAGCGCCGTGTCGGTCTTGCACCCCGGCCTCGGCCAGCAGTTTTCTGGCCTTGTCCGGGTCGTAGGGGTAGAGCGCGGTGAAGTCCTTGTAGTAGGCGTTGCTGTAGTCCATGAAGGTGCCGATGGGCTTGCCGCCGCCGTAGGCCACGTCGAGCACTTTCTGCTTGTCGATGGCGTGGGTGATGGCCTGGCGCACGCGCGGGTCCTTGAGCACGGGGTGGCTGCAGTTCATGGCCATGACCAGGATCTGCGAGGTCAGGTTCTTCGTGACCGTGACGTCCTTGCTGGCCTCGAGCAGCGGGCACGTCGTCCTTGTCGACGATGTCGGCCACGTGCAGCTGGCCGGAAACAATCCCCTGCACCTTGACGGAGCGCTCCGGGATGATGTGGATGACCACCTGATCGAGCTTGGGCAGGCCCTTCATCCAGTAGTTCGGGTTTTTCACGAGCACGATGCGGTTGTCGCGCACCCACTCCTTGAGCTTGAACGGGCCGGTCCCGACCGGCTTGGTGGCAAAATCGTGGCCGGAGGCGATCAGGCCCTGGGGCAGGATCGCGGCCCAGCCCGAGGCCAGGGTGGCCAGAAGCGGCGCGGTCG
The DNA here is from genome assembly GCA_963716785.1 of uncultured delta proteobacterium. Classification (GTDB taxonomy): domain Bacteria; phylum Desulfobacterota; class Desulfobacteria; order Desulfobacterales; family SpSt-501; genus SpSt-501. The sequence continues at coordinate 233,127 of CAVQUW010000025.1, read as the reverse complement.
GCTCCTTGAGGTTGATGACCACGGTGTGGTCGGCCGGCGTCTCGATGGAGACGATGGCGCTGAACTCGGCGGCCTTGGGGGCCGCGGTGTTCTTGTCCATCACCCGCACGAAGGAGGCCTTGACGTCCTGGGCGCTCAATTTGTCGCCGTTGTGAAACACCACGCCCTTGCGCAGGTGAAAGGTCCAGACGAGCTCGTCGTTCGAGACCTCCCACTTTTCAGCCAGCGCCGGGACGATCTTGCCGCTCGGGTCCGGTTCCACCAGGGTGTCGTAGATGCTCTTGGCGGTCTGGAAGGTGAGGGTCCCCGCGGTCTTGTGGGGATCCAGGCTGTCCGGGTTGCCGGACAGGCCGAAATTGAGCGTCTTCGCATCCACGGCCGCGGCGCTGCACACCAGAGCTGCCGTGGCGACGAGCGCCAGCCACGACCCACGCAGGTTTCTGCCGATTCGTTCCATCATGCCCTCCTTCTGGTTCATCGGTTTCAGGTCCGTTTATCCACTTCGCAACTACACCAAACCGGTAAGAATGAAAATGAATCTCCCCGCCGCAAGCGGCGGGGAATGCGCTCGCTTTTGCGGTTCACTTCAAGGTCGATCGGCGGCCTTCGTACACGCCACCTGATGCCCCGGCCGGATTTCGACCCAGTCCGGGGGCTCGCCGCCGCAACCCGGCGCGGCCATGTCGCAGTCGCTCAAAAACGGGCAGCCGCCCGGGGCGGCGCCGGTGCCGCCTGCCGCGGCGCGCGCGGGATCGACGGCCCGCCCTCCCGCAGCCGAGCGGCCGGGGATCGACGCGAACAGCTTGCGGGTGTAGGGGTGGCACGGGTGCGGCCATCACCTCGTCGGTGGCACCGACCTCCACCAGCCGGCCGCGGTACATGACCCCGATCCGGTCGCTCAGATAGGCGACCAGGTTCAGGTCGTGGGAGATGAACAGGTAGGTCAGGTCCAGCTCCCGCTTGAGGTCGAGCAAGAGGTTGATGATCTGGGCCTGGATGGAGACATCCAGGTTGGACACCGGCTCGTCGAGCACCAGGAAGTCCGGCTCCATGGAGAGCGCCCGGGCGATCACGATGCGCTGCTTCTGCCCGCCGGAGAACTCGTGGGGGTGGCGGCGGCCGTGGGCGGCCGGGATCCCCACCAGCTCGAGCAGCGCCGCGATGCGCCGGTCTGCGCTCCGGCGGCCGGACCCCGCGGTTGATCAAGCCCTCGGCCAGGCTGTCCGCGATGCGCATCTTGGGGTTCAGGGCGCTGTTGGGGTCCTGGAAGACGATCTGCATGCGCCGCCGGAAAGGGCGCAGGGCCGCGGTCGAAAGGCCGCCGAGCAGCGGTGCCGTCGAACCAGACCTCGCCCGCGGTCGGGGGGTCGAGGTAGAGCAGGGCCCGGACCAGGGAGGTCTTGCCGCAACCGGACTCCCCCACCAGACCGAAGATCGTGCCGCGGTCGATGCCGAAGCTCACCCGGTCGACGGCCGTGACCCCGCGCCGGGCGGCACCGAAGAGTCCCGGGCCGGGGTAGGTCTTGGTGAGTGAGCGGATGTCTACGGAATCGATCCATTTCTTTCCGATCATAAAGCAGGCCGCCTGGTGCTCGTCGCCGTACGCCGCACTCGGCGGAACCCGCTCCCGGCAGACCCCTTCGGCCAGCGGGCAGCGCGGGTGGAAGCTGCAGCCCGGCGGAACGTGCTCGGCGTCCGGGACCGTTCCGGGGATGGCATGCAGCCGGGTCCCCCGCCGGGCGGCATCCGGGATGGAGAGCAAGAGCAGCCGCGTATACGGGTGCAGCGGGTTGGCGAACAGTTCGCCGGTGGGGGCCGTTTCCACGATCTTGCCGGCATAGATGACCGACACGCGGTCGGCGATCTCACGCACCACCCCCAGGTCGTGGGAGATGAACAGGATCCCCATGGAAAAGGCCTCGCGCAGATCCGCGATCAGCCGCAGGATCTGCAGCTGCAGGGTGACATCGAGGGCCGTGGTCGGCTCGTCGGCGATCAGGAGCGCCGGGTGGCAGCAGACCGCCATCGCGATCATGGCGCGCTGCTTCATGCCCCCCGAGAGCTCATGGGGGTAGCTCTTGAGAACGCGCCGGGTGCCGCCGAGGCCGACGAGCTCGAGAAAGCCGAGGGCCTTTTCCGCCGCCTCCGCCCGATCGATGGGGAAATGCACGCAAAGGGTCTCGATGATCTGCTCGCCGACCGTGAAGGCCGGGTTCAGGTACTTGCCCGGCTCCTGGAAAATCATGCCGATCTCTTTGCCGCGCAGCCGGCGGCGCTCGGCCTCGCCGACGGTGAGCAGGTTGCGTCCGCCGAAGAGGATCTCCCCGCCGTTGACCCTCGCCGGCGGCACCGGCAGAAGCCCCATCACGGCGGTCGAGGTCACGGTTTTACCGGAGCCCGACTCGCCCACCAGGCCGTGCACCTCCCGCTCGAAAATCGCCAGATCGATCCCCCGCAGGGAGTGGGACACCCCCCGGGCCTGGTGAAAACTGACATCGAGGTCCCTTATTTCCAGCAACGCCTTGCGCAACGGTCGCCGACTTCCTCGAATCCGCTCCTCAGCCGATTCGTATTTTCGGGTTGAGCACGCTGTAGAGCAGGTCCACCGCAAAGTTGATCAGCGAAAAGACAAAGGCCACGAACACCACCCCGCCCTGGATCAGCGGGAAATCCCGCTGGTAGACGCCGGACAGAAACAGCCGGCCCAGCCCCGGCAGCGAGAACACCTGCTCGATGATGATCGCCCCTCCCAGCATGTAGCCGAGCTGGATCCCGGCCACGGTCACCACCGGCAGCAGGGCGTTTTTGAGGGCATGCTTGTAGTTGACCATGCGCTCGGGCAGCCCCTTGGAGCGGGCCGTGACGACGTACTCCTTGCTCAGCTCCTCGACCATGGCGGCCCGGGTCAATCGCAGCAGGATCGCCGCGCGGGCGAAGCCCAGGCTCACCGCGGGCAGGACCAGGTGCTCCAGGGACCCCGAGCCGAAGAGCGGGAACCAGTTGATCTTGACCGAAAAGACCAGCAGCAGCAGGATGCCCAGCCAGAAGCTCGGGATCGCCATGCCGACCTGGGAGAACACCATCCCGAAATAGTCCCAGAACGTCCAGCGCTTGACGGCCGACAGGATCCCGAGCGGGATGGCGACGAGGACGGAAACGAGGATCCCGAGCAGCGCCAGGGCCAGGGTCAGCGGGAAACGCTCCAGGACCAGGGTCCACACCGGCTGGCCGGAAATCATCGAGTGGCCGAAGTCAAGGCGCGCGATGTCCCACAGCCATTCCACGTACTGGACTGGTGATCGGCTTGTTCGTGCCGAGCTTGGCGCGGATGGCCTCGATGTCCTTCGGCGCGGCATCCACCCCGGCGATGACCAGCGCCGGGTCCCCGGGGATGACCCGGATCACGAGGAAGACGATCGTCGAGATCAGCAGCACCGTCAGCAGCAGGCGGCCGAAACGTCTGGCGGCAAATCGAAAAATGTCTCTCTCCCCGGTCTTGGGTTGCTGCCGGCGCCCGCGGGAACCCCGCCGGCACGGCTCACTTCCGATCGCTCGACCCCTGTCCGGCCCGGATCTCCCAGCGGCGGCCCTCGGCCGCCAGCGCGACCTCGCCCGTGAACACCCGCTGCGCCTGCTCGAGCAGCCGGGCGTGGTCGCCCCAGTGCGGCAGGTGGGTCAGCACGAGACGCTTCACCCCGGCCTCGGCTGCGATCCGCCCCGCCTCCCCGGCGCTGAGGTGGCCCGGCACCCGCCCGCGGTACTCGTCGTAGAGGCTCGACTCGCAGATCAGCAGATCCGCCCCGGCCGCGAACCCGGCCAGCGCGTCGGACCACCCGGTGTCGGTCATGTAGACCAGGCTGCCGCCGTCCGCCTCGACCCGCACCGACAGGCAGGGGTCGGGGTGGACATTGCGTGCGAAGCTCAGCCGCAGGCGGTCCAGGTGGAGCTCGCCGGCCGCGTCGATCGCGCGGCCGACGGTGTAGCCGAGGTAGTCCAGACGCTTAAAGTGATCGTCTTCCCGATGCCCGCAGATCGTCAGCGGGCCCCGGCGCCGGCCGAGGTCGGTGAGGATCCGCGCGGAATACTGCAGGCAACCGATGTCGGCCGCATGGTCCCAATGGTAGTGCGACAGAACGACGGCGTGCAGATCCTCGAGGGCCAAACGGCGCTGCAGGCGCGAGAGGACCCCGGAGCCGCAGTCCAACAGGAGATTCAGGCCGCCGGCCTGCAGCAGAAAGCTCGAGGTCGCCGCGTCGGTGTCGGGGTAAGCCCCCCAGCAGCCGATGGCGGTAACGGTGATGGCCTGATTCTCATTCATGCGGGGTCACCCCTTCGGCCCGCCGCGCGTCTGCCGCCGCCACCGCACGCCGGCGGCGGCACACCGTTTCCGGGACGGTTCTCAACGATTCTGCATGTGCTTCACAGCCGCCCCGAACACTGTGGCGTAACCCGGGTTTTCGGGAAACACGAAGGTGGTCTGGTATAGCTTTCCGACCAGTTCCAGGACGCGGCGGACAAAGCCGTTCTGCGAGACCTTGCCGACCATGACGATGTGCCCCCGGCAGTCGAGCTCGCGGGCGCACAGCGAGGCGACGATACCGATGGTCTCCGCCACCAGGGCCAGGACGGCGGCGGCGAGGTCCTCCACGCGCCGGGATTTCAGGGCGGCAAAGTTGCTGGCGGTGACATCCGCGCCGAGAAAGCTCAGGCCCTCGTAGCCAAGGTCCGCGAGCGTCAGGTTGACCGCGGCGGCGCTGCCGTTCATGGCGAGCTCCTCGAGCCGCCGGGGGTCCTCGACCCCGCAGATCAAGGCGCCGAGCCCCTTGAGGGTTCCCCCGCCGATGCCGGTGCCGCCCACGTGGCGTGCGGCGCCCGCCTTGAAGTGCACGACGGCCGTGCCGGTGCCGGCGCTGACCACCACGCACTCGGAGAGCCCGGAGAGGCCCGCGCCGCCGAACCCGACGGCGTCGATCTCGGCCACCACGGCCGCGCGCTCCTTGAGGGCGGCCGGCATCCCGGCGGCGGACCCCGTGAAGACGACCCGCTCCGTGCCGTGGGTGTCGCACAGCCGGGCGAGCACGCGGCCGATCTGCTCCCAGCCGCGCCCTTCGATGCTTTCGGCCTCGACCAGCCGGCCGTCGGCGACGACGCCGAAATCGGTAAACGAGGCCCCGCGGTCGACGGCAAGCATGACGTCTTTCGACATGCGCAAAGACTCCTGCGGTTGTGGGTTACGGGCGTTCGGCCCGGCCGTTGCGCGGCGCGACGTAGGCCGGCAGCTGGGACAGGTCGGTGATGATCGGACAGTCCTTGATTTCCTCGACCCCCAGAGACCCGTAGCGGTTGATGATCAACGCATCCATGCCGACCCGCCGGCTGCCGAGGACGTCGTCGTAGTAGTTGTCGCCGATGTACAGGCAGGCATCGGGCGGCACCCCGGCCCGGGCCAGGGCGGTCTCGAAGATCACGGGGTGGGGCTTGTTGTGCCCCACCTCGCAGGAGATGACGATGTGGTCGAAACAGTCGATCAGACGCGCCTCGCGCAGAACATCCCGGGCGCTGTGGTCCCAGTTCGAGATGACCCCCAGCCCGATCGAATCGCGCTTGAGGGACTCCAGCACCTCCCGGGTCCTGGCATAGGGCAGCCAATACGGGTGGACCCCCTTCTTGATTTCCTCCCAGCAGGCGTCCAGGGCGCAGACGTCGACGGCGACCCCCAGCCTGAAGTTCAGATGCCCCAGGTACCAGGGCATGTAGACCGCCCGGGGGTTCATGAAAACGCCGGGGTACTCGCGCATGAACAGCTTGTCCGTCAGGTGGAACTCACGCTGCAGGTCCTCGAGCGGAATGTCCCTTCCGAACTGAAGCAGCGCCTGCCGGTAGGTCTGCTCCCGCTGCATGTACACCAAGGTGTAGCCGATGTCGAACCAGACGAACGATACCATGGGGTGGTGTCTCTCTACTCCTTGAGAAGTTTTTTAAAGGCCTCCAGCGCCGCCCCCAACTGCTTGCGCACAAACACTTCCCGGTCCCCGAAGGCCAGCTGACTGTAGGCCTTGTAATCCGGGTGGGATTCGTGCAGCACGGGCGGGTCCGAGCGGGCGGCCTGCTTTACGGATTGAAATGTCAGGACCATGTCGATCAGGCTGCTGTTTTCGCAGGGCAGACGGCGCACCCAGCCCAGGCGACGCATCAGTTCAAAGCGCGCCTGATCGGCCAGCAACAGGTGGGTGTCGACCACCCGCATCTGCGCATCGTTGCCGAGGTAATAGAACTTGATGGCCGGCCCCCAGTCGAGCACCCCCATGATGAATTCGTACCACGCGGTGGAGCTGTTCTCCCCGGGCTGGGACAGGCCGAAAAGCGTCTGATCGGACAGGTCCGCCACCCGGGTCGCGATACCGTACGACTCCTTGAAGCGCTTCTGCCATGCGCCATAGCTCCTCTGCTCGAGAGCCTTGTCCCGAAATGTCTTCAGGTCGACGATTTTGGTCATGGCGTACCCCGGGCCTGAATTCCTTGAGTTCTTCAGAATGCCACCGATTCCCCCGGTGGTCAAGACACTATTCCCGGCCGCAGCCGGCCGCCCCGCCCCCCCCGGAGAGCGGACGATCCATTCCGATCAAACGCAGCTTGATTGTCGTACGGCTCAGATGTATGTAGGGGTATCCGAATCTCGATCTGCCCGAGCCGCTCGCCCTGCCGGGACCCGCGACCTGTTTCGGAAGAACCGCCTGACGTGATCAGTCCGACCTGCGGTACAAGCGCATGCCCACGAGCCCGATTTCGAACAGAAGGTAGAGCGGAACGGCCATCAGAGCCAGATTGAAGGCGTCCGGCGTGGGGGTGATCACGGCGGCCAGGATGGTGATCGCCAGGATGGCGTAGCGGCGGTTGCGGGCCAGGGCCTCACGTCTGACGACCCCGATGCGGCCGAGCAGGATCATGGCGAGCGGCAGCTCGAAGATGACCCCGAAACCGAATAGAAACAGCAGGCAAAACGACGCAAACTTGCGCACGGAGATGATGGCCTCGACCTGGGGGCCCTCGAACTCGAGCAGGAACTGAACCCCGTAGGGCAGCGACACACTCAGGCAAAACACTATTCCGGCATAGAACAGGACCACCGAGGCCAGCCAGAAACCGCGCATCATCCCGCGCGTGAAGGTGGCGAACAGCGGCTGGATCCCGGCCAGCACCGCGTACAGGACGTAGGGCATGCTCGCGACGACCCCGAAGGCGAGCGCCAGGATAAGAAAAGTGAACAAAGTCTCCGGGAGGCCGTAGGCCGCGAGTTTCACGCCGGTCAGCTGCTGCAGGCGTCTGAGGATGGGCTCGGCCAGGTAATAACCGCCGATCGACAGCCCGAGCACGACGAAGCCGATGCGGATGAACGACCGGCGCAGCGACTGGAGCAGCCGGAAGACCCGGTCGGAATCTATCTGTTTTTTCGGTTCATCGGTCACGAAGCATCACCCCGCAGGGATCGCGCACCCCCAGCCGCCCGCCGCCGGGACGAAACCGCCGGCGCCAACGGCTGTCCCTTTTGACACGATCGCAGCGCCGCTGTCAAGGAACCTGCCGGACCTTCGTGTTCGCCCAGGACTTCACCGTGTTCGGCGGGTCGCTGTCGCTCGCGCATGCTGAAAAGATCTGCAAAGTCATGCGGACGGCGATGAAGGTCGGAGCGCCAATGGTGGTCGGTCGGATCACCGGTGGCGATAGAGTAGTACTGCAGTTAACGTGACGGCGCGGGCAGCACCTGGGAACAGGTGAAAAATCCCTGCGTTTTTCCGGTAGGCCGAATTACCATCAAATGTTAAAATAAATCGAACCGCATTTTCTATACTCCCTCCACAGCGCTCATCGCACCGCTTTCCGGAAAAACCGGTTTGACAATCAACTTTGTCTTCGCTATTGGAAACTTTAGATAGAAGAAGTGAGTATCGCCTCCCATGTCAAGATGGGAAAAAGCACGATCCTGGATTGCTGGAACCCTTGCACCCGGAAATTAAATTGCAGATCCCACCCGGCACCAAATAGTGACCCACGACATAATCTGTTAACGCCAAGCGCCACCCTTACACTGAGATAGCGGAATCAAAAGAGCCACTGATGATCAGGGAAATCGGATTTCAAGATTCCCGGAAAGCGGCCGCTTTTGAAATCTCCGAGGAACCATTGGCCTCAGTTTAAAGCCGGTGTCCTGTTCCGGCTGGCGGAAGCCCCAACATACTTCCTCCGCCGGCCAACGGGACCGACCCGCTTTTTCCACCCGATCCGCTCGATCGCACTTCCTCTTTCCGAACCAACGAATCCATTTTGGCACCACGGACTTCCAGGTGTCGGTTTTTTTTCACCACTTGCCCCGCCACCAGATTTCCATGACGCCGGTGACCGACACGTTCGGATCCGGAATAAGCGTATGACCTCATTCACAGCGCGTTCGATGTCTGCGATCGAAAACCGATCGCGGGAGGACCCTTGAATTCTTTTCTCATCGGACAGTCAACCAAGGGAGGAAGACATGCTGGATGGAAAGATTGAGCGCGTTCGGAAGGTGACACCGGCCATCGGCACGGCCATGCGGTTTGTTTGTCTTTTAATCCTATTTATCGCCGGGATGGTGTGTATCACGGCCACAACTACTGAACTACCTACCATGATGACGAATCCTTATCCAACGGCTTCGGGGCCTTTTTCAAGTCAAATCAATGCAAAACTCGTGGAGCTGCATGAGACTGAGGATGACCTTACGAATATAAAGCATACCAGCTATAATGAAGCGGATTTGAATACAAAAATCGCGAAAATAAAAACGGAATTGGCTGAATTGAAGGCAAAAGCGGCAGCGGCTATGAGCGCGACATCCGGTAGTTGTTTTACGTCCGATATGCGGGTCCTGACCGAGGAGGGGCCCAAGCCCATCGCCGAGATCAGGGCGGGGGACAGGGTGTTGAGCATTGACGAGGCCGGGCATCAGGTGGCGGCGGAGGTGCTCAAGACTTATTCGGACAAGGGTTTTCATTACTTCCTCATCAACAAGCGGATCAAGGTCACCGCGCTGCATCGCTTCTTTACCGACCAGGGCTGGAAAAAGGCGCGCGACCTGAGGGTTGGCGACCGGATCAAGATGCAGGACGGCCTGTTCGAGGAGATCGTCGCGTTCGAATGGTTTGCCGAAGACCTGAGCGTCTACAACCTGACCATCTCCAAAAACCACAATTTCTATATTTCGCCCGACGGCAAGACCGGCTACCTGGTGCACAATACCGCCGGCGGTGGTGGTGGTGGTGGTGGTGGCGCCGGCGTCAAATGAGACGCGCAGCTCGATTCGCAATACCACTTCGAAATCCGCAACCTATTCATCCGGAAGGAGCCATGCCATGAACCGCATTCTGAATCGTGCCCTTGGTTGGGGCGGGGGAATTTTATCCGTGCTGTTGATGCTGCAGTTCACCGGCTGCGCCCAAGTGGATCAGCTCAAGACCAAGGTCGCAGATCAGTCGGCCTTTGAAGACGGCAACAAGGCCCTGGTCAGGAGCGATCACGCGGCCGCCGCCGCCAATTTTCGCAAAGCCGCCGCAGGCGGTCACCCACAGGCCGCATACTATCTTGGCCTGCTGTCCGCCGGCGGCGGCGACATCCCCAAGGATGAAACCGAGGCGCTCAAATGGATGCGCCTGGCCGCCGAGCAGGGCTATGCCCCGGCCCAGGAGCACCTGGGCATGTGGTATCTGACAGGGGTGATGGCGCCTGAAAACCCGGCAGAAGCAGCCGCGTGGTTCCGCAAAGCCGCCGACCAGAATGATGCTTCCGCCATGTTCTTCCTGGGATCGATGACCGCCAAGGGGCAAGGGGTTGCCAAGAATTACGATACCGCCCTGATGTGGTTCCAATCGGCCGCGGCCAAAGGCTTTCCGGTTCCGCCCGGGTACCTGACGGCCGACGGGGTGGCCGCCATGGACCGCGCCTCGCGCAGCGCAGCGCCGCCGCCGGTTCAGACCCAGACCGCTCCTCCGGCGGTGCAACGCCGGCCGGCGACCGTCAAAAATGTCCAGGCCGGACTGATCGAACTGGGCTACAAGCCCGGTCCGGCGGACGGGGTGATGGGAAAGAACACCGTCAACGCCATCCGGGCGTTCCAGCAGGACGCCAACCTGCCGGTGGACGGCCGAGTGTCGGAGGAATTGATGCAGCGCATCGAAGAAAAACTGCACCCCTGACTCGGGCCTTTGACACAAAATCAGGCTAAAGAGTAAAGGTGCCCTGTGAAAATCAGCAAAATCTGGGCCGTCTGCTTTTCACCCACCGGTAATTCTAAACGGGTTGTCAATGCAATCGTCTCGGGAATACCGGGGATCCCATAGGAACATATTGACCTGACCTATCCGGAAAGGGTTTCGGCCACGCGCTTTGCCGCCCCATGGCCTCACCAGGCCAGAATATGGCTGACCGCCAGAAACACCCCAGCGGACAGAAGCAGCAACGCCCAGGCCAGCACGTTCATGCGGATTTTGTCGGCAGGCTGTGTTTCTGCGGCGACGACAGCCGTGCGTCCGGCCAGCCTTCGCTGTGCCAGCAGGAAAAGGGCAACCCCTGCACCCCCCAGAAGGAGCGGGGGCAGGACACCCCCTGTGGCGGCACCGGAGCCGCGGGTGGCGTTCCAAACGGCGGTCGTGAACCCGATGACTGCCGCAAGCCCACCTGTCAGCTTGCCGAGCATCGACGGCAGTTGCTTGAGTTCCGTCCTGATCCAACGCGTCATGTTTCCCACAACACCGCCTTCGTGAATCACCACAGCGATCGCATCCCCCGCTGCCTGCGGCGGAATCGGCGGGCGCCTGAGGGACACATTTCTTACGGTCGAAGACCCCCTCTCGCCTAATCCTCTTGCCGCAGCGCCTCCCCGCGGAGCGGGCCTGGAAAAAATCGCTCTCAAAGAATTGGCAAACGCGCGCGAGCTCGTCTACTTGCGGCTGCTGCCCTTTGGCAGGCAGAGTTCTTCGCACTCGGCCCTGGTCTCAAACGGCACCACGCCCCCGCACCCGCCGTGGAAGAACCCCGCGCACGCCCCTTTTTCTGGGTCGAAAAAATATCTCTTGAAGATCCCCTTGCAGGGGCCGGGGGCCGGCGGCAGAGCGCAGCGCTTGTCCCTGTTCTCGGGAACCCTCTGCGCGACATCCCTGAGAACCTCCGCGATCGGCAGGACCCACGGGCTTCCGGGGTGCTCCGGCGCGAACCCTATGGCATGGGGGAAGGCCTGGCCGACGTCGGCGAAGATGTCCCTGTCAAAGGCGTAGTCGCCCCAATAGGCGGCCATCTGCAGGAACACCGGCCGACCCCCGAAAAACCCATCGGCCTCGGGATAGATCGTCCGAACCTCATCCGGAGCGATTTCCGCCGAGGTGCTGGCACGCAGATGGTCGCCGAAATGGGAGAAGCCCAGGCAGGTGTCGTAGGCCGCAAGCGAAGGCGTGCACAGGGTGCCCGGCACGATCAAAATCAGGTCGATTCCGCCGCGGCCGCCGAACGTGTTCGATGTCCTGAGCGGGTAGTAGAGCAACCGGCTGGCAAACCGGTACAGGACCGGTTCGATGAACCGGGTCTCTTCGGTCACCAAGACGAAATCGAGGACGAAATAAGGGATGCCGCGCTTCACGTAGTCGCCGACAATGCCCTCGGCGACGGTGTACTCCGCCTGCACGGGCAGTTTCTTCTTCTTGAAATAGTCGTTGACCCAGGATCGGAACTGGAGGGGGTCGTTGACTTTGATCAGGGTCAGGTCGTGGGCTCCGAGCTTCTTCTGCAGGCGCAGTTCGACGGCACGGCCCTCGGCCGCACCGCCCTTGGAGGCTTCGAGAAACTGCAGGTGGTGCTTTTTCAGCAATGCGGCGGCGGCCTCAAAGACGTCAGCGGGCGCCAGGCCCACCTGCGGTTCGGCGGGGAAGGGGATGAATCTGAGGATGCCGGTCTTCCGGTCGGCCTTGAGGTCGGTGCCGAGAATGAGCACCTCCTCCGTGCCGTTATGGAGTATGATCGCCTTCTGCGAGGTTTCACTGACCTTGGCGTCATAGGCGTGGACCTGCCCCATGTCGGCGGAGGAGTCACGCAAGGGCAGGAGGATACCGGCGAGCAGAAGACAGAGAAGCGCGGTCGATTTCATGGTATTGTCCTTGTGGGTGGCGCCGATGCGGCCGCAAAGATCCACCCCGGGGCGGCCCACGCAGGCGGGCGAAACATAAAAAGGCCGAATTCCTCACGGCCAAGGACAGCCTGCCGCCCTCGGCAGCCGGCTTCAGTCATTATCCCACCATTGTTCCCCCCGCGAAAGAATTTTGTGATCAGACGGTGGCCCACCGATGTCCTTCGGGTCATCGGCCGACCCGGCCGCGATCGAGGCTGCGGTACTGGATGGCCTCGGAGATGTGACCCGCGCCGATCTCGGCCGACCCGGCCAGGTCGGCGATGGTGCGGGCGATCTTGAGCACGCGGTTCAGGGCGCGCGCGGAGAGCCCGAGACGCTCGACGGCCGACTCGAGCAGGCGGCGGCACTCCTCGTCGATGCCGCAGTGGGCCCGGATCTGACGGCTGCCCATCTGGGCGTTGCAGAAGAGCTTCGCCCGGGCAAAGCGCCCCAGCTGCCGCTCGCGGGCGCGGGCGACGCGCCGGCGGATCTCAGCCGAGCCTTCGGCTCGGGCCTCCTCCTGCAGCAGCTCCTTGTAGGGCACGGCCGGCACCTCCACGTGGAGGTCGATGCGGTCCAGAAGCGGGCCCGAGATCCGCGCGCGGTAGCGCTGGATCTCGGCATGGGTGCAGCGGCACTCGTGCTTGGCGTCCCCGAGATAGCCGCAGGGGCAGGGGTTCATGGCCGCCACCAGCATGAAGCTCGCCGGGTAGGTCAGGGCCGAGGCGGCGCGCGAGATGGTGACCCGCATGTCCTCCAGCGGCTGGCGCAGCACCTCCAGCACGTGCTTCTTGAACTCCGGCAGCTCGTCCAGGAACAGCACCCCGTGGTGGGCCAGGCTCACCTCGCCGGGGCGCGGGATCTGGCCCCCGCCGATCAGGCCGGCATCGGAGATGGTGTGGTGCGGGGAGCGGAAGGGCCGCCGGGTGACCAGCGCCTGGTCCTTGGCCAGCATCCCGACCACGCTGAAGACCTTGGTGGTCTCGATGGCCTCCTCGAAGGTGATCGGCGGCAGGATCGTCGGCAGCCGCTTGGCCAGCATGGTCTTGCCGGAGCCCGGGGGGCCGATCATGAGGAGGTTGTGCCCGCCGGCGGCCGCGATCTCGAGCGCCCGCTTGACGTGCTCCTGCCCGCGCACCTCGGCGAAGTCGACATCGAACCCGCCGTCGGTCTCGAAGAGGGCCTGGACGTCCGTCCGCGCCGGGGCGATGGTGGCCTCACCGCGCAGGAAGTCGACGACCTCGGAGAGGGTCCGGGCCGGCAGCACGTCCAGGCCGTCGATGACCGCGGCCTCGCTGCCGGTTGTCACGGGGGACGATGATCGCCGGGTGGCCCGCCTGGCGCGCGGCGATGGCCATGGGCAGCGAGCCCCGCACCGGCTTGACCTGGCCGTCCAGCGAGAGCTCGCCCAGGATGAAATAGCGCGCAGAGCGCCGCCTGGGGGATGATCCCGGTCGCGGCCAGGATGCCGAGGGCGATCGGCAGGTCGAAGCCGGTGCCCTCCTTCTTGACGTCGGCCGGCGCCAGGTTGACCGTGATGCGGTCGTCCGGAAAGCGGTAGCCGGAGTTGGCGATGGCGGATTTGACCCGCTCCCGGCTCTCCTTCACCGCCGTCTCCGGCAGACCGACGGTGGCGAAGCTCGGCAGCCCGGAGGCGATGTCGACCTCCACCTCCACCCGGTAGGCCTCGATTCCCTGCACCGCACTGCTCAACACTTTCGCCAGCACAAGGCCTCCTGCCTCCCGGCCCTCACCGGGCGCCACGCTGCAATCACAGTAAACTCCGATCATAGCAGATGCGGGCTTTCCCGGCAATCATCGCCCTGCGCCCGGCGGCGACGGTCGAACCCTTCCACCCAAGAGCTGCCTCGCCCGCAACCGGCGAACGATGTTGACATTTCAAACCGACCCCACTATTTATGAGACTGAATCGGGCCTCCGCGCGTGAATCAAGAACGCACCCCGGACCGGATGGCCGCGGAAGCCGCCTGATTCAACCCGAGCCGATGGGCGCAAAGGCACACCAGTCTGCTATCGATGGCTACTCCAGTCCCAACAGCGCACGGTCGCCGAGGTCGTCTCCTTTTCCGGGATCGGGCTTCATTCCGGAAAACCCGTGCACATGACGATCCGACCGGCCCCCGTCAACCACGGGATCAGGTTCGTGCGCACCGACCTGGCGGAAAACCACACCATTCCCGCACTGTTCTGCCACGTCGTGGACACCAGCCTGGCCACGGTCATCGGCACCAACGGGGCCATCGTGTCGACGATCGAGCACCTGATGGCCTGCCTGGCCGGCCTGTCCATCGACAACGCCGTGGTGACCCTGGATGCCTACGAGGTCCCCGTGATGGACGGCAGCGCCGGACCCTTTGCCCGTGCGATCCTGAAAACAGGCATCCGCGAGCAGGACAGCCCCCGGCATTTCTTTGTCATCCGGGAGCCGATCGAACTGCAGCAAGACGACAAATTCGTCGGGATCTATCCCCACACCGCCTACCAGATCACCTGCGAAATCGACTTCGACCACCCCGTCATCCGCAAGCAGTCGCGCCGGGTCGCGATCGGCGACGGGACTTTCGAATCCGAGATTTCCCGGGCCAGAACATTCGGCTTCCTGCAGGAAGTCGAAGCCATGAAGCGATATGGATTGGCCCGCGGCGGTTCCCTCGACAACGCGGTGGTCATCGATGCCGAAGGGGTCCTCAACCAGGAAGGCCTGCGCTTCGGCGACGAGTTCGTCCGGCACAAAATCCTCGACTGCATCGGGGATTTCGCCCTGCTCGGCATGCCGATCATCGGGCACGTGGTCACCCGCCGTTCGGGTCACGCGTTCAACCACGCTTTTCTGAAGAAGTTTTTCACCCAAAGGGGCTCCTGGGAAACGCAGACCTCCGCCGGACACTGCCATCACCCTGCCAAGCTTTCAAAATCACTTGCCAATTGATCTTCGATCGGTTAATGGGAAGCTGAGCACTGACGCGAGCCTCGCGGCCCTTCACGCCCCGGCCCGGCTCGTATTTCCGCCGGACGCCCCGCCGCGGGTGGGGTTGCGTGCACCGGCCGACACCTCCGGATCCCGATGGCCCGAACACTCACGCATACGCGCTGCGCCTCCTTGATGTGCCTTCTTCTGCTGGTAGCATCGCCCCTGGGGGCCAAGGATGCCGCTCTGGACAACATCATCTTGTCCAACACCAACGAAGACCTGGTGCTGTACCTGCAGTTGGAGGGGGCATTCACCGACAAAATCCGCCAGGCCGTCCTGAGCGGAATGCCGACCTCCTTTGAGTTCGTCATCCACCTCAATCAGGTGCGCCTCCTCTGGTTCGACGACAAGATCGCCGACATTCAGGTCGTGCACACCGTCAAATACGACAACCTGAAGAAGGAATTCACCGTGCGCCGCTCCTGGAAGGGCAACGAACCGGAGGTGACGGGCTCCTTCGAAGAGGCCCAGGCGCTGATGAACCGGATCGAAGGCCTGAAATTCATTCCGCTCAGCCGCATGGAAAAGGGGGCTCAATATCAGCTGAGGACCAAAGCCGAGGTCAGCAAGCGAACCCTTCCGTTCAATCTCCACAACATCCTGTTTTTCGTTTCGCTGTGGGATGTGGAGACCGATTGGTATGTGATCGATTTCACCTATTGAGGCCCTTCAGGCTTCCCGCACCCGCATGAGCCCATGAACACCCGCTCCCGACCCGAGAAACCCACGGCCCTCTTGGCCGCCGAAGACCGACGGCGTCGCAAGCGCGAGGGGGTCCTCATCGTCGTCATCCTCGTATTGGTGGCGCTGCTGACTTTTGCCGAAACCAAGTTGTTCGATTTCGGCGAGCGCATCCCCGTCTCCAACACCATCCTGATGTTCATCCTCATCAACATCAACCTGCTGCTGTTGCTGCTGCTGATATTTCTCGTATTCCGCAACCTGGTGAAGCTCCTCTACGACCGGCGCCGCAAGGTAATGGGCGCCTTCCTGCGAACGCGGCTGGTGGTCGCCTTCATCACCCTGACCCTGGTGCCGACGAGCGTTCTTTTCTACTTTTCCCTGTATTTCATCACGAGCAGCCTCGAATTCTGGTTCAACATCCCGATCGAGCAGTCTTTGGAGAATTCACGCTGGGTGGGTGAGCAGCTCTACAACCGGACCGAAAACGCCAACCGGTTTCTCATCGAGCGCATCGCCTACCAGATCGACTCGCGCAAGCTGCTCGAACCGGGCAACCGCAAAGCGCTCGGCAATTACGTCCAGGTGATTCAGCGGGAATTCAATTTTCAGGGGGTGGAAGTCTACGCCAACAGCGCCGAGCGCATTACTTTCAGTGTCTCCCCGGAGCTGGAGAACGAGTATTTCGGCATCCTGAAAGCCAAGCACTTCAGGAAAAAGCCGATTGTCGCAGGCATGCAGTCCATCGTCCAGGACTCTCCATCGGGTGAGCTGATCAAAACGATCGGCGCCATACCCTTCGGTGTGGAACCGACGCAGGCGGGAGGGTATGTCGTCGTCACCACCCTGATCCCCATCGATCTCAGCTCCAGCCTGAAATCGATATCGCGGGGGGTGGAGGAATACGAGCAGATCAAGATGGTCAAAAAGCCCATCCAGCTCACCTATTTCATCACGCTCTCCATCGTGCTGCTCGTGGTGCTGTTTTTCGCCATCTGGTTCGGTTTCCTGGTGGCCAAGACCATCAGCATCCCCATCAAGGAGTTGGCGGAGGGCACGCGCAGAGTGGCCGAAGGCGACCTGAGCGTCACCATCGCCCCGGTGGCGGATTACGAGATCGGCAGCCTGGTGGACGCTTTCAACCGCATGACCCGCGACCTGCGCGCGAGCCGGCAGCAGCTCGAACGCTCGGCCCAGATGCTCGGCGAGCAGAATATTGAAATCGAAGCCAAACGCCAGTACATGGAGATCGTGCTGAGCAGCGTCTCCGCGGGCGTGGTGACCCTGGACGCCGACGGCCGCATCTCCACCATGAACCGATCGGCGGAACGCATGCTGGGCTGCCGGTCGGAGGCCGTCACCAACAGAAGCCTGATGGAGCTCTTTCCCCTCGGCCAGCAGGACCGGGCCGTCGAGATCAGGGAGGGCCTGGCGGTCGCGGGGGAGTCGGTTCTGGAGCTGCCCGTCCGGCTGACCATCGACGGAAAACCGCGCAGCTTCCTGGTGATGCTGAATGCGCTGCGGGATGAAACCGGGGAGCGAATCGGGTCGGTGATGGTCTTCGACGACCTCACGGAGCTTGAAAAGGCCCAGCGCATTGCCGCCTGGAGGGAGGTGGCCCGGCGCATCGCGCATGAGGTCAAAAACCCCCTGACGCCCATCACCCTGTCCGCCCAGCGGCTGAAGCGCCGCTATTCCATGCAGATCCGCGAACCGGTCTTCGACGAGTGCACCCAGACCATCATCGAGCATGTCGAGTTGATCCGCAACCTGGTAAACGAGTTCTCCGCCTATGCGCGCTTTCCGAGCGCCAACCCGAGGCCCTGCGAGGTGGCACCGATCATCGGCGAAACGGTCGATCTCTACCGGGAGGGCTACCCGGGCATCGAGTTCGAAACACGTATCGCCGACAATCTGCCCCTGCTCGACCTCGACCGGCAACAGATCAAGCAAGCCCTCATCAACTTGATCGAAAACGCGATCGTGGCCATCAAGGAAGCCGGCCGGATCTGCATCACGGTGGACCACGACCCCGCCGCGCACAAGGCATTCATCGTGGTGGCCGACGACGGCCCCGGGGTTCCCGACCGCGACAAGACCCGGTTGTTCGAACCCAATTTCTCGACCAAGAAATCCGGAATGGGGCTCGGCCTCACCATCGTCAGCAGCATCATCGCCGATCACAGCGGGCTGGTCCAGGTCCAGGACAACCAGCCGCGGGGCGCGCGTTTCGTCATCGAGCTGCCCGCTTGACCGGACGTGCGCCGGCCCTCCCCCCCTATTTGGGGATCGGGACACGGCACGGGGATTACGTGCAATTCGGGTGGTGGGACCTAAAGTAATTTTTGAAAGATGGCTTTGTAACCTTACCTTATAACCGGAGCGCAACAGCCATGATGCCATCCATTTTGATCGTCGATGACGAGCCGTCGATTCTGCAGAGTCTGGGCGGTCTGCTGTCCGATGAGGGTTTTGACGTGCGCACGGCCGCGAACGGGTACGAGGCCCTGAAGGCCATCGACCGCGAGACGCCGGACCTTGTCATGCTCGACATCTGGATGCCGGGCATCGACGGGCTGGAGACACTGAAGGAAATCAAAAAAGAGAGCCCGAACACGCCGGTGATCATCGCCACCGGGCACGGGACCATCGAAACCGCGGTAAAAGCCACCAAGCTCGGGGCCTTCGACCTGATTGAAAAACCGCTCTCGATCGACCGGGTCATCGTCGCCATCCAGAATGCCCTCAATTTCAGACGACTGGAGGAGGAAAACCGCTACCTGCGCAAGAAGACCCTGGAGAAGAGCACCATCAACGGGGGGAGCCCGGCCGTCTCGGAGTTGCGGCAAAACATCGCCCAAGCGGCCCCCACCGACTCCTGGATTCTGATCACCGGCGAAAACGGCACGGGCAAGGAACTGGTCGCCCGCACCCTCCACCAGCTGAGCCCGCGTGCGGATCAGCCGCTGATCGACCTCCACTGCGCCTCAATCCCCGAGGCCCTGATCGAGAGCGAGCTGTTCGGTCACGAAAAGGGCGCCTTGCCGGGGGCCGCCGTGCGCAAAATAGGCAAGTTCGAGCTGGCCGCCAACGGCACCCTGTTCTTCGACGAGATCGGCGACATGGGGTTGAAGACCCAGGCGATGATTCTGCGCGTCCTGCAGGAGCAGAAGATCCAGCGGGTCGGGGGCAGCCGCGCCATCACGGTCAGCGTGCGGGTCATCGCGGCCACCAACAAGGACCTGGAAAAGGAGATCCGGGAGGGCCGTTTTCGCGAGGACCTGTTCTATCGGCTGAATGTCTTTCCGATTCGCGTGCCCGCATTGCGCGAGCGCTCCGAGGACATCCCCGCCCTGGCGGACATCTTTTTCAACGACTTCGCCACCCAGAACCGCTGCCGGCCCAAGCGCATTTCGCCGGCCGGCCTGCAGCTGCTGCAGCAGCACCCCTGGCCGGGAAACGTCCGCGAGCTCAAGAACCTGATCGAACGGCTCGCGATCAAGACCGAGCAAGACGTGATCGGCGTGGACGCCATCCAGGCGGCCCTGAGACCCGAGGGCCAGCCGGCGCGGGAGCCGTCGGAACACCTGTTTTTCAACATCCCGGATTTCAAATTGGCCAAGCAGGCGTTCGAGCGCGCGTATCTGAGTCGCAAGCTCGCTGAAAACAACCACAACCTGACCAAAACCGCCCAAGCCATCCGGGTCGGGCGCAGCTATCTGAGCAGGAAGATCCGCAAGCTGAGCGAGTGAAGTCATGGGCTGCACAGCGGAGCCGCGCCGATGTCTCTGAGAGTCGTGGGGGGAAGGTTGAGGGGTCGCAAACTGGGCACGGTGCCGGGCCTGAAGACGCGGCCGACCGCCGACCGGACGCGCGAGGCGATCTTCAACATCCTGGGGCCGTCGGTCCGCGGGAGCCGTGTCCTCGATCTGTTTGCGGGTACCGGCGCCTGCGGGATCGAAGCCCTCAGCCGTGGGGCCGCATTCTCGGTTTTCGTCGAGATCGGCCGCGAGGCCCTGACCGTGCTCAAGCGCAACATCGCGGCCTGCGCGCTCACCGAGTGCACCCGGGTGGTGGCCCGGGACGCCCTCAAAAACCTCGACTGCCTCAGGGACGAACCGGAAAAATTCAGCCTGGTCTTCATCGACCCGCCCTATCACCGCGCGCTGATCCCCCCGGCGCTGGCCAACCTGAACCTGGCGGGCTGCCTGGAGAACGGGGCTGAAATCGTGGTCGAACATGGTGCGGATGAGCCACTGGACGCGCCGGGCGCCTCTTTCCGAATGAAAGACCGTCGACGGTACGGCAAAACCCTTGTCTCTTTTCTGGATTATGTGTTATGAGGCACACGCACAGGCACACCACATGACCGCCGCATCCACGCAACCGAAAGGGTGACCGCCGCCGCATGGAACGCATCGCCATCTACCCCGGCTCGTTTGATCCTGTGACCAACGGACACTTGGACATCGTCGAACGCGGGCTGAGCCTGTTCGACAAGGTGATCGTGGCCATCCTCAAAAACCCCAAGAAGCAGTTCCTGTTCACCCTTGAGGAACGCATCGACATGCTCAAGGTCAGCATGCAGGATTTCAAGAACGTCGAGGTGGACTCCTTCTCGGGCCTGACGGTGGACTACGCGGTGACGCGCAAGGCCCAGGCGGTGCTGCGCGGGCTGCGGGCCTTGTCGGATTTCGAATACGAGTTCCAGCTGGCGCTCATGAACCGGCGCTTGAACCGCGACATCCAGACCGTATTTCTGATGACCGGAATGCGGTGGATCTACACGAGCTCGTCGATCATCAAGGAAGCCGCCTATTTCGGCGGCGACATCGAGGGGATGGTCCCGCCCATCGTGCTCGAGCGTCTCCGGGAGAAGCAATCCCTCCGCCGCCGCCCGCGGCTGAGGCGGGTTTGCGCGCCGCATGGATCTCTGGCAGCTTCACATTTTCTGCAGGGTCATCGAGTGCAAGAGTTTTTCCCGGGCGGCGGGGATCGTTCACCTTTCCCAACCCACGATCAGCAGCCACATCAAGGAGCTGGAGTCCCATTTCGGCTGCCAGCTGATCGACCGCCTGCCCAAGGAGGCCGTCCCCACCCAGGCCGGGCGCCTCCTCTACACCTATGCCCGCAAGCTGCTCGCCTTGCGCGACGAAACCGATGCGGCCATGGCCCGGCACCAGGGGTTGCTTCAGGGCCGCCTGGTCATCGGCGGCAGCACCATCCCCGGCACCTACCTCCTGCCGAAGATCCTCGGCGATTTCAAGTCCCGATATCCCCGGATCATGCTCTCGCTGATCATCGAGGACACGGCCGCCATCACTGTCCGGGGTTCTCGAGGGGTCCCTGGAATTGGGGGTCGTCGGGGCCGTGGCACGCGAGAAACACCTCCTCCAGGAGAAGCTGATCGAAGACGAGATGCGCCTGATCGTTTCGAACCGACACCCCTGGGCGGGTGACCACGCAGGTTTCCTTGACCGCGCTGCTGGATGAGCCTTTCATCATCCGCGAGCACGGGTCCGGCACCCTGGAGTCCATCCAGGATGAGCTCTCACGCGCCGGCCGCAGCACCGGCGAATTCAACGTGGTGGCTGAAATGGGCAGCACCGAGGCGATTCGACAGGGGATAAAAAATCAGGTCGGGGTGTCGATCCTGTCGGTCCTGGCGGTGGCCGAAGACCTGGAAAGCGGAGCCCTGAGGGCCCTGAAGGTGGAGGGCCTGACCTTGAACCGCCGTTTCTTCCTGACCCGCCACCGCCAGAGGAGCCTCTCGCCCCTGGCGGCGGCCTTCAACAAGTGCCTGAAGGAGCACTTTCAGCTGTTGTGACGTTCAGGTCTCTTTCCAGCCCTGCTCGCCGACCAGCTTGACAAACCGGCACCCGCCCAGGTTTTGTTGGTGGACGCCGCGTTTGTCTTTGATCAGCTTGATCAGATCCTGGGTGTGCTGGTTGCCGACCGGCGCCACCAGCCGCCCGCCGACAGCCAGCTGGCCGAGGAGCGATCTGGGTATTTCCGGCGACCCGGCGGTGACGATGATGGCGTCGAAAGGGCCCTCTTCCTCCCAGCCCTTGGTCCCGTCCCCGTAGCGGGTGGCGATGTTGAAAAACCGCAGCTCGTCGAACAGCCGCCGCACCTGGAGGTAGAGGGAGCGGATCCGCTCGATGGTGTATACCCGGTAGGTGATTTCAGCCAGGACCGCCGCCTGGTAACCTGAACCGGTGCCGATTTCGAGAACCCGGTCCTCCGAGGAGAGCTCCAGGGCCTGGGTCATCTCGGCGACGATATACGGCTGGGAGATCGTCTGCTGTTCGCCGATCGGCAGCGGGAAATCACCGTAGGCCTGGTCCCGCAACGCCTCGCTGACGAAGAGGTGCCGCGGGACCCTGCGCATTGCCGCCAGGACGCGGGCGTCGGTGATGCCCCGGGATTCGATCTGCTGCCGCACCATCTCTTCCCGGAGGCGCTGGTATTTTAAGGGTTCTTTTTCCACGGACATCGCCTGAAGGGTAATCCTGGCGGTTTGTATCAACTCGGCGGCGCAGGGTCAAGATATGCATGACCGCCGGCGGGAATCGGGAGGTCGTGCCGGGCAATCCGCGGACCCGGCACCACCCCGGGCGCCCGGCCCGGGGTACGGATCTGCTTTCCACCCGGAAAAGGATTTGCTAAAGTCATCCCCCACCGCACGGCAGACACGCCACAGCGGCCGGAGTCTCAATCGAGGGAATGGGCATGGAGCGGCCGAGACATTTTTTGATCAGTGCGCTGCTGGCGCTGTTCATCATCGTCACGGGGACAGTCGGCTACGAGGCGATTGAAGGCTGGGGTTTCCTGGACGCACTGTACATGACGGTCATCACGATCGCGACCGTCGGCTACCTCGAGGTTCATCCACTGAGCGAGCCCGGCAGGGTCTTCACCATGACCCTGATCTTTTTCGGTCTCGGGACCACGACCTATGTGGCCGCCAGCGTCGTGCAGTTCATGGTCGAGGGCAGAATCCACACCCTCATGGGGAGGCACCGTTTGGACAAAAAAATTGATCGGCTGAAAAATCATTACATCATCTGCGGCTACGGCAGGATCGGTCGGCTCCTGTGTCAGACCCTTCTGCAGAAACCCGTGGACCTGGTGGTGGTCGAGAAGAGCCCCGATCTCATCGCGGCCCTGGAGCAGGACAAAGTGTTGTTCGTGCAAGGGGATGCCACCAGCGAATCGGTGTTGCAGCGGGCCGGGATCAACCGCGCGAAGGGTCTCGTGGCGGTCTTGGCCGGCGACACGGACAACGTCTTTCTGGTCCTCACCGCGCGGCAGCTCGCCCCGCACCTGATGATCATCGCACGGGCAAGCTTTGAAGAGTCCAAGAACAAGCTGCGGGCGGCCGGCGCCAACCTGGTGGAATCGCCCTACGAAATGGGGGCGTTCCGGTTGGCCCAGCGGATCATGCGGCCGACCGTCACCAGTTTCCTGGAATTCGCCTTTTCCAGCACGCGCAAGGACATTCAGATGGAGGAGCTCGCCGTCAGCGAGGGTTCCGAGCTGGCCCATCTCAGCCTCAAGGACTCGGGCATCCGCCAAAACTTCAACCTGATCATCATCGCCATCAAAAAGCCCGACGGCACCATGATGTTCAACCCCTCCTTCGAGGCGGTCATCCACCCGGGGGAGACGGTCATCGCCGTGGGGGAAGTGGGGAACCTGGACCGCCTGGAGAAGGCACTGAACCCCTGAGGCCCGGGAAGGCATGGCAGCGCGGGGACGATCGGGTGGATCGTCGCCTGGGCATGGGTCTTTTACGCCCGTTCGAACCCTTGACCCCTCGACCCCTTGTACCCTTTTCTCATATCTTATAAATGATCCGCTTGTCCGTGATGATGATGTCCACGTACTTGTCGTGCGGGTCGGTGGGCAGCTGAGGGACGACCTGCTCTTCGTAGGCCAGGGCGACTTTACGCGTGGTGATCGGCAGCTCCGGTATGAAACGGTCGTAGTATCCACGCCCTGAACCGATGCGCGCCCCCTTTTCATCGAAGGCCAGACCGGGGATGATGGCGATATCGATCCGATTCAGCGGAACGACCTTGCAGCGGGCGGGGTTCGGCTCCGCCACGCCGCGCGGCCCCGGAATCAGGTCCTTGTCCGGGTGGTCGATCTTGAAGACCGCCATTTTGCGGCGGTTGGGATCGAAGACGGGCAGGACGACGATTTTCTGGTACTCGAACGCCCGCTTGATGATGCCCCCGGTCGGGACCTCGTGTTCGCCCGACACGTAGAGCAGAGCGATTCGCGCCTCCAGGAAGTTGGCGAACTCAAACAGCCGCTGCTCGATGCCCTGGTTTTTTTCCACGAGTTGCTTGCCGTTGAGCGCCCCGGCGGTTTTCGCCATGTCCTTGCGGATCTGCTCCTTGGCTGCCCGAATGTCCTCCATTTAACGACTCCCCGAGATGAATTGACCGCATTCCTTGCGGTCGCAGGCCCCTTGCCGCTTGCGGCAGGAAACTTCAATACTCATTGACTAAGCCTTGGCGATATGCGACAAAATAAGGAGTATCCCCCGAAACCGGTTGAGTAAACAACAGCTTAAACAACACACTATAATCGAATTATGTTGGAAATCAAGTTTGTCCGTCAAAATTTGGCCGCGGTCGAAGCGGCGCTGGCCAGCCGCGGCCAGAGCGCCGACCTCGATCAGTTCAACTCCCAGGACGCCATTCATCGAAAAACCCTTCAGGAAATCGAAGAGTTACGCCACAGGCGCAACGTCGTCTCGGATGAAATCGCCCGTCTGAAAAAATCCGGCGACCCGGCGGAAGGCTTTATGACGGAAATGCGTTCCGTGTCCGGACGCATCAAGGAGCTCGAAAAAACCCTCGGCGAGGCCCAGGACGCCCTGAATGCCCTGCTCATGGGCATCCCGAACCTGCCCCACGCCAGCGTGCCGGTCGGAAAGGATGCCGGTGACAACCCCGTGATCAGGACCAGCGGGGAGCCGCCGCGCTTCGACTTCGAGTGCAAGGCCCATTGGGACATCGGTGCCGCGCTCAAAATCCTTGACTTCGAACGCGCCGCCAAGATCGCCGGCGCCCGCTTCCCGCTTTATTTCGACGCCGGGGCCCGGCTCGAGCGGGCCCTGATCAATTTCATGCTCGACCTCCACACCCGCGAGCACGGTTACCGCGAGGTGCTGCCGCCCTTCATCGTCAACCGGCAGTCCATGACCGCCACCGGGCAGCTGCCCAAGTTCGAGCCGGACCTCTTCAAGCTCGAGCAGTGGGATTATTTCCTGATCCCGACCGCCGAGGTGCCGGTGACGAACATCCACCGGGACGAGATCCTCGACGAGGAAGAGCTGCCGCTCTCCTACACGGCGTACACGCCCTGCTTCCGCTCCGAGGCCGGCTCCCACGGCAAGGACACCCGCGGGCTCATCCGCCAGCACCAGTTCAACAAGGTCGAGCTCGTCAAGTTCACCCGACCCGAGGCGTCCTACGACAGAGCTCGAGAGCCTGCTCGCCCACGCCGAGGCCGTCCTGTCCCGGCTGGGCCTGGCCTACCGGGTGGTGCTCCTGTGCACCGGGGACATGGGGTTCGCGGCGGCCAAGACCTACGACATCGAGGTGTGGATGCCGGCCCAGGGAGTCTACCGGGAAATCTCCTCGTGCAGCAACTTCGAGGAGTTCCAGGCCCGGCGCGGCAACATCCGTTTCCGGCGCAAGGGCAAGAAGGGCACCGAGCTGGTCCACACCTTGAACGGGTCCGGGCTGGCGGTCGGCCGCACCCTCGCCGCGATCCTCGAAAACTTCCAGCAGGCGGACGGTTCCGTCGTCATCCCCGAGGCGCTCCGGGCGTACATGGGGGGAATGGAGCAGATCCGGCCGTGAAAATCGAAGATTTCCCGCAGGACATCCGGCCCCGCCTCCTGCCGGCCCACGAAGGCCGCATGGTCTACCGCTGCCTGGGTTGCGGGGGGCAGTTCGGCATCGAGGAGCTGCTCTACGTGTGCCCGGAATGCCGCGCGGTCCTGCTGCTCGAGGACCTCGATTTCGACCGGCTCAAGGCCACCCCGGGCCCCGTCTGGCGGCGGGTGTTCGACTACCGCAAGATGCTGACGCTGCCGGCCCTGAAGGGCATCTACCGCTACCACGAGTTCATCGGGCCGGTGATCCCCCTGGAAGCGGTGGTCTACCTCGGCGAGGGGCACACCCCCATCGTGCGGGCCAACGCCCCCCTGCGGGATGCGACCGGGATCGACTTCTATTTCAAGAACGACGGCCAGAACCCGAGCGCCTCCTTCAAGGACCGGGGCATGGCGAGCGCCCTGAGCTACATCAACACCCTGCTGCGCCAGGGGACCCTGTCCGAGGTGCTCGCGGTCTGCGCTTCGACCGGCGACACCTCGGCCGCCGCCGCCCTTTACGGGGCCTATTTGAAACCCCGGATCAAGTCCGCCGTCCTGCTGCCCCACGGCAAGGTGACCCCTCAGCAGCTCTCGCAGCCGCTCGGCAGCGGCGCCACGGTCTTTGAAATCCCGGGCGTGTTCGACGACTGCATGAAAGTCGTCGAGGCGCTCTCCGAGAACTACCCGGTGGCGCTGCTCAACTCCAAGAACGCCTGGCGCATCCTGGGGCAGGAGTCCTTCTCCTACGAGATCGCCCAGGATTTCGAGTACGACGTCTCGCGCGCGGCAGTGGTCCTGCCCATCGGCAACGCGGGCAACATCACGGCGGTGATGAGCGGTTTCCTGAAATTCTTCGAGGCGGGGGTCATCACGGCCCTGCCCAAGATCGTGGGGGTCCAGTCCGAGCACGCCGACCCGGTGGCCCGCTACTACCTCGAACCCGACCCGGCCCGGCGCCGGTTTGTCCCGGTCACCGTCCGCTCGAGCGTGGCCCAGGCCGCCATGATCGGGAACCCGGTGTCCATGCCCCGGGTGATCCACCTGGTCGAGCGCTACAATCAGACCGCCGGCCGGCAGCAGGTGTTCGTCGTCGCGGTCAGCGAACAGCAGATCATGGACTGCCAGCTCACCGCCAACCGCAACGGCCACATCGCCTGCACCCACGGCGGCGAGGCGCTGGCCGGTCTGCTGGCCGCCAAAAACGCGCGGCGTGGTCGACGGCAACGACATCGCCGTTTTGGACTCGACGGCCCACGCGCTCAAGTTCTCGGGCTTCCAGGACCTGTACTTCGAAAACCGCTTTCCGGCCGATTTCAGCATCACCCCGGACCCGGCCCTGGTCAACCGCCCGGAGCTGATCCACCCGGCGGACCTCGAACAGGTCCCGGCGCCGGGCGCGCCGCTCGAAGGCGAGGCGTTTGAGCGCTTCGTCCGCCGGACGGCCGAGGAGATCGCCGCTCGCCTCCACCTCAAGAAGCAAGACCGCGGGTGAGACCCGCTATCAGACACCACCGCCCCCCGGGGGGCTGTCCGACCGCAGGTGCCGGACAAAATCAGACGAGGTGCCTTACCATGAGCAGAAAGCCAATTGATCTGGCAGTCATCCTATTGGTCGCCATCGCGCTTTGCGCCTGCTCCGCGACGGACCCGAAACCCACTTCCGGCGGCAGGGGCCTCCCGCCTCCCGCCGCCGTCGAGCGCAACCCGGCCGCCGCCGAGGCGACGCGCAACGTCGGGCGAGGCCTACCTCAACGAAGGCAACCTGATCGCCGCGCTGCGCGAGTTCAAAAGAGCCGAAGCGCTCAACCCCGATGATCCGGTCACCCACTACGACCTCGGGCTCGTGTACTACTACCGTGAACGCTACGACCAGGCCGTCGAGCACTTCGAGCAGGCGATCAAGCTCAAACCCGACTATGCGCCGGCCGTCAACAGCCTCGGCAACGTCTACGCCGCCCAGCAAAAATGGGACAAGGCGATCGAGGCCTATGAGAGAATCGTCGATGATGCGTTTTACGGAACGCCCTACTTTCCCCTCTCGAACATGGGGCTCGCCTACTACCACAAGAAAGACTACCTCAAGGCGGAAAAAAGCTTTCTGGAAGCCCTCAAGCTCTCCCCCGAGTTCGTGAACGCCCTGGGCGGCCTGGGGACGACCTATGTGGCCATGGGCCGCTACGCGGAAGCCGCCGTGAAACTGGAGAAAGCCGTCAAGAAGGACCCCAAATCCCCCCATCTGCGCTTGGAGCTGGGACGGGCCTATGCCGGGATGGGTGAAAAACAGAAGGCCCGCATCGAGTATGCGCGGGTAGTGGAGCTCGCCCAGGGCTCGCCCCTGGCGGTGGAGGCGCAGAGGGAGTTGAAGCTTTTGAACCCCTGACGGCCTCGTTGCAGCGGGATCGGCGCTCCGCCACGACCGAGTCGCGGCAGGATGCCGCTCCCACAAAAAAAGGGGGGCGGCACACCGGTGCCGCCCCCCCTTTTTTCACATGCGTCAGATCAACTTGCGCTGCTCGAGCTGCACGATGCGCGGCGTGATGAAGATGAGCAGCTCGTTTTTGGTGTTTTCCGTCTTTTCCGAGCGGAACAGCCAGCCCAACCCCGGCAGCTTGCGCAGCCCGGGAATCCCCTGCTCGGCGAGCTTCTTGGTGTCCTTGAGGATGCCGCCGATCACGATCGTGTCGCCGTCTTCCACCAGGATCTCGGTTTTGGCCTCGTTGGTCGACAGCGCCGGCTCGGTCGCCGTGGGGTCGACGACGTCGTTCTTGGTGATGAAGATGTTCATCACGATGCGCTTGTCCGGGGACACATTGGGCGTGACCTCCAGCAAGAGATCGACGTCCTTGAAGCGCACCGTGGCGTTGCCCGACGAGTCGCGTTCGAGGTAGGGCACCTCGAGGCCCTGCTTGATGGTGGCTTTTTTGTTGTGCAGAGTGACGATCTTCGGCGAGGAGATGATGTTGGTCTTGCCCTCGACCTCGGCCGCCGTCAGCTTGGCATCCACGATCGTAAAGGGGGTGCCCGTCAGCGTCGCGAAGTTGAATCCCAGCGTGTTGGTCGCGGCGAACGTGTTCGGGATGTTGTTGGCCTGGAACGTCGTCGGGCCGAAGCTCACGTCGCCCCCGATCTTGAAGGCCCCGAGGCTGATGGTGCCCCAGTCGAAACCGATTTCGCGGGTGAAGCTGCTGTTGGCCTCCACCACACGGGCCTCGATCACGACCTGGGCCGTCACCTGATCGATCTTGGAGACGATGACCTTCGCCTGTTTGACCTTCTCGGCAATGTCCGTGAAGATGACCTGGTTGTTGCGCTCATCCACGGTGACCTTGCCCCGGTTCGGGGTCAGGATGTTGGTCAGGTGCGGCAGGACCTCGGTTTTGGCGTTGGAATAGTTGACCGGGATGTATTCGGTGATGAGCGGTTCGCCCTCTTCTTCCTGCTTGCGGGCGTCCTGCTCGGCCTTGAGCTGGGCCTGCCGCATCTTCTCTTCCTGCTGCAGCATGGCGAGCGAGGCGACGCGGATGATGTCCCCCTCCTGGGTCATGCCGAGCTGGTTCATTTTCAACACCAGATCGAGCACCTGGTCCCAGGGGACCGGTTTCTGCAGCGCCAGGGTGACTTTGCCGGTGACGTTTTTATCGATCGCGAAATTCTTGCCGCTGATCTCCTGCAGAATCCGGAAGACGTTCTTGATGTCCGTGTCGTAGAAATCAAGGGCGATTTTCTCGCCGGTAAACACCTTCTCCTTTTCCTCGGGGCCGCTCGCGGAGGCATAGGAACGTCTTGTAGACCGCCGAGGCGCTCCCTGAAGCAGTCTTCACCACCGGGGGCCTCGCTCAAGCCCTTGGCACCCGGCGCCGCCGGGAGCCCTGTTTTCCAGGCCGGGGGCTGGGCATCCTCATAAGGCTTGGCCGGGATTGCGGAGGCGGCGAAATTGACGCGGATGACGTTTCCGATCTGCTCGGCGCTGTAAGCGACGCCCTCGCGCAGCTCGATCGCCACGGCGGTGGCGCCCTTCTCCTGGGCGGGCGTCACCCGATCGACGGCGCTTCCAAACCGGGTGGTGATCAAGGCGCGCTTGTGCTGCTCCGGAACGCTGGTGTTGCGCAGCTTGAGCAGAACCTGCTTGTCACCCGACTTCACGACCTCGTAGTCGACCGGCCGGGTGGTGCCGATGATCACGGCCGAACGACCGGCATCCTCGCTCGAGAATTCGACCCGATTGACCAGGGCCGGCGCCCCTCCGACCGCGGCCGGTTTCGCCGGGGTCGGACCGGCGGCGGGACCGGAGGCAAGCTTCAAATTGCCGCCCGGGCCTTGGCCGCTTCCCCGACATGAATGACCAGACCGGTGTCGGTCGGCTCGGCGGTGTAATTGGCCAGATAGGCCTTCTGGGTCTCGATCACCAGCCGCACCTTGTCCGGGTAGGCCAAGTGGCGCAGCCGGGTGACGGGCCCGCCGGCAACCGTGGTTTTCTGTTCGCCTTTGAAGGGGCTGCGAAGACCCGGCAGGTCGAAGACGATCCGGGCGGGCGGCTCCTCGATGGTGAACGATTTATAGTTCCGCACCACCCCGTCGGCCTCGAGCGAGACCGTGGCGGCATCCTTGCCGGGAGCGGCGCTGACGCGCTTCATCTCGGTGGCGGCCTTCAGGCTTGGCGCCGGCGGCGGAGGCGCGGAAGTCTTGGGGAGCTCCGCCTCCTTGATCGGGGCGGCCTTGGCGACCGGTGCCGCGGCCTTCGGGAAAACGATTTTCAAATCGTTGCCTTCCGGGCTGAGCTCGTAGGCGGCCTCGCGCTTGAGGGCAATGAAGACGCGCGCCGTCCGGCCGCCCTGCTCCTCGATGTCGGATGCCCGGATGGTGCTGATGGTGTCGTTTTCCGGCAGATAATAGACTTCCTGAAGGTTGTCGAGAGCCGTTGCCGGAAAATGGAAGACGACGCCAAGCGGGAAAATCCTGCTTGAGCGCCGTGTAGGTCAGCTGCCCGCTGCCCTTGACGACCACGAACAGATTGAGCGGCATCTTCACTGCTGACGATGTCGACAATCTGCTGATCGCCGTCCGTTTTCTTGACCTGGCCGGTGCTCTGGGACGCGCATCCGGCGGCAACGAGGGCCAGCACCGCGGCGACGACGAGAACGGTACAGAGGTTTCGATTGGTCTTGAGATCGGTCATCATGTTACAACTCTCCAGGGGGCTTCGGAAGGGTTATCTCTTTCTTTTTGACGATGGTTTTGCCGTAAGCGTCTTCGTATTCTTCCTCGATCATGACTTTGTCGAGATTGATCGCCACCACCTTACCCGAGTTCATCCCGATATAGGTGCCTTCTTTGACGATATAGCCCTTGCCGGAGGACTCCTCGACCAGGGCCCGGTTGCCGCTCGAGGCCCCGATAATCGCCACCAGCTTGAGTTGGCCCAAGTCTATTTTTTCCAGGGGGCTCTGGGGCTCCCTTTTCTTCCGCAGGACCGGACCCGCTGAAGCCTGGGCACCCTCCTCCCGCAGCAGCGGCTCGAAGGGGTCGATTTTTCCCTTGGGGCTGTATGGCTCGGGGGCCTGGATGTTCAACAGGGCCGCAATCTGGGATTCGGTCGTGTTCGGCGGGGCCCCGGGCCTGGTCTCCGCCGGCGCCTGGGACGGTGGGGGTGGCGCCGCGGCTGGCTGAGGAGCCACTGCGGCCTGGGCCACGGCCGAGGCCGGCGGCTCCTTTGCCGGTGCCGGGGGTTCAGGCATCTGGTGCGCCGCAGCCGGGGGCGCGGCCGGTTTCGCTTCCGACGGCGCCGGCAACGGTTGGGGCGACACGGCGCCACCCGGCTCCGGGGCCGGCTTGGCGCGGGCGACCTGGGCGTCGATCTTCTTGCGGACCACCTGAGGCTGGGCCTGGGCCGTGTCGGTATTACCGCAGCCGGCCAGCAGCACCAGGGCCCCGAGCAGGAAGATCCATTTGGATTTGGCGAAAGAATGAGTTTTCATAATCAACGGCTTTGGTTGCTCACAGGTCCAGGTTTTTGGTTTTCTTGAGCTTGGTGTTGGCATCACCCTTCTCCGGGGGCTTGTTTAAAACCGGCTTGGCGGGAGGCGCCTTCTCGGCCACGGGTTCGATGAACTTGTAGGTGACCGCGGTACAGGTGGTGTTGAGGTCCCGGCCCTCCTTGCCGCGGTCGATGGTGAGGTTCACGAGGTTGACGATCCGGGACAGTCGGGCGACTTTATCAAAAAATATTGCCATGTTGTGATAGTCTCCGCGGATGCTCATGGCCACTGGGATCTCCGCGTAGAATTCCTTCTTGACCTCCCCTTTGGGCTCAAAGAGGAGGAACTCCAGGCCGACTTCCTGACCGGACTTGGATACGCTGGTCAAAAGCGAGGGGATCTCCTCCTTTTCAGGCAGCGCGCGCAGGGCAATCTTGAACTGGGCCTCCGCCTCCTGCATCTTGGCCTGGAATTTTCCAAGCTCGGCCGCATTGACCTTGGCGGTGGCGAGTTTTTTCTCGAGCCCCTTCAGTTTTTCGTCCAGAGCCGAAATCTCTTCGTATTTCGGCAGGAAGAGAAAATAGCCCGCCGTCAGCACCAGGAGGGTCAGCACACCGACGACTAAGGCAATCCTCTGCCACAGAGCCAGGCTTTCGACCTTCTCGAAAAATGCGTTACCGGTTGGGTTCAATGTGGTCTCTTTCGCTTCCATTACTTGCTCGCCCCCGTTGCGGCATCTTTGGCTTCCGGTTTGGATGACGGTTTCTTGACACAGCTGATCTCAAAGCTCTTGAGCGTCGTCTTCTGCAGTCTCGATCTGCTTCAGGGTTTTGAGGCTGACCGCGGAGAAGAGGCCGCAGCCCTCCAATCGCACCATGAAGTCGGCCACGGTTTTATCGTCCATGGCATTGCCGCTGATGTTGATCACGTCGGTCTTGGTGTCCATGTGCGTGAACCACATCCGTTTCTCGACGGTCACTTTGGTCATAGCGTCCATCAGGCGGACCGGTTCGTAGCGGCTGGCCTCGAGCTCCCGGATGATGTCCATCTTCTTGTTGAGGTTTTCGAGCTTCCTTTTGATCTCCTCGATTTCCCGGTTGATGCTGTCGTACTTTTCGAGCTCTGCGCTCGCGGTGGTGATGCGCTGATTCAAGGAGTCGATCTGATTGCTCAGCAGCAGATTGCCCCCGAAGATGCCGACCACCACCAGGATCACCGAGAGCAGAAAAATCGACAGCTGGCGCCGGACGTTTTCTTTCTTTCGCGAGGACCGGAACGGGAGTAGGTTGATGCGTATCATTTGTCGTCCACTTTTCTCATGGCCAACCCCATGGCGATGGCCGCCTGGGGGGCGATTAGGCGGATGAATTCCGGGTCGTAGCTCTTCTCGTCGACCATAAACTTTTTGAACGGGCTGATGGTCTCGACACTCGCCGAGGACTCGGCGGCGAGCTTTTCGCGAAACTCCGCGACATTCGCCCCGCCGCCGCTCAGGATGATCCGTTTGATCTGGTCGTCGGGGTAGTTCGTGTAGAAGAAGTCCAGGGCGCGTCGGATTTCCGTGCACCAGTCCCCGACCACCGCAGCCGACGATCTTCTGGAGCTCCGCGGCCGAAATTTTCTTCGAGGGCTCGCCGAGCTTGATCAGTTCCGCCTCGTCGTAGGAGCAGTTGAGCAGCGACATGATCTTCTGATTGACCTGCAGGCAGCCGAGCGCCACATCCCGCATGAACACGGAGGATTCATCCTTGATAATGTTGAGCGAGGTCTTGCTGGCGCCGATGTCGATCAGGGCGATGTTCTCGTTTCTGATGTCGTAATTGGCCTCGAAGATGTTTTGCAGCGCGAACGCTTCGATGTCGATGATGCAGGGGTTGAGCCCCGCCAGGGTGACGAGGTTGATGTAGTCGTTGATCATTTCCCGCTTGGCGGCCACAAGGAACACATTCATCTGGCTGGGGTTGTTCTCGTTCGGCCCGAGAATCTGAAAATCGAGGTTCACATCGCTGATGTCGAAGGGGATGTACTGCTCGGCTTCGAAATGGATGGTCTCATGCAGCTGCTCCTCGGTCATCGTCTGGACGCTGACTTTCTTGACGATGACCGAATACCCGCCGATGGACACCGCGACGTTGGTTTCCTTGATTTGATTGGATTTGAACAGCTGCCGAATGGTTTCGGCCACGGTGTCCGGGTCGCTGACGACACCGTCCTCGATGGCCCCGGCGGGGATGTCCGCCATAGCGAAGCGCTTGAGCTTGGGGCCGTTTTTGAACTCAGCGATCTCGGCAACCTTCACCGAGCGGGATCCGATGTCCAAACCGACCAGGGCGTCTTTTTTTCGGAATAGCATGGGATTTGCTCAGTCCTTGAATATTTTGGGTTTATCCGAAAGTCTCATTCCCAGGGCCAACAGGATCTTGCGTTGAGTCTCCAGCCGACAGGGCATCCCGCGTTCAATCCGGGAAATGGTGATGGGCGAAACGTTCGCATTTTTGGCAAGTTCGGTTTTGCTCATCATCAGGGACTCGCGCACTTCTTTTAGCTTGTTTCGAATCATCTCTCGACTCTGGACCCCACTTGATCGACAGCGGGTGAACGGGCAATGTCCGATAATTGAAAAGTGCTGTTTATATGAAACTGCATATCAAGTCATTAAATTATGGTTAATTAGCATGACCTGACCCGATTCATCCCCGATGGAGCGGGGTTAAACAACGATTTGGCATGTCAGGTGGAACGACGGCTTTGAACCGATATTTTGAGCTGCGTGCCGGAAGCACCGACTGCCGTCTTGAACAGGCACCCGGCTTCGCCGACCGGCATACGAGCAGTTATCTGCAACTTCTACGCCAACAATTTCCATCCAGCGTTCCGAGAGACTGACAATGTTGAATCCGCATAGATATTGTATCGTTATTCGCGAAGCCGACCGCCGGGAGCCGTCTCTTTAAACGCGACCGGTTACGGTGTCGAAATCCGGGCGACCTTTTCCAGAACGGAGCGTCAATTTATTGAAACCCGCCCCGTCAAGGGGCGCTTCGCTGCACACTCCCCTCGGCCGCCCTTGGGTGCATCATCTTCTCGACGGCCGATGTCTGATCTATCGGCGGGGCCCCGAAAAACTTGATGTTTTTTTTCAAGCTTGAATCTCGATGGAGTTACTTCTATAATCGCCATGGGGATTTATGCCGCTTGTCCTGTTAATGTCCCGAAAATAAAGGGGGCGGCAACAAAACAACGTCCGGCAACCGGGACGTTGTATTGACAACCCCTATCACCGGACAGCGCGACGGCCTGACGATGACAGAGAAGCCCTTCAAGGAAAAAATTAAGCCCTTTCGGCTGGTCAAGTATTTCACCTTCACCGGCCTGGTGGTCGTTTTCTTGGTCACCCTCATCCTGGCGATTCTGAACAATCACTGGGTCAAGTCCATGCAGCGCAAAAAAAGCGAAGACTACGCCCATGCCTTGATCGAGAACCTCAACCACCAGGTGTTCCTCCAGTTCATTCTCCCGATCGGTATGAAATTCGGACGGATCCAGCTGCGCAACCAGGAGCAGTTCGATCGCATGGACAATGTGGTCCGCAGCACCTTGCACAGCTTCAAAGTGCAGGACCTGAACATCTACAGCATGGGCAACACGATCTCGTACAGCTTTGACAAGGAGCGCATCGGGGTCAAGACGGTCGGCGGCACGTCGATGGAACTGGCCAAGTCCGGCAAATCGACTTCAAAGCTCGCCCAGCGCGGCAATTTC
Source organism: uncultured delta proteobacterium (assembly GCA_963716785.1). Taxonomy (GTDB): domain Bacteria; phylum Desulfobacterota; class Desulfobacteria; order Desulfobacterales; family SpSt-501; genus SpSt-501. The sequence goes on along the minus strand of CAVQUW010000025.1, from coordinate 197,632 downwards.
CTGGAGATCCTGCTCGGTTTCCCGAAGCAGGTGGAGCTCGTGACACTGGCCCCGCTGCGATGGGAGGAGCCCCTGGGGCGCATCACGGACCCGGTGCTGGGTGTCGTCGAGGTCGTCCAGGACCTCTCCGAGGATTACCAGACCATTTTCCGCATCCAGATTCTAGTGATCATCACCTGCACCGTCCTGATGGGGGCGCTGTTCGTGGTCCTGCTGTTTGTGGTCAAACGCGGGGAGGCCATCATCGGGCAGCGGGCGGAAGAGCGATTGCGGCTCAAGGAGCAGCTCAACCGGGCGGAGAGACTGTCGGCCATGGGCGAGATGGCCGCGGGCATTTCGCACGAGATCCGCAACCCGCTCGGCATCATCCGCAGCTCGGCCGAGCTTCTCAAAAAAAAGGTCGCCAAGGTCGACCCTGCCAACGCCCTGCCGGACATCATCATCGAAGAAGCCACGCGCCTGAACGCGATCATTACCGATTTTATCAATTTTGCCCGGCCTCGCAGCCCGAAGTTCAGCCCTTGCCGCATCGAAGACGTGATCGAAAAAAACATCACCTTTTTGGCCACCCAGGTCCAGGAAAAAAACTATGCGTTTCGGAAAAGCTACCAGAACCCCCTGCCGGAAATCCGGGCGGACGCCCCCTTGCTGCACCAGAGCTTTCTGAACCTGTTCATCAATGCCATGCAGGCCATGCCGGAGGGGGGCGTCATCGAGATCGGCATCCGGGCGAACGGCGCGCGGGTCTTTGTCCAGATCGAAGATGAAGGCCGAGGAATTCCCGAGGATCTCATGGAAAAGATCTGGGACCCTTTTTTCACGACCAAAGACAAGGGCAGCGGCTTGGGGCTGGGGATTGTACGCAACATCATCGAGGCCCACGGCGGCAGTATCCGGATCGAAAACCGCGGCCCCCAGGGCGCCCGGGTCACGGTGGAACTGCCGATTCACCACAGCCAGAGCGAGGACATTCCGTGGAAACCATCCTGATCGTGGATGACGAAAAAAATTATCTCCTCGTGCTCAGCGCCGTCCTGGAGGAGGAAGGCCACGAGGTGTTGACCGCGCAGAGCGGGCCGGATGCGCTGGAAATCCTGAAATCCTCGGACATTGACCTGGTTCTGACCGACATGAAGATGCCGGGGATGGACGGCATGGAATTGCTCGAGCGGGTCAAAATGCACGATGTCGACCTGCCGGTGATCATGATGACCGCCCACGGCAGCGTGGACAAGGCGGTCGAGGCCATGCAGAAAGGCGCCTACAGCTACATCCTCAAACCGTTCGACAACGAACGGCTGGTCCTGTACGTGCGCAAGGCCGTTTCGGTCTACCAGGTGATCAAGGAAAACCGCCGGTTGCGCAGTGCCGTCGAATCCCAGCACCGGTATGGGAGCATCATCGGAAAGAGCAAGCCGATGCGGGATGTCTTCGAAACCATCCAAAAGGTCGCCCCGTCGAACGCCACCGTCATGATCGAAGGCGAAAGCGGGACCGGCAAAGAGCTGGTGGCCAAGGCGATCCACTTCAACAGCCCGCGGCGCGAAGGCCCGTTCGTGGCCGTCAACTGCTCCGCCCTGGCGGAAAGCCTGCTCGAAAGCGAGCTCTTCGGGCACGAAAAAGGCGCCTTTACGGGGGCGGTGGCCAGCAAAAAGGGGCGTTTTGAGCTGGCGCACGGCGGGAGCCTGTTCCTCGATGAAATCGGGGAACTGTCCGCCAATCTGCAGGTCAAACTGCTGCGGGTGCTGCAGGAGAAGATTTTCGAGCGGGTCGGAGGGGTGCGCCCGGTCGCGGTGGACATCCGCGTGATCGCGGCCACCAACAAAATTCTCAAAGAGGAGATGCTGGCCGGTCGTTTCCGGGAAGACCTGTTCTACCGGCTGAATGTGGTCCACATCGCCATCCCCCCCTTGCGGGAACGGCGCGAGGACATCCGGCTGCTGGTCAACCACTTCATCGAAAAATATGCCGCCGAGAGGCATTCGACGATCCCGGTCAAAGGGGTCTCGCAGAACGTGGATCGGCTGTTTTTCGACTACAGCTGGCCGGGGAATGTGCGGGAACTTGAAAACGTCATCGAACGGGTGATGATCCTGTGCCCCAATGAAATCGTCACGAGCGATGACCTCCCGAAAGGCTTTCGCAGCAACCTCAGCAACGCCCTGCACATCGACGGGATCCCGGCCGACGCCCGGCTCTACGAAACCCTTGAGATGGTCGAAAAGGCGATGATCGAACGCGCCTTGAAAATGTCGGACAACATCCAATCCCACGCCGCGGAGCTTCTTGGCATCGGCAAAAGCGGACTCAGCCAGAAAATCAAGAGGTATCACCTGGAGGTCGGCGCCAAGCATTGAGGACCGCGCCCAGGCAAGGGCACCCGTAGCTCGGAGGTGTGCCCGCGCGGGGGGGTGCGGCGCCCGGCATGGCCCCCTGCAATTCGGCACAGCCTGCTCGCGGCCACGGGTGTGGACCGCCAGGGGGTTAGGCGTTCAGCCGTTCCCGGACCAGCTCCAGGTAAGCCGACTCCTTGTACTCGGTGAGGATCCGATTGAAGGCCTCGCGGCTTTGTTCGGTCTTTCCCTGCCGCTGGTAGAGTTCCCCCAGCTGGAAAAGCACTTCGTCTTGGAGGAGCGGGGCCCCGGCCGCAAGGGCGCGTTCGAAATAGCCGACGGCGGCGCCGTAGTCCTTGAGGCGCTCATGGCAGTAACCCAGGCTCTTGAGGATCTGTTGGTGGATCAGCGGTTGATCCGCAAACTGATCGAGGGCGGCTTTGAACAGCTCGAGTGCCTGCGCCGTGTCCCCGGCGGCGAAGCACAGGTTGCCGTACAGCAAACGGGCCAGTCTCCCGCTCGCGGTGCGGCCGTGTCGTTCCATGACCGACTTGAAGTCCGCGGCGGTCTCCTGCAGGGCCTTTTCCACGGACTGCTCTTTTTGAATCCGCTCGCTCTTGCTCACGGCCTGGTCGAGCAGCGAGGAAGCCGCGACTTCGGCCCGATTGGCCCACAGCCGGTACCCGGAGAAAAGCGCGGCAACTACTAAAAGACCGACAGCCGCGTACAGGATCTGGCTCTTGTAGTTGGCCGCGGCGTTTATCAGCCGAGACGAGAGGGTGAGGAACTCATCGGGTTCCTTGAGCAATTCCTTGCGGGTTTTCTTTTTCGCCGCCGTCACGTGGTCCTCCCGGGGTTCGGGGGGGCATTTCGCTGCACCGCGTCGAGCGGTCCGCCCCCTGAAAATGTTGGCTCTGCGCACACAGGCGCGGGTTTCTGTGTATACCGGTATTCACCGGGTTTTTCCAGGGCTTTTCGGATCCTCTGCCATGCCTGTTCCGGCAGACTCGCCCCCACGACCTGGCACACTTCATAGCCGCAAGCCGAACCGATCGCACCGCACACGGACAAGGGGTACCCCTGGGTCAAACCGAATAAAAACCCGGCGGCCCACAAGTCGCCCGCACCGGTGGTGTCCACCGCCTTTTCGTTGCCTGCCGGGGGCACGCGGACCACTTGGCCGTCGCAGGCCACCCGGCTGCCGCGCGGCCCGAGCTTCAGCGCCGCGATGCCCACATCGCGGCTGAGCGCCTCGAGGGCCGGCTGAGGGTCGATGTGCCCGGTGTAAGCCCGGGCCTCGTCTTCATTGGCGATGAGGATGTCCACGTAGTCCCTGACGATGTCCACGAGCAACGAGCGGGACTCCTCGACCACGTTGAAGCTGGCCAAGTCGAGGGAAACCATGGCCCCCGCCGCCTTGGCCGCCGAGAGCGCCGCCTGCATCACGGTCGGGTTGAACAGAAGATAGCCCTCGATGTGAACGATGGCGGCCCCGTCGAAGCAGCGCGTGCCGATGTCCTGCGGTTGAATTTCGGAGGCGGCCCCCAGAAAAGTGAACATGGAGCGCTCGGCATCGGGGGTGATGATGGAGAGCACCCGCCCCGTAGGCGACTTTGAGCGCGACAACATCGGCTCGACCCAGTGGCCGCGCAAGGCGTTTTCAAAGAATTTCCCCATGGCGCCCCGCCCGCAACGGCCGACAAAGCGCGCGGCACCCCCAAGTTGGCTCACCCCCACGACCGTGTTGCAGGCCGACCCCCCGGGGACGATGGTCGGAGTCGCCGTGGACTGGGCCAGGATCCGGTCGATGTGCGCCCCGTCCACATAGACCATGCCGCCCTTGATCGCCCCGGTTTGCTCAAGGAACGCGTCCGTCTCACGCATGAGGATATCCACCAGAGCCGAACCGATCCCCACGACAAGGGGTCTTGGACCGGCGTCCTCAGTTTCGGTCACCATGCTCGCTGCCTCCTCTCCATATTGCGCCCGCTACCACACCAGCGAGTCGTGGATCCACCCCTTGTCGCCGTCGGCGTGCTCGATTTGAATCCAGCGGCCCTCACGCCTGATCACTTTAAAGGGGACCCCCTTGTCGATTTTGATCAACACCGGCTGCTCGGTACCCGGACCGGCCCGCAGCTGGCAACCGTTCTGTTTGGTGATGACCGCCGCGGTCTTGTCGACCAGGGACTTGTGGATCCAACCGCTGTCGCCCTCGTAATCCCTGAAAATGCAGCCAGACCCCCGAGACCTCGAACACCTCGATCGGGTGGTACTTCTCGATCTTCCACAGGACATCATGGTTGGGCCCGGGCCCCGAGCGGATGTTGGCCTCGTTGGTGCTCGCGGCCATACGCTCCGCCGCCGCGGCCCCGAAACTCACCACGGCCGTTATCAGTGTGACCAGGAAGATACGCGCTATCATACCGCCCATCTCATCCCCTCCCGGGGTCCTTTTCAAACCTGATAGAAAACGAGCTCCGGGAGCTGCACACAGGTCAGCTTGTTGCCGTAGACGGCACCGGTGTCGATCCCGATCTTGTTCGGCTCCACCAGCGGCTGTTCAAACGGGGTGTGGCCGAACACCACGCGCTTGCCGAACTCATGGCGGCTGTGGATGAACTTCTCACGGATCCAAAGCATGTCCTGCGGTTTCTGCTGATCGAACGGCACCCCTTGGCGCAGCCCCGCATGGACGAAAAAAAAATCCTCGGTCTGGTGGTTCAGGACAAGGGAGTCGAAGAACTGCATGTGCTCCGGAGGAATCGGGGACGGCGTCCGGGCGCCGGACTTTTGGAGGTAGCTCTCGAGCGTCTGCTGGCCGCCGTTGTAGAGGTAGGTCATGCGGTCATTTCCGGAAAGGTAGTCCGCCAGCATCTCTTCGTGGTTGCCCTTGAGAAACACGGTGCCGGGCAGACGGGTCTTGAGTTCCACCAGGTATGCCACCACCTCGAAGGAGCCCGGCCCACGATCGATGTAATCGCCGATGAACACCAGCGTGTCGTTCGATGGGTCGAAAGGGATCAGTTGAACCAGCTCGCTCAACTTGTCATAGCAGCCATGAATGTCGCCGATAGCAAAAATACGTTTCATCTGCGCCTTTCGCAGCTCATCAGTGTGGTTCCCGCGGCGTTGGGTCCGGGCATCAGCGAGGTCATGGGTGCGCATGGCATCTTGCCGGGCGGGGGCCCGGTGCGCCGGACCGCTCAGTGGTCCTCCGGTTCGACGATTATCTTCTGGGCCAGTCCGCGGCCCAGGGCATAGCGTTTCAGATCGACGCAAACCGCCAACTGCCCCTGACCGTTGTTGGTGATGACCTCGAGGGCGTCTCCCTGACGCAGGCCCATGGTCATCAGCCGCATGCGGGCGCTGGCGCCGCCGGTGATCTCGCGGATGACCAATTTTTCCCCCGCCTTGGCCATGACGAGCGGTATGCGCCGGGAGCGTTCCCGGAGACATTCGGCACAGATGCCGTAGATCTCCATTTTGTGTTGCAGCATGTGGAACCCGTGCGCGGCGGCGACATCCATCTGCAGCGCCTCGAGACGGTCCTCCTTGAATTCGAGGATCCTCCCGCATTTGGTGCAGATCATGTGGTCGTGGTGCTGCCCCAAATGGTGGTGCTCGTAGCGCACCACGCCGTTGTCGAACCGGTTCTGGCGGGCGAATCCCAAACGGCTCAACAGCTTCAAGGTGTCGCGAACGAACTCGGTCTCGAAGGCGGAGCCGTTGCGTCGCAGGACCTCCGCAAGCTCGTCCACGGTCACGTGCTGTTCAGTTGAAAGAAAGGCTTCGAGAACCTCGAAGCGATCTTCAAAATCCTCGACATGCTCCTTCCGCAGCAGTTTCGCGAACTGCTCCTTTTCCTGTGCATGCAGGCGTGTCATCCGGCACCCAGTCCCCTGCGGCCGTCAGCGTGCGTGCCCGGGGATCTCCCAAGTCGTGCAGGAGCCCCCCGAGCAGGTCCGGGACTGGGAGGTCGGCCCGGCGTCCTTGCCGGAGCCGGAACCCATCGCATAACCGGTTTTGCTCAGAATGCGTTCAAAATCCTCGGAAGCGCACTTGGGGCAGCGCAACTCGGAAGATTCCGCTGAGTTCATGACAAGGATTTCGAAGCAGTCATTGCAGGCAAGGCACCTGAATTCGTAGATCGGCATCGGGTTCGCTCCATGATCGTTTCATCTCGATTCGCAACTGCGCCTGATACCCGGGGCTCCCGCCATTGGCGGTGATGCGGGTCTCTCGAAGTACGCACCACCGGAAACAGTGGCGCGCCTGCGCTTCGGCGCGCGTCGTGCCACCGCCCCGGCAGGCGTGACGCGTGATGCTGAAACCACTCCTGGCTTAAAAGCATCCCTTTATGATATCCCAGCTGATGGGATTGTCAAGATGGCGGCGTCACGCGCAGCGCAGCCCTAAACGCCGCTCCGTAGGTGACAGGACCCAAGCGGGGCCCTATCTTGGTCAAGCCGCCGATGCGGTGAGGATATCGAATCACCGTTTACCGGCCTCTTGCAGATGAAGCCCGGCGCATGCCGAAACTGGAACGACGCGTTGCCGCAATGGCAGATCGATCACTGACCGTCCGCTGGGTCGACCGGCTCGCGGACATCAGCCGCGAAGACTGGGATGCCCTGGCCGAGCCCCTGACCACGCCTTTTCTGGAATGGGACTGGCTGTGGCTGATGGAGGCCTCCGGCAGCGCCTCGGCCGAAAACGGGTGGGTTCCGCGCCACCTCACCGTGTGGTCGGGGAGGGAGCTGGTCGCGGCCGCCCCTCTGTATATCAAACTGCACAGCGCCGGTGAGTTCGTCTTCGACCACGCCTGGGTGGAGGTCGGGGAGCGGCTGGGGGTCAGGTATTACCCCAAACTCGTCGGCATGAGCCCGTTTACGCCCATGGTCGGTTACCGCTTCCTGATGGCCCCCGGCCTGGACGAAGCGGGGGTCACGGCCATGATGGTCGCGGAGATCGAGCGGATGTGCCGGCGCCTTGGTCTGTCCGGGTCCAGTTTTCTCTTTGTGGACCCGCCGTGGGTCGAGCGACTGAGGGCCCGGGGCTACAGCCCTTGGGCCCATCAGAGTTTTATTTGGAGGAACAACGGCTATCGCGGCTTTGAGGACTACCTCGCGGGGTTCAATGCGAATCAACGCCGCAACATCCGGCGCGAGATAAAGGGCCTGGAGCGACAAGGGGTCTCGGTGGACCTCATCCCCGGGCCCGACCTGTCGCCGGCGGACTTCGAACGCATGTATGCCTATTACCTGCGCACCAATCAGAAGTTCGGACCGTGGGGCTGCAAGTACCTGACGAGGGAATTTTTCAGCGGGTTGCGCGACTGTTTCGACCACCGGCTTCTATTCGCCGCAGCCCAAGACCGTGATCGGCGGCAACCGCCCCTGGGCCTGTCGCTCATGGTGACAAAGGGACCGGAACTCTACGGAAGGTACTGGGGCAGCGCCACCGAGATCGAATTTCTGCACTTCAACGCGTGCTACTACCGGCCCATCGAGTGGGCCATCGCCCGGGGGATTCGACGCTTCGATCCGGGTGCCGGAGGCGGGCACAAACTACGCCGAGGGTTTGAGGCCGTGGCCAATTACAGCCTGCACCGATTTGCGGACATCCGGCTGCGGGGGCTGATGGAGCGTCACATCGAATCCATCAACCGCCTCGAGCTCGCGCAAATCTCCGCGCTCAACCGGGAACTTCCCCTGCGTCAGCCGATGTCTTGAGGCGCTGCTCGATGAACTCGTGGAATTTCCGGGACAGATCATGGTTCCAGTACCCGATCCGGCCGGTGCGCACCGCGACCTCGGTAAGCTCAAGCCCGCTGATCTTGACCCGGACGGTCATCGGGGTGCCGTCTCTGCGCTCGGCGAAAAAGACGGTCTTGATGCCGTCGGTCTCCCGCCCGGTGACGTTCATCTCGAGATCCTCAAAAATTCGGGTACACACCGCCACGGTGTGCGCATATCGGGCCGGGTAGGAGCGCACCACTTCACCCTGAACGTAGGTGTAGGCGCCGGCGCCGGCGCCGGCCCCGAGGAGCACCGCCGCACACCCCGTCGCCGCCAGACCGCAAAGGGCCGCAAGCCACAGGCACCAAATGCCTTTGTACGATCTCCCGCTCACCGGTATTTTACCCCGACACCGAAAATATAGTAGGAATCCTCCCGCGCGAGCTCGCGCACCCAGACGACCTTGGCGCGGAACACGTCATGGTTGGGGGAATAGGGGGAGGACTCGATCCCGATGAAGACCTCGGAGTCGACTTCCGGCGCAAAGTCGCTCTCAAAGCACATCCCGCCCCGGCTGTGGTTTACCATCCGGCCTTCGTAGTAGCTGCTCGTTGGATAGGTTTCGATCATGATGGTCGTCACGAACGGCACCCGGGGGTTCTCTCGCTGGTCGACCTTGGATGTCACGCTGCCGGCTGCCATCTTGGCGGGTTCTCCTGATGGGCGCCCCTTGAGACCAGTCGCAGGCCGTCGGCCGTTGGCAGTAAAGCATAAACCGCCGAATGAGCGCAACGGCTTCGTTGCATTCATGTGCAACCTCCGAACCCCGCCGCCGGGTGCGGCGACGCGGCGCTTGATTCGGACATCAAAGTGCGATGTAGATGTTAAAAACAACGATCAGCACCAGGGCGCCGATCAAGGCGGCCGCCAACGAAATCAAGGTCTCTTCCATTTCAGCTGCCGGTTCGCAGATAGTTCGAGTGCTCCCGCCGGCACCCAACAGCACAACGTCCCCTGACGCAAACCTAACGACACTCAGAGACAGCATAAAATATGCCCGATCGTGGGTCCCACTCATTTTGACCGACTCGTAAAAAGCCATTCCTGACGATGACTTTGAAACAAGCCTGATTCCCCGCTGACACGGGGAATGCAGAGTGCGTGAATACAGTGTGGTGTTGAGCACTTACAGCAAACTTCAGCGAAACCGGGATGAAGTGCGGCGCCGGAATCGGCTTGATGGCGGGGTCAACATAATTTGAAATGATATCGGGCGCCAACCCTGGGAGACGGTCCTTTCTTTCCGGTGTGTCGGATTTGCTGGGTATTTTATACTACAGTATATAGTAAGTTATTTCATATCAAACGGAAGAACGGCGTGCGGCTTGATCCGGGAAAAAGTAGGACTTATGGTAAAAGGTTACAGGGCCGCCGTCGAAAGGATTTCCAGCCCGAACACCCAAGGGGCATCGATATATTCAGCCGTCCCCATTGCGGTGGAGGGCTTGAGAGTGTATAGATTTGCCGTGACGTCGGACCGGTCGAACGGCAGGATCGCAGAGTGACGCATAGTAGCTGGATTCGGGCACGATGAGCTGGAGGGTCCGGCGCCGTGCAGGTCCAAAGAGGAGGATGACATGAAAGCACAGAGGGTCATAGTGATGATGCTGGCGGTGGTCGCGACGATGCTGATGGGGACCGCGACGGGACTTGCCGCCGGCGCAGAGGAGAAGAAAGGCTGGGGGATCGACGATCCTTACAACAAACTTTACAACGTCCGGGATTTTGAAAAATTCAAGGCCTCGGTGGTAAGGCTGACGGAGGTGATTCCCATGCCCGGTATGTCGCCCGCCACTGCCGTAGAGGTGCGGGACGGCAGCGAGGTCATAGTGGTGCACCTGTGTCCGACCTGGTTTGCCAAACCGGCGGATGTCGGCGTCAAACCGGGCGACAGGGTGACGGTCAAGGGGTGCTGGGCCGAGATCGAGGGCAAAGATATTTTTTTGGCCTCCAAAATCAAGAAGGGCGAATCCTTCGAGTTTAAGGTGCGACTCACCCAGGACGGCACGCCGTTCTGGACCATGACCCCGGAGCAGTTGGCCAAAGAGCGGCTGAACACAGACTGACCCGGGCGCCACGAAAACCCCGCGCACCCATTCGCCGCGGAAGCCGCACGGAGGCCCCCTTGGCAACGCACAAATGGAGTCCCGGAGATCTGCTGGCCACATCCGGCGCATACTGGCAGAGTTGCGCCCTGCACGCAGCCGTAAAACTGGATGTGTTCTCCAAGTTGGGCGATGAGCGCTTGACCGCGGCGGAAATGGCCGGGCGCCTCGGCGGCGCGCCGCGGGGCGTAGCGCCCCTGCTCAGCGCTTTGGCGGCGATGCGGCTGCTGACGAAGCTGGAGGGCCGCTACGCCAACACGGAATCGAGCCGCCGTCTGCTCTGCACGGATGCGCCCGACTATCTCGGTCACATGATCATGCATCACCAGCATCTTGTGGAATCATGGGCGCGACTCGATCAGGCGGTCGTGACCGGCCGGCCGGTCCGCGAGCGGTCTTCCGTCAGCGGCGAACAGTGGCGCGAGAGTTTTCTGATGGGCATGTTCAACATGGCCATGGCGGTCGCCCCCGCCGTGGTGGCCGCCGTCGACCTGTCGGGACGGCGCCGCCTGCTCGACCTGGGTGGTGGCCCGGGTACTTATGCGATCCAATTCTGCCTCAAGAACCCCGGCCTGCATGCCGGCGTTTTCGACCTGCCCACGACGCGTCCGTTCGCTGAGCGCACCATCGCCCGATTCGACACGGGCGACCGGGTTGAATTCATCGCCGGTGATTACCACGTCGACGAGATCCCCGGCGGCTTCGACGTCGTTCTGCTGTCTCATATCCTGCACGCCGAGGGGGCCGACCAGTGCGCCACGATTCTGCGCAAGGCGATCGCGGCGCTCACGCCGGGCGGAATGGTAGTCATCCATGAATTCATTCTCGACGATGCCGAGGACGGACCGTTGTTTCCGGCGCTCTTCTCCCTCAACATGCTGCTGGGCACTCGGGCCGGGTGCGCCTACTCCGGGCGGGATTTGGCGGCCATGTTGCAGGCGGCGGGAGCCAGGGACATCCGCCGCATACCCGTTCAAACCCCGAACGATTCCGGACTGATTGCGGGTCTGGTTTAGCCCGGACATTTTAGGATACCGATTATGCCACCGATTGTCTCCATCGTCGGCCGCTCAGAGTCCGGCAAAACCACGCTGATTGAAAAGCTGATTCCCGAGCTGAAACGAAGGGGATACCGCGTCGGCACCATCAAGCACACCCACCACCCAGTGGAGATCGATCAGTCCGGCAAGGACTCCGCCCGCCATCGCAAGGCCGGGGCGAACACCGTGATGCTGGCCTCCCCGGGCAGCATCGCCATGTTTAAAAGCCACGCCACCGACGCCCTCGAGGAGTTGGTGCGCTACTTCGACGACGTCGATCTCCTGATCACGGAGGGGTTCAAACGCGAGCCCTATCCCAAAATCGAGATCGTCCGCGCCGCCGTGGCCGTTGAGCTCATGTGCCGTGAGGACCCCGGCCTGATCGCGGTCGCCACCGACGCGCACCTCAGCGGCCTGGCCATCCCCCTTTTTCGGCTGAGCGACCCGGGGGGTATCGCCGATTTCATCGTGCGGCGTATCGTGGGCGAACGGCGCTGAGGTGCCCGGAAATGGACCGGGGTCTCCTCAGGCTGCAGTCGTGGTTTGTCGCATACGTCGGCGGGTTTCATGACGGGGGTGCCGAGCTCAAGCGGGTGGCCAGGATGAAGGAACGCCACACGGCCCGGGTCCGCATGATGGCGCGCCGGCTCGGCGGTGCGTTGACGCTGACGGCAAGCGAACTCGCGCTGGCCGAATCGATGGCCCTGCTGCACGATGTCGGCCGGTTCCCGCAATATGCCCGGTACCGGACCTTCCGCGATCAGGATTCGGAGAATCACGCGCTGCTCGGCCTGCGGGTCATCACGCGCCACCGGCTGCTTTCCGCCTTCAGCCCGGCAGACCGCCGCCACATCGCCCGGGCCGTCGCGTTCCACAACGCCGCCCGGATTCCCGACCTTGCCGACCCGCAGTCCCTGCGCTACCTCAAGCTCCTGAGGGATGCGGACAAATTGGACATTCTCAAGGTGGTGATCGGGCACTTCGGCAAGCGCCGCCTCCAGGACAACGTCGTCAGCGAATTCGAGGTCACGCCAGGTGACGGCTGCTCCCCTGACGTGCTGGCCGCTTTGCGGGAGGGGCGCGTGGTGCCGTTTGCGGCCACCCGGACCATGAACGATGTCCGTCTGCTTTATATCTCCTGGGTATTCGACCTGAATTTTTCGGCTTCTTTCAGGGAGATCCGCAAAGGCGGGTACCTTGAGCGGCTGGCCGCGCCCCTGCCGCAAGACAAGGGGGTTCAGGAAGCGGTTCAGCTCGCCCGCGAACACGTCGCCCGCAACGCCGCTTGATGCGCCCGGACGACAACGGCCATGCCGGGTGGCGCGGACCGGCAACGGGGCGCGGGTCCCGCGGCGCCCGCCGCCGGCAGCGGATTGACTTTGCCGGGGGGTTTTTATAAGCTTGGGCGGTTTAAACTCTCTGCGGCAAGCTGCGGGGGGAGGCGCCGCTTTCGCGGACCCAGAGGCGGCCTGCCCCTGGAGCGCCGGCGCTTGTTTTCACCCTTTGTGGGCGGAGGTCCGCACGGTTCACGCCCGGGCGAGGTCTCTCGCCGCCGGCGTTCTCCTTAAACCCGAAAACTGCTGTCCCTTTTTCAGGCCGATGACGACTTCTTCGCTCGAATCTCTGATGTGCCACCGGGACAACCTGGAGCAGGTCCTGGACGGCCTGAAGGAAGGCATCCTCGCCCACGACACCGAACGTCGCATCTTCTTCATCAACCGCGAAGCCGAACGCATCACCGGCTATGAGCGCGCCGAGATCCTCGGCAGGGACTGCCACGAAGCGTTCGGCGCCCCTCTGTGCGGTGGTCGCTGCGCCTTCTGCGACCATTCCCCCGACGTGCCGGACCGGGCCGAATACTCCCTGAACATCACCGCAAAAAGCGGGGATGCCCGCCGCATCGAAATGACCGTCTCCCGCATGCGCGACGGCGACGGCCGAACCACCGGGGTGATCGCCTCGTTCAAGGACGTCACCGACCTGTTCCGTCTCAAGCTCAGGGCAGGGGAGCTTGCGGCATTCGGCAACATCATCGGCCGCGACAGCAAGATGCTCGACGTGTTCAAACAGATCCGGGATGTCGCCGGCTACGATTTCCCGGTTCACGTATCCGGGGACACCGGCACCGGCAAGGAACTGGTGGCCAACGCCGTTCACAATGAAAGCCGACGCGCCGGCGCGGCCTTCGTCCCCATCAACTGCGGCGCCTTGCCGGAAGGCTTGATCGAAAGCGAGCTGTTCGGCCACGTCAAGGGCGCGTTTTCAGGTGCCGTGCGGGACAAAAAGGGGCGTTTCGAGCTGGCGAACGGCGGGACGATGTTTCTGGACGAGGTGGCCGAGCTTTCCAACAATATGCAGGTGAAGCTGTTGCGTTTTCTCCAGGAGGGCCGCTTCGAGCGGGTCGGCGGCGAGCACACCCTGAGCGTGGATGTGCGCGTGATCAGCGCCACCAATAAAAATCTGAAAAAAGAGGTCGAGCGCAACCGGTTCCGCGAAGACCTCTATTACCGGCTGAACGTGATCCCCATTCACCTGCCGCCGCTGCGGGAACGCAAAATCGACATCCCCGCACTGATCGACCACTTCCTGGCCGAAGCGGCCAGGCGCTACGGGAGACCGCCCCACAAGGTGTCCAATGCGGCCATGGCGCTGATGCTCGACTACCGTTGGCCGGGGAACGTGCGGGAGCTTCAGAATGCGATTCAGTTCGCCTTCGTCAAGTGCTCCGGGACCACCATCGAGCCCGGTGATCTGCCGCTTGAGCTGCGCGACACGCAACAGGCGTGCGTCCGGCCGGGGCCGGCAAAGAAACTCGATCTGGAATCGGTCCGCACGGCCCTGGAACGAACCGCCGGAAACAAGGTCAAAGCCGCCAGACGGCTGGGTGTGGGGCGGGCGACCCTCTACCGATTCTTGAACGACCACCCGGAGCTGTCGTAAACCGTCGCACCGGGGCCGCGCGGCAGAACGCGCCGCACCGGCGCTACCCGGCCACCAGCTCGCCTTTCAGCCAGGCCTTGACATCCGCACCGAGGGCGTAGACCCCTTTCAGCTCGCAGACGTCTTTCTCGAACCGCCGGGGAAGCTCGAAACGGGCGAGTTCCTCGGCCTGATCGGAGTTGCGGCGTATGAGGTAGATGTAAAACGGCTTCGACCAGCAGTTGACCACGAAGTAGGTGGTGAAATCGTCCTTGGACCGAATGACGTACCCGTCGCCCCGGGCCCAGTTGTTGCCCCACTCCAGGTAGAGCCGAACGGCCTCCTCGGGGCTCATCTCCCAGTTGATCTCATCGATCAGCGCGGTTTCCCGCTTCAACTCCTCAAGCGTCAACATGACTCATGCCTCTCCTTTCGCTTACCGTGACACAGTAAGGCAGGCGGCGGCGTCTGTCCACCGATCCGGCGTCAGGCGCAATGTCGGCGAGAGCCGTGGCCAAAGCCCCCACCACGCGGAAATGATCCCCCGGGCAGGCGGAATTGATCGCGAGCACGGCTGCGGCGCGCGGCGCCGGGCGCACCGCCGACAAAAAACGGGGTGCCCGTTCGGGGCACCCCGTTCGCTCTGTTTCGCTTTCGGTCGCGGTTAGGCCGCGGCGTCGAGCGACCGGCGGTCGGCCATCGACACAAGCTGCCGTTCGCGGCCCTTGTCGATCCCGAGCGCCTTGCGCTTCTTGTCGATGTGCTCGATCATCATGCGCGCCATCTCGTACGGGTCGATGGCAAAGCCCCATTTGCCGAGGCCCATCTTCTCCAGGTCCTCAAACAGGTGCTTGTGGAACTTGGTGCCCTGCACGATGGGGAAGGTGACCCCGAAGACCGTGAACACGCCCGAGGCCACGAAGTATTGGCCGATGGTGATGGCCTTCTCGCTCATGTACTCCGGCGCGGCGCCGGCCACCGGCAGGTCGGCGATGCTGCTGCCGAGGCCGCCGGTGCGCACCATCTCGGAGGCCGCGATCAGTATGCGGCTGTTGTCGACGCAGGAGCCGAGCCCGAGCACCGGGGGCATCCCCACGGTCTCGCAGACCTCCTTCAGGCCCGGGCCGGCCAGATGCGCGGCCTCGGGGGTGGTCAAACCGGCCTTGGCGAGCGCGATCTGCGAACAGCCGGTCTGAAGAACGAGCACGTCGTTCTTGATCAGCTCCTTGACCAGCTCCACATGCACCCAATCCTGCTTCACCCGCGGGTTGTTGCAGCCGACCACGCCGGCGACGCCGCGGATGCGGCCGTTGATGATGTTGTCGTTCAGCGGCGTGTAGGAGCCCCGGAAGGAGCCGCCCAGCATGTAGTTGATGTACTCGTGGGAGAACCCGGTGACCCCGACGTTCTTGATCTTGGGGATCTCGATCGGCTTGTTGCGGTTCTTGAAGCGGCCGATGGCCCGGATCACGATTTCGTCGGTGCACTCCTTGGGGTGGTGGTCGTTGAACTCGACGTGCTGGACCCCCTCGATGTGGCAGCGCGGGTTGGTGGTGACCAGAACGGTGCCGTAGCAGTCGGCCACCGAGGCCAGCCCCTGCTTGATGCACTGGACGTCGACGACCATCGCATCCACGGCGCCGGTGACCATGATCGACTCGGTGGACATGAAGTTGCCCGCGTGCGGAATCCCGTGGCGCACCAGCACCTCGAGCCCCGAGCAGCACATCCCCACCAGGTTGATGCCCTTGGCGCCGGCATCCTTGGCGGCCTTGACCAGGGTGGCCTCGCTGACCGACTCGATCATGGACTCGAACAGGTTCGGGTCGTGGCCGTGGATGATGAGGTTGACCTGGTCCTCCTTGAGGACACCCATGTTCACCTCGATCGACACCGGCGATGGGACCCCGAAGAGAATGTCGGAAATCTCGGTCGCCGCCATCGACCCGCCCCAGCCATCGGCCAGGGCCGTGCGGCTGGACTGCTTGGTGATGTTGGCGTAGTCCTGGTCGACGCCGATGGCGCTGCGGTGCATCAGCTCCATGATCTCGCGCATGGCCCCGCGCGGGACCAGGCCGTGCTTGCGCCAGGTTTCGAGGGTCTTCTCAGGGGCCCGCTTGGTAAACGGGATCTCGCCCTCGACCTGGGTGTAGGTGCGCTCGAGTTCCTTGTAAAGATCCTTGGCGATGTCCATCGTCTCGCGGCCTTCGGTCTCGATGCCGATCGAGCGCGCGACGCTCTCGAGTTTGTCCGGGTTCTTGATCCGGTAGTCCTTGATGTTGCCGTTGACCACTTCGCGGAAGAGGTCGACCATACTCATGCCGTGGTCGGTGTGGGCGGCGCAGCCGGCAGCCACGGCGCGGGCGAAGTTGCGGGACTGAATCGTGTCGATGGTCGCCCCGCAGACGCCCACCTTGGAGTAGGGGTCGCGCGCGTTCAACCGACAGGGCCCCATGAAACAGTGCTTGCAGCAGGCGGATTCCGCGCCGATGGGGCACGCCTTCATGGTGGCGGCACGGTCGAATGCGGTCTCGACGCCGTCCCTGCGGGCCTTGATGATCATCTGGGCCGTTGCCTCGCAGGTGGTGAAGTCTCTGGGGTCAGGCATCTCCTTGTCCTTTTTCTTGGAGATTTCCTTTTTTTCTTCCATGCGGTTCCTCCCTTCATCGTGGAACGAGTTTGAAAGTCCGAAATGCCCGGCCAGGATGGTTCACTTGAATCGCGATTGGCCTTGGCGCAGTCTTTTTAGGAATCGTTATCGATTATCAGTACGGGAAAACACAGGGCTTGTCAAGGGCCGGATAGAGCCTTGCCCGCCGCCCCCGAGTGCGGTCGCTCCAAGAGGAAATTACAAATACCGTGCCATTGAGAAGCAACATCGCTAAAATCCAGGGACCTGCCAGTACGATCAATAACCTATCGTAATCAAACAATTATAAGTCCATCCCGAAACGGGGCCCCGGAGACGCTCACGCCCCTTGGCGCCGCGCATTGTCTTGTGAGACACAAGTGTCTTCGGATTTATGTGGTACATTGTGGCAGGTCCGCCACCCGCCCTGGGTATCGCATCTTTAAAATCACTTAATGCCAATAGGTTAGCGAACAATCTCGAGCTTCGGGCGTTTCAGCGCAGACCGGGCACGATCCCATGACGGACGCGGGTCACCCGACCATCGGCGTCTCAATTTGTCTCAAGACAAGGCTGCCCACAGGGCCTCTTCGTCGCCACGGAAGGCTTTTTACGAGTTGATCCTTTAACAAATTGTCGGATTGAAAGAAAAATCATTTTGTACTATGCAGATGGGGCAGGGTCGCGGAGCGCTCGAGCGCCCCCTTGTCGCTTTTATACCAGTTCACACGATCGGCGGCACCCGCAGTGGAGCGGGCGCCGAATGAAAGGAAGGATCCATGCCAGAGCCTGAGAATGAATCCACCGCCGCAAAAACGCCCGAAAAAGAAGTCAAGATCTACTCGCTGAGCACCTGCAGCCACTGCAAGGCCAGCAAGAAGTTCCTGGGGGAATGCGCCATCAAGTACGAATTCGTCGATGTCGATCTCCTGGAGGGCGACGAGCGCAAAGCGATTATCGAGGACGTGAAAAAGTTCAATCCGCGCTGCTCGTTTCCCACCATCGTCATCGGGGAAAAGGTCATCGTCGGTTATAAGGAGCAGGAAATCAAGGAGGCACTGGGACTGAAATGAATGCCGAGCAGCTTTACGAGATGATGAAAAAGGTCCAGGAGCCGAAAGGCTATTTCTTCAACAAGGATCGCGAGCGCACCTTCGAACTGCTCGAAGCCCTGCTCACCAACAAGCAGCGCCACGGCTACATGGGGTGCCCCTGCCGCCTGCTTTCCGGAGACCGGGACGCGGATCGCGACATCATCTGCCCCTGCGTGTACAGCGCCCCGGACATCGCGGAATACGGCAGTTGCTACTGCAACCTTTACGTGTCCAAGGACTGGAACGAGGGCCGGGTACCGCATGATTATATCCCCGAACGCCGGCCGCCTGAAAAATCGGGCTTTTGACCGCGGACGTCGATCAACGCCGTCAACCGACTCCGCCCCGGCCCGGGGGTTCCTGCCCGCCGCGGGCGCAACGAGATCCGGCGTCGGGCAGGGCCGCCGCAGTGCTGGCGGACCTCACTCGGCCCTTGACTTTTTCGAAGCTCCAGCCCATTTTAATTTCAGTGTGTTGTCGAAAAACAGACAGACGACAGATGGAGGCCCAATGCCGAACCCGGTCGACAAGGTAGTCAAAAAAGAGGTGTGCCGATGCGTCAATTGCGGCAACGAAGCCGAAATGGTATTCACTTGCTCGCTGCCCGAGGTTGAGGAAAAAGCCGAGCCGGTCGCCGGCGAACCGGCGGCCCCGCAGCGTGCGAAAGCGACCGGCACCTGCTCCCATTGCGGCAACGAGGCCGATATGTGGATCGATGTTTAGCCAAGCCTTGCCCCCCGGGCCATGAGGTGCGCGCCATGGAAGAAGACTGCAAGATCACCCTCAATACCGGACTGCGCGGAGTGACCATCGCCAGCACCCGCATCTGCGAAGTCGACGGCAAGCACGGCCGCCTGATCTACCGCGGCTATCGGATCGAGGCCCTGGCCCAAGCCAGCTACGAGGAGGTCGTGCACCTTCTGCTGCAGGAGCGGTTGCCTTCGGCGATGGAGCTCGCGGAGGTGCAGTCCAGGCTGGCCGCGGAGCGGGCCCTGCCCGCCGGGGTGGTGGCGGCGCTGAGGACTTTCCCGACCGAATCCCGGCCGATGGACGTCCTGCAGGCGGCCGTTCCCATGCTCGCCCAATACGACCCGGACCTGGGCGACACCTCCCGGGAGGCGGCTCTGCGCATGGCCTACCGGCTGATCGCCAAATTCGCCAGCGTGGTCGCGGCCTGGCACCGGATCCGGAACGGCAAAGCACTGGTGGAACCTGCCCCCGATCTCGGCCACGCCGCCAACTTCATCAGCATGCTCACCGGCAAAGCGCCGGACCCGGAGTCCGCACGGGCCATCGACACGGCCCTGGTGCTGCACGCCGAGCACGCCTTCAACGCCTCGACCTTCGCGGCCCGTGAAGTGGCATCGACCCGGGCCCACATGTACGCCGCCGTGGCAGCCGGTGTCGGGTCGCTGTCCGGCGAGCTTCACGGCGGTGCCAATGCCCGCGTGATGCAGATGCTGATCGACATCGGCACCCTCGACCGGGTCGAGGCGTACATCACCGGTGAGCTCGATGCCGGTCGCAAGATTTTCGGCATCGGCCATGCGGTCTACGACGTGGACGACCCCCGGGCTCACATCCTGGCGCCGATGTCGAAAGCGCTCGGCGAGCGCGCCGGTGACACCAAATGGTACGAAATGTCGCGGCTCATCGAAAAAACCGTCAAGGACACTTTTCGGCGACGCAAGGGCAGCGAGATCCCGGTGAATGTTGATTTCTACAGCGCTTCATTGTATTACCATCTCGGAATCCCGGTGGATCTGTTCACCCCGGTGTTCGCCATTTCGCGTGTCGCCGGGTGGACGGCGCACGTAATCGAGGAGCAACTCGCGGGGGCTGCGCCAAAACCCATGCTCTACCGGCCGGAGTCCGAATACGTGGGGGATTACTGCGGGCCCGCGGAGTGTGAATTCGTGCCGCTCGACCAACGCCGGAAGGCTTGACCCAGCGGGGCCTGTCGGGCCGAATGCGACAATTGAAGCTCCCCGCGGAAAGCGGCTGGGAAAAGGCGACCGCAAAAGGTATGCGGTCATTACACGGCGCGCCCGCTTGCGCGGCGCATGCGACGACAACCACTCGAAACAGCGGGAAGCGACCGTTTGCTCAAAGAAGCCAACTTGCGGATGACACGCCAGCGCACGGTGATATTGGAGGAATTGCGCCGGGTAGACACCCATCCCAGCGCGGATGAAATCTATGCCATGGTGCGCCAAAAGCTGCCCCGCATCAGCTTGGGGACGATCTACCGCAATCTGGAAATCCTCTCCGCGGCGGGCGAAATCCGGCGGATCGAATCGGGGGGCAGCCTCAAGCGGTTCGACGGCCGGGCCGACGACCACTACCATATTCGCTGCATCGGCTGCGGCCGGCTGGTGGATGCCTTCGTCGATCTGAAGGTCGACCTCGACGCCTGGGCCAGGACCGTCGACACCGAATTCTCGATCGTCGGCCACCAGTTGGAGTTCCTCGGACTCTGCCCCCAATGCCTGCCGGGGCACGCGCAGGCGCGCTGAACGCCCCACGGTCAACCACCCCGCCCCGCATGGTGCTGAATTCGAACCGTTACCGCCGGAAAAGGAGGAGCGATGAACATCTTGATCACCGGCGCAGGGGGGTTTCTGGGGTCCCATCTGGCCCGCGTCCTGATCGAGCAGGGTCACGCAGTGACCGGTGTCGGCCGCACCGCCCCATCCTGGGCGTCGGCTCTCCGCGGCTTGGAGTTCATCCAGGCCGACACCACCCGGCCGGGCGACTGGCAGAAGGGCGTGGCGCAGGCGGACGCCGTCGTCAACCTGGCGGGTAGGTCGATCTTCGGGCGCTGGAGCGACACGGTCAAAAATGAGATCCGGGAGAGCCGGATCCTGACGACGCGCAACGTGGTGTCCGCGATCGGGGGCGACAGCCCGGTCACCCTGATCAGCGCCTCCGGCGTCGGGTGCTACGGAAACCGGGGAGACGAGCTGCTGACCGAAGCAGCGCCGCCGGGTGACGGTTTCCTGCCGGAATTGGTCCGGGACTGGGAGACCGAAGCGTCCCGCGCCGCGGCCAAGGGCGTGCGCGTCGTGCTGGCCCGGCTGGGGATCGTCCTGGGGCCCGAGGGGGGGGCCATGTCCCAAATGATCCCGGCTTTCAAATTCTTCCTGGGTGGACCGATCGGCAGCGGCAACCAGTGGTTTCCGTGGATCCACATCGACGATCTGGCCGCGGCGATCGGGTTTTTGCTCGAGCGCGGCGCCATCAGCGGTCCGGTGAACCTGTGCGCCCCCAATCCGGTCCGCAACCGCGACTTCGCCCGCGCACTCGGCCGCGCCTTGAGCAGACCGGCGTCCCTTCCCGCCCCGGCGTTCCTCATCCGGCTGGTTCTGGGTGAATTCGGCGGCGTGCTCCTGGAAAGCCAGCGGGCGGTGCCGGAAAAGCTGCGCGAACACCGGTTCCCGTTCCGCTACCCGGATATCACCGAGGCCGTTGCCGCGGTGGTGGCGGGTGTTCGGGACCCCGCGTGACCCGCTGAAGGAATTGAAGCCGCCCGCCTCACGCCGCGGGCAAGGCGGTTGCCGGCAACAATCTGGCCCCCGGCCGACCGGCATGAAAGGATCCGCATGACACTCGGTCAAATCGACGACGCCGGCATGCAGTTTCTCACCCGGCTGCACGAGCAGACGCAAGGCGACCTCTCCCGGCAAGTCTCCATGTATGCGGTTGGTGAATCCCTCGGCTGGGAACGGGAGACGGCCGCGGCGGTGGCCCAGGACTTGATTGCGGCCGAGCTGGTTCAGATCAGGACCCTTTCGGGCGGGGTCGGTATCAGCGCCGAGGGGGTCGCCGCGGTCCAGCCGGCGGCCGAAGCGGGCCGCCGCGGCCCAGGCGCCCTGCGCCTGGGCCGCGATCGGGTCATGCCCCCGCCGGAGCGCCTGGCGGTCGAGCGTGTGTGCGCCGGGCTCAAGCTTGAGGCCGGCAGCCTCGGCCTCGGTTTCGAACAGCTCGCGGAGCTCGTGGCCGACCTCAAGACCCTATCGGCCCAGCTCGAATCCCCCCGGCCCAAGACCGCCGTCGCCCGCGAGTGCTTACGCTCTTTGAAGGACCTCTTGAAGGCGCTGCCCGACTGCGGGCTGCTCGGCGAAATCACCTCTTTGCTCGGCGATTGAACCGGCGCGATTCGAAGGATCCCGGATGCCCAGAAAAAAAACCACCCGCAAGCTGATCGCATGGAACGTCAACGGCCTGCGCGCCGTCATGAAAAAGGACTTCCTCGGCTGCCTCCGAAAGCTCGATGCGGACGTGGTGGCCCTTCAGGAGACCAAACTCCAGCAGGCCCAGCTCGATGAGGCCATGACCCGCATCCCGGGGTACCGGGCCTTCTGGTCGCACTGCACGGGGAAAAAAGGGTACAGCGGCGTCGGCGCTTACAGCCGGCAGGCCCCGGAGGCCGTCGGCTACGGCATCGGCGAAAAGCGCTTCGACTCGGAGGGCCGGATCATCCAGATGGATTTCGGCGCTTTCGTCTTCTTCAACGTCTATTTCCCGAATGGTCAGATGAGCGCGGAACGGCTTCAGTACAAGCTGGACTTTTACGAGGCGCTCTTCGCCCACACCGCCGCCCTCCGCGAGCAAGGACGAAGCCTGGTCGTCTGCGGGGACTTCAACACGGCCCACAACGAAATCGACCTGGCGCGCCCTAAAGACAACGAAAACACCTCCGGGTTTTTGCGGATCGAGCGCGATTGGCTCGATCGGATCGTGGCCGACGGCTGGGTCGACACCTTCCGGCACTTCCACCCGGACACCGTGAAATACTCATGGTGGACCTACCGCTTCAAGGCACGCGAACGGAATGTCGGCTGGCGCATCGACTATTTTTTCGTCACCCGCGACCTCATCGACCAGGGGCGGGTGAAGGAGGCCTTCATCGACAACGAGATCACCGGCTCCGACCACTGCCCGGTCGGGCTGGTCCTGGAGGTCTGAGCGCCAAAGGATGGATGCGTTGAATTGGGACCCCAATCGAATCATTGCGTTGTACGGCAGCCCGCGCCGCGCGGGCAATACGGCGAGCCTCCTGCAACAGGCGGTCGCCGGGGCGCGGGCGGCCGGTGCCCAGGTGGATGAAATCGTCCTGCGGGACCTCAAGATGTCCCCCTGCCTGGAAATCTACTCCTGCAAACACAGCGGGGAGTGCCGTTTGAAAGATGACTTCCAGCGGGTCCGGGACCAGATCCTGGCGGCCGGCGGGCTGATGCTGGCGTCCCCGATCTTCTACTACACCGTCACGGCGCACACCAAAATCCTCATGGAGCGCTTCCACTCCCTCTGGATCAAAAAACACCTGAGCGGACCGACGGCCGGCGATCCACCGGCCGCCCGGCGCAAAGGGCTGTTCATCTCGGCGGGCGCCACCCGCGGCAAGCGGCTCTTCGACGGGACCCTGCTCAGCATCCGCTATTTCTTCGACACCTTGGACATGGCGCTCTGGAGGACCCTTCTCTACCGGGGGCTGGAATGGGAGGGCGACGCCCAGAACCACCCGGAATACCTGCAGGAGGCCTACCAGGCCGGCCTGGACATGCCCGCCGCGCTCAGGGCCGAGGCGCCAACCGGCAACCGGAAGGTCTTATGAAACTGAAATTTGAACCCATCGATCTAGAGCGCCAGCAGGAATACCTGGCGCTGCTGGCACAATGCCCTCAGGCGGCATCCGACTACAGCTTCCTCAACATCTGGGCCTGGGCGGAGGAATACGGCTTGCACTGGGCGTGGGACGGGACCCTCGTCTGGATCCGGCAGAGCCGGCCGCAGAGGGTGTGCTGGGCCCCGGTCGGGCCATGGGACGAGGTCGACTGGCAGACCCATTTTTCAGCCGCCGGCGCCGCCTCCGAGACCTTCATCCGCGTGCCCGAAAAACTGGCCGAGATCTGGAGGTCCGAGTTCGGCCAACGCGTGCGCATCGACCCGGAAAGAGGCCACTGGGATTACGTTTACGAAGCCGGCGACCTGATCGAGCTCCCGGGCAACAAGTACCACAAGAAGAAAAACCTCATCAATCAATTTACGAAATCCACCGACTTCCAGTACACCGAATTCAGCCGCCACACCATCGAACACGCCATGGCCATGCAGGAGGACTGGTGCGCCTGGCGGGACTGCGAGTCATCCGAGGTGCTCGCGGCCGAGAACCGCTCCATCATCCGGGTGCTCAACCACTGGGACCGCTTCGACCACATCCTGGGCGGGGCCCTGTACGTCGACCAGATCATCATCGCCTACACGCTGGCGGAGCCATTGACGGCGGAAACCCTGGTCGTCCACTTCGAAAAGGGCTGCCCGGACTACAAGGGGGTGTACCAGGCCATCAATCAAATGTTTCTCGCCCGGGCCGCCGGCGGGTTCCGTTACGTCAACCGCGAGCAGGACCTGGGCAGCGAAGGGCTGCGCAAAGCCAAGCTTTCCTACCACCCTGTCGCGTTCGTCAAGAAATTCCGGGTGGCGTTCAACGTTTAGCCGCGCGGATGGCCCCAAGTCTTTGACATCGACCACCGCGTGTCATAGCATTCCACAGGAATCGGCAACGACCGCCCGCGCCTCGGCGACGCGACCTTTGCCCTGTCGGGGAGATGAGCGTCATGGACCATCTCAACAAAAAAGACACCTGCCAGTTGGGGACGATTTCCGTATCCGGTTACAGGGCCCGGCTGCCGGCCATCGCCGAGGCGATCATCGACAACTGCCGTGAGGGCGAGTGCCACACCCACATCGACTACGAGCCGATTCCTTCGCGCGACGCGGTGGTGGAGATCATCGGCCGCATGCGCGAGCTGCTCTTCCCGGGCTACTTCAGCCGCGGGAAAATCGACCCCGCGACCCTGCGCTACGGCATGGGGCAGACGGTCACGGCGGTTTTCGACCTTCTCGCGGAGCAAATCTGCCACAGCATCCGCCACGACTGCCTGCGCTACGACCAGGCGTGCACGGACTGCGAAAACCGGGGCCACGAGATCGCCATCAAGCTCCTCGAAGACATTCCCGCCATCCGCAAAATCCTCGCCACCGACGTCCGCGCCACCTATGACGGCGACCCCGCCGCCAGAAGCTACGACGAAATCATTTTCAGCTACCCCGGGGTCTATGCCATGGCCGTCTACCGGGTGGCCCACCTGCTCTTCGAGCTCGGGGTTCCCCTGCTGCCGCGGATCATGACCGAATACGCCCACGGCGCCACCGGCATCGACATCCACCCCGGGGCGCGCATCGGCGAGAGCTTCGTGATCGACCACGGCACGGGGGTCGTCATCGGCGAGACCACCCGGATCGGCAAGAACGTCCGGATCTACCAGGGGGTCACGCTGGGGGCCTTGAGCCTTCCCAAACACGCCGGGGACCAGTTCCGGGGCAAACAGCGGCACCCCACCATCGAGGATGAGGTGATCATCTATTCCGGGGCCACCATCCTGGGCGGGGACACCGTCATCGGGACGCGCTCGGTGATCGGCGGCAACGTCTGGATCACCGAGTCCGTGCCGCCCGACACCATGGTCCTGTTGGAATCCCCCCGTCTGATCTACAAATCTAAAACGGATCCGGCCTCACCCAGGCTTCTGAAGACCGCCACCTGATCCACCCCGGATCACCCGGGACAGGAGGACCGCGATGCGCTATTTCACCCATATCGGAGCCACTATCGGCCGAACCCCCCTAGTGCGGCTCAACCGCATGGCCGCGGGGCTCGAAGCCCAAATCCACGTCAAACTGGAGTTTTTCAACCCGCTCGGCAGCGTCAAGGACCGCATTGCCGCGTCCATGATCGAGGCGGCGGAGCGTGAGGGCCGGATCACGCCCGAGACGCTGATCGTCGAGCCCACGAGCGGCAACACGGGCATCGCGCTCGCCTTTATCTGCGCCGCCAAAGGCTACCGGCTCTGCCTCACCATGCCGGAGACCATGAGCATCGAACGCCGCAAGCTGCTCGTCCACCACGGGGCCGAGCTGGTGCTCACCCCGGGCCCGGGGGGCATGAAGGGGGCGATCGACAAGGCGCGCGAGATCGTCTCCGCCGAGAAAGACGCTTTCATGCCCGACCAGTTCGGAAACCCGGCCAACCCCCGCATCCACCGCGAGACCACGGCCGAGGAGATCTGGCACGACACCGAGGGCCGGGTCGATATCCTGGTGGCCGGCGTCGGCACCGGCGGGACCATCACCGGCATCTCCCAGGTGATCAAGGCCCGCAAGCCGTCCTTTCGCAGCATTGCGGTCGAGCCGGCCGCCTCGCCCGTGCTCTCGGGCGGCCAGAAGGGCCCGCACAAGATCCAGGGCATCGGGGCCGGCTTCGTCCCCGATGTGCTGGACCGCTCCGTCATCGACGAGGTCGTCACCGTGAGCAACGAGGACGCTTTCGAGACCGCCCGCGCACTCGCCAGGACCGAAGGGATCCTGGCCGGCATCTCCTCCGGCGCCGCCGTCTGGGCCGCGCTTGAGGTCGCCCGCCGCCCCGAGTCCGCCGGCAAGAGGATCGTGGCGATCCTGGCCAGCACCGGCGAGCGCTACATCAGCACCGAGCTGTTCCAGTCCTGAGGGCCGGAGATGGCGGAAAAAAGCCCTTTCCTGCCTCTGGTCGAAAAGTTCTTCGAGCACGACGCCGCCGCCGCCGCCCACAGCCTGGAGCGGATGCCCGAGGACGAGGCCGTCGATGTGCTGGGCGCGCTGCCCCCGCCCCTGGCGGTTCGGGCGCTGAAACACCTGCAGGTCAGCTATGCCGCCGCCCTGCTCAAGGACGCGGAGTCGGATGTATTCAGATCCGCGGTCTCGGAGCTGGAGCCCTCCTTTGCGGCGGCCATTTTCATGCATCTGCCTGAGGATGCCCGCGAGCGGCTGCTCGAGCATCTGCCCAAGAAGCTGGTCGACGAGATCCGCGAACAGCTGGCCTACCCCGAGGACAGCGTCGGGCGCCTCATGTCGACCGACTACCTCTCCTTTCACAAGGACGTCACCGCCCTGGAGGCCATCGAAAAAATCCGCGCCCTGGCGCAGAAGCGGTTCCCGGCCTCCTACGCTTACGTCGTGGACGCGGAAGAGCACCTGATCGGCGTCATGAACATGCGCGACCTGATGCTGGCCGAACCCCGCCGGCCGCTCGAGTTCGTCATGCGCCCCGACGTTTTTTCGATCCACTGCTTCGTCGACCGCGAGGAGGCGGCCAACGAGCTTTCGAAAAGACGCTATTTTGCCGCGCCCGTGGTGGACAGCCAGAACCGGATCCTCGGCATCATCAAAGCCGAGCAACTCCTTCAAGGCATCCAGGAAGAGGTAACCGAGGACCTCCAGCGCATGGTGGGCGCCGGCGGCGACGAGCGCACCAGCTCGCCCCTCTGGTTCTCGCTCAAAAAGCGGCTGCCCTGGCTGCACGTCAACCTGGCCACCGCTTTTCTGGCGGCCGGGGTCGTGGCGCTTTTCGAGAACACCATCGCGCGCCTCACGGTCTTGGCCGTGTTTCTCCCGGTGGTGGCCGGACAGGGCGGCAACGCCGGCGCCCAGTCGCTCGCGGTGGTGATGCGGGGGCTTGTGATGCGCGAAATCCCGAAAGGCGGAGCCGCAGGACTCGTCCTCAAGGAAGGGTTGCTCGGGGCCGTCAACGGCGCGGTGATCGGCCTCGTCACGGCCCTGGTCGCCTGGGTCTGGCACGGCAGCCCCTACCTCGGCCTGGTCATCGGCCTGGGGATGCTCGTCAACCTCGTCGTCGCAGGCCTGGCCGGTTCCTCGATCCCGATTCTGATGAAAAAGATCGGCCTCGACCCCGCCCAGTGCTCGAGCATCATCCTGACCACGGTGACGGACGTGGTCGGCTTTCTCGCCTTCCTGGGCTTTGCGCTGCTGTTCATCGAAAAGCTGAGTTGACCGGCACGCGCCTTGGCCGTTGACCTCTTCAGAATGTCTTAATGGACCTGATTGACCCGGGCGATCACCCGATTACAAGGGGATCGCCCTTTCAGTTTCTTCCCGACGGAATCGGGGGGCAGGCATTGCACGACGTCCACGATTATTGTTTTTGGATGATCTCTTTCAAATCCGCCTCAAGCAAGTCCCACAGGTGAGGGTGGCTTTCCACCAAACGGGCGATATCACCAAGATCCTTGAGCCTTTTGCTCTGTCTTCTTTCCTTGTCCTTCCACGCTTCGATTTTTCCTTGAAGTGTGTCTTCCAGCGACGCCACCCGCATGAG
Organism: uncultured delta proteobacterium; assembly: GCA_963716785.1. Taxonomy (GTDB): domain Bacteria; phylum Desulfobacterota; class Desulfobacteria; order Desulfobacterales; family SpSt-501; genus SpSt-501. The sequence goes on along the minus strand of CAVQUW010000025.1, from coordinate 169,498 downwards.
TATTCCGTGGATATCCGCTGGAACGGACCGACTCGGAAATTCACGATAGGAGTCTTCCGTGCTCAATTGGATACGGACTTTGGAATGCCCGCGGAAATTGATGGACCAAGTAAAACGTTCCGATGTGAATCCGAGATCCTCAAGAAGTGTGACGGCCCGTTCGATGGATTCGGTTGCGACCACCAGGTCGACATCCTGAGTGACCATGGGCTCCGCTGCCCAATGGTTGACCGCAATTCCGCCGATGGCGCACCATTGTATGTCTGCCCGTTCGAGACAGTCGACGAGACGCATGACATCGTCGGTTCCACCCGCCGTCTGCCAATCATAAAATCGTTTCGGCGTCATTTCGGAGTACCCTGGAGTCAGGTTGGCTGTTCGTCTATTCTATTCTAAAGATCATATCGGAGGTGGTGGTGCTTGGCAAGATTTAACCAGTCGGTTGCGTGGTACCTCATATCCTTCATTCATGCGTGCACCGGGGACCGGCTTTTCACCTTTGCGCGCCCGCCCGGTTTGTTCCGATTCGTTTTGCAGTTCTGAGCGGCAACGTGTCCAGTGACGTTTTCCCCCGTATTTGACCTTATAACTCAAACAGAAATTATGAACCAAGTCATGGATTCATCCCGTCACCCGCTACCCTTTCCCCCTGTGAAACCTGTAGACCTGCCTTCGGAGGTCACACGCGGCACACAGTTCTCCGGCGTCATTTTGGACTTGACAATCCCGGGGGCGCCCCCTATGATCGAGTTCCTTAATAGGGAATAGAGTTCCTTATATAGGAACAACGGCGATTTCGCGTATGCAATCCCTGATCAAAGCGTTCAAGGTCCTCGAAGCGTTCTCGGTAGAACAACCCGAGCGGAGCTTTACCGAAATCGTCGAGGCTTCCGGTCTCGGAAGGACCAACACCCACAATATCCTGAAAACCCTTGTTGCTTTGAACTGCCTTTCACAAACCCACACCAAAGGACTTTACCGCGTGGGCCCCAAGCTCTTCGAGCTGGGGAGTCTCTACCTGGCCAGCGTGAACCTTCGGCGCGTGGCGATGCCCCATCTTATTCGGCTGGCCGAGGAGTTCGGCGACACGGCCTACCTCTGCATCGAAGACTGTGGCGAGGCGCTGTGTCTCGAACGCGTCGACGGTCCGTCGCCGATCAAGGTCACCGTCCTTCAGCGCGGCGGCCGGATGCCGCTCCACGCCGGTGCCGCCCCGCTCGCCATTCTGGCGGGCAAAAGCGACGCGGATATCTCCGCCATCGTAGAGGCGAAGGGTTCACGCGGTTCACGGAGCACACCGTGAAGAGCATGCCGCAGCTGATGAAAACCATTCGCAAGATCAGGGCACAGGGGTTCTCGGAGAGCTGGGAAGACGTGACCGTCGGAGTGGGCTCTCTGGGCGCTCCGGTTTTTGGTGCCTTGGGAGAGGTGGTCGGCGCCATCAGCATCGGAGGCTTGCTTTCTCGCTATGAAGGACATCGCAAGGCGGCCTATATCCACCTGGTCAAAGAAACGGCCGCCCGGATATCAAAAGAACTCGGATATGCTGCAAGCCCCGGCCACGAAGGAGACCGCGAAAGGAGGTGAGAAAGAGACAGGTGCCGGAAAAATAGATTGCTGCCGGTTAACCCATCAATTTCATGGTCCTCGAAGGGAGGTTAGGATGAAGACAAAGCGGTTGGTGATGGTATTGACGGTCATGTTGATCCTTGGGCTCGCCGGAAACGTGATGGCCCAAAAGCATGTGCTGAAACTTGGGATCCTCTCGGCTGCGGGTGGTCTCGAGGACCAGGCGGCGCAGAAGATCGCGGCGGTCGCCGCCGAGAAGTCCGGCGGCAAGCTGGAAGTCCAGGTGTTCCCCGCCGCCCAGCTCGGCAATTTCATCAGCCAGATGGAGAGCTTGGCCATAGGAACCCAGGCGATCGTCTGGGGCGACTTGGGCTGGCTCGGCAATTTCGTCAAGGACTACCAGATCCAGATCATGCCCTATGCCTTCCGCAGCCAGGCGCATCTCGACAACTTCATGGATTCGCCGCTGGCCGCGGAACTTGAAAAGCAGCTCGAAGCCAAGGGCTACCTGCTCCTCAGCAAGCACGCCTACCAACTGCCGAAGGTCACCGTTTCCAAGAAGCCGATCAACAGCCCGGACGATCTGAAAGGGATCAAGATGAGGCTTCCCGAGTGGCCGATCGCCATGAAGGCGTGGACGGCCCTGGGAACGAATGTCACCATCGTTTCCTGGGGCGAAACCTATCTCGCCCTGGCCCAGGGCGTCGCCGACGCCATGGAATGCGGATTCGAGTTCATTTATCCGGCAAAGTTCCATGAAGTGGCGAAGTTCATCTCGCGCACCAACCACTCCTATGGCTGCCGGGGAGCCATCGTCGGCAAGGTTTCCTACGCCAAGCTGCCGGCGGACCTGCAGCAGGCGCTGAAAGAGGCCTGCCTCGCCGGCGAGAAGCACTACAACGCACTGGTGGAGCAGGCCAAGGTGGAGCACACGCAAAAAATACTCGCCAGCGGCGCGACCATTATCGAGGTCGACACGGCACCGTTTAAAACGAAGGTAATTCCGATCGTCGACACCCTTGAAAACGAGGGCTTCTGGAGCAAGGGGTTCTTCAACAAGGTCCAGGAAATCAAATGAGTCCGTGCCGAGGGGCTCGGCTCCGATTTCCCGCAGCGGAACCGAGCCCTTCGCGTTTCGGTTTTTTTTAGGAGAACGCCCGATGCTCGAGTGGTACGGATCGATCCTGGGAAAGATCAAGCGCGCTGAAACCGTGCTGGCGGTGCTCCTGTTCGGTTTCATCGTGGCGATCATCGCCGCACAGATCTTCATGCGATTCGTGTTCGGCAAACCGCTGTCTTGGGCCGAGGAGCTGGCGTCGCTCTCCCTGATCTACCTGAGCTTCCTGACGGCGGACATCGTCTACAAGGAAAAAGCCCACATATCGATCGATTTTCTCGTCAAATTCTTCTCCCCGAAGCTGCGCGCGGCCACGGCGCTCGCGGTCTACACCCTGATCGGCATCTTCCTGGCATGGCTGATCCCGGTGTGCATCGCTCTGCTGAAGATGCAATTCGGGCATATCACCGCAGCGGTGTTGACGCTTCCCAAAAGCTTCTGGTCCCTCCCGGTGCCGATCGCTTTCGGTTCGATGCTGTTGTCCACCGGCTATTTCATATCGGAAGAAATCGCGAAACTGCTTAAACCGTCAAAGGGTTGAAGGCGCACGATGGAACTGCTCCTCTTTTTCGTTATTTTCGTCCTCCTGATGTTTCTGAACTGTCCTGTGGCATTCTCCATGCTGCTGTGCTCCTTCGCTTTTTTCCTGATCCGGGACATCCCCTTGCTCGTCATTCCGGAGCGCATCTCCGCCGGTCTTTTCAGCTTTCCACTGCTGGCCATGCCGTTTTTCATTCTGGCGGCAAGGATCATGAACAGCGCCGGGATCACACGCCGGATCTTCAATTTATGCCTCGTTCTGGTGGGCCACAAGCGCGGCGGGCTGGCACACGTCAACGTGGTGTCCAGCATGGTTTTTTCCGGGATCTCGGGCTCGGCCATGGCCGATGTCGCCGGGCTCGGTCTGGTCGAGATCAAGGCCATGAAGGAAAACGGCTACGATCCGGCATACACCGCCGCCGTCACGGCCGCCAGCTGCACCATCGGCCCGGTGGTGCCCCCCAGCATGCTGATGATCATCATCGGCGTGATGATGGAGGAGTCGGTCGGCCGCCTCTTTGCCGGCGGCTTGGTCCCCGGGGTCATGATGGGGCTGTCGATCATCGTGCTCATCTATATTCAGTCTTTCTCCAAACGGATCGCCTTTCCCCCGGAGCGGCCCCGCGCCAGCGCCGCGGATGTTATCGAGGCGTTCCGCGAGAGCTATCTTGCCATTCTGGCGCCCCTGATCATTTTGGGTTCCATTCTGACCGGTGTCGCGACTCCGACGGAAGCCGGCATCATCGCCGTTGTGTACTCCATTTTACTCGGCATTCTGTACAAGGAGTTGACCTTCAGGGGGTTTTTCGATGTGCTGAAGGATGCGGCGCTTCAAACCGGCGCCATAATGTTCATCGTCGCCGCGGCCCAGATTTTCGCCTGGATCGTCACGACGGAACGGGTGGCCGCGGTCGTATACGATCTCGTGATTCATTACGTGACGCAAAAGTGGGCGGTCCTTTTGATCGTAAACGTCGTGTTGCTGGCGATCGGCTGCCTGATCGAGGGGATCGCCGCCATCATGATCACCGTCCCGGTTCTGCTGCCGGTGATGCAGAAATTCGGCGTGGACCCGACGCACTTCGGCGTGTTCCTGTGCATCAACATCCTGATCGGTCTGCTGACGCCGCCGCTGGGGATGGCCGTGTACATCTCGAGCGATCTGGCGCAGGTCCCGGTGATGGAAACTTTTCGGAAATCGGCCCCGTTCCTAATCCCCCTGCTGGTGACACTGCTGCTGGTCACGTACATCCCAGAGTTCACGCTGTTTATCCCCAACCTGATTTTTAAGTAGCCGAGATGCGGGCGAAGGGAAACCAGACGGTGCCCGAACAACCGGGGTGATCCAAAAAGGAGAGTCTGCGGCAATGGATAAAGGCTCCAGGGATTTTTTCGAGTTGAGCGGAAAGGTGGCCTTCCTGCCGGGCGGCTATGGGGACTTGGGGCAGGCCATCGCCCGCAGCCTGTGCGAAAATGGCGCCACGGTCGTTGTCGCCGGGCGCAGCCTTGAGAAAGGCCAGGCGCTGGCGTCGGAGATCAGGGACGAGGGGGGCGAAGCTTCGGCCATAGCTCTCGATGTCCGGTCGGCGGGGGAGATTGCCAAGGCCGCGGATGCGGTGGCGGACCGATACGGAGCCATCGACATCCTGGTCAACTGTGTCGGCATTCAGCGCGAACAGCCGATCCTGGAAGTGACCGAAGAGGCCTTCGACGAGGTCTACCGGTCCAACTTGAAAGCCGCCATGTTTCTCGCCCAGGCCGCGGCCAGGCATCAAATTGCGGCCGGAAGAGGCGGCAAGCAAGTTCACCTGCTTTCGGTGCGCTCCATGCTCGGAATCCGTGGGCGGGGTTATTCCGCATATTGCAGCACCAAGGGCGGGCTCGTCATGCTGGTCAAACAGCATGCCATGGAGCTGGCGCCCCATCGGATCAACGTCAACGGCGTCGCGCCGACCTTCGTGGATTCCCGCATGTTCGACCCGCTGCGCGGCGATCCGGGTTTTCTGGAGAAGGCGCTGGCCCGGAACCCGCTCGGCTACCTGGCGACTCCGGAGGACGTCGCCGGCGCAGCGGTCTTTTTCTGCTCGCGCGCCGCCGCCTACATCACCGGGCAGATCCTCTACGTGGACGGCGGCATTACCGCCAGCCAGTGAACCCCTTGGCGCTTTTCAGGCAGAAGAATCGATTTTCAGGGGAAAAATCAATGCCGGGGGAAATGATGGAGAACTCCAAACAAGACATTCGATATCTTGCGGACGAGTACCTCGCGCTGAACGACAGCGAGGAGAACCGCCGGCGGCTTGCCTGCTGGGAGCCTGAGATCTGCGCCCGTGACCAGTGGCACGGCCGCGCCATCGAGGGCGCGTTTAAAAGCGACGGCCTGGTGCCGATCACCATCGATATCCAACACCCCTTGTGGCTGAAGCGATTTCCCCAGGACCTTTCGCACACGTTCCAGGACCCTGCCGCCTATCTGCGTTTCTACCTTCAAAAGCGGATCACCCAATTCAAGGAGCTGCCGGACGACACCCCGCTCGAGCCGATCGTGCCGATCTGGCTGCACACCCCTTTCGAAATGTCCCTGTTCGGCATGCCCTACCACTACCATGCGGACAAGGACCCGCTGATCGATCTCAATGCCCCGGTATGCGGCAACGAGCAGGAGCTGGAGCGCCTCAGCCCCGTCGACTTCGAGCGCTCCGGGATGATGCCGGTAGCCCATCGGATTTACGAGGGGATCCGCGAGATCGTGGGTAGTTCCTTCCTTGTGCTGTTTCCGGAATGGACCCGGGGACCCTTCGGCGTCGCGCTGCACCTTGGGGGATACAACAACATCCTGATGGGAATGATCACGAACCCAAACTTTTTCTGCGCACTGATGCGAAGGATCAACGAGGAGCGCAAAAACTATTTCAGGCTGCGGTCGCATCTCTCCGGGGAGAAGACAATACCGCCGGGGAGCCTCTTCAACGACGAGATCGACGCGGCCATCATCGGCCCGAACCATTACCGTGACCTGATCAAGCCCTTCGAAGAGGACCTGGCCCGTTTCCATGACCGGATCTCCTACTGGCACAGCTGCGGCAACACGGCCCGGGTCGCCAAAGAGGTCGTGTCCATCGGCCGCATCGACGTCTTGGATGTCAGCGGGTACACGGATCTCGAGAAAGTATTGGACGAGCTGGACTCCGGGGCGCCGCGGCTCGACATCCGGCTCCACCCGTTGCGGGACCTCCAGGACGCCACGCCGGAATGGATGGAGGCGCGCGTGGCAACTGTGATCGATCTCTGTCGTCGCCACGGCGTGGAATCGATGTCGATCCGGGTGAGCGGCCTGAATCCATGGAAATCCCCGGAGGAGGACTTCCAGAAGATCCGCACCTGGATCGAAACCGCCCGCCGCGTGATCGACGCAAAACGAACCCTGGCCTGAAGAGGGAAGACCCCATGCTGCCGACCGATCCCTGCAGGACGGCCCTGATTACCGGTGCTGCCGGAGTAGCCGGCCTGGCCGTTGCCAAGTCCCTCGCGGAAGACGGGTACACCGTTCTCTTGGCCGACATCGCCGCCGACGATCTGCCTTCGAAATGCGTCGCCCTCGGCCCGGCGGCCCGCCCGGTGGTTCTCGATGTCGGCAGTCCGGAGCAGGTCGCCGAAAACGAGTGCCGGGATCCGCCGGGAGTTTGGGCCCGTGTCCGTCCTGGTCAACAACGCCGGTGTCCTTTCAAACAACAAGGCCGAAGCCACCTCGGCGGAGGAGTGGCGCCGGATCCTCGCGGTGAACCTGGACGGGGCCTTTTACCTGTCGCGGGAGTTCGTTCCGGGAATGAAGCAGATGCGCTGGGGCCGGATCGTGAACATCTGCTCGCTCGCCATGAAAACCGGGGGGCTCACCGCGGGAACCGCCTACACGGCGTCCAAGGGGGGGATGGCCGCCCTGACCTTCTCCCTGGCCAGGGAGCTTGCGTCTTTCGGGGTCACCGTCAACGGCGTCGCGCCGGCCTACATCAAAACGCCGATGATCACCGACTTCCTCTCCTCTGCGCAGCAGGCGCGGCTGCTGGAGCAGATTCCGGTGGGAAGGTTCTGTGAACCGGAGGAGGTGGCGCATGTGCGTGCGGTTTCTAACATCTCCGCTCTCCGGATTCATTACCGGCGAGATCATCGACATCAACGGCGGGCTGCACATGGACTGACCCGCGGCGGTCCGTCCGTCTCGCGGCCACCCCCCGGCCCGTCAAAATCGTACTGAGGCCGAGCAGATCCACTTAAGGGAGACTTCAGAAATGACTCACGCGGACTTCAAAGGCCCTCTGCACGAGATGGCGGCGACCACGCCGACCGAATTCTGGAACGATTCCTGCGCGGTGGATGAACTGCGCCATGCCATCGAAAACGGCGCCGTCGGGGCGACCTCCAACCCGCTCATCGTCGGTGAAGTGCTGAAAAAGGAGATGGCCGAATGGGCCGGGCCGATCAGGCGGATGATCGCGGAAATGCCGGCGGCGACCGAGGATGAGATCACCTGGAAGCTTATCGAAGCTATTTCGGCCCGAGCGGCAAGACTCCTGGAGCCCATCCATACCGCAAGCGGCGGGAGAAGGGGTCGGCTTTCCCTTCAGACCGATCCGCGCTGCTACCGCGACGCGGATCGCATGGTCGCGCAGGCCGTTCGCTTCGATGCGCTGGCGCCGAACATGATCGTCAAGATCCCGGTCACCGCGGCCGGCGTGAAGGCGATCGAGGAAGCCTCGTTCCGCGGAATCAGCATCAACGCCACGGTCAGCTTCACGGTCCCGCAGGCCATCGCCGTGGCCGAAGCCGTCGAGCGGGGTTTGAAACGGCGCGAGGCCGCCGGCCGGGAAACGAGCCGCATGGGGCCCGTGTGCACCCTCATGGTCGGGCGCCTCGACGATTGGCTCAAACAGGTGGCGCAAAGAGACGACATCGTCGTCGACCCCGCGCACCTCGAATGGGCCGGGGTGGCCGTCATGAAAAACGCCTACCGGCTCTACCGGAAGCGGGGCTACCGCACGCGGCTGCTTTCGGCCGCAACGCGCAACCACATGCACTGGTCCGAATTCATCGGCGGAAACGTGGCGGTGACGCTCACCCACACCTGGCAGAGGCGTTTCAATCGCTCGGCGATCGCCGTCACGCCCAGGATGGACATTCCCGTGAACGATCGCATCATTGAAAGCCTTCAATCGCATTTTGAGGACTTTCGGCGCGCCTACGACCCGGAGGGGATGAGCGCAGAGGATTTCGACGCGTTCGGGGCGACCCGCAGAACGCTGCGCTCCTTCATCGAAGGGTACCATGAACTGGTAAGCGTCATCCGCGATTTCATGATAGCGGACCCGGACCGGTGAGCGTGTAAGGGGAGGGATCTTGGCATGCAATCGACCGCAATCGGCAAGTCGAAACTCAAGCTGTCCGTTCTGGGTCTCGGCACCTGGCCGTTCGCCGCAGACGGGTTCTGGGGCGAGCAGGATGAAAAAGACTCGCTGGCCACGATAAGGGCTTCGCTCGATCTGGGGATAACCCTGATCGACTCCGCGGAAGGGTATGGGGCCGGTCGTTCCGAGGAGATCGTCGGCAGGGCGCTGAAAGGCCTCCGCGAAAAGGCGGTCATCGCCACGAAGGTCTCCGCCGCGAACCTCGGCAAAGCCGATCTGATCGCCGCCTGCGAACGAAGCCTGCTCCGGCTGAAAACCGACACCATCGACCTCTATCAGCTGCATTGGCCGAATCCCAACGATCCCGATCGACGAGACAATGGAGGCGCTCAGCCGGCTCGTCGCGGACGGGAAGGTGAGAAACGTCGGCTTCTGCAATTTCGGCGCGCGAGATCTGAACCGGGGCGTCGCCGGAGACGAAAACGTCGTCTCGAATCAACTGCCCTACAGCATGCTCTGGCGCGCGATCGAGGCGCGCATCATGCCCGAGTGCGCGCGGAAGAAGATGGCGATCCTGGCCTACAGCCCGCTCAGCAACGGCCTGCTCTCGGGCAAATATCGAACCGCCCGGGAGGTGCCGGCCGGCAGGACGACCACCCGTCTTTTCTCCGGCACGCGTCCGAACAGCCGCCATGGCGAGGCCGGCCTGGAGTCCGAAACTTTCGACACGATCGCCGCCATCCGCGAAATCAGCGAGGAAACTGCGATCCCGATGCCGACGCTGGCGATCGCCTGGGTATTGAACCGTCCCAATATTGCATCGGTCCTGGTCGGCGCCCGCACCCCCCGGCAGCTCGAAGACCTCGTCAAGGCGGCAGAAATGAAACTTCCGGCTGACGTGGAGGCCGAGCTGACGCGCGTGACGGAAGACCTGAAGCGACGGGTCGGCGACAACGCGGACCTGTGGGAGGGCCGGGACAAGTCCAGGATCGTTTAAGCCCAGCTGATTGAAAAAATGTTGACAAAAAGGCTGTAAGGGGAATTATTGAATCTCCCCGCAGCAAGCTGCGGGGAATCTTCGACCGTAAGGAATGGGGTCGTTTTTGATTCGCTCGCCAACCCCGCCGCAAGCGGCGGGGAATGCGCTCGCTTTTGCGGTTCATCTTAAATGGACTGGGAATGCTCGGTCAGCGTCTGGCTTCGGTGAATACCGGGGCTTTTCGCTTTTTTGGAGGGGGCTTTAGGTTGACCCTCGTTCTTTTATCTTGCCGATCAGACACCCTCTTTGAGAATGTTTTCAACCAGCCGATACACGGTCGATCCGACCCTTCGGGGCCAATCCCCACAGGGGGGAGTATCGCGCTGTTTGGCCCTTTGGATAGCCTCTGCAATCATCTCTGAGGTGAACCGCTTTGGATCTATGCCTTTGTCGTACTCCGGCAGGTATCTTTTCAGACGATCAGAGCAATCACGCGACCCCGACACCCCGCTGCCATCTTCAAAATGCAGAAGCAGCCAGAACTCGAATTTCGGATTGGTCAAGGCGAATCCATAATTCTCATGCCCCAGGGACCATTGGTGCAGTTGGGTCAGTTGTTCATCGGACCATTGGTCCTTGTCGACGACCAGCCAGGCCTCATCGGATTTTTTTAGCCCCTCCCTCCTGAGGTGGCTCTCCATCCGCTTGAGGACCTGCGGCGGAGCGCTTTCACCCTGTCCTTTGAGGCAATTCACCCTGATGAGGGATTGCTCGCTGTTGAAAATCGCAAAGTACTCGGGTTCGGTCCGGGCGCCTTCAACGGCCAGGATGAAGATCCTGCGGTAGCGTCGTTGTCCGATCGGCCGCTGAAATCGCCTCCTTCCGCGCCGCATCACTCTTCCCCTTCGCTTCCATCGAGACGGCATTGGCTTGCGAGGGCGCCATCCAGCAGAATACGGGGGACCCCGCCGAGCCGGCCTTGCAGATAGCTTTTGCGGATGTCCTTATCATAACGCACATCCTTGTATTCGCTGAAGGAGAAAAGATTTGAAGCACCGGCCGCGTTCCGTTCCGCCACCCACATTTCATCCCGCCGGAGCAGTTGCTGGTCCATGAGCAGGACATCGTGAGTGGTGAATAGAATCTGGGAGCGGGTGTCGGTCGAGCAGTTTGCCAGATACGCCTTGAGCAGGTGCCTGGTCAGCAAGGTGTGCAGGCTGCGATCCACCTCATCGATCACGTAGACTTTTTTTGAGCCGGCCTCGGATGCATCCAGAAATGCGGGCAGCAGGTCGACCAGGCGCTGCGAGCCATCCGACTCGTGCCGCATTTCGAATTCGGCCTTCCCACCGTCGGACTTGGGATGGTAGGCGACCAGCTTTTTTGCGGCGAGCTCGCCATTTTTCCGGGAGACCACATAGCGCTCGTTTCCCGGCTCCGCCCTCAGGCGCACCGTCACCCCCTCCTTGACGTCCTCATGCAGCCTCGCCTTCAACGCCTCCGGGAGCGGGATGTTTTCGAAGGGGATCCTCTCCCCGCCAAGATTGGCGATCCCTGTGTCCAGTTGCGGAAGCATGGTGTTCATGGCGGCATACAGACGATGCCCTTCGTCGATGAAACGCTCGAAAGGCTCGAATCGGGAATCCGGGGCCACCAGTTCCAGCTGATCCTTGAACCAGTCATAAATCGGCTTGAAGTTTTCCACTTTCTGGGAAACCGAGTTGGTCAGAAACAATTGGTTTTCCCGTGTGCCTTGAAACGCGAACCGAATGAAGGCGTCACCGCCGATCGAGCCGTCGAAATGGGGCACCCCCTCCTTGCGGTCGTAAAGAACCTTTTCGCTGCTGCTTGATATCTGCACCAGCTTTTCTTCCAGGACCGCTTTCCGGGTCACCGAGAAGCTGAACTCGTAAATCGTCTCATCGACCAGCAGCTCGAATGAGAACCGCGCAGGTTTTTCCATGACCTGCGGGTCGAGGCGAAACGTGTCGACAGGGATCAGGCTGTCGGGGTGGGTCCCTTTCACGACAAGTTTCTTGGCGAAACTCAACGCTTTGAAAAAATTTGTCTTACCCGATGCATTGCCGCCATACACGGCCGCGACCGGAAGAACCCGCATCTGGTATTTTTCAAGGCGCGGGACCCGCTCTCCGTGCTGGCGCTCGCGGCTGGCCACCATCGAAAAGGAGACGCGGTTTCGGAAAGACATCCAGTTTTCAACTGAGAATCTGATGATCATCTCGGCACCATATACGAAAATTTCTCCTTAAACTGAGATAATGATACCAATAATCTGTTTATTGTCAAGTTTTAGGAGAAAATTTCTCTTAAACATAACGATTGCCTTTCTGTCTGGATACCGGATCGCCGCCCTCGATGACGCAGATTGCAGTGCGGGTCATGATGATGGTGAAAAGGTGGCCAGGCTGGTCTATGGTACAAGGCTTTCTTGGAGGGTGGCTTCGAGGAGTTGGCGTCGGGCTGCCGCCTGGGACGTGAGGCGTGCTTCCAGGCTGTCGCACACGGCTGCGAGTGTGGAGTTTGCCCCGAACGATGACCCGGCCGGCCGTGAAAGTGACCTCCTCCCGGATCTGGCGCAGGGAGTCCCAACCCGCCTTCAGAAGGGCGGGGGTTATGTACTTGGTGCAGATGTCACGTTCGGAGAGGGATTTCTTCATGTGACGGGCGCACTCCCATTCGGAAACTATATAATAGTTCACCGAGCAAAACAATCGAGCAGTGCATATCCGAACGCATTAAGCAAGCTTTTCATGCGGTTCGATCCTTGAAATGCCGGCGCGGCACCATGCGAACCTGTAAATATTTCTTACAAGCTGCCGACCAGAAACGTTTCTATCCGGGTCAATTCTCAGTGATGAATTGGTAGGCTCATGGGGGGAGTCTGGTCAAGTCCCACCCTCCCTGCTCGAGTGAGCAAGACCGAACTGTCATCCGGCCTGTGAAGGGGGTGACGCCTCGGTACGCCCTTCCGGTTGGATCCGGAAGGGCGCTCGAGAGGGAAGCAGGGTGCGGGATGCTCATGCGTGCGCGGCCTTGAGCGCCTGGTCGAGGTCGGCGATGATGTCATCCACGTGCTCGATGCCGACCGAAATGCGCACCAGCTCCGGTTCCACCCCGGCCTTGAGCTGCTCGTCGGCCGAAAGCTGGGAGTGGGTCGTGGTGGCCGGGTGGATGACGAGCGTGCGCGCGTCGAGGATGTTCGCCAGGTGCGAGCAGAGCGTGACCGCCTCGATGAATTTCTTGCCGGCCTCGAGCCCGCCTTTCAGCCCGAACCCGAACACGGCGCCCGGCCCCATGGGGAAGTATTTCCGCGAACGCGCGTGATCGGGGTGGCTTGCAAGCCCCGCGAAATTGACCCACTTCACGAAGGGGTGGCCCTCCAGGAACGCGGCCACCTGCCGGGCGTTCTCGCAGTGGGCCCGGGCGCGCAGGGGCAGGGTTTCGAGCCCCTGCAGGATGAGGAAGCTGTTCATGGGGGCAAGCGCCGCCCCGATGTCGCGCATCAGCCCGGTGCGCAGCTTGACGCAGAAGGCCGTGCAGGGGGTGCCTTCGAGCGTGCAGAGCGCCTCCCAGAAATTGAGGCCGTGGTAGCTCGGGTCCGGGGCGGTGATCTCCGGGTACTTGCCGCCTTTGGCCCAGTCGAAGCCGCCGGCCTCGACGACGGCGCCGCCGATGCTGTTGCCGTGCCCGCCGATGATCTTGGTCAGGGAGTAGACGGCGATGTCGCAGCCGTAGTCGAAAGGGTTCAGGATCGGCGGCGGGGACATGGTGTTGTCGACGACGAAGGGCACCTGGTGCCGGTGCGCGACGTCGGCCAGCGCCTGCAGGTCGTCCACGTTGCACCTGGGGTTGCCGATGCTCTCGGTGAAGACCAGCCGCGTGTTGCCGTCGATCGCGGCCTCCACCGCATCGGGCTTTGAGGTGTCCACGAAGCGCACCTCGATGCCGAAACGCTTGAGCGTGTTCTCGAAAAGGACATGGGTGCCGCCGTAGAGGTTCGGGCCGGAGACGATGTTCTGGCCGGTGCCGGTGATGGCGGCCACCGTGTAGAAGATGGCCGACATGCCCGAGGCCGTGCAGATCGCGGCCGACCCGCCGTGGATGGCCGCCAGCCGGCGCTCCAGCACATCGGTGGTGGGATTGCCGATGCGGGTGTAGATGAAGCCGCTGGTGTCGCGCAGCGCGAAGAGGTCGGCGGCGTGCTGGGTGTCCTTGAAGACGTAGCTGGTGGTCTGATAGATGGGGACGGCCCGTGACAGGGTCTGGGAATCCGGGCTGTGACCGGCGTGCAACACCTGGGTTTCGATGCGCGGAGTGCTCTTGGGCATGGCCGTGTCCTCCTTTTGCTTGATAGTGGTTTCCGAACTGAGGTATGGTAAGGCTTGGCAAGCAGATCCACAAGCCCGCACGGACGTTCGCGTGGAATTTGGCCACCGACGGCTTCCGGTCATAACGGACCGGCCGCCGGGCGAGTGAATACCCGCACCCTCCGCACGGTGAGCGCTGAACGATGAAACTCGGTGTCTTGTCCTTCCTGAAAAAAAAGAAGGGGCCGTCGCGCGAAGAGCTGATGCGCACCTTCAAGGTCAAGTACGACAACTTCAAGCTCCTGCTCGAATCCAACACCGAGCTGCTCAAGATCATCTCCGACATCGAACAGAAGCTGCGCGGCCGATCCCCCTTCGGCCTGCCGTACATCGAGGCCCAGACCATGCGCTCCTTCTTCCACGCCGCGCGCATGGTCCAGTGCCTGGAGCAGATGTCCGGCCGCCCTTACCCCGGCCTGAGAAAAGCCCTCGACGGCATTCAGCAGGCCGTCACCGGGGAGGCACCCGCGCCTGCACGCCGGCCGGACCCGCAATGGGTGATCGGCTACGCGCAGCTTGCCCGCGACCTGGCCGAGGCGGTCGGCGCCAAGAACGCCAACCTGGCCGAGGTCGGGAGGCTGGGACTGCGCGTGCCGCGAGGGTTTGCCGTCACCACGGCGGCCTTCGACCGCTTCATGGAGTTCAACCGGCTGAATGCGGTCGTGCAGAAGCTCAAGGCCAAAGCGGATGTCATCGAAACCGAGACCATCGTGCAGGTGAGCGAGCAGATCCAGATGCTGATCGCCGAGTCAGACGTCCCTGCGGACCTCGCCCAGGCCATCATGGCGGCCTGGGCCGAACTCGACGCGGCGACGCCCGCGGCCCGGCGCCCCCTCAGGGTGTCGTTGCGCAGCAGCGCCATCGGCGAGGACAGCACGCTTTCCTTCGCCGGCCAGTATCTCACCGTGCTGAACGTGGCGCCGGAGAAAATCATCGACGAATACAAGAACATCCTGGCGAGCCTCTTCACCCCGCGGGCGATCGCCTACCGGCTGCACATGGGGATCCCCTTTTCGGACGCCGCCATGGCGGTGGCCTGCATGGAGATGGTTCCGGCCGTGGCGAGCGGGGTCATGTACACCCGCAACCCGATCGCCGCCCTTGAAAACCGGATCATCATCAACGCCGTCTGGGGGCTGGGGCCGTACGCCGTGGACGGGGTCGTGCCGCCCGACAGCTACGTCTTCACCAAGGACGACCCGCCCGAGCCGGTCAGCCGGCGCATCGAGGAGAAGACGGACCGGCTCGTGTCCCGGGCCGAAGGCGGGGTCGCCGGGGAAGCCGTCGCCGGGGAGCTGCGCCGCCAGGCCTGCCTGACCGAGACACAGGCGCGCGAGCTCGCCGCTTGGGGGCGCAAGCTCGAGGCGCACTACGGCCTGCCCCAGGACGTCGAGTGGGCTCTCGATGGGGAGGGCCGACTGGTGGTGCTCCAGGCCCGGCCGCTGCGGATAGAGGGGCGCGACCCCGAGGGCCGGGTGTCTCGCGGCACGGTCCCCGCGGGAGCCGAAGTCCTATTAGAGGGGGCGGAGGTCGCCTGTGCCGGCATCGGGTTCGGGCCGGTCGTCCCGGTGCGCTCCGAATCCGACCTCGCCTCCTTCCCGGACGGCGGGGTGCTGGTCGCGATCCACCCCTCGCCGTCCTACGTCATGGTCATGAGCAAGGCCCAGGCGATCATCACCGACTTCGGCAGCCTGGTGAGCCACATGGCCTCGCTCGCCCGCGAGTACATGGTCCCCACTCTGATGAACACGCGCACCGCGACCGAGCGGCTGGCCGCGGGCACCCTGGTGACGGTCGATGCCTACCACGGCCGGGTCTACTCCGGGAAGGTCGGGGAGGTTCTCGATTCGGGCCTGGAGCAGGGCGGGTTCGTCGTCAAGGGACCGACCTACCAGGCGCTGCGGCGGCGGGCGGACCTGATCGTGCCGCTCAACCTGACCGACCCCAAGTCCCCGCGCTTTGCCGACGACCACTGCCGGACGATCCACGACGTGATGCGGTTCATCCACGAGAAATCCTATTCCGTGGTGTTCCAGCTGGGCGATCTCGTCACCGACCGCGCGCGCATATCGGCCAAGCTGAACGCCGACATCCCGATCGACCTGCATGTCATCGACCTCGGCGGGGGGCTCAGCGTCGATGCCACGCGGGTCGACCGCGTGAGCCTGGAGGAGGTCGTGTCGGCGCCCTTCAAAGCGCTGCTGCAGGGTATGCTGCGAAAGGACCTGGGGACGCGGCAGCCCCGGCCTGTGAATCTGAGCGGATTTTTCTCGGTCATGTCCGAGCAGCTGCTCGCCCACGGCGGGGAGGGCAGCGAACGCTTCGGCGACCGCAGCTACGCCATCATCTCCGACAAGTATCTCAACTTCAGCTCGCGGGTCGGCTACCACTACAGCGTGCTCGACTGCTACTGCGGCAAGACCGCCGCCAAGAACTACATCAACTTCCAGTTCAAAGGCGGCGCGGCCGATGACGTGCGGCGCGGCCGCCGGGCCAGAATGATCGAAAAGGTCGCCGGCGCGCTGGGGTTTCTGGTGGAAACCAACGGCGACCGGGTCACGGCGCGCATGGCCAAGCAGGAAGACTCCCTGCTGAAGGAAAAGCTCGATCAGCTCGGCCGCCTGCTCATCTACACCCGGCAGATGGACATGATGATGCACACCGAAGATCACATCGCCCATCTGACCGAGTGCTTCCTGAGCGGAAACTACT
This sequence comes from uncultured delta proteobacterium, assembly GCA_963716785.1. Classification (GTDB taxonomy): domain Bacteria; phylum Desulfobacterota; class Desulfobacteria; order Desulfobacterales; family SpSt-501; genus SpSt-501. The sequence goes on along the minus strand of CAVQUW010000025.1, from coordinate 152,794 downwards.
GCCTCGACCCGGACCTGGTCGAAGCCGCTGCCGAATGATTGAATCTTCCCGCAGCAAACGACGGGGAATGCGCCCGCTTTTGCGATTCACGAGAGGTTCTGGCCCGGAAGGTGCACCCGGCAGCCGAGTTTGACCGCGCCTTTCCCGGCCACCCGCGCTTCCGAATCGTTTTCCCCGCTTGAAAGCACCTGCACGCGCCCCACCGGGATGCCGTCCTCGTTCAGCACGCTGAGCTGCATCCCCGGCTTGAGGCCGTGGCGGGTTCCGAACCGGAACGCGACAACGACCCCGTCGGCGCATTTTTTCATCATGTAGATCTCGGCGGCTGTTTCCCGGGCCATGCGGTGCTCCATGGTCGGTTAGGTGGTGGCCCGCGCTGCGCCGGTGAAGCGCAGCGGCGGCTGGAATGGAATGCGCCGGCAGGCGGCGGCGGAGTGGTGTAATTCGCCTATCCCCGGGGCGGGGACGGGATGCGCTACCGGTCCTTCGAAAGAACCCCCTCCCCCGGCCCCCGCGTTAGCCCGCTGGCGGCGCGTTCGAAGCGGTCTTAGCCTGCCGCCTGAAGTGACCCGCGGCAGGGGCAGCGCCTGCCGGTCATTCGATCGCATCAAGCCGCGGCGCCCTCGCCGGCCGGCCGCAGCCGGCGCTTCAGCAGGAATGCGGCGATCAGCGTCGGTATCAGCATCACGAAAAAGACTTTCATGAACACCAGGGTGAAGTTGTCCGGGTCCGCCGCAGCCCTGAAGACGGCAAACGACAGCTCAGCCAGCACCAGCATGTTCACCCCGATCGCAAACATCACCTGGGTCAAGCTCAGGTTCGGGCCCTCATTTTCCTGTACCGGGTCCATCGGCGACTCCTCATCTTTGCATCTACAGCCGGGTCTTACCCCGAGCGGGGCCGGTCGGCACCGCTCGGGGAAAACGGAGAGGCTCTATTTCTTGAAGATGTCCGTCTGGCTGATGTTCATGAAGCGCAGGGATTTGCCCTCTTCCTTGTAATAAATGCGCACCTCGTCCCCGGCATCCCAGGTGGAATCGGGCAGGGCGAAGTACTCCTCGGCCAGGCTGATGGTCTCCAGGATCTTCTGCCGGCCGGAGTAGATCGTGACGGTGCGCTTGCCCTTGTCGACGATGGGGAATTTCTTGCCCTCGACCTGCGGGTCGCGGCGCTCCACCCCGGTTTTCTTTTCGACCGGCTTGAAGTCGATCGTTTTGAAATTCTGGGTTTTGGGGTCGAACACCGTGATCTGGTTCTTTTCCGCATCCAGTTTCAGCCGTCCGCCGGCCTTGGGCAAGGGGCCGGTTTCCTCCGGGTCGGCGGGCAGCGCGTAAGTCATCGGCGGCAGGTAGGAGTAGTCCGGGTTGAGCGTGTCGATCTTCTTGTCCCGGATGAGGGTCACCAGCCGCTTGTCCTTGTCGAAAGCAATCACCCTGCCCTGATCGACTTTGCCCGTGTCCACACACCCGAACAGGAACACGAGCGGCAGGGCGACCAGCAGGTTCAGCCAAAAACCTTTTCTCAACATATCATCCTCCTTGACGCGTGGATTTCCCATGCGGTGGTTAGGCTTTGCTCTTCTTCATGGCCACTTCCCTGGCCGCCCCTTGGACCATTTTGACCGTGATGTAGATCGACATCGCCGCCACCAGACCGAGGATCAGGACCGTGGCGGTGACGTCGCAGATCGTGTAAGCTTTCGGGAAATAGTTGGGGATCAGCTTCAGGAGCACCGAGATGAAGCAGCCGACCACGGCCAGCCCGAAGGCGATGCGGATTCCGTAGCCCTTGATGTACTTGGTGGCGACCGAGCCGACCTGGGCGCCCATGGCCGCGCCCACCAGCATGATGATGGCGGCCACGAGCTCGGTGCGCCCCTTGTAGGTGTAGGAGGCGGCGCCGTAGAGGCCGGAGATCATGACCTCGAAAAGATCGGTGCCGACCGCCACGTGGGTCGGGCACCCGATCAGGTAGATCAGCGCGGGCATGCGGATCAACCCGCCGCCGATGCCCAGGATGCCCGCCAGCCAGCCCGTGAAAAACGACACGGCAATCGGCAGCCAGGCCGTGCAGGTGATCCCCGCCGCCTCGAAATGAACCATGGGCGGGATCTTGATCTTGTGAAAGGTCTTGTGCCACTCGATGCCGGTGGCGAGCTTGTCCACTTCCCTGCCGGCGGCGATCGCCTGCTTCTCCTTGCTGCGCTTTTTGGCGACATCGGCAAACACCATCCAGGCGATCAGCGCCAGCAGCACCAGGTACATCCAGCGCACCACCGGGCCGACCTGGCCGATGCGCTCGAGCCACATGATCATCTGGGCGCCGATCTCGAAGCCCACCACCGTGCCGAACAGCATGATGAACCCCAGCTTGTAGTCCACGTTGCCGAACTTGCCGTGGCGCATGGTGGAGATGAGGGATTTGCCCGCCATGTGGGCGATGTCGGTGCCGATGGCAAAAGCCATGGGAAACCCCAGGATGTTCAGCCCCGGGGTCACCATCCAGGCGCCGCCCATACCGAAAAACCCGCCGATGACGCCCACGCCGATGCCCAGGATGATGAGTCCCGGCCAGAATATTTTCACGCCCGCGATGGGCATGAGGACATACAACCAATCCATGCCGAATCTCCTTTTCTTAAGTGGTTGACCGCCTGATGAGAGATGAGTCGACCGGGACCCGCTTCAGTGCTCCGCCAGATCGCGCGACTTGAGATCGATGCCGATGAAGTGCATGACGACATCGGCCAGCATCCCGAAAACGACCCCGATGACCGGGATCAGAATAACGGTCAGAATCGTGAAATAGAGGTGGCTTTCGTTGTAGAGATTGGCCCACCAGGACATGATCCCCGTCAGCTTCCGCGAGTCGGCCACGATCACGATGGGTTCCCCACCCCCGCCGGCCGCCAGGGCCGTCCCCGCCGTGAGCCAGAGCGTGGTGAAAATCAACCCTGCCTTCTGCAACACTGGCTTCATTTCCCTTCCTCCTTGCCTCTGTTGTGTTAAAATGAAATGCGGTTTCAATGAGCTTCCAAACCAAGAAACCGGGCACAAATAGCATCGATCGACTGATTTGCTTGAGCAAGCCTTGTGCCAGCGTTTTCTGCGAGATGAAATTAAATTCAACTGGCTATTTTTGTTGTTGATTTTATATTGATGATGTGCGAGTACAACAAATCGCGCCAAGCGGGTCGACTCTAATCTCGCCAAAAAGGAGTGCTTGCCATGCGGTGGTTGCGTGGTGAATTGCCGGATTCGAGTTTTGAACGTCTGCGGGCAGCCATTCGAACCAGCAGCCTCAAAACTCGTCTGATGATCTTCCTGATCCCGCCCGTCCTGTGCATCCTGATTGCCACTGGGTACATCAACTATTTAATATCAAAACAATTTATAAACAGCGCGATCGAACGTTCCAGCCAGTTGCAGGCCATGGCCGTCAAACGCGAGATCGAGTCCTTCCTCGACCGTTGGCGCGAGGATCTCTCCCGGTTGTCTCAGGACACCGTCACCGCCGAGAATTTGCGCCGGTTCCTGGGGAGACGGGATGTTTCAGGCGGCCCCGACTACCTGGGCGTCGCATTTATATCGCAAAAAGACGCCAACCACCTCATTTTCATGGCCCAGGATGGCCAAATCGTGCAAGTAGCGTCGGACAAGATCGCCGAAATAAAACCAATGCCTTTGATATATTACGAAAAAATCAAGCCACTGGCACCCAGGCAGGTGTGGCTCTCACCGGTGGCGGAGCTCGAATACCCATTCCCCGTAACCGACAACCCCAACCAGAAACTGGTCCGCAAAGTCATCCACATGGCCACCCCCTGCTGCGGTGATGGGGAGGGCGCCGGTTACCTGTTGGTCACCGTGGATGCCGCGATCTTGAGAAACATCCTCTCTCTCTACAACTCGAACCGGTCACCGATCTGGGCCTTCCCGAGGACGGCCGAGGAACGCTATTTTTTCCTGTTCGACCCGGACGGGTGGGTCCTGTTTCAGTCCGATGCCGTTGAAAGACCGGGGGCCGAGCTCTCCACGCATCTGGCGCGTGCGGGCTACACCGGCACCCTCGGCCGGCAGGGGTTGGAGAGCGCCTTTCGACCGGACTCGATTTTCGAACGCTACTGGGCCATGGTGGAGGACGTGCGCGCCGGCCGGCATGACGCCATTCTGATGACCGCCTATCAGCCGAACGCCTACGGGCGGGACTACCACCTGGCGTATGCGCCCATCCGCTTCAAACCCGCCCTGAACGCCGAGCCCCGGGTGGTGGCGGGCGTCGCCTACATGGACATCAGCCGCTTGACCATGATGGCCGGCTACAAACACGTCGACACGATGCTGATCGTGGCGCTCGTCGCCGCGGCGGTGGTGGCCGGTCTCATTTTCGCCCTGGGCCGGATCATCACCCGCCCCATCCTCGAGCTGGCCGAGGCCGTGAAGGACCTTCCGCGGGACGGCGAGCCGAATCCCGTCGCGCTGCCCTACTACGGCCGCGAGATCACGATCCTGCAGGGGGCGATCAACACCATGATCGCCACCGTCAAACGTCAGTTGGCGGACATCCGCCGCAAGGACAGGACCATCCGCGACGCCAGCCTGAAGGAGGAGGCCTTCCTGGACGGCGCCGCCGCGGAAGCCCCGCCGCCCGCCGGCGGCGACCCCGTGCCGTCCATCGTCGGCTCAGGCCCCAGGATCGAGCGGCTGAAGACCGAAATCGGCAAGGCCGCCCAGGTGGAGGCGGACGTGCTGATCATCGGCGAGACCGGCACCGGCAAGCAGCTGGCCGCCGAAGCCATCCACGGGCTGAGCGCACGTGCGGGGAAGCCGTTCATCTCGATCAACTGCGGGGCCCTGGACGAGAACCTGCTTCTGGACACGCTCTTCGGCCACATCAAGGGGGCGTTCACGGAGGCCAAATCCGACCGAAACGGCGCTTTTCTCGAAGCCCACCAGGGCACCCTTTTTCTCGACGAAATCCAGGCGGCCTCGCCCCGGGTGCAGCAGGCCCTGCTGCGGGCCCTCTCGGCCCGCAAGATCAAGCCCCTCGGCAGCGATCGCGAGATCGACGTGGACGTGCGGCTGGTCGTGGCCACCAATGTGGACCTGAAGGAGCTCATCGACAGGGGGGGGTTCCGCGAGGATCTCTACTTCCGCCTCAAGGTGATCACGGTCCACACGCCGCCCCTGCGCGATCAGAAAGAAAACATCCCAATGCTCGCGCGGCATTTCCTGAACCTGCAGGCGACGGCGACCGGCCGCGGCGCAAAGGGGCTGAGCAAGGGGGCGCTCTCCAAACTGATGCGCTACGACTGGCCGGGCAACATCCGCGAGCTGCAGAACGGGATCACCCGGGCCGTGGTGATGACCGAAGGGCCGCTGATCCACTCCGAGGACATCCACGTCGACGTGGACGGCTGGGAGGAGGCGACCCCGGATCTTCTCATGCGGGAGGCACCGCCCCAGGTGCCGGGGCCGCGGATGCCCGCGGGCCTCAACCCCCGGCAGCAGAAGGCCTTTGCGGCCATCCAGGCGCGCGGAATGATCACCCGGGGGGAATACCAGGACCTCATCGGCGGGAATCTGCCCTCGCGCACCGCCATCCACGACCTGCAGGATCTCGTGCGAAAGGGGCTCCTGAAGAAAGCCGGCCGCGGACCGGCAACCCACTATGTCCTCGCCGACAGGCCGGATTGAGCCCCATTCAATTACCCTTGAACCCTCGACCTCTTGGCCCCTTGCACCCGGTTTTTTATTTCATCCGCGCGCACCATCGCGCATAGCGCGGATGGCGCGCCAGGAGCTCCGCATGGCTGCCCTGGTCGGCCACGCGGCCGCCCTCGAGAACGACGACGGCGTCCATGCGCTCCAGATGCGTCATCCGGTGGGTGATGAACAGGACCGTCCGCCCCCGGGTGAGGTCCCAGAGGGAGTCCATCAGCTGCCGTTCCGTGACCCGGTCGAGCCCCTCGCTCGGCTCGTCCAGCACCCATATGGGCGCATCCCGCAGGAGGGCCCGCGCGACGGCGATCCGGCGGGCCTGCCCGGCGGAGAGCGCCCGGCCGGCCTCGCCGACCCAGGTGTCCAATCCGTCCGGCAGGCCGTCCACGAACTCGAGCAGACGCACGGCGGCAAGCGCTGCGCGCAGCTCGGCCTCGTCCGCCCGCGGTTTTCCGATGAGCAGGTTCTCCCTGATCGTGGCGCAAAAAAGGTGGGAGTCCTGGGATAAAACGACGACGGCGCGGCGCAGGTCCGCCTCGCTCAGAGCCCGGGTATCGGTGCCCCCGATCCGGATCGTGCCGGAGTCCGGGTCGCAGAAGCGCACCAGCAGGTTCACCAGGGTCGACTTGCCCACCCCGCTTTCCCCGACCAGGGCGATCCTACGGCCCTGCGGGAGACCCAGGGACACCCCCTTCAGCACCGGCGGCAGCCCCGCTCCGTAGCCGAAGCACACCGCCTCGAACGACACGTCGTAACACCCCGGCAGCGGCCGGGTTGCTTCCCCGAAGGCCGGTGCCGGCGGCGCGTTCGCCACTTCCATGATCCGGCGCCCGGCCGCGGTCGTGCGGCCGAGGAACTGATAGGCCGCCGGCAGCCCCAGGATGCTCTCGAAGCCGGCTAAGATCGCCAGCGCGACCAGCACCAGTTGGGCGCCCTCCAGGCGGCCCTCGGCCAACCGCACGCTGGCGAGTGCCAGGGCCGTCACCAGGGCGATGCCCAGAGCCCCGCTGATCGCCGCCGCCGCCGCCCCCTTGATCCCGGCCATTCGTCGTTGACCGGCCGCGAGGGTCTCCGCGCAGGCGTGAACCTCCTTGAGGGTGCGCTCCTCGGCACCGAACAGCTTGATCTCGGCAATCCCCTGAAGGCCTTCCACCAGGCGGGTGCGCAATTCCGAGGTCGCGCCGGCGATCGCACGCCCGGCCGCCTCCCCGGAGCGGGCGGCCGCCAGCGACACCCCGATGCCGGTCGCCGCCAGAAGCAGCCAGCCGACCACCGCGATGAGCGGATCGACCGCGGCCAGGAGCACGCCGAACAACACCGAGACCATCCCGGCGACGAGGCTGGGGGAGACCACGCGCAGATAGAGGTTGTCGATCGCTTCGATGTCGGCCACGATGCGGTTCAGAATCGTCCCCGCCGCGTCGGCGCCCCAGCGCCGCCGGCGCCGCAGGCTCGATCCGTTGATAGAACCAGACCCGCAGGCCGGCCAGGATCCGGAAGGTGGCCTCGTGGGTGAGCACCCGCTCGGCGTAGCGCGCAAGTGTTCTCAGCACCGCGAAGAAGCGCAGTCCGATGCTCGGCAGGAAGAAGTTGAACAGGTGGGCCGCGGCCGGGGTGAGTCCCGCCAGCGCCGCGGCGCAGATGAACCACCCCGCGAGCGCCATCAAGGCCAGGGCGGCGCCGGAAGCGGCAAACCCCGCCAGGGTCCCGAGCGCCGCGGCCCTGGAATGCCCGCGCAGCAGTGCCAGAAAGGGCTTGAGGGGATGCCGGGGCTCAGCCATGATACCCTGCCTCCCAAGGTTCCGCCAGCTGATGAAAGCGCCCGCCGGCCCGAATCAGCTCATCATAGCCGCCCTGCTCGACGATCCGGCCCCCCTCCAGGACACAGATCGTGTCCGCTCGGCCGGATCTCCGCCAGACGGTGGGTCACCACCAGCACCGTGCGCCCGACGCTGAAGGCCTCGATGGCGAGCAGCACCCGCTCCTCGGTGTCCGCATCCAAGCCGGCGGTGGGCTCGTCGAGCAGAAGCACCGGTGCGTTCTTGAGCAGCACGCGGCCGAGCGCCACGCGCTGGGCCTGGCCGCGCGACAGGCCGAGACCCCGCTCCCCCACCGGGCTGTCGAGCCCCCGGGGCAGGTGCCGGGAGAAGTCCAGGACGCCGGCCGCCCGGGCGGCCGAGCGCAGCGCCTCCTCCCCGGCCGCGGGCCGCCCCATGAGCAGGTTCGTACGGATCGAGCCGTGGAACAGCACCGGGTTCTGCCCGAGCCAACCCACCTGCCGGCGCCAGAACCCGGGGTCGAGGTCGCCCAGCGGATGGCCGTTGACCCGAATCTCTCCGGCCGCCGGCTCCAGAAACCCCGACAGGAGGGAGACCAGGGTGGATTTTCCCCGCACCGCTGCCCCCGACCAGCACGGTCCGCTGCCCGGGGCGCAGATCCAGGTCCACGCCCCTCAGGGCCGGCCGGCGACCGCCGTCGTAGGCTAACGCCAGGCCCCGGCAGCGAATGCGGTACCCCTGCTCCGCGATGGGGGTGAGCGCCCCGCCGCACCCCCCCGGAAGCGGGGCGCTGAGGACCGCGCGGATCCCCTCCGCCGCCGCCAGCGCCTGGGCCCGCGCATGATGGTGGGCGCCCAGCTCGCGCAGAGGCTGAAAGAACTCGGGCGCGAGGAGCAGGATGAACAGCCCGTCGGCCAGTGTCAGCGGGCCGCCGTAGGTCCCGAAATGAAAATAGCCGAGAAACGTCATGCCCAGGTACACGGCCACCAGCGCGATGGAGAGGGAGGTGAAGAACTCCAGGACCGCGGAGGAGAGAAGGCGACGCGCAGGACGCTCATGGTGCGGCGGCGGTAATCGTCGGAGACCTGCCGGATGCGATCGGTCTCGGCGCGGCTGCGGCCGAAGAGCTTGAGGGTTTCCAGACCCTGGAGCACGTCCAGGAAGTGCGCGCTCAGGCGGGCCAGGGACTGGAAATGGCGTTGGCTGATGTTCTCGGCCCCCATCCCCACCAGGACCGCGAACAGGGGGATGAGGGGCGCGGCCGCCAGCAGAAGCCCGGCGGCGGCCCAGCTCACGGGCAGCACCGCCGCCGCGATCGTGACCGGCACCAGCACCACCACCGCCAGCTGGGGCAGAAACAGGGCGTAGAAGTCCTGAAGGCCCTCCACCTGCTCCATCAGGACGCTCGCCACGGCGCCGGTCTGGTCGCCGCGGGTGACCCGGGGCCCGCCCTCCAGGACCCGCGCAAGCAGCTCCGCGCGCACCGCCGCCCGCACCCGGGCGCCCGCGGCAAAGGCGCTGGTCTCTCGGCGCCAACCGGCCAGGCCCCTCAGGGCGAGCGCAGCCGCCAGAGCGACGCAAAGCATCGCCAGACCCCGCGGCGGCAGGGCTTCGATGACCACCCCGTGGATGACCCGCGAGAGCAGATAGGCCTGGGCGACAGCCAGCAGGCCCCCCGTCCAGGCCCAGGCCACCACGCCGCAGATGGCCCCGCGGCCGGGCCGACTGCGTTCGACCAGCCACTTCATGTTCTGAGAGGTTGCGACCGCCACGGCCACCCCTTGATGACTTCGTAATAAACGATTCTTGGCGCGCAGCGCCACTTTATCATCAAGTAAGTCTTGTTTTTGATAGGGAGCGGCTTCCAGCCGCGATCATTTCGCGGCAAGATGCCGCTCCCACCAAAAGAGATTAACTTACTTGGAAGCCATCGATCAGGACAGATTATTACGAATCCAACGGCCCTTGACAAACCCCGCAATGCCGGATTATGTGAATGACGGCAGGCAGTTCCCCCTGACCGTCACCGACCCGATCCGCCACCTAAACGCTGTTTTCAGCATCTTTGCAAGTAAAAAGACCTTCACCTACGGGAGAGGCCCCATGTTTTCCCTGCCCACCGAAGCGTTCGTCGACCTGTCCCGCTGGCAGTTCGCCCTGACCGCCATGTATCATTTCATGTTCGTCCCGCTCACCCTTGGGCTTTCCTGGATCCTGTTCATCATGGAATCGGTCTATGTCGATGACCGGAAAGCAAGTCTACAAGGACATGACCCGTTTCTGGGGCAAACTGTTTGGGATCAATTTTGCCCTCGGTGTGACGACCGGGCTCACCATGGAATTCCAGTTCGGCACCAACTGGGCCTACTACTCGCATTATGTCGGTGACATCTTCGGCGCACCGTTGGCCATCGAGGGGCTGATGGCCTTTTTTCTGGAATCCACCTTCGTCGGCCTCTTTTTCTTCGGCTGGGACCGGCTGAGCAAGCGGGCCCACCTGGCGACGACCTTCCTGGTGGCGCTGGGGTCGAACCTCTCGGCCCTGTGGATCCTGGTGGCCAACGCCTGGATGCAGCACCCGGTGGGCGCCGAGTTCAACTTGGCCACCATGCGCATGGAGCTTACCAGCTTCAGCGATCTGTTCTTCAACCCGGTGGCCCAGGTCAAGTTCGTCCACACCGTCGGGGGCGGGCTATGTGACGGCCTCGATGTTTGTCCTCGGGGCATCAGCGCCTACTACCTGCTCAAGGGCCGCGACACGTCGTTTGCCCGCCGCTCCTTCGCCGTGGCCGTGGGTTTCGGCCTGGCCTCGATCTGGTCGGTGATCGTGCTGGGGGACGAGAGCGGCTACGTGGTCGGCCAGGTGCAGCAGGTCAAACTGGCTGCCATGGAGGCCGAATGGGAAACCGAGCCGGCGCCGGTCCTTCACCCTCTTCGGTTTCCCGGACCAGGAGACTCAGACGACCCGGGGCCGATCAGGTCCCCTGGGTGGGCGGGATGATCGTGACGCGCTCGCTCGATACGCCCAACGGGCGTTAAAGAACTGGTGGCGAGAGCGAGGTGCGGATCGAAAACGGGATGCGGGCCTACGGGCTGCTCGAGAAGCTGCGCGCCGGCGACACCGCCCCGGCCGTGCTCGCGGAGTTCACCCGTCTCAAGCCGGATCTCGGCTACGGCCTGCTGCTCAAACGCTACACCCCCAAGGTGACCGACGCCACCCCCGAGCAGGTGCGCCTGGCGGCCCGGGACACGATCCCCAACGTGGGGGTCATGTTCTGGAGCTTCCGCGTCATGGTGGGGCTGGGCTTCTGTATGCTCGCGCTGATCGCGGTGTCCTTCTATTTCTGCGCCCGGCGCAACTTCGACCGCAAGCGCTGGCTGCTCAGGACCCTCCTGTTCAGCATGCCGGCGCCCTGGATTGCGGCCGAGCTGGGCTGGATCGTGGCGGAGTACGGGCGCCAGCCCTGGAGCATCGGCGAGGTGCTGCCGACAGTCCTGTCGACCTCGACCCTCACCACCGGGGATCTGATCGGAAGCATCGCGGCCATGGCGCTGCTCTACACCGTGTTCATGATCGCTGCCGCGTATCTCATGGTCAAGTTCGTGCGCCTGGGGCCGAGCAGCCTGCACACCGGCCGCTACCACTTTGAACACGCCAAAGCGGCCTGAACCGCCGTTTAAGGAGAACCCATCCCATGCCGATCCTGTTCGAATCTATCCCACGCTCAAGATGATCTGGTGGCTCCTCGTGGGGGCCCTGCTCATCGGTTTCGCCGTCATGGACGGCTTCGACCTGGGGGTCGGCGTGCTGCTGCCCTTCGTGGCCAGGACCGACGATGAGCGCCGCGTGCTCCTGAACAGCATCGGCCCCACCTGGGAGGGCAACCAGGTCTGGTTCATCACGGCCGGCGGGGCGCTGTTCGCGGCCTGGCCGCTCGTCTACGCGGCGGCCTTCTCGGGGCTTTACTGGGCGCTCCTGCTGGTCCTGTTTGCGCTGTTCTTCCGGCCGGTGGGGTTCGAGTACCGCAGCAAGGTGGCCGACCCCCGCTGGCGCAACGCCTGGGACTGGGGTCTTTTCGTCGGCGGCGCCGTGCCGGCCCTGGTCTTCGGCGTGGCCTTCGGAAACCTCCTGCAGGGAGTACCGTTCACCTTCGACGAGTTCATGCGGCCATACTACGGCGGAAGCTTCTTCGGGCTGCTCAACCCCTTCGCGCTCCTGACCGGGGTGGTCAGCCTGGCGATGCTCGTCATGCACGGGGCGGTCTATCTCAACCTGCGCACCGAGGGCCGGGTCGCCGAACGCGCCCTCAAGGCGGCGCGCCTCTCCGCCATCGTCTTCGTCGCGGCCTTCGGGCTGGCGGGTGTGTGGCAGGCCTACGGGGTCGAGGGGTATCGCATCGCCGCCATGCCCGACCCCGGCGGCGTGCTGAGCCCGCTCGCCAAAAGCGTGGAGCGGTCCGCCGGCGCCTGGATGACCAACTACGCCGCGCGCCCCTGGATGTGGGTCGCGCCGGTCCTGGCGGTGGCCGGGGCGGCGCTCGCCGTCCTGCTGGCGGGTGCCCGGCGCGCCGGGGTGGCCTTTGTGTCGAGCGCTGCGGCGCTGGCCGGCACCATCCTGACGGCCGGGTTCGCCATGTTCCCGTTCGTGATGCCGTCGAGCACCTTTCCCAACGCGGGCCTGACCGTCTACGACGCCGTCTCGAGCCACCGCACGCTCAACCTCATGTTCGTCGCCGTGGCGCTCTTTCTGCCGGTCGTCCTGCTGTACACAAGCTGGGTTTACCGCGTACTGCGGGGCAAGGTGACCGAAAAACGGATCCGGGAAGAGACGCACTCGGTCTATTGACCCGGCGCAAGGAGGGGCAGACAAAATGCCGCATGTGATCGTGAAGCTTTACCCCGGACGAACCGAGGAACAGAAAACGCGCCTGGCCGATGAGCTCGTCCGTAGCGTGGTGGAAATCGCGAAGTGCGCGGAAAAGTCGGTTTCGGTGGCCATCGAGGAGGTCGCGCCCGAGGAGTGGGCGGATAAGGTCTACCGGCCCGATATCCTCGACCGCGCGCCAACGCTTTACCGCAAACCGGGGTACGACCCCTTCAACTGACAAAGACCATCCCGCGAGGTGTTATGTGGTATTTTACGTGGATCCTGGGTGTGCTCCTGGCCTGCGCCTTCGGCATCATCAACGTCATGTGGATGGAGTCCGAGGAGATGCTCGGCCGCGAGAAGGACTGAAGGCAGCCTCCTATTCGTAGAAGCGCTTGAGCTTCTCCTTGAACTCCCTGTGCTCCTCGTGGGTGATCGCGCCCTCGTCCCGGGCCTTTTTCAGGTCGATCAGCTGCTGGCCGAGGGTCGGTTCCCCCTTGCCCTGATCGCTCCCCCCCTGAATCCCGATGCAGCCGGACACCGTCGCCAGAAATACCGCCAACACGATCAAGACCACCACGTTTTTCATGGCAAACCTCCTTTCGGCTCATTTGTTGTAAGTCCCTGCCCCGGCGAGGGTCCCGCCGCGGTCATACCACTTCAATCTGCCGCCATCCAGGACGAAGCTCAGGGATATTTTTCGCCCGCCGGTGATGACCCTGCCCTGCAGCCAGCCCCCCTCGCCCGCGACGCCCCATTCGGCCACATCGAACCGCCGGCCGCTCGCCCAGAACTCCATGCGGGACTCGTCCGGGACTTTCACGGTGTATTCCGCAGTGCGCACCGTACAGCCCGAGAGCGCCCGAGCGAGTGCGTGGCCCGTGAGACGGACCCCCGCGGCCGAGTCCAGGGTCGGTCGCTCGCCGATGTCCTCGACACCGGCGGCATCGAGGATGTGCCACAGCAGCCGGCCGACCTGCCCGTCGGTGACCTCGTTGAACGGCCGGTCCGTGTTGACCCGGTGGACGACGACCAGCTTGCGGAACGGGAGCACGATCAGCTTGTGGCCGCCCCAGCCCGAGGCGTGGTAGCAGTGCCCTTTCACCTGCACCCCCGGGAAAAGACCCTCGCGGGTGCCGGCCCACCACATGTAGCCGTACCAGCGGTGCGACCCTATTCTGGAGTGGGCACTCGTGCTTTCCTGGACCCATGCAGGGGAGAGGATCTGCCGCTCCTGCCAGCGGCCGTCCCTCAGGAACAGAAGACCGAAACGGGCCAGGTCTCGGGCGCTCATCCGGAAAAGATAATAGCGGTGGACCGAGATGTCGGCCGCCCCGTAGTCCACGCTTGTGAGGGTGCGGCAATCGGCGAGGTCGAAGTCTTCCATCCGCAGCGGGGCGGCAAAATCACGCGCAAAGGCGTCGAAGATCCCCGTTCCGGTCTCCTGCTCGAAGATGGTTCCCAGAGCGTTGAAGTCCCAGTTGTTGTAATACCAGAAGGTGCCGGGCGGATGGCCGTGGCGCCTCGGCCGGGTGGCCTGCATGCCCGGGCTCTCCCCCAGCGCCGGGTGGTAGATCCCGGAGCGGGCCTTGATCAGGTCGCCGACCGTGGCGCTCTTTTCCTCCGAAGTGAGCGTTGGGGCGGTGTCGTCGATGCCGAGCTCGGCCATCGTCCGGGCGAGGTCCAGCACCCCGCGGTCCACCTGGACGCCGACAAGCCCGCTCATCAGGCTCTTGCGCATGGAGTGGCACTGGAAGGGGCGGGTGACCTCGCCCCAGGTGTCCACCACCACCCCGTCGTCGACGATCATGACCGCCGCCGTGTCGAGCGTGGCCGCATAGGCCCGAGCCTCCGCCAGCTTCGTCGCGGACCAGCCCAGATGTTCGGGGGACGGCGCCTTGGACCAGCGCTCGCCCGGATAAACGGGCCGGGAACCGCCCTGGTGCGGCTTCCACTCCGGCCTGGCCTGGCAGCCCGCCGCCACCAGAAACGCCACCAGAAACGGGACGGCTTTCTCAAGGCAGCGGTTTCGAAACCCGAGGGCTCCCTTTCCCATCACGAGGCACTCCTTCTTCCTGTATGCGTCGCCGCGATGAACAAGCGATTACCTGTGGGCCTTGACCGACCCGGAGCCCTTGACCCGGCTCTCCACCCGCGGGCGTCCGGAGTAGATGACGTCGCCGCTTCCCGAAATGTCCGCCGTGAGGGACCTGGAGGCACGCAGCCGGCAGTCGCCGGAGCCTGAAATGGAGACCGAGGCCTTTTCCGATGCGAGGTCGAAGGCCCGGATGTCGCCCGAGCCTCTGATGGCGGCCTCGTGCTCGGCCGCCTTCCCGGCCAGGGCCAACGAGCCCGATCCGTTGATGACGCTCGCAAGGCGCGACACCGCAAGCTCAAGATCCATGTCCCCGGAGCCGTTGATTTCTGCCATGAAGTCTTCCGCCTCGAACGGCCCCCGCCCGGTCACGTCCCCGGAGCCGGAAATCGTCACACCCCTCAGGCGCTTCAAGCCGAGCTGAATTTCAAGCGTGGTCGGTCTGAGGTTGTAGTTTTCATGCGAGATCTCGAGCACGTCCCCCGAGACCTGCGTGCGGACCAGCGGCAGGATGTTCTTGTCGGTCCGGATCGTGACACTCTGTGCGTCCGCCCTTTCGATGGTGACCCGCCCGCTGCCCTTGAGCACAATGCGTTCGAATTCCGGCACCTCCCGGGTCCCGGTCACGACCTCGCCGGACCCTGAAACCGTCTGCCTGCCGCAGCCGTTGGGGACTACGATGACGCAGCCGGCAAGAAGCGCGAGGCAGAAAGCCGCCGACACCGCCAATACGATCACTTTGCCTGTCTTCATTTTCCTCTCCTTTCTCGGTCGCCGATCACGCGGCTTGGGCAAAACAGAATGGGGCAGGTTTGCGGCACCGATTGATCTCCGCCTTCAGCCTGCCGTTCAGCCGTTTCAGGTAGTCGGCCTTTTTCCCGCCGAAACCCTCCGCCAGGTCCTGCGCAATCCAGGCGTTCAACCGCGCCTTGTCACGAAACGCTTTTTGTTTTGAAACCGGAAGTGATGCGGTGAACATGGCTGACCTCATGGGTTTTGGAAATTTTCGCCTTTCGCGTTCTGCACCACCCAGGGAGCAAGACATGTGCCAGCATGGGGACTTCCCGGGCGGTTCCTGCGGCGACAGGTGCCGGATATCTCTTGATCCCGTCAGCTTGAGCCGAGCGTGGACAGCGCTTTCAGGCGGCGGAACTCTTGGACCCCGATCCGGGGAAAAAACCGGGGTGAAGCGGCGGCCGGCGCCGGGACCCGGTGTGCGGTTCGGAGACAGGCGGTGTTCGCTGGCGGGCATTTCGCGCGGCGGGGACAGCCGCGGCTGAAGCGGGCGGCCAGGATGGGTGCCGCAATCGTCCGCTTGGCGGCAGGACAAAATGCGTGGACCCGGCGGGCGGCAGGGGGGGGTGACGGGCTTCGGGCGGGACGGATTTCCGCCGCGCCTAATAATTGTCCGCCTTGGAAGGGGGCTCCGGACCGACAGCGCGATAAGGGGTCAGTCGCGGAATCCAGCGGGGCACGGCCTTGCGGTACCGCCTGTAGCCCTCCCCGAATTTTTCTTCCAGATGCGTCTCCTCGAGGCACAGCACCTGGAAGTTGAGGCCCGCGAACATGATCAGGAAGTAGATGAGCATGCCTTTGGACTGAAACAGCACGGTTTCGCCCGCCAGTATCATGAATGCGGCGACGTACATCGGGTTTCGGACATGCCGGTACAATCCCGTCACTACGAGCTCTTTGGTCGGCGTAAACGGTATGGGGGAGCCTTTGCCGGAGAACGCGAAGCTGTGGGAGCACCAGAAGTAACCAGCGGCACCCAGGACTATGAGGATCAAGCCGGAATAACGCCACACGCCGATGTCGAAAAGAAGGGCGTGATTCGGATAAGAGACTATTTTGTAGGGGATGTAGATGAAAAAAATGGGAAGCACCAGGAACAGGAAAAACAGCGTCCCAAACACGGCCTCCAGATTTGCGGTCATTTTCGGCTTCATCGCATTGCCCTCCCGGCTTTCGTTGGTGTGAACGGCCCGGGCATTTCGAGAAATGTCAGGGACGGCATGGTGCGCGCGCGACGGCCGCTCACTCGTGGCGCAGCGCATCTACCGGGTTGGCCGATGCCGCCCGGATCACCTTGATCCCCACCGCCAGCAAAACGACCAGGACGGAGAGGACCGCGGCCGCGACGAAGGGGAAGGCGGAGAGATCGGCGCGGTAGGCGAAGTCCTTGAACCCGTAGTCGAGCGCCGCGTAGGCCGCAAGCCAGGCGGGCGGGCTTGCGATCAGGACCGGCTTTAGGAAGGCCGGCATGAGCAGGCGCAGGATGTCCCGCGGGGAGGCGCCGTTGGCTTTGCGGATCGCGATTTCCCGGGTGCGCTGCTCGCAAAGGCAGGAGGTCAGCCCGTAGAGCCCGAGGCAGGAGAGCAAAAGCGCCAGAAGGGGAGGCCGCCGCGAATAGCTCGCTCACTTTTTCCTCGGCCATGTACATCTTGTCGAGCCGCTCGGACAACCCGACCTGGTGAAACGGGATTTCCGGCTCGATCATGCGCCAGGCTTCCCCGATGGAGTCGAGCGCGGCTTCGAGGCTCACCCGGCGACACCCGGATGAAGGCAAAACGCGGCGGGTCCTTTGTGACCAAAAGGACCAGCGGCTCCACCTCGACGCGCAGGCTGGTGAAGTGGTAGTCCTCCACCACACCGATGACCGGCAGCCGGGTCTTTCCGATGGCAATCGTTTTTCCGACCGGGTCCGCAAGCCCCAGCTGTTTTTCGGCCTCCCGGTTGATGATCCAGCCGGTGAGCGGGGCCTGACCCGCGAAGCTCCGGCCTTCGGCCAGCCGGATCTGCATCGTTTCGATGAAATCCGAATCGACCGAAGCCCAGCGGAGAAGCAGGCTTTCGGCCTCGTTGCGGCCTTCCCAGTCGGCTCGGGTAGGTCGAGGGCCCTTCCCAGACCGGCATGTCCCTCGCCGCGGTCACTTCGGTCGATGTATGCCTGCTTCAGGAGCAGGGCCTTGAAGTCGCCGTAGCGCTTCCGGACGGCCTCGGAAAGCGGCACACAGACGAGGTTCTCCGGGTTGTAGCCGACGTTTGCCTGTCGCATGGTGTCGAGCTGCCGCATGAGGGCCAGGGTGGCGATGATGAGCACGATGGACACCCCGAACTGGGAGACGACCAGGACTTTGCGCAGGGTGCCTGGGGCGGCGGCCGTCGCCGCGCGCCTGAATACCGCGGCCGGCCTGAAGGAGGAGAGCAGGACGGCGGGATAGGCGCCCGCCGCCGCCCCGATGAGGAGCGCCCCCGCCGCCATGGCGAGGATCATCGGGCCGTTCTGCAGGCTGAAAAGCGTGAGGTCCTTGACCTCCATTTCAACCCACCGGTTGAAGGCCGGCAGGGAGACCTCCACGACGCAGAGGGCGAGCAGGAAGGCGAAGACGCTCAGCAGGAGCGCCTCGCACAGGAACTGGGCCGCGAGCTGGTTGCGGCTTGCACCGAGGGTTTTGCGCAGCGCGATCTCCCCGGCCCGCCGCGCCGCGCGGGCCGTCTCGATGTTGACGTAGTTCATGACGGCCACCGCCAGGATGCTGAGAACGACCGCCAGCAGCACGTAATCCAGGCGGATGTCGTAGGGCGCTCTCATCAAATCATAGGCGAACTCGGATTGCTGCAGGAAAACCCGGGCGAGCGGCTGCAGGCTGATCTCCCGCGTCACGCCGATTTCCGGCAGATCGTACTTCTTAAGGAACCGCTTGTGTTTACGGTCGAATTCACCGGGATCGACTCCCTCCCGGAGCAGCACGTAGACATAGAAATTGCTATTCTTCCAGCTGTCCCACGTAGCCCGGGGCGGGATATCGTGCCATCGGTATGATCACCCCGAAGGGGATGTGGGTTCGCCTCGGGTTTTCGATGACCGCATCGACCCGCACCTCGCCGACGCGCTCGATGAAGATGGTTTTCCCGAGGGGGTCCTCGTCCGCGAACAGCCGGCGGCAGGCCTCCGTGGTGAGAACGGCGGAATTCGGGTCCTCAAGAAGAGCTCTTCCGGAGCGCCGGAGGACCTCGAATGAGAAGATCCGGAAAAAGGCGGGGTATGTGAAGATGGCCCTCACATCGCTCACCCACCGGCCGGCATGTCGGACGTGGTATTCGTCGAAATTATTGATGCTGACCGCATCCTCGATCTCCGGAAGATCGTTCTTGAGCGCAGCGGCGAGGGGCTCGGGACTGAGCGCGACTGGCAGAGCGGACTCGGCGGTTCGGTAGGTCCGTATCACGCGGAAGATGCGGTCGGAATACCGGTGGAACCTGTCGAAGCGCAGGTCGTCGACGACGAAGAGCAGGACCAGCATGGCGGCCGCCATCGCGGCGGCAAGGCCGAGGAGGCTCACCAGCGCGTGGAGCTTGTGCCGGAGAAGGTTCCGAAGCGCGGCGTTGAAATAGTTGGCGAACATCGGCAAATTGCCCAGGGCTCGGGTTGCACCGAACGCATCAGCCCGGCACCGGCGCGAGCGGCCGCATGTGCCGGTCGTACTTCCGTTTCAGGTTCTCGGTGACGACGTGGCCGTCGAAGAGATGGATCACGCGGTGGGCGTAGTCCGCGTAGTCCGCGGAGTGGGTCGCCATGACCACCGTGGCGCCGCCCTCGTTCAGCTCGACCAGCAGCTTCATCACCTCCTCGCCGTGAGCGGAGTCCAGGTTGCCGGTGGGCTCGTCGGCCAGGACGACCTTCGGGCCGACGACGACGGCCCGGGCGACCGCCGCGCGCTGCTGCTCCCCGCCGGAGACCTGCGGCGGGTAGTGGTTCCTGTGGGCGGCAAGCCCCATCCGGCGGAGCACGTCGTCGACCCGCTTTTCACGCTCGGCGGCGGGGACCTTCAGGTAGAGCAGCGGCAGCGCGACGTTTTCGCGGACGGTGAGCTCGTCGATCAGGTTGAAACTCTGGAAGACGAAGCCGATGTTGCCCTTGCGCAGCGCCGCGCGCTTCTTCTCGGGGTAGCCGGAGACTTCCTCGTCCATGAAGAAGTACTCCCCGGAGGTCGGGGTGTCGAGCATGCCGGCCAGGTGCAGAAAGGTCGATTTCCCGCAGCCCGAGGGGCCCATGACGGCTACGAATTCGCCCCGGCGGATCTCGATGTTGATGCCGCTCAGCGCGGTGGTCTCCACCTCGGCGTTGCGGAAGACCTTGGTCAGATTCCTGGTCTTGATCATGGGAAGACTCCCTGCGCGTTACTGGAGAGCAACGGGTGTGCCAATCGGGAAGCTTTTCCGCAGAGGAAGTTGAGATAGGTCATAGATATGAAAAACCGCCGGTCATTTCAACCCTTCGAGAAAATATGGTATGCATGATCTCGTCTCCGGCACGCCTGGTGGCGGCGGCGCATGTACGCCCGCGCTACACCGGGTGTACGGAAGCGGACACCTCGGCGGGGCGTCCGCGGACGGAAAATGCGGCAACCCTTTTTGCGAAACGGGGGCTCATTTTTCCGTGATCGCCCTACGGGCCGAACTTATCGGGTGAGGCCTGTCGTTCCCGGTGGGCTTTCGAGGCATCCCCACCCGTCGAAAGCGAGGTGTGGAACAAAAATGGCATAAAATGGCGGGCGACAAGCCTTGATGCTCGAGGCGGGCGCAGCGGGAGGAGTTGCTGCCGCGTTTGCCGCAGGATCGCTTTACGGACAGGAACATGCCCATGACCCAGAAAGTCGGAAACATTCTGGTCGTCGACGACAATCAGGACCTGCTGCTGGCTGCCCGGCTTCTCCTGAAGCAGCACTTTCGCCTCGTCCACACCGAGCAGGACCCCGAGAAAATCCCCGCCTTGATGAAAAATGAGTGCTACGACGTGATCCTGCTCGACATGAACTTCACGGTCGACGCGACGAGCGGCACCGAGGGGTTCATGTGGCTGGAGCGAATTCTCCGGATGGACCCCGCGGCGGTGGTCATTCTGATCACGGCCTACGGCGATGTCGAGACGGCGGTAAGGGCCGTCAAGGCCGGCGCCTCCGATTTCGTGCTCAAGCCCTGGCAGAACGAAAAGCTCATCGCGACCCTCAACTCGGCCTTGAACCTGCGGCTGTCGCGCCTCGAGGTCGACCGGCTGCGTTCGCGCCAGAAGCAGATGAACGCCGACATCGACCAGAAGTTTCACGACATGATCGGGGCGAGCCCGGCCATGCAGGCGGTGTTCGCGACGATTGCGAAGGTGGCCGGAACCGACGCCAACGTGCTGATCCTGGGAGAGAACGGCACCGGCAAGGAGCTCGTGGCGAGGGCGCTGCACCGGCAGTCCGCCCGGGCGGGGGAGGTCTTCATCAGCGTCGACATGGGGGCCGTGGTCGAGACCCTCTTCGAAAGCGAGCTCTTCGGCCACGTCAGGGGCGCCTTCACCGATGCGCGCGAGGACCGCGCCGGCCGCTTCGAGCTCGCCTCCGGGGGGACGCTGTTCCTGGATGAGATCGGCAACCTCTCCCCGGCCATGCAGGCGAAGCTGCTGAACGTGCTCGAAAGCCGCCAGGTCACGCGCGTGGGTTCCCATACCGCCCGCGGCATCGACATCCGGCTCGTCTGCGCCACCAACATGCCGGTCTACGACATGGTGTCGCGCGGCGAGTTCCGGCAGGACCTGCTCTACCGCGTGAACACCGTGGAAATCAGGCTTCCGCCGCTGCGGGAGCGCGAGGGCGACATCCCGCCGCTGGCGCTGCACTTCCTGGGGGTTTACGCCCGCAAGTACAAGAAAGCCGTCACCGGGATCGGCCCGGCGGCCATGAAAAAGCTCGAGCGCTACCAGTGGCCGGGCAACGTCCGCGAACTGCGGCACACCCTGGAGCGGGCGGTGATCCTGTCGGAGGCGCCCGTTCTCCGGCCGGCGGACTTCCTGTTTCCTGAAACCGGCCGGGAGCACGAAGGCATCGTCTTCGAGAGCTACCACCTCGAGGAGGTCGAAAAAGCCGTGGTGCGCAAAGCGCTCAAGAAGCATGACGGCAACATTTCCCACGCAGCCCGGGAGCTCGGGATCACGCGCACCTCGCTCTACCGGCGCCTGGAGAAATACGGCCTATAGCCCGACTGGTGACACCTTCACCCGAACGGACCCGCGCATGCCGCACAGACGATTTCTCATCAACTGCATCGCCCGGGTCGCCCTGCTGGCCGCCACCGTCTTCCTCATCTTCCACCTCCTCCTGCTGAAGCAATTCTGGGCGGCCGGGACGCTTGCCGCGCTGGCGGCGGCCTGGCAGGTCGTCGCGCTGGGTCGCTTCGTGACCCGGACCAACCGGGACCTGGCACGGCTGCTCACCTCCATCCGATACTCCGACTTTTCGCGCTCTTTCACCGACGGCCCCCAGGGCTCCGGCTTCGAGGAGCTGACCGCCGCCTTGAACGAGGTGACGGCCGAGTTCCGCCGTGCCAAGCTCGAAAAGGAGGAGCACTTCCGCTTTCTGCAGACGATCATCGACCACGTGGGCGTCGGGCTGCTCGCGTTTGAAGCCGACGGGAAGGTGGAGCTGATCAACAACGCCGCCCGGCGGATGTTGAAAATCCCGCACCTGCGCCGAATCGAAGACCTGGCGCCGGACAACCCGAAGCTTGCGGAGGCGCTGATCGCACTTGCCCCCGGTGAAAACCGTCTCGTCCGGTTCCAGCGCGACGACGGCCTGCTGCAGTTTTCGATCTACGCCACCGGCTTCGTGCTGCGCCGGCGGCCGCTGCTGCTGGTGGCCATGCAGGACATCCACCGGGAGCTAGAGGAAAAGGAGATGGTCTCCTGGCAGAACCTGATCCGGGTCCTGACCCACGAAATCATGAACTCGATCGCCCCGATCGCCTCCCTGGCCTCCACCGCCAACGGCCTGCTGGCCGGCGAGTGCGGGGTGGAGGAACCTGAGGATGCCCGCGGCGAGAAGATCCGCGACGTCTGTGATGCGGTGGAGACCATCGAGAAGCGCAGCAGGGGTTTGATCGCCTTCATCGAAAAATACCGGGAGCTGACCCGCATCCCCCAGCCGCAGTTTCAGATCGTCCGGGTGGGTGAGCTCGTGGCGCGCGTGGAGGGTTTCATGCGGGATCAACTCGCCCGGAAGGACGTCGATTTCCAGACCCGGGTCGCGCCGGGCTCCCTCGAGCTCACTGCCGACCCGGCGCTGATCGAACAGGTGCTGATCAACCTGTGCAAGAACGCCCTCGAGGCGGTGACCGCGCGCGGGAAGGCGCGCATCCTGCTGTCGGCCGAAACCGACGCTCAGGGGAACCCCGTGATCAAGGTCATCGACAACGGCCGGGGCATACCGGAGGACGTGGCGGAGAGGATCTTCATCCCCTTTTTCACCACCAAGCCGGGCGGGTCGGGGATCGGGTTGAGTCTGTCGCGCCAGATCATGCGCCTTCACAAGGGCACTCTCAGCGTCGGCTCCGCACCGGGCGGGGAAACCGTTTTCACGCTGAGGTTTTAAATCGCACGGCCGGCTTCGTGCACTTCCCTCACCCCAGAACCTCGAAAGCCCGGGTGAAGAAATCCGGGCCCCCGAAATTGCCGGACTTCAGCGCCAGGAGGCGCACGGGTTCCTCCACCGTGGCGGTCCACGGGACCCCGGGGGCGATCTCCGGGCCGATCAGAAGCGCCCGCGCCTCCAGTGCTTCCACCACCGCGCCGGAGGTCTCGCCCCCGGCCACCACGAAACGCCGCACCCCGGCCTGCGCCAAACGCTTTGCCAGGGCGCGAAACGCCCCTTCGACGATTTCGGCCGACCTGTCGCGCCCAGTTTTTCCTGGACCTCGGCCAGTTCCTTGGCCTCCGCCGTGGCATAAACGAGAATCGGGTCCGGGCCCAGATTGGCCACGGCCCATTCCATGACCGCGGCGAGAGCCTCTTCATCGCCTGCCAGGCGCAAGGGGTCGATTTTGAGCGCCGGCAGCTTGTCGACGACCGCTTTGACCTGGGCCAAGGTGGCGGCGGAACAGCTGCCGGCAAGGATGGCGGAGGGGCCCGTAACGGTCGGCAATGCACCGGGGGCCGCGCCAAGGCGGCCGCGCTTCCCCGTCTTGACCAGGTGGTGGGCGATCCCCATGGCCAAACCCGCCCCGCCGGTCGCCAGCGCGAGGTCCGCGCAGGCCGCACCGGCCGCGATCAGGTGCTCGTCCGAGACGGCGTCGATGACGGCATGGCGGAACCCCTCCCCCCGCAGCGCCTCCAGCCGGAGGCGAACGGCCGCCGGGCCCTCTTCCACGACCGGGTAGGGGACAAGACCCACCTTGCCGTCCGTCTGCGCCGCCAGCACCCGCACCAGGTTGGCATCGGTCATGGGGGTCAGGGGGTGATGACGCATCCCGGATTCCGAAAGCAGCACCCCGCCCACGAAGAGGTGCCCCTGGTACACCGTGCGCTGGTTGCGGGGATAGGCCGGGGTGGCGACCGTGAAGTCGCTCCCCAGAGCATTCAGCAGGGCATCGGCCACCGGACCGATGTTGCCTTGCGGGGTGGAGTCGAAGGTCGAGCAGTACTTGAAGAAGATGCGCGCAGCACCCCGGGCGCGCAGCCAGGAGAGCGCCGCAAGCGACTGCGCCACCGCCGCCGCTGAGGGGATGGTCCGGGACTTGAGCGCCACGACGACGGCGTCGCCGGGCGGCAGGCGCTGCTGCGGCGCCGGGACCCCGTTGATCTGGATGACCGCAAGCCCTGCGCGCATCAAGGTGACCGCAAGGTCGGTGGCCCCGGTCAGATCATCGGCAATGCAGCCGATCAGCATCCGCTCCTCGCTGGTTGACACCATCATCACGCCACCGCGCCGAACCGAAAGGGGTTTTCGGGATTGCCGGGAATGGGTTAGAGTCCGCGCGCCGCGCGCCCCCGCTCGCGCGCCATGCGCCGCGCCATCTCGCGCTCGGTCTCGGCGATGTCCTCCGCCTGCGGCCGGTGGGTCAGCCGGATCGCGCCGGTGGGGCACTTGTGGCTGCAGAGGCCGCAGCCGATGCACCGTTCGGCTGCGACGACCGAGATCTTCCCGGTCTTTTTGGGGGCCGCCGCCGAAGCCGCAAGCCGCACGGCCCGCATGGGGCAGCGCTCTGCGCATTTACCGCACCCCACGCAGACCGCCGCATCCACCTCGGCAAAGTAATTCGAACGCTGGTGGCCATGCAGCCCCAGGACGTTGGCCGACTGCACGTAGATGCAGCAGCACGAGCAGCAGTTGCAGATCGAATCCGGCGCCCCCTTGTGCCCGGAGATCCCGTGCACGAGCCCGGCGTCCGCGGAGGCGGCCAGGATGCCTTCGGCCTGCCGGCGGCCGATCTCTTCCCCCATGCCCTGGGCGAGCATGTAGCGCGCCAGCCGCCCGAAGTGCAGGCAGTTGAGCGTCTCGTGCGTGCAGGGCGTCGCCTCGGGGTCGAGGTTTTTACGCCGGCGGCAGGGGCAGTGGGCGACGCAGATGACCTCCTCGCCGGCCAGCACCGCGAGCGCGTCCTCGAAAGGCCGGATGCGACGCGGGTCCTCGATCGTCCGGCGCACCGGCAGGGCCCTGAGGCCCGTGGTCGGGCCCCGACCGAACTCCTGCCCGTAGACCGGGTAGAAGTACCGGTTGGAAAGCTGCGCGAGCCTTCGGGTGTCGGCGTCGTCGCGGCCGGACCAGAAGGGGCTGCGAAAGAACATGAACATGGACTCGTTCAGCGCGTAGCGCAGCGTGCCCCGGGATTCGTGGCGGAAGACGACCCCCTTGCGCGCCAGAGGGTCGAGCCGGGTCTGCACCTCTTCGAGCGAGCAGCCCCAGGCATCGGCCACCTGCCCGGCAGTGTGCGGCAGCAGGGGTAGATCGGCAATCAGCCCGGCTTCCTCCGGGGTCAGCCGCGCCGCGAGAAGCTCGCGCAGCTCGGCCGTGTCCGGCATCCCGATGATCCACTCCTGCATGTGGGCGATCAGGCGATCGTAGGCGCTTCGATGGGTCATGGCACCTCCCTTCCGGCCGAAGCCGGGTTCCATGGGGCCCGGGGTCATCCCGAGGGTCTTCGAGCCCCGGCCCCCCGTTGCGCGCGGCTCAACCGCGAGGGGTGCGCTCCAGCGTGAGGGTCACCAGGTTGTGGGGGTCGGGGCAGCGCACCTCGATGCGATCCCCCTCCCACCAAGGGTAGCGGCCGCCGAACTGAAACGTGGAGAGGGCCGGGAAGATGTCGTGGTAGAACCACCCGCACAGGCCGCCGGGGTCATGGCAGCTGATCTCGAATGTGTCCCCCACCCGGTGGCCGGCGCTGCAGGTCCCTTGCGCGTCGACGACCGTCGCCTTCACCCTCATTCCGATTCCCGGGTCCTTTGCCATGGGCACCTCCTTTTTTAACGACGATTCTCCTGCACCGGGCCTTAGCGCATTTCGAGACAGCCGTCAAAAGCGATGACTTGGTAAAAAGGCTGAAGGCTGAAGACCGAAGGTTTTTAGCTCAGGAGGTTCAGCCGCTCTGCCCCTGCTGCCAGGCCTCCACGACCTCCCGGGCCGCCCGGAAGGCCTCGATCCCGGCCGGTACGCCGCAGTAGACCGCGGACTGCAGCAGGACCTCCTGGATCTCCTCCGGCGTGCAGCCGTTGCGCAGGGCCCCGAGCACGTGAAGCTTCAGCTCACCGCTGGCGCGCAGGGCCGCGAGCGTCGCCAGGGTGATCAGGCTGCGCGTCTTGCGGGGCAGCCCCGGCCGGGTCCAGATGTGGCCCCAGCAGTTTTCGGCCACCAGCTCCTGCATCGGCCGCATGAACTCACTCGTCGCGGCCACGGCCTTGTTGACATACTCGTCGCCGAGCACCTCGCGGCGCACCGCCATCCCTTGCTCGTACTTGTTCTTGTCCATTGCCTGCTTTCTCCTCTTTATTTTTTCGCCCACCGGGGCGAGGATTTTTTTTGCCGGACCTCACGGGATCGGATGCCTCAGATCTTGTCGTCAAGCGTGACGCGCTTCCAAAAACTTGACTTTCAAAGATGTTTAATTTTTTCTGTGGGAGCGGCATCCTGCCGCGATCGTCGTGGCCGGAAGCCACTCCCACAAAGGCTGTCACTCCATGACCCAAAGGATGCCGCCCCCACAAAAAAGAAGACCCCCGGATTTCCACGTCGGCGATCAATTTTGGACGGGAACGGGCGCCGTGCGACGCGGTTATTCGATCAGGCCCTTGACGACGATCTTCCGCACCCGGCACCCCCCACCCAGGTGACACCCCGGCCGGTGGAGGTCCTGCGGGTAAAAAACGGCGAAGCGCCCCGGTTGTCAGCGCAAGCGATACAAAGCTTGGCGGCGGCGGCGTGAAGAGGACGTCCTTGCCTTCGTCGTAAGCCTCGAGCGGCTCCGGCGCGGGGGGCGGGCACACGTCGATGGCCTCGGCCCCCTCGATCAGCACCTGGACGTCGAAATAGCGTCGATGGGCCTCGAAGCGGCGCTCGGTGCGGGGAAGGGTCTCATAGGTCGACACCAGCGCATACAGCCGCTCCCCGTCGATCGCATGCCGGCCGTCGGCGATGGAGCGGCCGGCGTCGCGCGCAAACACGATCGCGTCGCAAAGCCGGCTGCCGGGCGGCGCATACCAGGCGATGTGTTCAAAGGTATCATAAATCATTGAATGCCTCCGTTGGCGGCCGGTGATGGCGGTATCAATGCGATCACCGGCTCATTCGATGAAAAAGTGCACCCCGATGCCGAACGACTCGATGTCGCGTTCATAGAACTGGCCGTTCGGCGACTGGCCCTTGTAGTATTCGAACAGCAGCTGCATCTTGCGGCTGAAGAAATCGGGGTTCTGAAACTGGAACCCGGCGCGCAGGGAGAGGTCCGTATCCCAGCCGCTCTCCTCGCGGTTCTGCACATCCACCCCGGCCACCGGCCTCAGGGCGCCCCCCAGGAACGGCCAGGGGCTCGTGAACTCGAGGCCGACCTGGGTGGACCAGGGCTCGAGACTCCCCGGCTCCCGGCGGAAGATGTACCCGCCGCCGCCGTAGACACGCAACCCGGCGGGCAGGTGGTAGGAGAAGAGGCTCCCGACGGCCTCGTAGCTCAGGTTCACGCGCTTGTCCGCGCGGCCGCGCAGCAGGAACTCATCGCCCAAATGCGAGCTCTGGTGGAAGACGCTCGTCAGGTTGGAAAAATTGCCCCATTTGGTCGTCAGCGGCAGCCCCACCAAGTAGTCGGCGTTGATCAGGTCCGAGGACTCGGCGTCCAGGTCGAAAATGGCGAAGACACCCGCATGGATGCCCAGCTCCATGGTCGCCTCCCAGGGGCCGCCGAAACGCACCAGGCTGAAAGTCTCCCCGAAGGAGGTAGCCGCCACATTGCGCAGTTGTTCATCGTCGACATAGCGCTGGTAGGCGGCGGAGAAATGCGGCCAGCGCGGGTCGGCCAAAAGCGGCTGAAACAGCGGTTTCTTCGCCAGAAAAATCGGCAGGGACCCGGCGCCCGAAGGCTTTTTTTCCGGGGCCGCGGCGGTCATGGCGGCGAGGTCGTCGACCCGCTCCAGCCGCACAAAACCGGGCGCCTCGGCCAGCATCCGCGTGAGATGGGCCTGCTCCTCCGCGGACACCGCGGCGCTCTGCACGAACACCACCCCGTTCTCCACCCGCAGGGTTTTGGCCGCCGCCGGAAAGTTCATCTGGACCACGGCCGTGGCGTAGCCCCGCAGAAACTCGTCGCCGGGGTTTTCGGCACACGCGGCAATTCCTGGTCCGGCGAGTGTCGCCAGCACACCCAAGACCACCCATCGGATCCGCCTGGAATGCAACATGCTGTTCATGATGAGAGCCCCCTTAGGTGTCGACCGGTCGGAACGGAACACCGCCGGCCCTCTGGATGCGTCCGGGAGACTTCGGCCGCCGCTGTTCGTGCTGCGGGTTGTCCGTCCGCTTCGGTTTGTGCTATGAAGCTGATGACATAGCCATCCTTAATCCATCCACACCCTATTATCAACACCGGCTTCCGGGCACGCGCGGAACACCGAGCGCGCGGGAAAGGCACGTGATGATCAAATACGCCTTGCGGCTTGCGACCTTTTCGGGGACCCTCTCGAGCCTCGTCGTGCTGCTCCCCGCCATGGCCTTTGCGGTGACGGTGTTCACCGCGGACGGGCAGACCCCGCTTGCGGCCGACAGCCTGACCCCGCCCGCCCACCGGACGGCCGTGCTCTTCGTCCACGGCCACGACCCGGACCCGCAGGCGAGCGCCCCCAACTACAAAAAGAACTTCCATGACACCCTTGCGGGCCTGACCTCCTTCAAGCAGACCCTGGACCTGCCGGAGAACGGCTGCCTGGGAATCGAGCCCTATTACATCCATTTCGGCGACACGCCGGACGATCACCGGCGCTCGATCGACATCGACGCCGCCGAAATCGGCGCGGCCATCGAGTTGATCCTGGACCGCCACCGGCTGACGGAGCCGGACAACCCCGACCTGAAGGTGGCCGTCATCGCCTACAGCAAAGGGACCCTCAGCACCCGCAAGTATCTCAGGGACCTGCACGCCGCCGGAGCGCCGATCCCGGTTTCCGAGTTCATCGCCATCGCCCCGCCCAACCACGGCCTGCGCTGGCCGGGTCTTGATTCCAAGCCGGAGCAGTTTTCCGCCCGGCAGTTGAACAACGGCCACAATTACTTCTGCAGCCCGTTTGACGACGCCAGCGTCGATTTCATCGAAAACCTCAACGCCCCCCCGGCCGGGGAAGCCCCGGGCAGCCGCCCCGACGGGGCGCCGGTCGGGCAGGGGGTGCTTTACGTCGCCATCTACGCGGCCGGCAATGGTGATTTCGTCGGCGGCAGCACGGTCTCCAACGACTGCATGGGCCGCGTGCGCGCCCGGAACCTGGCCCCGGATGCGGTCAACATCGACACCATCCAGGTCCCCGCCGCCCCGCCTTCGGATTCGATCCCGGACTACATCGAACCGTTCCTGACCCAGGAGACCCGGGACAAATTCGCCCGTCACCAGAACACGGTCCATCACCGGGAGGTGATCTACCGCACCCTCTACAGCGTGGTCCACCACCAGACCCCGCCCCCGGACATCACGATCGCCGGGGATGTCCCCGTCGTCCCGCCGCCGGCCGGCGGGTCGCCCGAGGCCGCCGTGGCCCTGCTCTTCGACACCTCCGGCAGCATGAACTGGAGCCACGCGGGAACACCCGGGGTGGAGGAATCCCACCGGCGGCTGACCCTCGCCCGCCGCGCCGCCGTCCCGTTTTTGGACATGCTCGCCTTCTTCAACCCTTGCCAAGCCGACTTCGCGATCGTGCGCTTCCCGCGCCAGCCCCTTTCCGGCTGCACCGGCGAAGTCCTCACCCCGCTGACCACCGCCACGCCGGCCGCGGTCGACACGGCCACCCAGACCACCATCGCCGGCCTGCAGGCCGCCGGCAGCACCCCCCTGCTGGCCGGTCTGACCGCGGCAGGGGCCGTGTTGGGCGACGAGGCGCGCAAGGCGATCGTCCTGTTGAGCGACGGCTTTCACAACTGCCCCTCCGCCTCGGGCATCGACGACATCCGCTCCGTGGCCGACCAGCTCGCCGCGGCATCCGTCCGGACCTACGCCATCGGCTTCGGCCAACCGGGCGAGGTCCCCCACGACCTCCTGGCCGAGCTCGCCGGGGACACCGGCGGCTATTACGACGTCACCACGGCGTCGGGCTTCGACCCCGGGGCCTGGGACCCGGCCACCGCACTTCAGGCCGCCTACAAGTCCATCCTGGTCGACGCCCTCGAGCTCGAGGCCGCCGCCGACCCCGCGGGGCTGATCCGGCCGGGGGAGCGCCGCCGCCACGAAGTGTCCATCACCGAACACGACCGCAAGGTGGCCTTCTACGTGAGCTGGGCCACACCGGGGCAAGACCGGGTGCGGCCGGCCATCCGCGGCTCGGACGGCCGTGAGCTCCCATTGGACCCGGCCGCCGAGGGGGTCCGCCTGCGCCGGGGCGACACCTTCAGCCTCGTAACGATCGACGCGGCCTTTCTGAGGGTCCCGGGCCGGGTCGCCCCGGAGCCCTGGACGCTGGAACTGCGGCTGGCCGATGCCGCCAAGGGCCGGGCCGAACCCTACCAGTGGAGTGTCCTGACCGATTCGGGCCTGGCACTGCGCGCCGCGGTTCAGGGCAAGTCTATGCGCACCGGGTCCGCCCTCACCCTGAGCGCCCGCCTGACCGCCTCCGGCCGGCCGCTTGCCGGACCGGCGAGCGTCCGGGTACGGGTGGCACGCCCGGTCGAGGGGCTCGGCAACTGGCTGGCGGCGGCACCCGTCTCCCCCGCGGAGCTGGCCCGCGTGCCGGAGCAGCGCGGTCAGGAACCTCTGACGCCGCTGATGCGCAAGGTCCTCTTTCTGTCCGAGCAGGGCGACGGGCGGCAATTTCCCGGCCGACGGGTC
This sequence comes from uncultured delta proteobacterium, assembly GCA_963716785.1. GTDB lineage: Bacteria > Desulfobacterota > Desulfobacteria > Desulfobacterales > SpSt-501 > SpSt-501. The sequence goes on along the minus strand of CAVQUW010000025.1, from coordinate 122,008 downwards.
GTGGACACCATCTCGCTTTACGACGACGGTGCCAACGGAGATGCCGCCGCCGGCGACGGGGTGTTCACCGGCCGGCTGGAGGGCACGAACATCCCCGGGACCTATGCCTTCGAGTTCATCGCCTCCGGCCGCACCGCGGGCGGGATCGCCTTCGAACGCAGCCACCGGGTGGAGCGGCACATCGGCGTGAGCACCGAATCGATCGCCGCCGTCGCCGTCCGGCTGCCGGCGGCGGTGAAAGGGGACCACTACGAGATTTCGCTCAGACCGGCCGATGCCTTCGGCAACCTGTTGGGGCCGGGACAGGCGCACCAGATCCTGTGGGAGTCCGGCCTCGGGGAGTTTCCGGAACCGGTCGTCGACCATCTGGACGGCACCTACAGCCGCCGGCTCCAGCTTCCGGAGGGTTCCGACCCGGCCGCGGTCGGCCTCGGCCTCGTCGTCGGCAACACGCCGTTTCGGGTAAGCCTCGGGGAGCTGTTAAAACCGGGCCCGCCCGCTCCGGTCGGCTGGATGGTTCTGCTGCTCGCGCTGCTGACAGGGGCCTTGATCCTGCTGCTCAAAGGAGATCACCGATGACCGTCATGACCCGCATCGTGGAGTGCGTCCCAAATTTCAGCGAGGGACGCGACGCCGAGAAAATCGATAAAATCGTCCAGCCCTTTCGGGCAAAAAAGGGCGTCAAGCTGCTCGACTATCAGCGCGACCACGACCACAACCGGCTCGTGGTCACCACCGTGGGCGAACCCGAAGCCCTTAAGGCCGCCGTGCTGGAAGCCATGGCCGCAGCCGTCGCGATCATCGACCTGCGCACCCACAAAGGTCAACACCCCCGCATGGGGGCCGTGGACGTGGTCCCGTTCATTCCGGTCAGAAACATGAGCGTGCAGGAGGCGGTCGCGCTCGCACGGGAAGTGGCCGCCGAGGCCGCCGACAGGCTGAGACTGCCGATCTTCCTCTACGAGGAATCGGCTTCCGCCCCCCACCGCCGGAACCTGGCCGAGATACGCAAAGGGCAGTTCGAAGGCATGCCGGAGAAGATCCTGAAGCCCGAGTGGAAGCCCGATTTCGGCCCGGATGCCGTCCACCCCTCGGCCGGCGTCACGGCTGTCGGCGCGCGCATGCCGCTCGTCGCCTACAACGTCAACCTCGGCACCGCAAACATCGAGATCGCCAACGACATCGCCCGCAAGGTGCGTCATCTGAGCGGCGGGCTGCGCTACTGCAAGGCGCTCGGCATCGAACTGAAGGACCGCGGCATCGTCCAGGTCTCGATGAACATGACCGACTACACCAAGACGGCCCTCTACCGGGCCTTCGAGTTGATCCATATCGAAGCGCGGCGCTGGGGGGTCCCGGTGGTGGGCAGCGAGATCGTCGGCCTGGTGCCCATGCGGGCCCTGGTCGACACCGCGGCCTATTATCTGCAGCTTGAAAACTTCACGCTGGAGCAGGTGCTGGAGTACAGGATCTATGAGTGACGGAAACCTGATCGTCAAAAACGCCTCAGAACTCGTCACCTGCGGCGGTTTTGCGGCCAAGCGGGGGCGCGCCATGTCGGATATCGGTATCATCGCCGACGGCGCCGTGGCGATCGAGCAGGGGTTGGTCTCGCAGGTGGGAACAACCGCGCAGGTTCTGGCGGCGCTTGAAGCCGCCGGCAGGGACCTTTCCCGATTCCAGACGATCGACGCCTCCGGCAAGGCCGTGCTGCCGGGTTTCATCGATGCGCACACCCACCTCATTTTCGCCGGCGACCGGGCGGAGGAGTTCGCCTGGCGGCTGAAGGGCGTGAGCTACATGGACATCCTGGCGCGCGGTGGCGGGATCCTGAGCACGGTCGGCGCCACCCGCAAGGCATCCCGCGAGGAATTGGTCCAAGCGGGGCTGAAGCGTCTGGATTCCATGCTCGCCTTCGGGGTCACGACGGTCGAGGGCAAGAGCGGCTACGGGCTGGACCGGGCCACCGAGATCAAACAGCTGGAGGCGATGGCCGAGCTCGACCATCGGCACCCGGTGGACGTGGTCGCGACCTTCATGGGCGCCCATGCCGTATTGCCGGAGTGGAAGGGCCGCGAAGACGCCTACATCGACTTCCTGCTGGCGGAGGCGGTGCCGGAAGTGGCGGAACGCCGGCTGGCTGAGTTCTGCGATGTGTTCTGCGAAAAGGGCGTCTTCTCCGTGGCGCAGTCCCGGCGATTACTGACGACGGCCGCCGAATCGGGTTTGAAGTCCAAACTGCACGCGGACGAAATCGTCCCGTTGGGCGGCGCCGAGCTCGCCGCGCAGATCGGCGCGGTGTCGGCCGACCACCTCCTGCACGCCTCCGATGCTGGGCTGCGCGCCATGGCCGCCGCCGGGGTGACGGCGACCCTGCTGCCGGCGACCGCTTTCAGCCTGAAGGAGCCCTACGCCCGAGGCCGCTTCATGATCGATGCGGGCTGCGCCGTGGCCCTGGCGACCGACTTCAACCCCGGGAGCTGTTTTTCGGAGTCGATCCCGCTGGTGGCGGCCCTGGCCGCCCTCTACATGGGTCTGACCCCCGAGGAGATCGTGACCGCACTGACCATCAACGCGGCCGCCGCCCTCGGCCGGGCGGGTTCGATCGGCAGCCTCGACCCCGGCAAGCAGGGGGATGCGGTGATTCTCGAAAACCCCTCCTACCGCTTCATCCCTTACCACATCGGCGTGAACACCGTGGAACAGGTGATCAAGAAAGGAAATCTCGTTTTCGACAAGCGCAACCGAGGAGAGCAAACGTGCTGAATGACCTGAGTCTTACCGACTATCTCGCCCGAACCGCATCCAAGGACCCCCTCCCCGGCGGCGGCAGCGCGGCCGCCTTGAATGCCGCGCTCGCCGCTGCATTAACCGAGATGGTGGCGAATCTCACGATCGGGCGCAAGAATTTCGAGGCCGTCGACGCCGAAATGCGGGCGGTCGCCGAAAAGGCGGCCGCGCTGCGGCAGAAGCTGATCGGGGACATCGACCGCGATTCGGACGCCTACACCCAGGTGCTGAAGGCGTTCCAAATGCCGAAGACCACGGAGGCGGAGAAGGCCGGTCGCGGCCGTGCCGTCCAAGAGGCCTTCAAGCAGGCGGCCCGCGTGCCGCTCGGCGTCGCCCGCGACGCGCTCGCCGTCATGGCGCTCGGCGGCATCGTCGTCGCCCGGGGCAACCCCAACGCCGCCTCCGACGGCGCCGCCGGCGTGCTCGCCGCGCGCATGGCCGTGCGCACGGCGGTTTACAATGTGCGCATCAATCTCGGGAGCATCGGCGAGGAGGCGTTCAAATCCGAGCTCGGCCGTGAGGCCGACCGGCTGGAAGCCGAGGCCGAGAAGCAGGAGAAGATCATCCTGGCGCAGTTGAAAATCTGAGGCAGCAGTAAAAAAGCCGAGTCTGCCGGCCATGAACGACAAGGGGCGTTGGATTGCAAACCCCCACGCCGACCTCCCCCGTCAAAGGCGGAGGCCGGGTGGCTTCAATCGCCGCAACAAGGTAGGCCTTTTCGGATTCAGGTGGCAGGGGAGCGGATTTCGATACCCCCCGACGCCGTCATCAACATCGAACATGAGCGCGGGATGTCTGGAGAAGAGGTTGAATTTCAGATCAAGTGGCCATTTCATCGAATTTCGTGACAAAACGCCACTGAATGTAAAATTAAGCAATTTCAGCATTTAAAAATATCACCGAATATAAAGTACCTATTGTAAGTCGGATCTCATGGATAATCTACAATTGAATCTCCCCACAGCAAGCTGCGGGGAATCTTCGACCGTAAGGAATGGGGTCGTTTTTGGATTCGCTCGCTAACACCGTCGCAAGCGGCGGGGAATGCGCTCGCTTTTGCGGTTCAAATCTTTCTACCCCACTGCATTTTTTGTGTAAGGCCACCTAATTATGGGCCTTGAAGTGGATCGAAACCTTTATGGTCAATGAATAAGGTGAAAGCGTCGGTCGGGAACAGCTTCAATCAGGGCTTCTGAGGCGGTATCATTGACCACCTGTTTGGTAATTGTGATTCGACGAAAGGGGAAATAGCGTGATATAGAAACACTGGACATCGCTGGCCTCCTTCTCGGATATGGTTTTTCTCGCAAATCAACCTATATCCTCGGAGATTCCGGATGTCCATTCTTCTTGATATCACATCACATTTCCCCCTTTCGACTCAACCAACTCGGAGAAGATCCATTTCGAAATAATCATGTCATAAACCTCCCCTTCACTGCTTACGCACACCCCATACCCCCCTTTTGATGAACTGCCTTGGTATTCACACTGAAGTATTCGGCCCCAGGGTTCTTTCAAGGTGGCTTGGCCATACCAGTCTGAGTGTTCTCGCGACACATCCGCATCCCGGGGGCAGTATTTTTTGAGAAGCGTAAAGCCGTAGTCGTTCAGTGAGGCGACATATGTCCCTCTGTATTTCAATCCATCCACAATGAGTTCAATCGGCCCACTAAAAGCTTCCCCGATAGATTCTATTCTTAAGGTTGATGTGGACGATTGTCCTCCGTCACGTGGAATTAGGGCGATTTTGTATGAGCACCCAGCGCAAACGAAAACGGCCAGTGCAATCGCTACGAGCACAGACCAATGGATTGCTTTTTTTTTCAGCGCATCACAATAAGGAAATTGCATAATTAGACCCCATTACCGTTGGGGGAAATACGAAATGACGCGCAAACGAACTGGATTGCCACATCTATTATTCCAGTTGACAGGAGCTAAAAATCTCTGAGAGTGTTAAATGTCACCCTATCCTAAAGTCGTAAGCCGAAAAAACCTCATTGCTTATTGCGGATGGGTGAATCCATGATCTTAAGCAAAAAGTATTTGCTCGCAAGACATGGCCTTATTCAGGTTTTTGTTTGCAAAAAAACAAATCAACAGCGACAACGATTAAAGCCACCAGTGTTTCGAGCACCAACCATCTGCTTTTTTGGAATCGACCTGCTTAGAAGTTTAGAGGGGTATCTCCCACGTTTTCATCCTTATAACTTTAAACTCAGGCAACACCGAGCCACTGAGCCCGAACTTCCGAAGAGTGAGTTAGTCACCAGAAATGGAGAAGTCCGATTCTGAAAGTTTATTTCAGGCTCAGTGGTTCGTTCCTTGGGTCGCTCTATGGCCGCTTGCAGACTTTACCGACTATCGACTCAATCCGCATGAACCGGCGCGGCCTGTGTTCTTTTTTTTCGGCCGCTGATCCATTTTCCGAGTTCAACCAGCAGGAAACTACCACCAGCGGCGATTAAACAAACGTTCCAGTCCCAAAAGGTAAGCGGCACCGTTCCAAATGCCTTGCTCCAGGACGGGATGTATATCACCGCCAGCGTCAAGAGCCCTGAGGCCGACACCGCGGCCAACAGCCACTTATTGGTGAAAAACCCAAGCTGCGGCAAAGTAAAGCGGAGCGATCGACAGCTGAGAGCATAGAACAGCTGGTAAACAACCAACGTGGCGAGGGTGATGGTTTGGGCTTTCTCCACGCCTTCCGCCTGCCAGTAAAAGTAGAAAATCGGCATCAGGCCGGCAAAAATCAGGAGGCTCATCGAAGACAAAGTGGCAAGAACGGATCTCGAGAACACCGGCTCGTTGGGATCGCGCGGCGGCCGCCTCATGAGATCCGGTTCGGCAGGTTCCACGCTCAGAGCCAAGGCCGGTGGGCCGTCGGTGACAAGATTGACCCACAGGATTTGCAAGGCGATCAGGGGCAGAGGCCAGCCGATCATGCCTGCTATTCCGAGAACCAGAATCTCGGCAACATTGCACGACAGGAGGAAGGTAAGATACTTTTTGATGTTGTCGTAGATGATTCGTCCTTCTTCCACTGCCGCCACGATCGTGGCGAAGTTGTCATCCATGAGGACCATGTCGGAGGCTTCCTTGGTGACGTCTGTCCCCGTGATCCCCATAGCAATCCCGATGTCGGCGCGTTTGAGGGCCGGCGCGTCGTTAACGCCGTCGCCGGTCATGGCGACGACGTGGTCCCAGCTTTTCCATGCACCGACGATTTTCAACTTGTGCTCGGGCGAGACGCGGGCATAGACCGCCACGTCCTTCACTATGGCCGCCAGTTCTTTCTCGCTCATATTGTCGAGTTCACGACCTTCGATCGTCTTGAACTCATGCGATGCTCCTCCTCCGCCGAGGATACCCAACTCGCGAGCGATGGCGGCAGCCGTGAGCTTGTGGTCGCCTGTGACCATGACGGTGCGGATTCCGGCTGCTTTGCAGTCACGGATGGCTTTTTTCACCTCTTCGCGAGGCGGGTCAATCATGCCTACCAGTCCCAGGAAGGTGAGGTCCGCCTCCAGGGTCTCAGGTGTGTGGCTGGGCGCGTTGTTCGAGACAGGCCGGCAGGCCAGCCCGAGAACGCGCAAGGCGGACTTCGCCATGTGGTCGTTGGTGTCGAGGATCCGGCGGCGAATTTCTTCCGTCAGGGGTTGACGCCGCCCGTTGCTTTCCCAATGGGTGCAGCGCTCGATAATCGACTCGGGCGCGCCCTTGACGAAGGCGATAGGGTCTCCCTGTGGCGGCTGGTGCACAGTGCTCATCCGCTTTCGCTCGGATTCAAAAGGAATTTCCCCTATGCGGGGCCAGGTTTTCTTAATTTCCCCGGCTTTGAGATTCGCTTTAGCCGCGGCCACTACCAGGGCCCCTTCAGTGGGGTCGCCTTTAACGCGCCAGGTCCCATTTTCCTGCAGCAGATGGGCGTCGCTGCAAAGCAGCCCTCCCATGAGCATCAATTTCAGGGTCGGGTCGCTCTGCGGGTCCAGCGGTGTGGAATCGTTGCTGAACGTGCCGGTGGGCTCGAAACCCACCCCGCCGATCTCTATAGTCCGGCCTCCCACGAAAATCTGACGAATGGTCATTTCGTTCTTGGTCAAGGTGCCCGTTTTGTCGGTGCAGATAACGGTCGTGCACCCAAGAGTTTCGACCGCCGCCAAGCGGCGGACAATGGCTTTCCGTTTGGCTGCTCGCTGTACGCCGATGGCAAGCGCACCGGTCACAACGGCCGCCAGGGCTTCGGGGACGGCTGCGATGGCCAGGCTGATTGCCCATATGAACATTTCGAGGATGGGATTTCCGCGAAAGATTCCGAGCCCCAGGACGATGGCGGATACGAGCAGGCACGCGATACCGAGCCGTCTGCCGATGTAATCCATCTTCACCGCCAGGGGGGACGGCTCTTCTTCGACTTCTTGAAGCATTTTAGCAATTCGGCCGAACTCCGTCTCCATTCCGGTGCCGGTCACCACGCCCCGAGCGCGCCCGTATGTCATTATCGTCGCCGCGAACACAACGTTCTTGCGGTCGCCTATGGAGGTGTCCCCCGTCAGGATCGCTTGGGCATCCTTGCTGACGGCAGAGGATTCCCCGGTCAGCGAGGCTTCGTCAATGCGGGTATTGACCGCTTCTATAAGCCGCCCGTCGGCTGGCATCCGGTCTCCTGCAGTCAACACCATTATATCACCGGGCACTACATCGGCGGAGGCGATCTCGACTTCCTCTCCTTCACGGATGACCGTCGCCGAAGGAGATGACATGGCCTTCAGGGCCTCCATCGCCTTTTCCGCTCGGAATTCTTGATAGAATCCGAGCAGGGTGCTGGCGACAACTATGGCGAATATGATAGCCGCGTCCAGGGTCTCTCCCACCACGAGGGAAATAGCCGTTGCGGCCAGCAGCAGCATAATGAGAAAGTTTTTAAACTGACCAAAGTAAATCTGCCAGGGGCTGATTTTCTTTTTTTCCTTGAGGGTATTGGGTCCGTACTTCTCAAGACGCCGGGCAGCCTCTGCGTGGCTAAGACCTTCAGCAGGGACGTCCAATCGCTTCAGGACTTCTTCAGCCGACATTGCATGCCACTGGTTTTGTGCCATGTGATTACACTCCGTTTCTGTAAAGATGTGCGAACCAGCCCGCGTTATTGGGAGAAAATTGTCGATCCTGGTCCGGCCGATAGTGCTGGTTTGGCGGATCTATGTATCGGCTTCGAAGAAATCTCTTGCCTTATTTGCCGCCGCGGAAAGAATGCCAAAAAAAAAGACCTTTATCCGCAGCGCAGTGAATCTGCGAATAAAGGTCTTGCAAATCGCGAAGTGAAATCGCTACCCGCGTCCGGGAGGTGACCCTTCCGTATTGACGAAACGCGGGGTGGCGGAAATGACCGCCAATTGCTACTCCCCTTTATCGTCCTTTTTTCATACTATGGTTGATTTTGACATGTCAACATAAATCGATACGGACGATTGGACGCATAAGGGGTTCTGACAATAGTAGATGGAAAACTTGGGTTGGCTCTCTTCCGGGTTGACATTCGTGCCTATGTCGAATCCTTGCCTGTGACAAAACGGGGTGGAGATTACCTGATCAAAGGTATCGATTCGGGGAATTGCAGATTTGTTGCGGTTTGCTGGTATTCGTCGGACAGCGATGGGACCATCGTGTTAGCCGCCGAAAAAGCCCAACAAAAATGCCCGTTTCCTCTGCGGCGCATCGTGGCCATCGACCCTGTGAGCGGCAAGTCGATCACCCTGCTGACCAACCACTTTGAATTTGCCGCCAGCACCATCGGCGCCATCTACAAAGACCGCTGGCAGATCGAGTTGTTTTTTAAAGCTCTCAAACAGAACCTGAAAGTCAAAACTTTCTCTGGGTACCACTGAAAACGCTCTTTATATCCAGATTTGGACAGCATTGTAGGAACAAAAACTTTGGGGCATCCGCCGAGGTAGGCCTTCTGGATCTCGGGGTTCTTGCCAGGTTCTCGGCGCTGTCGTGGAGCACGATGCGGCCGGTCTTGAGGACATAGGTCCGGTCGGCCACGGCCTGGACCTTCTTTGCATTCCGCTCGACCAGGTGCACCGTCATCCCGTCGCGGTTCGGTTCTTTCACCAGATCGAAGACCTCGTCCGCGAAATCCGGTATCAAACCCATCGACATCTCGTCTTTGACAAACTTAACTGAGAAGCGTAAATGTACTGAAAAGTCGAGCCCTACAGACTATCTCGCTAAAACCGCCTCCGCCGACCCCGTTCCCGGCGGCGGCAGCGCGGGCGGCGGGGTCTGAAAATAAGGATACTGACCCTGGTGGAGTTCCGACGAAAATAAATGCAGCTCTTCCTTGAACAGTTGCTGAACGGGCTCGCCACAGGCTCCATCTACGCCCTGATCACCCTGGGGCTCGCCCTGGTCTACGGGATCCTGCGCATCCTGCACGTGGCCCATGCCGCCGTTTACACCATCGGCGCCTACCTGGGGGTGTTCTGGTTCAACCTGAGCGGCAGCCTGCTCGTCGCGGTCGTCGGCAGCATGCTCGCCTGCGCCCTGATCGGGGTCGCCATCGAGCGCTTCGTCTATTTCCCGCTGCTGAAGTACCCGCCCTTCGTGCCCCTGATCGGCAGCATCGCCGTGTTCCTTTCGGTCGAGGAGCTCTGCCGGCTGATCGCCGGCCCCCAGATCCTGACCTTTCCGGCTGAGCTGCCGTTTCCGGAGCTGCACCTCGGGGGCCTCACCGTGACCCCCACGCTGACGGCCGTCTACGGCATCACGGCCGCGGTGCTGGCGCTTCTGTGGTTCGTCACCACCCGCACCGAGCTTGGGCTGGCCATGCGGGCCGCCTCCCAGGATATGACCATCGCCGACACCATGGGGATCGACAGCCACTTCATCGTCAGCATCACCTTTGCGATCGGCTCCGCCGTCGCCGCCGTGGCCGGGATCCTGGTGGGGATCTACTACAACCAGGTCTACCCCACCATGGGGGCGATCCCCGCCTACAAGACGCTCGCCCTGATCGTCGTCGGCGGGCTGGGGTCGGTGCCCGGAGCGGTGATCGCCGCCATGCTGCTCGGCATGGCCGAAACCCTGCTCATCGGCTTTGCGGACATCCCCCTGCCCCGCGACGCCCTGGCCTTCATCGCCATGATCGTGGTGCTGATGTGGCGGCCCCAGGGGTTGATGGGTTCGCGTTAAAGGAGATGGCGTGAGCGGATACCTGATCACGATCGGAACCATCATCGCCATCAACGCCATCGTAGCCTGCGGCCTGAATGTGATCGTGGGCTTCGCGGGGCAGATCTCCCTTGGCCACGCGGCGTTCTTCGGGATCGGGGCCTACAGCGCCGCCCTGCTGGCCACCCAGGCGGGGCTCTCCTTCTGGACGGCCCTGCCCTGCGTCATCGCCATCAGCGCCAGCGTCGGTCTGCTGCTCGGCATCCCCAGCCTGAGGGTGCGCGAGGATTTCCTCGCCATCACCACCATCGGCATCAACTTCATCGTGGAGGCGGTCTTCCTCTATGTGCCCTTCTTCGGCGGGGCGCTCGGGATCGGGGGGATCCCGCGCATCACCCTGCTCGAGTTCCGGTTCCGCGGGCCCGAGTTCTTCGGCCTGTGCCTGGGCTTCCTGGCCCTCGTGATGCTCGCCTGCTGGTGGCTCACCCGCTGCTGGGCGGGCCTGGCCTGCTTCGCCTTGCGGGAGGAGGAGGAGGCCGCCGCCAGCGTGGGGATTTCGGCGGTGCGCTTCAAGCTGCTCGCCTTCGTGATCGGCACCGGCATGGCCGGGCTGGGGGGTGCGCTCTACGCCCATTTCATGCGCTTCATCTCAGCCACCGACTTCGCCTTCCCCATGTCGGTGTCGCTCTTGAGCATGGTCGTCGTCGGTGGCATCGGGACCCTTTGGGGGCCGGTTCTCGGCGCGCTCATCATCGGGATCCTGCCCGAGCTGTTCCGGCCGCTGGTCGACTACCGCATCCTGTTCTACACCGCGCTTCTGCTGCTCATGATCCGTTTTCAACCCGGAGGCCTCCTGGGGGAGGGGAGCGCCGCCCGCTCGATCCTGGCCAAGCTGATGCCCCGGAGGACCAAGTGACCACGCCGCTGCTTGAAATCTGCGACCTCTCGAAGCACTTCGACGGTCTCAAGGCCGTCGACGGGGTCAGCTTCGCCATCCGGCCGGGGGAGATCCTCGGGCTGATCGGCCCCAACGGCGCCGGCAAGACCGTCTGCTTCAACCTGATCAGCGGGGTGTACAAGCCCACCGCCGGCCGGATCCTGTTCGATGGGAGGCGCACCGACGGGCTCCCCTCGCACCGCATCGCGGGGCTCGGCGTGGGCCGCACCTTTCAGATCGTGAAACCCTTCGCGCACCTGACGGTGCTTGAAAACGTCCTGGCGGCCCGGGGCATCCATCGCTACGGGAGCCTGAGACGGGTGTGGTCCGGCTGGACTACGCGGGCGGAGCAAAAGGCCGCCCTGGCCCTGCTCGAACGCGTGGGTCTCGCCGAGCTCGCCGATCGCAAGTCCGGGCTGCTGCCTCTCGGAAACCTGCGGCGCCTGGAAATCGCCCGGGCGCTTGCCGTCGGCCGCAAGCTGCTGCTGCTCGACGAATCGTTCTCGGGTTTGAGGCACGAGGAGATCACCCAGCTCGAGACCCTCATTCGCGCCATCCGCGCCGACGGACTGACCGTGCTCCTGATCGAGCACAACATGCGGGTGGCCATGGGGCTTTGCGACCGGTTGGTCGTGCTGGACCACGGGAGCAAGCTGGCCGAAGGCGAGCCGGCCGCGATCCGACGCGAGGAGGCCGTGATCGAAGCTTACCTGGGCCGGAAGGGGCGCACGCATGCTGCTTGAAGTCGACGACCTGCGAATCTCCTACGGCGACATCCGGGCGGTATCGGGTGTGAGCTTCGACCTGGAAAAGGGTGAGCTCGTCTCCATCATCGGCGCCAACGGGGCCGGCAAGACCTCCATTCTCGCCGGGGTCATGGGCATGGTTCCCGTGCGCGGGGGAGCCATCCGCTTCAAGGGCGCCGAGATCACGGCGCAGCCCTCTTTCCAGCGGGCACGCAACGGGATGCGGCTCGTCCCCGAGCGGGCTCGGCTGTTTCCGCGGCTCACGGTACATGAAAACCTGATGGTCGGCGCCTATGGGCTGGGCAAAACACCTGCGGTGGACCAACGTCTGGAGTGGTTGCAGGGACTGTTTCCGATCTTGGCGGAAAAAAGCGACCAGCCGGCGTCCCACCTCTCCGGCGGCCAGCAGCAGCAGCTGGCCATTGCGAGGGCCCTCGTGTCCGGTCCGGAGCTGCTGCTGGTGGACGAAATCTCCATGGGGCTCATGCCCAAACTGGTCGACCAGGTCTTCGAAATGCTCGCCCGGCTCAACCGCGAGCAGGGGCTGACGATCCTGCTCGTGGAGCAGAACGCCATGGCCTCGCTCGAGATCTCCCACCGGGCCTACGTGCTCGAAACCGGAGTATGCGTGTTCACGGGCCGCGCCAAGGAGCTTTTGGACGACCCGAAACTCAAGGCGGCGTATTTGGGGGATTAATGGATAGTGTCAAGTTTTAAGTGTTACGTGTTAAGAAAACAAGTTTTTGATTTTCGCAATGGTTTGGGGAGAGCCTGAGGGGAAAGTCATCTTTTTCTTTCACTTAACACTTAAAACTTAAAACCTAAAACTACCAAGAAAGGAGAAAACATGAAAACCATCAAATTTCTTCTCGTAACGGCCTTGGTGTCCTTTATCTGTCTGAGTGGGGCTTGGGCGGCCGAGACGGTCAAGATCGGTCTGATGGCCCCGCTGACAGGCTTTGCCGCGGCGGACGGCGCCAGCGTCAAGAACTCGGTGGACCTGGCGGTGGAGAAGATCAACCAGCAGGGCGGGCTGCTCGGAAAAAAGGTCGAGCTCGTGGTCTATGACGACCGGGCCGACGCCAAGGAGGCGGTCACCGTCTCCCAGAAGCTCATCCAGCAGGACAAGGTGGTCGGTGTCGTCGCCGGCTCCTACAGCATGCCGAGCCGGGCCTCCGCCCCCCTGTTCCAGGACGAGGGCATCCCTCTCGTGGCGGCCTATGCCATCCACCCGGACGTGACCAAGTCCGGCGACTTCTGCTTCCGCAACGGGTTTCTGGGGGCGGTCGAGGGGCGCTCCGCGGCCTACACGGCCATAGAGCTGCTCAAGGCCAAGAAAATCGCCCTGCTGACCAGCGACAATGACTTCGGCCGCACCCTGGCCGAGGGCTTCAACGAGTACGTGGCCAAGTATGCCCAAGGCAAGGCGCAGGTCGTGTCCGCCCAGACCTACCCCATGTCGGAGAAGGATTTCAAACCCTACTTGAGCAAGATCAAGGAAGTCGGCCCCGACCTGATCTTCGCCAGCGGCTACTACTTCCAGACCGGCCCGGTGCTCAAGCAGGCCCGCGAGCTCGGGATGAACACCCAGATCCTGGGCGAGGAGGGGGCCGACTCCCCCAAGACCCTTGAAATCGCCGGCGAGGCGGCCGAGGGGTTCGTGATCGTCACCAACCTCAACCGGGACGACAAGCGACCGGAGGTCCAGGCGTTTCTGAAGGAGTACGAAAAACGCTTCGCCATTCAACCCGACATGGTGGGCGCCTCCGCCTACGACGCCTTCATGATCATCTGCGAGGCGATCAAGAAAGCCAAGACCACCAAGGGCAAGCCCGTGCGCGACGCCATTGCCGCCACCAAGGACTATAACGGTTTGACCGGCACCATCAAGGGGTTCGATTCGATCGGAGAGGTCGTCAAGGAAGTCCAGGTCCAGGTGGTCAAGCAGGGGCGGTTCCGCTACCTGGGGGTCGTGACCGACCCGAAGCTCATCACCCCGTAGCGCCGGTCCCGCCGCACCGACGCAGGAAGTAAATTCGGACCTCGGATCACGCTGCAGGCAAGGCGGAAGCCGACTCGAGGGCGGAGCGGCCTTTACGGGTGGTAGCCATGGTGAGAGGCCGGCAATCCCGCCATGGAGGACCCCTCGGGTGTCAGTCGGGGTTGGAATCACCACTGTGCCCCTTCCCGCCTTCGAGGCGGGAAGGGGCACAGTGTCATCTCGGAATCAACCCTCTGCCAAAACAGATTCGATGGCTTTAGCCAGATCCGCCAGGCGGAAGGGTTTCTGGATGAACCCGGAGCAGCCCCTGTCCAGGATGGCCGAGGCCGCGCTGTCTTTGCCGAAGCCGCTCGAAAGGATGAACTTGAGGCCGGCCTTGACCGCTTTCATCCGCTCCAGCAGCTCGACGCCGCTCAACCCGGGCATGCGCATGTCGAAGAGCACCACGTCCACGCTCTCCTTGTGACGCTCCAGGAGCGCCAGCGCCTCGGTCCCGTCCGCCGCCGTCAGGGTTGTGTGGCCGATCCTGGCAAGCATCTGCGAGCTGATCTGACGGATGAAGTCCTCATCGTCCACGATCAGCACCGTTTTGGGGCCGGGCTGCTCTCCCTCGACCAACGCCATTTTTCCGCCTTTCAGGGTGATTTTTATCAATCATACCACAACCTGTTGCCTGCGGCAATCCGGCGCGACCGGTTTCACTGTGACAGGGGACCTTTCCCGGCCGCTTGCGGCAAGGGGCTTCCAAAAACCTCACCGGAGCGGTATGCTTGCCATTCATGGCTGACGGCACCCGACAGCTGAAGCAGGCGGCTTCAGGGTCCGGGAAATCGAGGGGGCGAGGGTTCAACTGCAATGGCAAGCGCGGCATACACCTATTTGTCCGAAAACGACTGGGATGAGCGCATCGGCGCCCTCGACCGGATCGCGGCGCATTGCGAGCTCTGCCCGCGGCGCTGCGGGGTCGACCGCCCGGCCGGCGAACGCGGGTTTTGCGGCGCCCCGGCCGAGCCGGTCGTCTCGAGCATTTTCCCCCACCACGGCGAGGAGCCGCCCATTTCCGGCACCGGGGGCTCGGGGACGGTCTTTTTCACCTACTGCACCCTGAAGTGCGTTTTCTGCCAGAACTACCAACTCAGCCACGAGGCGGAGGGCCGACCGTTTTCCGTAGCGGAGCTGGCGCAAAAGATGCTCGGGCTCCAGCGCGCCGGCTGTCACAACATCAACCTCGTCACCCCGACCCACTTCCTGCCCTGGCTGATGCGGGCCGTCCGGCACGCAGCCGGCCGAGGGGCTCACCGTACCGCTGGTCTACAACTGCGGTGGGTACGAGCTCGAGCGCACCATCGATCTGCTGGCCGGGGTGGTGGACATCTGGCTGCCGGACATGAAGTACGGCGACGACGCGCCCGCGCCAGCGCTACTCCTCCGCCCCGGACTACGTCGCGGTCAACCAGGCGGCCGTGCGGCGCATGTTCCGGCAGGTCGGGCCGCTCCGCCGCGATGCGGCCGGGATCGCCCGCCAGGGGCTCTTGATCCGCCACCTGGTGCTGCCGAACGACCAGTCGGTGAGCCGCGCCGTTCTGGATTTCCTGAAACGCGCCTTCGACCCGCAGGACATCTCCATCAGCCTCATGGCCCAGTACCGGCCGCTTTACTGCGCCGAGCGCCACGAACCGATCGCCCGGCAGGTTCGTGTGGCCGAATACGAAGCCGTCAAGCGGGAATTCATCGCCGCGGGCTTCGAGGGGTATTACCAGAAGGCCGAGAAAGCTCGACACCGCCTTTGTGATCGATTTCACCCGCCGCAAGGAGGAGCCGTTGACCGGCAAATGAGCGTGTCACCGCACCCGGTCGCTCGGGCACCTGGATTTTTTTGCTTGATTTTCATCCCCACCCGGTCTATTGGACCGAATTAGGTTCAGGCGCTCCAACGGGTTTGCGGCCGCGCGCCGCCCGGAATCGCCGCCTTGGCGACGATTCCCGCCAAACCCGGAGCTTAAAAGGGAACCTCGTGAGAATCGAGGACGGGCCCGCCGCTGTGACCCTCTCCTTTGGCACCGCATGGTGCCGCAAGGACCGTTTCAGCCTCGAAACGCCACTGCACTGAAGTCCGGGTGCGGGAAGGCCGCTGCAACGGGAGGGGAGTCAGAAGACCTGCCTGAACGATCGCTGCATCTCCGTGGACCGAGAATTGTTCGACGATCGTCTGGTGTTTTTCCGAATCCCGGATCGAGTCAATTTCGGTCCGGGATTTTTTTATTCGGCGGCGCCGCGTCCCGGGCCGGCGCCGCCGGGGACGATCGATGCAAAACCCGTTCACCACAATGATGCGAATCGCGGCGGCCGTCGCCGCGCTCACCTTCCTGCCCTGCGACCCGGCGGAGGCCAAAACGCTGATCGATCAGACCGGGCGCACGGTGGAGGTCCCCGACGCCCCGCAACGGGTCGTGTCGCTGGCGCCCAGCATCACCGAAATCGTCTTCGCCCTCGGGCAGGAGCAGCGCCTGAGCGGCGTGACCACCTACAGCAATTTCCCGCCGGCCGCGGCGCGCCTGCCGAAAGTCGGCTCCTACGTTCGCCTCGACCTCGAGCGCATCATCGCCCTGCGACCCGACCTGTGCATCGCCGTCAAGGACGGCAACCCGAAGGCGACGGTCGACCGGCTCGAGGCACTGGGGGTGGCGGTCTACGCGCTCGACCCGCGCAGCGTGCCCACGGTCATTCAGGCCGTTCTCGCCATGGGCACCGTGCTCGACGCCGAGGAGCGGGCCGAGGGCCTGGCCCGGGACATGCGCTTTCGGATCGAGCAGGTCACGGCCCGCCTCGCCGGGGTGGGCCACCGGCCGCGCGTGTTCTTCCAGATCGGCGACGCCCCGATCGTCTCCGTCGGGACCCACACCTTCGCCCACGAACTGATCGGCCTGGCCGGCGGGAGCAACGTCACCGCCGGCCCCGCCGCCTACCCGCGCTACAGCCGCGAGCAGGTGCTGGCCCTCGCCCCCGAGGTGATCGTCATCAGCTCCATGGACCGGAGCGGTTCGATCGAGCAGACCCGGCGGGAGTGGGGCCGCTGGCCGGGTGTCCCGGCCGTCCGCGACGGCCGCATCCACCTCGTCGACTCGGACCTCTTCGACCGACCGTCCCCGCGGCTCGTGGAGGGGCTCGAGCAGCTCGCGCGATTCATCCACCCGGAAATTTTCGGAGGTGCGCCATGACGGTGTCCTCCCGGCCGCTGATCACGCGCCTCCTGCTGGCCGCGGCGTCCCTGTCCCTCGTCCTGGCGGCCGCCCTTGCCCTGGGTCTCTCCAGCGGCTCGGGCAGCGAAGGGGTCCGCGCCTCGCTCGCCGCCTTGCTGGGAACCGGGGAGGCGCACCCGGCGCTCGAGACCATCGTCTTTCGCATCCGCCTGCCCCGGGTGCTCCTGGCGGCCCTGACCGGGGGGGCGCTCTCGCTCGGCGGTCTCGTGTTCCAGGCCCTGCTGCGCAACCCCCTGGCGGAGCCCTACATCCTCGGGATTTCCGGCGGTTCGGCCATCGGCGCCATTATCGGCATCCTGCTCGGGCTGTCGCGCTTCCCCGGGGTGACCTCCTGCGCCTTTCTGGGAAGCCTGGCCACCCTGGTGCTGATCGTGACGATGTCCTCCGGCCGGACCGTGTTGAAAAAAGATGCCCTGCTGCTCTCGGGGGTCATGGTGAACGCCTTCTGCGCGGCGGTCATCATGTTCCTGGTGTCGATGACCCAGGATGCCCGGCTGCACAACATCATCTTCTGGTTGATGGGCGACCTTTCCTCGGCCGACGGGGCGACCGTCGCGATCCTCGCCCTGGTTCTGGTCCCCTGTTTCGGGGTCATTTTCCTTTTTTCCCACGCGATGAACCTCCTGCTCATGGGCAACGAGATGGCGCGCAGCATGGGGCTGCACCTCAAATCGGCGACCGTGGCCCTGCTGGTGGTCACCTCCCTGATGGTGAGCGCCATCGTCAGCTACAGCGGGCTGATCGGCTTTGTCGGCCTGGTGATCCCGCATCTGCTGCGGTTCGTCTGGGGCCCGGACCATCGGGTCCTGGTGCCGGCCTGCGTCCTGGGGGGCGGGGCGTATCTGGTGCTCTGCGACCTGATGGCGCGCACGCTCCCGCAGCAGGGCGAAATGCCGGCCGGCGTGATCACCGCCCTGGTCGGGGCGCCTCTGTTCATCCTGCTGCTCAAGAAGACCCGGCAATGAAGACGGCTGTGGAAATCGACAACCTGAGCCATGCCTTCGACGGCCGGCCGGTGCTCAACGACGTGAGCCTCGCGATCGGCGCCGGCGACTTTTTCGTCATCATCGGGCCGAACGGCTCCGGCAAAACCACCCTGATGAAGCTGATCTGCGGCCTTCTGAAGACCGGGCCGGGGCGGATCAGGGTGTTCGGGAAGGACATCCGCGGCTATTCGCACCGGTCCCTGGCACGCAGGATCGCCTATGTGCCTCAGTCCCTGGAGGTGAGTTTCCCGTTCACGGTCGCGGAAGCCGTCCTGCTCGGACGCGCGCCCCACCAGAACGTGCTCGGCCTGCCGCGGGCGATCGATCTTACGGCCGCCGGTCAGGCCATGACCACGACCGCGGTGGAGCACCTCGCCGCGCGCAAGCTCGATCAATTGAGCGGCGGGGAGCAGCAGCGGGTCTCGATCGCGAGGGCCCTGTGCCAGGAGCCGGAAATTCTCCTCCTCGACGAGCCCACCGCATCGCTCGACCTCTCGCACCAGATCCGGCTGATGGACCTGATGGAGCGCCTGAAACGGGAAAAGGCGCTGACCGTGGTCATGGTCTCCCACGACGTCAACCTGGCGGCCATGTACGCCGACCGGCTGCTGCTGCTCGGCAATGGCCGGGTCGCCCGCATGGGCCTGCCCGCGGAGGTGCTGACGCCCCGGGACCTGGAGGCGGCCTACGGCTGCCGGGTGATGGTGGATGAGAGCCCTTTCGGCGGGCTGCCCCGGGTCACCCTGGTGCCCGGCAAATTCCAATAACCCTACCAGTCAACCCGAACCGCATTTTGAAAAGGAGTGTTGCAATGCAGAAGAAGTGGATGGCCGTCCTCGTGATCACGATGCTGTTCCGCCCTTTGGCCGCTCTGGCCCAGACGGAGCGCGGCGCCGAACCCGCGCCCGCCATGATGCCGGAGGTGGTCGTGACCGGCACCCGGACCGCCGAGGAAATCCAGCGGGTTCCCGCCAGCGTCAGCGTCATCGGCGCCGATGAGATCCGGCGCTCGAATGCCAAGACCGCCGTGGACCTCTTGCGCCGTGAAGAGGGCGTCGTCGTCCGGGACCTGCTCGGAAACGGCAAGGCGGCCCAGGTCGATTTGCGCGGGTTCGGCGAGACCGCCGCCTCGAACACCCTGGTTCTGGTGGACGGCCGCCGTGTCAACGAAATCGACCTGAGCGGCACGGACTGGGCCCAGATCCCGGTCGAGCAGATCGAGCGGATCGAGGTCGTCCGCGGGCCCGGGTCGGTGCTTTACGGGGACAACGCCGTGGCGGGGGTCATCAACATCATCACCAAGTCCCCGTCCCGCCAGTTCAATGCCGGCGGCGGGGTCACCCTCGGCAGCTATGACCGCTTCAAGGTCGACGCCCATGCCGGCGGCGGGGTCGACAAGACCGCCTTTTCGATCTACGGCAGCCGCTCGGAAAGCGACGGGTACCGGGAGAACAACGACCTGAGCACGGAGGATTTCGGCGGCAGGGTCACCCTGGATGCGACG
Organism: uncultured delta proteobacterium; assembly: GCA_963716785.1. GTDB lineage: Bacteria > Desulfobacterota > Desulfobacteria > Desulfobacterales > SpSt-501 > SpSt-501. Next base: position 102,607 of record CAVQUW010000025.1, on the reverse strand, counting down.
GACCGGTTCCGGGTCAACCTCTCCGGCTCCTACCACGAGGACCGCTTCGGCCTGCCGGGGGCGCTGACGAAGGCGGAAGTGAAATCCGACCGCCAGCAGAGCGTCAACCCGGAGGACGAGGGCAGCACCCAGGACTATTTCCTCAAGGCCGGATTCGACTGGGACGTCGGGTCCTACGGGCAGCTCGTGGCCGATGTCTCCTATCGGGACCGCTCCGGGGACTCCAAGTTCCCGGACGCCTTCTTCCCTTATAAAAACGACTTCGACACCGAAACCGTGGCGTTCACACCGCGCTACGTGTGGCAGGGATCCGTTTTCAACCGCACCAACAAGCTGATCGCGGGGGTCGACCTGTACCAGACCCACCAGGACAACAAATCCTATTCGGGGTTCTTCTCCCCGCTGCCCTCCTCGCCGACCGGCATCTCGGATGTGGACCGGGACACGATCGGCCCCTATGTCAACAACGAGTTCTACGTGCTGAACAACCTTCTGATCACCCTGGGCGCCCGCTACGAGCAGGTGCGCTACGACTTCGACGTCAAGGACCTGAGCGCCTTTCCCCTGGCCCCCTTGAACGAGTCCCACTCCGACTCGGAGAACGCCTACCACGCCGGGTTGACCTTTTTGTACGGCCAGAACTCCTCGGCCTTCGCCCGGGTCAACCGCAGTTTCCGGTTCCCCCTGGTGGACGAGCTGGTGGTCTACGACTTCACCACCGGGCAGATCCGGGTGAACCCGGACCTCAAACCCCAGACCGGGATCCACTACGAGATCGGGCTGCGCCACTACTTCACCCCGAAGCTCAGGGCCAATCTGACCGTGTTCCGGGCTGAAATCGAAGATGAAATCTTCTTCAACCGCCCGGTATTCACCAACGAAAACCACCCCAAGACCCTCCACCAGGGGTTCGAGCTGGGGGCCCGGGCGGAGGTGTTCCGTCATCTGGCCCTGGTCGGGAACTACACCTACGAGCAAGCCACCTTTGAAAAAGACCCCTACGACGGGGAGGACATCCCCGCGGTCCCGCGCCACCGCGCCAATTTCGGGCTGCGCATCTTCGATGTCCTGCCGGGGGTGGAGCTGGCGGCCGACCTCAATTACTATGGGGCGAGCTATGCCGTCAGCGACTTCGAAAACCAGTTCGAAAAACTGGACGATTACTTCACCCTGGACCTGAAGCTCTCCTACGAGTGGAAGATGCTGCGGGTGTTTGCCGGTGTGAACAACCTGACCGACGAGCAATACTCCGAGTATGCGGTCATCGGCAGCACACCGCTCCAGACCAACTTTTACCCGGCCCCGGAGCGCAATTACGTTTTCGGGATGCGGGTCGTATTTTAGCCTCAGACGGGAGGGAGATCCCATGTGGGAATTGTTTGTGCGCGGCGGGCCGGTGATGGTCCCGCTCCTGGCCTGCTCGCTGGCGGCGCTGACGGTGGTCGTGGAGCGGGCGATCTTCTGGTGGACCATCCACCGGCGGAGCGACGCGGCGCTGCTGAACGAGGTCATGGCCCTGTGTGAATCGGCGGACTGGGAGGCCATCCGGCTCAAGACCGCCGGCACCCGGGACTATGCCCTCAAGATCATCGTCACCGGGATCCTGCACCGGGACTTTTCCATGACCAAGGCCATGGAATCGGCCGCGGCCGACCAGATCAGGCGCATGCGGCGCTTCATGGGCGTTTTGGACACCATGATCACGGTCGCGCCGCTGCTCGGGATTTTCGGCACGGTCACCGGGATCATTCACTCCTTCGAGGTGCTCGGCGACCACCGGGATCGAGCGCCCGGTGGAGGTCACCGCCGGGATCGCCCAGGCCCTGATCACCACCGCGGCCGGGCTTGCGATCGCGATCCTGTCGGTCATCCCTTACAACTTCTTCGATTCCCTGTGCGAGAGGGCGGCGCTGCGCATCGAAAAGTATGCCACCAGTCTCGAGATCGTCTACGAAAAAAAGGTCCAGAAGGACTGACCCGGGGGTGCGTCGATGAAAATCAAAGTGCCGGCCAGGAAACGGGTCCGCATCGAAATGATCCCCCTGATGGACATGCTGTTTCTGCTCCTGGTCTTTTTCATGGTCGCCATGCTCTCGATGACGGTCCATCGCGGGCTGCCGGTCCACCTGCCCGCCTCGGATGCGGCCGAAACCGAGGCGGAGGTCACCCTGACCGTCACCGTCAAGGCGGACGGGTCCGTGTTCATCGACCGCGTGGCGGTGGCGCTCCCGGATCTGACCGCCGCCCTGCAAGCGCGCGCCCAGGCGGAGCGCGTTCCGGGTGTGCTGCTGTTCGCCGACCGAAACCTCAGCACCCAAAACCTTTTCGAGGTCCTGGACCGGATCCGCCACGCCGGGCTCGGTCGCGTATCGCTCCAGGCCGAGCCGGGTCCAACGCCGTGAAACGCCTTGCCGCGGCCGCCGCCATCGCCGTCGGGATACACATCTTCCTGCTCACCCAGGACCTCGACCGCGGGGGCTCCCGGCCCCCGCGTCCGCCGGCGCCCGAGGCGGTCACGATTCTGCTGAACCCGCCCCCTCCGCGGTCCGCTCGAGCCACGGCGCCTCTCCCCGCCTCCGGAGCTCCCGCTTACGGCCCCGGTGCGCCCGCCGTCGAACCCCCCAGCGGCGCCGGTCGCCCCCGCCCCTGCCCCTGTCCCCGCCGTGGCGCCAAGGCCGGTCAAGGCCGTGAAAAAAACCACTCCCCCGGTTGTCCGGCAGGCGGCGCCAGAGCCTGCGGACCCGCCCCCGCCCGCACCGGCTGCCCCCGTGCCCGCGGAGGAACCCGGTCCGGACCACGACCGCCGCGCTTCCACCCCGCCGGTCCCCACCACGGGGCCGACGAGTGCGCCGGTCGCACCGTCCGGGCCAAGCCCTCCCGCGCCGGTGCTGGAGGAGGCGGAACCCGAATACGGGAAGAACCGCGCCTTGGAATACCCGCGGAGGGCCCGGCAATTGGGGTATGAGGGGGTCGTTCTCCTGGAAGTCCTGGTCAACCGGACCGGCGGGGTCGATACCGTGAGGCTGGTGTCTTCAAGCGGGCACACGATTCTGGACGAATCGGCGGTGCGCTCCGTCAAGGACTGGGTGTTCAAACCCGCCCGCAGGGGGGATCAGACAATCTCGATGTGGGTCCGGGTGCCGCTCCGCTATGAGCTTAAACCGCACGGCGCCCTGTCACCGTAGGCCCCGCGCGGGGCGGCCGCCTTGCCCCGGCGGCGGCCGGGCGGCGCCACTCAGGCCATCGCGAGCGGCGGCAGGCCTTTTTTCAGCCGCAGGGCCTCGAGCAGCCCGACGCAGCCGGTCAGCATGTTGTCCCCCATGGGGGCGCCGAAGACAACCGGCAAACGGGAGCCCCGGATGATCCGGCGCTTGGGGCCGGTGGCGATGATGGTTTCGAGCGCGGCCGGGCCGACGGTCTTGCGGACATAGGCGCCGTGGCCGCCCTCCGCGAGGATCTGCCGGTGGTCCAGCCGGCCGGCCGCAAGCCCCTCGACCAACCCCTCCAGCCGCTCCCGGGTGATGTCTGCCGTGTGATACTCCACCACGCCGGCAAGCTCGCCCCCCGCCACCGCAGCGCAGACCGTGTGGGAGGTGGCGACATCCAGGACCACGAACGGTGCATCCGGCGGGGCGTGCGCATCCAGGGAGGCCCCCACGATGGCGGCCATGCCGCTGTCCATCACGAACACTTCCTCGGCGGGCAGCCGCGCGGCCGTTGCGGCCATCGACCGCAGGCGGTTCAACACCGGCGGGATTTCCTCGACGGCAAACAGCAGGACATGGGGGTGGGGCCGGGCATCCAGGCGCTCCCGGTAGAGCCGGTGCCGGAAATCCAGGTGGGACATCCCCTGGGGCGGCACCCCGTGGTCCTGGGCGCAGACCGCGACGGCGTCGAATTCGAACGGCACCCCGAAGGTGTCGACGATTTGGCGGAGACGCTCGGCTTCGACATCCTCGAGGAGCAGGTGTGAAAACGTCTTTTTGAGGCGCCACCGCTCGGCCTCCTCGTCCTCCACGACACGGATGCCCCAGGCGCGCACCTTCTCCGGGTCGTGCGCCAGGGTCGCGGCCGCCGAGACCGACATGACCACCCGACCGGCGGCGGCCCGCTCGCGCAGCACCGTCGTGACCGGACCGCCGCCCATCTCGCAGCCGGTGACCACCAGGTCCCCCGGGAGCCGGGCGGCCCGTTCGGCGACGGTCCGCACCGGTGAGACCACGACGGCCTTGTAGTGAAAGACCGACTCCGTGTCGAACCACAACACGTCCATGGTCCCGGCGCCGATATCGATGCACAGAGTGCGTCTCATCGTCACAACACCTTTCAGGACGGGAGGGGTAAAGCGCGCCGCGCCGTGGCGCTTCTCAGGGCGATTTGCCGGTCACGTTGGGCTTCAGGGCGGCGCCCGGGGCAGCCGCCCCCTTTCCGGCGGTCGCGGGGACAAGGGTGCCTTTCAAGCGGCTGCCGAAATGGCCGATCAACGCCGTGTTGTTGTACCAGCAGGCGCAGGGCCGCTCGGAGGCCAACCGCTCCCGCTCCCGTTCAAAATCCACCGAGCCCCAGACCCGTGCGAAGGTCTCCGAGCGCACCGACCCCACGCACACATGCTGCTCCAGGCACGGGTAGACATTGCCCCACGGGTCGATGCGCGCCATCAGGTACCCGGCATAGCAGGGAGCCCGGGGAGGGAAGCGCTGCTCCCTGAGACCCTCGACCCACCGGCGCATGTAGGTGTCCCGCGCCAGCGGGGTCCCCTGGAGCTGAGCCGCCAGCAGCTCGGCGTCCGGGTTGAGCACCCCCGCATCCAGACCGGTGTAATAGGAGTGCCCACAGTGGTGGGCCGGTTGAAACAGGACGTCGTCGGCCACGCCGTGCCACTGCCCGTAAAAAGAGCGGATCTCGCCCGCGTTGACCCCGGAGACCGTCATGCGCACGCGCACGATGGGCCGCCGGCCGCGACGGTGCTCGAGCAGCGCGGCGATCCCCCGCCTGATCTGCGCGTAGGACCCGGGGGTGCCCCGGATCCAGTCGTGGCTTTTTTCCGTGGCACCGTCCAGGCTGACGGTCACACAGGTCGCGCCGCTCGCCAGAATGTCCCGGTGATGGTGTTCGACCAGCACCCCATTGGTGCAGAGATTCACGGAAAGATCACGTCCGGCATGATGGGCGATGATATCGAACACATCCGACCGCATCAGCGGCTCCCCGCCGGCGATACTGACCTGGTGGACGCCAATCTCTGAAAACTCCGCCGCCAGCCGGGCATAATCCGCAAGATCCAGCTCGCCTTCGCGAGTGTCCCGCCAACGCTGGCACATGTGACAGCGGCAATTGCACCGATAGGTCACATCCAGCTCCGCCATGTAAGGGCCGAATTTGGGCGGGCTGCCGCGGTCGTAGGCGACCAGGTTGCGGCGGGAATGCCGGAGGGCCCGGAGAAACCCCTTCGTAGCCAGAATCGGACGATAACACCAGATGTTGTTGAAGCGCATGCGAAACCCGCAAACTTGATGACTTCGTAATGACTGTCAGCAAAAGAAAAGGTTGAAGGCTGAAGAATGTTAGCTCAGAGGCAAAATAAAACAAGGCTCACGGCAGGCCATCGCCTCCAACCGGCGCCCCAATCGCCAAGCATGGCGAATATAAGGATGCTCGGGCCGGATTTAAAGGGCGGCGGGCGGGACCCGCCGGTCACTCACCGCAGGTGCAGCTCGCAGACCCGCCGGAAGTGGTGCCCGTAGATGGCCAGCGTGATCGCCAGCGGAAACTGCCGTGGTTTGCGGGTCAAGGTCCAGATCAGCAGCCACCAGTAATGGAACCGTTCTTTGCCGACGATCCCGAGCCTGAAGCAGGAGCGGAAGAAGGCGAGGAAACGCTGGAAATTCATCGGCAACCGGACCTGCGGGCCGCTGAACTCCCTGAGGAACGTCTTGACGCGCCGGTAATAGTGCTTGGGCGCATAGATGGTCCCCATGACCGTCTGGTAGCCCTCCATCAGCCGCTGGCACCCCATTTTGGGGATGATGTTGGTGGTCCCATCGACGTTGTCGCCGGAGATCAGCCCGATCACCCGGTTTTCGCCTCTCAGCCGTTCGAAGAGGCGGGTACCCGGGGGGGCCTGGAGGATGCCCACCATGGCGGTCACGATCCCGCTGCGCTGGATGAAATCGATCACCTGCTCGAAGGTCGACCCCGTGTCGCTGTCGAAGCCCACGATGAACCCGCCCTGGACCTGGAGGCCGGCGCGCTGGATGACCCGCACGTTTTCGAGCAGATCGCGGTTCTTGTTCTGGGTCTTTTTGCATTCGGCGAGGCTCGCCTCGTCCGGGGATTCGATCCCGATGAAGACCGAATCGAAACCGGCGGCGACCATCAGCCGCAAGAGCTCGGGGTCGTCGGCCAGGTTGATGGAGGCCTCGGTGTAGAAGACGCAGCCCTTCTTGCCCCGGCGCCATGCGATCAGGGCCGGCAGCAGCTCGGCTTTCAGGTAGCGCTTGTTGCCGATGAAATTGTCGTCGACAAAAAAAATGTTGCCCCGCCAGCCCGCCGCGTAGAGGCTGTCGAGCTCGGCGATCATGCGCTGCGCGGACTTGATGCGCGACCCACGGCCGAAGAGCACGGTGACATTGCAGAAGTCGCAGTTGAACGGGCAGCCCCGGGAGAACTGCAGGCTCATGGAGGCGTATTTGTTCATCGACACCAGGTCCCAGGCCGGAACGGGGGTCTCCTCGAGCCGGCAGAAGCCAGCGGCCCGGTAGACCCGTTTGGCGCAGCCCCGGCCCAGGTCCGAAAAAAACATCGGCAGGGTCGACTCGGCCTCGTCGAGCACCAGGTGGTCCACCTCCCCGAAGGCGTCCGGCTCGGCGGTGAACAACGGCCCGCCGGCGACGATCCGCACACCCAGGGCCCGGCAGCGGGCGATGATCTGCGCCGCCGAGCCCCTCTGAACGGCCATGCCGCCGATAAAGACCAGGTCGGCCCAGGCCAGGTCCTCGTCCGTGAGGGCTTCCACGTTCACGTCCACCAGACGCTTGTCCCAATCCGGCGGCAGCATGGCCGCGACCGTGAGCAGGCCGAGCGGGGGATAGGCGGCCTTCTTGCGGATGAACTTCAACGCGTATTTGAAGCTCCAAAAGGTGTTTGGAAAGGCCGGGTAAACCAAGAGTGCTTTCATGGGGCGCACCTCCCTCGCGTCATGGGCTGGCGGGATGCATCGGTTCCGGGGCGCGCGGCAGGCGCGGCCCCTTATTACCCCCTATCAAAATCGAGGCGCTTTGCCAATGCCACCCGTGACCGGCGGGGCACGGAGTAGAAACTTGTTTCGCACCGGGGCCTGATGTGATATCGGGGGGACCTCACCCGCCAACCCCACCCGGGAAGGAGACACCGTATCATGACCGGCCTGGCCGCAGCTCTGGTGCTCACCGCGGCGGTGCTGCACGCCGGATGGAACTTCTGGGCCAAGCGGGCCGGGGGCGGGCCGGTCTTCCTGTGGCTGGTTATGACGCTCGGCAGCGTCCTGTACGCCCCGGTGGCCGTCGCGTTCTGCGTAGTGGCCCGACCGGCGGTCGGTATCGTCGAATTTGCGTTCATCGCCGGCAGCGCCGCGATTCACGTGGGCTATTTCCTGACGCTCCTGCGCGGCTACCGCGAGGGGGACCTGTCTCTGATCTACCCGCTCGCGCGCGGCACAGGCCCCACACTGACCACCATCGTCGCCATCCTGCTGCTCGGGGAGCGGCCGACCGGACCGGCCCTGATCGGCTCCGCCCTGGTGATCACGGGGGTGATCGTCCTGTCGCTCGGCGGCTCATCGTCCAGCAAAGAGGGGCTGCGCAAATCCCTCCTGTTCGGCGTGCTGACGGGCTGTTTCATCGCCGGCTACACCGTCTGGGACAAATACTCGGTCGGTGTGCTGATGATCCCGCCGCTGGTTCTGGAATACGGCTCGATCCTGACCCGCGCCGTCATGCTGAGCCCTTATGCCTGGCGCCGTTGGGCGGAAGTCGGCCAGGTGTGGCGGGAGCACCGCCGGGAGGCCTTCGCCGTGGCGCTGCTCAGCCCGCTCGCCTACCTGCTGGTGCTCGTGGCCATGGTGTTTACACCGGTCAGCTATGTCGCCCCGCTGCGGGAGGTCAGCGTGTTGATCGCCGTGGCACTGGGCGCCGGCCTGCTCAAGGAGGGTCATGGGCTCTCCCGCGCCTTAGCCGCCGGGCTCATCGTCGCCGGTGTCGTCTGCCTGACCCTCAACTGACGGCGTGCGGTCGGTTTGGTTGACCCGCTGCGCCGGCTCCAGGGATTTTGGCGCTCCAGAACGTTTTCCCTTGCGCGGTCCTCAGACGGCCGCTTTCGGTGGCAGCGTCTCCACGAACGTACGCGCCTTTTCGATCCACCGGCCGAGCTCCGGTCGGCTCAAACCCGGCCCCGCCACCATCACCCAGCCCTTCATCGGCCGGCCGGTGATGTCGAAAGGCTTTACGGCCGGCCCCGCGAGTGCCTCTTCGGCCTGGCGCTCGCCAAGGCGCAGGATCAGATAGTCGCGGTAGACCCCGCAGAGCATGTGGCCGCGAAGCAGGTGGCAGGTGCCGCCGAACATCTTCTTGCGGGTCGTGGCCCAGCCCGCGACGAGCTGGGAAATCCGGGCGTCGAGTTCTTCGTCGTAGGGCATCTGGGACCTCCGCTCGGGGTAATGGCGAGACCGCCCCGGCTACTCCTGGTTGTCGGGGGTGGAGCGGCGCTGGCGCTTGAGGCTCCCGCGCCGGCGCTTGCCTTCCAGCCGGCGGCGCTTGACGCCGGCCGGCAGCCGGGTGGGACGCCGGGGCTTCGGTTTCTCGGTGGCCTTGAGGATGAGGGCGATCAGGCGCTCGCGGGCATCCTGGCGGTTGCGCTCCTGGGTCCGGAACCGGCGGGCTTCGATGATCAGGACCCCGTCCGTGGTCATGCGGCTGCCGGCCAGACGCACCAGCCGCTCGCGCACTTCGGGAGGCAGGGACGGGGAGTGCCGCACATCGAAGCGCAGCTGGACCGCGGTGGCCACCTTGTTCACGTTCTGCCCGCCGGGACCGGAGCCGCGCACGAAGCTCTCCTCGATTTCACTCTCCGCGATGCTCAACCCGCCGGTGATCGTCAGCATGCTTGAAACCAACCCTTCTCCCGCCTCAGCGGCGGCGTCGGCCCGGGGCCGAGCGGTGGGGACCCGCACCGGCGGCCGCATCAAATCCTCGGCGGCCTCTACCCCGCCTTCACGATCCGACATAGCTTCAGACGCGCCCGCGGTCAAGCGGTGTCTCCCTGCCGCCGAGGAGGCCGTGGGTCGACCGACGGGCTTGACATCCCGATTTCGACTGTATTACCCTCCAGGCGGTGCGGATGAGATCCGACACCCGCGATCCCACCGCACCCCAGGCAGTTCTTCTCCACACGCTCAGGCCCTCGCACTTGGATTGAATCTCCCCGCAGCAAGCTGCGGGAAATCTTCGACCGTAAGGATTGGGGTCGTTTTTGGATTCGCGCGCATACCCCGCCGCAAGCGGCGGGGTATGCGCGCGCTGTTGCGGTTCAACCGGCGGCACCCGGCCCACCGCATGCAGGTCGCCGCGCCAAAGGAGGCTTGATCATGAACAAACGCGATTTTCCTTTCTTACTGACGATCGCACTGCTGTTGACGACGGCCTGGGTGCTCTCCTGCTCAAGCGGCTACAACAAGTATGCCGACGAGTACTACGAGCAGGGGCTGCTGTTTTATGAAAGAATGGAGTACGACCGCTCGGTCGACAGCTTCTCCAAAGTGCTCGAGCTTGCGCCCCAGGGCCGGGAGAACCACAAGGTCTACTACGGCAGGGGCAGGGCCTATCTCAGGGACCGGCAATATGAGCGGGCTCTGTACGACCTGACCAAGGCGCTCGAGCTGACCCCGGAAGGCGACCGGGAGATGAAATTTCTGGTGTTGGAAATGCGCGGGGACGCATTTCAGGGCAACCGCCAGTTCGACAACGCCGTCCGGGACTATTCGGTGGCGCTGGCGCTGCTTCCCGACCACGTCAACGCCAAGTACGTCACCACCAATCGCGGCTGGGCCTATTACCACTCGGCCGGTTACGACGAAGCGATCCGGGATTTCAGCCGGGCGATCGCCATGGACTCGAAGCTCGACGATGCCTACTACGGCAGGGGCCGATGCTGGCTGGACAAGCGGGATGCGGAGCGCGCCATGAGCGATGCCAAGGAGGCCCTGAAACTCAGGCCGGAGATCCGCCGCTACGACGATTTCCTCCACGAGATCCGCTCGAGGGGCAATTAGGTCGCACCCGGCTGCCCGGCCGCCGGACCATGACCATCAGAAGGACCGACACGGCGGCCATGACCGCGCAGATGCCGAGCCCGACGTCATAGGTGCCCCCCGCATCCCGCAACCAGCCCGTGATCCAATGGGTCAGGATCGCTCCGAGCCCGTAGAACGGGGTCCAGGCGCCGGCGACGGTGCCGATCGCCTCCCGCGGGAAATAGTCCCCGGCACAGGCCGCGTAGATCGGGAAGGTGGCCCCGTAGCAGACCGCCAGACCCGCCACCAGGACACACAGCAGCCACCAGGAGCCGCCCGCGAACAGAATTGCCGCCAGCAGGACGGCAATCAGCGCGTTGGAAACGATAATCGCCGGTCGGCGCCCCACGGCGTCGGACACCGGCAGCACGGTCAGCACGCCGACGACCTGAAACAGCCCGTGGATGGAGGCGAGCTGGCTGGCCTTTTCCAGGGGGATGCCGAGCTGGTGCGCGGCGTAGTCCACCATGAAGGTCGTGATGCCGTAGAGACCGTAGGCCACCGCGAAGTACGAGGCGCCGACCGCCCAGAAGTTGCGCTCCCGCAGGATCTCTCCTCAACGGGACCCTCGCCGCGCCGGCCGGCACGGGGGTGAACGTCTCACGCCCCTGGCCCCAGGGACTGAGTCCGCGGTCTGACGGGTCGCTTCTCAGGAACAACGCGTTGGGCACCGTCATCACGAGCGCCATCGCCCCGAGGATGTACCACGCACAGCGCCAGTCCAGATGGGTCACCACCCAGGGGAAGCCCGCCCCCACCACCGCAAACCCCAGACCGTACCCCGTGGAAAGGATCCCCAGCGCGAGGCCCCGGCGCCGGAAGGCGAACCAGCGCTGGATCAGTGTCGTGATCGGCACCCAGACACCGGTCGACCCCAGACCCGCAAGACCGAAAAACACGCAGGCCGCCCACAGGTTCCCGGCGGTGCCCAGCAGGATGGAGCCGGCGCCGACCAGCATCAGGCAAAAGCTGATCACGCGCCGGGCGCCCATGCGGTCGGTCAGATAGCCGGTCAGCGGCGAGACCGCGATGTAGGTGAACAGGTAGGCGTTGTAGATGGAGCCGGCCGCGGTGCGGCTCAGCCCCATCGTGCGGATCATCTCCGGCAACACCACACCGAACCCCAGGCGCACCGAGTAGTTGATGAACAGGTTGACGAAGCAGATCCCGAGAATCACCCAGGCGAGGTGGAGTCTTTGCCGCTCTCCCACGCGGTGCTCCTTGTCTTTGGCGGGCCGCGGCGCGGTCTTGAGGCGGGCCCGCCTGTCGGGTGCGGAAGCCGCGGCTACTTCAGCCGCAGGGTCTCGCCCTTGCGGGGGACCGTGACCCGGAAGCCCTCGCGGGTCAGCGCCTCGGCGAAGGGCAGCGCCTGGTCCTCCTCGCCGTGCACCAGGGCGATTTTCTTGACCCTCAGGTTGCTTTGCTTGAGGAAGCGCAGCATCTCGCCCTGGTCCGCGTGGGCGCTGAAGCCGCCGATTTTGACCACGCGGGCCTTGAGGGGATACTCCTTGTTGTAAAACTTCATGACCGGCGGCTCGCCTTTGCGGCCGGACTGCTCGTAGGCCAGCCCCTGCTCCTCGATGCGCCGGCCCAGGGTGTTTCTGGCCATGTAGCCCACCAGCAGGATCGTGTTCTTCTCGTTGTGGATCTTGAAACGCAGATGGTGGAGGATGCGCCCCGCCTCGCACATCCCCGAGGCGGCAATGATGATCTGGGGCTTGTCCTGGCGGTTCAAGGCCATGGACTCCGCCACCGACTTGACGAAGTGCATCTGATCGAAGACGAAGGGGTTCTCGCCCTTGCTCAGAAAGGTGGCGTGGGTGTCCTTGTCGTAGACCTCCGGGTGCTCGGCGAAGGCCTTGGTGAGATTGGTGGCGAGCGGGCTGTCGACGTAGACCGGCACCCGTGGGATCTCCTTTGCGTTGTAAAGCTCGTGGAGCACGTAGAGCAGGGTCTGGGTGCGGCCGAAGGCGAAGGCCGGGATCAGCACCGTGCCGCCGCGGGCAAGCGTCTCGACGATCACGCGCTTCAGCGGCTCCTTGAGGTCGCGCACCGGCTCGTGCCGGCGGTCGCCGTAGGTGCTCTCCATGAGCATCAGGTCCACGTCGCGGTCCTCCTCGGCGAAGGCCAGCGTCGGGTCCTTGAGGATCGGCTTGTCGAAACGGCCGATGTCGCCCGAGTAGCAGACCCTGAAGGTGCGGCCGTTTTCGCTCGCGGTGATCATGCTGATGGCCGAGCCCAGGATGTGCCCGGCATCGTAGAAGGTGCAGCTCACGCCCTGACCGATGGCGACCGTGTGCCGATAAGGGGTGCCGTCGAAATGGGAGAGGGCCGTCTTCGCATCCTCCATGGAGTAAAGCGGCTGAACCTCCTCCAGCCGCAGGGAGGCGATCGCCTCGCTGATGGCCTCCTGGTTGAGCTCGTGGCGGCCCTTCTTGAGCACCTTCTTGATCTCGTCCAGGTCCGCGGCGCTGCCGCCCTTGCCCCTCCCGTGGCCCCCTTTTTGGGTGAGCGCGTTGCGCACGGTCTTGTAGTTCAGGTAGCTCGCGTCGGATTCCTGGATGCTGGCCGAGTCCGGCAGCAGGTACTCGCAGGCCGAATGGGTGGCCCGGGTGCAGACGATGCGGCCGGCAAAGCCGTTTTTGGTCAGCAGCGGGATCCGGCCGGAATGGTCGATGTGGGCATGGGAGAGCACGACGTTGGTGAGGATGCCGGAGTCGAAGGGCAGCACCTTGTTTTTCTCGGCGGTTTCCCGGCGCCGGCCCTGGAAAAGCCCGCAGTCGAGCAGTATGCGATCGTTGTCGGTGGTGATCAGGTGCATGGACCCGGTGACTTCCCGTACCGCCCCGTAGAAAGTGATGTTCATTGGTTCCACCTTCTTTCTCTATGGCCTCTGAGGCCTCTGTGGTGAAAGATCCGTTTCCGGGTGACCCAAGGAGTCGCTTTTCTTGTACACCAATTCGTCGAGCAACGCCACGGTGTCGATAAACTCAAACAGGGCCAGTTGGTGGTGAAGCCTCAGACGCCTTAAATTGCGGGAAACCTCGGCCGTAAACCGCTCGGCGATGGCCCGGGCCTGCGCGAGGGCCCGGCCGCGGCGGAACGCCTGCCGGAAGCCCGCGTGGTCGATCAGACAGGCGACCCGCAAGGCGCGCCGGGTCTCGGGCGTGCAGGCCGACCACCAGTCCGCCCAGCCCGTCTCCGGCAGGCTTTCGGGGAAACCGGCCATGAGCTCCCGCGCGGCAGCGATCAGTGCTTCGGCCCGGCCCGTCACCCGCCGGGGGGCACCGACCCGGTGCAGATCATCCAGGGGCCGCGGCTCAAGCTCGCCCAGGGCGTACTCCGGGTCGTAGCGCAGGCGCCGCATGACCGAATCCTGGACGCTGAACCCGTATTGGCGCCGGATCACCCGCGCGCCCTTTTCGCGGGTCTCGTGGAAGATTTTCATCAGGATCCGGCGGCCGCCCGCCTCGAGCTCCGCCACGACCCCGCGGGCCGCGGCTTCGGGGTCGGACGCGTGGGCGAACTCGGCCGCCAGGTTCTCCTGAAGCAGACCGCGGGAGGCCTCGTCCTGCCAGAGCACGTCTTCGACCGCCAGGGATTCCGCGCCGGTCGTCTTCACCAGGTCGTGTAACAAACTGCCGATGCTGGCCTGGACCGAGGTGGTGATGGTGGCGTGCCAGCGCTTCTGCAAAAACCGCTGGATGCTGCGGTCCAACCGCTCCGGCAGGGGGCGTTTGCCGACCGCCGCATCGATCTCCTGCATGAGCGCATGGGCCCCCTGCTCGATGACGGCGGTGTTGCCCGGGTGAAAGGGGGCCCCGTCCAGGTAGTCTTCGAGAAAGAACAGATCGAGGCCGGCGTCGGTGCGCTCGTAACGCTGCCGGTCGCTGCGCGCGAGAATGTACTTGATCCCGGCCGCAAAACCGGCCCCCGACATCAAGACTTCCCGGCGGCGCACGACATACTCCCCCAGGTCGAGCTCGGCGCCGCTCAGCATCAGGGCGCGCACGCGCCCGGGTCCGGCGAAAAAACGCGGGTCGATGCCGGGCGCGGCAGCCACGGAAAGCCCCGGCACGGCCATGCTGCCGAGCCGCTCCGGGTGCCGGTCGAGCAGCGCGCGGACGCCCTCGTCGGCGGAGTATCGCCTCAGACGCTCGCCGACCATCTCCCGCAAGAAAGTCTCGTGGCGCTCGGCCGCCGCGGAGAGCTGCGGCGCGGGATAGAGCACCTCCGCCTCAGGCCGGTAGACCCTCGCGTAGAGCTCCGGCAGGTAGCGCTGCTCGAAGCGCTTCTGCTTCATCTGCTCGAGCAGGTTAGCGCCGTGGGACTCGGCAAATTTCAGGCTGCGGTTGAGGACATATCGGCCCCATTTCTGGGCCGTGAAACCGGCGGCCGCCGCCCCCAAGGTCAGCAGGGCGATGGTGAGCCCCTTGAAATCCAGGTCGAAGGCCTTGTTGCCTAAGTACACCACCGTTCCGAGCAGGATCGCGCCGCTGACCAGCCGCTTCTTCAAGGCCTTGTACACCACGTCCCCGGATTTTCCGATCAGGAAGGGCCGCGTGCAAACACCGCGCATGTCCTCCCCGACGCCCCAGATCATGCGGCTCAGAAGATTGATCATCCGCCCTCCTCGAAAAAGGGTTTTATACACCCGGTTCACCGGCGCCCTACTGGTGGTTTGTTGCGCCGGGGGGTCACCAAGAGTACCACGGCAACCGGTCCGGCAACCCGGACGCCCTGCGGCCCGCTCGGTTTGCGTTTGGCCTCGATCCCATGCTAATGCAGCAAGTCAGATTCTATCCGCCGCAAAAGTCAACCGTGTCCGGCCCCGGCCCGTGGGGGCCGCGACGGCCGATTGAAGAAAGGCTGCGCGATGCGCATATCACCCGACACTCCCAGGCCCATGCGGCCCGATCGCCTGCTGTCGGCCTTGGCGGCGGTCTGCCTGCTCACGGTCACCGCGGCCCACGCCGGTCCCGTCATCCGCCCGGATGCCGTGGTGGAGTTTTTACGCCCGGACGGTTCGAGCGCCGCCAGCCTGGTGGTGGAGATCGCCGACACCATTGAAACCCGCGCCGTCGGGCTGATGGGCCGGGTGCTCCCCGATCACATGGGCGGCATGCTTTTTCTTTTCGAGCGGGCCGCGCCGCAGGTCTTCTGGATGCGCAACACGCCCACCTCGCTCGACATCATCTTCATCGACGCCCGCGGCCGGGTCCTGAACATCGCCGCGCAGACCACCCCGCGCTCCGATCAAACCTATGGCTCCACCGGGGATGCCTTGACCGTGGTCGAGGCCAAAGCCGGTTTTGCGGCGCGCTTCGGTGTGCGCGAGGGGTATCTGATGCGCTGGAAACGGGTCAAGCGGTGAACCGCACGGGACGCCCCGCCGGAGGGTGGCGGCCGCTGTGGCGTCTGCTGGCGGTAGCCGCCGCGGCGCTGATCTGCCCGGCCCTGACGCATTCACAGGACCGGCCGGTACCCGGGATCAACTATGGCCCTTTTCACCGCATCGGCCAGCACCCGGGGCTCGGCAAACCCGTTTCCGACGCCCAGCTGACCGAGGATCTCGAGCAGATGTCGCGGGCCGGGTTCCGTCGCATCCGCACCTACGGCCTGGACAACGGCCTGAACCGGCTGCCCGCCCTGGCCGCCCGCAGCCACCCGCACCTGTCGTTTTTCCTGGGCGTCTACGAGTGCGGGCTCAACCACGACGACCGCGGCGACCCCCGCAGCACCCGCGCCCAGCTGGAGGAGGCCGTGCGCCTGGCGCAGACCTTGCCCAACGTGGCCGGCATCGTCGTCGGCAACGAATGTCTGGCCGGCGAACCCGAGGCCTGCGGCCGGCCGGTCGGCATCGATCAGCTGATCGCGGACCTCGACCAGGTCAAAAAAGCCCTGGCCGGCCGGCCGGTCGTGGTCACCACCGCGATGTCCATGCTGGCGGCCGTCAAAAACCACCTGACCCAGGGCCGGCAGCTGGCGGCGCACAGCGATGCCGTCATGGTGAACATCCACCCGTTTTTCGCCCCCGCACCGATCGAGACCGCGGTCAGCGGCAACCTCGACGCATCGCTGCGGCGTTTGCGGCAGTTGTACGGGAAGCCGCTCGTCATCGGTGAAACCGGGTGGCCGAGCGCCGGGCAGCCGAACGGGCCGGCCCTCCCCGGTGTCGACAACCAGCGCCGGTTCATCACCGACCTCTCCCGGTACTCCGGCGACCGAGGAGCCTGTCCCTGTTCCTGTTCGAGATGTTCGACGAGCCCTGGAAGTCCGAGACCGGCGGGGTCGGTCCGCATTGGGGAATCTTCGACCAAGAGGGGCGGGCCAAATTTTCACTGCCCTGGCGGCAGCACCGGGATTGAGCCGGGGCCCCTCAGTGGGGCTCCGACCCGTTGTCCCCCCGAAGACCGGGTGGCGTTTGGCCGCGAGCCGGATGAGGGTGCTCGCCATGTCCCCATGCGAGTAGCCGGCGCTGACGGCGGCGCTGGCCATGCTGGCGTCCTCGCTGATGTCCGGGTTGGGGTTGATGTCGAGCACGTAGAACACCCCGTCGCGCAGCCTCAGATCGATGCGGCCGTAGTCCCGGCAGCCGATGGCCTTGTAGGCGGCCCGGCACACGCTTTCGAGCTCGACCCGCTCGCCTTCGCCGAGAGGGGAGGGCAGCAGGGTCTGGATGTTTTCGTAGTGCCGGGACCCCGGGATGAACTTGGCGTCGTAGGTGCAGAGGCGGTCGTGCACATCGCAGAAGGCGGAAAAGTCCATCTCCGCCGGGGGCAGCATCTCGACCCGGCCGTTGCCCCACAGGGAAACGTGAAACTCGCGGCCGTCGATGAAGTCCTCGACCAGCGCGGGCAGCTTCAGGTCCTCGACCAGGTATGCGATCTGCGCTTTGAGCTCGGCCTCATCCATCACCACCGACTCCGAGGTGAGCCACTCGCTGCAGTGACCGAAAGCAGGCTTGACGATCGCCGGGAATGCGTGCCATCCATTTTCCCGCGAAGTGCGGTAGACCCGCCAGCGGGGGGTGGGGATGCCCAACCGGTCCATGATCGTCTTGACGCGCTCCTTGTCGTAGCTCAAAGCAAGCGTGGCGGACCCGGAGCCGGTGAACACAAACCCCTGCTGTTCGAGCTCCCGCACCACGATCCACTCGCTGTTCTGGACACCGGGGATCCCGTCGCACCAGTTGAACAACAGATGGCGCCGGGCGTCGAATGAGTTGAGTCGTTCGGGCAGATGCGAATCGATTACCGGCAGCAGGTCGATGGCGTAACCGGAGGCGGCAAGTGCCTCGCTGAGACGGGAGTAGGCCGAGGTGACTTCCCCTTTTTCGGCAAGGGTCCATTCCGGGTCGATGTCGCACAACAGCAACACGCTCATTTCCGCCGGAGGAAATTTGTCGGCCACTTCAAACCTCCTCTGTGCATCCCTCGGATCAGTATGGCGATGCCGGCAATTCACGAACCTTCGAGTAAAAAAACCGAAGAATCTGCCTCGGCAGCCTGACCCGGCGGAAATGCCCCTTGGGATTGTCTCGATACAGGTTTGCGGTCGGGGTGTCGGCCCTGAGACCGGATTTGCCGCTCCTTCAGGCAGTCGACCGTGCGATGGCCGGCCAGCCTATCTGGTTATGATTAAATTGTATTTCAAAACAGATAGTTATCAGTTTATTGCGAATATGTAAAATTATATCCAATAGAGATATAGTGTGTCAAGCATAATTATCACACAATATTTGGTATTCCAAACAAGAACGTCTGAAGATCGAACATGTATCAGGCGAGACAAAAAACCCGCCGGCGGTGTCTGGTGGGCGGGGGCGGGTAATATGGGTTTTTCAGGCAGGGGTGATGCTCAAAGGCCGGGCCCGGGCACACGGGGGGCCGGCGGTGATCGGTGGAGGGCAGACGCGATCGCGGTTCAGCCGACGCGCCGAAGCGACCTTCCCACCCTGGCTGGAAAGCGCAACGCAGAAATCGGGCCATTTACAAAGCCATCATCAGTTCCTGAAGCGCTGCCGAATGGTATCCCGCTCCTGCGGTGAAAGATTCTCCCATTGCTGGAGGTTTTTTTCGAGCTTGCGACGCTCATCCGGCGGCACCTGTTTCCATTTTTGATAACGCTCCTGATAGCGCTGGCGGTCCCCGGAAGGCATCTTGTTCCATTCGTCCATGCGCCGGCGCAGGTTTTCCTTCTGGTCCGGCGGCATGGATTTCCATTCCTTGTACTGGCGTTGAAGACGGGCTTTTTCTTCAGGCGAAAGGCTGTCCAGGTTCCGGCCACCCGAGTCCTGGTCCTTGCCGGCGGCCATCAGCAGGCCGGCCGGCGCAATCCCCTTCCACGGCCGGGTGTCGGCCCCGAGGGCCTGCCCACCCGTGTGGAGCACCATCAAGGCCGCCGCCAACCAAAGAGCCGCCCGGCGGCATAGCAGGCCACACCGTTCATGCGTACCCATGGTCGTTGCCATCCGTTTTCTTTCCCTGGGTTTCAGGCTGTTGCCCGTCATCCGGCGCCTGGCCGTTGTCGGGCAGATCGACGACATGCACCAGCTTTTCGAGTGTGTCCATTTCCTTCAAAAAATCCAAGTGTTTGATCACATCCAGATCCTGATCGGGCACATGGATTTCAGACCCGATCCCCGCGACCCGCGCCGGTTCGAAGAACCGTCCTTGAACCAGGTATCCCGCCACGCTGATCACCACCAGCGCACAGGCAGCCGCCAAGGCCGGCATCCCCATAAACTTCCAGCGGGGGCGGTCGGCTGTTTTGACCCGATCCCCGAGAGACCCCTCGATGCGGGCCGCCATTGCCTGCGCCTTGGCCGGAGTCAGCTCGGGCGGAGTTCCCGCCGCCTTCAGATTCGCAATCAGATCCCCCATCCGCCTTCTTTCCAGCCGGCAACCCGCGCAGTCCCTCAAGTGAATTTCCCAGTTGCGGCGCGCCCCTGGATCGGCGATTTCCCCAAAAACATCAAGCAACAACGTCTCTTTATGGCTGCGACAGGCCTGCATGGGAACTCTCCTTTCCTGGTTCGTCCTAAAGTCCCCGCGGGAAGCGACGGGGAGAGCGCTTGCTAGAGCGTTTCCGCCCAGCGGCTCAGCCGGGTTCGTACCGCCTGGGTGGCGCGGAACAAATGCGTTTTGACCGTCCCCTCGGCCATCCCGGTGATGGCGGCGATCTCTGCGATGCTCATCTCCTGCAGCACCTTCAGCTCGAAGACCGTCCGCTGCTTTTCGGAGAGCGACTTGAGCGTCGCGAGCAAGTCCCGCCGCAGCTCGCGGCCGCCCACCCTCGACAAGGCGTCTCCCCCGTCTTGCGGATCGGGGATTCTTTCGAGCGCGGTCCTTGAATCGGCGTCCTCTTGCCGCTCCGCCCGCCAGGGGAAGATGACCTGGGTCCAACGCCGGCGGCGGCGACGAGCGTCCAGGCAGCTGTTGACGACCACCCGATGCAGCCAGGTCGAAAACCGCGAACGCCCCTCGAACTGCTTGAGGTTGCGGAACACCTGCAGCATGGCCTCCTGGGCGCTGTCCTGGGCCTCATCCTTGTCGAAACCGCAAAGCTGGTAAGCGATCCCGTAGACTTTCTGCTGGTAACGGCGCAGCAACTGGTCGATGGCCCGGGGGTCGTCATTGCGGGCGCGTCGAACCAGCTCGGCTTCATCCGATGGATCGGAAGGCCTCGCTTTTGGGTCCGGGCCGGACCGGCTGCCCCGGTTGGTCGAATCGGATGGTTTCTGGTTATCCACACTCTCGCACCCGCCGGAAACCCCATCCGGTGCTTTCACCGCGGCCGGTTCCTCGATACGCCTTATCGGTTCGCTCGCCTTCACGATGATGGATGATGTCACCCGCTTGCGAATCTTCGTTCTTGGTCTCTTGCCGGGTCCAAATGCTGAGTTTTGAACAGGTTAGACGACCCGTGGGCTCAATTGGTTTACATCCGAAGAGGGCGCGGGGCGAGGCGGCTCACGCCGCCCGGACGGTGGCCGCGACCGCCGGCCCGAGAGCCTTGACCGCGTCCCAATCCCCGTCGACTCTTCCGACCTTCAGGACCGGGACCGCGGCGCGCGGCTCCCGATCGCGGCTGGCCGGGGTCGGCCCGAAAAAAAGGCAAAACCAACCGCTCTCCGCGTGGTAGGCCAGGTCCCCCACTTCCATGCGGTCGGTCGTCTCGCCCGGGAAGACACCGAAAGCAGGCCGGGTGGCCCCGTAGTATTCATCACCCCAGCGCGACCAACGGCATTCAATGGGCAGAGCATCGGCCATGGCCCGGCCGGCCGGGGTGTCGAAAAACTCGCCGCGCAGCGCAACGGTCTTGATCTCTACAACGATGGGGTTCGGCATGGCGGGTCCTTTCTGTCGGAGCGGACATGCTGGGGCATGCGACCGCCCCGGCGATTCGGGTTTTCGGCGCTGATTCGACCTATGGCGATATTCACTGCCGCGAGGGCAAATGTCAAGCGGGATGACTTTTAGCACTAAAAGCAGGCTGAAGACTGAAGACTGAAGGCTTTTAGCCCATAGGAAAAAAAGACGGATCGCCACAGATGGTCACCTCCGGCGGCCCGATTCCTGTTGACAGCCGAAGGTGTTTTCAAGGAAGATAGCCGCCCGTTGCCGCTGCTTCAAATTCGAGGGAGTAAGTGAAGACCGAAATCAAAACCGTGGCGCTCGCCGTGCTCGGCGGCCTGCTCGCGACCGCCGCCTTTCCCAAGATCGATCTGGACTGGGCGGCCTGGGCGGCCCTGGTCCCGCTGCTGTGGCTGCTCAGGGACGTCGCGCCCGCTGAGGCCTTCCGGCGCGGGCTGATCTTCGGCATCGCCCATTACGCCTCGCTGCTCTACTGGCTGGTGCCCACCATGGTCACCTACGGGCACCTCCCGGCCGCCCTCGCCATCGGTATTCTGTTCCTGTTTGCCAGCGTCCTCAGCCTGATGTCCACCGCCCCGCTGGCCGGCGCGCTGACCCTGTGCGCCAGGACGCCGGCCCGGGTGCTCCTCTTTTTCCCGCTGGCATGGGTCGGCGCCGAATACCTGCGCTCTTTTCTGTTCAGCGGCTTTCCCTGGGAACTGCTGGGGTATTCTCAGTATCGGCGATTGCATCTGATCCAAATCTCGGATATATTCGGGGTGTACGGGATTTCGGCGCTGGTGGCCTTTGTCAATGCCGCGCTGCTGACGGCGGTGCTGGCGGGCTTCCGGCGCCCTTGGCAGAACAAGGCGGTCTCGGGCCGGATGGCGCTCGGGGGGCTGGTCGCCGCCGGGGTGCTGACGGGCGCGGCCTGGGTGTACGGGACGGTGCGCATCGCGGAGGTCGACCGGCTGGCCGCGGCGGCACCGACCGCGCGGATCGGCGCCGTTCAGGGCAACATCGAGCAGTCTCAGAAGTGGGACCCGGCCTTCCAGATCGCCACGATCGAAAAATACCTCCGGCTTTCGCGCTCCGCCCTCTCGCTGAATCCCGAATTGGTCGTCTGGCCGGAGTCGGCTGCGCCTTTTTACCTGTTCCACGAGGTCCCGCCGACCCGCATGCTGCTCGCGGGGATCGCGGGGGCCGAAGCGCATTTTCTGATCGGGGCGCCGTCGTTCCGTGCCCGGGAAAAGGCCACGGATTATTACAACAGCGCTTTTTTATTGGGCCCGGGCGCCGAGGTGATCGGCAAATACGACAAGGCGCACCTGGTGCCCTTCGGGGAATACACGCCGTTCAAGGAATACCTCCCTTTTCTCGGGAAAATCGTAGAGCATGTCGGCGATTTCGCGGCCGGGAAAAAGGGGCACACTTTAGAGTGGCAGGGCCGCCGGCTCGGGATCCAGATCTGCTATGAGATCATTTTCCCGGCCCTGTCGCGCGCCATGGCGCAGAACGGCGCCACGCTCTTGGTGAACATCACCAACGACGCCTGGTACGGAACGACGGCCGGGCCTTACCAGCATTTTTCCCTGGTGGTGCTGCGGGCGGTGGAGAACCGCCGCGCCCTGGTCCGGGCCGCCAACACGGGCATCAGCGGGTTCGTCGACCCGGTGGGCCGGGTGCTCGACCCGACCGCGTTGATGACGGAGGCCGCCGTCGTCAGGCCCCTGCCCCTGCTTGAGACGCAAACGGTGTATACCCGGTGGGGCGACGTCTTCGCCGCCGGCTGCCTGGGGGTCGCGCTGGCGGCGGTGGCCCTGAGTTGGCTGGGAGCGCGCCGCCGCCGGCGCTGAAATTCGAAATCCGGCCGTAGAGGCCGGGCGGCGCAGGCCGAACCGGCACCGGCTTTCCGCGGCTGCGGTGTTCGACCGCGCGCAAATCACGGATGGGCCGCAATAAACCATTATATTTTAATTGGAAGGAGGAACCCGCCATGTCGCACGAGATCAAACAGACCCTGAAGGATGTCTTTGCCAAGCTTGAAAACCTCCGAGGTTGTCTTTGACCTGCCGGACAAGGAAAAGCGCCTGGCCGAAATCGAAACCCTGATCGCCAAGGAAGGTTTCTGGAACAAACCGGACGAGGCCAAGACCGTCCTGAAGGAGCGCACCGCCCTGAGCGGCAACCTTGACCGTTTCAAGCGCCTGACCGCCGAGCTCGAGGACCACCAGGGGCTCCTTGAGCTGGCCCTTGAGGAGTCCGACGATGAGACCTTGCGCGATCTGGCGCAGCAGGCTTCCGGCCTCAAGCGCCAGGTGGATGCTTTCGCCCTCGAGCTGATGCTCGACGGTGAGGACGACGGCCGAAACGCCATCGTCTCGATCAACGCCGGCGCCGGCGGCACCGAGGCCCAGGACTGGGCCGAAATCCTTTTTCGCATGTACTCGCGCTGGGTGGAGCGCAAAGGCTACACGCTCGAGCTGATCGACTTTCAGCCCGGCGAGGAAGCCGGGATCAAGAGCGCCACCTTCACCGCCTCCGGGGAAAACGCCTTCGGCTATCTGAAATCCGAAGGCGGTGTCCACCGGCTGGTGCGCATCTCCCCCTTCAATGCCAGCGGCAAACGCCACACCTCGTTCGCCTCGGTGTTCGTCTTCCCCGAGCTCGACAACGAAATCGTGGTCGATGTCGAGGAAAAGGACCTGCGCATCGATGTTTTTCGCGCCAGCGGCGCCGGCGGCCAGCACGTCAACAAGACCAGCAGCGCGGTACGCATCACCCACCTGCCCTCCGGGATCGTCGTGCAGTGCCAGCAGGAGAAATCCCAGTTCCGCAACAAGGAGCTGGCCATGAAGGTGCTGCGCTCCCGGCTCTACCAGCGCGAAAAGCAGAAACAGGAGGAACGGCTGCAGGAGATGCACGAAGGCAAGGAGGAGATCGCCTGGGGCAGCCAGATCCGCTCCTACGTGATGCAGCCCTACCAGCTGGTCAAGGATCACCGCATCGGCCTTGAGATCGGCAACATCAACGAGGTGCTCGACGGCGGCATCGACCCCTTTATCGAAGGCGTGCTGCTGGCCAAGTAAATGGACCCTTACGAGATCATCACCCGCTACTACGACCCCGCCTCCGCGGCTTTCCGGGTCCTGACCGAGCACGGTGAGCTCGTGGCCGGAAAGGCCCTGGAGGCGGCGGGGCGGGTCGCGCACTTGCGCCCGGACCTCGCCTTCATCCAAAGCGCCTGCCTGCTCCACGACATCGGGATCTTCCTGACCGACAGCCCCGGCCTGGACTGCCATGGCACCGAGCCCTACGTGCGCCACGGCGTCCTCGGCCGGGAGCTCTTGGACGCGCTCGGCTTCCCCCGCCACGGGCTCGTCTGCGAGCGGCACGTGGGGGTGGGCATCAGCGCCGCGGACATCCGCCGCTTCAACCTGCCCCTGCCCGAACGCGACATGCTGCCCGTCACCATTGAAGAGCAGATCGTCTGCTATGCCGACAAATTTTTTTCAAAAAACGGCGAACGGGTGGCACGAGAGAACACCGTTGACCGGATCGTCGCGTCGCTCGAGCCCTACGGCGCGGACAAGGTCGAACGGTTTTTTGAATGGGAGGTCCTTTTCGGCTGAAAAGAGGAACTTCCGGCGCTCCCGGCAAGCGGTGAACCGGAGGTTGCACGCTCCAGACCCGATCGCGGGGGGATAAGCGTTGCAAATCACCACCCGGTGTGTTAGCTCGGCGCAGTCGTCATTAATCCGCCTATCCTCCGGGAGGACAATGTCCCAAGAGCTGCTCATCCTGATCATCGGGTACGCCGTCGGCCTCTACATGGCCTGGAACATCGGCGCCAACGACCTGGCCAACTCCATGGCCTCGGCCGTTGGCGCGAAAGCGATCACCGTGCGCCAGGCGGTGCTGATCGCCGGGACCCTGAACGTGGTCGGCGCAGCCTTCATCGGCTCGCATGTCACCGACACCATCCGCCACGGCATCGTCGCCCCGGAGGCGCTCACCGACCCGCTGACGACCATCCTGGGCGCCCTCTCCGCGCTGCTTTCCGCCGCGCTGTGGGTGAGCTTCGCCACCTGGCGCTCGCTGCCCGTCTCCACCACCCACTCCATCGTCGGAGCCATGGTCGGCTTCGGCATCGTCGCGAGCGGGTTTTCCGCCATCAAATGGGCCGGCCTCGGCGCGGTGGTGCTCTCCTGGGTGGTCTCCCCGGTCTTCGCGCTCGCCATCGGGCTGGGGATGTTCAAGCTGATCGTCTGGCTGATCATGTCGCGCCGGGACCCGCATCTGGGGGCCTTGAAGTATTCGCCCCTGTTCATCGGGGCGGCCGTGTTCATCGTCGTCATGTCCTTTCTCTACAAGACCCCCCTCGGCAAAACCATCCAGGTGGGCACGCCTACCGCGGCGCTGATCTCGCTCGCCGCCGCCGTCGCCATCGGGTTCGCCGGCAAACGGGCCCTGGCGCGCGTGATCCGCAGGCATGCGGAGAACGGCGCCGAGGGGGTGTTCCGCTTCATCCAGGTCGGCACCTCCTGCTACGTCGCCCTGGCCCAGGGGGCCAACGACGTCGCCAACGCCATCGGGCCGCTGGCGGTGATCTACTTCTACGTCAACTACGGCGAGATCGGCAGCAAGGTGCCCGTGCCGATGTTTCTGCTGCTCTTCGGCGGGGTCGGCATTGCGGCCGGGATCTCCATGGCCGGCCGGCGGGTGATGGAGACCATGGGCGAGCGAATCACGACACTCACCAACACCCGCGGGTTCTCGGTCGACTTCGCCGCCGCCACCACCGTGCTGGTGGCCTCAAAGCTCGGGTTGCCGGTCTCCACCACTCACGCCGCCGTTGGGGGGATCATCGGTGTCGGTCTGGCCGGGGGGATCGACGCCGTCAATCTGCGCATCGTGATCCAGATCATTCTGTACTGGGTGCTCACCGTCCCGGCCGCCGCGCTGACCAGTGTCGCGGTCTACACCATCCTCAGGCTCTTCTTTTAGAAAAGGAGGGGTTATGCGTTTCCCGTTTTTCAAGCTGTTCCGTACCTCGCCCCTCGAAGGGTTGACCGAGCACCTGGACAAGGTCAAGGAGTGCACCCTGGCCTTTCAGGAGGCCATCGAGTGCCACATCTCAAACGAGTGCCACCGCTTCCTGGAGCTCAAGAAAGTGGTCGACGATCTCGAGCACCAGGCCGATGCCATCAAGCGGCGCATCCGCGGCCATCTGCCCAAGGGCACCCTGATGCCGGTCGACAAGTTCGAGCTCTTCCGCTACCTGAGCGAGCAGGACAACGTACTCGACGCCGTGCAGGACACCCTCGACTGGCTCTCCTTCCGCATGGAGCCGGGCATCCCCGAGGAGCTGCACAGGGAAATCCTGCTCTTGGTGGAGGCCTCGCTGGAGGCGGTCGACGCCCTGGCCGTCATGGTGATCGAGGCGCGCAAATACTTCCGCTCCTACAACGAGGACCAGCGCGTGCAGGTCAAGGCCCTGATCCGCGGGATCCGCCAGAAGGAGCACGACGCCGACCACGCGGAGGACCAGCTCAAGGAGAAGGTCTTCAACATGGGTCTGGACGGCGTCACGGTCTTCCACGTGGTGCGGCTGGCGGAGAACATCGGGGCGATCGCGGACCACGCCGAGAACGCCGGCGACATGATGCGGGCAATGGTTGCACGATAGATCGCTTTTGGGGGAAGCGCGTTTTTCCAGGTCAGGCGGGCCGGTACTGGGCGATCTGGCGCGACACCGCGACCAGCGCGCCGGTTTCGTCCCACAACTCCCCGTCCTCCTCGAGCAGGCCGCAGGTGATGAACCGGGTGCGGAAGACCCCCTTGAGGCGTCCGGACTGGGGCAGCCGGCGAACATTGACCGAAAGCTCGAGGGTGGGCACCCAGGCCACCAGGCCCTGGCTGGCAAGAACCGGAGGGGGGAAGGCGTCGGACGCCAGCAGGACGGCGGGGAGATCGATGTCCCGCAGCTCGCGGAACGCAAACCAGCCTCTCTGCTCCGAGCGCTCGGCCGGCACCCCGCTCGTCATCCACCCCGCGCAGGCGGGGTCCAGCCGCACGTCCGCCCGTTCGAACAGCGAGTAGCCCGGCAGCGCGGGCATGGGGATGCAGGCGTCCATCGTCGGCAGTTGCGGCGCGGGGGTCTCGTGTCTTTCGAGGGCGCACTCGTTTTTGTCCGCGGCAAAGGTGCCGAAGGCCCTGAACTTCTCCTGCCCCCCTTGCAGGAGCCGCGCCTGCAGACGCTCGAACCGGGCCGATGTGGAGACCTTCTCGACGCGGATCTCGGCCTCCCCCGGTACACAGCGCGCGCTGAAATTGGCGGTGACGATCGGGGTCGCGGACTTGCCGGCGCAGCGGCGCATGGCATCGGCCGCGAGGGCCATCAGGTAGCCGCCGTTCGGGACCCCGTTGATCGACCACCCGTCGGCGATGCCCGCTTTGAAATGCAGGGGGCCTGCCGGGACCACTTCGATATCGCGGTCAAAGGGGTGCATTTTGTCTCGGCTCGCGTAAATGGTTGAGCCGGGCAGCTCGATTCCCCCGCCCGGCTCAATAGACTTGTCAACGCTGATTGCCGCCTTGAAACAGCCCGGAAGAGACCCCTCCGTCAGGCTTCGAACTTTTTTGTATTCCCTTTGAGGTTTCCGTTTCGAGCTTATATCTAAATGATTTTATTTACTAATTACCATCCGCGCATCAGGTAGTCGTGCATCGAGTTGGCCGCGTTGCGGCCCGCGCCCATGGCCAGGATGACCGTGGCCGATCCGGTGACGATGTCGCCGCCGGCCCAGACCCCCGGCTTGAAGGTCTTGCCGCTCACGGGGTCGGCCTCGATGTAGCCCCACTTGTTGAGCTTGACCTTCGGCTCGGAGCTCGTCAGCAGCGGGTTGGCGCCGGTTCCGACCGCGACGATGCACAGGTCGCAATCGATCTGAAATTCCGAGCCCTTGACCGCGACCGGGCGGCGGCGGCCGGAGGCGTCCGGCTCGCCCAGCTCCATCTTCAGGCACTCCATGCCGACCAGCCGCCCCTTGTCGTTGCCGATGTAGCGGACCGGGTTGGTGAGCAGGAAGAACTCGATGCCCTCCTCCTCGGCGTGGTGGACCTCGGCCGCGCGCGCCGGCATCTCCTCGCGCGAGCGGCGGTAGACGATGCGTACCCGGTCGGCCCCCAGGCGCAGGGCGGTGCGCGCCGAGTCCATGGCCACGTTGCCGCCGCCGAGCACCACCACGTCCTTGCCGCGCGGGATCGGGGTGTCCACTTTCGGGAACAGGTAGGCCTTCATCAGGTTGGCGCGGGTGAGGTATTCGTTGGCCGAGAGCACGCCGACGAGGTTCTCCCCGGGGATGTTCATGAACTTGGGCAGCCCGGCGCCGACCCCGACGAAGACCGCCTCGTAGCCCTCCGCGAAGAGCTCGTCCAGGGTGACGGTCCGTCCCACCACCGCGTTGCACTCGACCTTGACCCCCAGACGCTCGAGGAAGTTCACCTCCTGGGCCACGATCTCCTTGGGAAGCCGGAACTCGGGGATGCCGTAGAGCAGCACCCCGCCCGGCTTGTGGAAGGCCTCGAACACGGTCACCTCGTGGCCTTTCTGGATCATGTCGCCGGCCACGGTCAGCCCGGCCGGCCCCGCGCCGACCACGGCCACGCGTTTGCCGGTCGGCGCCGCCTTGGGCGGCAGGGCGCCGGTGCCGTTTTCCCGCTCCCAGTCCGCGACGAAGCGCTCCAGGTTGCCGATGGCCACCGGCTCCCCCTTCTTGGCGAGAATGCACTTGCCTTCGCACTGGATCTCCTGGGGGCAGACCCGCCCGCAGACCGCCGGCAGGCTGTTCATGGTCCAGATGTGGCGGATGGACCGGGTGAAGTCCCCGTCCTTGATCAGCTGGATGAACCCGGGGATGTCGATCCCCACCGGGCAGCCGTCCACGCAGCCCGGGTTCTTGCACTGCAGGCAGCGGGCCGCTTCCTCCCTGGCCATCTCCGGCGTGTAGCCGGTGGGGACTTCCAGGAAATTGCGCGCGCGCACCTTGGGATCCTGCTCGGGCATGGGCAGTTTGCCCTTTTTTTGCTTCTTTTCCTTCTGGGAAGCTTCTACCGGCATAAGAATTCCTCCGTATCAACAGCCAATATCCGGGTTGATTGATTTTTTATCTTTTATTTGTCTTTTAAATGGTCAGGTTTTCTCCGACATAAATAAACGCTCACCCGTCAGTATGGGTCAGGCGTGTTTTGAATGCCATGACTCCTCCAGCATGCAGAACTCGTTGTGGCAGCGCTTTTCGTCTTCACAGTAGGCCTGAAGCCGCAGCATGAGCTCGTCGAAATCCACCTGGTGACCGTCGAACTCGGGCCCGTCCACACAGGCGAATTGGGACTTGCCGCCGACGGACACCCGGCAGCCGCCGCACATGCCGGTGCCGTCCACCATGATCGGGTTCAGGCTGACCATGGTGGGGGTGTGGTACTCCTTGGTCAGCTTGCAGACGAACTTCATCATCGGCACCGGCCCGATGGCGACCACCAGGTCCACCTTGCCCTTGTCGAGGATGTCCTTCAGGGCGTGGGTCACGAACCCGTGGCGCCCGTAGGAGCCGTCGTCGGTACAGACGTGGAGCTCGTTGGAGGCGGCCCGCATGCGATCTTCCAGAATCGAGCAGGTCTTTCGTGCGGGCGCCGATGATGGCGGTCACGTGGTTGCCGGCTTCTTTCATCGCCCGGGTGATGGGGTGCAGCACGGCCACCCCGGTGCCGCCGCCGACACAGACCACCTGGCCCAGTTTCTCGACGTGGGTCGGCTTGCCGAGGGGGCCGATGACGTCCTGGTAGCCGTCGCCCACCTTGAGGGTTTTGAAGAGCGCGGTGGACTTGCCGACCACCTGGTAGATCACGGCGACGATGCCTTTTTCAGGGTCGGTGTAGGCCATGGTCAACGGGATGCGCTCGCCGTTCTCGTTGGCCTTCAGGATCACGAATTGGCCGGGTTTGGCCTTGCGGGCGATCAGGGGCGCCTCGATCTCGTTCAGCACCACGGTGCCCTGGGACATTTCCTCGCGTTTGACGATTTTGAACATATTTCACCTCCGCTTCGCCGTCCCCGTCGTCCGGCGGATATTGACGGTTGTCGCTTTAAAAGCGTATATAGTGACAAAATCGCGGACCGAAATCAAGGTAAAAATATTGAAATCATAGCAAGTTAGTGGTAATATCACCCGTTTTTGACCCTTGGCACCCGGATGGATCCGCAGGCGGCGATCCACCATAGGATACCGAGATGGAACTGTTCGACAGCCACTGCCACCTCGACGACGCGGTCTTTGAAAACGATCTGGGTGAGGTGATCGCGCGCGCCCGTGGCGACGGCGTCAGCCGCCTGATGACCATCGGCGTGACCGAGGCGACCTCGCGCCGGGCGGTCGCGATCGCCCGCGCGCACACCGGGATCACCGCCTCCGTGGGGGTCCACCCCCACGACGCCCGGGAGTGCAGCGAGGCCGTGCTGGCAGCGCTGACCGAACTGGCCAAACAGCCCGAGGTCCGCGCCTGGGGCGAAACGGGACTTGATTTCAACCGCATGCACTCCCCCCGGGAGGCCCAGGAACACTGGTTTGTGCGCCAGCTCGAAATCGCCGCCGAGCTGAATCTCCCGCTCATTTTCCATGAGCGCGACAGCGAGGGCCGCTTCCTCGAGCTGCTTGGCGCCTGCCCGCCGCCGGCCGGCCGCGCCGTGGTGCACTGCTTCAGCGGCAGTCGCTCCGAGCTCACGGCCTACCTCGACCGGGGTTGGCTTATCGGCATCACCGGCATTCTGACCCAGAAGCAGCGGGGGGAGGCTTTGCGCCGTCTCGTCCGTGACATCCCCGCCGATCAGCTGCTGGTTGAAACCGACGCCCCCTATCTCGTGCCGGAACCCGAGCGCCGCCGATACCGCCGCAACGAGCCGGCCTTCGTGCGCTCGACCCTGACCCGTCTGGCCGAGGTGCGCCGCGAGGACCCGGCGGAGCTGGCCCGCATCGTCTTCGCCAACACCTGCCGGCTTTACGCCATCGCGGACGATTAGCCTGATCAAGCCCGCCGCGCGCGGGCATCGACGACACCGGGACACCGTGATACACCCCGGACGGCATTAGAGTAGAGAAGGTTTTCACCCGCTGCCACGGACAACCGAGGAGGATGGACCATGCTGCCCGACCCACAACAAAAGGCCTACGTGAGCTTCTACGATTCGGCGCGGAACAACGAGATCCTGGAACCGGCCGTCACCCTGATGGTGCACCTGGCCGCCGCCATGGCCCTCGGCTGCGACCCGTGAATGGCGCACTATCTTGGCGTCGCCAGGAAAGAAGGCCTCTCGGAGGAAAAGATCGGCGCCGTCCAGGCCATCGTCATGGCCGTCTCCGCCGGCAGGGTCAACGCGCAGCTGCGGGCGGTGCGGGCGCGAATCGCGGAAAAGCCAAGCCCCCGGAGGGCCCATCGTGTAAAGGCCGATACTGCGAACCCCGGGAAGGCCGAAAAAGCCATGAACCAGCAATGACCCCGCCGCGTGGCATCTTGACAAACCCTCAAACGTTCGCAGACTTAATTTATGGGCGTAAAACGAGCCCAGGCGGGTGCGCGGCTGCTCTTTTTTCCCGCGAGATGCGACACGACTCCGGAGGAGAGGCCGCGACCGACCGTCGATTTTCCAATCACCCATCCGGTTGCAACCGGTTCTGTTCATCGGACCGGACGCCATCACAGGCGAGGAAAAATGGACGCGAACAAGGAAGATCTCAACGAGTGCAGGTTTTGTGACGAAGAGGCCGCAGGCGAGCCCAACCTCTGCTGCTGCTATGCGATGGACGACCAGGGTTCACTGGAGGACGCCTGCACCCACCCGGTCGAGGACTGCTGCTGTTGCTGACCGGGCCACCTGATCCGTATCGCCCGCTTGGCCCCGTGTGTTCTCCGGGGCCGAGCGTGCCGACGATATCCGAAGAGAGGTGACGCCATGTTGGACATCGACAAAAAAGCCAAACGCTGCTGCAGCGCCGAACACACCCGCCTGGTCGAAAGGCTGGACGCCTGCGACCTCAACCCGCGGAGCCACGCCGACCGGCGTCGGTGCTACCGGATCGCCGCCCGCGAGAGCGGGCGCCGCTCCCGCAAATGCATTGCCGGCGGGTAGGCCCCGGCGAAACAGGGGGGTGATGACGCCGGCCGGCATAAAGCCGACCGGCACCCCCCCACCTTGGCAACACCCCGGGCATGATCAAGCCCCCCTTGAGTTGGTCCGTACCTTCCTATCTCTTTCACTTTCATCGCCGACCACCACGCTCTGGCCACAGCGCCGGACCCTGCCGGGTTCAAGACGCGGGTGCGCCGCGTGGCCGCGACCCGGCTTGCACTCGGCCGGGGTGCGGTGCGCCTCGGCACCGGGGGCACGCTATTTCTTCATCAGGTGGGTGACCGCCTGCTCCAGGCCGTCGATGGTGAACTCGAACATGGGGAAGATCTGGCGGATGGCGGCAATCGTGCGCGTGTAGTCCCAGCTCGATGCCGGTTTCGGGTTGAGCCAGACGGAGCGCGGGAAGGTCTTGGCCAGGAAGCGCAGATGCTCGATGCTCGGCCGGCCGCTGCGCTCCTCGACATAGATCGAGCCGTCGGTGGCCATCAGCTCGTAGGGCGCCATGCTCGCGTCGCCGACCAGGATCAGACGCGTCTCCGGGTCCATCCGCGCGAGCTCGTCGACCCGCTGCGGCTTCTTGAAACGCGCCGGGTCCGCCCAGACCGTGCCGAAGATGGTGTTGTGGAAAAAATAGGTCCTGAGCTCCTTGAACTGGGCGCGGGCGTAGTCGAAGAGGGTCTGGACGACCGGGATGTAAGGGTCCATCGACCAGCCGCCGTTGTCGATCGCCAGGATGACCTTGAGCTTGTCGCGCAGCGCGCGGTCGAAGACGATCTCGATCTCCCCGGCGTTGCGCAAGGTCTGGGTAATGGTTGCGTCGATGTTGACACGGTCCTTCGGGCCGTGGGGCGCCAGGTGGCGCAGCCGCTTGAGCGCCTCGCCCACCAGGGCCTGGGTCAGCAGGCCCTCCTGGGAATAGTCCCGGTAGCGCCGCTCGAGCGCCACCTTTACGGCGGACTTGTTGCGCGACACCCCGCCCACGCGCATGCCCCCGGGGTGGTACCCGGAATGCCCGACCGGCGAGTGACCGCCCGTTCCGATCCACTTGCCCCCGCCGTGATGCTCCCCCGTCTGCTCCTTGAGACGCTCCTTGAAATATTCGAGCAGCTGCTCGGGGGTGAGCTTTGGAGCGCCCGCTCGTCCACGCCTAAAACCCGCGACAGCTCCTCGGGGTGCTTGAGCCAGTGCTCCAGCAGGGAGCGCGCCAGGGCGTCGAGCTCGAGCCCCTGGGGGTCGGGCATCTCGGCCCCTTCGAAGTGATGGGCGAACACCCGGTCGAAGAGATCGAAGTAGCGCTCGCTCTTCACCAGGATGCTGCGCGAAGCCGTGTAGAACTCCTCGAGCGAGCAGACCATGCCCTTGGCCAGCGCGCGCTGCAGGGTCAGAAACGCGGTGGGGCTGACCGGGATGCCGGTGTCTCTCAATTTGTAGAAGAAATCGACGAACACAGGGGTGCTCCGTTGATGTTGGGGTCAGAAGCCCTTGCGGCGCGCAAACCCCTCCCGGGCCCGCTGGTAGTCCTGACTCTTCTTGAACAGCACGCCCAGATAAGGCACCTCGCCCTTGGCCAGCTGACGCGGCTTGAAGTCGGGATCGGATTGAAGGGCACGGATCCAGTTGATCAACTCCCGGGTAGCCGGCCGCTTCTCGACCGAATCGATCTGACGCATGCGGTAAAATGCCGCGATGCTGTTTTCCAGAAGCTCCTCGTCCATCTGCGGGAAATGCACCGCGACGATGCGCCGCATCATTTGAGGGTCCGGAAAGGCGATGTGGTGGAAGTTGCAGCGCCCGAGGAAGGGGTCGGAGAGATCCTTCTTGGCGTTGGAGGTGATGATGATCACCGGCCGGTGCTTGGTGCGCATGGTCTTGTCGATCTCGATGATGTCGAACTCCATCTGGTCGAGCACGTCCAGCATGTCGTCCTGGAAATCGGTGTCGGCCTTGTCGATCTCGTCGATCAGCAGCACCGTCCGGGTCTCGGCGGTGAAGGCCTGGCCGATCTTGCCCATGCGGATGTAGTCCTCGATCTGGCTCACGTCGCGCTGCGAGTCGCCGAAGCGGCTGTCGTTGAGGCGCGTGAGGGTGTCGTACTGGTAGAGCGCCTCCACCAGTTTCATGCTGGATTTCACGTTGAGCACGATCAGCGGCATCCCGAGCGCCTCGGCAATGGCATGGGCCAGCATGGTCTTGCCGGTGCCGGGCTCCCCTTTGAGCAGCAGGGGCATCTCGAGTGCCATGGAGATGTTGACGATCTGGGCCAGCTCGTTGTCGAGCACGTAGCGCGTGGCCCCGGTGAATCGCTGCGGTGCGTCAGGTTGTGTCATTCAGGCCTCGTCGGGGTTGGGGATTGGGGTGGTCTGTGTGCGTCCGTGTGGGTCTGTGGCTGATTTTTCCATGTCAAAAGGCTTGCGGCTGTCGGCGCAACCGTCACGCCGGCGCATGCCGGAAGCGCTCCGACACCTCCCGGGTCAGCTCGAGCGCCTTCAGGGCAAGCTCCGCGGACAACGAACCCATCCCGCAGGCCGGGCTGACCAGCGACTGGGCGAGAAGCTGTTTCTTTGAAAACCCGAGGGACAGGACGCGCTCGGAGTGCGATGTCAAAAGCGCGGTGAGGGAATCCGCCGTGTGCCGTTCGAGATCCTCCGGGCTGAGTGTCGGCACAATGCCCCAGCCAAGGATGCGGCCGGACTCGAGGAAGCGCTTGAGCTCGCCGCGGTACAGAAAGAAACGGTCGAAATAGGCGAAGGCGTCGAAGCTGACCATGTCGGCCGCGGATTCCAGGATCAACGCCCAGTCGGTGTTGCCGCAGACGTGAATCCCGGCCAGGCCGCCTTCCTGGTGCACGGCCGCGATGATTTCCGCCAAACACGCGGCGATGTCCTCGCGGCTGACGCTGATGTATTCCGAAGACCCGAAGCCCGTCAGCACCGGCTCATCGATCGAAATAACCACGGGGCGGCCGAAGACGGCCAATTGCCGCACCTGCCATCGGGCGCGGCCGGCCAGAAGCTTCACCATGACGTCCCGCAACTGAGGGTCGAAAAAAACCGCGCGGCCGCGGTGGTCATGAACACCGGTGCCGAGGGTGAACGGACCGGTGATCTGTCCTTTCACGGCGTGGGGCGGCACCCGGCTCTGCCTGAGGTGCGCCAGCAGCACGTAGAGCCCCTTGATCGCCGCCGGAGCCAACCCGAAGCGCGATCCTTCGAGCTTCACCCCGCCCTCGTGAACGGCCAGGTAGTCCTCGTAAAAGCGCAGCAGCTCGGCGTCGAAGCCCTCGGCCGCGGCGTCCATGACGTGTTTTCCGTTTTCGACCCGCAAGCCGGGCAGCCCCGACGCAAACTGGGCGATCATGTTCTCGCCCGGCAGCTGCGTGAGCTGCACCCACAGGGGGATCTGCGGGGTGAATTGGCGGACCAGCCGGGCCGCGGCCTCATGGTCTGAAAGCGGCAAACTGCCGATCAAAAAAGGAAGGCCGTTGCCTTGAAAGTCAGTGTTCATAGGGACTTCTTCTGCGTGTGAACGGTTGCCGAATCGCTGCGGCCTTGGCCTGAGCCGGAATCAGTCGTTTCCGGTCCGACAGCAGTAAAAAACCAGCGGAATTGGAACCCCAAAAGGAAGCGCATTCCCCGCAGCTTGCTCCGGGGAGCTTCAATTATTATCACGGGGGCCGTGGTTTTACAAGGCGACCGCTTTTTGAAGCGCCATGGCGGGAACTGAACCTGCTGATTGCTGCGGGACGGCCATCGGGTTTTAGAACGGCCGCACCCCAAAAGGTCGAAAATACCCGGCTGGGAGCCGGGACCTTCAATTGACAGCCTAGATGGCCGATGCTATATAGGTGACGAGTGCTGAACTGTTCAGTGCAATCGATACGGTAAGGCGGCCCATGGCGGACATCATCTCCTTTGACGGAAAAGTTGAGACAGCGCGGGAGAAAAAGGCCATCGTCCGGCGCCGGCAAAAGGCGCTTGCGGTGCGCCGCGTGTTCCAGTGCGCAGGCTGCCACTTCAAGTGTGAAAAATGCGGCACCCAGATTGAACCGAAGGCGGAAGGCGGCAGCGATCCGGACAGCTCCCCGCCGGTGCCCTATAAATTCTGCGAAGCCTGCGGAGACGAGTACCTGGATTACATCGAACGCCTGCAAGGCCGCGGAGACCCCGACTGCTATTGGCATAACGAGCACTGGCTCGACTCCTGGAGAAAATGGATCGACTATCAGGGCAGCGTCGACCAGTATGTGAAATCGAAAGAATTTGTCAAACTGCTGCAGGAATTCAAGCAGTCCAGACCTGAGCAATAGGAGGAAGCATGTTTGGAATCGGTATGCCGGAGTTGATCATCATTCTGGTGATCATTCTCATTATTTTCGGCGCTGGCAAGCTTCCGGAGATCGGTTCCGGAATCGGAAAAGCGATCAAGAATTTCAAAGGCGCGGCCGACGAGGATGAAAAAAAAGAACCGGAAAAAATCGAAGAGGACAAAAAGAGCTGACCGGGGGTCGTACCGAAATCGGAACGTCAGTAGCGCACGGCCGGATTTTTCAAAGCAGTTGAGTCAACGCTCAACTGCTTTTTTTATCTTCGCCGGGCGATGCCGAACCCTGAGGGCGCGGACGGCCGAATAGAAAACGGGGAGCGGGATCGATGCGCCTGATCCTTGGCTCCCCGTTTGCGGAAAATGTGGAAGAAGATCCCCGCTACTTCTTCTTGGCGGCCGGTTTTTTCGCAGCCGGCTTCTTGGCGGCGGTCTTCTTGGCAGCCGGCTTCTTGGCCGCAGACTTCTTGGCGGCGGGTTTTTTGGCGGCGGCTTTCTTTGCAGCGGGCTTCTTCGCGACGGTCTTCTTCGCAGCGGCCTTTTTGGCGGCAGGCTTCTTTGCGGCAGGCTTCTTGGCCTTAACGGTTTTCGCGGTCGCTTTCTTTGCAGTTGCCATAATGTCCTCCTTCAATGTTTTTTTTGCCACCACCACTTTGCCTGACTGAATCCGAAAACGAGAGTGGTTCCTATGATCCTACTGGTTGTGTGTGTACAATAATACCCTACAACATGTGGTTCGTCAATCATTTAATTGCAAATTTGAAATTTTTCTGCCGTATCCCGGGACCCCTCGACGCCGGACGACGGGCAGTCGCGCACAGGTCACGCCCGCCGAAGCTCTGCGCTGCGCCGGCGGTTCCGCGTCTGTCCAGGCGGAGTCTCACCCCGTTTGACAATCACTGGTACGGCGCTTACTTTAGCCCCGTTGCAAAATGACGAAATCTTCGGGAAAGATCGGAGGATAAGGCATGAGTTTTGAAACCCGGGAGCAGGTGCTTGAGCGCGTGCTTGCCATGAAAAAACCGCAATGCCCGCACTGCAGCATGGAGATGAGCCTCTGGGAAGAGCCCCCCATGCACGTCGGCGACGGCCTCGGCTGGGGTACTCCATATCTGTTCATCTGCTTCAACGACGAGTGCCAGCTCTACCGTCAAGGCTGGAAGCACATCGAGGAAACCTACGCCCACAAGGCATCCTACCGCTGCATGAACTACCCCGGAACCGACGTCTTCGAGCTCATCCCGGTCTTCAGCGACATGGGCGCCAAGGGGCAGATCTTCGACCAGGAGGCCGTGGCCCACCAGGAGGCCGTCAAGGAGGCCATCAAGCGCGGGTTCAACCTGCTGGCCGATTTCTACACCACCAAGGACGGGCCCGCCGTCCTGAATCTGCTCATAGACCCCGTCGAACCGGCGCGGGTGCGGCTCAAGGCGGCGGAGATGATCGGCGACATCGGCGAAACCGAAGCCATCGAGCCGCTCCGGAATTTGCGTTTCCCCAATGAGATCATTCAGAAAAAAGTGGACGAATCCGTGGCCAAGATCCACGAGCGCCACTTCACGCGTGAGTGCCCGTTCTGCGCGGAGATCATCAAGCGCCGGGCCAAGATCTGCAAGCACTGCGGCAAAGAGGTGGCGGGGGAGTAACGCAAGTGCCGTTTGTCAACGACGCGGGGGAGACCGGTTGACGCGTTCCCGGTCGTAGGTTCGAAACACGAGGCCCTCCCGCTCCCGGCGCTCGGCCGGGAAGAGGGCAAGCGGGTGGCGGCGAGTATTTCCCGGGCTTCGGCCCTGGAGGGGATCGCCTCCATCCCCTCCCCGATCCGCCGGCCCGTAAGCGTGTCGAACAGCAGCGCCGTGCGCCCATCGGAGACCGCGGCCAGCGGAAGCCGGTACCGGTCGAGCAGCCGGGCCGCGGCGAGCGTCTCGCGCCCCCAGGACTCCAGCGACCCGGCGGCGCACTTGACCACCGCAAACCGCGTGCCTGCCACCGACACCACCAGATCCAGCTGCGAGCGGTAGGTCTCCCCGCCTGCCGTCAGACGAATTTCCGCATCCACCTCGATCTCCCCGCGCCCATAGCCCTTCTTCTCGACGAGAAACCGCGCGACGGCCTGGCGATTTTCCTCGGCGCCGATATTCGGGACCTCCTTGCCGGTGATGAAATCGACGAGGGTCTCGCAGGTCTCTGGCATGGTGATGTCGTTCGTTTTCTCTCAATCGAATTGAGTCCGTGGTGGTCGAGTCATTGTGGTCTCGCGGCTAATCGTCGGCGTCCGCGGTGCGCTTGCCCCGTTGCGCCTCGGCTCCGGGTTTGACCCGGGCCGGGGGGGGGATTCGCCGGGCGTCGCGCCACAGCCCCTCCAGGTCGTAGAACTCCCGCACCGAATCGTAGAACACGTGGATGATCACGTTGCCGTAGTCCATCAGCACCCACTGGCCCTCCTGGACCCCCTCGACGCTCAAGGGCCGGATCTTTTGCTTCTTCAATTCCCTCTCGATGTGCTCGGCGATGGCGCTCACCTGGCGGTTGGAGCGTCCGCTGCAGATGATGAACGCATCGGCGATCGAGGTGAGCGCGTGGACGTCCAGGGCCACCACTTTTGCGGCCTTCCGGCCGAGCACCGCGGTGAAGTATGGCTCCAGCGCGGCTTCGAATTCTGCGGTCATCGATAAAGTCCTCTGGATTCAATGTAATGCCGGACCTTGGCCGGCACAAGATAATCGATCGGCCGGCCTTCGCGCACCAGCTGCCGGATGCGGGTGCTGGAGATCGCGAGCGCCGTGACCCGGAAGAGGCGGACCGGCTGGATGTCGGGCGCCCTGAAGGCGTCGTCGGCGCCGGCGGCGATGTCGGCGGAGATCTTCGCCCTCAGAAAGCCCTCGAGCTCCTGACGTGCATCCCGAGCACGCGCCGGGGTCCGAACCGGGGCGGGAGAGCACGATCACCGGCACGAGACCGAGCAGTTCGCGGAAGGACTTCCAGGAGTCGATCTCCAAGAAAGCGTCGAGCCCCACCACCAGCAAAATCTCGGTGTCGGCGGGCAGGCTGCAGCGGAAATGCCGGACCGTGTCGATGGTGTAGGAAGGCCCGGGGCGACGGGTCTCCACATCGGAGACGGCCAGAGCGGAACAGCCCTCGACGGCCAGCGTCAGCATGGCCCCGCGGTCGGCCGCCGCAGCCACCCCGCCGCGCTCCTTGTGGGGCGGCACGGCGGCCGGGATGAGGACGACCTGCTTTAGCCCGAACCCCTCCCTCACCTCCAGGGCCGCACGCAAGTGCCCGAAGTGAACCGGGTTGAAGGTGCCGCCGAACAAACCAATTTTCATAGGGACGTCTTCGTATCAGGCGCGATTTCCGCGTTGCGCTTCGCCCCGCGCTCACTGCGGCGTGCCACCGGCACGCCTCGTGCGGCGGGGTTCGCGCGCCTTGAACTCGCGCCTCACACGAAGCCGTCGGTGATCGACGAAAAACACCCCCGGCCTTGTATGCGACGTCAAGCTCACAGCCCTGCGGATAATCCCCTATTGTCTGATTTGACCGCCGCCGTAGACCACGAACTTGGTGGTGGTCAGCTCCTCGGCCCCCATCGGCCCGAAGGCGTGCAGCTTGGAGGTGCTGATGCCGATCTCGGCCCCCAGACCGAGCTGGCCGCCGTCGTTGAAGCGCGTCGACGCGTTGACCAGCACCACCGATGAGTCCACCTCGCGCACGAAGCGCCGGCCGCGGTCGAGATCGCGGGTGACAATGGCATCGGTGTGGCTCGACCCGTAGGCGGCGATGTGGGCCATGGCCGCATCCATGTCCGCCACCACCCGCACGGCCAGGATCAGGTCCAGGTACTCCGCCGACCAGTCCGCCTCGCCGGCCGGGACGATCCCCGGCAGCACGCCGCAGGGTCTCGGGGCACCCGCGCAGCTCGACGCCGGCCGCGGCGAAGCGCTCGGCCATGCGCGGCAGAAAACGCGCCGCCTCGGCGCGGTGCACCAGCATCGTCTCCATGGCGTTGCACACCCCGGGCCGCTGGACCTTGGCGTTGAAGCACATGGCCTCGGCCATGTCCGGGTCCGCACCCTCGTCCACGTACACGTGGCAGACGCCCTTGTAGTGTTTGAGCACCGGGATCCGCGAGTTGGCGACCACGAAGCGGATCAGCTCCTCACCGCCGCGCGGGATGATCAGGTCGATATATTCCTCCTGCTTGAGCAGGCAGTCCACCGCCGCCCGGTCGGCAACGGGCACCACCTGGACCGCTTCCGCCGGCAGCCCGCTCTGCACGAGCGCGCCGGCGATGACGGCGGCCAGCGCCCGGTTGGAGTGGATGGCCTCGGAGCCGCCGCGCAGGATCACCGCGTTGCCGGCCTTGAGGCAGAGGCCGGCCGCATCGACGGTCACGTTGGGCCGCGACTCGTAGATGATCCCGATCACGCCGAGCGGGATGCGCATCCGCGCCACCGTCAGCCCGTTCGGCCGCACCCGGCTCGGGCCGCAGCTGCCGACCGGATCGGGTTGAGCGGCAACCTCGCGCAGCCCCTGCGCCATGGCCGCCACGGTGGCGTCCGTGACGGTCAGCCGGTCGATCAGGGCCTCCGTCAGCCCGGCGGCCCGGGCGGCGGCGAGGTCCTTGGCGTTTTCGGACTTGAGGTGCCCCGCCTGCCGCCGCAGCTCCTCGGCCATGGCGAGCAGGGCTGCGTTCTTGCGCTCGGAGCTGCAGCGCGCCATCGCCTGGGCCGCGTGCCGGGCGGCCTTCGCCATGGTCTCTACTGTTTCCTCGATCGGTGTCATGTGTCAATACCCGCTGGGTGAAATAGGCAACCGGTTGCGCCGATCACGGCGCTTCGCACGTCTCCGGTGCGGTGATGACCAGGTTGTCGCGGTGGATCACCTCGTCGTAGGGTTTGTGACCCAGCACCTGGAGAAAGTGCTGGCTCCTGAGACCCATGATCTTGCGGATGTCGGCCGCGCCGTAGTTGACCAGGCCGACCCCGATGCCCTGTCCGGCGGAGGTGCGGAATTCCACCGGCGCACCGACGCTGAACTCGCCCGCGACACCGACGATGCCGCTCGCCAAAAGGCTCTTGCCGCGTTCGGTCAGCGCGGCCTGAGCGCCGGCATCGACCGTGAGCACCCCTTTGGGTTTGAGGGAGAAGGCGATCCAGCACTTGCGCCGAGTCAGTTTCTCCTTGCGCGGCACGAAATAGGTGCCGTGGGGTTCGCCGGCGAAGAGCCGCGTCAGGATCTTCGGCTTGTCGCCCTGGGCGATCACCATGGGCACGCCGCCGGCATTGACTTTGCGCGCGGCGTTGATCTTGCTGATCATCCCCCCGGTGCCGAGCGGCCCCGGGATGCTGCCGGCGGCCTTCTCGGTGCTGCGGCCGATGGCGGTCACCACCGGGATCAGCTGCGCGTCGGCGTGCGTGCGCGGGTCCTTGGTGAACAGCCCGTCGATGTCGCTCAGGACGATCAGGAGGTCGGCGTCCATCAGCAGGGTGATCATGGCGGCCAGGTTGTCGTTGTCGCCGAGCTTGATCTCCTCGACCGACACCGTGTCGTTTTCATTGATGATGGGCACGATGCCCCAGCCGAGCAGGGTGTTCAGGGTGTTGCGGGCGTTGAGGTAGCGCTTGCGGCTGGCGAGGTCCTCGCTGGTGAGCAGGATCTGGGCGACGTGGCGCTGCCGACGGGCGAAGGCCTTCTCGTATTCCATGATCAGACCCGCCTGGCCGACGGCCGCCACGGCCTGGCGCTGGGGGAGCTCCTCCGGCCGGCGCGGCAGACCGATCTTCTTCACCCCCGAGGCCATGGCGCCCGAGGAGACGAGGATCACTTCCAGGTCCCGTTCCATCAGGGTGCAGACCTCGGCCGCGATGCCGCGCACGGTCTTGAGGTTCAGCCCCTCGCCCGTGGTGAGCACGTTGCTGCCGATCTTGACGACCACCCGCCGGGCACGCTCAAAGTACAGTTTCCGCTTGTTCATCCCGCAAACCGTCCAGTTCCTTGGCAAGCTGGGCGACGAGCGGCGCGACCCCCTTGCCGGTCGCCGCCGAAATGAGGTGGATTTTCACGCGTTTTTTCAATGCGGCCCGGAACGCCTTGGCGCGCTCCTCGCTGCCGGTCAGGTCGAGCTTGTTCAAGACGATGATCTGGCGCTTGCGGGCCAGGGACTCCTTGTAGAGGTCCAGCTCGGCATTGATGGCCTCATATGCCGTCAGGGGGTTTTCCGGGTCGATCTGCGCGGCATCGATGAGGTGCACGAGAACCCGCGTGCGTTCGATGTGCTTCAGGAAGCGGGTCCCGAGCCCGGCCCCGGTGTGGGCGCCGGCGATCAACCCCGGGATGTCGGCCACGACGAAAGGTTCGCGGCCGGGTGTCGCGACCACCCCGAGGTTGGGGACCAGGGTCGTGAAGGGGTAGTCGGCGATCTTGGGCCGGGCGGCGGAGACGACGCTGATGAGGGTGGACTTGCCGGCGTTGGGCAGGCCGATGATGCCGACGTCGGCCAGCAGCTTGAGTTCGAGCAGGATCTTCCGGGTCTCGCCCGGCTCGCCCGGCTGGGCGAAGCGGGGGGTGCGGTGGGTGGAGGTTTTGAAGTGGGTGTTGCCTTTGCCGCCGCGCCCGCCGCGCGCGATGACGAAGCGCTCCCCCGCCGCGTTGAAATCCTTGATGATCTCGCCGCTTTCGGCGTCGCGCACGAGGGTACCCGGCGGCACCTCGATGACGAGCGTCCGGCCGTCTTTGCCGGAGCGCTGCCGCCCCTGGCCCCCGGCGCCTCTTTCGGCGACGAACTCGCGCTTGAAGCGGAACGGGTAGAGCGTTCTGCGGCCCGCCGTGCTCTCCAGGACCACGTCGCCGCCCTTGCCGCCGTCACCACCGTCCGGGCCCCCGAGGGGGACGTACTTCTCGCGGCGAAAGCTCAGACAGCCGCTCCCGCCGGCCCCGGACGCTACGGTAACAATGGCTTCGTCAATGAATTTCACTCTGCCGCATAAACGCTTACTTTTTGGCGGGTCTTTCCATGGCGCTCAAAAGCGACGGTGCCGTCGATCTTGGCGAACAGGGTGTAGTCCCGGCCCAGGCCCACGTTGTGCCCCGGGTGAAACTGGGTGCCCAGCTGGCGGACGATGATGTTGCCGGCCTTGACCTGCTGGCCGCCGAAGATCTTGACCCCCCGGCGCTGGCCGCCGCTGTCGCGTCCGTTTCTCGAGCTTCCGGCTGCTTTTTTATGTGCCATCTTGCTGACTCCTTGTGCGTCTTCTGAAAAACCACCGCTCCCGCATTGCCCCGAGGTCCGGCCGCGTCATTCCCCCTGCGCTCCGACCGAGGTCGACCCGTTGCGCCTTTCCTGCCACCCAAAAACCGTGTCTTGAGCAGCAATGGGGAGCATCGGGCCGAGCACGGGAATTGGGCTTTTTTCAGAGCCGCCTGATGTGAGGTGCTCAATAAAGATTGGTCGAACAGGTGACACCCGCGTGCCCCGCCTATGCCTCGATGCCGTCGATGCGGATGGCGGTGTACGGCTGGCGATGCCCCTGTTTGCGACGGTAGCGCTTGCGGCGCTTGTACTTGAACACCAGGACCTTGCGGGCCCTGTCCTGCTCGACGATCTGGGCCTGGACCTTCACGTTTTCGAGGACCGGCTGCCCGAGCCGGATGTTCTCGCCGTCGGCCACCATCAGAATTTTGTCGAAGGTGACGGGGCTCCCGACCTCTCCGGGGATCTTTTCGATCCGCAGCGTCTCGCCCTGGCGCACCTTGTATTGCTTGCCGCCCGTGTTCACAACCGCGTACATGGTATTGCCTCCCGAAAATGGCATTTTAAAACCGTTGAATATTAGATGATCCGGAATAATTGTCAACAAAAAAATAAAACCCGTCCCACCCGTATATTTCACGGGTCAAGACGGCGGCCGTCGCAATGCGGTTCACGCCGCCTGGCCCCGGTACTCCTCGATC
This sequence comes from uncultured delta proteobacterium, assembly GCA_963716785.1. Classification (GTDB taxonomy): domain Bacteria; phylum Desulfobacterota; class Desulfobacteria; order Desulfobacterales; family SpSt-501; genus SpSt-501. Next base: position 58,467 of record CAVQUW010000025.1, on the reverse strand, counting down.
AGCCGGTCCACGCGCGCCACCTCGGCCTGCTGGGCCTCCCAGAAGGCCGGGTCGCGCTGCGCGTTGAGCTCGGCGACGCTCTTGCCCTGCTGCTCGACCCAGGTGAAGTACTTCAGGTTGTGCCACTGGTTGCGGTTGCGCTGCGTGCCTTCGTCGATCCAGTCGCAGCTTCTGACGGTGGAAGATGCTGACCAGCCTGACCTCGGCCGCGGTCCGGTCCATCGGGCCGTAGCACTCGGTGAGCGAGGCCATGACCGAGTGGTAGCGGTCGATGGCGTCGGTGCAGACCGTCACGATCAGGTCGTCCTTGCCCAGGCCGTAGAACTTGGCGGTCTTGATGGCCCCGAGCACGTTGCAGACCCCGGAGATCCCGAAGATCCGCGCCAGGCGCCGGACCTTGTCCTCGGGCACCCCGTAGCGGCCGACGAGCACTTCCCAGCCGGGTTCCTCGGTCAGCAGCTGCAGGCCGAGCTTGCTCTCGATGTCGTCGATGCACATCACCGCGTCCATGTTCATGACGTTGTGGATCCAGGTGACGTGCTTGTCGCCGATGCCCTGGATGTCGTGGCCGCCGTAGCCGTTCCAATAGAGGGTCGGGCACTGGATGGGCTCGAGCCCCACGATCCGGTGTCGCCCGGGCCACTGCTGTTTGAGCCGGTCGCCGGCGGCGATGGTCCCGCCGGAACCCATGGCCGAGACATAGGCCGCCACCCCGCCCTTTCCAATGCCCTGCGCTTCCAGGATTTGCGCCAGCTCGACGATGGTGGAGCCGGTCACGTAATGATGGAAGCGGTAGTTGGCGAACTCCTCGAACTGGTTCATGACCCGGACCCGTTCCGGGTCGGCCAGCCGCAGGGCGTGGCACTTGTCGTAGATCTCCTTGACGTTGCTCTCGCAACCGGGGGTGAGCTCGAGCCGGGCGCCGTAGCCGCGGACGATCTCGAAGCGCTCGCGGCTCATCTCCTCGGGCAGGATCACCACCGAGTCGAACCGCATGCGGCAGCCGACCCAGGCGCCGCCGATCCCGTAGTTGCCGGTCGAGGGCCAGACGATGGTGTGGCGCGCGGGGTCCACGGCCCCGGTGATGGCCTTTTCGATCAGCACCGAGTAGGTGGCCCCGACCTTGTGGCTGCCGGTGGGGAACTCCTTGCCGTAGAGCACGACGATCGGTGCCTCAACGCCGGTCAGCTCCCGGGGCAGCACCTCGTGGTAAATCCGGCCGGAGGCGTCCTTCCAGGAGATGTTGTAGAGGTTGATGGGGTCCAGCGGGTCGACGGCCTTGGCCGCCAGGGCCTTTTGCCGCAGCTCGGCCGGAATCCTTTCCGGGTCGAGCATTTCACCGTACGTGGGTCCGGTGATCAGACGCGATGCGGTCATGATGATGTCTTTCGAGGAAATCGAGAATTCTTGGCCCGGGGCCCCAGCGGGCGGGCGGCAAACCATGGCTTGATATCATCGGCGGCGGGAGCGGTCAATTCCCGTGATGATCAACTCTGTGGATTCAGGGCGGTCGGCGACCCCGGCAGCTCGCAGCCCCGCCCGCCCGGATGCTCCGCTGGGGCGGACCGAAATCCGCGCACATCATATCTCACTTCGGCCGGTCCCCGACCGACCCCGATGCGCACGCTCAGGTGGCGCCGCTGCAGGGTTCGGGTCCCGCCGGATCGGGCGCGGCGGCCGCGGATTCGGGCCGCGGATCGGCGCCTTCACTTGAGGCGGGCACCGGCGTGGCGGGGCGCTTGAAAAAACGGCTCTTGACACTGGCCCAGATCGGCTTGGCCGAAATCGCCGCCACCAGCAGGGCGGAGACCCACTGAGCCCAATGCGGGATGATCTCGGATGCCTGGCCCGCCGCCGCCTGGGCGGACAGACCCAGGACAGCATACACCTGGTCGAGGGCCAGCCCCAACAGCACCGAGCACACCGCAATGGCGGCAATGTATATCCCGGTCGCGCGTTTGCCCAGGACACCCGTCAGCACCGTGATGGAGGCCATGTTGGTCGCCGGGCCCGCCAGCAGGAACACCAGGGCCGCCCCCGGGCTGACGCCTTTGAGGATCAGCGCCGCGGCGATGGGGGTGGAAGCCGAAGCGCAGATGTAGAGCGGGATCCCCACCGCCAGCATCACCAGCATGGCCGGCAGGCCCGCGCCCAGGTAGCGCCCGAAGGCCTCATCGGGTATCAGCACGGTGATGAGACCCGCCAGGATCAGCCCCGCGAAGAACCAGGCCGCCATGTCGGCCCACAGGTCGCCGACGGCGAAGCGCAGCCCGGCCTTCAGTTTTTCGCCGAAGGAGTGGTGCCGGCGGTGGACCTCCGGCGCGCAGTGGATGCCGTCGCAGCACCCGTCGATCGGACAGGTCAGGTCGGGCACGACCGGCGGGCCCTTTTTATCGTAGCTGAAGAGATTCTCGGTAATGCCGGCGGCGAAGGCGGTGATGAAGGCCGACACGGGCCGCGCGACGGTCATGACGGGGTCCATCAGGGCATAGGTCACCGAAATCGAATCCACCCCGGACTCGGGGGTCGATATCAGAAACGCGGTGGTGGCGCCGTTGGTGGCGCCCTGTTTGCGCAGCGACACGGCTGCGGGCAGCACCCCGCAACTTCAAAGCGGCACGGGCACCCCCAACAGCGCCGCCTTGAACACCGATGAGAACCGGCCGGTCCCGAGATGCCGCGCAATGGTGGCCGGGTTGAGAAACACCCGGAACAGCCCGCTCACCAGAAGACCGAAAAGGATGAAGACCGACGCCTCGAGCAACAGGTTCCAGGACTCGCGCAGCATGTCGACGATAAAAACCATGAGGTTTTCCTTTTTATTTCTCGCGGATGTGATTAAGGCCCATGTCAAGCAGCGCGGACACGTGCTCGTCTTCCAGGTCATAGTAGACGACCTGACCGTCCCGCCGGCTTTTTACCAGGTAAAGATCCTTGAAACGCCGCAACTGGTGGGAAACGGCCGACTCGCTGGTCCCGGTGATCGCCGCCAGGTCGCACACGCACATCTCCCCGCGGCACAGCGCCATGACGATCTTCAGCCGACCGGGGTGCCCCAGAAACCGGTAGAGGGCTGCCAGGCGGTCGAGATCATCGTCTGAGGCGATATCCCGACGGGCGAGTTCGATGCGATCGCGATTCACCGTACGGCTCATGAACATGACTCCAATCGACCAATCGGCACTCGGGCGGGCTTTCCCAAATTGATTGAAAATATGAACAGATATTCATATAATTACCGGATCCCCGTTTGTCAACACCGACGCATCTCCCACGCTAACCTGAAATCTCACAGGATGTAATTCCGCCCCAACAGAAAACAAATAATTTGATCCGGTTCGAAAAAACCGTTAACCTTCGAATCAGCCTGATCGGGAGAATAACGTCTTATGAACAAAGAGCGCATCCTGGTGGTCGACGACGAGGAGGACCTCCTCGAGCTGGTGCGGTTTCATCTGGCCCGCGAAGGCTATGCTCTCGCCTTGGCGGCAAGCGGCGAGGACGCACTTGAAAAAATTGAAAAGGGAACGCTTCGACCTGGTGGTGCTGGACCTCATGCTGCCCGGCCTGGACGGTCTCGAAGTGGCGAAGACCCTCAAGAGCGACCCGAAGACCAGGTCCATCCCGATCGTCATGCTCACCGCCAAGGGTGAAGACGCGGATGTCGTCACCGGCCTCGAGCTCGGGGCCGACGACTATGTCACCAAGCCGTTCAGCCCGCGGGTCCTGGTGGCCAGGGTCAAAGCCGTCCTGAGGCGCCAGGGCAGGGCCGTCGTCGACGACGCGCAAGTCCTTTCCATCCACGGCATCGAAATCGACCCCGGACGGCGCAGCGTCACGGCCGGCGGAAAGCCGATCGACCTGACCTTCACCGAATTCCAACTTCTCCACGTTCTCGCCCGGCGTCCCGGCTGGGTCTTCACGCGCGCCCAGATCGTGGATTCCGTGCGCGGGAGCGACTACCCGGTGACCGATCGCAGCGTGGACGTCCAGGTGGTCGGGCTGCGGAAAAAACTCGGCGACCATGGCCGTTCGATCGAGACGGTGCGCGGGGTGGGCTACCGGTTCACGGACAAGGGATGACGACTTCGGAATAAACCCGATTTCGGCGTTGCGCTTCATCCCGCGCTCGCTGCGGCGTACTGCCGGGTCGCTGTAAAGCCGCAGGCCGTCAGCCAAGGCGCCCGGCGCTTTGGAAAGCAGCATACCGCTTCGAGGAACGCCGGATCACCGAGGCGAGTTTCACCACGCCTCGTCGCGTGAATCGCGCGCCTTGAACTCGGGTCTATTACAAACGTCTTCGTGGGGTGACTATTTACGGGACAATCGCGGCATGAAGACGCGCAAAAAACTGTTCTGGAGGCTTTTCAGCTCCTACCTGCTGATCACGCTGGGCGCCCTTTTTGCCGCGAGCTGGTATTCCCTTTATTCCATCGAGCACCTTCTCCTGAGGCAGGCGACCACCGAGCTGGCCGACCGTGCCAGGCTGTTCGGGCTCCAGATCATGCCCGTCCTGGGCACGCCGGACGAGACCGGCATTGACGAGCTCTGCGAACAGGCGGAAAGGCTGTCGCAAACACGCTTCACCGTCATCCGGGCTTCCGGGACCGTTGTCGGGGACAGCCGCGAAAACCCCAGGCACATGGACAACCACGCCGGCCGTCCGGAAATCGCCGCCGCCCTGGCCGACGGTTTTGGAAGCGCCCTGCGGTACAGCAGCACCCTGCAGCAGAACATCCTCTACGTGGCCGTGACGGCCGGAGGCGAGACCGGCGCCGATCGTCGTCGTGCGTGCCGCCATCCCGGCCGAAAGCCTGAATGCCGCAATTTCACGGATACGCCGGCAGTTTTTCGTGATCGGGGCCCTCATTGCGATCCTGGCGCTGGCGGCCACCCTGGTCACTTCGCGCCTGTTCGGTCGCAAGCTGAGCGAGCTCAAGCAGGGAGCCGCCCGCCTGGCCGAAGGGGAGCTCGCCTATCGCCTGCCGGTCCCCGAGTTCGACGAGACCGCCGGGCTCGCCGTTTCCTTGAATCAGATGGCTTCGCTGCTGGAGAGCCCGGATGCGGACGGTCGTCAGTCAGCGCAACCAGTTGGAAGCGGTTCTGTCCAGCATGGTGGAGGGGGTCGTCGCATTCGACCGCGAGGAGCGCATCATCAGCGTCAACCCGGCGGCGGCGAGCTGGTTTGAGATCGACCCGGAAAAAGTCCGGGGCCGGAGCATCCAGGAGACCATCCGCAACCTGGCCGTGCAGCAGTTCGTATCCAAGGCCCTGAGCAGCCGGGCCCCCATCGCCGAAGACATCGTGGTGTATCAAAACGGCGAGCGCGTCCTGAACATCCGCAGCGCACCGCTTTCAGGGGTCGGTTCGGAGCCGATCGGCACTCTCATGGTGTTCGACGACGTCACCCAGGTGCGGCGTCTCGAAACCATGCGCCGCGACTTTGTCGCCAATGTCTCGCATGAGATCAAAACGCCGCTCACGGCCATCAAGGGGTTCGTGGAAACCCTTCACCAGGGCGTCGTCAAGGACCCTGAGGAAACCGAGCGCTTTCTCGGCATCATCGCCAAGCATGTCGAGCGGTTGAGCACGATCGTCGAAGACCTGCTGGTGCTCTCGCGTGTCGAGCAGGAAGGCGAGCACAACGAGCTGAAGCGGGAACCCACCCGGATTTGGAGGCGTGTTCCAGAACGCGATCCAGATCTGCCGGCCGAAAGCCGATGAAAAGAGGATCCCCATCGAGCTCGAAGGGGATGACGCTACGACGGTCTCCGTCGACCCGGTGCTCCTGGAGCAGGCCGTGGTCAATCTTCTGGACAACGCCATCAAGTACAGCGACCCACAAAACACCGTGCACCTGGAGACGGGCCATTCAGGCAAGGAAGTGCGGATCCGCGTTCGGGACCACGGGATCGGCATCGAGAAGAAGCACCTGCCCCGGTTGTTCGAGCGCTTCTATCGCGTCGACAAGTCCCGCAGCCGCGCCGGGGGCGGCACCGGCCTGGGGCTCGCCATCGTCAAGCACATCGCCCAAGCCCACGGCGGCCAGGTGACCGTGGAGAGCCGGGTCGGGGAGGGCAGCACGTTCACCATCCACCTCCCGCGGGATGCGCGCACCCGCTGACACCCTCCACCACGGTTTTTCGCCGGCATCAGTTTTCCTAACGGAAGCTGTCGATCCTCAGCCGAAGCGGCCGGTGATGTAGTCCTGCGTCAACTGGTGGCGGGGGTTGGTGAAAATGCGCTCGGTGGAGCCGACCTCGATCAGGTCGCCGAGGTGGAAATAGGCGGTGCGCTGGGAGACGCGCGCGGCCTGCTGCATGGAGTGGGTGACGATGCAGATGGAATACTGGGCGCGCAGCTCGAAGATCAGGTCCTCGATGACGGAGGTGGCGATGGGGTCGAGCGCCGAGCAGGGCTCGTCCATGAGGATGATCTCGGGGTTCACCGCGATGGTGCGGGCGATGCAGAGCCGCTGCTGCTGACCGCCGGAGAGCCCAGTGCCGGGCTGGCTCAGGCGGTCCTTGACCTCCTCCCACAAGCCCGCCTTTTTGATCGAAGTTTCGACGATCTCGTCCAGCTCGGCCCGGTTGCGGGCCAGCCCGTGGATGCGCGGGCCGTAGGCGATGTTCTCGTAGATCGACTTGGGAAACGGGTTCGGTTTCTGGAACACCATGCCCACCTGGGCCCTCAGGGGGACCACGTCGACGCTCTTGTCGTAGATGTTCACCCCGTCGAGAACGATTTCCCCGGTCACACGGCAGTTTTCGATGGTGTCGTTCATGCGGTTCAGGCAGCGGATGAAGGTGGACTTGCCGCAGCCCGACGGACCGATCATGGCCAGCACCTCGTTGCGCGCGATGTCGACCGAAACGTCTCTGATCCCGAGTTTGTCGCCGTAAGTGACGGTCACGTTGCGGCAGGACATGCGGGGATTTTCGACGAACTGGCGCCCCACCGTCGCGCGTTCCTCCCGGCTGACACGCGCCCCGCCTTCTTCAGAGCTGTTCCCGGGTTTGTCTCTTTCAGCCGCCATTTCGCCGACCCCCCCGATTCATCGATCCGCACCGTAGATATCATGGATAACGACCCTTGTCGCTACAGGTAAGACTGACTCTTTACATCTCACGCGTAATTGCGGTTCCCCCTCGAAAAAACCATCGGGTCGGGGGGCGTTTTCCGTTCGCTCACACCCCCTCGACCCTTTTTAGATTCCTCACGTCATGTCCATATGCAATGGGCTATTTCACTTCGGAAAGGGGCTTCATCGCCTTGACGTTTTCGGCCATCTGCCTGCGTTCGGCATCCGGCATGGGGATCAGCCCCTTGTCGGACAGGTATCCGTCCCGGCCCCAGGCCTTCTCGCTGGTGAACTCGGCCAGGAATTCCTTCATCCCCGGGATGACGCCGACATGGGCCTTCTTCACGTAGAAGAACAGCGGCCGGGAGAGCGGGTACTTGCCGCCGGCGATGTTTTCAAAGGTAGGCGGGGTGCCGTCGACGAAGGCCCCCTGGACCTTGTCCGTGTTCTGGTCGAGGAAGCTGAAGCCGAAGATCCCGAAGGCATCCGGGTTGCCCTGCAGTTTCTGGAGGATCAGGTTGTCGTTCTCGCCGGCCTCGATATAGGCCCCGTCCTCGCGGATGGTGGAGAAGACGGCCTTGAACTTCTTGCCGTCCTCCTTGGAGAGCTTCTTCAGCCCGTCGAACATCAGCGCCCCCGGCTCCATGGCCAGTTCCAGGAAGGCGTCCCGGGTCCCGGAGGTCGGCGGCGGGCCGAGCACCTCGATCTTCACGGCCGGAAGCGCGGCGTTGAGGTCTTTCCAGGTCTTGTAGGGGTTGGCCACCAGGGCCCCTCCCCCCTTGGGATCGGGGACTTCCTTGGCCAGGGCCAGGAAAATGTCCTTGCTGGTCAGCTTGATGGCGGCGGATTTCTTCGAATTGGCCACCACGATGCCGTCATAGCCGATCTTGACTTCGACGACTTCCTTCACCCCGTTCTTCCGGCAGGTCTCGAATTCCGAGGCCTTGATCGCGCGGGAGGCGTTGGTCACATCCGGGTGTTCGACGCCGACCCCGGCGCAGAACAGCTTGAACCCGCCGCCGGTCCCGGTGGACTCGATTTTGGGGGCCTTGAACGCGCTGCCCTTGCCGAAACGCTCGGCCACCACCGTGGCGAAGGGGTAGACCGTGGACGATCCCACGATGTTGATGTTGTCCCTCTGCTGGGCGTCGGCCGCCCCGAAAGATGCCGCCAGGAAGGCGGCCGCCAGGGTCGATAGCAACACTTTTCGCATGTGAACTTCCTCCTCGTGTCGGATTGAAATTTGGTGAAACGGACCCGTGTCCTGTGGTTGTCAGGTGAATTTAGGGCCCGATTATTAGTCCTGAATGATGCCCATGTTCGAATTCGGTTAGAAATGGACCCGGCTCCGGGGACACGGGCCCTTGCCTACCAGCGGCGCTCGAAGCGCTTGCGCAGGATGATGGCCCCGGCGTTCATGACGATCAGAAAACCGAGCAGCACCATGATGGCGGCCGAGGTGCGTTCGACAAAGGCCCGCTCCGGGCTGTCCGCCCAGAGATAGATCTGGACCGGCAGGACCGTGGCGGGGTCGGTGACCCCCTGCGGGATGTCCACGATGAACGCCACCATCCCGATCATGAGCAGAGGCGCGCTCTCCCCCAGGGCCCGGGCCATGCCGATGATGGTGCCGGTCAGCATCCCCGGCAGCGCCAGCGGAAAGACGTGGTGCGCGACCATCTGCATCCTGGAGGCCCCGACCCCCAGAGCGGCTTCGCGGATCGAAGGCGGCACGGACTTCAGGGCCGAACGGCTGGCAATGATGATGGTCGGCAAGGTCATCAAGGTCAGAACGAGCCCCCCCACCAGGGGGGCCGAGCGCGGCAGGCCGAAGAAATTCAGAAAGACCGCCAGCCCCAGCAGCCCATAGACGATGGAGGGCACGGCCGCCAGGTTGTTGATGTTGACCTCGATCAGGTCCGTCCACCGGTTCTTCCGGGCGAACTCCTCCAGGTAGACCGCCGCGGCGACCCCGACCGGGAAGGAGAGGGCGAGGGTGATCAGCAGGGTGTAGAACGACCCCATGACCGCCCCCCAGACGCCCGCCAGCTCCGGCTCACGGGAGTCCCCCCGGTGAGAAAGGCGAGGTTGAACCGCTTTTCGAGGCGCCCATCGGCGACCAGGCGGTCGATCCACGCAAGCTGCTTGTCGGAGAGGCGGCGCGAGCCTTCGGGGACGTTGCGGTCGGCGTGGCCCTTGAGGAGCATGTCCACGTCGTCGTCGGCCGCCACCCAGACCGGGACCGTCCTGCCCAGCACCTCGGGGTCCGTGAGCGCCATGGCCCGCAGCCGGTAGCCGGCGCCGGAGCTGACCAGACCGTTCAGCTGGCGGCGGTCCTGGCGGCCTTCCGCCTCCGGGATCATGCGCCGCAGGGATTCCTTGACCAGGGCGTCGTAGTCGGCGTTGGCGAGTGCGTCCCTGCCGCAGGATCCCGGGGTCGAAGAAAACATCCAGCTTGATGAAGGTCTGGCGGAAGGCCGTGTATCCTTTTCCCACGATGCTCACGAACAGAAGGGCCAGGAAAATGATGCTGACCGCGATGGCCGCCAGCCCGTAGAAACGGAAGCGCCGCTCGGCGCGGTAGCGCCTGGTCAGCCCCTTCTTGACGATCTCGATCGTGCGGGTTTTGGGTTCGATCCTGTCCATCGGTTTTCCTTTAAGCCTTCAGTCTTCGGCCTTCAGTCTGCTCATCATTCATATTGTTCGCGGTATCGTCGCACCACGTAGAGCGCAATGACGTTCAGGCACAGGGTGATCAGGAAGAGCACCAGCCCCAGAGCGAAGGCCGCGAGGGTCTTGGGGCTGTCGAACTCCTGGTCGCCGACCAGCAGTGTCACGATCTGGACGGTCACCGTGGTCACCGCCTTGAGCGGGTTGACGGTCAGGTTGGCCGAAAGCCCGGCCGCCATGACGACGATCATGGTCTCGCCGATGGCCCGCGAGACCGCCAGCAGCACGCCGCCGATGATCCCGGGCAGGGCCGCCGGCAGGACCACCTGCCGGATGGTCTCCGATTGGGTGGCCCCCAGGCTGTAAGCGCCGTCCCGCAGCGACTGGGGAACGGCGTTGATGAAGTCGTCGGAAAGCGAGGAGACGAAGGGGATGATCATGATCCCCATCACCAGGCCGGCGGCCAGCGCGCTCTCCGAGGCCACGTCCAGGCCCATGAGCTCGCCCGTGCCGCGGATGAAGGGCGCCACGGTCAGGGCGGCGAAAAACCCGTAGACGACGGTGGGAATGCCGGCCAGCATCTCGATCAGCGGCTTGGCGATGGTCCGGAACCGCTTGCCGGCGTATTCGGAGAGATAGATGGCGGCAAGCAGCCCGACCGGGACCGCCACCGTCATGGCGATGGCGGAGATCAGGGCCGTGCCCAAAAAGACCGGCACCGCGCCGAAAGCCCCGGAGGAGCCCACCTGGTCCTCGCGGATGGCCATCTGCGGGCTCCAGTCCAGACCGAAGATAAAATCGGTCACGGGAACGGCGCGGAAAAAGCGGATCGACTCGTAGAGCACCGAGAGCACGATGCCGATGGTGGTGAAAATCGCGAGTGTGGAGCAGCCGATCAAGAGGACCGTGATGATCTGCTCCACCCGGTTGCGCGCGCGCAGGCTCGCGGAGACGCGGCGGCGCACGAACAGCAGGGCCCCGATGGCGAGCGCGATCGTCAGAACCGCCAGGCAGGCGTGGCTGGTGGCCTCGAGGCTGCGGTAATGCTTTGCGGCCGACGTCATGGCGGGGTCGGCTTTCCGGGAAGTGATGTCGCCGCCGGCCAGGTTGTGGATGTCGTTGACCACCAGGCTGAGCCGCTCGGGGGCCAGGCTCCGAACCGATTCCGGCAGCTCTGAAACCACCAGCCGATCGATGAGCGCACCCTCGAAGGCGAGCCAGAAGCCGAAAACCAGAAGGGCGGGAATGGCGCACCACAGCGCGGCGAGGGCCCCGTGGTAGGCCGGCCGCGAGTGAAACTTCGGTGCACCCGCCGCGCGGCTGTCGACGGCGGCCGCTTTGCGGCGTGTGAAAAAGTAGCCGGCCGTCGAAAGCGCCAGCAACACGATCAGCAGGGTGACAGGTGTCATTGAAAGATATTCTCGTGTTTTGGTTCGGAGTCGTCCCCTCGGCTGAAGGCTAACTTAAACATGGCGTGTTAGGATCATGTTAGGATTCGGATAACATCACGTTAATGACGGGCACGTCCGGATCAACCCGGGGTAAGACCAAGGCCGACGGGCGCGCCGGGAGGCGAGGGCATCCGTGACTGTTGACGCGCATGTCGGTTTCGGTTTAGGTGATGAAATCCACTGTCTAATCGAATTATAACCCACTGCTCACATAACCCTAACCCTGGGCGATCATGTTATTGTGAGGATCGATGGAACTCGAAAAGGGCCACCCGAAAATGCCAAACAGCCCGGCCGGAGGGAGCGGTTCATGACAAAGCGTTTTCGCAAGGAACTGGATAACATCAAGAAGCAGATCCTCACCCTGGGCTCCATGGTGGAGGATGTGGTTCAGCTGTCGCTCCAGGCCATCGAACGCATGGACGGCGAGCTCGCCGAGCACATCATCCGGCGCGACGCCGAGATCGACGACAAGGAGGTCGAGATCGAGGAGGAGTGCCTGAAAGTGCTGGCGCTCCACCAGCCGATGGCCGTCGACCTGCGCTTCATCATCGCCGTGATCAAGATCAACAACGAGTTGGAGCGCATCGGGGACCAGGCCGTGAACATCGCCCAGCGCATCCAGGTCATCGCCGGCCGGCCGAAGCCGCCCTTCATGTTCGACTACGCCGAGATGGGCGAGAAGGCCCAGAAAATGCTCAAAATGAGCCTGGACGCGCTGGTCAACCTGGACGTGGACATGGCCTACAAGGTCATCACCCTGGACGACGAGGTGGACCGGATCAAGAACGAAGCCTACGACCGCATCAAGCAGGCGATCAAGGAACTGCCCGAGAGGGTCGGCTACTACATCAACCTGCTGCTGATCTCCCGTCACCTGGAGCGTCTCTCCGACCATGCCACCAATGTCGCCGAGGAGGTGATCTATCTGGTGGAGGGGGAGATATTCCGCCACTCCTCGTATTGAAAAATTCGTTCGCATCTCCCGGGACGGGCTTGCCGCGATCGGCAGGCCCGTCCTGCTTTTCAGTCAAATATCCAACCGGCAGCCCAATACGCAAGGGTCGTCATGCCGGACCTGATCCGGCACGCCTCAATCGGCCGGATTCCACCCGGACTTGATCCGGGATCCGCCGCAATGACGAATAGTGGCAGATGGTATTGCCGGATTATAACAAAAATCAATTAAATTAAGCCTGTTGTCACAAAAAAGAAGCCCGATGCGGCGCGATCCGAATAGAAGGTCTTTAATAAAATGACTTGAATTCATTCTTTTGAAATGCTAATTAGCGGACCAGATCGGGACCGGGTGCTTGCGGCCTCGGGCCAGGGGCCGATCGCGAGCGCGTTGCCTTGCCGCACCTCGCGGCGGACCGACGGAAACGGAACCGAAACGCCCGGCAACGCGTCGAGGCCAAGGGGAGGGGAATGGATATCCTGCTGCAGGTGATCGTCACCGGCTTTGCCACGGGCGGGGTGTACGGCCTGATCGCGCTCGGCTTCGTGCTGATCTTCAAGGCCACCGGCGTGCTGAACCTCGCCACCGGGGCGCTCATGACGCTCGGGGCCTTCATCTGCCTCACCCTCCTCGAGCTGCTCGGGGCCCCCTTCTGGCTGGCCTTCGTGCTGACGCTCGCCGTCGCCGTGGTGCTCGGCTTCGTCATCGAGCGCGCCGTGCTGCGGCAGATGATCGGCGAGCCCATCATCTCGGTCATCATGGTCACCGTCGGGCTCACGAGCATCCTGCACGGGCTCACCCACATCATCTGGTCCCCGGAGCACCGCACCTTCCCCGAGCTCTTCCCGCCCGAACCCCTCGACCTCGGCTTTGCCGTGGTGCCCTCGGGTCTGTGGTGGGGGTTCGTCTTCGCCACGGTCTCGACCGTGGTCTTTCTGCTCATCTTCAAGTTCTCGCGCACCGGCATCGCCATGCGCGCCACCGCGAGCGACCAGCAGGCGGCCCAGTCGACCGGGATCAGCGTGCGCTGGGTGTTCGCGCTCTCGTGGAGCTTCGGCTGCGTGGCGGCCGCCATCGGCGGCATCGTCATCGGCAACATCAGCGGCATCAGCATCTACCTCGGCGACATCGGGCTGAAGGTGCTGGCGGTGATCATCCTGGGGGGCCTGGACAGCATCGGCGGCGCCATCCTGGGCGGGTTCATCATCGGCATCCTCGAAAACCTGGCCGGGCTCTACCTGGACCCGATCTTCGGCGGCGGGGTCAAGGACATGGCCCCGTTTTTCATCATCGTTCTGATCCTGCTGATCAAGCCCTACGGGCTGTTCGGCAAGAAGATCATCGAGCGCGTGTAGAACGACACCGGGGCGGTGCGGGGCCTCTTTCTCAGCGGGCGCGGGATTTAGCTTATGCGGTGTGCCGACTTCAAGGAATCCTACATTGCGGACGAGGCCATCTTCCAGTCCGCCTTCGTCAAGTTCTGGATGGGGGTCCTGTTCGCGGGGCTGCTCCTCTTTCCGTTCGTCGCCAACGCCTACGTCCTGTACGTCGCCAACCTGATCGGCTTTGCCGTCATCGGCGCCGTGGGCCTGAACATCCTGACCGGCTTCACCGGCCAGATCTCGCTCGGGCACGCGGCCTTCATGGGCATCGGCGGGTACACGGCCGCCATTCTGATCACGCGCCTGGATTGTCCCCTTCTGGCTGGCCCTGCCCGGTGCCGGGGTCGTGGCCGCACTGGCCGGGATGATCATCGGCATGCCCTCCCTGCGGGTCAAGGGGCTTTACCTGTGCATCGCCACCCTGGCGGCCCAGTTCATCTTCGAATTCCTGTTCGCCAACTGGGAGTCGATGACCCAGGGCATCCGCGGCATCAACCTGCCCGCGCCCGAGCTGTTCACGGTCGTTCTCGACACCGAGAAAAAGTTCTACTTCCTGACCATCGCACTGGCGGTGCCGCTCGTGGCCTTCGCGCGCAACCTGTTCCGCACCCGGGTCGGGCGCGCCTTCGTGGCCATCCGCGACCGGGACCTCGCGGCCGAGATCATGGGGATCAGCCTCTTCCGCTACAAGCTCATGGCCTTCGGCATCTCCTCGTTTTACGCCGGCATCGCCGGGGCGCTCTGGGTGAGCTTCATGCGCATCGTGACCCCGGAGCACTTCCCGTTTCATCTTTCGATCCAGTACCTCGCCATGATCATCGTCGGCGGCCTCGGCAGCGTCCTGGGGTCGATCTTCGGTGCGATTTTCATGATGCTGACCCCGGAGCTCCTCAACGTGGCCTCGAGCGCGCTCAGCCAGATGATGCCCGGGCTGCAGAAGCTCTTCATCCCCATGAAGGAAGTGGTGTTCGGCACCCTGATCGTGCTCTTCCTGGTGTTCGAGCCGCGCGGACTGGCCGAGATCTGGCGGCGCATCAAGGCGTTCTTTTTGCTCTGGCCGTTTTCCTATTGACGGCGGGCATACCGGCACAACCGGCTTAACCCAAGCAAAGGAGGGAACCACCATGCGCAGGCAATCGTGGATCGTCTTCGGAGTGTTCGTTTTCTTCGGCCTTTTCCTGACCCTCGCCGCACCGCCGCTGTGCCCCGCGGCGGACACGATCAAGGTCGGGGCGGTGCAGCCGATCACCGGCCGGTTTGCCTTCGCCGGCATCCACATCAACGACGGGCTGAAGGACGCCCTGATGATGGCCAACGAGGAGGGCGGCATCAACGGCAAGAAGATCGAGTACATCATGGAGGACGGCACCTACACCACCGATGTCGCCGTGGGCGCCTTCAAGCGCATCATGACACGCGACAACCCGCTCATCATGTACGGCGAGAGCACCGGGCTCGGCAAGGCGATCGCCCCCGAGATCAAGGATCGCTATAAGATCCTGTACAGCTCGACCTCCTTTTCGAGCGAGCTGGCCGACCCGGCCGGCAACCCCTACGCGTTCGTGCCCGGCCCGACCTACGGCGACATGTTCGGTGTCCTGCTCAAATACATCGCCAAGGAAAAGCCCAAGGCCAAGGTGGCCTTCTTCTACAGCGACACCGAGTTCGGCAAGGACCCCGTCCCCTACGGCAAGGAGATGTGCAAGAAGCTGGGGCTCGAGCTCGTGGCCGAGGAAGTGGCCAAGGTCGGCGCGGTCGACATCGGCACCCAGGTGCTCGACTTGAAGCGCAAAAACGCCGAGTACGTGATTTTCCAGGGGTTCGTCACCAGCCCGATCCCCGAGGTGATGAAGCAGGCCAAGGACTACGGCCTGAAGGCCAAGTTCATGGGGACCTTCTGGAGCACCGACAAGATCCTGCTCGAAAAGCTCGGCCCGATGGCCGACAACTACCTGGGCGTCATGCCCTACGCGTTCTACTGGCAGGATGAGGTGCCCATCATCAAGAAGATCCAGGCCTGGAACAAGAAGCACCACCCGGACCATGCCGCCTACCGGCCCACCTCCTACATGCAGGGCTTCTTCACCGGCCAGGTCTTCATCGAGTGCATGAAGCAGGCCGACAAGATGGGCGGGGTCACCAGCGAGAACCTGGTCAAGGCCTTGAAGGGGATCAAGAACGCCGATGTCGGCGGGATGATGCCGCCGATCACGGTGGTCGACAACAAGATCCCCGTCGGCCGGGTCTACAAGGGGGATGCGGCCAAACAGACCTTCGTCCCGGTCTCCGACTGGATCCGAACCGACCAGTAGGCCTGAGCTCCCTGCGGGCTTCCCCCTCCCTCCGGCCCCTCCCGCGAGGGGAGGGGGGTTTTGAACGGCGCCCGACAGGGGGCTGTGGGAGCGGCGTCCCCGCCGCGATCACCGCCGGGCCGCTGAAACGACCTCTTTCAGACAGCCTTGAATTCATGAGCGAAGCATTGACACTGCCGGCCCTTCTGAAGCGCAACGCCGACCGCTACGGCGACAGCCGGGCGGCCATCCGCGAGAAGCAGTACGGGATCTGGCAGTCGATCACCTGGGCGGACTACTACGACCACGTGCGCGACTTCGCGCTCGGGCTGCACCGGCTCGGCTTCGCGGCCGGCGACAAGCTCGCCTACGCCGGCGACAACCGGCCCGAGGGGCTCTACGCCGAGCTGGCCGCCCAGGCCCTGGGAGGTGCGGTGGTCGGCGTCTACCCCGACAGCCACCTGGACCAGGTGGAGTACATCATCAACCACTCCGACGCGGTGTTCCTGGTGGCCGGCGACCAGGAGCAGGCCGACAAGATCCTGGACATGAAGTCCACCCTGCCCAAGCTGCGCAAGGTGATCGTCGACGACCCCAAGGGCATGCGCCACTACGACGACCCGCTGCTCGCCTATTTCGCGAGGTCCAGACCCTGCGGCCGGGAGCCGGCCGCGAGCACCCGGGTCTCTTCGAGGAGCTGATCGCGCGCGTGTCGCCCCGAGGACGTCGGGATGATCAACTACACCTCGGGCACCACCGGCCTGCCCAAGGGCAGCATGATCACCCAGAAGCAACATGGTGCGGGTGGCCGAGCTCCAGGACGAGGTCGACGCGGCCGGCGACGACTTCGAGTACGTGTCCTTCCTGCCGTTTGCCTGGATCGGCGAGCAGGAGTTCGGGGTCTACTGGCCGCTGGTCAAGGCCTTCACGGTGAACTTCCCGGAGCGGGTGGAGACGGTCCAGGAGAACCTGCGCGAGATCGGGCCTCACATCCTGCTCGCCCCGCCGCGGATCTGGGAGAAGATCTGCTCGGAGATCCAGGTCAAAATCCAGGACGCGTCCTGGGTCAAGCGTTTCGTCTACCGCTGCATCCTGCCGGTCGGCCAGCGCGTGGCCGAGTTCATCCTGGAGCGCAAACCGCTGCCCCTGCACTGGCGGGTCCTCGACCGCCTGGCCTATTTCATGCTCTTCCGGTCCCTGAAGAACTATTTCGGCCTGACGCGCCTGGCGCACGCCTACACCGGCGGGGCGCCCCTCGGGCCCGAGATTTTCAAGATGTTCCTGACGCTCGGGGTGCGGATCAAGCAGGCCTACGGCGCCACCGAGACGACGGCCGGCCTCGATCATCCACCGCACCGACGACATCCGGCTCGACACGGTGGGCACCCCGCTGCCCGGCATCGAGATCCGCACCACCGACACCGGCGAGCTGCTGGTCAAGGGCGACACGGTGTTCACCGGATACTACAAAAACCCCGAGGCCACCGCCAAATCCCTCAAGGACGGCTGGTTTCACTCCGGGGATGCCGCCGTCGTGGACGACGACGGCCAGGTCATCATCATCGACCGCATGGCCGACGTGATGAAGCTCGCCGACGGCAGCAAGTTCTCGCCCCAGCTGATCGAAAACAAACTCAAATTCTCGCCCTTCATCATGGATGCGGTGGTCATCGGCCAGGACCGGCCCTACATCACAGCCATGATCTCCATCGACTCGGGCAATGTCGGCAAGTGGGCCGAGAACCGCCAGATCGCCTACACCACCTTTGCCGACCTGTCCCAGAAGAGAGGAGGTCTACGACCTGATCGCCGGCGAGGTCGGCCAAAACCAACGAAACCCTGCCCCGGGTGGCCCGGGTGCAGCGGTTTGTGCTGCTCTACAAGGAGCTCGACGCCGACGACGAGGAGCTGACCCGCACCCGCAAGGTCCGGCGCAATTTCGTTATCAAGCGCTATCAGGACCTGGTCGAGGCGCTCTATGGGGATCGGGAGGAACTGAATATCGAGGCAAACATCCGCTACCGCGACGGTAGCGGTTACCAGATGAAAACCCGGGTGCGCATTCGGCAGGTGGAGACGGAAGGGACAGTTGATATGATGCACCGACTGAACGCCAGACGCCCAATTGGTTATCGAGGACCTTCATCTTGGCTTTGGGGGGCTGAAGGCGCTGGACGGGGTGAGCACGTCGGTGAGGCAGGGCGAGATTTTCGCCATCATCGGCCCCAACGGCGCCGGCAAGACCTGCCTGCTCAACTGCATCAACAGCTTCTATCAGCCCGAGCAGGGCCGAATCATGTTCGAGGGCCGCGACATCACCCGTCTTGAAGGCGCACCAGATAGCCGCCCTTGGCATAGCGCGCACCTTTCAGAACGTGGAGCTGTTCGCCCACATGACGGTGCTCGACAACATCAAGCTCGGGGGCCACGTGCACCTGAGCTCCGGCGTCATGTCCGGCGGCATCTATTTCGGCAAGACCCGCCGCGAGGAAATGGCACTTGCGCAAGCACATCGAAGAAAAAATCATCGACCTGCTGGAAATCGAGCACATCCGCAAAAACGTGGTCCACACCCTGCCCTACGGGCTGCAAAAACGGGTCGAACTGGCCCGGGCCCTGGCCATGCGGCCGAAACTTCTCCTGCTGGACGAGCCCTGCGCCGGCATGAACCTCGAGGAAACCGAGGACATCGCGCGCTTCGTTCTCGACATCACGAGGAGTGGGGCTGACGATCATCCTGATCGAGCACGACATGGGGGTGGTCATGGACATTTCCGATCGGGTCTGCGTTCTGGATTTCGGGGTCAAGATTGCCGAGGACGTGCCGGCCAAAATCCGGCACAACGAGCATGTGATCAAGGCCTACCTGGGAGAGGAGGACGTGACCTACTCCCGGCTGGGGGCCTGAAGTGAATGCGGCCATGCAGCATGGGGCCCCGTGAGCGGATTTACCGCGCGTGCACGTCATGCGCATCGGACGTAGTAAGTGTTCGTGAGCGGCGCGTGCCGCGATAGTCGTGTGCGGGAAGCTCTTCCCACGAAAGCTCGGCACGTCATTGCCGACATGCTGGAGCTGCCACCATGACCATCGCTTGATAGCAGTCACCCTAGTTGAGATCCGAACACTTCGCCATAACGTCATCTCAGGTCGACGAATGAAAGCGACGCTATGGACCCTTTGCTCGAGGTCAACAACATCGAAGTCATCTACCACAACGTCATCCTGGTGCTGAAGGGGATGTCGCTGAAGGTGACCGAGGGCCAGATCGTCACCGTTCTCGGCAACAACGGCGCCGGCAAGACCACGACCCTCAAGGCCATCTCCGGGCTGCTCAAATCGAAAACGGAGAGGTCACCGACGGCCAGATCCAGTTTCGAGGGCGAGCGCATCGACCGCCGCTTCCCGGAGCAGCTGGTGCGGCATGGGGATCTTCCAGGTGATGGAAGGCCGCCGGGTGTTCGAAGACCTGACCATCGAGGAAAACCTGATCGCCGGCGGTCACACCGAAAAACCGCAAGCGCGCTCAAGGAGGAGCATCGATCATGGTCTACGCGTATCTTCCCGCGGCTCAAAGAGCGCCGCAACGTGCTGGCCGGCTATATCAGCGGCGGCGAGCAGCAGATGCTGGTCATCGGCCGCGGCCTGATGGCCGCGCCCCGGCTGATGCTGCTGGACGAGCCCTCCATGGGGCTTTCCCCCATGCTGGTGTCGGAAATCTTCGAGATCATCCGGCGCATCAACAAGGAAGAGCGGGGTCAGCATCCTGCTGGTGGAACAGAACGCACGCCTGGCGCTCAGCATCGCCGACCACGGCTACGTCATGGAAAACGGGCGCATCGTGCTGGACGACACGGTCGAAAAGATCCGCGAGAACGCCGACGTCAAGGAGTTCTACCTGGGCCTGACCGAGGTGGGCAAGAAGAAGAGCTACCGCGACGTCAAGCACTACAAGCGCCGCAAGCGCTGGCTGACCTGACCTGTTTTAAGCCCTTTCATCCTCGGCGCCGATGTCAATGCCAATCCGGGGCAATTTAAGTCAAGGCGGCCGGGGCCTTCGGCCAGAACCGGGGTAAGGCGCACTGAAACGATCTATGCCTTAATATAGGCATGATGGCCCGTACCCTGGAAAAGAAGTTGCGTGAGCTCGCCGGGTATTACCCTGCCGAGATCCACAAGCAGCCCGGACCGGCGCGCGGCGACGGGCCCTACTCCTCTTCCTCTTCCTCCGCGGCGCCCCCGCCGCCGGTGTTGAGCGCAGCGTCGAGAACGGAGAGCTTGAATTCCTCGTCCGGCGTCAAATCCCGGTCGAGCAGCGTCGCGACCTGCTCCGGGTAGGGGTCCCCATCCTCCTCGAGCTTCAGCTCGCCCACGAGCCGCCGCGCCACCGACTCCTTGTCCGGGGCGTCGAACCGCGCCAGCACCGCTTTCAGCGCCTCCTCGTCCCTGTGGGCAGATTTTGAATTCATACCATAGCCCTCCTCAGCTCAGGGCCGCCCAGGCGTAGAGCAGGATGAAGACGGCCAGGACGCCCCCGGCGGCCGTCATGCCGTACCAGCTATATCCCACCCAAGCCGCCTTGCGGTCGTTGATCGCGCTGTTGTGCTCGAGCGCGATGGCGTAGCTCATGGCGGTTGATCTCAAAAACGAGGCCTCGCCCTCACCCCCCAGGTATCTGGAGCCCGGTGCGAACACGGAGGAGATGAAGCGCTTGGGGTGCTCCTCCTTGTAACGCTGGAGCTTGAAGGACTTGAGCACGCAAAAGAGGGCGGCCGCCAGGCAGAGGGCCAGCGCGAACAGGCAGCCGACCATCGCCCAGACCAGAACCCGCGGAAGGCCCCCGGCGGCGGTCAGCTCATTCAGCCGGTCGATGAAATCGAGCTTGAAGAAGAAGACCCCCAGCACCAGCGTCACCAGCGAGAGGATCGTCTGGGCCTTGCCCTCGAGTCCTTCCTTGCGGGAGCGCTCGCGCTCGTAGAGCTCCTTGCAGTAGGCGTACCGGGCCTTCTCGAAGGAGAGGGTGTCCGGGCTTGAAGTGTCCTTCGGCATGCCGCCCCCCTGTCGTCCGGGTTCATGGTTCGGCCAAAAGTGGCCCGGCAACGTCACCCGGACTCGTTGGACAATAATGCTCATCGGCGGCAGCGGCTGCAACCGCTTTCAGGATGCTTCAATTGCAGGCCGATGCGCCGTGGTCGACATAAATGAGCCGGTCCGTCTCGAATCCCGCTGCCGCCGCCTTTTGAAGGAGGGCCGCTTTGACGTCCGCGCCCAGTTGCGGGTCTCTGGCGAGAATCCAGAGATAGGATTTGTCGGGGCCGCACACGAGCGAGTACCGATAATGTTCGCGGTCGAGCCCGAACACGACGTAGGAACCATAAAAGGGACCGAAAAAAGAGACTTTCAGGTGCCCCTGATCCCGCGCCCCAGCGAAGGTGGCCTTGCCTTCGGCCTCCTTCCACCTGTTTTCCGTCGTGGCGCACCCACGGTTGCGCACCGCCACCCACCCGTCGGCGCGCAGGCTGTAGTCCGCCGTCACCCGGTCCAGCCCGCGCTCGAATGGGTGGTCCAGCCTCGCGATCTCGTACCATCTCCCGAGGTATCTCTCCAGGTCGAAGTCTTCCACCGGCGTGACGCCGTCAGGCACCCCCACGCAACCGGCGAGCAAAAATACCAAGGCTATGGTGAGCTTTTTCATGGCTGCTCCGATTTGAATACGCCCGCCCGTGGCAGAGGCGGGCCGAACCGGCCCGGCACCCATTGCGCCCCTCAAGACTCAGTATCAGGGCGCTGCCCGACCGACAGCGGCATGGACCTCGATGCGCTCCTTTTGCCTGCCGACGTTTTTCCGATTGAGAGAAATTTTCCCCACCTCGCTCGTCCGCCGCAGATGGGTCGCAGCAGGTCAGGTATGGGTCGCTCCGGAAAAGTTTTTTTTGTCATGTTTTAAAAATCAGCAGCCCCCGGCTGAAAGCCGTCCGCCGGAGTGAGGGGTCGGGGGTTTCAGACCTCGAGGCTGTAGCCGAGGTCGACCTCGGACGCGGGCACACCGCCGCGGATCCCCCAGTTGTCGAGCGGCGGTTCTTTCAGGACGATAAACACATCGGCGGCGGCGATGCCGAGCGACCCGAAGCGGCGGACGATGGATCGATAGAGCTTGCGCTTGGCCTCCAGCGACCGCCCGGGAAAGAGAGTGATCTCGACCAGGGTGTAGTTCTCCGTCTTTCCGGGCCCCACCGCAAAGTGCTCCGGCTTGTGCTCGATGTAGCGGATCTGACGGTCCCCCTCCGGCACCTTGAGGGCTTCCTGCTGGGCCTGGTAAACCGCCTCGATCAATGCGGCAACCTCTGACGCCGGACGGCTTTTGCGGACCTCGATTTTAGTTTGCGGCATGGTCACCTCTTTCTTTCGACATGCGACGCGTCCCACAAGGCCACGCAGGCGGGGAAGTCGCCGGGCGGGATGGGTTGATGGTCATGGTCGGACGTCGTAATAGAAACGATTGGCCGCGGCCTGGTCACGGCCGGACAGGATGCGGCGCACCAGACGCGGGTTCCGTAACAAAAACCAGTCGCCGAAATCGTCGAACTTGCGGCAGGAGGTCTTGATCCCGTGGTGCCAGATCGTGCCGTAGCGTTTGCCCTGCCCCCTGCCGAGCGCCTTCATGCGCACGGCGAAGTCAAGGTCTTCGGCACTCGCCAACGCTTCGTTGAAGCCGCCCAGCGCCTCAAACGTCTCGCGCCGAAACCAGAACATTCCGGCCGATACGCGCCGCGGGATCACATGCGCCGCGACGACACACAGGCTGGCGGCGATGCCGAGCGACCAGCGCTCCGGGAGCACGAGGGCGCCGCCGCCGATATAGCGCTCGTCGTAAACACAGGCGAAAAGACGGGCAACCGATTCCCGGGTCAGCCAGCTGTCGGCGTCAAGTGTTGCCACCGCCGGGGCCGTGCTGGAACGAACCGCCGCATTGCGGACGGCGGCAATGCATTTTTTGTCCTCCACGACACACCGGGCACCCAAAGACTCGGCAACTTTGCGGGTGCCGTCGGTGCAGCGGTTCAAGGCCACGGCGATCTCGACTGGTTTTCCCGCGCGCCGCGCGGAGTCAAGAATGCTTTCGATGCAGCGCCCGATGTACCGCTCCTCGTTGTGCGCGGGGATAGCGAAAGACAGGTCGGCCTGCATGATGCTCACACTCCGCTCAACCGACAGGCTTCAGGCACCCTGCGGGAAAGCCGTTTCGGGCTGAATACACTTATTAACGGTCTTGAAATCGAATGGACTCGTTCCGTAAAATCTCCCCTGCCCCTCTTTGCCAAAGAGTGGTGATCCCTCCCTGACTACACCCACACCTCGTTAGCGGCCGTGAGTGTCCCACCGGCATCGCCGGTGTTGATGACACCGCGGGGCTCGATCAGCATCATCTGACACTCATTCAGGGCCGATGGTTTATGCGGGACCCCTTTTGGCACCACGAACATCTCCCCGGCCTTCAATTCAACGCGGCCCTCACGGAGCTCGATCGCCATTTCACCGTTCAGAACGAGAAACGCTTCGTCGGTGTCCCTGTGTTCGTGCCATACGAACTCGCCCTGGATTTTCACGAGCTTGAACTGGTACTCGTTCATCTCGGCCACCACGCGGGGCGCCCAGAGGTCTGAAAACTGGCCGAGCTTGTCATTGAGGTTGATCGGCTGGTACGACATGCATTGCTCCTGACAATGCTTGGTGTCACAGCTTCGAATCACGCCAGGGCCTTCATCCCGAATAGAAATCGAATGGCCCTGATCCGTTTGACCCGCCTTTCACCCTTCCGGCTCCTCGAGATAGGCGCCGTTGTCGGCCAGGTTGTTGGGCAGCCCCAGACCATCCAGGATCTGGGAGACCTGCCCCCGGTGGTGGATCTGGTGCAGGAACAGGAACTCGAAGGCCGCCCCCGCCCGCGCGTTCCTGCTGGCCCCGGCCGAATCGCGATACTGGAACTCCTCGCCGTAGCGCGACGCCGGGAACTCCGCAAACCAGGCGCGGATGCGCTCGTCCACCATCCGCCGGCTTTCGCGCAGCTCCTTGAAATCATCGTGAAGGTCGTGGGCCCAGGAGAGGTTGGGCGGGTCCAGGCGCGGGTCCGTCAGCACCGGCGACTCCGGGGCGAGGGCGCGGTAGCGCCGGAGCCAGTTGATGTCGGCGACGATGAGGTGGTTCAATATGCCGTGGATCGACCCGAACCAGGAACCGGTTTCCCGCTTGCGGGCCCGGTCCGTGAGCGCCGAAAGGGTTTCGTAAAGCTCGCGGTTGGCGCGTTCGTTGTACCGGGCGAAATTCTTGCAAAATTGCGTGGCGTCGACCATTTTAGACCCTTCCTTTCACTTTGATAATGGGCGCCCGGCCCCGGGTGCAAACTTCGGGACGGGCGACCGGTTGAAGGCACCCTGTTCGCCGGGTGCCATACGGCCGCGGCGGTCAGGATTCCAGAAGATCGTCAATCGAAGGACGGACAAAGGAGGCGGCCCCCGCCTTTTCGCCGACGCCCCTCACCGCCTCCACCTCGGGCTTGCCGAAGAGCGGGTCGCGCACCCTCAGGCAGGCGTAGAGCGGCTTCAGCTTCTTCCCCGCGATAAGGTTGAAGACCCTCCCGCGCGTCGATTTGATCGATAGACTGGCCTTGGGATTGGCCAGCGGCAGAGAGCCCAGGGGGACCGTGGAGGATGCGTCAATGACCAGCGCCGCGGACCGGTCGGCCGAAACAACGACCGTGGCGCAGTCCGCCAGATGCAGGGCTTCGACGATGTACCAGTCCTTTTCCCACTTCCCGCGATCGTAGGCCTCCAGGATGGCGCGGCCGAGCTCGGACCGGTTCTCGATCCGCACCTGGCGCACGCCGGTCGCGTGAAACAGGAAGGCGCCCTCGCTCGAGAATTCGACGCTGATCTCGGCCTTGGCCACCTGGGCGACCTCCGCACCGACCGAACTGTTGACGGAGGTACCGGAGGCGGAGGTGAACTGCAGTGCCTGCGGCGTTCCCGGAGATCCCGGCGTGCAGCGGATGCCGAGCTCGGACAGGGTGGACTCCCGCCTGAACCGGCCGTCCTGGAACACGCCGACCTCCCCAAGTTCGAGATTGTCCCCGGGAAGCCACGTCGCAAAGAATCCCAGGTTTTCGTACATTTCCTTCTGGTAGCGCTTCACCGGAGTGGCCATGGGGTTTCCCTCCTCCTCGTGTGGGTGCCTTCGTCAACCTCGGGACGCGTCGACGTCGACGATGTACCGGATCGCCGTGTCGTTTCGACCGATCAGACGCTGCGCAACCTGCTTTGCGGTCATGAACTGAAGCATTTTGTCGGCCTCCCGGCGCTCTTGCTCGGTTTCGACGGATACCGGCGTCGGGGACTGGACGGCACCGGTGGGCTCGAAGAGCACCAGGTCCCCCCGGGCGAGCGCGCCGCGCAGATCGCTCAGCCCGGCCCTTGCACTCAGAGGCGGCTCGTTGAACGCGCGGTAGCCGGCCAACGCGTGGGCGAACCCCGGCCCGTCGACCACGACGATGACCGGGTGCTGGGAGGCCTCCAGAAGCAGCGCACCGAAAAGGCAGGCCAGGTCGATGCAGTTGGCGCACCCGTGCGTTTCGATGTCGTTGGGCGTCCGGATCACCTGGCTCCCCCGGTCGAGCAGCTGGGGCTCCACTTCGTAGGCGAAGTTGTGCCGCTGCAACCCGTCGTAAAGATGCCGGCACACCTCCATGGCCTCGGCCCGGCTTCGGCGTTGCGTCAGGCTGCCCAAGCCGAGGCTTTTGCGGACCCGGCTGACTTCATCCCGGACAAAGGAGTGCCCGGGCCTGAGGTGGGCGATGAGCGCGGCACCCTCCATCGTGTCCCAGTGCTGATCGGTCGGCGCGTCCCACTGCATCTTTCCGATCGACCGGGCCGCCTCCCCGGCGTCTGAAGAAATCTTTACGGGCTCGACGAAACCCCGCCTGAAGCCGTACAGCTGACGCTTGAATTCCTCGGCCAGCGCCGAGGTGTCGCTCCAGGGAATCAGGCCGTGCAGCGTCGGCCCGCCGGTCTTGACGCCGCGCTCATACTTGAGGCGGATGCTCGGCACGCTGTAAGCGTGCGCCATGGCGAGCAGGACGTGGACCCAGGAGAGCTGGCCCCCGATCAGGAAGACGCACAACTCAGCATCGATCAGGCTCTCGAAGAGCCGCACATCGTCATAGGCCGCGCGCAGCGCCTTGCCGCTCGCGGTGGTCACGTTGTAGGATTCCTGGCTCAAAATGTCGCGCACACAGTCCGCCGCCGCGCCCTGACCGGCGCTCTCCGGCGCAACGACCACCGCCTTCCTCGGCTTGAAGCGCCGCGGGCGGTGGTCGGGGGCCCCGGCAATGTTCTCCTTGAAGCGGTGGACCGACTGCATGTGCAGATTGCGGTCGCTGGCGGGTGCTTCGTAAATAAAGGGGACGGCGTCTTCGGGAAAATCATCCCGATGCTGCTTCAGGACAAGATCGTCGACGAACAGCAGCCGCGGCAGCCGGGCCCGCCGCGCCAGCGCGAGCTCCTGGCCGATATACGGGGAGTAGGTCGGCCGGCCGTCCTTGGAAAGCCGCCTTGGGATAACGGAGACGAAGGCGGGCAGTTCCTCGAGATACCGCTCCAACTTGGCCACACACCAGACGTCCGACTTCTGGTCCGCGCGCGGCCCGATATCGACCGCCTCGAACAGCTCGAAGAAGTACTTGTTGATGGGTACGTCGCGGTAGCTGTGGCTGTAGTAGACCGGGATCATCGGTCGGCTCAGTCGTGGCCTGATCGTCCTTTTAAGGAAGCCTTCTTTCCTGGAAGGGTCCGTGCACGCTTCTGGAAGAACCCCCAAATGACATCGGTGGCCCCTATTTTGTTCGAAGTCTTGCCCACCAAGCGCTCCGGCAAGAGGCTCCTGCCCCCGGCCCAAGTGTGCCCCAGCCCGTCGACTGCAATATAAAGGACCTCAGCGGCGCCCCGGCATGGAGAGTAGGATTCGGTGCGCACCCCGTCGGCCTCGGCCCCACTTGTCGGCGTCGCGGGACACCCCAGCGCCTTGGCCCACTTCAGAATGGAGTCGCGCACCGGTGGCTTCGGTTTGGCGCGAACCCGATCACTGTCCCCAACGCCGGTGCCGGTGGCAAGCCGCGGCACGCCGCCCTCGATCGGGTTCAATGGGTCGGCCGTGCCGGTGATATAGCACATGGAGACCGGATGCCCTATCATCGCAGGGTCAAACCACAGAGCCCCCGCGACGGGCGCAATGGCGGCGATGCGCTCCGAGAGTTCCGCACCGACGCGAAAGCTCATCGACGCGCCGTTTGAAAATCCGGTGACGAACACCCGCCGCTCGTCGACCGCGAAGCGCGCGGAGAGATCATCGAGCATGGCGGCGATGAAGCCGACATCGTCCGGGGCCGTCTGGCCGGGATAAAACCGGTCGGAGCCGTCGTTCCAGAGCTGAGGGTTGCCGGCAAAGCTGCTCGGCCGTGACGGGTCACGCGCCATCGCGTTGGGGAAAGCGGCCAAAAACCCCTCCTTTTCGGCCTTCAACGCCCATTCGGTCTCCCGCAAAGCGGCTTTTGCCGTGCCCCCGCCGCCATGCAGCATAATCACCAGAGGTGCGGGCGTTTGCGGCGTGTAGGCGGCGGGAACGTAAAGGATATAGGTCCGCTCCAGGCCGTTCACGGTCATGGCGATCTTGTGGCTGCCGGGCTCCGCAGGCCTGTCCCCGGCGAACACGTTTTGAGGATCGAGCGCCAGAGCAGACAGGAACACGAGGAAGCCCGCCATCGAGGCGGACACCCGTGCGCGGGTCTTGCCATGTCCCATTCCCGAAGCACCTCCGTCGCAGATTACCTTTTTGTGGGATTGCCGGGTAGACCTCTGGTTAGGCACTCAATCTTCCCCGACCGCTTCTAGGTCGGCAAGGTCCTTTTTTCGTCCCAGCGCTCTTTTATTGGCGACAAACTCATCCCGGCCGATATAGTGAACCATCAAATCCCCAAACTGTCCCTTCACCCTGCCTGATCGGGCCTGTTCCCAGGAAATGCCGGTGAGAGAAGTCAAAATGTCTACCCTGACCGGCGGAAATCCGAGCTGGACGATTTGACCTTTCCGCTCGAAGTCCGCCGTCTTCAAGCCAACGGAGCCAAACCCGAACTCATGCAGGGCGTGTATGATGTTCCCTGCATTGATCGTGTCCGGCTTCACAAAGACGTCTAGATCACCCGTGTACCGGGGAGCTCCATGAAAGCCAAGTGCGTAGGCTCCCACGATGATGAATTCAACTTGGTGTTTGTTGAACAACTCGAGCAGATCTCTGAAGTCTTGCTGAACTTCCATGGTATTGCCCTCTCAAGAATTCAATGGCTGCAATGCGCTCATTGGGTGTCTTGCTGAGCCAAAAGGCCAGATCTTCCTTGATTGACGAATCTTTTTTCAGGTCAAGTTTCCTGACAGCTTTTTCAATCATATTTTTCGGCCTTCCTTTAAATGCTAATCCAAATCCAGGTCCGCTCTGCACTGATTGCACTTCACCGCGCCCCGGAACACCTTGTTGCCGCATGCGGGGCAGACATAGCGCGCTTCCTCGTCCTGGACCCACTGTTCCGTGCCGACTGCGCGCCAATGCGGGATGGCCCGCAGGATGACCTTTTTGCCGACGGTCATGGGGAAGGTTTCGATGTGCCGACAAGGGAAGTCCGCACACTGGTGGCACCCGGCGTAGCCCTTTTCCTGCGCGCAGGCCCTGATCCCGCACTGCCGGCAGTGCATGAAGGGCTCCTCCGACAGGCACCCGCGGCACTTGATGTCGTCGGCGGTGAGATTTTCGCTTCCGGGAAGCGTGCCCTTGCCGGAAACGCCTCCCTTGTAAAGACCCGCCAGCCGCTCCTTGAATTTGTGATTGTTGTCGCGGTGGGCGATGTAAATGGCGCACACACCGCAGTAAAGGCCACAAGGGGCGATGAAGTCTGGATTGATTTTCATAATTCAAACCTCCCCGAGGTGTTTGTTTCTGCCTCTTGCTCCTCCGCCGTCCAGGCGGTTCAAGTCTTGAGTCAGGTTTTCTTGAACAGGTCGCAGGCCGGGCCGGGCGTTGCCGCCGGGCTGTCGTCTGCTTGCGCCGGGGTGTGTCCCCCGCAGGCCGGGCATTGGGCACCCCTGAGGGCCTCGCTCGGCCGCAGGAACAGTTCGAATTCGCTGCCGCACGCGGGGCAGTGGAATGAAACCATGGGCATAGCGATCCACCTTACCTTGTCTCATCTTGTTTGACGCCGGCGATCACCATCTCCGCCAGCTTGAGCACCACCGCACCGTCACCCAACCCACCGCCATATAGCTCGCGGCCCTCCCGGGCCACGCTCCCGTGCAGGTGCACGCGGATATCCTGGCCCTCGCGCCAGACCTCACCGGTGATCCCGTTGATCTCGAAAGGGCCCTCGAGGAGGATGCTGCCGACCTCGGGGTTGTCGACCATGGCCTTTGGGAAATTGACCACCACCCGGCGCAGGGAGCCGATCGTGGAGAGAAGGAAAGCCCGCGCGAGCCCCTGCTCGTCGAAGAAGACCCGCAGGCTCTTGAACAGGTCTTCGCCCGGCCCGAGCCGGAGGTGGAAGTACTGCAGGGAGTCCAATTTTTCGGTGACCATGACCGCTCCCCCTAATCGAGTCCGTATAGCTTTTTGAGCTCGAAGCGTTCGATGACCTGCTTCATGGCCTCGAACACCTTGGGCTGAGGATCGGGCAGCGGCGGGCGGCAGTGGCCCACCGGAAAGCCCAGCAAGCGAACCATGGCCTTGACGGCCACCGGGTTGGTTGCCGCGTAGGCCGCCTCCATGAGCGGCAGAAGCCCGTAGTACTGACGGCGGCAGTTCTCCACGTCCTCCCAGCAGCTCCAGGGGGTGGACATGGAGGCCACGGCGCGGGGGTGGACATTGCCGGTGACGTTGGCCGTCCCCCGGCCCCCCAGACCCAGGGTGGGGATGACCAGGCCGTAGGCCGGGGAGTCGCAGCAGAGGATGGGCAGCCGGCCTTCGGTTCCGTCGTAGACCGCGGCCAGTTGGCCCACGCTCGGCATCGCCTCCTTGTCGGCCACGAGGTTCGGCACCTCGTGGAAGAGGCGCACGATCGTCGTCGGGTCCACGTTGGCGATGACCCGGGCCGGGTTGTTGTACAGGCCCACGGAGATATCCACCGCCGAGCACACATCCTTGAGGTAGGTGAACACCGCCTCCTGGGGCGGGGCGAGGTAGGGCGGGACGACGATCACGATGCCGTCGGCGTTCTGGTCCTGGGCATAGCGCGCCAGGTCGATGGTCATGGCGGTGGAGCCCAGGGTCACCCCGAAAAAGGCGTGAAGCTTGCCTTTGCAGTAAGCGGCCATCTCCTTGATGACCCGTTTGCGCTCCTCGAGGCTCAGCAGGGTGGGCTCCCCCGTGGAGCCCATGATCAGCAAGGTGCTGGTGTTGTTGGCGGCATGGAAATCCACCAGCGCGCGCATGACACCCAAGTCCATTTCCAGGTTGGCGTCGAACGGGGTGACGATGGCCACCCAGGAGCCTTGGGGATAGATGAGTTGCGTCATAATGTTTCTCCTTGTTCATGAGATGGAACCGAAATCCGGGAACTTTTCTTGAACCAGCACCAGGCGCTGATCCCCAGGAACACCGCCAAGCCGACGAAGTCGCTGGAGAGGCCGGGGAAGATCATGAGGATGGCCGAGGCAAAAAGCGGCACCCGGAACATCCAGCCGATGGGCCGGAAGTACCAGCCCTCCAGGGCTCCGGCCAGGGCCACGATGCCGATCATGGCGGTGACGAAAGCCACCGAGGACCTTGGTCGCGCTGCCGACCATCAGCAGCGCCGGCTCGTAGATGAAGATGAAAGGAATGATGAACGCCACCAAACACAGGCGCGTGGCGATGAACCCGACGTGCATCATGTCCGCACCGGCGATCTCGGCCCCGGCATAGGCCGCCACGGCCACCGGTGGGGTGACCATCGAGAGGACCCCGAAATAGAAGACGAAGAAGTGCGAAGGCAGGGCCGCAAAGCCCAAATTTTCAAGGGCCGGCACGCCCAGGGTGACGACGATGATGTAGGCGACCGTGGTCGGCGTGCCCATGCCCATGAGGATGGAGGCCACCATGATCAGCAGCAGGGCCACGACCGAGCTGCCGCCCGAAGCGGAGATGACCAGCGAGGAGATGTTCAACCCGATGCCGGTCAGTGTGACCACGCCGACGATCATCCCCGCACCGGCGCAGGCCGTGGCGATGAGCACGGTGCGCCTGCCGCTGACATCCAGGGCATTGAGGATGCGCCGCGGCCCCATGCGGTGTTCCGGCGAGAACCAGGAGACCGCCATGGCCGATAACGTGGCGATGAACGCGGCCATGAAGGGCGTGTAATCCAGGAGCATGACCACGACCAGCACCAGAATCGGGATCAGCAGGAAGGAGCGCCGCAGGGTCTTGCGGACGTCCGGCAAATCCTCGCGCGGCAGCCCCCTGAGTCCCAGTTTGGCGGCCTCGAAATCGATCATCATCAGGATGGAGAAAAAATAGAGTACCGAGGGGATGAGCGCGGCGGCGCACACCTTGATGAAAGGGATGCCGAGGATGTCGGCCATCAGGAAGGCGGCCGCGCCCATGATCGGGGGCATGATCTGTCCGCCGGTGGAGGCCGCCGCCTCTACCGCGCCGGCAAAACCCGGGGAGTAACCGATGCGTTTCATGAGCGGAATGGTGAAGGCGCCGGTGGCGTAAACGTTGGCCGCCGCCGATCCGGAGATGGTCCCGAAAAAGGCGCTGGTGATCACGGAGATCTTGGCGGGTCCTCCGCGGAACCTTCCGGTCAGGGCCCGGCCCATATCCATCATCACCCCGCCCGCACCGCACATCTCGAGGAAAGTGCCGAAAATGATGAACACCACGATGTAGGTGGAGGACACCCCGATGGCCAAAGAGAAGATGCCGTCCATGCCGAAGACCTGATAATCCACGAACTGCTTCCAGGTAAAACCTTTGTGGGCCAGGATGTGAGGCATGTACGGCCCGAGAAACGCGTAAGCCAGAAACGCCATGACCACTACGGTCAGTACCCAGCCCACCACGCGCCGGACGAGCTCCAGCACCAGGAGGATGCCCGCCGCTCCCGCGAAAAGCTCCCAGGCGGTGAGCGGGTCGACCATGGACAGGCGCTCGGCGACCTTGTCGGCGATGACCACGCAGGTCCCGAGAGAGGCCAGGGCCAGAAGGCTGAGCAGGACGTCCACCCAGGGTGTCCCGCCGGTGCGCTTCCGGCCCCTGAACGAGTACATCAGAAAACCCAATGTCACAGCGAACGCCAAATGGACCGGCCGGTGCAGATAGGCCGAAGGCATCCCGAATATGGTGGTCCACACATGGTATCCGGAGAAGAGGATGAATCCCCACGTCATGACATGGTCCGATAAAGCCTTCTCCCGTGCGTCGGGCCCGTCGTTCATTTCATAAAACCTTTTTCCTTGTAGCACTTCTCAGCGCCGGGATGGAGCGGGCCGCCCACATTCTGCCACGCCGTGGCCGGGTCGAACCCGGCATAGGTCTGGTGGATGGCGCGCACCCGTTCCGGGTTTGCCAGCACGGCCTTGGTCAGGGCGTATACCTGGTCCTCAGGCAGGTCCTTGCGGACAATGAGGACAACGGATTCGGCCATGTGCGGGGTGTCGGCCTTGACGAAGTAGTACTTGTCCTTGGGGAGGGTCATCTTGATGTAGTGGTTTTCGTCCCGCAGTTTGTCCAGAGCCGCGGGGGCGATGGGCAGCATCTTCATCTTCTCCGTGGTGGTCAACTCCACGATGCCTGAGACCATCGGCCCGATCCAGGCGTCGGCATGGCCGTCTTTGATGAGGTTGGCCGCTTCGGCATAGGACACGTAGCTTACCGAGCCGCCCCAGGTCTTGATATCCTCGAAGGTGATCCCGTACTTGCCGAGCATCAGCTCCGCGGCCAGGGCCGGAGACGACCCCTTTTTGGAGGTCAGGATGCGCACCTTTTTCTTCTGGGCCTTGATCTCATCGATGGACGCGAGGGGGTTGCCCTCCTTGACCAGGAAGAAGCTCATGGGGATGTTGGCCAGGAAGGCCAGCGCACGCACGTTCTCCTGTTTGCCGCGGGCGGCAAAGGACTCCGTGCCGGTCAAGGCCTCGTGGTAGAGCTTGGCCATGGTCAGGCCCAGGTCGCTCTGGCCGGTGTTGATCTTGGGCAGGTTCTCCACCGCCCCTCCGGTCGTGACGGTCACCACCGCGCCCGGCACGGCTTCCTTGGCCAGCTCCCCCAAGGCTCCGCCCAGGGAGTACCAGTCACCCCCCATGGGGCCGGAGGAGATGGTCAGGGTCTTGTCCGCGGCAAGGCCCGTGCCGATAAAGCACAGGGTCATGATCACCGATAGCACGATCACGCAACGCATTTTAAGCTTCATGGTCGCCTCCTTTGCAATGAGCCCATTTGAGAATCCGTTTGCCCTAAGGTCGGATCGTTTCCTTGGGTGGCGCTCAGTGGTCGATCAACCCCATAGGCTCTTTGTTTTAACACTTTCTCGACCCCTTGCGCCACCTCAATTTCAGCGATCATATCCTATCGTAAAATATCTTCAGAAAATGTCGTGTCCACTGCAGGGCGATAAATCCCCCCGCGGTGAAAACGAGCAGGAATTTGACTGCCGCGCATGCGGCGGCCGCAAGCGCCGTCGCATCGCCTGGCCCCTGATCGAGCATCCGCAAAAGGAGGATGTTCTCCGCCGCATCGAGAGGGCCCGCCGCCAGCACCACCCAGGCAATCAGGACCCCTGCATGCGACCCGGAGCCGGGAGCGGCCTCCGCCGTCATGGAGCAGGCGAGTGAGAGCAGCAGCGGGTAGACGATCAGAAACGGAAAGTCCAGCCACAGCTGAAGCCTGGCCGTGTCCGCATGCGAACTCCAGGACTTGAGGATTGCATCCGCACGCGCCTTGTCCCCTGCGAACTCATAGGACAGAATGCCCAGGGGCGCGGCCGGCGTGATGAGGGGGCGCCCCTGAACCGTCAAGGCGGCGAAGAGCCCGAGCGTTAATGCCAGCAGGGCCGCCAGTGCCGGCCGCCGCAGGTGTGAAGGCAGCCTCGACAACGGACTGTGCATTTGAGGATTATCAGTTTCCATATAGCCAACCCAAAGTGCGCCACCACCAATAGTTGAGCGGAACGAGGGCGACATAAGTCAAGATGGCCAAATAAAATAATGGTTTCAATATGCTACGGGTGCTTTCGCCGGACATTTGCAGCGCAACAATTATGGGAGGTGCTTGGTAGGGTAGGAATACGGTGGAGAACCCGGTGACTTGCATCATCAAGACCGCTTTTATCGGAAAACCGGTCGCGGCCGATATTTCGGTGGAGAGCGGGACCATGACCGCCGGAACACCCGGCTGGGTAGTGATCAGACCGGTAAGCGCGGACGCTATCGATATCGACAGGTAACTTATGAACGGTGTTTCTGAACTTAACGGAAGCACGGAAAGCAATCCTTTTCCAACCCAAATCCCAAGCCCGGAATAGTTTATGATGCTCCCGAGACCGACCACTCCCGCCACAAAAAAAATCGAACCAAAATTGATTTTTGTATTGAACTGCAGCGCGGTGACGATGCCGATGCGCGGCAGCAACAACAGCAGGGCCCCCGCCAGGCCGATCCAGGCGGGGGATATGTGATGAATGAAATCGGTCATCCACAGCACCAGGAGGATCGCGAGCACAAAAGTCAGCAATTTCTCCTGCCGCTGCATGGGCTCGGATCGGAGTCGTTGCATTTTGAAAATCCGCGATCGGCCGGTCCGGATATATCCAAACAATGATTGCGACAATGAGGATCGCTTTCAGAAAACCAAACACCGGAAAGTGCCGCGCCAGGTATTCGCCGTAGAGCAGAGAGGTATCGAGTTGACTCTCGGCCATACCCGCAAGAATCATGTTGGGCACATTTGCGGGCAAGATCGCAAATGCGGGTATGAAAGTGCCCAGCAGCGCCGCAAGGATTACGCCCGTCCGCCCGTTCGACCCCTCCTTAAATCCAAAATGGTTGGCGAGCGCCATGGATATGGGAACAAGCAGCGCGACCCGTCCCATCGCGGAAGGCATGATGAATGCAAAGGCAGCGCCCGCCACGGTCATGCCCGCAATAATCCTTGTATAGCTCCCGTCCAAGTGGCCTGCAAGCCTCTCGGCGATGCGTTTTCCCAACCCGGTGGAAGTGATTGCCACCCCCAATACGAGTCCGCCGAAAACCAGCCATACGGCGGTAGACTGAAACCCGGAAAAAATGATGCCGGGCGGCGCCACATTCAAGAGCGCGGCCGCCAGGAAGAGCATCAGTGCCGTGAGGTATTCGGGAATCACGGCTGTCGCCAACAGGCCGATGGTGATCACGACCAGCCCCGCGGCCTTGCTCATGATCGAATCAAACCCGGTATCGGGCCACAAAATAAGAAAGGCACCGAGAATCACGGCGGCGAGGGCGATGAGACGGGAGACGTGGTGCCTGAGTTCAATCGTCATTTTGATAGCCGCAAAGATTTTTCTGGGAGGCCGGCTCGTCTTGTTTCATTCCATGTCCAACGGCTCCATGACCGGTGCCTGGGACGCCCCGGGGTTCGCCTGGCATCAATCGACTTTTCACCCGAGGAATGACCCCCGTCACGGCATCCTCCCTGCGGAACATGGTCCTGCGGTTGACCCAGACAACCACAATGGCGGCGACCACGAAAGGGACCGTGTCGTGAGGTTGCGCGTCGGGCCAGATGGGGTTGTTGAGTTGAAAATGAAACAGCGCAGGGAGGAGGATGCTACCGCGCGAGGCGTTAAACAACGGGGTCACGATAACGCTGATCGCCGCAGAGCCGATAAAAAACGGGGCGAACGGCCAGCCGCTTTGCGGTGTCCCGCTCAACAGGAAAGCGGGCAGGTGCCAGATGCCCCAGACGACACCAAGAACCAGCCCGGCCGAAAAGGGCGCGAGCCTCCTCTGAAGCAGGGGCAGGGCGAGGCCTCTCCAGCCGAATTCCTCGACCGGGCCGATCACCATGGTCAGTGCCAGGGCCGTAACAACCGACTGGAAGGAGGGGTAGGGGAAACTCACCTCGGAAAGATTGCCCTTCAGCGCCGAGCCTGAGAAATAAATCAACGGAATGCCGAAAATCAAAAAGGCATACCACCCCGGCGAGCAGCGCCAGAGGAGCAGGCGGGAAAAATAGCGGCGTAATCCGTGAACGCCATCGGCAACCGCGATGACACTGAAGGCAGCGACCGCCGGGGCGTACACCGCCAATATGAACAGCGGATGCCGACCGCTCAACGCCCCGAACACCTCGGCCATTTTCCCGGGTAACAGAATGAAGAGCGCTAAGATACCCCACGCCAACCCGAAGGAAATGAGCAAAAAAGGCACCAGTGAGACGAAGCGGACCCCTCGCCGGGGAGAGTCTGATGATACCACGGTCATAAAAGAATCTCTTGGTCGCTTAAGATTTTGCGGAAATCGAACCGAGGCGACGCGCCTTGGCGGCCAAGAACGGGGCGACCAGCATGAACACCAGGCCGAAGCCCATGAACCCGCCCTCCGCCAAGTTGTAGTCTGAAAGCATGCGCTCCTGTGAATAACCGAGCGCAGCCCCCAGGCTGAATTCAAAAACGGCGATCAGCACTACCCAGAGCAACCCGACCCTCAGTTGCTGCCCGAGCGAGTCGGCGCCGATCCAACGGATACACGCCCACGCAATTGCGAAGATGATGACTGAACCGATGAGAACGCCAATCTGGCGCGCCGGCAAGTCGCCAATCACCGGCGCGATAAAAAGCTGTCGGATGATCCCGTGGATTGATTCGGCAATCACGATCAAAAGCCACACCGCCAACGCTTTCGGCCAACTCATCGACGCTGCCTCATTCCGAACTGAAAATTTGAAGCTTAAAGGTTTAGAGCATCATGTTTCCGAAAACGCCCGCTCGGCCGCCCGGCGGGCGTGAATACGGGTGGTGTCAAACAGGGGAACCGGTGAATCCGACGGCCCCACCAGAAGTGAGATCTCCGTACACCCCAGAATAATCCCTTGGGCGCCCTGGCGGACGAGATCGGACATGACCCTGCGGTACTCGGCGCGCGATTCGGCTACGATCCGCCCGCGGCAGAGCTCCTCGTAGATGATGCGGTGGGTGGTTTGACGGTCTTGCGGGTTTGGAACGAGAACACGGAGCCCGTGGCGTTCGCACAGCCGGTTTTTGTAGAACTCCTGCTCCATGGTGAAGCGCGTGCCGAGCAAACCGACGGTGGCCAGGCCGGCGCGCTTGATTTCCTCGGCGGTCGGGTCGGCAATGTGGAGCAGGGGAATGCGCACCGCCGCCTCGATCGCGGGGGCCACCTTGTGCATCGTGTTCGTGCACAGCACCAGGAAATCGGCGCCGGCCGATTCAAGCGACCGCGCCGCACCGGCCAACAATGCGGCGGCCGCCTCCCAGTCCCCGGAATGCTGCAGCTGTTCCACTTCGTGAAAATCGACGCTGTAAAGGACGATTTTCGCCGAGTGCAGCCCGCCGAGCCGTTCCCTGACGGTCTCGTTGATTTGCCGGTAGTAGGGAATCGTGGACTCCCAACTCATGCCGCCGATAAGACCGATGGTCTTCAATATGCCTCCTGACGGATGGTCATGGTCGCCGCCTTTCTGATCGGGCTGGGGCAAATTGTCAGGAGTCCGTATCAGCCACGCAGTCGGCCTCCAGTTCTACCAGCCACTCCGGGTTGATGAGGTTCTTCACCCCCACGAATGTGCACGCGGGCCGTATGTCGGAGAAGAACTCACCGTGCGCCCGCGCGGCTTCCTCCCAGCGCGATATGTCGGTCAGCATGACGCGCGTGCGCACGACGCTGTTCATGGACAGGCCCGCGTCGGCCACCGCCTGAGCGATGATTTCAAGACAGCGCCGGGTTTGGCCGTAAACGTCGCCGGCAGCGGCGACACCGCCCCCGGGGGCGATGGGTGCCGTTCCGGAGACGGCGACGATTGCCCCCACCCGCACCGCCCGTGAAAAGCCGATTTGCGGTTCGAAAGCCGAGCCGGAAGAAACCAGTTTACGCATGATGAGGTCCTTCCAAATAAGGTTGACAGTTCAGAGGTCGCCAAGGGCGGTCCCCTGGAACGACCGCTCAGGTCGCGTTCCTGCGCGGCACGAAGATGGAGTAGTTTCCATTAGCCTGCGCGACGAGCGTTTCCCCCGAAAAGACACGTGACTGAAGGTTGGCGACGGTCCGGCCACGATTGACGACTTCGGTGATGCACGTGATAAGGCCGGAGGCAATGGGCTTGAAGTAGTTGATCTTCACTTCGATGGTGGCGCAGCTCTCGCCTTCGCCCAGGGTAGGGTAGAGCGCCGCGCCCATGCCCGTGTCGGCAAGCGCGCAGATTACCGCCCCATGTACGACCGCGTGCGGGTTGCGGTGATGCTCCGCCACCTGCAACTTGCACTTGCTGAAGCCGGCGCGCTGCTCTTCGACGACGAGGCCAATGAGTTCTGCGAAAGGGTGGTCCATCGGGAGGCTCCTTGGGCCAAACGAACATCTTGACGACCGCGGACACGTTGTCGCCGTGTGACTGGTCAGGTTTTTGCCTTTCTTTGGTTCTCGTCTCCGCTGCGTGTGTCGTGAAAGGCCTCCGCGGCACTCAAGTAGGCCCTGATCAGCGGGTGCGGCGCTGCGGGGCTCGATCCCAGCTGGGGCAAAAACAGGGTCGCCATGAAAAAACGATGGCCCGCCAGCTCGACCACACGCGCCTCCCCCTCCCGATCAACGCCGGTGCATTGAAGCGGTCCGCTCAGAACAAGGGTGCGATAGGCCGGATTGAGCCCGAAGTTGCAGCGAAACTGCTCCGATGCCTCTTCAACGCCGTACGCTTGATGCGCTTTCGTCCCTCTGGTGAACCGTATCGTCCGTGTCTGCCCCACGAGCGAGCAGGCCAGTCGATTGATGAGCAGGGTGGACGCAAAGGGTGCGGTCTCCTCATGGTCCGCGTCCTGCCGCGCGAGCACGTTGCGTGCATACTCTACCAGAGCATGTTGAAAACCGCCTCAGGTCCCGAAAAAGGGCCTGTCCCGCTCGCGGGCGAACTGAATCCCGCGCAGGGCGCCTTCCATGCTGAGGTACGGGCTGCCCGGGGCCGCCCAAAGCGCATCGAAGGGCTCGAGGAGCTGCAGCACTCTGCCCGTATTCAGCTCACTGGTGCGAAGCCATGACACCGCCGCGGTGGTCCCTGCCGCCTGGGCCGCATGGTGAATCGCTTCACCCGTGGCATGGTGCGTTTCAGACCCGGAATCGAAGTCGCCGATAACCCCCACCCTCACCATAGGCATTCCCCTCCGCCTGCGCGCATCATCCCCGCTTTGGCTTTCTGGAGCAACCTAACGGCCGGCTGGGGGATGAGGCGGGTATTCTTGCCCGCACCCTTCGCCGGCCGGAAGACCTGCGAATCTCATCCCCTTCGTCGGCGCCGCACGAAAAGCGCGGCGGCCGGGGTCACGCGGCCCGCCGGAGCGACCAGTCGATTTTCATCAGCCGACACGATGACACGCAGCGACACCCGCCGGGTGATCGCCCGCCTCAGGTGGCCTCGAAGCCGTCGATGACATTGACCGCATTGACCCCCAGGTGTTTCACCGCATAGCCGCCCTCCAGCACGAACACCGTCGGACGGCCAAGCCGCTTCAGCCTCGCCCCCAGGCGGGGGAAATCGCTCGCCTGCAGGTTGAACTCCGAGACCGGTTCCCCGGCGCAGGTGTCCAGACCGAGCGAGACGACGATGGCATCCGGGCGATGCCGTTCAACCCGCGCGCAGGCTGCTTCAAGCGCCGCGAACCACTCCTCGGGCCGGGTGCCCGCCGGCAGCGGCAGGTTCGTGTTGAAACCATGTCCCGGGCCCTCGCCGGTTTCGTCGGCATGGCCCAGGTAGAACGGGAATTCCGTGCTCGGGTCGCCGTGGATGCTGACAAACAGCACGTCGGGGCGGCGATAGAAAATGCTCTGTGTCCCGTTGCCATGGTGGTAGTCGACGTCGAGGACCGCGACACGCCGGCACCCGCGAACCAGCAGGGTCTGTGCCGCCACCGCGGCATTGTTGATGAAGCAATACCCGCCCATGAAGTCGGCACCGGCGTGGTGACCGGGCGGGCGCATGGCACAGAAGGCGCTGCCCGCGCCGGCGGCGAGGAGCCCGGCGGCACTGGCGGCCGCATCGGCGGCGGCCTTTGCCGCGGCCCAGGTCCCGGCCACCAAGGGGGTTCCGTTGTCCATCGAATACAGGCCCAGACGCGCCGTGAAGTTGACCGGTTCCACGTCGCCGCGCAGGGAGCGCACGGGCCACACGGATGGGAATGGCTGGCGGTCGGTGTTGCCCGGGTCGAGCGCGAGCCACTGGTCCCAGGCGGATTGGATAAAGCTCAGGTAGCGCTGGGTGTGGACCAGAGGAAGCATCTCAAGACTGTCGTCCGCGGGGGTGCGGATTTCGTGGCCGCGCGAAACCAGTTCCTTGTGGACCAGATCCGCTCTTGCGGGCGACTCGAAACACGGGACGAGCTCCCCCCGGAAGAATTCATGTGCCGGCGCGTGGAGTGCGTGTTGGGGCGAGAAAAAGGCGATCACTGTGATTCGCTTCCGATCTCGGTGGGGTCGCCCACCGGCTGCGCCCATGCGGTGCGGTGGCGTGACGGGTTCGGTTGTTCACTTGACTCGGGAGAACCACAGGTTCCAATATTTCGACTGCCTCCGCATCCGAGGCGAATCCCGGTCCCCCGGTACCCGACGACGAAGCACCGCATGGCACACCCCCATTTTGGCTTTTTTGTTTCTATTGTCCTCTGCTCGCGTTGTCCAGCGAAAAAAAACCGCGGCAGCGGGCTCTCTGTCCGCTGGGGGGTCAGGCGCCGCGCTCACTCTGCGCGCGGGCCTGTGAGGCGCCTTCGAGAGCACTGATTCCCACCAGAACCGCGACAAGTGCCCAGAGGACCGCTT
This sequence comes from uncultured delta proteobacterium, assembly GCA_963716785.1. GTDB lineage: Bacteria > Desulfobacterota > Desulfobacteria > Desulfobacterales > SpSt-501 > SpSt-501. The sequence continues at coordinate 17,554 of CAVQUW010000025.1, read as the reverse complement.
GGCCGCGAGCCGGCAGAGAAAGCGAACCGAAAATCAGCCAAGCAGACAGAACCAAACCACCGCTGAGGTTGATGCTGATGGCGCCGCAGAGCCCGAGACCGGAGGAGCCGCGAAACCGCTCAATGAGAAGGGCGACACCGACCCCGAACAGCACCGCGCCGAGGAGGCTCGGGTAAAAGGCGACCTCCGCAGGGGGTATGCCGAGGGCGGTGACGAGGCTCTCTGGGAAGACGACCAGCAGGACCCCGAGCACGAGATTGATGATGGCATCGCACACGAGAAGGTTGGATGGCTTCATACGCTGCCCAGCCTGCCGCCTGAGGAGCTCTTCAAAGGGGGCGGCTTTCAAAGTTGCCCTCCCTGAGCATGGTGGGTGCTCAGTACGGTCCGGTTTTATCAATATGAGGAATTGAAAATGCGTTATTTCACGTAATCGAGTCTTCTCTTGGATTTGACCAATTGGCCGTACTGCCTGACCCAGTTCAATTCCTCCGGCGCCAATGGCCCTCGCGTGACGGCATCCAGATTCTGGCGAAGCTGCCCGCGGTTTTGCGGCCCGGTCAACACCACGTGGACGTTCGGGTTCGCCAGGACGAACCGGTAACAGAGCTCCGGGGAAAGAGGTGGGCCTTTGAATTCCCCCCCGCCCGGCCAGGGAGGCATGACGATCCCTTTCAACGGCCTGATCAGCTGCCCCCAGGCCAGTGCCGTATAACCGACCACAGCCGGGTTTCGCGTCGGCAGGTGAGGGAAAATGTCCTGTTCGGCCCCCGGGTGCTTGGCGTTGTAGCGGATCATGAACAGATCGATCCCCGAGTCGAGCGCCAGCCTTCCGGCCCTCTTCCGGTCATGGATGCTGGTGCCGATGCTCAATATCTTCCGCTCGCGTTTGAGCTTCAGAAGCGTGTCGATTATTCCTGCGCTGTAAATCGATGTTCTCCCCAGCCAGCCCAGCTTGAACACATCCAGGTAGTCCGTGCCCAGCTTGCGCAGGGAATCCTCCACACCACGGCGCACCTGCCACCCGAAAAAGCCCCACCCGAGCATGCCGACCACATGCTGTTCCCGTTCGTGCCTGATGACTTCCCTGATTCCGTCGGTGACCTTCCCGAACCCTCTTCCCCATAGCCAGTAATTGACCCCGTGCTCAGCGGCCCATCGGATATCGGAGGAATCAATGCCATAGGAGCCGGCGACCCCCATGCGAAACACCGTTTTTCCCACGACCGGAAGCTTGGTGCGGCTGTACTCGCCAGGAGGGGTCGGTATCTGCTCGCTCATATGGTGCACCTTTCCACGAGATGGTGACGAAGCTGTTTTGTCAGGGGCGGCCCTAATCTTTCTTTCGTCTCGTTGCTGAAAGAATCGCTGTAACCATAAGTCCAAGGCCTAAACCCGAAAGAATGCTGCCCAAAAAAGCCAAGGCGGACGCCTGAAGGAAGAAGAAGCCCACGCCGATTCCAAGAAGCGTGCCGCCTCCGATAGCCCAGGTGCTCCGGTCATTCTTTCTGTCGCCCATTCAAAACCCCCTTCTGCCCGGTTCGAAAAAATGGGTGTCGATATAAAAAGCCTTCCCTGTGATATTTCCCCCGCCATCTTTTTTTCCAGGCAAATTATTGAAACGATTCTGCCAATAACTTGAAATCAGATTACGGGCCTCACCTTTTCTGAGGCTACTGGATCAGCACCAGACCGGCCAGGTTGGCCACCGGGATATCCTCCGGGTTGGCGTCCCTGCCGAAGGGATAGATATCCCAGCCGGCCTCGGCGATCAATCGGTACACGTCCATGCCCACCGCCTCCATGGAGGGCCGTGCCTTGAGGGGGAAACGGCATTTTTCGCCTTTCAGGACCCGGCAGCCCAGGTTTGGGTCGCAAAGAGACGAAAAGCAACTGCCCGCGGAAAAACCCACGGCCAGGTAATGTCCATCGTAAAAGGCGGCGGACTCCAACTTGCCGACAATATCCAGGATGCTCATGAAGGCGGCCTTGCGCTCCTTGTCGTTGCGGTCGCGTTTGAGCAGCTCGGGGCTCACCCTGCGGACAAAAAGCAGACCATGGCGGTAACTGTTCAGCAATTGTCTTATCTCGGCGGGTTTGGGCGCATGGGGCGGACATTGGGCGCAGTTGTTGTAGCCGAAACACCGGGGGACCCGACACTTGAAGGCCACCGCGTCTTCCACCGGTATTTTAGAGGCCTCCACCACCTGTGCCTCATCGGCCCCCAGCTCTAAGGCATATCGGCAATACTTCTCCAGATCCTGGGGCAACTTTGCCTGATTGCGGTCGCCGGTTATTTTAGAGAGCGGCATAAATATCCTCTTTCTCCTTCCGTTGGTTCACAGGCAACGGGTAGATAGCCAACGCTCCGGCTCTCAGGGCGAGGGCCGTTTTTTAACCCGAATCCTTGTGCCGCCGTCTGTCAGCTCTTTGCCTGGAACCCTGCATGAAACACCACAATGCCTCGGGGGACCTTCGCTGTAAACGGCAAGGCAAGGAAAAACTCCTGCGGAATTCCCTGATGAACAAGTTCCGGGAAGTTCCGAAAACCAAACCTCTGATAGAAGTTTGGATCGCCCACCAGGGCGCAGCCTTGGCCACCCAACTCTTTCAGCAAAGACAAACCCTCGTTGATCAGCGATTTCCCGATGCCTTGCTTGTGATAATCCGGCAGCACCGAGACCGGGCCGAGCCCGTACCAGCCTGTTGAACCGTCGGAAATGGTTACCGGGGAAAAAGCGATATGCCCGAAAATATCCCCGTTTTTTTCCGCCACAAGAGAGATGGTCAGCGCATCCGCAGCACGCAATGCATTGATAATGTATTGCTCCGTGTGATTGCTGATCGGGAGGGTGTTGAAGGCAGAAATGGTGACTTCGGCTATTTTATCAATATCGGCAACTGTTTCTTTTCTGATGATCACTTAAACTCCTGTACATTAAACCGGTTTTGTCTTGCGATACCCGGACGGGGCTGAACCGCAAAAGCGAGCGCATTCCTTACGGTCGAAGATTCCCCCCAAGGCTTGCTGCGGGGAGATTCAATTCCGCACTTCGTCATCGTTTGATTCCGCTGCGCGGCGCCTCGGTGGCTCGACGAAGGCCACCGGCGACATGGAACAAATATTCGATTGAGGAGACCTCGAAGAAAGGAAGGTTATCTGCCACTACCTCCCCCTGTTCTTCCGGGTTCAACGGACCGAATCTGTCGTGGGTGAGAGGCCGCCGGCACGCGTTGTCCGGCGTTCGCGGATCAAAACCTCATCTTGATCTTGGCGAGCGCCTCAACGACCTCGGTCTCCCTCATGAAGCGGATTTCGAACCGGATGACACGCTTTTCAGCGTGCCTGGTGGCTTGCTCGACCATGGCGATGACCTCAGGGCCGAGCTCGGACGCGCGAACGGCTGCGACCGCCCTCTTCCCCAGGAGGATGGCCGCGCTGAAGTGTTTTGACCGCGGAGTAAGATGGAGGATGGTGCGTTTTCGAAGCCTCAGGCGCAGTGACCAGCCGTATTTCCGGGCCGGCACCGCCCAGTCCTCCGTAACGTGTTTGAAGTGATCAGAAATGTGAGTCCTCAGCGCATCCCAGGCAGCGGTGCTGCGACCCAGAGCCTTCCGGATTTCAGCCGGCTCGGGCGGGCGGGGGAAATCGACGAACGGGTTCGGCGAAGGGGGTGGTTTTCGTGACTTGGGTTTGACGGGCATTGGTCACCTCAAGTTTAGGTTGGTTTCGGATAACGGGGCGCAATGTCACATTTTGGCGTCGGTTGGACTTCCTACGCAGCGTCCCGGTGGCTCCGACGTGAAACACTGCCAGCATAGAACAAATATCAGATTGCAGCAAACTGAGGAAAAAAATGAAACCTTCCGCACCCTCTCCACTGCGTTCTCAACGGCCTCGAAATTGAACGGACACTTGCCGCAGCATCTCCCCTGCCTCCCTTTGGTAAAGGGAGGTCGGGAGGGATTATCGGGAGCGCCTGGATTATTATGCGGCCTTGAATAACTGCCTCAGAACCCTTCAAGCACGTTTCCGCAGTGATCGGCTTGAGCGTCTTGTTCGCTTTTTTAAGTTCGTAGCTGTGCAAGCGCCATTCCTGCTTCAGGTGCCAATTTGATGAATCCGGATAATGTGTCGCAGATATAGTCCTTGCATGCAGCACAATTTTCCACGCCTTTTTCCAAACAGCACTTACGAATATCACAATTATTACAGTGAAAGAACTTGGCTCCATTTGATTTACAGCCATCGCAACTTATTTGATTGGCTTTGATTTCGGCTCGGTACATTTGTGACCATTTTTTCGCGGTCTCTTCCCGCTTCATCTCATTGTTTTCTTGTGTTGCAAGATAAGCATCGCATTTTGAACAATTCAAACCGCAGTAAGCTATCATTTTAACCCCTACCTCCTCTTTGCATTATACAATCGAAAAAATCAGCGGCAGCGGCCACGCTGTGCGCTGAAGTGACTTTGTTGGCACCGTTCACTTCAGCCCCTTATCCCGCTATAAATCTTGCCTCTAGGCTCAATTAAGTAATATATTAAAGAACGTCCCCAATCCCAATCAGTCTTAAACGCCATAGTTACTTTAGTTGACTATCTTTGCTGCCTTTTCGATTGAACAGCTCATCTTGTTTCAGTCGCTTTTCGTATTCTGATTGGCATCTCACGCAGTATCGCACCCCTGGCAATGCTTTGCGACGCCCTTCGGGAATTTCAGCCTCACATTCCACACAATGCGTTAGGCTTTCGCCATCCGATAATCGGCTCTTGGCCAACTGGACGGCGGATTTCACGGTGGCATCTATTTGTTCCTGTACCGCCTCATCGCGGGTCCATCCGACCGCCATAATTTATTCCTTCTATACCACCAGAGTTATTGGCAAATGTGTATGGTTCAGTAAATTTGCACAGCGAAAATTTCAGCGGCAGCGGTCACACGCCCCGCTATTCCTCGCCTACAGCGAACACGGCTCGATCAATAAGTCTATGTCAAGAGTAGCCCGTGGCAAAGCATAAATGGCCATCGCCAATCCACCGCACAGGGCATACTCGATTTTCTCCTGCTTGAGCTTCACGATCAGCTCTTTCAACTCGCCTAAGATATCCATCGCGTCATCCTGTTCAGAACGGCACATTTCTCGTTTCGTGAACCGCCGCGGTTCACGATAACGTGCAGGTGTTGGTTGGCCATCTGATTCTTTTATGATAGCTCATCACGACAAGCAAGCTCATCGTGGCCAGCCGAAGCCTGAGGCGATCATCGAACCCACCCGGATCGTAGCCGACGAGCCCCCCTCTTGCCCTGTTCCGGTCCGGAAAGTGTCAGAATTCGTCTCGGTGAAGTTCGTAGTATTCACGGATGTCGTTTCTGAAGAAGCCGGTTACGATGCTGTTTCGCTGCGGCTGAATGTAAACGACGGGGCGCCCTCGGTAGTCGCACGCGCTGTACCGATCCTGCGCGTCGAAGCGAATGGCAGTTGTGAATATCTCGATCCCGGCGAGGAACTTCTTGAAGGCGTCCGATTGTTTCGCATATGGCGTGAAAAGGTCTCTCTGCAACTTCGATGGGATGTCCACTCTCTAAGCCTCCTTATGCCGACGAAAAAACCAGCGGCAGCGGTCATGCTGTCCGATAGAGTTACTTGTTGGATTCTTCTGCGTACTAATTCCAGGTAAATGCACGAGATAGATCTCCATTGCCTGCCGATCGCAAATGTGTCACTACCCATGCCTAATGTTGTTCGGCCTAAACTGATCAAAAGTCATAAGAGATAGTGTTGTTGTTTTCAGAGATCAATTTATTTGCGAAAAGAATGTCAATTATACGATCGATGTCGCTTTGAGGCAGTTTCTTTTGAAATATTGAAGCGATATATTGAGATAGAGTGGCTCGCTTCCGCGGGCGCAACTTCTTTTCCGATTTGCTTAGCAACTCGAAAACGCGTTTGTAGTTCGGATTTTCTGCAGAAGCTGATTTAGGATCAAGCTCAAACAGACTGTTAATGCGCCTACATTTGATGCCATTCCTGCTCAAGTGCCGAAGCAGCGGGTCAAATCCTTTGTCCTTAGACAGAACTATGCAATGAAGGTGTGGCGATTTTTCGACCACGCGACCTAAGTGGCAAGCGATGTGAAAATCAAGAGCATTGCTGCCATTTCCTTCGACCCGTTGCCACTCAACTCGACTGCCTAGCTTCTGCGCACTCGCGACAAGTTCGATTGGGACGCTCTTCTGTCCGGACCCCACAAAGATGACGACCTGAAAGCTTTCATCGAGACAGGCCAATTCGACTTGTTGAACGTTCTCAAAATCGACAAGCAGCAGCTTATGACTCAATTGGACCTCATTTCAAAGATTAGAATATCGAACGCCCCGGTTCACCTGGCGCAGGGCTTCCATTGCTTTCTAAATATCCATGTAATTTCGCAAAACCGATTATTTCTAAACGGCACGGCCCCTGCGATCGGGTGACATCGGAAGAATTAGGTTGAATTTCTCACCCTGTCATCGGTTGAATCCACATCGCAGCGTCCCGGCTTTTAACGTGAAACACTGGCAGCTTGGAACAAACACCTGATGGCAGCGAGCTCGGAAAACAGCGTCCACATCCGCGTCGCCCAGGAACTCATGGGCATGCCGACGTCAAGACCACCGAAATCTACACGCACGTCATGGCGAAGGATATATCTGCTGCGCTGAGCCCCCTCGACAGCCTGACTTTGGCGGAGGAGCGGTAACCTTCAGATACGTTTGGAAAAGGGTCTCAAGCGGAAAAAGGACTATTGCCCTTATTTATCGTTAATTCGGATTAAAGTCAATCACTTATATTGACAGATGCCCGGGGTGGGTCAGGCCGCGAACAAGGGGAGGGTGATCGTGACGGTGGTGCCTTTTTGCGGCGTGCTCGCGACGCCGATCCGGCCCTCGTGGGCCTCGACGACGGCCTTGCAGAGGCTTAAACCCAGGCCGTAGCCGCCGGTGGTGCGTGAGCGGGAGCGGTCGGCGCGGTAAAAGGGCTCGAAGATGTGGGGCAGGTCTTCCGGGGCGATCCCCGTGCCGTGGTCCGTGACCCGGATGAGGGCGGATGGGGGCTTTTTTTCGAGAACGATCTCGACCGGGGGGCTTTCGGGCGGGGTGTGCTTCAGGGCGTTGTCGACCAGGTTCTTCAGGACCGTGCGGATCAGCTCGGGGTTGAGGCTGCAGACGACACCCGCCGGCAGGTCGGCCGCGCGCACGCCGGGCGGCCGGCGCTCGAATTCCGGGAGCAGGCCGGCCACCACCTGGGCGAGGTCCATCGGCCGACGCTCGATCTTCCCCTGCCGGTAACGGATGCGGGCGTTCTCCAGGATCGCCGTAATGATGGACTCCATCTCGGCGACATCCTCCCGCAGGCCCTCTCGGGTCGCATCGTCGGGCAAGAACTCGAGCGCGACCCTCAGGCGGGTGAGCGGGGAGCGCAGCTCGTGGCTGACGTCGAGCATGAGGCGCTCGCGGGCCTCTAACATGTCGCGGATGCGGGCGGTCATCTCGTTGAAGGCCCGGGCGAGGTCGCGGAACTCGTCCGCGCCCCGCAGGTGCTTTTCGCGGAACCCGCCTTGCGCGCGTTCGCACCCTGCCCCGCCCTCCGATCCCGCATGGCCGTGGAGGGGGATGCGGTGGTCGAGGTTGCCGCGGCTCACCTGAAGGACGCCCTCCTTCAGCCGGACGATGGGCTTTAAGATCCGCCGCAGGGTGAAATAGGCCGCGGCGAGGATCAGGGTGACCAGCGCAAGCAGCAGGATCACGGGCTTTGCGACCTCGAGCTCCGCCATCTCGGGGCCGAGCTCGAAGAGGTAGCGCCCGCGGGGCTGCTCGAGCTCGACCAGGATCCGGCCGCGCGCGAAGCCGGCGCGCACGCCCGGCTGGGGCTGAAACTGACGCATCCGCGCCGGCAGGCGCTCGGGGACGTCTTCGCGCGTGCTGAACCCGCCCTGGGGGGCGATGTAGCGCAGGTTGAAGGCCCCGGCGGCTGCCAGCGCAGCCGCCTTTTCAGGGTCCGGGGGGTCGTCGATCTCGGAGACGACCAGCGCGAGGTAGTGGGCGAGGGTCTTGTGGTATTCGCGTCCGGCCTCGTTACGGAAGTACCAGAAGAAGGCCCCGACCGCGAGGTGGATGCCGAAGCCCGTCACCAGGACCACGGCCAGGAGCTTCGCGAAGACCGAGCCGAAGAGGCGCTGGGTGATTTTGCGCTTGGGCATCACGCCGTCTTCCCGCCGATGAACACGTAGCCCGTCCCCCACACGGTCTTGATGTAGAGGGGCGCTTTGGGGTCGTCGTTCAGTTTCTGGCGCACCCGGCTGACGGTGATGTCCACCGAGCGGTTGAAGGCCTCGCAGTCGATGCCGCGCAGCTCCTGGAGGATCTCGTCGCGCGAGAGCACCTTGCCGGCATGGCGCACAAGGAGGGCGAGGGCGGCGAACTCGTTGGTGGTGAGCTCGACGGGGCGGTTCTCGAGCGCCACCCGGCGCCGGTCGAAATCGATTTCGAGGGCCCCGAAGGCCGCGCGCGGGCCGGCCGGCGCCGGGGCCGGCCGCCTGAGCACCGCGTGGATGCGGGCGACGAGCTCGCGCGGCTCGAAGGGTTTCGCCAGGTAGTCGTCCGCCCCGAGCTCGAGCCCGACCACCTTGTCGGCGACATCCCCGCGGGCGGTGAGCATGATGACCGGGACCGCCGACTCGGCCCGGATGGCCTTGCAGACCGCAAAACCGTCCATCTCGGGCAGCATGACGTCCAGGATCACCAGGTCGGGCGCTTTGCCCCGCAACAGCCTGAGGCCCTCAGCGGGGTGGGTCGCCGTCAGGGTCGCGAAGCCGAAATCCGCGAGGAAGCGCTTCAGCAAGCGGTTCAGGCGCTCGTCGTCGTCGATGATCAAAATGGTGGGCCGGACCGCCATCGATCCCGTCTTCTCCCCGTCAGGTGGGCCCCGGGCGCCGGGCTAAAGCCACCGACGCACGCTGTTCCTGTAGCGACTATACTCCGCGCCGAAGGCTTTTTCCAGCTTTTGCTCCTCGAAGGGGATGAAGAAGCGGTCGATGACGGCGAAGGGCGCTTTCATCGCGCTCACCCCTCCCGGCCGGGGGCGAACCGGTTCCCGTGCCATTTGCGGAAACGTTCGAGCTTCTCGATCAGCTTCGCCCTCTGCTCGGCGGAGAGCGTACGGTGAAACTCGGCCAGGCGCGTGATCGCCAGATCGACCAGCTCGTCCATCTGCGCGCGGTGCTCGGCGACCATCCGGCGCACGCGCTCCTGGTCGAGCACATCGGCCGCAAGCAGGGCCTTGACCTCGCCGGCGTCGGCATGGTGCCGGGCGCGCATGGCCTTGCCTTTTTCCAGCAGCTCGGCCTTGATCTGCTCGGCCTGCGTGCGCTGGGCCTCGTTCAGGTCAAGCGCTTCGGCCAGGTAGTCGACCGCAAGCTCGGCCCCGGGGTGGCGCTCGTGGCGGCAGCCGTTGATCGCCCCGACTCCAAGCAACAGCAGGGCAGCGACCGCGACAACCAGGATCTTCTGCATGACTTCCTCCTTCATCGTTAGGGGGTGCGGCGGGCTCTACCGCCGCGCGGCCCGATGTGCCGTGCGGCTGAAGCCCGCATCGTTGTCTGGAGGATAACACCATGCGCGGCGGATTGCTTTTCAGGCGGGTAACAATTGGTAACAGAGTGTAACGGGAAAGGGCAGGCGCCCAGCCGACCGCGGACCCGCCCCGGGAAGGCGCCGGGGGCCTCACCTGCGCTGCCGCGCCGAAGGGTGCTTGATTTTTGGCGGCTTAGCTTTTATTAACGGTCTCGAAAATGAATGGACCCGTTCTGCAAAATCTCCCCTGCCCCTCTTTGCCAAAGAGGGGTGATCCCTCCCTTTGGTAAAGGGAGGTCAGGAGGGATTTTCGGAGTGCCTCGGAATGATGATGAGACCATTAATAATCTCCGGGTCCGGCCCGCGACGGGCATCCAGGGGCCGGCAACAGGGTTTAGAGGAGGAATGGTGGGTCAAGTCGGCAAAACATCAGGCGCGAAAAAGACGGGGCGGAAGGCGCCGAAAGGCAAATCCGCATCCAAGTGTTTCACCTGCGGCAGTTACTGCTGCAAATACATCACGGTCAAGATCCCCGCGCCCAGGACCATGCGCGACTTCGACGGCCTGCTGTGGCAGCTGGCCCATAGGCACGTCCTGGCGTTCAGGGACGCGGCCGGATGGCATCTGCTGGTGGGCACGCCCTGCACCCATCTCAACGGCCGGGGCGAGTGCGCGATCTATGAGCGCCGGCCGATCACCTGCCGCGAGCATTCGAACGAGGTCTGCGAACACGACGGCTCGATCGCGGATGCCGCGGTCAGCTTCTTCGACGGCTTTGAGGCCCTTGATGCGTTCTGCCGGAAGCGCTTTGCGACCTGGGACCGGCGGCGTTGAAGAGGCTCGGCCCGGCGGCGACGGGCAAGCCCCGCCGGGTAGATAAAAACGCGGCCTTCCCTCAGGTCACTCGGGGTTTTCGTCCATCTGGCGGATGAACTTGTCGGCCTCGGCGATCGAGCGGTTCAATTCGGCCACCAGCTGGTTGACCTGGGCATCGACCTTGGACACCTCGCCCTTGATCCCGGCGATGGCGCGGGCGTTCAAGTTGTGCTTGAGATAGAGCACCTGATCGCGCATGGGGGTCAGGGCCGGCTCGAGCTTGCTCTCGGCGCGCTTCATGGCCGCCACCATGGTGTCGTAGCGTTTGCGGGTCGCGCGCAGCTGGCGCTCGCTTTTGGCCCGCAAATCGGCGCTCGAGTACTGGGCAAGCTCGCCTTGCCATTCGTCGAAGAGGGCCTCGCCGACGTTTTCGACGTCCTTGATGTGCTCACGCACGGCGTTGGCGGCATTCTCCGCGTCCCGCTGCTTGTCGCTCATCCGGTGGTACTGGGCTTCGATGTCGCCGCCCTGGTAGCGGACCACCTTGCCGAACTCCTCGAGCGCGCTCGTGATCTCCTGCTTGGCCTCTTCCTGGGAATCGCGCGCGGTCTTCACGCGGCCGGTGAGGATGTCGCGCTTGTGGTAGCCGACCTTCTCCATCGCGGAGTAGTATGCGGTCTGGCAGCCGGAAAGAGGCAGGGCGATCAAGAACGACAACACGATCAACACGCGCTTCATACTCCTCTCCTTTGGGCCTGGCCGAATTGAATCTCCCCGCCGCAGGCGGCGGGGGATGCGCTCGCTGTGCGGTTCATCCGCGGTGCCCCCCGCCGGGGTCCGCCGCTTATAACGTTTAGTCCGAAACCCTGCGATGCGTCAACCGGCTTCCGGCGGTTGCCGGGCGGCGGGGCTTTCAGCGGCCCGCCGATCGGGTAATCGTTGACCCCGGTCACGGAATCCATTACCGTCAAGGCATTATTATGAGGCTGCCGGCGGCAAACACCCGGGGTGGCCGCCGGCGCCTCCCTGTCACCCCGCAGAAAAACTGGCGCAAACCCCTTGAGGCAGGAGGATCCCATGGCGTCGCGAAAGACGGTCGGCCTTGTGCTTGGCAGCGGGTCCTCGCGCGGCTGGGCCCACATCGGGGCCATTGAAGCGCTGGAAGAAGAGGGCATCCCCATCGATTACATCGCCGGGTGCAGCATCGGCTCGTATGTCGGCGCCCTCTACGCCTGCGGGTGTCTCAAGAGCCTGAAGGAGTTCGTCCTGAAGATGGACGGGAAAAAGGTCTTTTCCTATTTTGACGTCGTCTTCCCGCGCTCAGGCCTCCTCGACGGCACCAAAAGGCTGAGAGCGCTGTTCTCCATGCACACCGCTGCCGAAAGCTTTTCCGATTTGGGCATCCCGGTCCTGATGGTCGCCACCGACCTCGAAACCGGCAGCAAGGTCGTCCTGAAGTCGGGGAACCTGATCAGCGCCCTCAGGGCATCGATGTCCATCCCGGGTCTTTTTGCCCCCGCCCGCCTCAAGGATCGCTGGCTGGTGGACGGCGGCCTGGTGGACCCCGTGCCGGTCGGGGTCGCCCGGGCGCTGGAAGCCGACGTGGTGATTGCCGTGGACCTCAACAGCGGGCTGGTCTCCAGAAAAAGGCAGGCCCGACCGGTCACGCAGCCCTGCGCCGGCCGCGGGCACAAGAACGAGCTTGCGATCAAGCTGGCGGACTACTTTGAAAACGCCGAGTCGGTGGTCAGAAGCAAGCTGCGGGACTTCCTCAAGCGTGAGTCCTTCGTGCCGGATATCTTCGAGTCGGTCACCACCTCGATCGGGATCATGCAGGAGCGGATCACCCGCATCAACCTGGCCGTGGAGCCGCCGGATGTGTTGATCCAGCCGCGCCTGGCCGGGTTGAAGCTGATGGATTTCGACCAGGTCGAGCATGCGATCGAAGAGGGGTATCTCAGTGCCAAGGAGAAAATCGAGGACATCAAAATGCTGCTCGAACCGGCCGTCGCACCCGAGGTCTGCCTTTCCGGTGAAATCGCGGAATGACGCATGACCCTCAAGCAAAGGTGCGGCCCGCAAGGGGCAGGCCGGGAACGAGGGAGTGGCGGCGCGCTTATTTTAAGGAATGCCGCCCGAACATGTTGCCTTCGGTGTCCAACGCCAACGCCATGAACCCATGCCGACCGATTGTCCCTCCCCTTCGCGAACCCGGACCACGGGGTTTATCAACGGTCTCAAAATTGACTGGACACGGTCTGTAACATCTCCCCTGCCCCTTTTTGCCAAAGATGGGTGGTCCCCCCTTTGGTAAAGGGAGGTCAGGAGGGATTTTCGGAGTGCGTCTGGATTATGATGAGACCATTAATAAGACGGCGTTCGAGAAACCCAGTCGACCACGACCCTGGCCAGCTGTTCGCCGCAATCCTCTTGCAGAAAGTGCCCGCCGCCCTTGATGGTCGTGTGGGGCTGGTTACGGGCGCCGGGAACCGCTTTTTGAAATATTTTTTCCCCTCCGCCGGTGATCGGGTCGCTGTCGCTGAAGGCGGTCAAAAACGGTTTGTCGAATTTGGACAGCACCTCCCAGGCCCTGCGATTGGCGGGCGCGGCCGGGTCCTCGGGCGTGGTGGGCACCAGGGACGGAAAAATCCGGGCGCCGGCTTTGAACGTGTCGTCCGGGAAAGGGGCATTGTAGGCCGCGACCACCCCCTCTTCCAGGGTCGTCCGACAGCCCATGGCGACGATGGCGCCGGCATCGAAATCCGCGACCTCCACCGAGAATTTGCGCCAGGCTAAAAATGCCTTGGATATCGGGTGATCGCCGGTCGGAAGCCCCGTGTTGGCGACCACCACGCGCGAGAACCGCTCGGGGTTGTTCACCACCAGGTGCAACCCGATCAGGCCGCCCCAGTCCTGGCACACCAATGTGACCCGCTTCAGATCCACCTGGTCGAGCCAGGCCTGAATCCAGCCCACATGCCGCAGGTAGGTGTAGTCCTCCATGGCGGCCGGCTTGTCCGAACGGCCGAACCCCACCAGGTCCGGCGCCACGACGCGCAAGCCGGCCCCGAGCAGGATCGGGATCATTTTACGATAAAGGTAGGACCAGGAAGGCTCTCCGTGCATGAGCAGCACGACCTCGGATGCGCTTGAGCCCTCGTCCAGATAATGCACGCGCAGCCGGCCGCCTTCACTGTCCGGGATCTCCGCGTAGTGGGGTTCAAACGCATAACCCGGCAAATCGCTGAATCGTTCATCGGGGGTGCGCAGGATTTTCATTCGATTCTCCCTCCCTTCACATGTGCCCTGCATTCGGAAAGCCGCTACAAAAGCCACTTCTTCAGAATGTCCTTGGTGCCGGCCGGCATGCTCACCATCAGCCCGTCAACCCCGATGGTGATCGGCCCGCTGAAAAACCTCTTGGCATCTCCGAGAAATGCCGCATTCAAGGTCGAGACCGGCAGCGGGGGGATGAGGTGGTATAAAAGAAGATGACCGACCCCGGACTCCTGAGCGATCCTGGCCGCCTCCTCCGGGTACGTGTGGTAATTGAGTATGTCGGCGGTGATCTTCGCCATGCTGGTGCGCCCGCTTGTTCTGTTGATGTTGCTGAGGGCCCGGACCATGGTCGGCTGCAAGGCCTCGTGGATCAGCAAATCGACCCCGGCGGCCTGACGCCGCAAGGACTCGCTCGGCAATGTGTCCCCGCTGATCACCAGCGACCTGCCCTTGTAGTCGAAGCGATAGCCGACCGCGGGCGCCACCGGGCGATGATCGACCGCAAACGCCGTCACCTTCACCCCGTCCGCGTCGATGACCACCACATGGTCCTTCCCGTCGGAAAAATCAAAAGGCCGCGCCGCGCCGCCGGCGCCTGTGGGCGGAACGATCGCGGCGCCGTGGTGCGCCACCCGCTGCTGCGCGTCGAGCGAGTAGGCCAGGTTGAACCCGCGCACCACCGTCTCGACCCCCGCTGGGCCGAACACCTCAAGCGGGTCCGGCATCGACCCGCCGGCCCAGCGCTTGAGCATCAATTCGCCCAAATCGCCGATGTGATCGGAATGAAAATGAGTCAGCAGCACGGCCTTGATATTGCCGGGCTGCAGCTTCATGAGCTCGAGCTTGCGCGTGCTGCCCGGGCCGGTGTCGACGATGAAGAGATTCCTGCCGGCGATCACGAACACGCTGGGGCAGACTCTTTTCGAGTCGGGCAACGGGGCCCCGGACCCGCACAGGCCCGCGTGCAGCCCGTCGGGCAACCCGCCGACGACGTCACGGGTGTTGAACTGCCTCCCGATCACCTCCACCAGGGCCATCCCGATGCTTTTCTGTGACAGAAAAAGACCGACCACCACGGCCGCGATCAGGGTCAGTCCCAAGAGTGCCTTGGAATTGAAAAGCGCCGCGAACCCCGTGCTGCTTTCAGTCTTCGGCCGCTTTTTTGATGCGGCCAGCAGCGACAGCACCAGAATGATCAGGAAAAGCAGTTCAAGCCCGATGGCATCGGCCGCCACATTCGGCAGATCGTCCACCACGAGGCCGATCACCCGCCCGGTGACCACCAGGGCGAGAAAAACGACGGGGACGATCAGCAGCCGGCGGTGAGGGGTCAGCGTCCCGAGCAGGCAGAAAAACCCCATTCCGAGAAAAAGAGCACCGAGGTCGCCGCGGATCGCATTGATCCCCACGGCGCGGGCCGGTTCGACCCGAAACCCGGTGGCCAAGACCTCCGGCAGCGTCAGAAAGCCGATGCCGAGCCCGAGCAAAAAGAGCCCCACCAAGCCTGCGGGGATCCGCAGCACCACCTCCCAGTCATGCGCCCGGCGTTTGGTCATTAGCGTCTGTTTCCTCCTGCCGCCCGCATCATTTTCCGGGCGACTTCCGCGCCCGCGTTCTGATTCTGCCCGGTAACAATGCGACCGTCCACGGCAACGTGGTTGGCGAACATGTCGCGCAATGCGCTCCGGCTCTCGAACAAGGCACCGGCGGCGCGCAGCTCGCGCTCGGGGTGCTGCGGCGTGATCGAAATGTCGAGCTCCCGGACCTGTTTGTCGGTCACCGCCGTCATCCGACGCCCCTTGACCAGGGCCGCGCCGTTTTCGTCACGGGCCAGAAGCAACCCGAGCGGACCGTGGCAGACACCCCCGATGACCTTGCCGGCGGCGTAGGCCGCGGTGATTTGGCGGCCGAGCACCTCCGAGACCCCCAGGTCATAGGCCGCCCCCCACCCTCCGGCGAGGTAGATGATATCGTAGCTCGTGAAGTCTATTTCGCTGATGTTTTTTGAATTCTTGACCTTCTGCTGCAGGACCGGGTCGGAAAGATAGCGGACATCGTATTCGGACTTCACGAACCACTTGAAGGACATGGGATCGATGGGAACTTCACCGCCGCGGATGCTGGCCACATCGACGTCCATCCTCCCATCGCTGAATTCATAATAGGGGGCGGTCAGCTCGGACCCGAACACGCCGGTCTTGGCGCCCCCATCGCCGAGGCGGTCGTGGCTGGTGCAGATAATCAGCGCCCGGCCGTCGAGCAGCAGATACCGTTGCCCCTGGGTTGGGGCATGCAGGCCCGCGGCGCTCAAAGCCGCCGGAAGACCGAACCGGACCGCCAAGCCCCACAACCGCCAGCGCGATCAAGGTGATGAGTAATCTTGTTTTTGTGCGTCGCCGCATGATGTTCCTTTCGTCTTTCCCCTGGCACCGGCCGTGCCTACCCGATCACTTCCGCGCTCCTGTCGCAACCGACGGTGGTACTTTTCAATTCGAGGCCCCACATCGAGGCCAGCGTCACGGCGATGTCCGCCAGACGATGGTTTTTTTGGTGCGACGGGTCACTCAGAATTCTGGCCCGGGCGATCTCCGGTCCCTGAATGGCCATGACCACCGCCTGAGTGTCCGCTGAGCCGTGTCCGCCGATCATGACGCGCCACGGGGCCATCCTCTCGGCCACGAAACCGGGCAAGGCCAAACCCACGTTGGTCAAAAGTCCCATGACCGCCGGCAACTCATATTGCGAAATGGCGTTGCCGATCACCAATCCCCCAAGCGGACCCCTTCCCGCAAGCAGACGAAGGCCTTGCTGAGGGCGTCGGCGAATGCTCGTCCTTCCAAGCCCGAGCGCGTGTAGTGCTCAACGATTCCCCGGATGAGGTCATAGAGGAATTCAGGCTCCACATCGCCCCGTATGTGGCCGCCCGTTTGGCCCTGGCGGATAAAGCGGATGATCTCCGCGGCCGTTTTGTTTTGGTGCTCGGTGGCCTTGCGCTCAAGGGCCGGGTACTCAAGGAAGATTTCCGGAAAGGTCACCCTTGGTTTTCCGGCAAAAAATGTCGGGCCTTCTGCGAGCATGCGACCCGCCGCCGGCCGGTAACCGCCTTCCTGCCGGATGATGGTCTTCAGCAGAGCGGTGGTCGCGTCGATCTGCTCGAGTACGATGGCTTCGACAAGTTGTTCCTTGGACCCAATGATCTTGTACAGCGTGTTCTTGGCCAGCGCGCACTCCCTCGCCAGCAGGGCGGTACTCCACCCCTTGGGGCCTCGCCTGGCAATGAGCCCGGCCGCCTTCTGCAGGACCAAGTGTCGAATTTCCGGATTTTGTATTTTTATATTCATATTCTATTTAGACCATTTTGGTTTACTTGGTATATTTAGTCAAGATTTTTCTCTGAGTGCTCGTAATACGCGGCCCGCGTAAAAGATTGCCATAGGAAAAAGAGCATTATGCCGGAAATACACACGAAATCGAAAACGGTCAGCCCCGGCCCGGTAGCATCATGGACAGAAGAATCGAACCTCTCGACAGCACGCCGCGGGCGCATGCCTTCGCGTTCTGAAAACAGCGGGAGTTGGTGGGTGACATAGACTTCTTCGCAGGTGAAATCCAAATCGATGTGCCGGCGATCGGCCGAGAAACGTGATCGCCCGGTTGTGTCGCTCTAAACTGATTGGCTCATTAAGAAACTACTTTTCAGGGCTTATTGGGCGGCATCTTGTAAAGAAGGGGGTCCATTTTCCTTTTATCAAAAATTTAATATATTAATGAGCGTCCCTCTATTTACCTCGATATTTATTCATTCACGTCGTGATGTCATTGCCGGCTTGCCGAAATTTCAAGC
>CAVQUW010000024.1:0-3771 GCA_963716785.1 uncultured delta proteobacterium | reverse complement strand
CAAACCGCTCGCCTTTGCACGCATCGAGGACATCCGCGCCGATCACAAGCCCGATTGGTACCACGTGAAACTGATGCTTTTGCAGATCCCGATCCAGGTCGTCACCTGGATCCTGCGGGATGCCTATATCGCCGGGGGCGAATTCACCATGAACGGCAAGCGCATGCGTCTGGAGAAGGTGACCGCGCCGGTGGAAACCGAGGCCCCGGAGCCCGGCCCCGAGAAACCGGCGCCGGGCAAGACGGCGGCTCCCGGGAAGGTGATCTCGCTTTCAGATCTCAAAAAAAAGGGATGAACTCTAAAAAGCCGCCGGCACCGATGGTCATTTCCGCTTCGCGGCGGACCGACATCCCCGCCTTTTACATGCCCTGGTTCATGGCGTGTATCGGCCGGGGCGTCTTCGAGGTGGTCAACCCCTTCAACCGTAAAGTGGCGCGAGTCCCGGCCTCCGCCCCTCCGGTTCACACGATCGTGTTCTGGTCCAAGGATTTCGGCCCGTTCCTCGCGGGGGGGTGGGGCCCGCGGCTGAAAGAGCTGGGCTACCACCTCTATTTTCAGTTCACGATCAACTCCGAAGACCGACTGCTCGAACCGAAGGTCCCCGCCCTGGCGCTGCGCCTGGAACAACTGCGCAGGCTCTGCGCTCAATTCGGCCCCCGGGCGGTCAACTGGCGCTTGGACCCCATCTGCTTCTACCGCGCGGCTTCGAACGAAATTCGTGACAACCTCGGCGATGCCGTCCGCATTGCGGCAGTCGCGGCCGAAGCGGGTATCCGGCGCTGCACCACAAGTTTCATGGATCGCTACGCCAAAATCGACCGCAGAGCCCGGCAGCACCCGGAGGTGCGGTTCGTGTTCCCGGCGCCCGCGGCCAAGCTGGCGGTTCTGCTCGACCTGGAACGCGAACTGGCGATGCGGGGCATCCGGCTGGCCACCTGCTGCGAGGCCGAGCTGCTCGGTCGCCTGCCGCACGATTCGACGGTGCAGGCCGGCCAGTGCATCCCGAACGCGTATCTCATGGAACTCTACGGCGGCGATTTGCCCCTTCGACGCGACCGTGGCCAGCGGACTCAGTCCGGCTGCGGCTGCCGCGTCTCGGCGGACATCGGCTCCTACCCGCTTCACCCCTGCGGCCACGCCTGCCGGTACTGCTATGCCAACCCCATAACCGACAGCGAGGGTTCAAAGCGGCCACCCGCGGGATGCGGGACCTTCAAGGCCGGTCGGCCATGAAGATCGGGCCGCTCCGCTTGGACCATCCCCTGATCCTCGCGCCATTGGCCGGGGTGACCCACCTGCCCTTCCGGCTGCTGGCACGGGAGGCCGGCTGTGCATTAGTCTGCTCGGAGATGGTCAGCGCCGACGGCCTTGTGTATGGATCGCCCAACACAGTGGACTTGTTGCGATCCGACCCAGCGGAGAAACCCTTTTCCGTCCAGCTCTTCGGCTCCGACCCGGCGGTCATGGCGGAAGCGGCGGCCATCGTGGAGCACTCCGGGGCGGATGTGTTGGACATCAACTTCGGCTGCGCGGTCCGAAAAGTGATCAAGACGGGGGCCGGGGTGGCGCTGATGCAATCGCCGCAGCGGGCTGAGGCCCTGTTGCGCGCGGTCAGGAAAAAAATACGGATCCCCCTCACCGTCAAGCTCAGAAGCGGTTGGGATGCTTCGGGCCGCCAGGCCTTCGCCATCGGCGAGATCGCCGAAGCCTGCGGCGTGGACGCGATCACGATCCACCCGCGCACGGCCTCACAGATGTTCAGGGGCCGGGCGGATTGGGCCCTCATCGCCGCCCTGAAGCGCCGCCTGGCGTTCCGGTTATCGGGAACGGAGACGTCTTCTCAGCCGACGATGCCGCGCGCATGTTCGTCCAGACCGGCTGCGATGCCGTGATGGTCGGCAGGGCGGCGATCGGATACCCGCCCATCTTCGCCGAGATCGGGCTGCGGCTGCACGGGGGAAACCGTTCCGGCCCACACCATCGCCAACCGCCTCAAGGTCCTGCGGCGCTATGCCCAGTTGACCGTGGAGTGCTTCGGGCGGGAAACCGCTACTCGGTTGATACGGCGCCGCCTGGGCTGGTTTGTCAAAGGGATGCGAAACGGTGCCGTGCTGCGATGCGCGGCGGGGCAGATCACCTGCATGGAGCAAGCGTATGAGTTGATCGAGACCTTCGGGCGCGAGAACTGATGGCTTCGTAAATAGTCCAATTTCGGCGTTGCGCTTCAGCGCGTTGTCGCTGCGGCGTACAGGAAGTACGCCTCACTCCACGCGATGCCGCGCGCCTTGAACTTGGCCTCTTCACAAAGCCATCGATTCGGATGACTCTTTACGAGTCCATCAGAACTGAAACGCCTATTTTTTCACCTGCACCGTCCCGCCCTCTTTGAGGCGTTCCCATCCGCCGAACGCGGCCTCCGCGCGGTCCTCGGCGACCGTGGTGCGCGTTGCCTCACCGACCTTGTCGCCGACCGACAGGAAGCGCTGGCCGTCCTTGCTGGTGAAAACGGGGCCGGCACTGAAGACCTCGAGCATCCTGCCGACGGAGAGTCCCGCCCGGCTCCCGGCGGAAAGTGTGATGCGGCCGCGCTCGGCGGCCAGCACGAAACCCTGCCAGGGCAGGCTGTGCATCGCGGTGCAGACCCGTTTGCCGCCTTTGCGGAACAGCGCGGTGATGGACGAGCTCAAATCGGCGAGTTGGATGTTCTTCAACTGTTCGATCTCCTCGTATTTGACGCTGTCGATCTCCGTCTCGGTGCGGGAGGTGTCGTCCAGGATCTTGGCCCCGGTCGCGGAATCGACGAGTTCGAGCCGCACGACGGTCTGGATGAAATAGCGGGTGTCCTTCCACGGCCGAAGCCCTTGGGTTCACTCTTGACCCGCACGTCGACCAGGGTGCCGATCAAAAAAAATTCACCCCGCGCTGGCGGCCCAAAGCCGCAGCATAACGTCAAGCAGGCCGGACGGCATCCGCGGGGGCGTTTTCACAACCCCTGCTGCCGCCTCGTCAATCACGGCCTCAGCGCACTCCTTTTTGAGAAACCCCGGCAGCGCCTGCCGGAAGTGGTCTGCGAACCCGGCCTGCACGGAGGGCAGGGTGGATTCGACGCCGATCAGCGCAACCGTCTGCCGCAGATCAGCAGCCCCCCGGCAGAACCCAGTCGACCACGTCGCTGGAGGTCTCCACGACGGCGTCGGCTGTTTTTCTCGCAGCCCAGCAGCCCGCCAACGCCCAGATCAGCAGGAACACCAGAACGAGCCCCGAGCCTTTGGTTTTCGATTCAGCGGTAGGTCGATCGGTTGACGTAGATTGCGCACACCCTGTCTCACGATGTTATGGTCCGGCACCGCCGGACCGCGGAAAGGTTTCGAGCACACGAAGCGGTCAAAATAGAAAAAAGAGGGGCGATTGAAACCGGTCGCGCGGCCCGGGGCGCCTGCGCTGCGCCCCGGCACGGTTGATGGCTTCGCAAATAATCCAATTTCGGCGTTGCGCTTCAGCGCGTGGTCGCTGCGGCGTTCATGAAATACGCTTTCACGCGATTGTTTGCTATCGCAAACGTAAACGCTGCCAGCACTGACGCGCTTTTTTCCTTTCGGCCGCTGGCCGAAAATCCAAGCCACCCGCGCGGCGGGTGGCCGTTAGGGCGCGCGCCTTGAACTTGGCCTCTTTACAAAGCCATCGGTTCGGATGACGTTTTACGATTCCGGCATGGTTGACAGGTGCCGCGCTTTCTGTTAGCGCACGGGAAAAGGCCGTTAACAACGGCCG
>CAVQUW010000023.1:0-74140 GCA_963716785.1 uncultured delta proteobacterium | reverse complement strand
GGCCACGACCTGCGGGATGATGACCCCGTAGCCGGCGTCCCGGGTCCAGCGCTCCTCCCAGACGTAGTCGAAGCGGTTGGCGGCCCCGCGGTAGTGGTCCACGAAGTCCATGGCGAGCGAGTGCGACCCCAGGAACTCGGCGATCACCCCCGTGTCCCCCACACTCAGGGCGGCGGCGCCGTCGCCGAACCACATCTCGTAGAAATAGGCGGTGCGGGTCTCGCGGCGGTCGGCGGCGGCCACCAGGATGCTTCGGCGCTCGCCGCTCTTGACCGACTCGAGGGCGGTGATCAGCGCCGTGGTGCCGGCTTTCTGGGAGGCAGTGAAATCCGCCGTCACCAGCTCGCGGGGCAGGTTGAGGGCCGCCGCCGCCACGCCGGCGTTCTGCCGGTCGGCAAAGGGCAGGGTCGTGGAGGCGAGGTAGAGGGCCTCGAGCGCCTGTTTGTCCCCGCCCTTCAGGCAGTCGCGGCCGGCCGCCACCGCCATGGTGAGCGCGTCCTCGTCCCAGTGGCACATCGAACGCTCACCCTGGGCCACCATCATGATGGCCGGGGCGAACCACCCCATGTTCCGGACGATGGCCATGCGGTTGAGCCGCAAGCGCGGTATGTAGGCGCCGTAGGAAGTGATCCCGATCATGGTGGTCTCCTGTTGCGTGGTAAAGGTCCCGGGGGCGCCGCTAACGGCCCATCCGGAACAATTTGCCGATCAGCTGGCTCTTCATCACGTCGCCCTCGATCGCGAGCTTGCCGGAGGTGTAGGCCTGCATGGGGGCCAGCTGCCCGTTCATCATCGCGAGGAAGTCGGGCGCGGCCATCTTGAGCGTGCAGGTCGGCTTTGCATGCACCCCGGCGGCGACCGTGCAGGCGCCGTCGCGCACGGTGCAGTGCCACTCCCCGCCGCCTTCGCCCCCGACCCGGTACTGGAAGACGGCATCCACGCCGGTCGCGGCCGCCGCCACGAAGGCCGCCGGCATGGCATCGAACACCGCCGCGGCCGTCGCGAACCCCGGTCCGGAACTTGCGGGGGCCGGCGCCGCCGGCTGGGAGAGGAGCGCCAGGGCGTCCCCGATCTGGTCGGCGGCCGAGCGGTACTCCTTGGCGCCGCGCAGGGTGGTCAATTCCTCCCAGCGCTCGAGAATCTGTTCGGGGGTGGGGGTCGACCGGCCCTCGCCGATGACCACGCCCGGTCCGGTGACGACGGCCGCGCGGTTCATGCCCCCCATGCCGGCGTTGTAGATGTTGCCGGACACCGGGCACTGCTCCGCGCACAGGTAGAGCGCCAGCGGCGCCACCAGCTCCGGCTTGAGCCGCTCGAGCGCCTCCGGCGGCAGGATGTCCTCGGTCAGGCGCGAGGCCGCCACCGGCGCGATGGTGTTGACCTTGATGCCGTACTTCTCCCCTTCCAGCTTGAGGGTGTTCATCAGCCCCACGAGCCCCATCTTGGCCGCCGTGTAGTTGGTCTGGCCGAAATTCCCGTACAACCCGGCCGCCGAGGTGGTGAGCAGGATGCGGCCGTAGCCTTTCTCCCGCATCACGGCAAAGGCCGGCCGCGTGACGTGATAGGCGCCGTTCAGGTGCACGTCGAGCACGGCGTGCCAGTGCTCCGGCGCCATCTTGAGAAAGCTCTTGTCGCGCAGGATCCCCGCGTTGTTGATCAGGATGTCGAGGGTGCCGAAGGCGGAAAGCGCCGCGGCGACGATGGCCGCCCCGCCCTCGGCCGTCGCCACGGTGTCGTAATTGGCCACGGCCTCGCCGCCCGCGGCCCTTATTTCGGCCACGACCCGGTCCGCCGGCGAGGAGGACCCGGCGCCCGAGCCGTCGCGGGCGCCGCCCAAATCGTTGACCACCACCTTGGCCCCGCGCCGGGCGAGCTCGAGCGCGTACACGCGGCCCAGGCCGGCGCCGGCGCCGGTGACCACCGCCACCCGGTTCTCGAAGCCGATGCGCTCGGCGGGGGCCTCGCCGTATTCGAAGAGCCCGTGGTCGATGACCACCTCGCCGGTCGCCGCGTTCACCACCCGCCACAGGGCGCGCCCCTCTTCGGTTTGCCAGATCAGGGTCTTGATCGGCGTGCCGGGGTACAGGGGGCTCTTGAACCGGCAGGCCATGCGCCGCACCTTCTCCGGCGCCCCCGGGACCAGGCGGCCGATGAGCGCCCGGCAGGCGTAGCCGTGGGTGCACAGCCCGTGCATGATGGGCTTGTCGAACCCGGCCATCCGGGCGAACTCCGCGTCCACGTGCAGGGCGAAGACGTCGCCGGAGAGCCGGTAAATCAGGGTCTGGTCGGCGGAGGGGGTCGCCGGCACCTCGGCATCCGGGGCCCGCGCCGGGAACACCACCTCGTTCTTGGGGGCGTCCGGACCGCCGAAGCCGCCGTCGAGGCGCGCGAACACCGTGACGATGCTGGTGAAGAGCTTGCGGTCGGCGGCATCGCGGGTCTCGAACTCGGCCCGGATGAGCGCGCCCTTGTCCCGGCCCTTGTCGTAGTAGTGCGTGACCGCACCCTCGGTGACGAGGCGTCCCTGCGGCGGGATCGGTCGGTGGAAGACAAGCTCCTGCTCGCCGTGCAGGACACCGCCCAGGTTCACGTTGCTGACGGCGGCGAGCTCGGGCATGAAGTCGTAGAGCGTCACGATGCCGAAGCTCGGCAGGACCTTGAGCTCCTTCTCGTAGCAGTAGTCGAGCTCCGAAACCCCGGCGCCGACCCCCAGGGCGTACAGAACGGCGTCCTTCCACGTGTAGGTCTTGGTAAACGGGCCGATCCGCCGGCCGACAGCATCCAGGTTGAGCGTCATGACCTGTTTCTCCTTTTTACCGCGGAAAAAGCCGCCGCATCGGGTGCGTGGGTGAACGCCGGCACCAGGATGAATTTGAGGGTCTCCTTGACCACCCGGATGTATTCCGCACGGTCGACGTCGAGCATGGGCCGGAAAAAATCCTCGCCTGAGATGAAGTTGAGCACGGTGTTCCAGACGGCCAGGATTCGCGCCCGGGCCGCGACCGACACCTCACCGCGGCTTTCGGCCAGGTTCATGGCCACGGCGATGTTGGCGATGTGCCCGCTCATCTTGAGATCCAGGGCCACGCCGTGCCGGGTCTTGCTGAAATAGCCGAAGAGGATCAGGTTGGAGACCTCGGGGTGGGAGAAGAGGTAGTCGCACATCATGTCGAGGGCGGTCTCCAGGCGCGCCCCCAGCGACCGGCCGCTCACGCAGGCTTCGACCTCCTCGAGCTTGGCCTGGATCTCGTCGCCGATGTCGACGATGACGGCCTCGTAGAGATCCTGCTTCTCACCCCAGTGGTAGTAGAGGGTGGAGATGTCGATGCCGACATCCTTGGCGATCCTGCGGGTGGTGGTGTCGTTGTAGCCGAACTCGCCGAAAAGGCGCCGGGCCGCGGCGAGGATCTTCGCCTTCATGGAGTTCGGGTCCCGGCGGGCCTTTTGGAGACGCGAGGGCATGGCGCTGACTCCCCGACCGCCGGGCAGTGCGCCCAGCGGTTGTTCCAACACTATGATTCCATCACTTGATGGAGATCGTTAACGCAACCGCGCTCCCCCTGTCAAGGTCTTTTTTCGGCGCCGCGCGGTTGAACCCGGGGGAAGAATCGGTTAACCTCACGCCCCGGACACGCCCGAGCAAGTCCCGCCTCCCGGCCCCACTCGCTGTGGGAAAGAACCGCCAGGGGCGAAGGTGTACGGCGATCGCTTGCGTCGGGCCGTGTCCCGTCATACCTTCAGCCTGGACGCCTTCAGCCTTCAGCCTGATCTCCCATCTTCCTTCAAGGAGCGAGAGAACAGCGCATGCACGAGCACACGTTCGGCGCCATCCGGTTCATCCCCGGGGGAAACCGCGGCCGCTACCCCTGCTGCCACTCCATCTACATCGCGGGCGCGGGGGTCCTGATCGACCCGGCCTCCGACCGCGAGCGCCTGGCCCGGCTGCGCGGGGAGGAGGGCGTCCGGGAGGTCTGGCTCAGCCACTGGCACGAGGACCACTTCACGCACCTGGACCTCTTCGACGACCTGCCGCTGCGGGTCTCGGCGCCGGATGCACCGATGCTCTCCGGCATGGAGCAGTTCCTGGACGGCTACGGCATCGACCGGCCGGACCACCGCGCCTTCTGGCGCCGGGTGCTGACCGAGCAGTTCCACTTCAAACCCCGCACGCCGTCGGCTTACCTGAGCGGCGGGCAGGTGGTCGACCTCGGCCCCGTCACCGTCGAAATCCTCGAGACGCCCGGGCACACCCCCGGCCACCTGGCCTTCCTCTTCAGGGAGGAGGCGGTGCTCTTCATGGGCGACTACGACCTGACGGCCTTCGGCCCCTGGTACGGCGACACCCTCTCGAGCATCCCGCAGACGATCGCCTCCGTGGAGCGCTTGAGGCAGGTCCCGGCCCGCGTCCGCTTGACCGGGCACGAAAAGGGAATCTTCGAAACCGAGCCGGGCGATCTCTGGGAGCGCTACCTCGGCGTCATCGCCGTGCGCGAAGCGCGGCTCCTGGAACTGCTGGCCGAGCCGAAAACGCTGGAGGAGATCGCCGGGGCCTGGATCGTCTACGGCCGGCCGCGCGACCCGGTGGAGTTCTTCGCCTTCGGGGAGCAGGCGATCATGAAAAAACACCTGGAGCAGCTGACGGCGCAGGGCCGGGTGGTCGCGGCGGGGCCGCGCTGGGTGAGAGCGGAGCGGGCGTGATCCGAGGTTTTGAAACCACTTCTATGGTCTAACAGCCTTCAGTCTTCGGTCTTCGGTCTTCAGTCTTCAGCCTTCAGCCTTCAGCCTTTTTCAGCTCTCCGGCGGCGGGTTGTTCTCCTCCGGCGCCCGCTCGGCGGAGTGATGCCGCGCGGCCTTGATTTCGGCGAGCAGGGTCTTGATCTCCCGCAGCTGGGCGATCACGGTCTCCTCCTCGCCGGGATCGGTGGGCCCGGTGTCGCGACCGCCGCCGAGGATGCGGGAGATCTCATCCAGGCGGATGCCCAGGCTGATGATGAAGTACAGGAGCAGCAGGAACCCGAACTCCCGCTCCCCCCATCCGAGCAGGCCCCAGCCGAGAATCGCCAACACCAGGAAGACCAGGCTGGTCGATGAGTAGGGATTGCGGAACAGCCACTGTTTGACGGTGTCGATCATGGGCCGGATCTGCGCCTTCCTTCCCCTTGAGGGGCCGCCGCCCATCGCCGGAGGGGCCGATGCGGCGGCGGTCGGCGAGCCCCCCTTCCCCGCGGGCGGCTCGCCGGGTTTCCAGGGCCTACTTCACCTTCGCCCGCTCCTCGTCCCGCAGCACCCGGCGCAGCACCTTGCCGACGTTGGAGACCGGGAGCGCCTCGCGGAACTCGATCGTGCTTGGGCCGCTTGTAGCCGGCCATGTTCTCCTTGCAGAACGCCATGATTTCCTCGATCGGTGGCGGTCTCGCCGGGCTTGAGCTGGATGAAGGCCTTGACGGCCTCGCCGCTCTTGGCGTCCGGAACCCCCACCACGGCGGCCAGGGCCACCTTGGGGTGCTGGAAGAGGACTGTCCTCGACGTCGCGCGGGTAGACGTTGAACCCGCCGACGAGGATCATGTCCTTCTTGCGGTCGGTGATCAGGATGTAGCCCGTCCTCGTCGACGTGGCCGATGTCGCCGGTCAGAAAATAGCGCCGGCCGTCGATCTCGCGGAAGACCTTCTCGTTCTCCTCGGGCCGGTTCCAGTAGCCCTTCATCACCTGGGGGCCGCAGATGGCGATCTCCCCGTCCTCGCCGCGCGGCAGCTCCTGTCAGCCCGGTTTCCATGTCCACGATCTTGATGTCGGTGCCGGGCATGGGAAAGCCGATGGTGCCGATCTTGCGCTGGGTGGTGTTGGTGGGGTTGGCGCTGGCCACCGGCGCGGTTTCGCTCAGGCCGTAGCCCTCGAAGATCACCGCGCCGGTCTTCTCCTCGAAGCGGCGGCAGACCTCCGGCGGCAGCGGCGCGCCGCCGGAAAAGCAGCCCATGAGCGAGGTCAGGTCGAACTGGTCGAGCAGCGGGTGGTTGGTGAAGGCCACGAAGATCGTCGGCACCGCCGGCATGATGGTGGGCCGGTGCTTCTGGACCAGCTTGAGCACCTCGGTGAACGGCGGGTTCCCGGCCCGGGGGTCGGGCACGCAGACCAGCCGGGCGCCGTTGCCGCAGGCCGAGAGCATGGCGACGGTCATGCCGAAGCTGTGGTACCAGGGCAGCACCCCGAGATAGGTGTGAAACCCCCTGCGGAACCGCTCGGGCTTGCCGCCCGGCTCGTGCACCAGCCGGCCCCACTCGTCGAGGGCGGCCAGGTCGTAGGTGAAGTTGGTGTGGGTCAGGGCCGCGCCCTTGGGCACCCCGGTGGTGCCGCCGGTGTAGATGATCAGGGCCAGGTCCTGCGGCGGGGTTCACCGCCACCTTGGGCGGCTCGGGCCGGGCGGCGGCCACGACATCGTCGAAGAAGAGGTGCCCGGGCTCGTACTTCTCCGCCTTGGGGATCTTGCCCAGCAGGCCGCCGAGGATCCCCTTGAGCTTGGGCAGGTAGGACTTGACCCCGCAGACCACCACGGTCTCCACCTCGGTGCCGGCCACGGCCTTGACCGTGGTGGGGTAGAACTGCGGGTGGTCCATGCAGAAGACGGCCTTGGCGCCGGCGTCCTTGAGCTGGTAGTTCAGCTCCGTGGCGGTGTAGAGCGGGTTGCAGGTCACGCACACGGCCCCGGCCTTGAGGATGCCGAAGAAGATCGCCGGGTAGTGCGGCAGGTTGGGCAGAAAAATGGCCACCCGGTCCCCCTTGCCGATCCCGCGCGAGGCCAGGAAGTTGGCGATCCGGTCGGCGGTGTCCTTCACCTGGGCAAAGGTTCGCCCGGCGTCGCTGAAGATGGTGTAGGTCTGGTTGGGGAAATCCCGTGCGGATTCGTCCAGGATCGAGAAAAGGGGCTTGTCGTAGTTCTGAACCTCGTGTGCGACACCATCGGGCCAGTGGGGCGTGGACCACCCTGTTGCGGTCATGTCGTTCTCCTTTCTCGGTTGGGTTGGCACGGGGGACGGTTGCGAAAATCCAGGCGAGTATAGAAGAAATAGCATGGGGTGTCAAACTCAATGACTTCGTGCAGAAGTCACGGTTTCGGCGTCGCGCTTCAGCCCGGTTCCGCGGCGAGCTGGAAGCACGCCGCACGAAACGGGGCTCGCGTGCCCCGCTCCAGCGGTGAGCACGGGCGTCTTGGGAAGTCATTGCCGGCGGTGAAGATCGACGCGCCTATCGAACGCAAGACGGGGGGCGGGCTCACAGGTCGGCGGCGAACTCGGTGGTGATGACGCGGTAGAGCTCCTCGCCGATGGCGATGCCCAGGTCGATGAACTGGGGCCCGTACCGGCGTCCGGCGGCGCTGCGGAAGGTGGCCTTGATCCGCCGCAGGCTCTCCATGCCTTTGGGGTAACGGCCGAGGAACTCGGGCACCGTCGGGCGTGAAACAGAGAGCATCGCCCACAGGGTGTCGGTGAAGTTGTCCGGCCCCCAACGGAATTTATCCGCGTCGTAGAGGCAGTCGGAAACCGCGGCGCCCTCCCGGGTGTCGATGCTCGCGGCGGGCTGGAAGGCCTCGTGGTTGCGGATGGCGATGCAGATGTCTTCGATTTCGTCGGCGCCCAGCGGATACCCGGCCAGCAGCTCGCGCGCCAGGACCGACCCGTGCTCGGCGTGGTGGCGCCGTTTGCGACGGATGTCGTGCAGCAGCGCCGCACACTGGACGATGCCGATCCGCCGCACCCGGAACTCATCGCCCCACCCGGCGGCCCGCCCCACGAGATGCATGAGCGCCCCGGCATCCTCGGCCACCTTCACGGCGTGCAGCAGCCCGTGGCCGAAATCGTCGTCGAGGCGACCGGCAACCAAACCCCGCACGCTGCCGACCAACGGATCGTTTGCCAGCAGATGGCGCGAGAGGCCCACCGCGGCGGATTCCCTCCGATAGAAATCGGGCCCCGGCAGCCTGGCGGCGATCCGGCGCGCCCGTTCGCGGAAACGAAGATAGAGGCGGTCGGTCTCTGGCATCTCGGACCCGGGGGGGGAAAAGCGGTAAAACGAACTGGTGTTCGGGATGGGCGCGGACGGCGGTGCCGGCTTCAGATGCGGGGTGTTGAAATCGGCACCCCTGGGTCGTCACCGGAAACCGATTCCACGGGCCCCGGGTCAGTCCCCGATCAAGGCCAGCGGCCGACCGCAGACTTTCCAGCTCCCGTCGACCTTGACAAGGTCGAGGGTCGCCTCCACGGGATGGGTCTCGCCGACGAAAAACCACCGGGCCACCAAGCCGAAGACCGGGTTGATGGTGCGCCGGCGCACGGCCGTGAGCGTGACCTGGGCGCTGTCGGCGCCTTTCATGGTCGTCCGGGCGTGGATGTGGTCAAGGTCCTGGCGCATGTAGTTGAACTCAAACCCCAGCCCGCGGGCCTCGTCGCCGACGCGCTGAAAGTAGCTCTCGACGACATCGGTGTCCGGGTTCTTGAGCAACTCCGCGCACAGCCGCTCCGCCATGGACCGGTCCAACCGGAAATAGGCCTTGGTGAACGCCACCGCCGCCGCTTCCGGGTTGTCCCGCTGCTCGCCGACTGCCAGCAGGACCTGCAGGACCAGGGCCAACGTGATGATCGAGGTGAAGGTGAGGAATTTGCTGCCGCTGTCCATGGGATCCTTTCTCCTTTTTGCCGCTGCCCGCCCCTCGCTGCCGCGCGGTGCGCAGCCCTTGCCGAAAAGCAGCAGGCCGCATTCCACGGCGCAACCCAGTACCACGAAACACCGCCCAAGACAAGGTCTTTTTGGGTCAGCTCAGGGTGCAGACCTCGACGCTGGGTTCGGCGATCCGCCGCAGGCGCTCCATTTCCGCCGCGCTGAAGGCGGGGTCGCCGCCCTCGAAGAAACCCGGGTCCAGGACACAGCCCCCCCTGAACGGCTGCAGCGCGTAGCGCCGGCTGCCTTCGATCAGCCGCGCGATGCGGGCGATGGTCGCCGGCGTGACCAGCGGTTTGACGCAGGTGGTCCGGAATTCGTAGTCGAGGCCGGCGGCCATCAGCAGTTTGATGCTGGCATGGATGGCGCCGGGCGCGCACGCGGCGGCAAGGCAGGCGGCGTAGCGCTCCGGCTCGGTCTTGACATCCATGGCCACGTAGTCCACGAGCCGCTCGGCGATGAGATGCTCGAGGACCCGAGGCCGGCTGCCGTTGGTGTCGAGCTTCAGCGCGTACCCCAG
The DNA here is from genome assembly GCA_963716785.1 of uncultured delta proteobacterium. GTDB lineage: Bacteria > Desulfobacterota > Desulfobacteria > Desulfobacterales > SpSt-501 > SpSt-501. The sequence goes on along the minus strand of CAVQUW010000023.1, from coordinate 64,909 downwards.
CCCTTTGACGCGGCGGCAAAGCTCCGGCAGGTCGCCGTGCAGCGTGGGCTCACCGCCGGAGATGACCACCCCTTCCAGAAAACCCCGTCGGCGATCCAGAAACTCGAGGACGGCCTCGACCGTGAACGCGTCCGGGCCGGCGGCGGGGTCCCCCGTCAGACGGGGGTTGTGGCAGTAGGGGCAGGCAAAGTTGCACCCCGACAGGAAAACGACGCAGCCGATCCTCCCGGGGTAGTCGATGAAGGACTGCTTTTGAAGACCCCCGATTTTCAAGAGGCTACCTGAAAGCTTTTGCGGTCCTCGAACTCGGCCTGTTTGCCGGCGTTCCACTGATTCACGGGCCTCAAGTAGCCGACCACCCGCGAATACACCTCGGTCGCCTCGCTGCATCGGCCGCAGCTCGGCTGCTCGCCGTCCAGGTACCCGTGGGTGGGGCAGATGCTGAAGGTCGGCGTGAGCGTGAAGTAAGGCAGGCGGTGGCTGCCGGCCACCTTGCGCACCAGCGCCCGGACGACGGAGGTGTCCTTGACCTGTTCGCCCAGGAAGATGTGCAGCACCGTGCCGCCCGTGTACTTCGTCTGCAGCTCGTCCTGGAGCCGCAGGGTTTCGAACAGATCCTCGGTGTACCCCACGGGCAGCTGGCTCGAGTTGGTGTAGTACGGGGCCGCCCCCCGCCGGACCTCGGAAGCGTTGGCGCACAGGATCTCCGGGTGTTTCTTGCGATCGAGCATGGCCAGCCTGAAAGAGGTGCCCTCCCCCGGCGTCGCCTCCAGGTTGAACAGGCACCCGGTCTCCTCCTGCAGGCCCGCAATCGCCTCCCGCAGGTGGTCCATCACCTGCAGGGCAAAGCCCTGGCCGGCGGCGGCGGTGATGTCCTTGCCCAGGAAATTGAGGCAGGCCTCGTTCATTCCGATGATCCCGATGGTCGAGAAGTGGTTCTTCCAGAAGAGACCCGTGCCGCTCTTGACTTCCCGCAGATAGAACTTGGAGTAGGGGTAGAGGTTCTTCTCGGTGAACTGCTCGAGGACCTTGCGCTTGATGGTGAGGCTCTCGGCGGCCAGGCGCACCATCCGGTCGAGGCGGGCGAAAAAATCCTCCGCGCTGCGGCTCAGATAGCCGATCCGCGGCAGGTTGAGCGTCACCACCCCGACCGAACCGGTCAGTGGGTTGGCGCCGAACAGCCCCCCGCCGCGCTTGAGAAGCTCGCGGTTGTCCAGCCGCAGACGGCAGCACATCGAGCGCGCGTCCTCCGGGGACATGTCCGAGTTGACGAAATTGGAGAAATAGGGGATGCCGTACCGGCCGGTCATGCGCCACAGAGGCTCGAGGTCGGGGTTGTCCCAGTTGAAATCCGCCGTGATGTTGTAGGTCGGGATCGGGAAGGTGAAGACCCGGCCCCGGGCGTCGCCCTCCATCATCACCTCGGCGAAGGCGCGGTTGATGGCATCCATCTCGGTCTGGAACTCCCCGTAGGTCTGCGCCTGCTCCCGGCCGCCGATCACCACGGGGTGGTCCTTCAGGGTGGCGGGCACGGTCAGGTCCAGGGTGATGTTCGTAAACGGCGTCTGAAACCCCACCCGCGTCGGGATGTTGATGTTGAAGATGAATTCCTGCAGGGCCTGCTTGACTTCCTTGAACCCCAACCCGTCGTGGCGCACGAACGGGGCCAGGAGGGTGTCGAAGTTCGAGATGGCCTGAGCGCCGGCGGCCTCGCCCTGAAGCGTGTAGAAGAAGTTGACGATCTGCCCGAGGGCGCTGCGCAGATGCTGGGGCGGCGAGCTTTCGACCTTGCCTTCCACCCCCCGGAACCCCTGGCGCAGCAGATCCAACAGGTCCCACCCCACGCAGTAGACCGAGAGCAGATTGAGGTCGTGGATGTGCAGGTCTCCCTCCGAATGCGCCTGCCGGATCTCGGGGGGGTAGATGCTGTTCAGCCAGTACTCGGCGGTCACCTCGGAGGAGATGTAGTTGTTCAACCCCTGCAGCGAGTAGCTCATGTTGCTGTTTTCGCGGATCTTCCAGTCGAGCTTCTCGATGTAGTGGTTGACCAGGTCGACATTGGCCTTGGTGGTGATCTTGCGGATCTGGGCGCGCTGCTCGCGATAGAGGATGTAGGCCTTGGCGGTTTTGTAATACGGCGAATCCAGCAGCACCCGCTCGACGATGTCCTGGGCCTCCTCCACCTTGGGCACCGGGCCGAGCCGCATGTCATGCGCCAGGGTGAGCGCGCGCAAGGTCAGCTTTTTCGCTTCGCGCTCCCCGAACTCGCCGGTGGCGCCGCCGGCCTTGGCGATTGCAGCGGTGATTTTCGAAGAGTCGAACTCAACTACCCTTCCATCTCTTTTTTCGATTTGTTCGAACACGGGTGCCACTCCTGCCGTCGTTTCGGGTTCTTGGTTTTCAGGCGTGATCGATACCGCTTTCTCTTCCGGTTGCCGGAAGGACCTTCTCCATATGTTCGGTGCGACAATTTGGGCGAGGTTGACGGATGCGGGCCGTTTTCCGAAGAATGACCCATTTTTGCACAACATATGGGAGGTTGTCAAGAAATTCATTCAACATGTAGTGATTACACGAAATTTTTACATGGCCGCTAAAAGCCGGGGCGACGAGGGCCGCCGAACCTCGCGTTTTGCGCTGGAAGGCGACAAAACCGGCCCGGTGTGGCCGAAAGCAACCTGTCATGGTTAGAACTGGATAAAAAACCGGACCTCAAATGGGAAATAATTTTCCCAGACCTGGCCGCTGCTTTCAGGGTGAGATCATTTTAACGCTTGAAATCGTTATAAAATTTTTTTTTCAGTTGCGGTACGCTTATTGCTAAGACGCCTGCCAGAGACACGACAAGTGCAATGTGCACCATTTTTCGCTTACAGACCGCCGAAATTGAGAAGCGATTCCGAGAAAGGGCGGTCAAGGACAACTGACGCAGGCCCCGGATGGGGGCCGGAAAAAAGGAAAGAAAGGGAAGAGATCGATGAAAACAAGGCTTTTCGTGTTAATGGCCGTCATGTTACTGGTCCCGTTCGTTTCGGCCAGCGCAGGCCTGGTCACCTTGGACAAGGTGAAAAAGGCCGGTGAGATCTGGTTGAAAGGCGGGGACGATTTCGGTGCTCGGGCTGGGTGGTCGAGGATTTCGACGGTGCCGCCAAGCTTTCCGGCAACTCGAATCCGAAATCCAACACCGTCGAGGTGACCTCAGCCAGGACGGCGACTTCTACTTTTGCCGTATACAAGAAAAACGGCAAGTTGAAGTATTGGGGCCTGGCCAAGTACGACGACGGCGGCTACAGCCTGCTGAAGAGCGAAGAAAGAGCTTCATCACGGCTGCCTGGGTCTTCAAGAAAGTGGTGCCGGTTGAAGACGGAGGCCCCCTCCGAGGTCAAGCGAAGGCAACGCCCAAGTCCGACGGCGACAAGGACACCCCCGAAGTTGTTGAAAGCGAATACACCCCCGAAGGTGTTGAAAGCATTGTTCCGGACAGCAAAGCGACAGAGGAAATCGGTTACGTCGCCGAGCTGCCGACACGATGACGACCAGCTACCAGGGCGACAGCGGGCCGTCGACCGCAGGCGCCGCCCCGGTTCCCGAGCCGGCCACCATGCTGCTGCTCGGCGGCGGCCTGATCGGGCTTGCCGGCGCGGCCCGCAGGAAAGTGAAGAAGACCCAAAAATAAGCGTGAGCCCCGGATGACCGGGGCCGGCTGTCAGACAGAAGAGACACAAAGCAGAAAGCGGGGTGGAGTCTTCCACCCCGCTTTCGTTTTTGGTGACTTGAACACGGAAATCGGGCCGAAGAAGGCTGAACCGCGCTTTCGCGACCAAAGGGTGCCGCCTCGGCCGGCTTTCCCTGAGCCGCTCCCCAAACCTCACCCCTCCCGTGCGGGCCACGCCGCGTTTTGCGTTGGGCGGGAATAAGCCCGGCTCGGCACGGGACGAATGCAACCTTTAATGGATAAAACAGGATAAAATAGGTTACCGAAATGTGTACCTTATTACACATGTATTGACAGCGCTTTGGTGCCTGCTTAGGTTACTCACTGAAATCGCCAAAAAATTTTATCCACAGTTCTCGGTACGAAAATTGCGTGTTAACTCTGTACGGCCAAAAAGAAGTGCAGAATGCACATTTTATCCACCGGCAGGGCGCCGGGCCTCATGAGTCATTCCGAAAAGAGCGCATCAGGATACTCGTTACCGGACTCCGGGCAGGAGCCGAAAAAGGGAGGGAAGAGACTTATGAAAACAAAATTGCTGATGTTAATGGCCCTCTTCTTATTAATTCCGTTCGTTTCGGCCGATGCAGGCCTAATCACCCTGACGAAGGTGAAAAAGGCCGGCGAGATCTGGCTCAGAGGCGGGGACGATTTCGGCGTCTCGGATTGGGCGGTTGAGGATTTCGACGGTGCCGCCAAGCTTTCCGGTAAGTCAAACCCGAATTCCAGGTCCGTTGAAGTGAGCTTCGATAAAAATCAGAACTTCACCTTCGCCGTTTTCAAAAGAAACGCCAAGTTGAAGTATTGGGGCGTAGCCGAGTATGATAACGGCGCCTACAGTCTGCGGAAGGAGCGCAAAAAGAGCTTCATCCCGACCGACTGGGTTTTCAAGAAAGTGGTGTCCGTGAACAGGGAAGCCCCGGCCGATACCAACGAAGGCAATGTACCTGCGGAAAGCGCCCCCGAAGGGGCTGACAACAACTCCGTCGGCGGGTCCGAGGGCAAAGTGGCTTTGGAAGAAGAAACCATCATTCTCGCCGACCTGCCCAAAAACGCCAACGAGGGCAACGTCGCGCCGGCGAACAACGGCCCCGCCCCGATCTCCGAGCCGGCCACCATGCTGCTGCTTGGCGGCGGCCTGATCGGGCTTGGCCGGCGTGGCCCGCAGGAAGGCGAAACAGGACCGAAAGCAGTAAGGCCCGGAGCACCGGCGACGGCATGCGGCACGACAGAGACACGCGCGCTGGCGGGGTGGAGGAATCCACCCCGCTTTTTGTTTATTCGGTCACCCAGAAGAAGTCGGCGATGCCGGGCTCGAGGGGCTCGCCGGCCGCCGCGAGATAGACCGTGCGATATTCCGCCCCCGTGCGTTTGAAGGCACGCTGCGGGATGCCGTAGCCGAACCGGATGTGGCCGTTGCCGACCACCACCACCATCTGCCCGCTACCGAGGTGAGCCGCAACGGCCTCCGCCATCCCGTCCTCCCAGACGCACTGGGCCAGGTAGAAGTCCTCGAAGTCCGCCCCGCCCCGAAACTCATGCATGGCAAAAATTTTGCGGGCATAGTCCCTGTGCGCCGCGATCCCGGTGTCCACCTCGGATGGCAGGAACTTCTTCTCGTGGTCCGAAAGGTATTCGACGCCGCCGACCCGAATTTTAGGCGGGATGAAAAACGGCAGGTTCAACCCCACGAGCCGGATGCGCTCCTGCTTGAGATAGTCGAGAATCGCGCGGTACAGGGCATAGTCGTAACGCCAGTTGGCATACCAGTGGGTGCGGCGCAGGAACCCCTGTTCGTCCAGGCCGCCCTCGGCCCAACGGTCCAGGACCGGCTGGTAGGAGCGGTCGAACATCTCCATGCCCACGACCAGTTGAGCGGACCGGGCGTGCAGCGCCTCGATCACCCGCAGCTGCGCGGCGTGGTGCGCGGGGGCCGTGTGCTTCTCCCCGACGTAGACGACCCGCACGGACCCCAGCTCCGCGAGCATCTCTTCAAAGGAGACCGCGGCACCGCTGCGGGCGCTGATGATCACCCCGGGGGCGAGAACGGCCGGCTCCGGCACCCCGGTCTCCGATCGGGGCGGCAGCGCGCAGCCCCATACCGCGGCGTGCAGGGCGGCCATCACTCCGATCAGGCGGCCGAACCGCGGCCGGTGGCGATGAGCGCAATTGCCGGCTTGATTTTGCATCGAATCCCCCATACCATGGCGACACAAGGCCGTGGGCGGCCGAAGAAGGGTCAAACGGGGCCAGGAAACCCGCAAGAGGGAGGGGAAACGGCCGCCAACTGACCCGCGCGGAGCAGATTCCGCCGGACCATTGAGATCAGTGCGAGGCCCCCGGACCGTGCCGACACCAACCCATACCCGCAAGACCATGAGACTGTTCAATCACCCGGCATTCGTTTACGCCGTCGCCCTGGCGGCGCTCGGTCTGGTGCTGACCTTTGCCTTGATCGGCATCTCCGTGGCCGAGGAGGCCGACCCGTACCGCGGATATGCATGGGTCCCCCGTCTGCTTGCGGGAGCGAGCGTTTTGCTGATTGTCACCACCTTGTTCCGCATCCTGCGGCGGCTGCTGCTACCCCGGCGCAAGCACTGACGCCCCTGATGACTTTGTAAGAAACCCGATTTCATCGTTGCGCTTCATCCCGCGCTCGCTGCGGCGTACAAAAAGTACGCCTCACTCGGCGGGAATCGCGCGCCTTGAACTCGGGCTTCTTACAAAGTCATCGCTTGAGACGACGGTTGCGGGCGTGGTCGTCGTGTGCCGAGCATCTGCCCGATTTCATCGTTGCGCTTCATCCCGCGCGCGCTGCGGCGTACTGCCGGGTCGCTGTTAAGCGGCGCCTCAGTCCGTGATCCTGCGTTGCCCTCCGTTTGGAACTGCTCACATACCAAACGTATGCTGCGCTTTCCAAAGCGTCGGGCGCCTTGGCTGACGGCCTGATGCTTGCTTTAAAGCGACCCGGGACGCCTCGAACAGACCGACGCGGGAATCGCGCGCCTTGAACTCGGGCTTTCAAGTAAGTTAATCTTATTTGGTGGGAGCGGCATCTTGCCGCGAAATGATCGCGGCTGGAAGCCGCTCCCACAAAACCAAGGCTTATTTGATGATAAAGTGGCGCTGCGTGCCATGCATCGCTTCTTACAAAGTCATCGCTTGCGAGGACGGTTGCGGGCGTGGTCGTCGTGCGTCACGCACAAACCCGATTTCGGCGTTGCGCTTCATCCCGCGGGCGAGGCTATTTTCCGGCAGCGCCGGTCAGCACTATCTTGAGAATACCGATCAGCTGCTCCGCCGGTATGTAGCCGGGACGGTGGCCGATGACCTCCCCGGTTTCGGCAATAAACCAGGAGTCGGGCAGTCCCTTGACACGGTAGAGCGTGGTGGTGGCCTTCTCGCGGTCGGCATCCACCCGGATGGGGATGAAATCACGGTTGAGCGCGGCGACCACGGCCGGGTCCTTGAAGGTCTTGCGCTCCATCTCGACGCAGTAGGTGCACCAGTCCGCGAAGAAGTGCAGAAACACCTTTTTCTTTTCGAACTTGCTGCGGGCCATGCCGTCTTCGTAGGAATGCCAGCCGATCTTGTCCGAAGCCCCCCAGGCGGTGTTGATCCCGCAGGCAAAGACCGCGATGGCGATCCACGTCGCTGCTCTCTTCATCAAAACCTCTTCAATCTGTACCAATAAGCCCAAAGGCCCGCGAGGATCAGCGCCAGGTCCCTGAGAATGTAGTCGAAGGTGCCGCCCTTCTGGACCGTGACCGCCACCGAGAAGCACCCGCACTGCGTGTCGATCCCGCGCCAGGCGGCGGCGGCCAGGGCCACGGTGAACGCGGCCATCAAGGTGTTGAACACCACGAGCCCCCCCCGGGCGAGGACACCGGTGACGAGCGCAAGCCCGCACAAGGCCTCGGCCCACGGCAGAACCAGCGCTGCGGGGTTCACCAGGGGCGGGGGCAGGATCCGGTAATTGGCGACGATGCGCGCAAACCCGGCGGGATCCGCGATCTTGTCCCAGCTCGCTAAAATAAACACCGCCCCCAGCGCCATGCGCACGAGGTGGTAGGCGATGCGCATCGCCCCCTGCCGCCGGCCGGATACCGCCATGCTCGTTTCTTTCCCTTGCCTATGCCCTGCACCGTGCACCTTGCACCCTAAGCCTACATGGTAACACCTGTCCGACCGCAGTGCAAACAGGGGCCGGGGCCATGAACGGGCGACAGGTGACCCGACCCGCTCGGCTCAACTGTGGTTCGCCTCCGTGAAATGCCGGATCATCACCTCGCCCAGCTCCTTGGAGCGCAGGGTGGCGGCCTCGACGGCGTTGATGAGCGTGGTGCGCAGACCGCCCTTTTCCAGGGTGTGGAGCCCGGCGATGGCCGTCCCGCCGGGCGAGGTGACCTTGTCCTTGAGCTGCCCGGGGTGCTCGCGGGTCTCCATCAGCAGCTTGGCCGAACCCAGCACGGTCTGGATCGCGAGGAACTGGGCGTCGTTGCGGGAGAGCCCCATCTTGACACCGGCATCCGCCAGCGCGTCGACGATGATGAAGATGTAGGCCGGCCCGCTGCCGCTCAGCCCGGTGATGGCGTCCATCAGGTAATTTTCTCTCAGGAACACGGCTTTGCCCACCGAGTTGAAAATGACCATGGCCAAGTCGATGTCCTCTTTGCCGGCGTGCTTGCCGGCCGCCACGGCCGTGGCGGACTCCTTGACCGAGGCCGCGATGTTGGGCATGACCCTAATCAATCGCAACTTCTTGCCGAGCAACGACTCGATGGCCCGCAGCGGGACCCCGGCCGCGATGGAGATGACGAGCTTCGACATGTCGAGCTGCTCCGCGGTCTCCTTGAGCACCTCCGCCATCAGCTGCGGCTTGACCGCATAGATGAGCACCTCGGACTCGGACACGGCATCGATGTTGCTCGTCGTGGTGCGCACGCCGTAGCGTTCGCCCATTTGCGCCAGCCGCTCTTCGCGCACGTCGGTGCAGATGATGTTGTCGGCCGCTGCCGAACCGGAGGCGGTCAATCCGCTGACCAGCGCCTCGCCCATGTTGCCGGCGCCCAGAATCGCCAATTTTTTATCGATCATCATTTTCCCCAAATCCTCCTTCAAGTCTCGAGCGGGCCACGCCGGCCCGTGACTGCACCCTGTAGGAACCGGCGTCGCAATAGTCAAGCACAAAATTCCGCGCCGCCGCGCCGCGGAATTTCCTTGACACCGGGGTCGGACTGGATTTATAAATGGTCTAACCATTATAACGCGGCACAGGGGATGCCCGCAAGGCATGCGGCCGAGGGTTCAAGGGGCCAAGGGGTCGAGGGTTCAAGTGATGAGATGATTTATTACTCCGGCAATTATTAGGTCGGCAATAAATTACGTTCTTCTTCGTTATTCCGGCGGATCCCAGATAAAGTCCGGGAGGCATCCGGAGCGCTGCTGGATGCCGGGTCAAGTCCGGCATGACGACCTTCGCGAATTCGGCTGCCGGTTTAGCAATAAAGGGATTTAGATTTTTTCCCCTCGAACCCTTGGACCCTGGACCCCTTGAACCCTTTTCATCAAACATCGGCGATCTTCGCCGGAAGACGCGCTTTCTCATCAACCCTTGAAGGAACCACCCGGTTGCTCGCCATGTTCCAAACCGCCAAACCGACCAAGGTCTTTCAGGAAGTGGTCGCGCAGATCGAGGAGGCCATCTTCGACGGGCGGATCAAGACCGGTGACACCCTGCCCTCGGAGCGCGAATTGAAAGCCGTCTTCCAGATCAGCCGCGGCACGCTGCGGGAAGCGCTGCGGGTGCTCGAGCAGAAGGGCTTGATCGAGATCCGGCTCGGCGTCGGCGGCGGCTCGGTGGTCCGCTCCGTGGGTACCGGACAGGTCAGCGCGAGCCTCGGGCTGCTCATCCGCTCGCAGAAAGTGTCCCTCGACCACCTGGCGGAGTTCCGCGAAGACGTGGAAGGCATCGTGGCCGCCCGGGCGGCGGAGCGCCGCAGCCCGGAAGATGTCCGGCGACTCGAGGAACTGGTGGAGACGGCGGCGCGCTGCGTTGCCGAATGCGGTGTCCGCCGCGATGAGCTCCTCGGCATCGACAGGCAGATCCACACGCTCCTGGCGGAGATCACCGGCAACCCGGTCTACAAAAGCGTCCTGAGCTCCATCCACGACAACATCCACCGCTACTACGACCGGTTCCTGTCGATGACCGCGCCGGAGCTGGCGGAAAACCACCGCGACCTGCGCGACATCGTCCGTGCCGTCGTGCAGGGCGACCGCGAGAGCGCACGGGCGCTCTCCCAGCAGCACGTCAAACGGTTCAACCGCTACATGAAAAACCGCAAGCGCCGGCAGCCGCCCGGCGATTGACAGGAACCCACGATGCGCATCCGCAACCACCCCATCCTGAAGACCACCGAGGGCCGCCGCGCGGACTTCACCTGGAACGGCCGGCCGATGACCGGCATCGCGGCCGAGATGATCTCCTCGGCCCTGATCGCGGGCGGGGTGCACATCTTCGGCCACCACGCGAAGGACGGCAGCCCCCAGGGGATCTTCTGCGCCAACGGCCAGTGTTCCCAGTGCCTGGTCATCGTCGACGGTCTGCCCGTCAAGGCCTGCATGACGCCCCTCCGAGACGGGGCGGTGGTCGCAAGCGTCGAGGGATTGCCGCGTCTGCCTGCGGCGGACCGCCCCGCGGCGGCGGGTCCGGTCGAGACCCGGGAAGTCGACGTGCTCGTCATCGGCGCCGGCCCGGCCGGGCTGTCGGCCGCCATCGAGCTCGGCAAGCTCGGCGTGGACACGCTGGTGGTCGACGACAAGGACCGCCCGGGCGGCAAGCTCGTGCTCCAGACCCACAAGTTCTTCGGCTCGGTCGCCGACTCCCACGCGGGCACGCGCGGCTTCGAGATCGCCCGCATCCTGGCAGGGGAGATCTGCCGGTTTGACTTCCGTTGCGCTCTGGCTGAACAGCACGGCCGTGGCGGTGTTCTCCGACCGCATGGTCGGGGTCGTGCGGGACGGGCGCTACGTGGCGGTCAAGCCCCGTGCCCTGATGGTGGCCACCGGCGCCCGCGAGAAGATGCTCTCCTTCCCGGGCAACACCCTGCCCGGCGTCTTCGGTGCGGGCGCCTTCCAGACCCTGGTCAACCGCGACCTCGTCAAGTCCTCCGAGCGGGTGCTGATCGTCGGCGGCGGCAACGTCGGCCTGATCGCCGGCTACCACGCGATCCAGGCCGGCATCGAGGTGGCCGCCCTGATCGAGGCCCTGCCCGAGGTGGGCGGGTACAAGGTCCACGCCGACAAGCTCGTGCGCCTGGGGGTGCCGATCCTGACCCGCCACACCATCGTCTGCGCGCGCGGCCGCGAGCGGGTGGAATCGGCCACGATCGCCGAACTCGACGAAGCCTGGAACATCAAGCCCGGCACGGAGAAGACCTACGCGGTGGACACCGTCCTGATCGCCGTGGGCCTGGCCGAAGTCAACGAGTTCACCCTCAAGGCCAGGCAGTGGGGCATGGACGTGTACCACGCCGGCGACGCCCAGGAGATCGCCGAGGCCTCCGCGGCCATGTTCACCGGCAAAATCGAGGGTCTCAAGATCGCCCGGGCGCTCGGCGCCTACAGCGGCGAGATCCCCGCCGAGTGGGACGCGAAGGCGCTGATCCTCAAATCCCGGCCCGGCAAGGTGGTGCGCCGCGACCCGCCGGCCAAGGAGGACGGCGTCTTCCCGATCTTTCACTGCTCCCAGGAGGTCCCCTGCAACCCGTGCACCTCGGTCTGCCCCCAGCACTCCATCCGCACCGAGAACGACGCGCTGACCGGCCTGCCCTACCTGACCGACCTCGAACACTGCACCGGCTGCGCCAACTGCGCGGCGGTCTGCCCGGGGCTGGCGGTCACCCTGGTCGACTACCGCATCGACCCGGAGCACCCGCTGGTGACCCTGCCCTACGAGGTGTGGCGCGAGAGGGTGGCCGTGGGGCAAAAGGTGCCGGTGACCGACGTAGACGGCGCCATCCTGGGCTACTACCCGGTCGTCAAGGTCTCCTCCCGCAAGAAATACCCCGGCACCCTCCTGGTCCGGGTGCGGGTGGCCCGCGCCGCCGCCAAAAGGGCGGCGGGCATCTGGGTCCAGGATCGACCGATCGAGCCCATGGCGCTCTACGAGAAGGCGCCGCCGGCGGACGAGGCCGTCATCTGCCGCTGCGAGCGCATCACCGCCGGGGAAATCCGGGCCGCCGTGCGCGACGGCGTCCGCGACCTGAACCAGCTCAAGGCCCTGACCCGCGCCGGCATGGGCGCCTGCGGCTCGAAGACCTGCCGCCCCATGATCTGGCGCCTGTTCAAGGAGGAAGGTGTCGACCTCGGCACCGTCACCGACCGGGTGGACCGGCCCCTGTTCGTGGAAGTGCCGATCGGCCTCTTTGCCGGCCTTCCCGGAGACCCCCATGACGAACACCTATGACGCCATCATCGTCGGCGCCGGATCGGTCGGGATGCCGACCGCCATGGCGCTCGGCGAGCGCAAGCTGAAGGTCCTGGTCGTCGACCAGCACCCCTCCCCGGGGCAGGGGGAGAACAAACACGCCATCGGCGGGGTGCGGGCCACCCACTCCGCGCCGGGCAAGATCCTGACCTGCCTGCGGTCGCTCGCGATCCTGTCCACCTGGCGCGAGGTCCACGGCGACGACATCGAATGGCTGCAGGGCGGCTACCTCTACCCGGTCTACCGGCCGGCCGATGGGCAGATGTTGAAAAGCCTGCTGCCGCTTCAGAAATCCTACGGCCTGGACATCGACTTCCTGGAACCGGGACCGATCGGCGACATCGTACCCGGGATCTGCGACCGATGGGCTTCTGGGAGGCACTTTCGCCCCCGAGGACGGTTCCATCTCCCCGCTGCTGGTGGCCAACGCCTACTACCGCCGGGCGCTCCGTCTGGGGGTCGCGTTTCGCTTCAAGGAGAAGACCACGCGGCTGCTCGCCGCGGCGCGGCCGCGTCACGGGGGTGGAAACCGACCGCGGCCGTCACATCGCGCCGGTGGTCGTGGATGCCGCCGGACCGCTCTCCGCCGACCTGTGCGCGACGGCGGGGATCCGTATCCCGGTGGTGCCGGACTGCCACGAGGCCGCCATCACCGAGCCGGTTGCGCCCTTTTTCCAGTGCATGGTGGTGGACATCCGCCCGGCGCCCGGCTCGAAGAATTTCTATTTCTACCAGAACCGGCACGGGCAGGTGGTGTTCTGCATCACCCCGGACCCGCCCATCGTGGGCACGGACAAACGCGAAACCTCCGTTTTCCTGCCCCAGGTCTGCCGCCGGTTGGTCCACCTGCTGCCGCGGCTGAAAAACCTGCGGGTGCGCCGGACCTGGCGCGGGCTCTACCCCATGACGCCGGACGGATCGCCGGTCGTCGGACGCAATCGCGAGCTCGACGGCCTGATCCATGCCACGGGCATGTGCGGCCAGGGGCTGATGCTCGGCACCGGTGTCGGGGAGATCGTCGCCCGGCTGGTCGCCGGCGCCGTCACGACCGAGGACGAGATCATCCTGGCGGAGTTCGCGCCGCACCGCGAGTTCAAGAGTGTCGAGAAGCTGAAGTGAACAGCCCGGCATAGGGTTCGAGGGTCCGAGGGTTCAAGGGTTCGAGTGAAAAGCGACAAAAAGCCTGATCACAGTTCACCGTTTTTATGTTAAAATTCTGGATCTTGATTTTTTCTTGAACTGAAGTCCTCGCTCGAAGGCGGGGGATCGCCCCCCCATCCCCGATGGGGACGACAACAAGGAGCGACACCATGGCCGAATTCGACCTGAAATGCGTCCAGACCTTTAAATACGAGCGGCCCGCCATCGACCGGGGCTACGCGAACCAGACGCTGCACGTGAACCTCACCGACCTGGCGGTCTCCGTCAAGCCGGTCGACCGGAAGATGAAGGAGACCTTCGTCGGCGGCAAGGGCTTCGACCTGTGGCTGCTGTGGAACGCGGTCACGCCGGACACCCGCTGGGACGACCCGCGAGAACGCCGTGTGCATCGCCTGCGGCCCGCTCGGCGGCACCCCGGCCTACCCGGGCAGCGGCAAGAGCATCGCCGCCACCATCTCCCCGCTGACCGGTGCGCCGATCGACTCCAACGTGGGCGGCTATTTCGGGCCCTATCTCAAATACTCGGGCTTCGACGCCCTCGAAGATCCAGGGCGCAAGCGACCGAGGAGCTGGTGGTGTTCGTGGACGGCATCGACCAGAAGGTCGAGGTGTTCGCCGCCCGCGGCCTGCCCGAGGACGCCTACCGGCTTTCGGAGGTGTTGACGGACCACTTCGCCCAGGGCAAACCGCGCGACGTTTCGGTGGTCTCGGCCGGCCCCGGCGCCAAGCACACGCTTTTCGGCTGCCTCAATTTCAGCTGGTACGACGGCAAGCGCAAACGCGCCCGCTACAAGCAGGCCGGCCGCGGCGGCGTGGGGACCGTGTTTGCCCACAAGGGCGTCAAGGCCCTGGTGGCCCGCTGGGACGCGGGGGTGAGCCTCGACACCAACCAGCCGGCCGACCGGGAGCGGCTGAAGAAAGTGGCCAAGCTGCACTCGAAGGAAATCGTGACCCTCGACCCCAAGCAGAACGAGATGGCCGTGATCGGCACCACCCACATCGTCACCATCATGGACGACCACGACCTGCTGCCGACCCACAACTTCCGCTTCGGCCGGCACCGGGAGACCGAGAACATCGGCCAGGCCGTGTTCCGCCGCCTCTTCGACCCCGGCTTCGACGGCTGCTGGATGGGCTGCACGGTGGCCTGTTCCCACGGGGTGCGGGACTTCACCCCGCTGAGCGGTCCCTACCGCGGGAAAAAGGTGTTCGTCGACGGCCCCGAGTACGAGACCGTCGCCGGCTGCGGCTCGAACCTCGGCATCTTCGACCCCCACACGGTGATCGAGATGAACTTCTACTGCGACGCCTACGGCCTGGACACCATCTCGGTCGGCACGGCCATTGCCTTTGCCATGGAGTGCTTCGAGCTCGGCCTGATCACCACAGCGCACACCGGCGGCCTCGAGCTTTATTTCGGCAACCGCGCCGCCGCCCTCGAACTGGTGCACCAGATGGCCGAGGGACGGGGCTTCGGCAGCGTCGTCGGCCAGGGGGTGCGGCGCATGAAAGCGCGCTTTGCGGCCGATTTCGGGGCGGATGCCGCCCTCATGGCCGACATCGGCATGGAGTCCAAGGGACTGGAGTTCTCCGAGTACATGACGAAGGAGTCCCTCGCCCAGCAGGGCGGCTACGGCCTGGCCCTCAAGGGCCCCCAGCACGACGAGGCCTGGCTGATCTTCCTCGACATGGTCCACAACTTCATGCCGACCTTCGAGCAGAAGGCCGAGGCGCTGCACTGGTTCCCCATGTTCCGCACCTGGTTTTCCCTGTGCGGGCTGTGCAAGCTGCCCTGGAACGACGTCATCCCGGAGGACAACAAGGACACCGCCGAGCCGGCCAAGGTCATGAAGCACGTCGGGTGGTACGCGGAGTACTTCAGCGCGGTCACGGGCCGGGAGTCGGGCCCCGATGAGCTCATCCGCATGAGCGAGGCCGTCTACAATTTCCAGCGCGTGTTCAACCTGCGCATGGGCTTCGGCCGCCGCGCCCACGACACCCTGCCCTACCGGGCGATGGGCCCGGTGACCGCAGATCGAGTACGAATCCCGCGCCGAGCGCTACGACGCCCAGCTCAAGGAGACGCTCGGCGTCGACCCCGCGGGCATGCCCACGGCGGAGAAGATCGCGACCCTGCGCCGTCAGCGCGAGCAGGACTACGAACGGCTCAAGGATGCGGTGTATGCGCGCCGGGGCTGGACCGCCGACGGGATCCCGTCGGTGGCGACGGTCAAGCGCCTGGGCATCGATTTCCCGGAGGTCCTGGCCGTGCTCGCGGGCGCGGGGGTCGAGCGCATGATCCGCGTGGCCGACCGGGAGCACCCCTGGCGGCCGGGTCTGACGCTGGCCGACCTGCTGGCCGAGATCGACGCCCCCGAGAGCGTCCCGGTCGTTCGCATCGGCGAGCAGTACGTGTCGCGCCCGAACTTTGCCCGAACCCTCGTTCCGGACGGCGTCGAGGTGTTCCTGATCCCCATGATCGCGGGGGGGTGAGGACGGGCCGGACGGATTGCAATCCAGCCACAGCCATGCTACGTTTTACCCATGCCGCCGGCCCGCGGATCCCTGCCGGCCGGCGGCGGTTGCCGCTTTTTTTCTCAAGTTTCACCCGGTCCCGGCCGAAATCACCTTCAACGACGCTGCAGACCTGCAGCGAGGTGATGTTCTTTGAACGCGGCGGACCGGACCTCACGAACCCATCTACCGCAAAGAGGTGTGGACGCTCATGAGCATCGTCGTCAGCAACCTGGTGGGCGCGGTCGCCGCCGTACTGCAATTCGCGCTGAACATCTACATGTGGGTCGTGATCGCTCGCGCGGTGCTCTCATGGGTGAGCCCCGACCCGTACAACCCCATCGTGCGGTTCATCCACAATGTGACCGAGCCGGTGCTCAACCAGGTCCGCAAACGACTGCCGGTGGTCTTCGGCGGTGTGGACCTCGCCCCGGTGCTCGTGCTGCTGGTGATCCTGTTCCTCGAGCGCTTTCTGGTCAGCAGCCTGTATGAACTCGCCCAGGGCCTGAGAGCGGCCCCGCTTGGTGAGGTGACGCGATGACCCTGACGGCCCTCGACATCCAGCAGCAGCGCTTCGGAAGACGGCTGAGGGGCATCGACCCCAAAGAGGTGGAAACCTTTCTCGAACAGACGGCCGGGGACTTCGAGACGCTGCAGCGCGAAAACCACCGCCTGGCCGACGAGGTCAAGAAGCTGCAGGCCGACACCGAGGCCTACAAGCGGCGCGAGGGCACCTTCAAGCTCGCCCTGATGCACTCGCAGAAGGTCATCGACCAGATGCAGTCGAACGCCCGCAAGCAGGCGGAGCTGATCGTGGCCGAGGCCGAAACGCGGGCCGCCAAGCTGCTGCATCAGGCCCAGAGACGTCTGATCCGGCTGCAGGAGGACATCGGGGATCTCAAGCGCCAGCGGGTGCAGATCGAGGTGCAGATCGGCGCCGTCATCGAGTCCCACCGCCGCCTGCTGGAGGTCGGCCGGCAAGCCACGCAGGAGATGGACGAAAACGACGAGAAGCTCAAAGTGCTGGCACCGCCGAAGTAGACACTGACCGAGGGCAATTCATGGCAAAAATCGATGCGTTCTTCAAACTGATGCACGAGCAGGGCGCCTCCGATCTGCACCTGGTGGCCGGACAGCCGCCGGCTTTGCGGATCCGGGGCGAAATCGAGCGGATCAAATACAAGGTCCTGACCAGCGACGACCTGCGCTCGATGCTCTACGAGATCACCCCCGAGCACAAGATCAAGGTCTTCGAAGAGACCGGCGACGTGGATTTCGGCTACGAGATCCCGGGGCTCGCCCGCTACCGGGCCAACTACTTCATGCAGAAAAACGGCGTGGGGGCGGTGTTCCGCGAAATCCCGAACACCATCCTGACCGCCGAGCAGCTGGGGCTGCCGACGGTGGTCTCCAAGCTGGCCATGCTGCCCCGCGGGCTGGTGCTGGTGACCGGTCCGACCGGCAGCGGCAAATCCACCACCCTGGCCTCGATCATCGATGTCGCCAACCGCCACCGCAAGGACCACATCATCACCGTCGAGGACCCGATCGAATTCGTCCACCAGAGCCAGGGCTGCATCATCAACCAGCGCGAGGTCGGTCTGCACACCAAGACCTTCTCCGCCGCCCTGAGGGGCGCCCTGCGCGAGGACCCCGACATCATCCTGGTCGGCGAAATGCGCGATCTGGAGACCATCAAGCTGGCGGTGGAGGCGGCCACCACCGGTCACCTCGTGTTTTCGACCCTGCACACCTCCGGCGCCGCCAAGACGGTGGACCGGGTGATCGAAGTCTTCCCCTCCCAGGAGCAGGCACTGATCCGATCCACCCTGGCCGAGGGCATTCGGGCGGTGATCTCCCAGACCTTGTTCAAACGCATCGACAAGGTCGGCCGGATCGTCGCCCTCGAGATCCTGATCGCCACCCCGGGGGTGCGCAACCTCATCCGGGAGGGCAAGATCCACCAGATCCCCTCGATGATCCAGACCGGGAAAAAATACGGCATGACGCTGCTCGACGATTCGATCATGGACCTTTTCAAGCGCGGCGGATCAGCGCCGAGGACGCCTACGCCAAATCCAACGAAAAGGCGCGTTTCCGGCCGCTGCTGAAATCCCCGCCGCTGGATTTTACCGAAGCCTAAGCCGAGGACTCCGTGAAGAAACAAGAGATCGACCACATTCTGGTCAAAATGCTCGACTCGCACCGGGAAGTCTCGGACCTGAACTTCACCGTCGGCAAGCCGATGCAGGTCGAAAGCGCCGGGGAGCTGATCCCGGTGGAAATCCGCAACAACGCGAAACCGCTGACGGCGTTCCAGACGGAGACCATCGCGCTCAACCTGATCAACCAGGACCGGCGGCTGACCGAGACCTTTCTGCGCACCGGCTCGTGCGACCTCTCCTACTCACTGCCCGGCAAGGCCCGTTTCCGGGTCAACATCTTCTCCCAGGGCGGCAACATCTCCATCGTCTGCCGCAAGCTGGAATCCAAGATACCGACGATCGACGAACGCGGCCTGCCGAGCGTGTTTCACCAGATCGCCCGGGACAAGAACGGGATCATTTTCGTCACCGGCGCCACGGGCTCCGGCAAAACCACCTCGCTCGCGGCCATTCTCGACGACATCAACGAAAACCGCGCGGTGCACATCGTGACCCTCGAGGACCCGGTGGAATACCAGCACCCGCACAAGAAGTCGACCTTCAACCAGCGCGAGCTCGGGATGGACTTCGACACCTACGCCAACGGCCTGAGGGCCGCCCTGCGCCAGGCGCCCAAGGTGATCCTGGTGGGCGAAATGCGCGACCGGGAGACCGTCGAAATCGGCCTGAGCGCGGCGGAGACCGGCCACCTGGTGCTGACCACCCTGCACACGACGGATGCCGGCGCGACCATCAACCGCATCCTGGGCATGTTCGCCAACGAGGACGAAAAACAGGTCCGCATCCGATTGGCGGACTCGCTGCGCTGGATCGTCTGCCAGCGCCTGCTGCCCAAGGTCGGGGGCGGGCGGGTGGCCACCTTCGAAATCATGGGCACCAACCTGCGGGTCAAGGATGCGGTCTTGAACGGGGAAGCCGAGGGCAAGACCTTCCACGACATCATGGAGGCCGGCAACGCCTTCGGGATGACCACCTTCGACCAGCACCTGGTCGCCCTCTTCGAGCAGGGCCAGATCACCCAGGAAACCGCCATGGCCTATGCCTCGCACCGGGGTGCGGTCGGCCGCGGCATCGACATGATCAAAAGCGCCCGGGGTGAGACGACCACCGACATCGGCAAACTGGAGATCGACCGCACTTACAGCAAAATGATCTGAAGCGGGGGGTGCCGCCCGCGGGGCCAACGGAGTTTTTATGGAAATCACCTGCACCAGCTGCCAAGGCAAGTTCAGGATCGCCAACGACCAGATCCCACCGGACAAACCCGTGGTCTTCCCCTGCCCGAAGTGCGCCACCCGGATCACCGTGAACCTGGAATCGCCCGGCCGGGAGCGGGTCGCGTTGAACGAGGTCGACACCAGCGCGTACAACGCCTCCGACCGGCCGTTCGATTTCGTCGAAGAGGAAGGCAAGACCGCCCTGATCTGCGAGGCGGACCCGCAGGTCCGGAAGACCATCGTCAACCAGCTCGCGGCCCTGGACTATCAGATCACCTCCGCCGAGAATGCGCGCGATGCCCTCAAACGGATGCGCTACCACGTGTACGACGTGGTCGTGGTCGACGAAATGTTCGACACCGACAACCCGGACGCCAACGGGGTGCTGATCTACCTGGAACGTCTGGCGATGTCCGTGCGCCGCAACATCTATGTCGCCATGATCACCGGCCGCCACCGCACCATGGACAACTTCACGGGCTTTCTGAAAAGCCTGAATCTCATCGTCAACGTGAAGAACATCGACGACTTCGGCAAGATCTTCGCCCGGGGCCTCACCGAGCACTTGGGCTTCTACCGGGTCCTGCGGGAAAAGCTCAGGGAAACCGGCCGCGCCTGAAACCCCTGCCGCCTCGAGTCGGCCCCGATCGCCGGGTCGCCCCCACCTGCCGGCACGCTTGCCCCCACCCCTGCGTCTCTGCTACGATGCGCACCTTGTTAGGCGACAGCCGGTGGCTTAAGGGGTCGAGGGTTCAAGGGTTCGAGTGAAAAAACATCGGCGGACAAATAAATGACGGGGAGCGCGCCATGCACGCACGGATCGAACCTTTCGGCGAGGAGCTGTTCCGGATCACCCTCAGCCCGCCGCTCGCGGGCTTTGCCGATTTCATCACCGCCTGGCTGGCGCCGGGCCGGCCTGCTTTTCTGGTCGACGTCGGCCCGGCCTCAACCGCCCGGCAACTGATCGACGCCCTTGAGACACTCGGCATCCGGCGGCTGGACTACATCCTGCTCACCCACATCCACCTCGACCACGCCGGCGCCGCCGGCGGCCTCGCCGCCCGGTTCCCGGAGGCGGCCGTCGTCTGTCATACAAACGCCATCCCCCACCTGAGCGACCCCTCCCGGCTGTGGGAAGGCAGCCGCAAGGTCCTGGGGCCGGTCGCCGACGGCTACGGCGCCCCCACCCCCGTCGACCGGCGGCGCCTGATCGCGGCCGATGGCTTTGCCGCGCACGGAATCGAGGCCCTCCTCACCCCGGGCCACGCCCCGCATCACGTCAGCTTCGCGACACCGCCCTGCCTCTTTGCCGGCGAGGCCTGCGGTGTGTGGTACGACTTCGGCGGGGGAACCGAATACCTGCGGCCGGCGACCCCGCCGCACTTTTTCCTCGACACGGCCCTGGCGAGCATCGACACGCTGCTCGCGCGCCGCCCGCGCCGGATGGTCGTCGGCCATTTCGGCGCCACCGATGACGGCAGCCGCCTGCTCGCCCTGCACCGCGGGCAACTCAGGTTCTGGGAGACATGGCTGCGGCGCAACGCCGGCCCCGGGCCGGCTGATGAAGCCGTCTTGCGCTGCGTGGACGGGCTGCTGGCCGAAGACCCGCTGCTCGCCGCCTTCGACCGCTTCCCGGAGCCCGCGCGACCGCGGGAGCGGTATTTCATGTCGAACAGCATCAACGGGTTTCTGGGGTGGCTGAAGAATTCGGAAGGCGGAAACTGAAGGCGGAAGGCGGAGTTCGGAATTCGGAGTTCGGAAGGCGGAAGGCGGAGTTCGGAATTCGGAGCGGAAGGCGGAAGGGTGGAACTCGGAGGGCGGAATTCGGAAGGCGGAGTTCGGAATTCGGAAGGGGGGAACTGAAGGCGGAAGGCGGAAGGGCGGATTCGGAATTCGGAAGGCGGAAAGCGGATCGGAAGGCGGAAGGAGGAGTCGGCGGCTCCTCGGGGGCTGCGGCGGGGATCAGGAATTGAGGATGGCGTCCACGACCTTGCAGGTCGCCACGGTGTTCGCGACATCGTGGACGCGCACGATGTGGGCGCCGTTCAGGACGGCTGCCGCCACACTGGCCTGGGTGCCGACCTCCACCAGCGGCAGGTCCGGGGAGATGTCCTTTGCGGAGGGGGCTTTGAGCAGCTTGCGGATGAAGGACTTGCGCGAGGTGCCGATCAGAAGGGGCAGGTCGAGGTCCGAGAACTCCCCCAGACGCCGGATCAGCTGCAGGTTGTGATCCGGGGTTTTCCCGAACCCGATCCCCGGGTCCACAATCAGCCGCGAACGGGCCACCCCGCCGCGCCCGGCCGCCGCGGCCGCGGCGTTCAGGAAATCGCGGATCTCCCCCACGAGATCATCGTAGCGCGGGGCCGCCTGCATGGTGCGCGGCTCGCCCTGCATGTGCATCAGGATCAGGGGCACATCGAACTCGGCCGCCACCGCCGCCACCGCCGGGTCGAACCGCAGGGCGGCGACATCGTTGACCATCGCCGCACCCGCCGCGAGCGCCGGCCGGGCGACCGCGCTCTTGGTCGTGTCGATGCTGATGGGGACCGATACCCGCCGCGCCAACCCGGCGATGACCGGCAGCACCCGGCCGAGCTCGTCCTCCGCGGACACCGCCTCGGCCTGCGGGCGGGTCGACTCCCCGCCGACATCGATGATGTCGGCGCCTTCGGCCGCCATCTGCACGCCCCGGGCGACGGCATCCGCGACGCGAAAGAATTTCCCGCCGTCCGAAAAACTGTCGGGCGTCACGTTGACGACGCCCATGACGCAGGTCCGCCGGCCCAGGTCGAGGAGGTGTCGGCCCCAGGCGATCCGGTATGGCTTGCGCGGGTGCATGCCGGGGAGTTTAAGCTTCTTCGGGCGCGGCCGGCGCCGGTGTCGGCTCAGAGGCCGGAGCGGGGGCCGGTGTCTCCTCGTCCTCGTCGATTTTCTTCGAGGGCAGCTCGATGCCGGGGCGCATGTCGTGGATCAGCACGTCGAGCTCCTTGCCCATGACGGTCTCTTTGTCGAGCAGGAGGTCGGCCAAGCGGTGCAGGACGTCCAGGTTCTCATCCAGCACGCTGCGGGCGCGGTCGTAGCAGGACTTGATCAGTTTGTTGATCTCGTCGTCGATCACCTGGGCCGTGGCATCCGAGTAGTCGCGGTGCTGGACGATCTCCCGGCCGAGGAAGACGGTCTCCTCGCCCTTGGAGTAGTTGAGCGGCCCGAGGGTCTCGCTCATGCCCCAGCTGCGCACCATCTGCTCGGCCAGAGCGGTGGCCTGTTTGATGTCGTTGGCCGCGCCCGTGCTGATGCGCCCGAACACGATCTCCTCGGCCACCCTGCCGCCGTAGGCCACCGCAAGCTCGCTCTCGAGCTGGTCCTTGTACTTGAAGTCGCGCTCTTCGGGCAGAAACCAGGTCACCCCGGCGGCACGGCCGCGGGGAATGATGGTGACCTTGTTGACGGCGTCGGTGTCCGGCAGAAACCGCGCCACGAGGGCGTGCCCGCCTTCGTGGTAGGCGGTCACCTTGCGGTCCTCTTCCCGGATCACCTTCGACTTGCGCTCGAGGCCCATGTAGACCTTGTCCTTGGCGTCCTCGAAGTCCTGGATGCCCAGGTGCTCCTTGCCGCGTTTGGCGGCGAGCAGCGCCGCCTCGTTGACCAGGTTCTCCAGGTCGGCGCCCGAGAAGCCGGGGGTCCCCTTGGCCAGGACCGTGACGTTCACCTCCTGGGCCACCGGGCGTTTTGCGCATGTGGACGCGCAGGATCTTTTCGCGGCCCTTGATGTCGGGCAGCGACACCACCACCTGCCGATCGAAGCGCCCCGGGCGCAGCAGGGCGGGGTCGAGCACGTCCGGGCGGTTGGTGGCCGAAATCAGGATGACCCCCTCGTTCGATTCGAACCCATCCATCTCCACCAGCAACTGGTTCAGGGTCTGCTCGCGCTCGTCGTGGCCGCCGCCCAGTCCCGCCCCCCGGTGCCGCCCGACGGCGTCGATCTCGTCGATGAAGATGATGCACGGGGCGTTTTTCTTGCCCTGGACGAAAAGGTCCCGCACGCGGGAGGCGCCGACGCCGACGAACATCTCGACGAAGTCGGAACCGCTGATGCTGAAGAAGGGGACGCCCGCCTCGCCGGCGATCGCCCGGGCGAGCAGGGTCTTGCCGGTGCCCGGGGGGCCCATGAGCAGGACCCCCTTGGGGATCCGGCCGCCCAGGCGCGTGAATTTCTTGGGGTCCTTGAGAAAGTCGACGATTTCCTGCAGCTCCTCCTTGGCCTCGTCGATGCCGGCCACGTCCTCGAAGGTCACCTTCTCGGAGGTGTCGGACATGAGACGGGCGCGGCTCTTGCCGAAGGAGAGCGCCTTGCCGCCGCCGGACTGCATCTGGCGCATGAAGAAGACCCACACGCCGATCAGCACCAGCATGGGGAACCACGACACCAGCAGCGACATGTACCAGGGCGAGTCCGACTCCGGCTTGGCGCTGATGATCACGCGCTTGGTTCGCAGCAGGCCGATCAACTCGGGGTCGGGCGGGGCGTAGACTTTGAAACGCGCCCGATTGACGTCGGTGACGTAGAGCTCCCGCCCCTGGATGAGCACTTCCGCCACGCGCTCTTCGTTGACCATCGCCAGAAACTGGGAATAATTGAGATTGGATTCGTTCAGGTGCTGCTGGCTGAAGAGGTTGTAGAGCATGACCATCATCAGGGTGATGACCAGCCACAGCGCCAAATTCTTGTAGAAAGGGTTCAAGTGAAATTACCTCCTCCGGGGGAACCGTGTACCGGATATTCCGTATGAGCCGTGTCATGGGTCCGGGGTCAGAGCCGGGCTCCGCGCCCGCGGCACGCCGAAAACAGACCGCCCATCGACCTCCGTGCCGAAAACGCGTCGCACCAGGCGGGTGAGCGCCGCCATCGGTTCGGATGACTTCGCCGGCTTCATCATTCCGTATCTTGATAAAAATTTCAAGGTAAAAACATAATGACGGCCGGGGGGCTATGCAACTATCAGCTCGGCCTTGAGCACCCGCCGCGTGTCGGTGCGGACACGCGCCCGCTCATCGGCGCGGTGACCGGCGACCCACAGGATCCGGTCGCGACTGACGAGCAGCGGGCAGCGGTGCCGCTCGTGCGGCGGGACTTTGTGGTCGATGAAAAATTTTTTAAGTTTTTGGGACCCGGCCGCGCCGAGCGGCTGAAACCGGTCGCCGCGGCGGCGGTTGCGCACGATCAGAGGAAATACGACCGCCTCCGCGGCGAGAAAAGCCGTCCGGCCTCCCCCCCCGGCCAGGTCCGGCAGCCCCTCGCAGGCCGCCGCACTCAGGCGGATCGAGACCCCGGCCTCTTCGATCCGCAGCACGCCGCAACCGGTCATCTGATACTCGAAGTCGCTTGCTTCCAACGCCCGCGGCGGGCAACGTCCGTCGGCGGACCGGCGGCAGAACCGGAGCTCCGCCCCCCGGAGCTCCACCCGGGTCCCGCCGGGCAGGTGCAAGGGGCCGGCGGGGACCCGGCGACCGGCAAGATCCAGAATGCTTTCGACGTGGCCGAATGCGACCCGGCGCAGATCACCCCGTACCTGGGCGAGCGCGCGGCGCACGACACGGCGGGCGGCGGCCGGGGGAAGCCCGCTCAGCGCAGCGGCGTCCAGAGCGACCCGTTCGTCGTCGCTCGCGGCGACCACCTGCGCATAGATGGGGTCGAGCAACCCCTCGATCCAGCCCTCCTCGGCCCCGAGCACCTCGGCGGTGCGGCTGAGGACCCTTCGGATCCGAGGCTGGTACTCGCGCGCGAGCATCGGGAGCAGGCGATGGCGGACCTTGTTGCGCAGCAGGGACTCGTCGGCGTTGGTGCAGTCCACCACATACCGCAGCCGATACGCGCCGAGATACCCCTCGATGTCGCTGCGGGCGGCACGGATCAGGGGCCGGATGTAGCGTCCCTGCCGCGCGGCCGGAATGCCCGCAAGACCCCGCCTGCCGCCGCCCCGCAACAAATTCAGCAGGAGGGTTTCGGCCTGGTCGTCCGCATGGTGACCCAGGGCCACGCGCCGGTAGCCGTGCGTGTCGGCGATGGAATCGAAGAAATCATAGCGCAGCCGCCGTCCCGCCTCCTCGAGCGACATCCGCTGCCGGCGCCGGAGGGCGTCCAGGTCGCCCTTTTCGATGTAACACGGGAGCGCATGCCTCGCGGCCAGTTCCTCGACGAACTGCGCGTCCCGTTGCGCCTCCTCCCTGAGCCCGTGGTTCAGGTGGGCCACGCCGAGACGCAGCCGGAAAGCGGCCACGCGCCGCAGCAGCAGGTGCAGGAGGGCCACCGAGTCCGGCCCGCCGGAGACACCCACCAGGACCGCATCACCTTCCTCGAGAAGGCGCCAGCGCCGGATGGCGGCATCGACCACTCGGTCCAGCCGGCCGGAGCGGGTGTCTGGGGTAGCGTTCGGAACCATCGCCGGGGGGGTCCGTCTGCAGGGTTTCATCGGCTATACGGGTTGAATCGGGAATACTGGGAGTGTGTAGGGCAGAATGCACTATTAGTCAACCGTGAGGTTTTTACTTGAAAAATGGAATTAACGGCGTATGCTGTAGGCAAGGTTGTGCTAGGCGGGGAGCTAGCGGTGCCCTCGAGCCCGAAATCCGCTTATGCGGGGCTGAACCCCCACCCGAGGGTTCCGGAGCGAAGAACCGGGCGCGTCCGACCGGACGCCGCGCAACAGACGGCCACGAACCTCGTCAGATCCGGAAGGAAGCAGCGATAAGTGACGCCGGCTGTGTCGTGGCTTTTTTCGGTCACCAACGCCCCGGGGCTTCAGGAAGGAATTCGAAGGTGGGTGCACAACCTCTTTCCCAATCACCCCTGCTGCGGGTGCCGGCCCTGCCCGGGATCGAGCCCCCCGCCGCGCGCCGCGGGGCAGCCGTTTGACCGCCCGGCGCGACGCGCCCCCCCACCGGGCCTCCCCGGGCCCGGAGGCCCTCCACTAAGCCTTTATTTTAGCGCTCAAAAGCCGCGGCCCCGGTCCTTGACATCAGGCCAGCCTGCTTTAGTTTAGCACGTCTAACGCTGTCCAACTCCGAGGAAAGACAAGGCATGACAGAAGCGCGTAAAATCAAAATCCAGAAACAGGACACCGGTGAATTCCCGGAGGAACAGGACACCGCCCCGGAGTTTCCCGCTCACCCCCCGGAGGATGACGCCGAGCCGGCCCGCATCGAGTTCAGCGTGCAGGAGCTCGCCGACAAACTCGCCGCCAAGGAACGGGAAGCCGACGAGAACCGTGATCGCCTGTTGCGCGTCACGGCCGACTTTGAAAACTACAAGAAACGCTCCGCCCGGGAGGTTGAGGAATACCGCAGGTACGCCAACCAGTCCCTGCTCAAGGAGATGCTCTCGGCCGTGGACCACATCGAGCTGGCCATCCAGTCGGCCCAATCGGCCCCGGAGACAAACACCAGCCTGCTTGACGGACTGCGCCTGACTTTGAAGGAGCTGCTTCGAATTTTCGACAAGTTCAACGTGTCTCCGGTTGAATGCGTGGGGCTGCCTTTCAACCCGGAGTTCCACGAGGCCATCATGTGCGAAGACGGTTCCGATCTGCCGGAAAACACCGTCATCCGCGAGATGCAAAAAGGGTATTTGCTCGGCAACCGGCTGCTGCGACCGTCGCTGGTCGTGGTGGCGGCACCGAAAAGGATGTCGGCCGACAACGGCGCCGCGCCTGATCCGAACACCAACGGTTGAATCGAACCGATAATGAACTGGATGAATCAAGGAGGAATGAGGGTATGCCGAAGGTAATTGGAATCGATCTGGGTACCACCAACTCGTGCGTGGCAATCATGGACGGCGGCGAGGCGAAGGTCATCACCAACCCCGAGGGGGGCCGCACGACGCCCTCCGTGGTCGCCGTCACCGAAAGCGGAGAGCGCCTCGTCGGTCAGATCGCGAAACGTCAGGCCATCACCAACCCGGAGAACACGGTGTTCGGCGTCAAACGCTTGATCGGTCGCAAGTTCGGCTCGAAGGAGGTCCAGTACGACCGCAAGGTCCTCCCCTATCGCATCGACGAAGCCGCCAACGGCGACATCCGCATCGGCATCCGCGGCAAGCAGTACAGCCCGGCGGAGGTCTCCTCCTTCATCCTGTCCTTCATCAAGAAGTACGCCGAAGACTACCTCGGGGAGAAGGTCACCGACGCGGTCGTCACCGTGCCGGCCTACTTCGACGACAGCCAGCGGCAGGCCACCAAGGACGCCGGCAAGATCGCCGGGCTGAACGTGCTGCGGATCATCAACGAGCCGACGGCCGCGGCGCTCGCCTACGGCATGGACAAGAAGCGCGAGGAGAAAATCGCGGTCTTCGACCTGGGCGGCGGCACCTTCGACATCTCGATCCTCGAGATCGGCGAAGGGGTGTTCGAAGTCAAGGCCACCAACGGCGACACCCACCTGGGCGGCGACGACTTCGACCTGCGCCTGATCAGCTTCCTGGCCGACGAGTTCCGCAAGGACCAGGGCATCGACCTGCGCAACGACAAGATGGCGCTCCAGCGCCTCAAGGAAGCCGCTGAAAAAGCCAAGATCGAGCTGTCGACCTCGATGGAGACCGACATCAACCTGCCGTTCATCACGGCCGATGCCAGCGGCCCCAAGCACCTGAACCTGAAGATCACCCGCGCCAAGCTCGAGGCGTTGGTCGGCGAACTGCTCGACAAGCTGGAGGAGCCCTGCCGGACCTGCATGAAGGATGCCGGCCTGGGGCCCAAGGACATCCATGAAGTGATCCTGGTGGGCGGGATGACCCGGATGCCCTCGGTTCAGGAGCGCGTGCGCAAGATCTTCGGCAAGGAGCCCCACCGGGGCGTCAACCCGGACGAAGTCGTCGCGGTCGGCGCCGCCATCCAGGGCGCGGTGCTGAAGGGCGACGTCAAGGACGTGCTGCTGCTCGACGTGACGCCGCTGTCGCTCGGCATCGAAACCCTGGGCGGGGTGATGACCAAGCTGATCGAGAAGAACACCACCATCCCCACCCGCAAGAGCCAGGTCTTTTCCACCGCCACCGACAGCCAGCCGGCGGTGTCGATCCACGTCCTGCAGGGCGAGCGGGAGATGGCGGCCAACAACAAGACCCTGGGGCGCTTCGAGCTGGTCGGCATACCGCCGGCCCCGCGGGGCGTCCCCCAGATCGAGGTGACCTTCGACATCGACGCCAACGGCATCGTCAACGTCTCGGCCAAGGACAAGGCCACCGGCAAGGAGCAGTCGATCCAGATCACGGCCTCCTCGGGTCTGACCAAGGAGGAGATCGACCAGATGGTCAAGGATGCCGAAGGCGCACGCGGAAGACGACCGCAAAAAGCGCGAACTGGTCGAAGCCCGCAACCATGCCGATGCGCTCATCTACGCGACCGAGCGCTCCATCAAGGATCTGGGTGAAAAAGTCGACGCGGCCACCAAGACCAAGGTCGAAGACGCCATCCAGAAACTGCGCAAGGCCATGGAAGGCGAAGACAAGGACGAGATCAGCCGCCTGAGCGAGGAGCTCACGACCGCCTCCCACAAACTGGCCGAGGCGATGTACCAGCAGGCCGCCCAGGCCGAGGGGCAGAAGACGGAGGGCGCCGAAGCCGGCGGCGGCCGCGCCGCCTCCCCCGATGAGGAAGTGGTCGACGCCGACTTCGAGGAAGTCAAAGACGACAAAAAATAAGCCGGGAGCCGCCGAACCATCCAAGTCCCGCGCGCACCTGCTGCCGCGGGACTTTTTACTCGGAAATCAGGCTGAAGGCTGACAAGGAGATCGACTATGGAAGTGAAGAAAATATTGTGGCCGACGGACTTTTCGAGCATCGCGGAAAAAGCGCTGCCCCACGTGCAGTCGCTCACGCAGCAGTACGGCGCGGAGATCCATGTGCTGTACGTGATCGAAGACACCGCCCATCACGACGGATGGTACGGGGCGTTCGAGGAGAAGCGCGTCAAGGAGCTCATGGACCACGCCCGCAACACCGCCGGCAAGCGCCTGGGGCAGGTCTGCGAGAAATACCTGGACGGCTGCCCGCTCTACATCAAGCACGTGGCCGTCGGCGACCCGGCCAAGGAGATCCTCAAGCTGATCGACCAGGAGAAAGTGGACATCGTGGTCATGGCCAGCCACGGGGCCCAGGGGGGCTTCCGCTTCGGCAGCACGACCGAAAAGGTGCTCAAAGGCTCCCCGGTGCCCGTCACCGTCATCCCGGTCGAGCCCGCGTGACAGGCGGCGGGCCGGCCCCGGGGCCGGCGCGCATCACCCGCCGTCGGTCTGGGGAAAAGCCGTGTTGGCGTAGAGGTACTCCATCTTCTCCTTGTGCTTGAGTTCCTCGTTCGCCATGCGCAGCAGCATGTCCCGGACCTCGCCGGCCGGGTGCTGGCCGGCAAGCTCGCTGTAGAACCCATGCGAGCGCTTCTCCCGGTGGGCCGCCACCAGAAATACCTTGGCGCTGTCCATGCGCGGCGAGACCTCAGGCTCCTGCTGGTACTCGGCGATCTTGTAGGCAACCACCTCGCTCATGCGCAGCTCCGAAGCCCCGAAGCCGCCGTCCCGGTACTTCTCCAAAAAAGCCTTGTGTTTCAGCTCCTCGCCGGCGATCCACAGGATGGTCTCGGCCGCGGCGGATTCCTCAACCCTGCCGCGGATGTCCATGTAGAAGGCGTGCGCCTCCTCCTCGCGCCGGATCGCGGTGTCGATCAATGCCCGCAGTTTCTTGTCCATCGCCTCCCTCCTTTGATGACTTCGTAGCAAGCCCGATTTCGGCGTTGCGCCTCATCCCGCACTCGCTGCGGCGTACTGAAGTTCGCCTCGCTCGGCGGGACTCGCGCGCCTTGAACTCGGGCTTGCTACGAAGTCATCGTTTGGAATGATTTTTAAAATCCATCATCTCTTTGAACAAGCCTGAAGAAACGATCTCCATTCCCAGGTGCTCAAAATGCGCACCGAAACCGCCCCGTCAAGGCTCGCCCCGCGGCCGGCCCAGCCGGCGGACAACGACGCCGAACGCGATCAGGTAGAGCGTCGCCGCCCCGAACGCCGCCAGCGTCCCCCAGGCGAGGCCCCAGCGCGGGTAAAGGAGCGACACCGCCACGGCATAGGCGATCAGCGACCCCAGGCCCAGGGGGAAATTCTTGATGATCGTGTGGACGTGGGACCGGTCGTAGGTGAGGTGCACGATCAGCATCAGCGGGAAGAGCGCCGTCGGAAACGCCGAGAAGAGCCCGGCCCGGGCCGGTCCGACCGTCTTGGCCACTCCGGTCACGACCACGATGATCAGCGCCGCCAGCGCCGCGCGCGCCAGCAGCACCGGCATTGTCAGGCGCAGGCGGCGGGCGATGGGGACGTTCGGCAGCCGGCGGAACAGGACGGCGAAGAGGACAATCGACCCGATCGGGACCAGGATGGCGGCCGTGCGCGAGAAGGGGATCAGGTCGAGCAGCCAGGTCGTCGCGAAGAAGCCGGCCAGGGCGGCGGCGGAGCTGCCGGCGACCACCCGGCGCCGCAGAACGAGCGAGGCGCGGTAGTAGCCATAGACGAAGACCAGGGCGGCCAATAGCCCCACCGGGGTGGTGACGGCACTGTCGGCCGCAAACCCCGGGCTGATTTCCAGCCCCATGAAAAAAAGCGCGATCGCCCCCCCCAACGGGTAGCCGGAGAGCAGCCCGGCCACCCGCGGGCTCAGGCGCTCGGCAGCCACCGAAAGCGCCAGCACCATGGCGACGGTGACGAGGATCTTGACGATCAACACCAGGCTCAGCATCGTTCGCTCAAACCCTCCCCCCCCCGGCTATAAAGGGCGCGGCACGGCCCCGGCTCAAGGCTGGTAGATCGCCCAGCCGAGCGCATCGCGGGCCGCCTCCGCCAGCGACTCGGCGATGGTGGGGTGCGGCAGCGCCGCGCGCGCCAGATCCTCCAGGGTGGCTTCCATCTGGATCGCCAGGGCGCCGGCACCGATGATCTCGCTCGCAAAGGGGGCCAGGATGTGCACGCCGAGCAGCTCGCCGTATTTCTTCTCGCCCACGACCTTGACCACGCCGCTGCCCACGCCCTGGATCATGGCCATGGGGGTCGCCGCGACGGCGGCCGAGCCGGTGACGACCGCGTGGCCCGCGGCTTCCGCCTGCTCCTCGCTCAGCCCCACCGAAGCCGCCTGAGGGCAGGTGTAGGCCACGGCCGCAACGGCATGGGGGGTGAAGACCCGTTTCGCGCCCAGGGCGTTTTCCGCGGCGACGATCCCCATGGCCGAGGCGCGGTGGGAGAGAAACGGGCCCTCCCCGGCGGCATCGCCCACGGCCCAGACCCCGGGGGCCCGTGTGGCCAGGTGGCCGTCCACGCCGAGGTCCGCGAGGCCGACCGTGTCCAGCCCCAGCCCCGCCAGCGCCGGTCGGCGATCGAAATAGATCACCCGGTCGAAGCGGCGGGTCTCCTCCTTGCCCTTGACGGAGAGCACCGCGGACAAGCCCTCCTTGTCCCGGGCCACGGAGACCACCCGGCAGGAGTTGAGGATCGTCAGCGGGTCGTTCTTGAGGGCGGCGCGCAGGCGTTGGCCGATTTCCGCGTCGAAACCGGGCAGAATGCCGCGCTCGGGGACGGCGACCACCACCTGGCCGCCGCAGACGCCCAGGAACTGGGCCAGCTCCAACGCCCAGGGCCCGGCACCGAGGAGGAGGCTTCTGGCCGGGATTTTGCCCTCCTCCAGGAAACGGCTGGAGTTCACGACGCCATCCGCATCGGCCCCGGGAAAAGAGGGCCGGACCCACTCCCCGCCCACGGCAACGACGACCGCCCCGGCCTGGTGGATGTTCTCGCCTACGGCCACCCGTCCGGGGCCTGCCAGTCGGCCCCGGCCCTTGAGGGGGGTCACGCCCTTCACCTTCACGAGCCCCTCGGTCCCCATCGCGAAGTAGCCCACCAGCTCGTCTTTCATTTTGAAGACGGCGGCAGGGTCCACCGCGGCGTGCGCCTTGGCGAAGCCCATCTTGGAGGCGGTCTGGATGGTCCTGGCCCGCTCGAGCGTCGCCGCGAAGAGCTTGGTGGGCACGCAGGCCCGGTTGAGGCACAACCCGCCCCAGTGCGTGCCCTCCACGAGCGCCGTCCTGGCCCCGAGCTGAACCGCGCGGATGGCGGCCGCCACCCCCCCCGGTCCGCCGCCGATGACGATGAGATCGAAGTCGTCCGACATTGTTTCCTCGCAAGTGGTCCGATAAAACAGCGGTTCACCCATTCCACGGGCGGGCGGCGCGCGGGCTGCAATTCGTTCGAGCCCTGCGGACGGGCGCTGATCGCCGGTCGCTCAGAGCATGAGCGCCGGCTCTTCGACAAGATCCTTGATCGTCTTCAGGAACGCCGCCCCGGGTGCGCCGTCGATGATGCGGTGGTCGAAGGAGAGCGAGAGCGCCAAGCGCGGCGCGACGACCACCTGGCCGTTTCGGGCGACCGGTTTCTCGACGATGCGGCCCACCCCGAGGATGGCGCTTTCCGGGTGGTTCACGATCGGCGTGAAATCATCGATGTCCCAAGCCCCGAGGTTGGTCAGCGTGAAGGTGCCGAGTGCCAGGTCGTCCAGCGCGAGGCTGCCGGCCTTGGCGCCTTCCACCAGACGGTCGATGTCGGCGGAGATCTCGCGGATGGATTTGCACGCGGCATCGCGCACCTTGGGCACGATGAGCCCGCGGCCCACATCCATGGCCACGCCCACGTGCACCTGCCGCCAGACCTTGATCACCTCCCCTTCCACCCCGACGTTGACCAGCGGGTGCTGCGTGAGGGCCTGGGCGATGACTTTCACCAGGATGGCATTGTAGGGGACCTTGGGGCCGGCGGCGGCGTTCATCCGCTCGCGCAGGCGGATCATGGCCTCGGCCGATGCCTCGGTGTGCAGGGTGAGCTGGGCCTGGGTCGTAAGGCTCAGGTGCATGTTCCTGAAGATGACCCGGCGCACCCCGGCGATGGGTATTTCCTGGGCCACGCTCAGAAGCTCGCCGCCGGCCGCAGCGGGGGCAGCCTTGGCCGGGGCCCCCTTCTCGATCGCCGCGAGCAGGTCGGCCCTGACGACGCGGCCGCCGGGGCCGGTCCCGGCAACCCGTCCCAGATCGACCCCGTGGGCCCGCGCCATGGCCCGCGCCACGGGCGAGGCCTTGACCCGGCCTCCGGGGGAAGACGGCGCGACGGGTTTTTCAACGGCGGCGGCCGGTGCGGCGGCCGCGGCCGCGACCGCATCGGAACCGGTGCCCGCGGCCGGACAGCGCGCGGTGAGCTGCGACAGCTCGGCTTCGTCGGCGGCGAGATACCCCACCACCTGACTCACTTCGATGCGGCTGCCCGCCGCCGCGATCGGGTGCAGCAGGCCCTCGCCGGGCGCGGGCATCTCGAAGGTGACCTTGTCGGTCTCCAGCACCAGAACGATTTGCTCTTTCGCCACCCGCTCCCCGGCGGAGAATTTCCACGCGACCAGAGTGGCCTCCTCCATGGTGAGGCCCAGCTTGGGCACCGCAATTTCAAACGCCATACGCATCACCCTTTCTCAAGAAGGGCCGCTCCCGGCCCGGCCGGACACCGGAAGGCAACGCCCGCCGTCCGGGTTCACGGACATCAGCGGTAGCAGGCGGCCTTGACGGCCTGGATCACGTCCGCCGGCCGGGGCAGCACGAAATCCTCCAGCGGGGGCGAGAAGGGGATGGGCACGTCCTTGGCCGCCACCCGCAGCACCGGCGCATCGAGCTCGTCGAAGAGCTCCGCCTGGATGCGGGCCGCCAGCTCGGCGCCGAAGCCCCCGGTCCGACAGGCTTCGTGCACGATCACCGCCCGGTGGGTCTTGCGCACGGAGGCGGCGATGGTCTCCATGTCGAGCGGCTTCAAGGTGCGCAGGTCCACCACCTCGGCCTCAATGCCCTCCTGCGCCAGGCTGCCGGCGGCCTCCATGCACAGGTAGAACCCGGCGCCGTAGGTGAGCAGGCTCACGTCCGCGCCCGGCCGCTTGACCGCCGCGACCCCGAGCGGGATCACATACTCCGGGTCGGCCGGCACCGGCCCCTCGCGCGCAAAGAGCCGCTTGTGCTGGAAGAACATCACCGGGTCGTCGTCGCGGATGGCGGCCTTCATCAGGCCCTTGACGTCGCCCGCTTCGGAGGGGACCACCACCTTCAGACCGGGGGTGTGCACGAACCAGGCCTCGAGCGACTGGCTGTGCTGGGCGGCGGCGCGCAGACCGGCGCCGTCCGGACACCAGAACACCATCGGCAGCTTGACCTGCCCGCCGAACATGTAGCGGATCTTGGCGGCCTGGTTGCAGATCTCGTCCATGCCGCAGGTGACGAAATCCGAGAAGTGGAAATCCACGATCGGGCGCATCCCGGTCAGGGCCGCCCCCACGCCGGCGCCGGCGATGCAGCTCTCGCTGATGGGGGTGTCGATGATGCGGCCGGGGAATTTCTCGGGGATCCCCTTGAACTGCCCGAAGATGCCGGCGTGGGCGGTCAAATCCTCGCCCAGGATGAAAATCCTCTCGTCGCGGGCCATCTCCTCGTGCAGGGCCTCGGCCAGGGCCGCGGACGCGCTCATGATACGGTCGGACATCGCATGCTCCTCTTGTCTTGAGACGACTATCAGCGAAACCATTCTTGCCTGTTGAGCCCCGAACCCAGCGAACGCCTATCGAGGGGCGGCGCTGCGGGACGCGCTCAGGCCTGGGCGTACAGGTCCTCGAGGGCCTCCTCCGGCTGGGGGAAGGGGCTCGCCTCGGCGAACGCCAGGGCGTCGTCGAGCTCGGCCTTGACTTCGGCGTGGATCGTCTGCGCTTTCTTGCGGGTCAGGACGCGCTGCCGGGTCAGCACCTGCTCGAAGCGCTGAAGCGGGTCCTTTTGCTCCGCCTGCCAGTCCCGGACGTCCTGCGGGTCGCGGTATTTCTGCGGGTCGCCCTCGAAATGCCCCCGCACCCGGTAGGTCTTGTTTTCGATCATGCTCGGACCCTCCCCGCGGCGCGCCCGCGCCACCGCCTCCTGGGTCGCCTCCCGCACCGCCAGGACATCGTTGCCGTCCACCGCGGTCCCCGGCATGCCGTAGCCGTCGGCCCGGCGGCACAGGTCTCCGAGCGCGCAGCCGTAACTGAGCGGGGTCGTCGACGCCCACTGGTTGTTCTCCACGACGAAGATCACCGGCAGCTTCCAGATCGCGGCCATGTTCATGGCCTCGTGCACCGGCCCCCGGTTGGAGGCCCCGTCGCCGAAGAAGACCACCGCGACCTGGTCGGTCCGGCGCAGCTTGATGGAGAGCCCGGCCCCGGCGATCAGGGGCAAACCGCCCGCCACGACCCCGTTGGCGCCCAGGATCCCGATCGAGAAGTCGGCGATGTGCATCGAGCCGCCCTTGCCCCGGCAATACCCGGTGGCCTTGCCGAACAGCTCGGCCGTCATGCGCTTCAAGTCCGCCCCCTTGGCGATCATGTGGCCGTGGCCGCGGTGGGTGGTGGCGACGTAGTCGTCCGGCCGCAGGCAGCCGCACACCCCCGCGCTGGAGGCCTCCTGGCCGATCGACAGGTGGATGAAGCCCGGGATCCGGCCGGCGGCGAAGTGCTCGCCGGCCATGGTCTCGAACTGGCGGATGACGACCATGGTGCGGTAGATCGCCAGAAGCGTTTTCTTATCTGCAGACATAGATAGGTTTCTCCCTGTTCGGCGGCCGCGAAGAACGGCCGCCGGTGATGTGTCACATGAAGCCCAGCACCTCCGGCAGCCAGGTCACGATGGCCGGGAAGAGGATCATCAGCACCAGCCCCATGAACATGAACACGAGCAGCCAGATCGCCCAGGGCACGGTGTCCTCCATGGGTGCGCCGCTCAGCCGGCAGCTGACCATGAGGTTCACCGCCATGGGCGGGGTGAACTGCCCCAGGGCGATGTTGTAGGTCATCAGCACGCCGAACCACACCAGGTCCCAGCCGAAGCCCTGGGCGATCGGCACGAAGAGCGGGCAGAAGATCAGGAAGATCGAGATGCCGTCAAGGAACATGCCGACGATGACGAGAAAAATCATCAGGATGAAGATGACGCCGAGCTCGCTGCCGCCGCCGAGGGCCACCAGGCCCCTGGAGATCGGGTCGACGATGCCGAGCGTGCTCGAGGCCCAGGCGAAGACGCTCGCCAGGCCGACGACGATGAGGATCACGGCCGAGGTCTCGGCGGATTCGACCAGCAGCTGGTGGATGTCGCGCAGGCTGAGGGTGCGGTAGATGAGGCCGCCCACGATCAGCCCGTAGACCACGGCCATGACGGCGGCCTCGGTGGGGGTGAACCAGCCCGTGCGCATGCCGCCCAGGATGAGGATCGGGGCCATCAGGGCCCAGAAGGCCTTCTTGAAAGAGCCCCAGAGCGGCGGTCGCGGCTCGGCGGCATGGCTGCCGCCGAAGTGGTGCCGGACGCTCAGCGCCACCGAGGGGATGATGAGGGTGGCGCAGGCGAGCAGCCCCGGGATGATCCCCCCGACGAACAGGGCCGGCACCGTGGCCTGGGGCACGAGCACGCTGTAGATGATGAAGGCCACCGAGGGCGGGATCAGGATGTCGGTCGAGCCGGCGGCGGCCGTCACGGCCGCGGCGAAGCCGGGCGGGTAGCCCTCGCGCATCATGGCGGCGAGCATCACCCCCCCCACCGCCGCGGTGCAGGCCGGGCCCGAGCCGGAGATCCCGCCGATGATCATGGCCACCAGGATGGTGATCGCCGCCAGCGCGCCGCGGCCGCGGCCGACGATGGCCGTCGTGAACTGCAGCAGCCTCTCGGCGACGCCGGAGCGGTCGAAGATGGCCCCGGCCAGGACGAACATCGGGATGGCGAGCAGCGGGTACTTGGCGATGCCGGCGTAGACATTGGTCGGCACCGCCATGATTCCGAGCTGGGCCAGGGCGATGACCGCCGTGCCGGCGAGCCCCAGGGAGGCGGCGATGGGCACCCCGGCGAACATGAGCAGGAAAAAGCAGCCGAAGAGGATGAATGCCGGGTGCATGGTCACTCCCCTCTCAGTTTGCGGATGATGACCCCCACGGCCCGCCCCGCGACCGCCAGCGACAGGATCGGCATCCAGACGGTGTAGACCCAGGTGGGCAGCCCCAGGCCGGGGGAGGTCACCTCGTAGCGGTATTCGTCCCAGGCCATGCGCCCCCCCAGGATCGCCAGCAGCACAAAGGTGAGCGCGGTCACCGCCACCGCGCCGATGACGGCGACCCGGCGCGGACCGGGCGGAAGTTTGTCCACGAGATAGCTGATGTTCAGGTGCCCGCCCTTGGCCATCACGCTCGAGCCGCCCAGAAAGGCCATCAGGACCATCAGGAAGATCGAGAACTCCTCGGTGAAGGCGAAGGAGAAATTCGTCAGGTAGCGCACCAGCACGTTGGCAAAGGTGATCAGCGCCAGCAGCCCGATGGCCAGCCCGGCCAGGTTCTCCTCGATTTTCAGCGGGACCCGGGTCCTTGGCCGGCCGGCCTCAGGGGGGGCTTCGCATTCCATGATCGTGGCCCTCGGCATTGCGGCGGCGGGGGTGGGGGCCCCGCGCAGCGCGTTCCGCCCCGCGGGGCGTGGTCGCGTCAAAGCCGCGGCGCGCCCTGCCGTTCTGTGGTCGGGACGCGCCGCGGGGTGGGTCGGTCGTGCGCCGGGGGGCCAGGCTACTTGCGCTTGGCCACGGCTTCTTCGGCTTGTTTGACCAGCTCCGGGCCGATCTGCTTGGCCCACTTGTCGTAGACTTCCTTGGTGATCTTCTTGAACTCGGCCTTTTCGGCCTCGGTCAGCGTGACGACGTTGACCCCGAGCGCCTGCACCTCTTTGACCATCGAGTCATCCGGCGCGACGAGCCCTTTGCGCGCCGCCGCGATGTTCTCCTTGGCCGCCTGGATCCCGGCCTCGCGCACGGCCTTCTGGTCTTCGGGCGTCCAGCTCTTCCAGACCTCCTTGTTGACGACGTAGATCAGCGGGTCGGCCACGTAGCCCCACAGGGTGAGGTTTTTCTGGTTGGCCGAGGCGTGCAGCTTGGCCACGGTGAAGATGGTCAGCGGGTTTTCCTGCCCGTCGACCGCGCCGCTCGAGAGTGCGGGCACGGCGTCGGCCCAGCTCATCTGGGTCGGGTTGGCGCCGAGGGCGGTGAAGGTGTCGAGGAAGAGCGGGGAGCCGACCACGCGGATCTTCAGCCCCTTCAGGTCCTCGGGTTTGCGGATCTCCTTCTTGGAGTTGGAGAGCTCACGGAACCCGTTCTCGCCCCAGGCCACCGGGACCGTGTCCTTGCTCTCCAGGATCTTGAAGATCTCCTTGCCGACCGCACCGCCGGTGAGGGCGTCGATGGCCTTGTAGTCGGGCATCAGGAAGGGCATGGAGAAGATGTTCAGCTCCTTCACCTGGGGGGACCAGTTGATGGTGGAGCCGATGGCCATGTCGATGGCCCCCTGGCGGATGGCGGTGTACTCCTTGGTCTGGTCCCCGCCGACCAGGCTCGTGCCCGGATAGGCCTTGATGATGATGCGGCCGTTGGTCTTCTCCTTGACCAGTTCGGCCCAGCGCTCCCCGGCGATGCCCCAGGGGAAGGGCTTGCCGACCACGGTGGAGAGCTTGTACTCCGACTTGTAGTCCGCCGCCGGGACGACCCCGGGCAACGCCCAGGCCGCCACCAGCACCGCTGCCAACAACATCACTGCCTTTTTCTTCATGGTTCCTCCTTTTGACCGGTTGCGGGTGACCGGCATGCCGCGGGGCACGGCGGTCAGCCTGCGTTGGGGGTTCGGAAACGGTTTCACTGCCGTTCTGCACAACCCTTGCCGCTGCGTTGAACGGCAAACCGGGTCGACGGCGCCCGGTTGGTACCGCAGAACTAGAACGGAGCACGTTATTCCCAGCCCCGATGGCTGTCAAGCGGTTTCTCTTCCGGCGCGGCCGGTCACCGGCCGCCGCGCACCGCGGCGGCCGCGGCCTCGACCGCGCCCCAGGCGGAGGCGACGGCGAGCCCCGAGCCGCACTTCATGCGCATCCAGTCCTGGTGCGCGAGGATGGAGCCGGCGGCGAACAGCCGCGGGGCGGCGGGCGCGCCGTCGTTCCCCAGGGGGCGGAAGCGGTCGTCGGTCTCGACCCCGGCGCGGTTGACGGGGTGGCCCCGGCGGTCGAGGAATTGCTCCCGATGCCAGCCGCGGCGGGATTCGGGCTGGGCGACCGGCAGGTCGAACAGGGTCTCGCGCAGCCGCTGCCGGTCCGACTGCAGCCCCCCGCCCATGAACCGGCCGGTGGCGAGGATCGCGGCCTTGGCCACGATGCGCTGCTCGGCGCCCGGCCGGCCGGCATCGAGCACGAACCCGTCGGCCGTCCCGGGCCGGGCGCGGAACACCTTGTTTTCGAGATAGAGCGCCACCCCGCGCGCCGCCAGGCCGCGTTCGAAGGCCTCCTTGAGGCGCAGTCCGGTGACCCCGGGCGGCATGGTGGGGATCTCGAACACGGCCGTGCCGATGCGCCGCGCGATGTCGGCCGCCACCGCCGCCGAACCGGACATCCCCAGAATGGCGGGCAGCCCGACGGCTTCGGCCCCCTGCACGTGCGGCGCGAGGGCGGCGGCGAATTTCGCCCGGTGGGTCTCGAGCTCCAGGGAGCGCGCCACCCGCTCGGCAAAGACTTCACCGGCCGGCTCCGTGGCCGGGAGCGTCAGGCTTGCGGCGCGGATCCCCGGCCAGACATGGCCGAGCGCCGCGGCGATCTGCCGGGCGCTGAACCCCTTCAAGCCCCGGATGTCCGCCACCAGGCAGGAGGCGCGGCGTTCGAGGGCCTGGGCCCCCGGCCAGATCGTCTCCGGCACCCGGTAGGTGAGCTTCAGGGTGCCGGCCGAGGTCGGCACCGCGCTGTTGCGCCCGGCGTGCCCGGCGTAGGGCAGACCGTTATCGCCGAGAAAGGCCGTGAGCTCGTCGAAGGCCGCCCGGATCCCGTCGGGGGCGAGCCGGGCATAGGGGTGGCGCGGCTGGTCCTTGACCAGCGCTGCGATCGCCGCCCAGGGGTCCTCCCAGGACCGCCCGGTTTCCACCGGGTGCACGGCCATCAGGTCCAGCAGGCCGGTGGCGAAGATGATCTCCCCGGTCCGGCCCACCAGCACGGTGGACAGCCCGCGGTTCACCGCAAAAAGGGCGGCGGACATCCCGGCCATGCCGCTGCCGATCACGCACAGGTCGCAGGTCGTTCGGCGTGGCGCCGCTCATCGGTCGGCCTCCAGCTCCAGCCCGAAATAGCCGCAGTGCACCGCCTCCTGCAGCTCCTCCTGGAGCAGCGCGGTGCCCCAGAGGACCGGGCGCATGCCGCGCCAGCGGGCGCTCAGGAAGGAGCTGAGGTCCGCCAGCCCCTCGCGGCCCGAACGGGCCCCCCGGTCGTAGAGATAGGCGCCGATGCGCACCCCGCAGAAAGCCCCCTGGCAGGTCCCCTTCCCGACCCGGCTGCGGCGGCCGATGGCATACAGGTCCGGGGCGGCGCCCTGGCTGCGGATCCCTTCGATGACGGCGTCCACCGCGCTCGCCGGCACCATCTCGCACTCGCAGAGCAGGAGGTCTTCGGGGTCCTTGGCCTGCACCCAGAGTCTCGGGGAAAGACCCGCGGTGGTCCACTGGTTGGCGGGGTAGGCCGTGAGGGGCCGGACCCCCGTCAGGCAGGGCCGGGAGACCCCCAGGCGGCTGCAGACCAGATCGGCGGCGCTCTGCGCCATGCGCCGGAACGTGGTCAGCTTGCCGCCGACGATGGAAACGAAGTTCTCGACCCCCTCCGCGGAGTGATCGAGCAGGGCGAAACCGCGGCTGGCCGCGCGGTCGTCGCCGAGCGACCGGGAGCCCACCAGGGGCCGGACCCCGGCGTAGGCACGGATGTAGCGGGTGGTTTCGAGCTCCGGCACCATGGCCGCGGCCGTGGTGATGATCGCATCGCTTTCGACGACGGTGGGGACCACCCGCTCGAGGCTGTCGATGCGGATGGAGGTGGTTCCGAGAATGGACACCGTGCCGCCGGGGACGAGGATGTCGGCATCCGAGGCCTGCCGCAGGCGGTTGATCACCCGCTGGGTGAGGCGCTGGTCGGTGATGAGCAGGCTGCCCTTGGAGTAGAGCAGGTCGATGTCGACCCCGGCCAGGGCCGCCACCTCCCGGGACCAGGCCCCGGAGGCGTTGACCACCTGCTCGGCCTCGACCAGGGTCTCCTCCCCGGTCTTCGCGTTTACCAGGCGGGTGCGGCGGATGCGCCCGCCCTCGCGCTCGAACCCGACCACGCGGGTGTGCAGCATCGCGCGGCAGCCGTGCTCGATGGCCTCGCTCAAGGTGTCCAGCGCGAGGTGGAAGGGGTCGACGGAGGCGTCCGCCACCTGGAAGGCCGCAATCAGCTGCTCGGAGAGCGCCGGCTCCAGGACCCGTGCCTCGGCCGTGTCGATCTCGGTGCAGGCGATGCCGCAGCGGGCGCAGTGCGCGGGGAACTCGGCCGCATAGCGTTCGTCGTCGCCCGCCACCGCCACGAACAGGCCGCCGGTTTCCTCGATGCAGTGGGGGGCCAGGACTCTTGAGCAGAGCGGACTCCTCCCGGCACTCGACCGCCGCCACGGGGTCGCTGCGGACATAACGCGCCCCGCTGTGCAACAGCCCGTGGTTGGCTCCGGAAGCCCCGGCGTAGATGTCCTTGCGCTCCACCAGAATGGAGTTGACGCCGCGCAGCGCGAGGTCCCGGGCAACCCCCACCCCGGTGATGCCCCCGCCGATGATCAGCACCTGAGTTTCCAAAAAACCCCTCCCGTGCACACCGCTTGATTCAAATCTAACTACCGTCAGGAAAACCGAAAGTCAATTGCGGAACGCACACGGATCGCGGCGGGGACGCCGCTCCCACAAGGAAAAAAGCGCAGCCGCAGCCTGTGCCCCCTGTGTCGGCGGCATCCCAGACAGAGGAGGCGATCCCTCTTATCCCCTGATAGGGGCGCGTCCTCGCCGCGATATCCCCGGATGGGGGACCGATTCAATGAGGGAAAGATTCGCGGCGGGGACGCCGCTCCCACAAAAAACAAGAAACCTCAGGCAAGGCCAGGGGTGCTTGCAGGGAGGCGGAGGGGCATAACGGAGGGGCGCACCCCCGCGGCGGCCACCGGACGGTGGAGGCCGCCCCGCGCTACCTTGCACGCGGTGCGGCCTCTTTTTTTTCCCTGTGGGAGCGGCGTCCCTGCCGCGATCGGCGCCGCTCCCACAAGGAAAAAAGCGCAGCCGCAGCCTGTGCCCCCGTGGGAGCGGCGTCCTCGCCGCGATCGACTATCCTCTCCTACCCGCGCGAGCAAACGCAGGGGGTCTGGGACCGACGATGGGTGGGGTGCTCAAGATGCACGAAAAGAAACGGCCGATCCGCGCGCGGATCGGCCATGAGGGAGGAGAACACCGGGGAGGGCGAGGCCGTCCCCGGCGGGGTGGGATTTGCCTTACTGCCAGCAGGGGCCTCTGCCGGCGCCGGGACCTCTGCCGTAGCCCGGGCCGCGGCCCGAACCGGGGCCCATGCCGCGGCCGAACCCGCGGCCGTAAAGCTCAGGGTTTTCCTTGCGCATCTTGAGCCGCTGCTCGAGGGTCTTCTGGTCAAGCTCGCCCTCCAGGGCCGAGATCTCCTTCTGCAGCGCGGCGGCCCGCTGGGTGTCCGGGTCCTGCTTGGCCAGCTCGCTGCGCAGCTCGAGGTCCTTCTGGTTGATCTGGTCCCGCAGCCCGCGGGTCTGCTCGAAAAACGCGCTGCGCTCCTTCTCCAGGGCGGCGATCTGCTCATCGCTCAGGTCGCCGGCAGGACCCCGGCCGCGCATAGCCCCGGGGGCAGTCGGCCGCCCCGGGCCCGTCGCAATAGCCGCCGCCCCGGCCGCCGCGACCCCAATCGGCAAACGACGGCGCCGCGAATCCGATCAAACCGATAATCCCTGCCACGAGCAGGATGGTGAGAACATGTTTCGTCTTCATTTGGTGTTCCTCCGTTGGTTGAATGATGTCCGTTTCGGTTGTGGTTGCGTTGCGGTCATGACCTGAAGATAGAGCAAGCCGCATGCCAACGGCAGCAAGAATCCCGTTATGAACACAATAACATACTGTAATTAAATCTTTATTCACTTATCGGCGCCCACACGTCCCTCCATGTGCCGGCCGGCGCGGCCGGCTGAGAACTGTCTATTTTGTATCCACCTCGTTGAAATCGCCTGGATAAGATGTATACTAAGTATCCAGCTCGTGCGCATCCGCCGAAGCTCGGCGGACGGACGGCACCCCGCCCCGCCCCTTGCCGGTCAAGCGCCCGGGAGGAATCGAGATCGAGAGGGCCGGGATCGGCACAATCGATGCACCGAGGGAACCCGAGCCCGGCGCGGCACGATCTTCCCATCTCGGGAAGCGAACGGCGTCCGAGGGGGCAACCCATGTTTCCGCAATCATCCGACAAAAAAATCTGGAGCGGTGTTCCCGCCTGGCTCCTGATCGGCTCAGCGGCCGTGCTCCTGCCGCTGTTCGCCTTCATTACGGTGCGCAACGTCAACCGCGAGCGGGAATTCACGACCCGGTTGCTGCTCGAAAAGGGCGCCGCGCTGATCCGCTCGTTTGAAGCCGGCACCCGCACCGGCATGATGGGCGCGCACCGCGGGGGCGGTTTCCAGCTCCAGCGGCTGCTCAGCGAAACGGCCCAGCAGCCCGACATCGCCCATCTGATGGTCGCCGACGCCGGCGGCACGGTGATCGCCCACAGCGACCTCGAACAG
This sequence comes from uncultured delta proteobacterium, assembly GCA_963716785.1. Lineage (GTDB taxonomy): Bacteria > Desulfobacterota > Desulfobacteria > Desulfobacterales > SpSt-501 > SpSt-501. Next base: position 20,889 of record CAVQUW010000023.1, on the reverse strand, counting down.
GTGGGCTCCGTCTACGGGCAGGGGCTCGATCTGGCGGCGGCCGCCGCCTCCCGCACCCTGCAGTGGCGGGTGGTGCGGCGGGCGGAGGCCGCCATGGTCTTCGAGGTCTTCCGCAAATTCGAACCGGCCGGCCCGCCCATGGGCATGATGCGCGGCCGCATGCCGCCGGGGGCGATGGAATGGCCGGCCGAGCCGCCGCGGGTCATCTTCGTCGGCCTGGACATGACGTCCATCGAAGAGGCCCGGCGCGACGACGTTCAGCAGGCCGTCCTCATGGGCGCCATTCTGCTGCTGGTCGCTTTTGCCGGCATCACGCTGCTCCTGCTGGCCCAGAGCCACCGCGCGACCCGGGCGGCGCTCTCCCGCGTGCGGGCCTTCTCCGACCACGTTGTCGAAAACGTGCCGATCGGCCTGGCGGCGGTCGACGAGGGGCAGCGCATCGCGGTGTTCAACCAGGCGGCGGCACGCGTGCTCGGCATCGCGGCCGCCGCCGCCGCCGGCCGCCCGGCCGCCCAGGTGCTTCCCCCGGAGCTCTGGCGGCAGGCGCAGGCGCTTGCCGCCGGGAGCACGGCGGGGGAAACCGAGATCGACTGCACACTGGCCGGGGGCCGCATGATCCCGCTGGAGGTGGGGGCCGAGGCCCTGCGCGACGAAAGCGGCCGGGGGATGGGCCTGATCCTGCTCTTCAGGGACCTCACCGAGCTCAAGGCCCTGCGCGGCGAGATCGCGCGCCACCAGCGCCTGGCCACGGTCGGGCGGCTGGCGGCCGGCGTCGCCCACGAGATCCGCAACCCCTTGAGCTCGATCAAGGGGTTTGCCACCTACTTCAAGGAACGCTACCGCGAGGTCCCCGAGGACAGCCGCACCGCGGCCATTCTGATTCAGGAGGTGGACCGGCTGAACCGGGTGGTCGGGCAACTGCTCGAATTCGCCCGACCGGTGGGTCTCACCCCGCGGCCGGTCGGCCTGGCCGCGCTGATCGCCGACTCGCTCAAGCTGGCCGAGGCGCAGGTGCGGGCGAAGGAGATCAAGGTCACGGTGGAGAACCGCTCGCAGGCGGAACAGGTCACGGTCGACGCCGACCGCCTGAACCAGGTGCTGCTGAACCTCTACCTCAACGCCGTGGAAGCCATGGCCCCGGGCGGGACCCTGGGGGTGGTCGTCGGCGACCTCAAGGATGCGGAGGGGGTCTTCATCCGCGTGGCGGACACGGGCGGCGGCATCCGCGCCGAGGACCTCTCGCAGGTGTTCGACCCTTATTTCACCACCAAACCGACGGGCACCGGCCTCGGGCTGGCCATCGTCCACAACATCATCGAGGCCATGGGGGGCGAGGTCGCCGTCGACAGCCGGCCCGGCCGCGGCACCACCTTCACCCTGAACGTGCCCTGTGCCAAGAGACCCTAGCGTGCAGAAAAGAGCCCTCCCATGTCATCCCTGAACACGATCCTGGTGGTCGACGACGACACGGCCCACCGCACCATGCTGCACACACTGGTGGGCGGCTGGGGCTATGAGATCCTCGAGGCGGACGACGGCGAGACCGCCATCCGCATGGTCGAAGAGCGGCCCTACGACCTGATCCTGATGGATGTGCGCATGCTCAAGGTCTCGGGCCTCGAGGCGCTTTCCGCGATCAAGGCGATCAACCCGGCCATCCCCGTGGTCATCATGACCGCCTTCTCTTCGGTGGAAACCGCGGTGGCGGCGCTCAAGCAAGGGGCCCACGACTATCTGACGAAGCCGCTCGACTTCGACAAGCTGCGGCTCACCATCGAGCGCGCCATGGAGCACACACGCCTGCGGGAGGAGAACCAGCGGCTGCGCGAGAGCCTGGGGCGGCAATTCGTGCGCGACCGCATCATCGGGCAGAGCCCGGCGGTGGTGGCACTCCTCGACACGGTGGCGCAGGTGGCGGCCTCGGAGGCCACCGTGCTGGTCAGCGGCGAGTCCGGCACCGGCAAGGAGCTCATCGCCGGCGCCGTGCACTTCAACAGCCCGCGGCGCGAGGGGCCCTTCGTCCGGCTCAACTGCGCGGCCGTCACCGAGACCCTGCTCGAGTCCGAGCTCTTCGGCCACGAGAAAGGGGCCTTCACCGGCGCCGAGCGCCGCCGCGACGGCCGTTTCGCCCAGGCCGACGGCGGCAGCCTGTTTCTGGACGAGGTGAGCGAGATGTCGCTGCCGATGCAGGCCAAGCTGCTGCGGGTCCTCCAGGAGCGGGAGATCACGCGGGTGGGCGGGGACGAGCCCCTGCGGGTGGACGTGCGGCTGATTGCCGCCACCAACCGCCACCTGCCCGAGCTCATCGCGGCCGGGCGGTTCCGGGAGGACCTGTACTACCGGCTGAACGTGGTGGCGCTCCAGGTCCCGCCCCTGCGCGAGCGCCGCGAGGACATCCCGCTCCTCGCCCAGCATTTCCTGGAGCGCTTTGCGCTCAAAAACCGCAAAACGATCAAAGGGCTGACCCCCCAGGCCATGGACCGCCTGACCCGCTGGAGCTGGCCGGGCAACGTGCGCGAGCTCATGAACGCCGTCGAACGCGCCGTGGTCCTGGCCCGCGGCGAATACCTGGCCGCGGGGGAGTTCCCGGGGGCGGCCGCCGCGCCGCCGGAGGACGCCCCGGCCGAGGGCCGGATCGAGATCCCCGCCGCCGCGCCGCTCGAGGAGGTCGAGCGGGTCACGATCCTCAACACCCTCGAGGCCGCCGGCGGCAACAAGAGCGAGACGGCGCGCCGCCTGGGCATCACCCGTCGCACCCTGCACAAGAAGCTCAAGTCCTACGGCGTCATGAAGTGACACCGCCGGCGCAGGCCGTGCCGGTGAGATGACCGGGCGCCTTTACTTCCGGGCCGGGGGGATTATTGTTGTGGGTAGGCGCGGCGCGCGGCGGAAGACCGCGAAATCAGGGTTCAAGGGGCCAAGGGGTCGAGGGTTCAAGTGAAAAAAGAGAGAAACACGTGATTCATTGCCCTGCCAAGCCCCCGAGGAATTGACGCTTTGGGAGAAAGGCTGAAAGGGAACTCTAAAGCCGGTGCAGGCGCCCGCATCCCATGTGCGTGACGGTGACCATCTTCCAATCCCGGAGTCGAGACCGCGTATGAATCAAGCCACCCACCAACTCGTGCACTGCCCCGCGTGCCGGACGGGCAACCGGGTCCCGCCGGAGCGCATCGGCTCAGCGGGGGCAAAGTGCGGCAAATGCGGGGCCGCTCTGTTCCGCGCACCCTCCGGGCCGGAGAGCGGCAAGGCTTACAAGCTGCGCTGCGCGTCATGCGGCGCCCGCAACCGCGTGCAGGCCGAGCGGGTCGACCAGGGGCCGAAGTGCGGCCGCTGCGGCGCCGAGCTTCCGACCCGCGAGCTCTTCCTCCCCCAGCCGGTCATGGTGACCGACGCCAATTTCGAGGCCCAGGTGCTGAAATCGCCGCTGCCGGTGCTGCTGTTTGCCTGGGCCCCCTGGTGCCCGACCTGCGTGTCGACGGCACCGGTCATCGACCGGTTCGCCGCCGAGTCCAAGGGCGTCGTCCGGGTCGCCAAAGTCAACGTGGACGCCAACCCGGCCCTGGCCGGCCGGTTCAACATCCTGAGCGTGCCTTTCATCTTCGTCTTCGACCACGGCGAAATGAAGGAGAGCATGCCGGGGGCGCTTCAAAAGCACGACCTGATGCTCAAGATGGGGCGCTATGTCTGAACACGGGCCCACTTCCGGCAACGGTCCGCCCCGCGTGCCTGCGCCGAGAAGGCCCGCGGTCGAGACCGCCCGCATTGCCGCAGCCGTCCGCGAACTCCTGGCCCAGGGGGTAGCAGTGACCCCCGCGGTACAGCGGTTCATCGACGCGACCTTTCTGAACCCTTCGGCGGCGGAACTGCAGGCCTTGCTGGACGAGGAATCGGCCGAAGCGGGGGGGCCGCTGCTGGAACTGCTGTTCAGCCCGGACGAAACCCAGCAGGCGGCAGTCGAACCCTTTCTGCCCGACAGGGCCCTGAGCCCGGCGGAGGAGGCCCTGGTGGCGCAAGCCCTGTGCCGCCCGCCGCTCGCCCCGGTGTTCCATCTGCCCCCGCCCGGGGGACGCCTGAGCGCCGAAACCAGCCCGGCCCTGGCCCGGCGGTTCGTCGCCGGCCTCAGGATGGGCCGGCCGGTCCCGGAGGATATCGCGCAGACGATCCGCACCGTGATCGGCCGCGCGGACGGCATGCGCTGGCGCGTCGCCGTCCGCAACTCCCGCGTGAACTGGTCCCCCGACACTTCCGCCGCCCTGTGCGCCTTCATCCGCCGCGCCGGCAACCCGACGGGGGATGACCTGCAGTGCCTGGAATTCGCCTTGGAGGTGATGGCCGAGATCGACGCGGGGGGGGATATTGTCACGGCCTTTGCCGGGAGCAAGCGCAGGCTCGCCAAGGCGCTCGAGCGCAGCCGCCGCCAGACAGAGCTCCTGGCGCGGTCCAACATCGAGACCCTTGCCAGCTGCGGGGTGCGCCTCGTCGGCATCGACGAGGCCGAGACCCGGCGCCGGATGGCCTGGATCGACCGCTTCACGCTGGCCGTTTTCGGCCGGGTGGAGCCCCTGGACGCGGCCGAAGGTGAAGGGGTCGCCGTCGCGCTCGACCCCGCCGCCGCCGCAGATCTCTGGCGCACCCTCGGCGGGGACGACCTTGATTCCGTTTGACAAGCCCAGGGGAAACCATTAGGCTTCCACGCTGGTGTCCATCCGGAAATGGCGCGTTTCGGTTCAGGCTTGATGGACTCGTAAAAAGTCTCAGTCGTTGTCACCCCGGCGAACGCCGGGGTCCAGAACATCCCGGAATTACCGGATTCTACCCGGACTTGATCCGGGATCCGTCGGAATGACACTTGCTCTAAGGCATTTCTACTTTTTACGAGCCCATCAGGCTTGGGCCGAAAAACAATGTTCCCGGATGGGCACGCGTACCAAGTGACCCCAATCCCACACGAGAGAACCGGCTGCGATGATTTCTGCTGCGAGCGCCCTGCGCGCATTCCTTTTACTGGTTGCCGGGCTCCTGTGCCTGGCGCCCGTCATTCCGATGGCCGCCGAGTCCACCCCGCCCCTCGACTACATCCTCGGGCAGCTCGAGAAACGCTACACGGGCTCGCAGTTCGCTGCCGAATTCGTGCAGGAATCCACGGTCAAGTCCATGGAGATCACCGACTTCGCCAACGGCCGCATGTACGTGCGCCACCCGGGGATGATGCGCTGGGAGTACGAGAAGCCCGAGCGGCAGGTGATCATCACCGACGGCAAGAAGCTGTGGATCTATCGGCCCCAGGACAACCTGGTGATGGTCGGGGGGGCGCCGGTGTTCTTCAGCGACGGCAAGGGGGCAAGCTTCTTGTCGGATATCGGGCTGGTGCGCCGCAAATTCGACATCACCCTGAACAAGCCGGTGGGCGAGTATTTCCACGAGCTCAGGCTGGTGCCGAAGGAGCGCTCCCTGAACATCGCCGAAATCCGTCTGTCGGTGACGCCCAGGACCTACGAGATCGCCCGGATCGTCACCGTCAACGACTACGGGGACGACACCCGCATCGAGATCGTCAACCCCCAGTTCAACGCCAACCTCGCCCCTTCGCTGTTCAGTTTTGAGATACCGCCGGGCGCTGACGTCCAGAAAATCGACGAATGAGGGCGTAGCAGACCCAATCTCCGCGTTGCGCTTCACCCCGTTGCGCTGCGGCGTACCAACTGTACGCCTCGCGCCCCGCGGTTCGCGCGCCTTGACCTTGGGCCTGCTACGCCCTCATTCCTTCCTCAACGCGAAGGCGACAGATCAGCGCCGTTGTCCGCAACGTATCACGACCCTATCCCTGCGTTGCGCTTCACCCCGCTGCGCTGCGGCGTACCAACCGTACGCCTCGCGCCCCGGGGCTCGCGCGCCTTGACCTTGGACCTGCTACGCCGTCAATCCGACACCCAGCCAAGTTCACTCTTTTGCGAAAAGCGGGGGATCGCGAGGCCCCGGGGATGAGGCCGGTCTCCGAGCGCAAGGTGGACCCATCGCAAGACCCGTTCAGAAGCCCGGATCACGCCCTCGGGCAAGGCGTCCCGCAGGTTGAAAGCGGAGCGTACGGGGCCTGAAGCAGGCTGGGGAGAAATGCCCAGATGCAAGGCGCGCGAAGCCCCGGGAATGAGGCGTACTCCCAGTACGCCGCAGTGACCCGGGGCGAGCGCAACGCCGCAGATGGGCGTTTATCATCAGCCTGCTAGGCGTTGACGAGCTCTTCGGGGATATCCGCGTTGGTATAGACCTTCTGCACGTCGTCGCAGTCATCGAGCATGTCCATCATCCGCACCATCTGCTCGGCCTCCTTGCCGGCGAGCGAGGTGGTGTTTTGGGGCAGCATGGTGACCTCGGCGGAGATGTAGTCGATCTTGAGCTCGTCGATCGCGGCCTTGACCGCTTCGAAATCCTCGGGCGCGGTGATGACCTCGAAGGTGGTCTCGTCCTCGCGGACGTCCTCGGCGCCGGCTTCCAGCGCCTTTTCCATCAGGGTCTCCTCGTCCACGGCCGAGCGCTCGATGGCGATGTAGCCCTTCTTGTTGAACATCCAGGCCACACACCCGGAGGAGCCGAGGCTGCCGCCGTTCTTGGTGAAAATGTGGCGGATGTCGGCCACCGACCGGTTCTTGTTGTCCGAGAGGGACTCGACCAGGACCGCCGCGCCGCCGGGGCCGTAGCCCTCGTAGACGCTCTCCTCGTAGCTCACGCCCTCGAGCTCCCCGGTGCCCTTTTTGATGGCCCGCTCGATGTTGTCCTTGGGCATGTTCTCGGCCTTGGCCGCCAGAACCGCCGTGCGCAGCCGGGGGTTGCCCATCTGGTCGCCGCCGCCCATGCGGGCGGCCACCGTGATCTCCTTGATGAGCTTGGTGAAGATCTTGCCGCGTTTGGCGTCGTTGGCGCCCTTTTTATGCTTGATGCTCGCCCATTTATTGTGGCCCGACATGGAACCCTCCTATTTTTTCCCTAAACCGATGATGTAGATCTCTTTGCTCGCCTTGCGGCTGCTCTGGGGTTTGAATATCCTGACTTCACCGAACGCCGCGGCGACGGCGGCGGAGAATTCCTTGAACTCATCGCCCTGGAAGATTTTGCACACAAAAGCTCCGCCCGGCCGCAGGACCCGGCTGCCGATGGCGAGCGCCGCCCGACACAGTTCGAAGGAGCGCGCCGCATCGACCCCGCGGCTGCCCGTGGTGGCCGGCGCCATGTCGCTCAACACCACATCGTACCCGGCACCCAGCTCCGCTTCGGGGTCGTCGACCAGCGCGAACACATCCTGCGTGACCACCCGGACGCCTGCGGGGAGCCCGGCGGCAACGGGTGTGAGGTCGACCCCCGCCACATGACCCGACGGTCCCGTGATCTGGGCCGCGAACTTCAACCACGAGCCCGGGGCGCAACCGAGGTCGAGCACCCGCTGTCCGGCCCGGAGGATCTTCCAGCGCTTCTGGATCTCCTGCAGCTTGAAGACGGACCGGGCCGGGTAGTCCTGCTCGGCGGGCCAGGCGCGTGTAGTGGTCGTCCCAGCGGTTGGCTCCGGCGGAGCGCTGCTTTGATCGGTGTCGTGGTGCGGCGGCCAACGGAGTCCCCTTTTTAAACCTTTTTTATATATCGAGTCGTCGTCCCAAGTCAATCCAATGCCGGGCCGGTTCGCCGGCGTGTCGCCTGAGCGCAACGACGTCAAAACAGGGCCTCGACGGCTTCGGAAACGCTCCGGACCCCCTCGGTGTCGATCCCCTCCACCCGCGGCAGCCGTTTCAGGTTGCCGTGCGGGATGAGACAGCGCGTGAAGCCCATCTTCTTGGCCTCGTAGATGCGGGGCTCCACCTGACCGACGGCCCGCACCTCGCCGGCCAGCCCGACCTCGCCCACGACCAGCGTGCCGCCGTCCACCGGCTTGTCGAGAAAGCTCGACGCCACCGCGGCCACGATCGCGAGATCGACCGCCGGCTCGACGACCTTGACCCCGCCGGCGACGTTCATGAAGATGTCGTGGCCCATCAGGTGCATGCCGATCTTCTTTTCCATGACGGCGGTCAGCAGCGCCACGCGGTTGGGGTCCAGGCCGAGGACGGTGCGGCGCGGGGTGCCGTAGCCCATGCCGCTGGTCAGCGCCTGAAGCTCGACCAGGATCGGGCGGGTCCCCTCCATGCTGGCCGTGACCACCGAGCCCGCCGCCGCCTCCGGCCGCTCGGAGAGGAAGACCGCCGAGGGGTTGGGCACCTCCTCCAGGCCGCGCTCCTTCATCTCGAAGACGCCGATTTCGTTGGTCGACCCGAAGCGGTTCTTGACCGCCCGCAGGATCCGGAAGACCTGGTTGCGCTCGCCCTCGAAGTAGAGCACGGTGTCCACCATGTGCTCGAGGAGCTTGGGGCCGGCGATGGCGCCGTCCTTGGTCACGTGCCCGACGAGGAAGGTCGGGATGCCGGTGCGCTTGGCCTTCAGCATCAGCCGCACCGTCGCCTCCCGCACCTGGCTGACGCTGCCGGGGGCGGAGCCGAGCTCGCTGCTGAACATGGTCTGGATGGAGTCGATGACCAGGACCTCGGGCGCCACGGAGTCGACCATGGCGAGCACCGGGTCCACCTCCACCTCCGAGACCACCAGCAGGTTCGGGGAGACCGCGGCCAGGCGCCGGCTGCGCAGGCGGATCTGGCGGATGGACTCCTCGCCCGAGACGTAGAGCACCTTGCGGCCCTGACCGGCCAGGCCGTGCAGGGCCTGGAGCATCAGGGTGGATTTCCCGATCCCCGGGTCGCCGCCGATCAGGACCAGCGAGCCGGCCACCAGCCCGCCGCCCAGGACACGGTCGAACTCGCGGATGCCCGTGAAAATGCGCTCCTCGTGCTCGATGTCGATGCGGTCGATCGGCACCGGCTCCGCGGCCGCCGCCCCGCCTGCGCGCCGGGCGGCCGAGGGGCCCGAGGGCCGAACGTTCCTCGACGAGACTGTCCCAGCCCCCGCAGTCCGGGCAGCGGCCCATCCACTTGGGGGATTGATACCCGCAGGACTGGCAGGCGAAGAGGGTCTTGGCGGCCTTTTTCACGATTCCAAATTCCCGGCACCCGTGTTATGATCCGGCAGCAGCCATGGCCGAAGCGCCCACAGCGAGCCGTCTTTTTTTGCCTGTGGGCTAAAAGTCTTCAGCCTTCAGCCTGGCTTTCTTGTACAAGATCATCAAGCATAACACCGGCGCAAGCCGGGATCAAGATGATCCGGGCCGCCCGCGGGAGCGGGGGCTGCGGCCGAAAATTATCCAGGGAGCAGACGAACATGCCCGTCTTCGATCGCCGCGCCGCCGGTTTCCCGGTCGGGTGCATTTTGGCGTTGTTTTTCCTGTGCGCGGCCCCCGTGTGCGGCCAGGGCCCCACCGACCCCTTCTCCGGGCTGCAGCGGCGGCTGGTCGCCGACGGGTTTGCGGAAGAGACCGTCACCCAACTCTACCGCCGGCCGGAGGTGTTTCTGGAAGCCGAAGGGGTGTCGCGCTTTTTCGTGCACAGCGAGGCCAAGCTCAACTACGACCAGTTCACCACGGCCGAATCCATTGCCAAGGCCCGGAACTACCTCGAGACGCATGCAGAGCCCCTCGGCCGGGCCGAGCGCGAGTACGGGGTCGACCCGCGCGTGATCACCGCCATCCTTTTGGTGGAGAGCCGGCTGGGGACGGTGACCGGCAGCCGCGCGGCCCTGAACATCCTCTCCACGCTGGGGGCCCTGACCGACCCCGCCGTGCGGGAGTCCTTCTGGCGCATCATCCCCCAGGAGCGGCGCATCAGCCGGGAGCGCTACGACGAGCGGGTCCAAAAACGGGCGGAGTGGGGCTACCGCGAGCTCAAGGCCCTCCTGCGCTACGCCGAACGCGAGAAGATCGACCCGGCCGGGATCGTGAGCTCCTACGCCGGGGCCGTGGGGTTTGCCCAGTTCATGCCGACCAGCATCCTGGCCTACGCCCAGGACGGGAACCAGGACGGCAGCGTCGACCTGCGCGACCACGCCGACGCCATCGCCAGCATCGCCAACTACCTCAAGCGCCACGGGTGGCAGCCCGGGATCGGCCGCGAGCGCCAGGAGAAGGCGGTCCACGCCTACAACCCCAGCTCCTTCTACGTCAACACGATCCTGAAGATCGCCGATCTTCTGAAAGGCTAAGGCATGAGCGAGCTGAAGCCGACCCTGGTCTTCCTGGCCCTGTGCGTCCCGTTTTTCATCGGCACCCTCTGGGCCGTCGTCGATGTCGCCCAGCGAGACTTCGCGACCACCGGCCAGAAGGCCCTGTGGTGGGTGGTGGCCTCGGTGCCGTTTGCGGGCTTTATCGTCTACGCCCTCTTCGGCCTGCGCAAGGGCCGGCGGCATTGACCAGGCGCATTCGACCGCCGGGAAGAGTTCCCGGGGACGGGGCGAAGGATGACCCACGGGGGTCCGTTGCGGCGTTGAACGCAAATATGATTGACAACCGCGGATAGTTTGGGTACATAACGGGTTCGTTTCAAGGTCCCATCGTCTAGTGGCCTAGGACACCGGCCTCTCACGTCGGTAACACGGGTTCGAGTCCCGTTGGGACCACCATAACCAATTAGCCCCTGATCATGTTCCCGTGGACAGGGGTTTGTATCTGCAGCATTGACCCTCAAGACTTTCTTGACTACAATAAGCCTGTCATCGCAGTACAAAACCTGTCGTTTTCACTTCTCGCTTCATCGCCTTAAGGAGAAACGCCATGGGTTCTCCGACCAAGTTCAAACAAATACTAAACGAGTACCGTCAAAGGCTTTATGAGATTCTCGGGGACGACTTGGACTCGGTCGTCCTCTATGGATCGCAGGCCCGCGGTGAAGCCAACGCGGGATCGGATATCGACGTCCTTTGCATCATGAAAAAATCTTTTGATTATGGGGAACTCATCAGCCGTACCTCTTTAGCGACAGCCGAGATCAGTCTTGCGCATGATGTCGTCATCTCACGTGTTTTTATTACCCGCGACGCCTATGCAGCCGAGGACAGCCCTTTTATAATGAATGTTCGAAAAGAACAGGTAGCGATATGAGTTCGGGCATTGAGGCTCTTCTCACTAAAGCCAAGGAAAGCCTCGCGGCGGCCCATGTTCTCATCAAGGATGGATATTATGATTTTGCAGCATCAAGGGCTTATTATGCCATGTTCTATGTGGCATCCGCAGTCTTGGCCGATCTGGGCCAATCGTACAGCAGTCATTCTGCTGTGATAAAGCGCAACACCTCCGCACAAGACACCATCAGGGTGCCGTTCACACACACTTTCTGAGATTTTGTTTCTTAAGGCGAGGGGGCAAATAAATTGGGTTGGGTCTGGCCGATCTCTCCACGAGAGAAATCCGGCTCATCCTTATTTTGATGGACTCGTAAAAAGTCGCCAGATTCCTTTTTCCGTCATTCCGGCGGATCCCGGATCAAGACCGGGAGGAATTCGGTTATTTCAGGTTGTTCTGGACCCCGCGTTCGCCGGGGTGACAACGGTTTAGACTTTTTACGAATCAATCTTTTCTAATTTATGATTTGCGCCACCGCCCGCCCCACCTTCAAATCTAAAAAAACCACTAACCTATTCCCCTATCAGTTCAACGGCCATAATCTGCCATGATGTTTTTATTCCGGTGAATAATGGATCCATTCCTAAAGCTGGACCTTCGTCAAGCTAATCCCGACGTCCCTGACTTTTTCCCGGCGATTCGATCGTGGCACGCTATACCCACAAACAGGCATGAAACTGTTTTTCAGCAATGAAATGAAATATGTGGTATCAATCATAGACATTGGTGGTTCGCGTTTATGGGCCCCATGAAAACCGGATAACGCTCAGCCCAACGAGTGGCGGGGCGATCCCGGCCGAACATCGAGCGGCGCGCCGGTTATCATCGCTCTCTACGATTCGGATATCGACCATGAAAAAACCATCTCACCGGAAGATGCGGAAGAAAGGATCGGCGGTGCCCATGCCGCGGGAACCGCAGCGCATGAGAAAACAAGGTGCGTTTCCCATCGTCGGCATCGGCGCCTCGGCCGGGGGGCTCGAGGCGCTGGAGCTGTTCCTGCGGCACGTGCCGGAGGCAAGCGGCATGGCCTTCGTCATCGTCCAGCACCTGGACCCGACCCACAAGGGCATCATGGCGGAGCTGCTCCAGCGCGCCACCCGCATGCCGGTCGTCCAGGTCAGGGACCGCAAGAAGGTCGCGCCGGACCGCGTCTATGTGATCCCGCCCAACAAGGACATGTCCATCCTGCACGGGGTGCTGCACCTGCTCGAGCCGGCGGCGCCCCGCGGCCTGCGCCTGCCGATCGATTTCTTCTTCCGCTCCCTGGCCGAGGACCGGCAGGAGCGCAGCATCGGCGTCATCCTCTCGGGCATGGGCTCCGACGGCACGCTGGGCCTGCGGGCCATCAAGGAGAAGGCCGGGGTGGTCTTCGTGCAGGAGCCGGCCTCGGCCAAGTTCGACGGCATGCCGCGCAGCGCCATCGACGCCGGGCTGGCCGACGTCGTCGCCCCGGCGGAGGAGCTGCCGGGCAGGATCCTCGCCTACCTCCAGCACGTCCCGCTGGTCATTCAGCCCGATCCGGCTCGGGAGAGCAAGACCCAGAGCGCCCTCGAGAAGGTCGTCATCCTGCTGCGGGCCCAGACCGGCCACGACTTTCTCCCTCTACAAGAAGAGCACCGTCTACCGCCGGATCGAGCGGCGCATGGGCATCCACCAGATCGACAGGATCGCCACCTATGTCCGGTTCCTGCAGGAGAACCCCCAGGAGGTGGAGCTGCTCTTCAAGGAGCTGCTGATCGGCGTGACCAGCTTCTTCCGCGACCCGGCGGCCTGGGAGCAGCTGAGGGAGGAGGTCATCCCGGCCCTGTTGGCGGCTCGTCCGAAGGCGGGGTGCTGCGGGCCTGGGTGCCCGGCTGCTCCACCGGGGAGGAGGCCTACTCCCTGGCCATCGTCTTCAAGGAGGCGCTGGAGCGGGTCAAGCCGGCCGGGAACTTCACGCTCCAGATCTTCGCCACCGACCTGGACCGGGACGCCATCGACAAGGCGCGCGCAGGGCGTCTATCCGGCCAACATCGCCGCCGACGTGTCGCCCGAGCGCCTGCGCCGCTTCTTCGTCCAGGACGAGCGCGGCTACCGGGTGGGCAAGGAGATCCGCGAGATGGTGATCTTCGCGCCGCAGAACCTCATCATGGATCCGCCCTTCACCAAGCTCGACCTCCTGAGTCTGCCGCAACCTGCTGATCTACCTGGACCCGGGAGCTGCAGAAGAAGCTCCTGCCGCTCTTTCACTACAGCCTGAATCCCGGCGGCATCCTGTTCCTGGGCAGCGCGGAGACCATCGGCAGCTTCACCGAGCTCTTCGCGCCGCTGGCCGGAAAAGCGCGGCTCTACCGGCGGCTCGACGCCGCTCTGCGGGCGGAGCCGGTCGAGTTCCCGTCCTCGTTTGTCCCCTATCGCCCGGATGCGGCCAATCGGCAGCCCCACGGCGCAGATGGCCGGCGCCCAACCTCCAGGCGCTGGCGGATCAACTGGTCCTGCAGCGCTACGCCCCGGCCGCCGTGCTGGTCAACGACAAGGGCGACATCCTCTACATCAGCGGGCGGACGGGCAAGTACCTGGAGCCGGCGGCCGGCAAGGCCAACTGGAACATCTTCGCCATGGCCCGCGAAGGGCTGCGCTACGAGCTGAGCAGCGCGTTTTCAAAGGGCGCTGCGGCAAAAGGCGGCAGTCGGCCTTGAAGGCGTGAAGGTGGGGACCAACGGCGGAGTGCAGGCCGTGGACGTCACCGTCCAGCCGATCTCACGAGCCGGAGGCGCTGCGGGGGATGGTGATGATCGTCTTCACGGACGTGGCACCCGCCCCCGACGCCCCGGCCGCGGACAGGCCCGCCGCGGGCCGCCGCCCGCAGGCGAGAGCCTGGCGGAGCTGGAGCGGGAACTCCAGCAGGCCCGCGAGGAGATGCGGACCACCCGCGAGGAGATGCAGACCTCCCAGGAGGAGCTCAAGTCCGCCAACGAGGAGCTGCAGTCCACCAACGAGGAGCTGCAGTCCACCAACGAGGAGCTGACCACCTCCAAGGAGGAGATGCAGTCGCTGAACGAGGAGCTGCAGACGGTCAACGACGAGCTGCAGGCCAAGGTGGACGAGCTGTCGCGGGCCAACAACGACATGAAGAACCTGCTCGAACAGCACGGACATCGCCACCCTGTTCCTGGACGACGAGCTTGCACGTGCGGCGGTTCACCACCCAGCACGACCAGCATCATCAAGCTGATCCCGGGCGACGTGGGCCGGCCGATCACCGATCTCGCCTCCGACCTGGTCTACCCGGAGCTGGCCGAGGATGCGCGGGAGGTGCTGCGGACCCTGGTCTTCGTGGAGAAGCAGGTCGCCGCCCGCGACGGGCGCTGGTTCGCGGTGCGCATCATGCCCTACCGCACGCTGGACAACCGGATCGACGGCGTGGTGATCACCTTCGCGAACATCACCGTGGCCAAGACGCTGGAGGCGCAACTGCGGCAGGCCAAGAGTGGAACGAAAGACACGTGAAAAAGGCGAGGCCATGAAAAAGGACAAAGCCCCCGCAGCGGACGCGGCCGAACTGCGCCGCCGGGCGGAAGCGCAGCTGCGCTCGAGTACTAAGAAAAACGCTCCGGGTCGGACCGAGGAGGAGTTGCAGCGGCTCGTGCACGAGCTGCAGGTGCACCAGATCGAGCTGGAGATGCAGAACGAGGAGCTGCGCCGGTCGCGGGCGGAGGTGGAGGCGTGGCTGGAGCGCTACACCGACCTCTACGATTTCGCCCCGGTGGGCTACCTGACCCTTGGCCGCGACGGGGCGATCCGCCAGGTGAACCTGGCCGGTGCGAGCCTGCTGGGGGTGGAGCGGGCGCGGGTCTCGGGCCGGCGCCTGGGGGTGTTCATTGCCGGGCCGGACCGGCCGGCTTTCAACCGCTTTTTAGAGAACCTCTTCGCAGGCCGGACGCAAGCGGCATGCGAGGTGTCCCTTCTCAGGGAAGACAAAAAGCGGCTCCACGTCCAGCTCACGGGCGCGGCGGCGCCGGACGGGCAGGAGTGCCGCGTCATCCTGTCGGACGTCACCGAGCGCATCCAGGCGCAGTCCAAGATAAAGCATCTGGCCAGCTTCCCCATTCTAAACCCCCGCCCCATCGTTGAGGTGGATGTGGCCGGGACCGTGCAGTTCTGCAACCCGGTCGCCGAGCAGATGTTCCCCGATCTTAGCCGGCGCGGCCTTGACCATCCGTGGCTGACAGAGTGGCAATCGGTGCTGCGCAAACTGCGCAAGGGGCCGGCGCAGCCGATTTCGCGCGAATTGCATTTCGATGAGAAGTGGTACCACCAGACGATCCACTTCGTGGACGATGCCCGGTGTGTGCGCATCTACGGGGCGGACATCACCATGCGCAAGAATATCGAATTTGCGCTGCTCGAGGCCTACGAGGGGGTTGAAGCGCGTGTCGCCGAACGCACGGCGGAGCTCGCCAAGGCCAATATGGAGTTGGAGCGGGAGGTGGTGGTCCGGAAGCGGGCGGAAACCTCTCTGCAAAGCAGGGCGGTGGCATATAAGGAGCAGGCAGTTCGCGTAAAAGAGACGAACGCTGCGCTGAAGGTGCTGCTCCAGCAGCGGGATGCCGACAAAATCGAGCTCGAGGATAAGGTCCTGCTGAACGTCAATCAATTGATCTTGCCGTATTTGGACAAATTGAAGCGGCGGAAATTGGATGCCAAACAAAAAGCGTATGCCGAGATCCTGGAGTCCAACCTGAACGAGATCGTCTCGCCGCTCGCGCGCAGCCTGTCATCCAAAATGTTGCGGCTTTCGCCGACCGAGCTGGAGGTTGCCCATTTTATCAATCAGGGAAAAACCACCAAGCAAATCGCGGAGATAATGAATCTGGCGGAAAGCACGATCGATTTCCACCGGAACAACATCCGGGCGAAGTTGGGCGTCAAGAACAAAAAAATCGGTCTGCAAACCTATTTGTCCTCCCTAAAGTGATACCTGTTTAAGCCCCATGTTACCCCAGTAGTTATCCAACCTTGTGTTGCTGTCATCCATCAGCATCTTCTATCCTAAAGGCGATGCTCTGCAGCGTCCCGCGATAATTCTCTTTCTGTCAAGATGACCATCGATCTGATCATAATCGCCCTGCTGCTGGGGCGGATCTGAGGCGGATAAGGCAAGGTCTCTCCCATACCCCCGGGAGGGTCTCCCCCAGCTGACTTATTAGCCGTCATTTTGGAGGGCAGATAGGACTGCTGCCGTGCATGCATAAAGACCATAAGGACATGCGGTTGAACGATGCGACAGATATGGGCTGCAGTTAGTCTTACGATATTCGTCCTGGTGGGCCTGGCGAACGCGGCGGATCACGATCAGAAGGAGCAGGCCGCCGACGCCAAGGACAAGAGCGCGGTGCTGGAGGAGAAGGCTTCGGCCGAGGGTAGCAAAACGCAGCCCACTCCGGTCGAGATCATCACGAAGCCGCAAGCGCAGTCGGTCGATCCGACCGGCGAAGAGCCCTTGGACGACGCGATCACCTGTCTTGCCCGCAGCATCTACTGGGAGGCGAATCGCACGGATATTGCCGAGATGGGGGCCATCGCCAATGTCGTTATGAACCGGCTCGGCCATAAGGGCTTCCCAAACACCATCTGCGGCGTTGTAATGCAAGGCCATGAACAGGGTGCGTGCCAGTTTTCCTGGTGGTGCGATGGACATCCGGATGATGCAAGGGAGGATGGGCCTTACTCGCACGCCAAGGAAATCGCCCGCAGGGCCCTCAACCGGCAGCTCGAAGATACAACCGACGGGGCGTTGTATTTCCACAATCGCAGAATTACCCCATATTGGTCCGATGAATATACCCTGACGGCCAAGGTCGGCGAGCACGTCTTCTACAAGCCGGCTGCCGGCAAGGCCAAATAGCAGGCTCTGTCGGATGGCGACGCCCTCGAAAAAGAAACAAGCGGCAGGCGACAAGATGTGAAAACGGTGGAAAACAGCCTTGTTCTTTAGAGGTGCCGGATAAACGCAATCACGAACCCAGCCGGCGCCGGCTGTTCCACGACCGGAATTAAATGGTCCGGTACACCGTCAACCCAACAAGGCACAAAGAGGAGGATCATCATGAAATCAGGCATTCGGGACCAAGCGGAAGGCAAGTGGCATCAAGTGAAGGGCAAGGTCAAGGAGATCGCCGGGGACCTGAGCGACGACCCAGGCTTGAAAGCTGAAGGCAAAAACGAAGGCAGGGCCGGCGAAATTCAAGAAAAGATCGGCGAGATCAAGAAGGTCGTCGACAAATAGAAAGGAGCCGAACATGCTTTGGACCATAGGTGTCATTCTATTGGTTTTGTGGGCGCTGGGATTGGTCAGCGGCTACACGATGGGTGGCGTTATTCACATCCTCCTGGTCGTCGCCCTCATCGTAGTGGCGGTCCAGTTTATTCAGGGTCGAAGAGGGATCTGAGACTTACGACCCTTGCCGGAGCACTCCGCCCGGTTCTCCGGGCGGGGCTTAGCAGGCTGTCGGCGGCGGACAGCCCACGTCTACTAAAAGAAACTTTGACGACTTCGTCAAAAGTCTTTCATATCGTCACCCCGGCGAACGCCGGTGTCCGGAGCAACGCGAAAAGACGGGATTCCTCCCGAACTTGATCCGCCATCAAGGTCGTATGTGAGGGGTTTGTACTGTGAGCAAGCTCTCGTCGCTCGCGTACCGGCCGGTTAGCAAGACCCGTGGTCAACGCGCTCTCCGACATTGCTTTGGAGTTTTTACGTTAAACCGTTCCATTGCCGGAAAGAGCAATCCAAATAATATGAAATGTCCCGCGTCTGAAAGAAGATGGAGGATAATTGTGCGTAACACAGAAAAAGGGAAGCTGGGATGGATCTTGCTCTGGGCCTTGGGAGTAGAGGCCATCGCGCAGTTCGAGGAGAAGCCATGAATCTTACCAAATACTTTACCAATTGGGAGATAGCCTACGGCCTGTTTTTCATGGCCCTGCTTCTGATGGGAATGATTCTGCCTTTTTGGAGGTGAGTATTCTCTGCCGAGACGCCGATCCATCCGCCGATCACCACCTCCTGGCCTCCGCGGCTACTGGGTACCCGAAGGGGGCGGAAAGCTGGTCTATGTCGGCCGCGTCGGGACCGGCTTCGCCGCGGGAACCGTGCGGCTGGTAATGCCCGCGGCTGAAGAAGGTAGAGAGCAATGCCAACCCTCTGCCGCAGGACGTCTATTCGTTTGAGGGGCGTGCATTGGCCGAGGAGTGCGAGACGATAACCTTCTCACCGTGGAATGCCCTGGCTGAACATCGGCCGATGGGGGGAATCAACCGGTTGCGCCAAGCGGTCTATCTGTGTGCCAACTGTTGGTAAAGGGTGCGCGATGATAATCAGTCTTGCTTTGCTCGGTTTTGCACTGAAATCGCTTACTGTCGGAACGGCCAAAGCTGTTTGGGTTGGTATCGTCGCGCTTGGCAAGGGCAATATTGGGTATTGCCTTATTTCATGCGCCGGTGGCCATAGCTCGACTGTTAAGCTTGGCCCTCATCCCTGCAGGCATCGTTGGCCTCAAGTTTACTTTTACTCAACAACTCAAATGTCAGGAGAAAACATGTCTCAACCAATTTCAAACTTTCAAAGGAAAAAGAGAGGGAAAAGAGAGTCGGATTTTTTTTAGAGTGAAAAGATAGTCCAATGCATGTCCTTAGATTATAACCGGGCAAAAACCGACCGTCGGGTCATGTCCAACCCCGTTAGGCAAATAAAAGGAGAGCTTTATGTACTACAGCAGCGGCAACTACGAAGCCTTCTCCCGCCCGCGCAAACCCAAGGGCGTGGAGAGCAAGACAGCATGGTTTGTCGGCTCGGGACTGGCTGCACTGGCGGGCGCGGCCTTTCTGATCCGCGACGGTCAGATGCCGGGCAACCAAATCACCATCTTGGAGCAGCAACAGTTGCCCGGTGGTGCGCTGGACGGCATCAAGGAGCCGCAAAGAGGCTTCGTGATTCGCGGCGGGCGCGAGATGGAAAACCACTTCGAATGCCTGTGGGACCTCTACCGATCGATCCCGTCGCTGGAGATCGAGGGCGCCAGCGTGCTCGACGAGTTCTATTGGCTCGACAAGGACGATCCGAACTCCTCTTTGCAGCGTGCCACTGTGAATCGAGGCGAGGACGCGCATACCGACGGCCTGTTCACGCTCAGCGAGCAGGCGCAGAAGGAGATCGTCAAGTTCTTCCTCGCCACCCGCGAGGAGATGGAGAACAAGCGCATCAACGAGGTATTCGGGAAGGAATTCCTGAGCAGCAATTTCTGGCTGTACTGGCGCACGATGTTTGCCTTCGAGGAGTGGCACTCGGCGCTGGAGATGAAGCTTTACCTGCACCGTTTCATCCACCAAATCCGCGGTATGCCGGACTTCTCCACGCTGAAGTTCACCAGGTACAACCAGTACGAGTCGCTGGTGCTGCCGCTCGTCAAGTGGCTGCTGGATCATAAAGTGGTTTTCCATTACGGAACCGAGGTGACCGATGTCGATTTCAACATCGCACCTGAACGCAAGCAGGCGACCCGCGTCCATTGGCGCAGGGACGGCGTCGAAGGTGGCGTCGATCTTGGCCCCGACGACCTGGTATTCATGACCATCGGCTCGCTCACCGAGAACTCCGACAACGGTGACCATCACACACCGGCGAATCTCAATGTAGGGCCTGCGCCGGCATGGGATCTTTGGCGGCGCATCGCCGCAAAGGATCCGGCGTTCGGGCGCCCGGACGTGTTCGGCTCGCACATCCCCGAAACCAAATGGGAGTCGGCTACCGTCACTACGCTCGATCAGCGCATCCCGAAGTATATCCAGAAGATCGCCAAGCGTGATCCGTTCAGCGGCAGGGTGGTGACCGGCGGCATCGTGACCGCGAAGGACTCATCCTGGCTGCTCAGTTGGACGGTGAACCGGCAGCCGCACTTCAAGCAGCAGCCCAAGGGCCAGATCGTGGTTTGGGTCTACGCGCTGTTCGTTGAGAAACCAGGCGATTACGTGAAGAAGCCGATGCAGGACTGCAGCGGCGAAGAGATCACCCAGGAATGGCTCTTCCACCTGGGCGTGCCGGTCGAGGACATCCCCGAACTGGCCGCAACGGGTGCGATAACCGTGCCGGTGATGATGCCGTACGTGACTGCCTTCTTCATGCCACGCCAGGCCGGTGATCGCCCGGACGTGGTGCCCGAGGGCGCTGTCAACTTCGCCTTCATTGGGCAGTTCGCGGAATCCAAGGAGCGCGACTGCATCTTCACCACCGAGTACTCCGTGCGAACGCCGATGGAGGCAGTCTACACACTGCTCGACGTCGAGCGCGGCGTGCCGGAGGTATTCAACTCCACCTACGACATTCGTATGCTCCTGTCCGCGACCGGCCGCCTGCGCGACGGCAAGGAGATCGACATCCCGGGTCCTGCGTTCCTGCGCAATCTGCTGATGAACAAGCTCGACAAAACCCAGATCGGCGCACTGTTGCGCGAGTTCGGTATTGTCGCGGACGATTGACCGGACTTCTTCGGTGTCAGTCTTGAGATTTCCACCCAGACGTTTCCTGGAGATAGGTACACCGAACGGGAAAGAGAGAAGATTCGTCTGTCAACGTTTATCTCAACGGTCTTGGCTTGGGTTCGATTTGCTGCTGCAATGTATCTGATCCAGAAGGCGGACTTCAATCCGTCGAATATCCATATCTATGAGCAAAAGGGCGACAAGGATCTTGTTGGAGGAAGCTGTGACGCCTCAGAGATGATGGTAGACGACCAACCGGCATACTTCATGCAAGGCAGTCGCAT
>CAVQUW010000022.1:0-55500 GCA_963716785.1 uncultured delta proteobacterium | reverse complement strand
CCACGTATTGTCAAAAGGCCGGTACGCAAGCTCCAGGCGTGCGAGGTCCGGCAATTTTTTCAAGCCCGGCCGCACGACTTCCAGCAGCCAGGAAAGACCGGGTTTGTAGGCGTTCAAGACCGTGAGCCGCGGCCGGTAGCCCTTGGCGCGCAGGACCCGCTCGAGCTCGGCCTTGAGCTGCCGCCGCGCTTTTTGGGGCTTGCTCACCAGGACCAGCCCCTCCAGCGGTCCCGTTCCGGCAGGCACCCGATGCACGAGGTCGACGATGCGCCGAACCTCGGATGCCCAGCGCTCGGCACACCGCAGCCCCGGGTCGGACCAGGCGACGGGGGGCGGCAGGTCGAGCGCCCGGCAGGCGCGGCGCAACCCGGCCATCTCGGCGGGGGCGGCCGGCGGCAGGTCCGCCCGGCCTTCAGCCGCGGCCATCAGCCTTTCGGTCCAGGCCCCGCGGCGGTCCGCGCCCGTCAGCATGTCGCGGACCGCGGCGAGCTCCGACTGAACCCGGCGACGGGGCCCATCGCCGGGGCCGTCCGACCCGAAGCCGACACGGCCCCAGGTGCGGAGACACGCCGCCAACCCTGCCGCCGGCCCCTCGGCCCGGATCACCCGGCACCCTCGCGTGGCGCGGGACGCCCGGCGGATGAAGCTCGATCCGGCGGTGTGTTCCCGCACCCTCAGCAGAACCCCGCGGTCTTGCCCCCGCCCGGCAAACGCCAGCGGCAGCCGGAACGCGGTGGCCCCCAGAACCGCCAGGGCGACCAGCTCCGCCAGGGCAAACCCGACGGGGGCCGCCAGATGCACCCGGTCGAGGACGATGCCGAGCAGCAGATGCTTGGCGCGCGGCGCATCGCCGGGGACGCGGTAGAGCCCGTCGTCCAGGCTGAGCAAATCCACGTCCGCGGGCGACCGCGGGGGGGGCCTGAGCCGCCCCTCCCGCCCGGCTCAAGCGCAGCCGGCCGCAGTCCCCGCCCTCGCGGTCGATCACCGTCGCGAACAACCGGTCCGCGGCCGCGACGCGCACCGCGGACCAATTCCGCGGATCGATCGGGGTTGCCGTCGGGGCGAGGGCGAGCGCATCCAGCACCGCTGCCATGCTCGGCGCGGAGGTGCCGCAAAGCACGACCCGCTTTGCGCCGAGGCGGCGCAGCTCGGCCTCTGCGCCGGCACCGGGCGAGGGGCCGTGGACGATGAGGCAGGGCTGGGTGTCCGGTGCGGCGCCGAGCGGGACGGCCAGCGGCAGGTCCAGGGCCACCGTCTCACCGGCCAGACGCGCGACCAGGTTCAAGATCGCCGCCCAGAGGCGTGCGTCCGCAAGGTCCGCTGCAACCCCGATCCGCAAATTCAGGCGGTCGGGGGTGCCGTCGCCGTCGGCATCCTCGAAAACGGCAGACCCCGGAAAGAGGGACCCCACGCCCAAAAAATCGGGATTCCTTGCCCCTTGGGGCGTACGACGGCATGAGCACCTCCAGGTGAAGACGAGTGGTAAGAACCGATCTCATGGCACGTTCTTGAATCGGCCTGAACCACGCCGCCTCTTTTGCCGGCGTGATTCGGGCGGCAAAATCACTTCTAGCAGATACCCCCAACGGAGGCAAGCCGACCACGGTCGAACCCGGGCCGGTCGCCGCGCGGCCGGCTGTTGACTCTCATGCACCAACGGTCTAAGATGACGGCTCAGCGTTACAAACCCTGCCGGAAACCGGGCGAGGCAACCCAGAAAGGAAGGATGGCAATCATGAAGCTGATCCACCGCATCGCAAAACCCCTGAGCATTGTTCTGGCCGTTTATTTTTTCCTGCTCTGCGGCCCGCACCAGGTCGCCATGGCTGCCTTGGTGGGCACCGAAAGCGTCTTCGATGCCGCCCGGGTGGCCAACGCCCGTGAGACGGTGAGCGCCCTGATGGCGCGCGAGGACATCCAGGCCGCCCTCGTCGCGCGCGGGATCGACCCCGTCGAAGCCCGGACCCGCGCCGGGGCCCTCTCGGATGCCGAAGCCGTGCGCCTGGCCGAGGCCGTCGAGAAGCTTCCCGCCGGCGGCAGCCCGGTGGCGGTCATCGTCGGCGCCCTTCTGATCGTGTTCATCGTGCTGCTGATCACCGACATCCTGGGCTACACGAACCTGTTCCCGTTCACCAAGCGGCACCGATAGCAGAAAAAGGGCTCAAGCCACCCGCAGCCCGAGGGCCGGCTGAAAAGCCCTCTGGGAATGGAAAAAGACGGGGTTCTGACGCTTGAAGATTTCCTGCGGCTTAGCGGCGGGGAACATCAAGAAAAAAAGCGGCGCGCTCCGCAGGAGTGCGCCGCTTTTTTCATAGGGCGGCGCCTTTCGCCGCCTGCCTTCTGTTAAAAAAAACTTTAAAAATATTCAAGAGTTTGTTAAGGAACTGATCCTGCGTCCGCCGACAGATGACGATCCAGGACGCCCTGACCGCCTGCACCATGCCAAGCTTCAGGAACCACGCCCGTCGAAGGCCGGTTCCACGAACGCGACACAGCCGCACACCACCCGGTCGATTAACCGGGCGATGTTGCCGACGGCGCCAACGAACGCGGGGGAATGCTTATGAAAACCGTGTGGACTGTGGGGTTGATGGTGGTGGCCGCCGAGTTGGGGCTTTCGACGCCGGCAGCAGCGGCCGGTGGGGGCGCCCATCTCGGTGCGATACTGCCCCTGTGGAGCTGCATCCCCTTTGCCGGAATGCTGCTGTCGATCGCCCTGCTGCCGCTGCTGGCCCCGAATTTCTGGCACCACCATTTCGGCAAGATCTCGGCCTTCTGGGCGGCGGTGCTGGGCATCCCCTTCCTGATCGCCTTCAAGGGGATCGCCCTCTACGAGATCCTGCACATCATCCTGGCCGACTACGTCCCGTTCATCATCCTGCTGTGGTCGCTGTACACCGTCTCGGGCGGCATCCTGCTGCGCGGGACCCTGCGGGGCACCCCGCTCGTCAACACGCTGATCCTGGTCATCGGCACGGCCCTGGCCTCCTGGATGGGCACCACCGGGGCGGCCATGCTGCTGATCCGCCCCTTTCTGCGGGCCAATGACTACCGCAAGAACCGCACCTTCATGGTGGTCTTTTTCATCTTCCTGGTGGCCAACATCGGCGGCTCACTGACCCCGCTGGGCGACCCGCCGCTGTTTCTGGGCTTTCTGCACGGGGTCTCCTTTTTCTGGACCTTCAAGCTTCTGCCGCACATGGTCGTGGTCTGCCTGATCCTGCTGGTGGTCTATTTCATCCTCGACACCTATCTCTACCGCAAGGAAAGGCCGCGGAACAGGCGCCGAACGGCGAACAAGGAGCCGCTGAAACTCGAGGGCATCCACAATTTCCTCTTGCTGGCGGGCATCGTGGGCGCGGTGCTCATGAGCGGCATGGTGGACTGGGGCGAAATCAACACGCTCGGGGTCCACCGCGCCGTGCAGGACTGGGCGCGCGACGGCCTGCTGATCCGCATGGGCATCCGTCTCGCTGATTACCACCCGGTCGTCGTGCGCGAGGACAACAATTTCACCTGGTTTCCCATCATCGAGGTGGCCTACCTGTTCATCGGCATCTTCATCACCATGATCCCCTGCCTGCTGATCCTCAAGGCCGGTGCCGACGGGGCGCTGGCCTTTCTGATCAACGCCGTCAACCGGCCGGTCCACTATTTCTGGGTCACCGGCGCCCTGTCGGCCTTTCTGGACAACGCCCCGACGTACCTGACTTTTTTCAACACCGCCCTGGGCAGTTTCTTCCCGGGGATGACAGAAGCCGAGGCGTCCCGCTGCTCATGACCGAAAAGGCGATCTACCTGAAGGCCATTTCGGCCGGCGCCGTCTTCTTCGGCGCCTGCAGCTACATCGGCAATGCGCCGAACTTCATGGTCCGCTCGATCGCCGAGGAGGCCGGCACCCAGATGCCGAGCTTCTTCGGCTACATCCTGAAATATTCGCTGGTGTTCCTGATCCCCTGCTTCGCGCTGGTCACCGTCATCTTTTTCTGAAGCGCGGGCGCGGACCGACCCAAACGGATACGAGGAAGCAGTGATCCGCAAATTCCTGGGCACGACCATCGCCATCGTCGGCGGCGGCCGGACATGCAAGGCGTTTCTGGAGTTCCTGACCGATGCGGCCTTCGCCGACCAGCGGCCGGACATCCTGGGGGTGGCCGACATCAACCAGGACGCCGTCGGGATCGGGCATGCCCGGACGCTCGGGATCCCGACCTTTGCGGACTACACGCAGCTCTTCAAACTGCCGGACCTCGAGACCCTCCTCGAGCTGACCAACAGCCATGCCATCATCGAAACCCTGCGCGCCGGCAAGCCGACCGGCCTGAGGCTGATCGACCACTTCGAGGCGCGCGCCATCCGCGACTACCTCCAGGTCGAAAAGGTGCGGATCGAAGCCTACCGGGAACTGGCCGAGATCAAGCGCAACCCCGTGGCCGTGATCACCTTCGTGCGCCGCCTGATGGACCGCATGACCGCCATCATCGAGCGCCGCAACAAGCGCTCCCGCGACATCGAGAAGGAGCTCGTCGACAAGGAACAGGCCCTGCACCAGATCATCCAGGGCAGCACCATACCGACCTTCGTGATCAACCAGGACCACATCATCACCCACTGGAACCGGGCGCTCGAGAACCTGACCGGGGTGCCCGCCGCCCAGATGATCGGCACGGACCGGCAGTGGACGCCCTTCTACGAGAGCGCGCGGCCGACCATGGCGGACGTCATCCTCGACCAGATCGACGAGGAGGAGATCGAGCGCCTCTACGGCGACAAGTGGCGCAAATCGGCCCTGATCGAAGGCGCCTACGAGGCCGAGGGTTTTTTCCCGCGGCTGGGGGACGGCGGCAAGTGGTGCTGGTTCACGGCAGCCCCCATCAAGAGCCCCGACGGTCGCATCGTCGGGGCCATCGAAACCCTCTGGGACAAGACCGACGACCGCAGCGCCGAGGAGGAGCGCGAGCGCTACACCGCCGAGCTGAGCGCCATGTGCGCCATCTACGCGGCGCTGAACGCACCGACGGACTTGAAGGAGCGCATCCGCTCCGCCTTCGGGGAGCTCCAGCAGCTCTTCCCGGCCGACGGGATCTGCATCTACCTGCTCGAAGACGACGGTCACTACCATTTGAAGTTCAGCTTCGGCGTCTCCGCCACCGCCTGCCGCATCATGCCCGTCGCCGCCGAAAACAGCGTGGTCCAGCACGTCGGCCGCACCCGCCGGTTGGCCACCTTCGACGAACTGTCCGAAGGCTACCAGGACGAGATCCGGCTGATCGAAAAGGAGCAGCTGCGCTCCATCGCCTACATCCCCATCAGCTCCAAGGAAAACGAGACCTTCGGGGTGATCCGTATCGGCAGCCGAGAGCGCCGGCAGTTCGGCCAGAACCTGCGCAACGTCCTGGAGCTGATCGGCAACCGGGTGGCCATCGCCATCGAAAACGCCCTGCTCCAGGAGCAGTTCATCAAGTCCGAAGAAAAATACCGCTCCCTGTTCAACAACGACCCCAACCCGATCTTCATCATCAACCCCGAGACCTTTCAGATCCTGGACACCAACCAGACCGCCCAGAAGTGCTACGGGATCGGCCAGAGCGATCTGGTGGGCCTGCCCTTTTCCCTGCTGGGGGAAGAAGGCGACGAGGAGGTCCAGAGCGGCCTCGAGCGCCTCGGTCAAGGCCAATCCATCCTGTTTTCGAAGAAACGGCATTTCACAAAGGACCGCAAACCCTTCTTCGTCAACATCAACGTCAGCCGCGCCGAATACGGCGGGCAGGACGTCCTGATCGCCACCACCACCGACATCACCGAAGCCGTCGAAAAGGAAACCCAGTTGATCCAGGCCGGGAAGATGACCACCCTCGGAGTGATGGCGGCCGGCATGGCCCATGAAATCAACCAACCGCTCAACGTGATCCAGGTGTCGGCGGACTACATCCTGAAGATGCTGAACAAGGGGCTGACACTGGAGGCGTCCGAGCTGAAGGGCGTGGCCGAAGACATCATCGCCAACGTGGAGCGGGCGTCGTTCGTGATCAAGCATGTGCGTGATTTTTCCCGGCAGTCGGAAGTCGTTCGCGGCCGTGTGAACATCAACGACCCCATCCGTGACGTGTTCAAGGTCCTGGGACACCAGCTGAAGGTCCACCAGATCGACGCGGCACTGGACCTCGCGGCCGAACTGCCGCCCATCATGGCCGATCACAACCGGCTGGAGCAGGTCTTCGTCAACCTGGTCAGCAACGCCATCGATGCCATGGATGAAAAAGCCCGCCTCTCCGAGGCGGGCGACAAGACGAAGCGCCTGGCCATCCGCTCCTATCGTAACGGCGAGCGTGTGGTGGTCGAGGTGAGCGACACGGGCATCGGCATGCCGGAGCATGTCAAGAACAAGCTGTTCGAGCCTTTTTTCACCACCAAGAAGACCGGCAAGGGCACCGGGTTGGGGACCAGCATCAGCTACGGGATCGTCAAGGACTACGAGGGCCACATCGAGGTCGAGACCGCCCCGGGGCAGGGGACGACCTTCAGGCTTTCGTTTCCGGCGATGCGCACAGAGGCGGGCTTCACGCCATGATGAAAATCCTGCTCATCGACGACGAGCCCGACATCCTGCGGGTGCTGACGCGCTCCCTGAAGGCCGACGGCTATGCGGTGGCCAGCGCGTCGAGCGGCGCCGACGGCCTGGCCGTGTTCGAGACCGACCGCACCGAAATCGTGATCACCGACATCAAGATGCCGGGCATGGACGGCATCGAGGTGTTGAAGCACATCAAGACGCAGGCGCCCGACACCGAGGTGATCATCATCACCGGCCACGGCGACATCGACAACGCCATCGAGGCCCTTCAATACGGCGCCTCGGATTTCATCAACAAGCCGGTCAGAGACGAGGCCTTGTCCATTGCGCTCAAGCGGGCCGAGGAAAAAATCGACCTCAACCGCCGTCTGAAGGAGTACACGCACGGTCTGGAGGACCGGATCGAGGAGGCCACCCGGGAGCTCAGGCGGCGCACCAATTTCCAGGGCAAGCTGATCCGAAGCTCGATCGACGGCATCGTCGCCACCGACGACCACCTGAGAATCGTCATCTTCAACCCCGGGGCCGAGCGGATTTTCGGCTACCTCCAGGAGGAGGTGATCAACACCCGCTCCCTTTCGGACCTCCTGCCCGAGAACCTGGCCCACGCATTTCAACGCGCCATGAGCATGGAACGCTCCTTCAAGGAGTTCCCACGGCGGGAAATCCAGATCCTGTCGCAAGCCGGCGAACGCATACCGGTGACGTTTTCAGGCAGCATCCTCATGGAGGGCCTCCAGAAGCTCGGCACCGTGGCCTTCTTTCAGGACCTGAGGGAGATCAAGCATCTGCAGCGCGAGCTGGTTCACTCCGAGCGGCTGGCGGCCATCGGCCAGACCATCGCCGGGCTGGCGCACGGCATCAAGAACATCCTGCACGGGTTCAAGGGCGGCAGCTACCTGGTCGATGTGGGGATCGGCAAAAAAGACTCGGAAAAAATCGGCAAGGGCTGGGACATGGTCAAACGCAACATCGACCGCACCGCCAACCTGGTGATGGACCTGCTTTCCTACTCCAAGGAACGGGAGCCCGAATTTCAAACCTGCTCGCCCAACGAAATCGCCGACCGAGGTCTGCGAGCTGCTGCGCGAGCGGGCCGCCCAGGATCAGACCGAGACTGTCCCTGGATCTCGACCCGGCCATCGGGCCGGTGCGGATGGACCCCCACACCGTCCACACCACCCTGCTCAACCTGGTGTCCAATGCCATCGATGCGTGCCTGTTCGACGAAAGCACCGACAAACAGTGGCAGGTGCGGGTGCGCACCGCGCTCGAGCCGGGAAACCTGTCCGGTTCGAGGTCGTCGACAACGGGACCGGGATGAGCGAGGAGGTCAAGAACAAGATCTTTGCCTCGTTTTTCAGCACCAAGGGGCATCGGGGGACCGGCCTGGGGCTTCTGGTCACCCTCAAGCTGATCGAAGAGCATGGCGGGAAAATCGAGGTGCACTCCCAGCCGGGGGAGGGGACCACCTTCATCATGCGCCTGCCTTATCGCTCGGGGAACTGAAGCGCGTGACTTTTTAAGATTGACGGGTTACCATGGGCATTCAACCTATTGGCGAGGAGGTGTTCACAATGGCAAAAAAGGTACTGGTCGTGGATGACGACCCGGACGTCAGACTGTTCAATACCACGGTGCTCGAAGAGCACGGCTACGCGCCGATCGAAGCCGCCAACGGCGAGGAGGGCCTGCAGGCGATCAAGACCGAAAAACCGGACCTGGTGATTCTCGACGTCCTCATGCCCCGACAAAGCGGAATCCGGCTCTACCGCGAGCTGAAGACCAATACCGCGCTCAAAGGCGTGAAGGTCATCATCATGTCCGGAATTGCCAAAAAGACGTTTCTGCGCTCGCAGCAGGCGCTGACCGAGTTCGGCGAAAGCGAAGTGCCGGAGCCTGAGTTTTACCTCGAAAAGCCGGTGGAGGCCGATGTGCTGGCCGCAACCATCCAAAAGGCCATCGGGTGACCATCCGGACTGAACGAACGCTCGCTGAGGTGAACGACCCATGAAAATCAAGAAGCTGTTGTTTGTCACCAAATTCGAAGAGCTGGGGTTCGACTCGCTGCAGTCGATGCTCACCCTCAGAAAGGCCTCCCTCGAGCACGTCGTCTTTCTCTCCGTGATCGAAAGAGAAAAGGTGGCCATGCAACGGGGGGTCGGGTTCAAAAAAGAGGAGCAGATCCGCCTCAAGGAAGCCGCGAACATCCGTTTCATCGACTGGGCGGAGCGTCTGTTCGAGCAAGGCATGGAGGTCGGCGTCTACATCCAGCTCGGCAGTCTGACGGCCGAGGTGGTCAAGGCCGCCCAGAAAGAGGAGGCGGACCTGGTGGTGATCGGCCGCTCCCACAAGACGGCCCTCGAGCAGTTCTATTCCGGGTCGACGGTGGTCGAGCTCATCCGCCGATTGTCGCTTCCGGTCATGGTCTTCAAACCGGTACCCGACAGCCCGCGGACCATCGAGCAGCCGTTCGACCGGCCGATGCTCGCCACCGACTGGTCCCCGGCCTGTCTGCGGGCCGCCGAGTACCTCAAGAACCTGAAAGGCGTGGTTCAGGAGGTCCGGGTCGTCCACGTGGTGGACGAGGGGGACATCGAAGGGTCCTCGGTGATGGAGGCCCAGAAAACCAGAAAGCATGCCAAGGAAAAACTGGACGAGATCTGCGCCCAGTTCGAGACCGCGGGGATCCCCGCGCGTTCGCACGTCTATGTGGGCAAGGTCGATGTGGAGATCGAAAAGGCCGCCCGGGAATGCCAGGCCTCGCTGATCGTCATGGGCTCATCGGCGAAAGGTGCCTGGAAGGAACGCTTTATCGGGAGCACGCCGCGCGACATCGCCGAAAATTCGGCCTTCCCGACGCTGCTGATCCCCCCCGCGGTCGCGCAGGGAACCTAGCGCGCAGCACCCCTGCTCGCGGCCGCAAGACGCACCCGAAAAGGTCGACCCAATCCGATAGAAAGGCAGGACTGAATGGCAGTCATCACCATATCCAGGCAATTCGGCGCCGGCGCCAACGCGCTCGGAAAAATGCTGACCGGCAAATACGGATACACCTTCGCCGGCCGGGAGATCATTCAGCAGATCGCCGAAAAGGCCAAGGTCTCCACCGATTTCGTGCTGACGGTCGAGCAGGAGGCCGGCACGCGGCTCTCGCGCTTCATGACCCGCATCATTTCCTCGAAGGGGATCGTGGACAAGTTTTTGAAGGACGACTACGGGTACATGGACGAGAAGCTCTACCTGGATTACCTGGTCCTGACCGTGGCCCAGATCGCCGACGAAGGCAACGCCGTCATCATGGGCCGGGGCAGCCAGTACATCCTCAAAAACCACCCGGACGCCTTGCACATCCTTCTGATCGACGAGTTCGACAACCGGGTCAAACGTGTTGCGGAACGGGAAAACCTGTCGCGCGACCGCGCCGAGCGCATCGTCGCGAACCAGGACAAACGCCGGCTGGCCCTTTACCGTCGGCTCGGGAAGACGGACTACGACAACCCGTCACTCTACCACATCGTCCTCAACATGAGCCGCCTCTCCATGGAGAAAGCTTTGGATCTCTCTTGTCGGCTGGTGGATTCTTGAAAAAAGGTGTTGCGCCAATCCGCGACCCCAGGACACATGAACTCGCCCCCGGCCCCACTCGCATGGGGCGGGGAGGCCGGCCGGAGGTCATGACGGCCATCGAACCGTTTTTTTCTATCCCGTCGAGCTTTGAGCTCCCGGCTTCGAGCCTGCTTTTGAAGCTCCCCGCAGCAAGCTGCGGGGAATCTTCGACCGGAAGGAATAGGGTCGTTTTTTGATTCGTTCGCTCAACCCCGCCGCAAGCGGCGGGGAATGCGCTCGCTTTTGCGGTTCAACCGCAAGCCCGCGCCCGGCATGCCTCAAGCCCCGACGAGGGTGCAGACCGCATCCGCCGCCCGCTCCAGCGGCAGGATGCTCGTGTTCAGGACCATGTGGTAGTGGGCCGGTTGGTCGAAGTCCATTTTGTGGAACTTGCGGTAGAGGTTGAGGCGGCGCTTGTCCTGGGTGCCGACGAACTGCTCGGCCTGACGGGGGGAGAGCCCGTATTTCTTCTCGACGAAGCTCACCCGGTACTGCTTGTCCGCGACGAGCAGGACGTGCAGGACCCCCTCCCGGTTTTTGAGAAAGTACTGGCCGCCGCGGCCGATGAGCACGGCATTGCCCTCCTCGGCGAGCCGGGTGATGATCGTGCCGAGCAGATCGACGTAGATTTCCTCGTCGATGTAGCCCCGCTCGTCGCTCAGCACCGTGTCGACGATGCGCCGGGGCACCAGGGAGGAAACGAGCCGCTGGAGCTTGCCGCCGGCTTCCTTTTCGATGGACTCCACGAACTCGGGCGAAACCCTGGCCTGTTTGGCCACCATCTGGATGATCTCCTCGTCCGCAAAGGAATAGCCGAGCCGCTCGGCCAGCATCCTGCCGAGGGAAATGCCGCCTGCTCCGAACTGTCGTGAAATGGTGATGACCGTCATGCGCCCTCCTGCATCGGTTGTCGGTGTATGAGGTGCTTATAGGAGACTACCCCGCCCGCGGTCAATTGCAATGTTGCATGTTGACAGAACCGCATGGATTCGATAGATAGGGCAGCTACTTAAAAGGGATTCTCCCTGGCCCGTGGGTTGAACGCCGGGGGGCATCGACGAACGATGGGCTCGGATCCGAGAAAATCGCGCCCGTGGATGGACGGCCTGGCGATCTACCTGCAAATCGGCCTCACCATGGCGGGCTCCATATTGCTTTGCTTCTACATCGGGTTTCAGCTGGACAAGTGGTTCGGGATCAGAGGGCTGTTCGTCACCATTTTCATTTTGCTGGGGGTTGCCGGGGGCGGCGTGGTCGTCTACCGGCAGATCATGGAGTTGATCGACAACAAAAAAGACGATCCTGGCCCCGATTCGGAATAGCCGGCAATGCAACTTGTCCGTGACACCCAGAAAAAGTACTGCTCGCGCGCCATGGCCGCCGCCGTCCTTGCGGCCGTGGCCTTCATCGCGGCCGGCCGGCCCGACCTTGGAAAGGGGCTGGTGGCCGGGGCGCTCGCCGGCGTCGTCAACTTCATCCTCATCGGCGAATCCCTCGTTTCCAAAATCGGCCGGTCGCGTCGGGCGGCAACCGCGGTCTCGCTCGGCTGGATTATTCTGCGCTACGCGCTGCTGGCGCTGCCGCTCATCCTGGCGCTCAGGTTCCAACTCTTCAACCCCGTCACCGCCGCCTGCGGCCTGTTTCTCGTGCAAGCGGCGATCCTGACGGAGCACGTGTTTTCGGCCGTGTCGGCGTCGCTGCGGCAGCGTCCGTAGCGGCGGTTTCCGGAAGGGACCCATGGAAAACCTCGGCAAAGTCACGCAGCTGATCATCCGCATCGGGGAATTCAACCTGGTGTTCAACCTGGAGACGATCCTGATGACCTGGATCGTCATCGCCGTGCTCCTGACCTTCGGTGTGCTGGCAACCCGGCGGCGGGCGGCCGTCCCCGGCCCGTTCCAGGTGCTGGGGGAGCTGCTGGTCACCATCTTCTATGGGCTGTCCGAGGACGCCCTCGGGAAAAAACTGACCCGCACCTACGGGCCGCTCGTCTGCGCCCTGTTCATGTTCCTGGTCTTGTCCAACTGGCTCGGCATCCTGCCCCACCTCCACGAGCCCACCAAGGACCTGAACACGCCGCTCAGCCTGGGGGTAATGGGCTTTTGCATCGCCCACTACGCCGGGATCCGCGCCAAGGGGTTCAAGGCGTACGCGCGGGCCTACGTCGACCCGATGTTCTTCATGCTGCCGCTCAACCTGATCGGCGAGATCGCCAAGGTGGTGTCCATCGCCTTTCGTCTGTTCGGGAACATCATGGGGGGCTCGATCATCATCCTGGTGGTCTCCTACCTCTCCTTCAACCTGCTCCTGCCCCCGTTCCTGAACGCCTTCTTCGGGCTCTTCGTGGGCACGGTCCAGGCCTTCGTGTTCACCATGCTGACCCTGGTCTACATCTCAGTGCAGGTCCAATAGAAGAGCGACTATGGAAATCGACATCCAAACGGCAACCAAGATGGCGGCCTACGTCGGCAGCGGCCTCTGCATCGGCCTCGGGGCGATCGGGGCGGCCATCGGCGAAGGCTACATCGCTTCTGAGGCCACCGCCGCCATGGCCCGGCAGCCCAAGGCCTCCGGCGAGATCTTCAAGACCATGCTCGTCGGCCAGGCCATCTCCGAGTCCTCCTCGATCTTCACGCTCGTGGTGGCGCTGATCCTGCTGTTCGCGCCGGTCAAGGCGGTCTCCGTCGTCTCGATCTGCATGATGCTCGGCGCGGCGCTCAGCATGGGCTTCGGCGCGCTCGGACCCGGGATCGGCGCGGGCCTTCCGGGCTGGAGCCGCCTGCCGGGGCATAGCCCGGCAGCCCGCCATGGCGAGCCGCCTGACCACCAACATGCTGATCGGCTCGGCCGTGTGCCAGACCCCGTCGACCTTCGCCCTGGTCACCTCCTTTCTGCTGCTCTACACGAATTTCGACGCCCGGCCGGTCAACCCGACCTGGGCGGCCCTGCTGGGTGCGGGGCTCGCCACCGGTCTTTCGGCGATCGGGCCCGGCATCGGCGGCGGGCTGGTGGCCGAGGCGAGCTGCACCGGCGCGGCGCGCAACCCGAAGAGCACCAGCGCGGTGACGAACAGCATGCTTCTGGGGCAGGCGGTCACCCAGACCACGGCCATCTACGGCCTGCTGGTCAGCTTCGTCCTGATGTTCAAGGTCTCCCCGGCCACCGACCTGCTCGCCCCGGCCGCGGCCCTGCTCGCAGCAGGCATCTGCATGGGGTTCGGCGCCATCGGGCCCGGCATCGGCGAGGGGGCCGCCGCCCAGAGCGCGGTGGGCGGCATGGCGCGCAACCCGGAGGCCACCGGCGATCTGGTGCGCACGATGCTCGTGGGGCAGGCCGTGGCCGA
Organism: uncultured delta proteobacterium; assembly: GCA_963716785.1. GTDB lineage: Bacteria > Desulfobacterota > Desulfobacteria > Desulfobacterales > SpSt-501 > SpSt-501. Next base: position 41,974 of record CAVQUW010000022.1, on the reverse strand, counting down.
ATCCACCGGCATCTACTCGCTGGTCATCGCCCTGATCCTGATCTTCGTGGTCTGAACCGATTGCTTAACACTTAAAACTTAACACTTAACACTGTTTTTACTAGGAGGTCACAATGGCTATCGAAGGTGCGGATCTGGTCAAGGCAGCCGCTTTTCTGGGTGCGGGCATCGCCATGGGGTTCGGCGCCATCGGCCCCGGCGTCGGCGAAGGTCATCACGGCCGCCAAGGCCTGCGAAGCGATCGGGCACAACCCGCGCGAGGCCGGCCTGATCACGCGGACCATGCTGGTCGGCCAGGCCGTGGCCGAGTCCACCGGCATCTACTCGCTGGTCATCGCCTTGCTGCTGCTGTTCGTCGTCTGATCGGGGAGCCGCTGATGGAGATCATCACCAACACGGAGCTGGTGAGCATCAACGCCACCGCGCTGGCCCAGCTGGTCTCGTTTCTGATCTTCCTGTTCCTGATCACGCGCATCATGATCCGGCCGCTGCTCGAGACCATCACCGCGCGCCGGGAACACCTGCAGAAGCTCAAGAAAGAGATCAGTGCAAGCAGCGAGGAGCTCTCCCGGGCGACGGCCCGGGTTCGCAAGGAGCAGTCCGCCCTCAGGGCCGAAGCCTTCGCCGAGTCCGAACAGCTCGAGGGTTCGGGCAAGCAGGAGGCCAAGGGCATCCTGCGGCAGGCCCGGGCGGAGATCGCAGCGATGAAGGACAAGACCCTGACGGAGGCCGGCGTGCGGATTGAAACCGCCAAAGCCGAGCTCGCCCGGGAAATCGAATCCTTCGCCACCGCCATCATGGAGAAAATCCTCGAACGGAGGATCCGGTCGTGAAGAATCGCAACAGACGATTTGCGCCGGCCTTCGCCGGCCTGGCCGTCCTGCTGGCCGCCGCGCCCGCGGCGGCGGAGGGCGGAGCCTCCTGGCGCCCGACCTACGACCTGATCATGATGTGGGTCAACTTCGGGATCCTGGCCTTTGTCATCGTCAAGTACGCCCGCCGGCCGCTGATCGACTTCCTGCGCGGGCAGGGCGCGAAGGCCGCCGAGGAGATCCAGGTGGTCGAGGAAGAAAAACGCCGCACCGACCAGACCGTCCGGGAGACCCTGAGCGCGCTCGAAGACAGCCGCAAGCACTTCCAGCAGGTACGGGAGCGGATCGTCGGGGAAGGCGAGCGCCGGCGCCAGGAACTGATCGAGTCCGCGCGCCACGACAGCAGCCTGATGCTCGAGCGCACGCGCCAGCAGATCGCGTATCAGATCACCGAGGCCCAGGCGGCCCTGAAGAACGAGTTGCTCGACAAGGCCTTTACGGTCGCGCTCGAGCGGATCCCCGCGGAGATCAGCGCCGAGGAGCAGGAGCAGATGGTCGAACGATATATCCGCGAATCCATCTAAAACCGGTTTCGGAACCCTGTCTGACGCCCGGGGGCGGCGTTGCCGGCCTCTCGAAATGCTCACAACCGATAAAGGTTGCTGCGCTTTCGAATCGGCCGGCGCCTTGCCCGCGAGCGTGATCCAGGGTTCTGAAACCGGTTTGATTTATCCGAATGGCTTGCATAAAAACTGAAAAAGCGGTAACGGCGCGCCTGACCGACCGCCGATAAAAGTCACACCGAAGGACACGACCATGCAGGAGATCGTCGCGCTCACGCAAGACCTGATCCGGTTCCGGAGCATGCACTCCCGGCCGGAGGAAATCAGCCGCTGCACGGGGTTCATCGAGTCCTGGCTCACCCGCCACGGCATCGGCTACCGGCGCATCGACCACAGCGGGGTGCCGACCGTGGTGGTGGTGCGGCCGGACGGCAGCGTGCCGGTCCTGCTCATGTCCCACATCGACGTGGTGGACGCCCCCGAGGAGCTCTTCGAGCCCCGCGTGGAGGGCGGCAAACTCTTCGGCCGCGGCAGCATCGACGATAAGTACGCCGCGGCCCTCTCCCTCGTGCTGGTCAAGGAGCACCTCGAGCGGCTGAAGGCCGCCGGCAAAACCCAGGCCGAGCTTGCCTGCGGCCTCCTGATCTCCGGCGACGAGGAGATCGGCGGGCACCACGGCGCCGAGGCGGCCCTTTCCCAGATCAAGACGGAATTCGCCATCGCGCTCGACGGCGGCCACCCCGGCAAGATCGTCGTCAAGGAAAAGGGCGTCATGCGCCTGAAGCTCCTCGCCCGGGGCCGGACCGCCCACGGCGCGCGTCCCTGGCTGGGCGAGAACGCCATCGAGAAGCTGATCGACGACTATCTCACGCTGCGGACCCACTTCGACCTCACCGCCCCGGACCACTGGCACCGCACGCTGAACTTCAGCCGCATCCAGGCCGGCAAAGCCGTCAACCAGGTGCCGGATTACGCCGAGGCCATGTTCGACGTGCGCTACACCGAAAACGACGACATGGCGGCCGTGGTCGATGCCATCCGCCGCGAGATCCGCGGCGAGCTGGAAGTGGTCGAGCGCGAACCCCTGTTCGCGGGCGGAGAGTCGCCTTACCTCGGCCGGCTGATCGCCGCGGCCGGCAACCCTGAGCTTGGCTGCGAGCACGGGGCGAGCGACGCGCGCTTTCTCTCCCAGTTCGGGATCCCCGGCATCGTCTGGGGCGCGGACGGCGACAACAGCGCCCACGCGCCCGACGAGCACATCAACCTCGACAGCCTCGCCCGGCTCTACCTCTCCCTGAGCAACTTCCTCCAGCCGAACGCCTGAACCGAATTGACAAACCAGCCCGACTGAAGTAACTATGAGGCGGTTTTGCTCCCCGGGATAAAAGCTGCGGGGGCGGATCCCGGTCCTGTTCCTTGCTTTTCATGCACACCTTGCCGCGGCTGATCGCAGTGGCTGCTCGTCTTCCGCGCGGTGATTGGATGTGCCGCAGCTTCCAGGCGGTGCCGGAACCCTTTCCCACCCAACCCCAACGAAAAGGAGGAGGTATGCTGAAAAAGGTCCTTCCATTAGTGACCGTTTTGGCGCTGGTGTGCGCCGGGGCGGCCCTGGCCGCGCCCAAACCGGGCGGCACCCTGGTCTTCGGCCGCGGCGGCGACAGCGTCGGCCTCGACCCGGCCTACGAGACCGACGGCAACTCGTTCATGATCTGCGACAACGTCCTCGAGGCGCTGGTCGAGTACAAGGACGAGACCACGGACATCGAACCGCTCCTGGCCGAGTCCTGGACCATCGCGCCGGACGGCAAGACCTACACCTTCAAGCTGCGCAAGGGCGTCAAGTTCCACGACGGCACCGCTTTCAACGCCGACGCCGTGGTCTTCTCCCTCGGCCGCATGATGAAGGAACGCAAGCTGAAGTTCTTCGGCAAGGGCTGGGAGCTCCCGGCCCAGGATCGCCCGCCGGAGTACTGGCTGTAGATGGAAATGGACAAGACCGTGGACTCGATCGAAGCCACGGACGAGTTCACGGTGGTCTTCAACCTGAAACGCGTGGAGGCGCCCTTCATCGTCAACCTGGGCATGGATTTCGCCGACATCATCAGCCCCACGGCGTTCTTGAAGAACCCCAAGGAGTTCGTGCGCAACCCCGTCGGCACCGGACCCTTCAAGTTCGTCAAATGGGTCAAGGACGACCAGATCGTCCTCGAGAAGTTCAAGGACTACTGGAACAAGAAGGGCGGGCCCTATCTCGACAAGGTGGTCTTCCGCTCGATTCCCGAGAACTCGGTCCGCTTTCTCGAGCTCAAAACCGGCAACATCCACATCTGCCAGTTCCCCAACCCGGCCGACATCGCGCTCGCCAAGAGCGACCCCAAGATGAAGCTCGTCAGCCAGCCGGGCATGAACGTCGGCTACCTCAGCTTCAACCACACCAAGGAGCCCTGGAAGAGCAACGTGAAGCTGCGCCGGGCCATGGCCACCGCCATCAACCGCAAGGCCATCGTGGACAACATCTACCAGGGGCAGGGCCAGCTCGCCGTAACAACATCCCGCCCTTCATGTGGGGCTTCAACGACCAGGTCCCGATGATCGAGTACAGCGTCGACAAGGCCAAGGCCCTGCTGGCCGAGGCCGGCTTCCCCGAAGGCAAGGGCCTGGACGAGATCACCCTGTGGTCCATGCCGGTCGCCCGGCCCTACAACCCCGAGGGGCTCAAGGTCGGCGTCGCCATGGTGGCGGACCTGGCCAAGATCGGGATCAGGGCGCGCGTGGTCAGCTACGAGTGGGGCACCTACCTGAAACGCCAGCGCGAGCAGCCGCCCGACATGGACCTCTTCCAGCTCGGCTGGACCGGGGACAACGGCGACCCGGACAACTTCCTGGCCGTGCTCTTCGACGGCATGGCCGATCCCACGGTCCGCACCCAGTGGCACAACGAAGCCTACCACGACCTGATGCTCCAGGGAAAACAGACCGTCGACCAGGCCAAGCGGGCCGAGATCTACAAAAAGGCCAACATGTTGCTCTACGACGAGATGGCGGTGATCCCCATCGCCCACTGCACCGTGACCTGGCCGCTGCTGAAGAACGTGATGGACTTCAAGCTCCACCCCACGGCTTCGGTCCGCATGAAGAATGTGTGGCTGGATAAGTAAACCTGAGAGGGGTCAAGGGGCCGAGGGGGCGAGGGTTAAGGTGAAAAGCGTTCTGGTCTTTTTCACTTCCCCTTGAACCCTTGAACCCTCGAACCCTTGAACCCTCGAGCCTTTTTTTGACCCTATGCTTGCCTACATCGATCCGCCGCATCCTGATCCTCATCCCGACCCTCCTGGGGGTCTCCGTCATCATTTTTTTCATGCTCCACCTCACCCCCGGCGACCCGGCCGAGCTGCTTCTGGGCGAACGGGCCTCGACGGAGTCCCTCGATCAGATGCGCGAGCACCTCGGGCTGAACCAGCCGCTCCACGTCCAGTACGGCATGTTCCTCAAACGCCTGGCAACGGGGGACCTGGGCGAAACCATCTGGACCCGCCAGAAGGTCTGGATCGAGATCAAGCAACGCTTTCCCGCCACCATCGAGCTGTCCATCGTGGCCCTGTTGATCAGCTGCACCCTGGGGGTGATCCTCGGCATCGTCTCCGCCACCAAGCAGTACTCCGATCTTCGACTATGCCAGCATGCTGGGGGCCCTGGTGGGGGTGAGCATGCCCATTTTCTGGCTGGGCCTGGTGTTCATGCTGATTTTTTCGGTGAACCTGGGGTGGCTGCCCATCTCCGGGCGGCTCTGCGTGGGGGTCGATCTGGAGATGATCACCAACTTCTACATCCTGGACGCCCTGCTGACCGGCCAACTGGGAGGCCTTCGGCGACGCCCTGTGGCACCTCATCATGCCGGCCTTCACCCTCAGCACCATCCCGACCGCCATCGTGGCCCGCATGACCCGCTCCTCCATGCTGGAAGTGCTGCGCCAGGACTACATCAAGACGGCCAAGGCCAAGGGGCTCTCGCAGTTCAAGGTGATCTTCAAGCACGCCCTGAGAAACGCCCTGATCCCGGTGGTCACCACCATCGGCCTGCAGTTCGGGGTGCTGCTGGGCGGGGCCATCCTGACCGAGACCATCTTCGCCTGGCCCGGGGTCGGCAAGTGGATGTACGATGCCGTGATGCAGCGCGACTACATGGTGATCCAGAGCGGGACCCTGTTCATCGCGGCCATCTTCGTGGTCATCAACCTGGGCGTGGACGTGCTCTACGCGGTGATCAATCCGAGGATCAGTGTGAAGTGAAAGAGACAGTGTTAAAGAAGTTAAAGTGTTAAAGTTTAAGAGAAAAAACAGCACCTTCATCCTTTCGCTTTAAACTTTAACACTTTAACACTTTAAACTCAGCCGCCAGGGCCGATGAAACTCGATCGAAAACCGACCTATGCCTTAAACTGAATGACAGAACCCAATGAATGCCAAACCCCCGAAGACCGCCACCCCATGCTCGACCAGCTCTCGCAGCTGTGGCGCAACAAGACCGCCGTGGTGGGGCTGTTCATCATCACCGCCTTCATCCTGTGCGGGATCCTGGCGCCGGTGATCAGCCCGCACGACCCGATCGAGATCTCCCTCTACGACCAGCTCAAACCGCCGGTGTGGCACGAGGGCGGCGCCTCGAAAAACATCCTCGGCACCGACGACCTCGGCCGCGACATCCTCTCGCGCATCATCTACGGCGCGCGGGTGTCGCTGCTGGTGGCGGTGGTGAGCGTGGGGCTGGCCTTCTGCTTCGGCACCCTTCTCGGCAGCGTCGCCGGCTACTACAAGGGCAGGCTCGACAGCATCATCATGCGCGTGATCGACATGATCCTGAGCTTCCCCTACATCCTGCTCGCCATCGTGGTGGTGGCCTACCTGGGCCCCAGCCTGCAGAACGCCATGATCGCCATCGGCATCACCTACGTGCCGCGATTTGCGCGCATCGTCCGGGGCAGCGTCCTCGAAGAGTGCGGAAAGGACTACGTCATGGCCGCCAAGGCCATCGGCGCCAGGGACTTCCGGATCATCTTCCTCGCCATCCTGCCCAACTGCCTGGGGCCGCTCATCGTGCAGACCACGCTCAGCTTCGCCTCGGCCATCCTCGACGCGGCGGCCCTGAGCTTTCTCGGTCTGGGGGCCCAGCCGCCCACCCCGGAGTGGGGGGCCGACATCGCCCGCGCCCGCTCGCTCATCCTGCGCGCCTCCTGGGTCATGACCTTTCCGGGGCTGGCCATCCTCGGCGCCGTGCTCGGGTTCAACCTGCTCGGCGACGGGCTGCGCGACGCCCTCGACCCGCGGCTGAGGGACTGAGCCATGGCCGCCGAAAAGCTCCTGGAAATCAACCATCTGAAGACCTACTTCTCCGTGCGCGGGCACGTGGCCAAGGCGGTCGACGACGTGAGTCTCGCCATCGCCCCCGGGCAGACCCTGGGCCTGGTCGGGGAATCGGGCTGCGGCAAAAGCGTGACCGCCCACTCCATCATCCGGCTGATCCCGGAGCCCCCCGGGAAAATCGTCGGCGGCGAGATCCTTTTCGAGGGCCAGGACCTGCTGAAGCTCTCCGAGGCCCAGATGCGCCGCATCCGCGGCAACCGCATCTCGATGATCTTCCAGGAGCCGATGACCTCGCTCAACCCGGTCTTTCCCGTGGGCGACCAGGTGGGCGAGGTCCTGCGGCTGCACCAGGGGCTGTCGAAAACCGCGGCGGCCGAGCGGGTGGTGGAGATGTTCCAGCTGGTGGGCATCCCGGCGCCCGAACGCCGGCTCAACGACTACCCGCACCAGATGAGCGGCGGCATGCGTCAGCGGGTGATGATCGCCATGGCGCTCGCCTGCACCCCCCAGCTGATGATCGCCGACGAGCCGACCACGGCGCTCGACGTCACCATCCAGGCCCAGATCCTGGACCTGATGAACATGCTCAAGCAGGAAACCGGGGCCGCGATCCTGTTCATCACCCACGATCTGGGCGTCATCGCCGAAATGGCCCAGAACGTGGCGGTCATGTACGCCGGGCAGATCATGGAGTACGCCGACGTGCAGAGCCTGTTCGCCGACCCGAAAAACCCGTACACGGTGGGGCTGCTGGAATCCATCCCGGTGCTCGGCCGCGAACCGTCCGGGGGACGGCTGCGGACGATCCCGGGGATGGTGCCCTCTCTGCTGCGCCTGCCCCGAGGCTGCCTGTTCAGCGACCGCTGCCCGGACGTTTTCGACGACTGCCGCCGCATCGAACCGCGGATGGTGGCGGTGGGCGAGAACCACTTCGCGAGGTGTCTGAAATATGCCTGAGCGCTCCGAGAAGGCCACCGCGCTGATCGAAGCCCGGGATGTCGTCAAGCACTTCCCGATCCAGGGCGGGGTGCTCAAGCGCCAAACCGGCGCGGTCAAAGCCGTGGACGGCGTCTCCCTGACGATCCAGCCGGGAGAGACGCTCGGGCTGGTGGGCGAATCGGGCTGCGGCAAGACCACCTTCGGCCGCACCATCCTGCGGCTCGAAGAGCCGACCGGCGGGGATGTCCTCTTCGAGGGCGCAAGCATCCTCGGCCGCTCCAAGAACGAGATGCAGGCCCTGCGGGAGGAAATGCAGATCATCTTCCAGGACCCGTACTCTTCCCTCAACCCGCGCAAGACCGTCGCCCACATCATCGGCGAGCCGCTGCTGGTCCATGGGATGCAGGACCGCCGCCAGCGGGAAGAGCGGGTCCTGGAACTGCTCGAGGTGGTGGGGCTGCGCCGGGAGCACATGCGCCGCTACCCGCACCAGTTCTCGGGCGGCCAGCGCCAGCGGATCGGCGTCGCCCGGGCCCTGGCGCTTCAGCCCAAGCTGATCGTCTGCGACGAGGCGGTCTCGGCCCTGGACGTGTCGATCCAGGCCCAGGTCATCAACCTGCTCAAGGACCTTCAGCAGGACTTCGGGCTGACCTATCTCTTCATCTCCCACGACCTGAGCGTGGTCGAGCACGTCAGCGACCGCGTGGCCGTGATGTACCTGGGCAAGATCGTGGAGCTGTCGCCCGCCAAGGCGCTCTACCGCCAACCGCTGCACCCGTACACCCAGGCCCTGCTCTCGGCCGTGCCGATCCCGGACCCGTCGCTCACGCGGCCCGGCCGCATCATCCTGAGAGGCGACGTCCCCAGCCCCATCGACCCGCCCTCGGGCTGCCGCTTCCACCCGCGCTGCCACTACGCGGAGGACGTCTGCGCCCGGGACGAGCCGGTCCTGCGCCGGATCGAGGAAGGCCACTGGGCGGCCTGCCACTTCGCCGGCCGGGTGGGGCTCGAGCCGCGTCACCCGTCGGCCGCTTAGGACGTCCCGGTCGGCCGGTCGGCCCGTCACCGGTCCGGCCGGCATCCCGTTGAACAGCAAAGGGGGTGCACTCCCCACGGAGTGCGCCTTGGAAATTGAATCTCCCCGCCGCAAGCGGCGGGGAATGCGCTCGCTTCCGCGGTTCAATCGCGCGGGCCGACCGGCAGACGGGCCGACCGGCGACGGGCGACCCCTCTTAGGCCTGATCCGGCAGCCGCACCAGAAGCACCGGCACCTTGGCGCGACGCAGCACACTGCGGGTGACGCTGCCCATGATGGCCTCCTCGAGCCGGCCGCGCGAATGGTAGCCCATGATGATCAGATCGCACTTGCGGCTGTCGGTTTCCTGCAGGATGCAGTCGACCGTCTCGCCCTGGGTGACCACGATTTCATCGGCCTTCACATCGACGCCCTTCATCTCTTTCTGGGCCGCGGCGAACATCTCGCCCAGAGCTTCGCGAACCATCGCGCCTTCCTTGCGCTTGCCGATCAGGACCTGCCGCGCCTCCTGTTCATGGGCCTCGCGCAGCTCGCTCCAGCGTTCCTCGCCGATAAACCCCTGCAGGTTGGCACTTTGCGTGGGCGAAACGTCTTCGATCACGTACAGGATGGTGAGACTGGCGTCGTACTGCAGGGCCAAGCTCAGGGCATAGCTGAACGCGTGCCGGGTCTGTTTCGACAAGTCCGTGGTAAAGAGGATTTTCTTGATCTGGGGCAGCATGGGGGCGTTTCTCCTTTCGGGGTGAAAGATCGTTTTAAGTGTTAGGTTTTAAGTTTTAAGCAAAAAATTGAAATTGTTAAACCTTATCAGCGAACTCGACGCCTGCCGCTTGCCATGGGTGCTTGATGCATTGGAGATGACTTTGTTAAAAGCTCGAGTTCCCCGCCGAAGCGGGGCAGGCAAGGCGCGCGAGTCCCGCCTCGGCCTGTTCGAGGCGCCGCGGGTCGCTTTAAAACAAGCATCAGGCCGTCAGCCAAGGCGCCCGGCGCTTTGGAAAGCGCAGCATACGTCTCGGTATGTGAGCAGTTCCAAACGGCGGGCAACGCAGGATCACGGCCTGAGGCGCCGTTTTACAGCGACCCGGCAGTACGCCGCAGCCTGCGCGGGATGAAGCGCAACGCCGAAATCGAGCTTTTAACAAAGTCATCTAAGGGACCAGCCAGACGGCGGCGTCCATCAGACTCTGGCAGACGCGGTGCGAGACGCTGCCGCTGAAAAAGGACTTGTTGACGCCGCGCCGGCCCATGACGATGGTGCCGAAACCGGCACCTTTGGCCGTCTTGAGGATCTCACGGCCGACGCCGGTGGCCGTGGTCGCGGTTTTGATGTCCACCTGGCTCTCGGCGATGCCGGATTCCCTGAGTTTTTTCAAAACCGCACCGAAAAAATCGTCCATGCAGCGGCGGTCTCCCCGGGCGGCCGCCTCTTCCAGTTCGGGCGCCTGGGTGTTGCTGAAATCGACAGCGCAATAGTCCCTGAGCATCGGGGCAATGTGGAGCAGGCAAAAGCGCGCCTCGGAATTGCCCGACAGCATGAAGCAGAGATGGTCCACGGCCCTGAGCGAGTTCTCCGACCCGTCGACCGCCGCCAGAATGCCCGCAGCCCCCACCTCGCCGTCCACCAACCAGACCGGTATCAGCCGCGAGTTCTGGACCAGGTCCGAGCTGACACTTCCCATGAGCATCTCTTCGATCGAGGAGACGCCGCGGCGGCCGATCAGCACGGCATCGAAGAGGCCCGCCTGGGCGAAGTCCAGGATGTCCTTGGCGGCGCCCTGGCGGCCGGCTTGCGTCTTGAGCTCGACGGCGCTCTCCGGAACGCCGGCCCGCACCAGGTCTTCCTGGTGAGCCTCCGAACAGCCGGTTGGCGGACTCCAGGTTGCGGGTCGCCATCTTCCCGAGGGCGGCCTGGGCCTTGAGTCCCAGCGGGCCTCGTCGACCAGGAACCGTGGAACGGCCGGCTGGACGTGCAGCAGGGTGAACCCTGCCGGCGAACCATCGAGCGCAGGCGTGCGGCATAGCGCACGGCCATGCGGGAGTTGAGCTGGAATCGTCCACCGCCAGCAAAATGTTCTTTTCCACCGTTCCGCCACCCTTTCGCTGCGCCGCTTGAAATTGACTTCCAAGGAGCCCGTAATGTGCTAACCACGGGGTAATCCCTGGCTGTCGTTGCTATCATGAAGGCCGATATTGTCAAGCAAACGACGATGAACGACCTGCACACCCGAACCGAACCGCGTCTATTTCTTCGGCACCTGCCTGATCGACTCCTTCTACCCCCAGGGCAGGGATCTGCGGCCATGCGCCTGATCGAGGCGCAGGGCGTCACGGTCGTTTTCCCCGCCCGGCAGTCCTGCTGCGGACAGCCGGCCTACAATTCGGGGTTTCCGGCCGAAGCCCGCGCCGTGGCGCGCCGCCAGATCCGGACGTTTTTCGAGGACATCCCGGTGGTGGTGCCCTCGGGCTCCTGCGCGGCGATGATGAAGCACCACTACCCGCGGCTTTTCGAAGCCGAGCCGGACCGGGCCCGGGCCGAGCACCTCGCGGGCCGCGTCTGCGAGTGGTCCGAGTTCATGGTGCGGGTGCTCGGCGTGCGCCTCGAGGACCGCGGCCGGCCCCTGCGGGTGACCTGGCACTCGTCCTGCCACGCCCTGCGCGAGATGCAGGTGATCGAGGATTCCAAGAGCCTGCTGCGCCAGCTGAAGCACGTCGAACTGGTCGAACTGGCCAACGAGCGCGAGTGCTGCGGCTTCGGCGGCACCTTCGCCGTCAAGCACGCCGCCATCTCCGGGGCCATGGTCGCGGACAAGGTCGAGGCCATCCGGCGCACGGCTGCGGCGCGGGTGATCACCGGCGACTGCGGCTGTCTCATGAACATCGCCGGCGCCGCGGCGCAACGCAAGCTGGCCGTCGCCGGCCAGCACCTGGCCGAGTTCATCTGGGAGAGGGTCAATGGCGGGTCCTGAGCCCTTCGAGAGCAGCGCCGCGCGCGCGCTGGCCGACACCCAGCTGCGCAAGAACTTTGCCTATGCCATGGGCGCCTTCATCGAGCGGCGCCGGGCGGTATTTCCCGACGCCGCGGAAACCGAGCGGCTGCGGGCCGCCGGCAGCGCGATCAAACAGCGCGCGCTCTCCCGCCTGCCGGAACTGCTCGAGGAACTGGAGGCGAACTGCACCGCGAACGGGATCCGCGTGCACTGGGCCGAGACCACGGCCGAGGCCAACCGCATCGTGCTCGGGATCATGCGCGAACACGGCGCCGACCGGGTGGTCAAGGGCAAGTCGATGGTATCCGAGGAGATGCACTTGAACGCGTTCCTCGCCGCCAACGGCATCGAGGCCATCGAAACCGACCTGGGCGAGTTCATCATCCAGCTGAACGGCGAAACCCCTTCCCACATCATCGTCCCGGCCATCCACAAGAACAAGCGGCAGATCGCCGAGATCTTCCACGCGAAGCTGCCGGGGACGCCCTACACCGAGGAAGTGGTCGAGCTCAACGCCATCGCCCGGCGCACCCTGCGGCAGAAGTTCTTCGAGGCCCCGGTGGGCTGAGCGGGGTCAACTTCGCCGTGGCCGAGACCGGCACCCTGTGCCTGGTGGAAAACGAGGGCAACGGCCGCATGTGCACGACCGTGCCCCCGGTGCACATCGCGGTGATGGGGCTCGAGAAGGTGGTGGAGAAGCTCACCGACCTCACGCCCCTGCTGCGGCTTTTGACCGGCTCCGCCACCGGCCAGCGCATCACGACCTACGTCAACCTGATCACCTCGCCGCGCCGGCCCGGGGAGAAGGACGGCCCGCGCGAGGTCCACCTGGTCATCCTCGACAACGGCCGCTCCCGGATCTACGCCGACCCGGAGCTGCGTCAGACCCTGCAGTGCGTGCGCTGCGGCACCTGCCTCAACCACTGCCCGGTCTACACCCGCATCGGCGGCCACGCCTACGGCTTCGTCTACCCCGGGCCGATCGGCAAGATCCTGAACCCCCAGGTCGAGGGCCTGGACAAGGCGGGCGCTCTCACCACGGCCTCGACGCTCTGCGGCGCCTGCGAGGAGGTCTGCCCGGTCAAGATCCCGATCACGGGGCTCTTGCGGCGTCTGCGCAACGAGAGCTACTCAGCGGCTCGGTTCAGCGCCGTGCCGGGACACGGCTGCCGCCGCAACCTGCCCGAGCGCATCGCCTGGAAATGCTGGCAGGTTCTGAACACGCAGCCGCGCCTCACCCGGGTCGTTAACGCCGTGATGGGCGCGGTCGGCGACGGCCTGCCGGCGGCAGGCCCGCTCGCGCGCTGGACCCGCTTCCGGGAAAAACCCCGCTTCGCCGCCAAAAGCCTGCAGCGCCGGGTGAAGGAGGAGGGCATCGCCGATGAGTGACAACGCCCGCGCGCGCATCCTCGGCCGACTGACCTCCGCCCCCCGCCAGGACCGCCCGCGCCCTGCCGACGGCAGCCCCCCGGACCGGCAGCCGACGGCGCCCGAGCTGACGGCCCGGCTCAAGCAGCTGATGGAAGCCGTGCGCACGGAATTCCACGTGGTGCCGGCGGCGGAATGGGTCCCCGCGCTCAAGCAACTCCTCCGGCAGCGCGGGCTTAGGACCCTGGTGTACGCCCCCGACACCCCCCTCGGCCGGACGCTCGCCGCCGCCTGGCAGGAGGATGCCGCCGGCCTGCCCGAGCTGATCCCCTACGTCGAACCCGTGGAGGGATTCAAGGAGCGCCTGTTCGCCGCCGATGCCGGGATCACCGCGGCGGTGGGGGCCGTGGCCGAAACCGGCGCGATCATCCTCAAGCCGGGCGCCGCGGAGCCGCGCCTGATGTCGCTCGTGCCGCCGCTGCACCTTGCCGTACTCGCGGCGGGCGACATCGTCTTCTCGCTCACGGATGCCATGCGCGCAGGCGGCTGGGCCGCCGGCATGCCTACCAACATGCTCCTGATCTCCGGGCCCTCGAAAACCGCCGACATCGAACTCGTTCTGGCCTTCGGCGTGCACGGCCCGAAAGAGCTGGTGGTGTTGGTGCTGGAACCCTGACCCCATGCTCCCCGACCGCTACCAGCAATTTCTTCAAGAAATCAGCGCCCTGATCCCGCAAAGCCGCCTGTTCACCGACCCTTTGCGCACGCTCGCCTACGGCACGGACGCGAGCTTCTACCGGCTGACCCCCAAGATCGTGGTGCGGGCCGACACCGAGGCCGAAGTGTCGCATATACTGAAAGCGGCCGACCGGCGCGAAATCCCCGTGACCTTCCGCGCCGCCGGAACGAGCCTCTCGGGCCAGGCGGTCTCCGACTCGGTCCTGGTCGTGGCCGGCTCCAGCTGGGGACGGGTCGACATCCTCGATGAGGGCGACCGCATCCGCCTGCAGCCGGGGGTCGTCGGCGCCCACGCCAACCGGTGTCTCGCGCCCTACGGACGCAAGATCGGCCCCGACCCGGCCTCGATCAATGCGGCCATGATCGGGGGCATCGCCGCCAACAACGCGAGCGGCATGTGCTGCGGCACCGCCCAGAACAGTTACCGCACGGTGGCCGGCATGCGCATCGTGCTCCAGGACGGGACCGTGCTCGACACGGAGGACCCCGTCAGCCGCGAGCGGTTCCGCGACTCCCACAAGGGGATGCTGGCGGCGCTCGACGCCCTCGGCCGCGAGGTGCGGGCCGACACCGCCCTGGCCGAGCGCATCCGCCACAAATACAAGATCAAGAACACGACCGGGTTCAGCTTGAACGCCCTGGTGGATTACACAGACCCTTTCGAAATGCTCCTGCACCTGCTGGTCGGCTCCGAAGGCACTCTGGGGTTCATCTCCGAGATCACGTTCCACACGGTCGTCGAGCACCCCTGCAAGGCGAGCGCCCTCATGGTGTTCCCGGATTTGGAAAGCGCCTGCACCGCGGCCGCCATCCTGCGGGAGCAGCCGGTGGCCGCGGTCGAGCTCATGGACCGGGCATCGCTGCACTCGGTGGAGAACAAGCGCGGGATGCCGGACTGGCTGAAGGCGCTCTCCCCGCAGACCGCGGCCCTGCTGGTCGAGACCCGCGCCTACACGCCGGAGGCGCTCGCCGGTCAGATCGACACGGTCTCGGGCGCCCTCAAGCGCCTGCCCTTCGAGCGCCCGCTCGTCTTCACCGACCGGAGCGCCGAATACACGGCCCTGTGGAACATCAGAAAAGGTCTGTTCCCGGCCGTGGGCGCCGTGCGCGAGATCGGCACGACCGTGATCATCGAAGACGTGGCGTTTCCCATCGCCCGGCTCGCCCAGGCCACCCGGCACCTCCAGGACCTGATGGGACGCTACCGTTACCACGAAGCCATCATCTTCGGCCATGCCCTGGAGGGCAACCTGCACTTCGTCTTCACCCAGGACTTCGCCCGCGCCGCGGAGGTGGAACGCTACCGCCGCTTCATGCACGAAGTCTGCGAGATGGTGGTCAACGTCTATGACGGTTCGCTCAAGGCCGAGCACGGCACGGGCCGCAACATGGCCCCCTACGTGGAGATGGAGTGGGGCCGCGCGGCCTATGCCGTCATGCGGCGCATCAAGGCGATCTTCGACCCGAAGAACCTGCTCAACCCCGGGGTCGTGATCAACGCGAACCCTCAGGCCCACGTCGAGAACCTCAAGCCCCTGCCGCGCGCCCACCCCATCGTCGACCGCTGCATCGAGTGCGGCTTCTGCGAGGTCAACTGCCCCTCGAAGGACCTCACCCTCACCCCGCGGCAGCGCATCGTCATCCAGCGTGAAATCGCCCGGCTGAAGTCCACCTGCGAGAACCCGGCCCGGCTCCTGGAGCTCGAACGCGGCTACCGCTACCCGGGCGAGCAGACCTGCGCGGCCGACGGGCTCTGCGCGGTGGCCTGCCCGGTGGAGATCAACACCGGCGAGCACACCAAGGAGCTGCGCGGCCAAACCGCCGGCCGCGCCGCCCACCGCGCCGCCGCCTTTGCCGCGGCGCATTTCGGCCCGGTCACCGCCGCGGTCCGCACCGGGTTGAAGCTCGCCCATGCCGCGCACGGTCTGCTCGGCTCGGCCCTCATGGAGCGCATGGCCGCGGGTGCGCGCCGGATCGGCGGGCACCGCGTGCCCCACTGGACGCGGGTCATGCCCCGGGGCGTCGACGGCCCGCGGCCCCGGCCCGCCCGACCCGGCGCAACGATTAAGGCCGTCTACTTCCCGAGCTGCATCAGCCGCAGCATGGGACCGGCCATGGGCGACCCGCACGCGGACCCGCTGCACGCGGTCACCGTGCGAGTGCTCGAAAAAGCCGGCTGCGACGTCCTCTTCCCGCCGCGCCTGGAGCGGCTCTGCTGCGGCACGCCCTTCGAAAGCAAGGGGTTCACCGACCAGGCGGACCTCAAGGCCCGGGAGCTCGAGGCTGCCCTGAGAGAGGTCAGCGACGGCGGCCGCCTGCCGGTGCTCTGCGACACCAGCCCCTGCCTCTACCGCATGCGCACCGTGATGGGCAAAGGGCTGCGGCTGTTCGACCCGGTCGAGTTCACCTTGGAGTTCCTCATGCCGCGGCTCGAGTTCACCCCGCTGGCGGAGACCATCGCCTACCACCACACCTGCAGCAGCATCAAAATGGGTCTCGAAGCCAAGGCCCTGGCCCTGGCGCGGGCCTGCGCCGCCGAGGTGATCGTGCCGGAGCATGTCGGCTGCTGCGGGTTTGCGGGCGACCGCGGCTTCAACTTCCCCGAGCTCAACACCGCGGCGCTGAAGCACCTGCGCCCGGCCGTGGCGGACGGGTGCACCGCCGGCTACTCCACCAGCCGCACCTGCGAGATCGGACTCTCGGCCCACTCCGGAATCCACTACCGGTCTATCATGTACCTTGTCGACAGGTGCACGAAACGATAGGTTTAAGTTTTAAGTGTTACGTGTTACGAGAAAGTGGAGGACGCTGGACCCGGCGTTTTCGATTACTTCAATTCACTTAACACCCAATACTTGACACTTAACACGTGACAAACCACTTTGTCGACCCCAGCACCCCCGAAACCATACCCCCCGCTGCGGCTCTCCTGGCTTATCTGGGGCCTCGGCGGGGCCTTCTACCTCATCGCGTTTTTCCACCGCGTGGCGCCGGCGGTGCTGACGCGGGAGCTGATGCAGGACTTCAACATCAGCGCCGCGGCCCTCGGGAACCTCTCCGCCTTCTACTTCTACAGCTACTGGCTGATGCAGATCCCGACCGGGGTCCTGGCGGACGCCTGGGGCCCGCGCCGGCTGCTGACGGCCGGGGCCCTGGGGGCCACCGCCGGCGCGCTTTTATTCGCGCTGTCGCCGGACATCGTCTGGGCCGGCGTGGGGCGGTTTCTCATCGGCGGCTGCGTCGCCGTGGCCTTCGTGGCCAACCTCAAACTGGCGGCCCACTGGTTCCCGGCACGCTACTTTTCGATGATCTCGGGCATCGGGCTGATGGCGGGGATCCTCGGCGCCGTGACGGCCGGCGTCCCGCTGCGGCTGGCGGCGGACGCCTTCGGCTGGCGCGCGGTGATGCTGGCCGCGGCCGCCGCCACCGCCGTCCTCGCAGCGTCCACCTGGGCGGTGGTCCGCAACGACCCCGGCGCGCGCGGGTACCGCAGCCATGCCGCCCCCGCCTCCGCGGCGGCGACCGAACCCGACAAATCCGGCCACGGCGTGATGGCCGTGTTTCGATACCCGAACACCTGGCTGCTCTTCTTCATCCCGTCCGGTCTGGTGGGCAGCGTGCTCGCCTTCTCCGGTCTGTGGGGCGTTCCTTTCCTGACCACCCACTACCGGCTGTCCACCGCCGCAGGCATCCTCGCTGACCTCGGCCATGCTCGTCGCCTGGGCCCTGGCGAGCCCTGTCTTCGGCCGCCTCTCCGACCGCATCGGCCGCCGCAAACCGCTGCTGCTCGCCGGCCACGGCGTCTCCCTCGCCGGCTGGGCGATCCTCCTCTTCGTTCCGGGGCTGCCCCTGCCGCTGCTGGCCGGCGTAATGGTCGCCACCGGCTTGTGCTCGGCCGGCTTCATCGTCTCCTTCGCCCAGGCCAAGGAGTCGGTTCCCGCCCGGCACGCCGGGATGATCTCGGGCGTCGTCAACATGGGAATCATGATGGGCCCCACCGTGCTGCAGCCGGCCATCGGGTGGATGCTCGACCGGCGCTGGCAGGGCGAAATGCTGGAGGGTGCGCGGGTCTACGGTCTCGACGCCTACCGGTTCGGCTTCGGGCTGATGCCGGCCTGGATCCTTTCTCCTTGGTCCTGATTTTTTTCACGCGCGAGACCTACTGTCGGCAGGCTTTATAAGGAAAGGGGGCACGAGCGGAATCGACCCGGCTCGGCCGCATCCGAATCGACTTGGAATTGTTACCCCGGGGCAAGGGCGGGCCCCTGCCCCGGGGTTGGGCACCGATCGTTCGACCGGGTCAGAAATCCGCGAACTGGTCGTCTCCGAGCGGGATCATCTGCTCGGCGGGTTTTTTCGCCGACCGCCCCGCGGCGGGTGTGCGGGGTTTGTCCTTTTTCAGCGCCGCCAGGACCCCCTTCGGGCGCCGCCGCGCGCTGGCGCGGATCCGGGCGCGGCACGGGAGGACGCACCGGGTGCTTGTGCGCGCGCCGCTCACCAGCACCGCCAGCTCCGCCACCACCGCCTGCATCTGCTCGGCCTGGGCGCTCAGTTCCTCGCTGGCCGCGGCCGACTCCTCGGCGTTGGCCGCGTTCTGCTGGGTGACCTTGTCCATCTCCCCCACCGCCGTGTTGACCTGTCCGATCCCCTGGGACTGCTCGTCGGCCGCCGCGGCGATCTCCGCCACCAGCTCCGCCACCTTGGCCGCGCTTCCGCCACCTGGCCGAAGGCCGCGTTGGTCCGCCCGACCAACTCCGAGCCCTCCTTGACCTTCTTCACCGTGCCTTCGATCAGCCCGGAAGTGTTCTTGGCCGCCTCCGCCGCCCGCATCGCCAGATTGCGCACCTCGTCGGCCACCACCGCGAAACCGCGTCCCGGCCTCGCCGGCGCGCGCGGCCTCCACCGCCGCGTTCAGCGCCAGCAGGTTGGTCTGGAAGGCGATCTCGTCGATCGTCTTGACGATCTTGGAGGTCTCCTCGCTCGCACGTGCTGATCTCCCCCATCGACACGGTCAGCTGCCCCATCGACTCGTTGGCCGCGCCCACCACCTGCTTGGCCGCATCCATCAGGCTGTTGGCCTGCCGCGCGTTGTCCGCGCTCTGTTTGCGTCATCGAGCTCATCTCCTCGAGCGAGGCGGAGGTCTCCTCGATCGAGGCCGCCTGCTCGCTCGAGCCTGCCGCCAGCGACTGGCTCGCCGACGACACCTCGCCCGCCGCCGAGGACACCTGCTCGGCCCCTTCCCGCAGGCCGGCGATGGCGCGGGTGATCGGTCGGCTGATCGAGCGCACGGTCAGAAAAGTGAGTAGCAGGGCCAGCCCGACCAGGACGCCGCCGGCGATGAAAATGGTGCGGATTTTGGCGACGAAGGCGGCTTCCGAGCCGGCCAGGTCGTCCATATAGATCCCCGTGCCGACGATCCAACCCCAATCCGGAAAGAGCTTCACATATGAGATTTTCGGCACCGGTTTGGCGGCGCCGGGTTTCGGCCACTCGTAGGCCACAAACCCCTCGCCCGCGCTCTTGCACACCGCCACCATCTCGTTGAAGAGCTTCTTGCCGTTCGGGTCCGCAAACCCCGACAGGTCCTTGCCGTCCAGGTCGGGCTTGAAGGGGTGCATCAGCATGCGCGGCTGCAGGTCGTTGACCCAGAAGTAGTCGTCCTTGCCGTAGCGCAGCGTCTTGACGGCCTCTTCTGCCAGCGCTTTGCGCTGGGCCTCCTCGACGGGCATCGCCTTGCGTCTGGAAAGATCGACGAAGTGCTGGACCATACCGCCGGCGGTCTGGGCCAGCATCCGGGTGCGCACGAATTTGCTCTCGCGCAGCCCTTCCTGGAACAGGGGATACATCCAGGCGATCAAGGCCGAGAAGCACACGATCAGCCCCAGACTGAGAACAACTATTTTTGTCGAAAACTTAACCTGCCGGTTCATGGTCAGCCTTCTCCTCTCGCATTTCTGTATTTGCGACGTATGCTGGAACGAAAGACCGCCGTTCGCGCGGCCGGAGCACAAGGATCCAACGGGGAGCCTCTGACCGAATACGGCCAATCGTGGTGGTTGCCACAAGGGGGTCGCTTAAGACTCAAATAAGCTATCGGTGACGAAATGAGCGAACTTTAGGCTTTTTTATTGCTAGGATACTTCTGGGAGAGGGCGGAACTGGAAGATGCGATCCGGGCTTGTGCGCGCAAGCCCGGATCGAGGGCAGAAACTCGCGGGAGGCTGTGAACGCCGCAATTTGAGAATCGGGATGAGCCGTTAACCCCCTGGGTGTGGGAGGGCCAAGGCGGTGCGGCCGCACTTCAGGGCGACGCGCTGCCGCGGGGTTTGCCGGTCGACAGGGCATCGACCGCCTTCATGAGCGTGTCGCGCTCTTTGCCGACCCGGTCGAGCTCGGCCTTCAGGTCCTGAACCTGCTGCTCGAGCGCCTCCAGCCGGCCCGGGTACGACAAATCCCCCTTGTCGGCCCTGAATTCCCGGACCCAGCGGGCCAGTATGCCCTTGCCGGTGTGCAACCTGAGCTCGACCTCGGCCGCACTGAGCCCCTCGTCGAGGACCATGCGGATCGCTTTCTCTTTGAATGCTTTATCATAGCGGCGGCGGCGCCGGATCTCGCCTTTCATATACCGTACATTTCCTTTGTGTATGAATATAGACCAAGTCAAACCATACCATTACAACGTGAAACAATCCAGACTTGTCAATGATTGGCCGGGAAACAACCCCCTTTTTGCTTGATCCCTTGCGAATTGTTGAATATACCCAATCAATGATGGACTTGTAACAAGTCATTCCAAGTCGATGACTTTGTAAGAAGCGCCGGAACGTGGAGACCGACTCGCAATTGGTGCTGTGCGCCCGTTAAGAAGCGTGGTCCGGGAGCTGGCGTTTTTATCACTGGTGAAGCAGTTGCTATCCCGTTTGGAAGAGTGCCTTACGTGACAGCTCCCCGTCCGGTCCTGCCGATTCCTTTTTCGGAGGCCGAGACGATGCGCACAAACAAGTTGTCCACAGGCAAGAGGATGAAGCTGCCCAAACACCTGCAACACATCAACCCTTATGCGGCCG
This sequence comes from uncultured delta proteobacterium, assembly GCA_963716785.1. Lineage (GTDB taxonomy): Bacteria > Desulfobacterota > Desulfobacteria > Desulfobacterales > SpSt-501 > SpSt-501. The sequence goes on along the minus strand of CAVQUW010000022.1, from coordinate 21,102 downwards.
GCATTGACGTTGGCTGCCGGAGCCATTTCGTGGCGGTCCCCGAGGGCAGCTGCAAGAAGCCGGTGCGGGAGTTTTCCAGTTTCACCGACGATCTGCATCAAATGGCCGATTGGCTGCTCGGCTGCGGGGTTAGCACGGTGGCCATGGAGTCCACCGGCGTTTACTGGATCCCGGTCTTTGAGATCCTGGAGAGCCGAGGGCTTGAGGTGCGGTTGGTCAACGCCCGGCATGTGAAGAACGTGCCCGGCAGAAAGAGCGACGTGCTCGACTGCCAGTGGTTGCAGCGGCTGCACAGCTATGGGTTGCTCGAAGCCGCCTTCCGCCCGACGGAGCAGGTGTGTACGCTGCGCGCCTATGTGCGCCAGCGGATGAATCTGGTGCGCTATGCGGCCTCTCATATCCAGCATATGCAAAAGGCCCTGGCGCAGATGAACCTGCAACTGGCCAACGTGGTCGCCGACATCAGCGGGGTGACGGGGATGCGGATCATCAAAGCCGTTTTGGCGGGCGAGCGCGATCCGCTGGTGTTGGCCCGCCTGCGGGATCCACGCTGCAAGAGCAGCGAGTCGCACATCGCGCGTTCGCTCAACGGCAACTATCGTCCCGAGCATCTGTTCAGTCTCAAGCAAGCCGTGGATCTGTATGAGTTCTATCAGGGTCAAATCGGCGAATGCGATCGGCAGATTTTGGATCAATTGACCGACTTTGATGTGGCCGATACCTCCGGTAAGGGTCCGCCGGTCAGCCTGGAGGAGGCGTTGCTGCGGATGGCCGGAGTGGATCTGACCCGCATCGATGGGATCGACACCAACAGCGCGCTGAAGATCATTGCCGAGATCGGTACGGACATGAGCCGCTGGAAGTCGGCCAAGCATTTTGCCTCCTGGCTGGGGTTGTGCCCGGGCACGAAGGTCAGCGGCGGCAAGCTGCTTAGCGCCAAGAGCAAACCGGTGGCCAATCGTGCCGCCGTCGCCCTGCGCATGGCGGCCTATACGCTGTTGAGATCCAAAAGCGCTTTGGGCGCCTATCTGCGCAGGCAACGATCCCGTCTGGGGGCCCCGAAGGCCATAACGGCGACCGCTCATAAACTGGCGCGACTGGTTTACAGCATGTTGAAGCACGGTACCGCCTACGTCGATGTGGGCCAGAAGCAGTATGAAGAACGCTATCGCAGCCGAGTCATACAAAACTTGAAACGCAAAGCTCAAGATTTGGGGTACACACTGGTTGAAATTGCTGAAAAACAACCCCAACCGTTAGTTTCTTAAATCCAAGTACTTACCGTTAAGTTACTTGGAAGCCCGAGTTCAAGGCGCGCGAGTCCCGCCGAGTGAGGCGCACTTTCCGTACGCCGCGGCGAGCGCGGGATGAAGCGCAACGCCGAAATCGGGTTTATTACGAAGTCATCAATCAATGGCGCCCGCGGCGGTACCCACACGCCGCGATCGGCTATTCGGGGAATGAGGCACGGACGCGCACCGGGTGCGGGGCCTTACCGCAAATATTTTCGAACATACGTAAACAAGGGAGGATCGGACACATGAAAGTCGCATTCATCGGCATGGGCACCATGGGGGCGGCGATGGCGCTCGAACCTTCTCAAGGCCGGCCACGAGGTCACGGTGCACAACCGCACCCGCGAACGCGAGGAGCCTCTGGCCAAGGCGGGCGCACGGCGGGCCGCATCCCCGCAGGAGGCGGCGGCGGGGGCCGAGGTCGTCGTGATCTGCGTCAGCGACACCCCGGACGTCGAAGGCGTCGTGCTGGGGGAAAACGGGGTCATCCACAGCGCCGCGGCCGGCGCCGTCGTGGTGGACATGTCGACCATCAGCCCGTCGGCCACCCGCCGGATGAGCGCCGAGCTCGGCCAAAAGGGTGTCGGCATGCTCGACGCGCCGGTCTCCGGCGGCTCCGAAGGGGCCCAGAAGGGCACGCTCTCCATCATGATCGGGGGCGAGGCCGCCGACGTCGAAAAGGCCATGCCGGTGCTCGGCGCCATGGGCAAGAACATCACCCACGTGGGCCCGAGCGGCGCCGGCCAGGTCACCAAGGCCATCAACCAGATCCTCATCGCCGGCACCTACCTCAGCGTCGCCGAGGGCCTGTCCCTGGGCCTCAAGGCGGGGCTCGACATGCAGAAGGTCGTCCAGGCCATGACGGGCGGCGCCGCGGATTCCTGGGTGCTCTCCTACCGCTCCGGCAACGTGATCAAGAACGAGTACCCGCTCGGCTTCCGCGTGCGGCTGCACCGCAAGGACCTGGGCATCGCCCTGGAGGCGGCCAAGGAGATGGGGGTCTTCATGCCCTGCTCGGCGCTGGTGGCCCAGATCGAAAACGGCCTCATGAGCCAGGGCTACGGCGACGAGGACGTCTCGGCGGTGGCGCGCGTGATACGGAAGACGTCGGGGCTGGAATGATGCGTTTAACGGCAGACTGAGACATGCCGCGACGGGCTGAGCGCGCCAAGTGTTAGGTTTTAAGTGTTAAGTGTTAAGCGGCGGATGGAGTCTATTTTGAAAAAGACCAACACCCTTCGCTTAAAACTTAACACGTAACACTTAAAACTATTATCAATTCCCTAACCGCTCGAACAGATACCGGACTTCCCAAAGGAGACAACCCCATGAACCTCGAAAACGCCTTCACCATGGACACCTCCAGCATCAAGTACGGACCCGGGGTCACGCGCGAGATCGGGTTCGACATGCAGGAGCAGGGCTGCCGGCGGGTCCTGGTGGTCACCGACCCCAACCTGAGCGACAGCGCCCCGGTCGGCGCCACCCTGGAGGCCCTGCGGGCGCAGGGCATCGACGCCGTCCTGTTCGACCAGTCGAGCGTCGAGCCGACCGACGTCTCCTTCAAGCAGGCCATCGCCTTTGCCGTGGACGGGCGCTTCGACGGGTACGTCGCCGTCGGCGGCGGCTCGAGCATGGACACCTGCAAGGCGGCCAACCTCTATGCCACCCACCCGGCGGAGTTCATGACCTACGTCAACCCGCCCATCGGCAAGGGGGTGCCGGTGCCGGGTCCGCTCAAGCCCATGATGGCCATCCCCACCACGGCCGGCACCGGCAGCGAGACCACCGGGGTCACCATCTTCGACTACCTGGAGATGAACGCCAAGACCGGCATCGCCAGTCGGGCCCTGCGGCCCATCCGCGGGATCATCGACCCCGACAACACCCGCAGCCTGCCCAGGATGGTGGCGGCCTGCACCGGGCTCGACCAGCTGACCCACGCCCTCGAGGCCCTGACGGCCCTGCCCTATCACCGCCGGCCGGCCCCCGAGCACCCGAAGCTGCGGCCGGCCTACCAGGGTTCGAACCCCATCAGCGATGTGTGGGCGTCGCAGGCGACCCGCATGATCTCCGCCAACCTCGTGCGCGTGATCGAGGACCCCATGGATGAAGAGGCGCGCGGCCAGGTGATGCTGGCGGCCACCTACGCCGGCATCGGTTTCGGAAACGGCGGCGTCCACCTGGCCCACGGCATGTCCTACCCCGTGTCGGGGAATGTCAAGGACTACGTGCCCGCCGGCTACCCCCCCGGCCACCCGATCGTGCCCCACGGCATGGCGGTCTGTCTGAATGCGCCCGCGGTGTTCCGGTTTACGGGGCCGGCCGACCCGCAGCTGCACCTGAGGGCCGCGGCCCTCATGGGCCGGGATGTCGCCGCGGCGCGTCCGGAAGAAGCCGGCGAGATCCTGGCGCAGGCGATCATCGACCTGATGCGCCGGGTCGGCATGCCGAACGGGCTTGCCGCCGTAGGCTTCGGGCCCGAGGATGTCGACCGGCTGGTCGAAGGCACCCTGCCCCAGCACCGGGTGACCAAGCTCTCGCCCCGGCCGGCAGGGCCGGAGGATTTGAAACAGCTGTTTTTGGATTCGATGAAGTTGTGGTAGAAAATTGGCAGGACGGACGGAGCACCGGTCGACCTCCGATTTCTCGACGGCGCGAGGAGTCAAAGTATAGAAGACAGTGTTAAGTTTTAAGTTTTAAGAGTTAAGCGGTGGATCGGGCCATCACAAAAAAGACCAAAATCCTTCGCTTAAAACTTAACACGTAACACTTAAAACTATTTTTAAAACCATTTTTTCGCTTAACACGTAACACTTAAAACTATCTGCCAAATGCCCTCCACCCATCAAACAGTGGATATCGAAGAGCGCGAGCGTCAGCTCGAGATGTACCGGCTGATCTTCGAAAGCATCCACAACGGCGCCATGGTGACCGACACCGACGGGATCATCACGCATTTCAACGCCCCCTACGGGAACTACCTGGGGGTCGATCCCGCGGCCCAGATCGGGCGGCACTGCACGGAAGCGGTGGAGAATTCCCGCATGCACATCGTGGCCCGCACCGGCAAGGCCGAGATCAACCAGTCCCAGCTCATCCAGGGCCAGAAGATGGTCGTCCAGCGCATCCCCATCAAGAGAGACGGGAAGGTCATCGCCGTCTTCGGCCAGGTCATGTTCAAGGACGTCAAAGACGTCGGCAAGCTCGCGCGCGAGTTGAGTCTTCTGGAGTCCAAGGTCAAGCTCTACGAGGAGGAGCTCATCACCCTGCGCTCCACGCGCTACACCTTCGAGAGCATCATCGGAAAAAGCGAATCCATAAACGGGCTCAGGCGCGAGGCCCTCAAGGCATCCGGCAACGCCTTCCCGGTGCTCATCACCGGCGAGAGCGGCACGGGCAAGGAGCTTTTCGCTCAGGCCATTCACCATGCGAGCGGCCGCCGGCTCTACCCTTTCGTGCGCATCAACTGTGCGGCCATCCCCAGGGACCTGCTCGAATCCGAGCTCTTCGGCTACGAAAAGGGCGCCTTCACCGGCGCCAAAACCGAAGGCAAACCCGGCAAGTTCGAGCTGGCCCACCTGGGGACCATCTTCCTTGACGAAATCGGGGACCTGCCGATCGAAATGCAGCCCAAGCTGCTGCGCGCCATCGAGGACAAGGAGTTCGAGCGGGTCGGGGGCACCCGCGTGGTGCGCTCGGACTTCCGGGTGATCGCCGCCACCAACCAGAACCTGGAGGCCATGCTCGACGACGGGCGGTTCCGCAAGGACCTGTTCTACCGCCTGAACGTCATCCCGCTGCACATCTCCCCCCTGCGGGAGCGCGCGGAGGACATCCTCTTCCTCGCACGTCACTTTCTGACCCAGATGGCGCGCGAGGCCAACCTCGCGGCCATCGGCATCGACCGTCAGGCGGAGAAGGCCCTGCGCAGCTACGAGTTTCCCGGCAATGTGCGCGAGCTCGCCAACGTCCTGGAGCGCAGCGTTTCAGCGATCGACGGGGACCTCATCCAGGCGACGGACCTGCCGTTCTATGTCCGCCGCGGCCGCAAAAACGTGATGCTGCCGCGGGCCTCCTCCCTGCGGGAGGTGCACGCGCAGACCGAGCGCGAGACGATCCTGCAGGCGCTCAGGCAGGCCGATTTTTGCAAGGTGCGCGCCGCCGAGACCCTGGGCATCCACCGCACCCTGCTCTACAAGAAGATGAAGAAATACGAGCTCCCGCTGAAGCCGCCCTGAGGAAGGACGAACCCATGATCATCGGACTGGACGTCGGGGGCACCCACACGGACGCCGTTCTGCTGAGCGGCGAAGGCCTCCGGCGCGAAGCCAAAGTCCCCACCCGGACCGGCGATTTGTTCACTTCCGTCCTGGCGGGTCTCGAAGCCGTCACCCTTGGGGTCGACGCCGGGCAGATCCGCCGCATCGTCCTGAGCACCACGCTCACCACCAACGCCGTCATTCAAAAAAAGACTCCGCCGGTCGGCATGATCGTTTCGGCCGGACCGGGCATCGACCCGGATCTGCTGCGCACCAACCCGGACTATGTCTGCGTGAAAGGCTCGATCGATCACCGCGGGCGGGAAGTCGCGCCCGTCGATCCCGCCGAGATCCGCGCCGCGGCCGAGGGGTTTCGCGCGAAGGAGCATCCGGCTGATCGGAGTGGTCGGCAAGTTCTCGGTCCGCAACCCCCGGCATGAGCTCTTGATCGAGGAGCTCCTGAAGGGCTATTTCGAGAAAATTTTCCTGGGTCACCGGGTTTCCGGAAACCTGAACTTCCCCCGCCGGATCGCCACCACCTACCTGAACGCGGCGGTCTACCCGCTCCACCGGCAATTTTTCGAGGCGGTCGAGGCCAGCCTGAAAGCCCGAGGGCTCACCCTGCCCCTGCGGCTGCTCAAGGCGGACGGCGGCAACATGCGGTTCGAAGCCTCGATGGATTTCCCGGCCCAGACCATTTTTTCGGGGCCGGCGGCGAGCGTCATGGGGGCCGTCGCCGCCGCGGCGGGGGACGAGGACAGCCTGGTGATGGACATCGGCGGGACCACCACCGACCTCGCGGTCCTGATCGGCCGCGCACCGGTCCTGGACCCTCTCGGGATCTCTATCGGCCGCTACCGCACCCTCATCCGCTCGCTGGAGACACTCTCCATCGGTCTCGGCGGCGACAGCGCCGTGCGGCTGGACGACGGGCGGCTGACCGTCGGCCCGGAACGGGAGGGGCCGGCCATCCTTTACGGGGGCACGGTGCCCACTCCCACCGACGCCCTGGCGGTGCTCGGCGAGATCCCGGGGGTCGACAGCGGGACCGCCCGCTCAAGTCTCGAACCCCTTGCGGCGCAGCTGGGCCTCGGCGTCGAGGAGTTCGCCGCCCGGGTGGTCGAAACCGCCTGCCGGACCGTGATCTCGGCCGCCGAGGAACTGGTCGACCGCATCAACGCCAAACCGGTGTACACGGTCCACGAGCTCATGGAAGGCTACCGGGTCCGCCCCCGCTCGATCCTGGTCCTGGGGGGGCCGGCCCCCTTTTTCGCCAGGCACCTGAAGCGGCTGGGGCCATACCAGGTGAAGGTGGTGCCGCGCTGGCAGGTCGCCAACGCCATCGGCGCCGGACTGGCCCGCACCACCTGCGAGACGACCCTCTTCGCCGACACCGAGCAGCGCAGCGCCTGCGCCCCCGCGGAGAACTTCGTGCACCCCATCACCGACGGCTACCGCCTGGAAGACGCGGAGCGCCAGGCATTCGAGCTGCTGCGGGTGAAGGCCCTGGAGCGGGGGGCCAACCCCGATTTTCTCGAAATGGAAGTCGTGGAAAGCCAGCAGTTCAACATGGTGCGCGGCTTTCACACCACCGGCAAAAACATCCGGGTCCGGGTCCAGGTCAAGCCCGGCCTCATCCACGGCTACGACGGGTTGCTGGCAATACTTTCCGCCCCGGCCCCCGCTCTAGGGACCTCTCAAATGCTGCGTGCGAAAAACAAAGTCGGCCTGGTCTTTTTCCCGGCCTTCGACTGGGCCATCAGCCCGACCCACCCGGAGCGCGAGGAGCGGCTGCTCTACACCCAGGACCAGATCTTCGAGGAGGGGCTCCTCGATATCGAAGGCATCGTCGAGCTCAAGCCGGACCCCGTGGTCGACTCGCCGACATCCAGCGGGTCCACTTCTGCGTGCCCGACCGCGGAGCCGTCACCACCGAGTCGCATGTCATCAGCGCCGGCGGGGCCAAGACCGTCGGCCGATGGCGGTCTGGGGAAGCAGGTCGACGAAGGCCTTTGCCCTGGTGCGCCCGCCGGGGCACCACGCCATGCGGGTCGTGCACGGTGCCCGCGGGTTCTGCAACATCAACATCGAAGCGGTCATGATCGAGTACCTGCGGCGAGGCATACGGGGTCCGGAACGGGTCGCCGTGGTCGACACCGATTGCCACCACGGCGACGGCACCCAGGACATTTACTGGCACGACCCCGACACCCTCTTCATCTCCCTGCACCAGGACGGCCGCACCCTCTACCCCGGGTCCGGGTTTCCCAACGAACTACGGCGGCCCCAATGCCGTCGGCCGCACCGTGAACATCCCGCTGCCGCCCAACACCGGGGAGGCGGGTTTCTGACCACGTCGTGGACGCAACGTGGTGCTGCCGATCCTGGACGAGTTCAAGCCGCAGCTGGTCATCAACTCGGCCGGCCAGGACAACCACTACACCGACCCGATCACCAACATGAACTTCTCGGCCCAGGGCTACGCCGAGCTCACCGCCGCGCTCGATGCCGACATCGCCGTGCTCGAGGGCGGCTACTCCGATCGAGGGCGCCCTGCCCTACGTCAACCTGGGCATCGTCCTCGCCATGGCCGGCATGGACACCCGCCGGGTCCGGGAGCCGGATTACACCCCGGAGCGCACGCGCCAGACGGCGGAAGTGACCGACATGGTCAAAAGGGTCGGCGATCTCGTCCTCTCCCTTTGGCGCGAGCGCGACCGCCTGCGCGACCAGCTCCGGGCTGCGGAGAACGGCCATCGACGCACGCGGCAGATCTTCTACGACACCGACCGGATCCTCGAAACCCAGAAGGAGGAAATCCGGGTCTGCGACGACTGTGCCGGGGCCCTGCGGATCGATTCGGCCTCGGACCGGGGGGTGCGGATCCTGGCCGTGCACATCCCGCGCAAGGCCTGCCCGCGCTGCCGGCAGACCGGCCGCGACTGGTTCGAGCAGGCCGACCCCGGCAAGTTCGACCACATCTTCCTGCAGGACCGGGTCGAGGACAAATATCGCGTCACAAAAGGCGAGTGACGACCATGACTCACGGGTTCAGTGCCAAACACTTCAAGACCGTCTTCGATCTCGCCCCGCTCGGCATTGCCGTGGCCGACGTCGACGGCCGGTTCCTGGAGGCCAACCAGGCCTTCTTCGACATGCTCGGCTATGCGCCGCAGGATATCCTCGAGTTGACCTTCCACAACATCACCCACCCCGAGGACCGGGCGGAAACCGAGCGTCTGAGCCGGGAAGTCCTCGCGGGCCGAATCGGCTCCTACCGCCAGAAAAAGCGCTACCTCACCAAGGACGGCCGCAGCATCTGGGCCATCGTGCGGGCCACCGCCCTGCGCGACCCGGACGGGGGCTTCGAATACTGGCTGGGGATCATCGAAGAGATCTCCGAGCGCGTGGCGGCGGAGAAGGAGCGTGAGCGCCTGACGGCCCAGGTGCAGCAGGCCCGGAAAATGGTGGCCGTCGGCACCCTCGCCCGGGGGATCGCCCACGACTTCAACAACATTCTGATGGGGATCCAAGGCAATGTGTCGCTGCTGCTGTTCAACAAGCCGAGCGACCACCAGGAGGTCCCCTATCTGCGGAAGATCGAGAAGGCGGTCGAACGCGCCGCCGAGCTGACCCGCCAGCTTCTCGGGTTTGCGCGCGGCGGGAAATACGCGATGCGCACCACCGACCTGAACCTCCTGCTCAAACGCTGCGCCGACCAGTTCGGCCGCTCCCGCCAAAAGGTCGCCATACGCATCGACCCGCAGGAGGACCTGTGGCCCGTGGAGGTGGACCAGGGTCAGATCGAGCAGGTGCTGATCAATCTGCTCCACAATTCCGCCGAGGCCATGCCCGACGGGGGGCGGCTCGAGCTGGAGACGGCGAATGTGACCATCGCCGCCACGGACGCCGGCCGGCCGCCGGACGCGCCGGCCGGCCGCTACGTGCGGATTACCGTCAAGGACACCGGCGTCGGCATGGACGAGGCCGTCCGCAAGCGCATCTTCGAGCCGTTTTTCAGCACCCGGGAACTGGGCCAGGCCACCGGCCTCGGCCTGGCGGCGGCCTACGGCATCGCCCGCAACCACCAGGGGTTCATCACCGTGGACAGCAAACCCGGCCGCGGGGCGACCTTCCGCGTCTTCCTGCCGGCTTCAGGCGACCCGCCGCCGCAGGCGACACCGCGGCCGGCCGCTCCGCCGGCGGGGACCCGGACGATCCTGCTCGTCGAGGACGAGGAAGTCGTCGCCGAGATCGGCGTGAAGATGCTCCAGCGACTGGGGTACCGGGCCATTTTGGCGCGCAGCGGCCGTCAGGCCTTGTCCGTCTACCGCGAGCACGGTAAGGCGATCGACCTCATCGTCCTGGATGTCGTCATGCCGGAGATGAGCGGCAGCGAGACCTTCGAGCGCCTGAAGAAAATCGACCCCAAGGTCCGGGTGCTGCTCGCGAGCGGCTACACCCTGGACGGCCAGGCCCAGGCCATCCTGAAGCGCGGCTGCCGGGGCTTCATCCAGAAACCGTTCTCCCTCGAGGCGCTGGCGCAGAAAATCGAAGCGGCCCTGGCGAACGGAGCTCCAGCCCCTTAAAATCCCACCGCCGTCACCCCTTTTAACCCGAGAATCCGCCGGGCCTCATCCGGCGTCGCCGGTGCGACGCCGAGCTCGCGGGCGATGCGGATCATCTTCGAGACCTGCTCCGCGTTGCTTTTGGCGAGAACCCCTTTTTCGATGTAGAGACTGTCCTCGAGACCCACTCGGGCATGGCCCCCCATCAGCAGGGAACCCGTACACATGGGGATCTGGAAACGGCCGGCGGCGCAGACCGAAAATTCGAAGTCGCCGATCTGCCGGCGGGCGGTGTCCACCAGGAAGACCAGGTTTTCGAGGGTGGCCGGGATTCCGCCCAGGATGCCCATCACGAACTGGAGATAGACGGGCCTTTGGGCGATTCCCTGTTTGATCATGAAGGCCAGGTTGTTGAGCATGCCCACGTCGTAAACCTCGAATTCCGGCTTGGCGCCATGGGCATAAATGATTTCCAGGTACTGGCGCATGGTCTTGAAGGTGTTGGGGAAAATATAATCCTCGGTGGCCTCGAGGTACTGCTTTTCCCATTCGTACTTGTATTCGGCCACCTGGTCCTTGATGTGGAAAAGCGCGAAGTTCAGGGACCCTGCGTTGAGCGACGTCAGCTCCGGCTTCAGGTTCGATGCCACGCGCACACGGTTCTCAACGGGCTCGCCGAGTTTGCCGCCGGTGGTGAAACACAAAATGATGTCGCAGCGCTTCTTCACCTCCGCCGCGATCTCCTGGTAGATGGCCTGATCGGCGTTGGGCAGGCCTGTTTGCGGGTCACGCACGTGGATATGCGCCACCGCCGCGCCCGCCGCGTGAACCCGCAAAGCCTCCTCGATCAGCTGCTTCGGCGTGATCGGCAGATAGGGCGACATGCTCGGCGTGTGGATGGCCCCCGTCAGGGCGGCCGTGAAAATTCGCTGGCTCATGATGGTCTCCATTCAATTCAATGCGGTCAACACGACACCTTCCGATACCGACGATTAGGCGACAAGAGCTATAACACTTCCACGCTTGGAGATAAACGATTCTATTCACCTGGAAAACGGCCCCCTGACGGGTTCGATCTCAAAAGGCGGACCGCCCCTCTCCAAGGCGAGCCGATCCGGATGCATCCGCCAGGTGACGGAATGTCCGCGCTAGGCCTCCCGCAGCGCCTCGACGATGTTCATGCGCGCGGCGCGGAAGGCGGGCAGGAGGCCGCCGGCAAGCCCCATGACGGCGGCGAAGCCGAGCCCCTGGAGCACCACTTCGGCGCTCAGGCGGAACTTGAAGGCCGTCTCGGCGAAGGTCTGGAAGTTGGTGGTGGAGACGGTGAAAAACTGGAGGCCGGCGGCCAGGGCCACGCCCGCGATGCCGCCCAGAAGCCCCAGGGCGAGGGATTCCACCAGGAAGGCGGTCAGGATCGCCGAGCGCTCGAAAGCCCACGGCCCTGAGGGTCCCGATCTCGGCCGTGCGGTGGGCGACCGCCGCGTACATCGTGATCATGGCGCCGACCACGGCGCCGATCGAGAAGATGATGGTGAGCGTCGTGCCGAGGATGCGCAGGAACTTGGCCATCACCTCCGACTGGTCCCGGTAGTAGGTCACCTCGCGCTTGACCTCGAGCGGCAGGCGCGGGTCGGACTCGATCCGCGTCTTGACGGCCGCCAGCGCCGCCGGGTCCTTGAGCCTGAAGATCACCGAGGAGAAGGCCGGCCGCCGGAAGGCCTGCATGAGCTGGTCCACGTCGCCCCAGATCTCGGAGCTGAAGCCGGTGTTGCCGGCGTCGAAGACCCCCACCACCCTCCAGGTGTCCGCGGCGAAGGAAAGGGTCCCGGGGAAGTCCGCGTCCTGAAAGCGCTGGGCGATGCTTGCGCCGACGGCGACCTCGGAGGAGCCGGGCCGCGGCAGGCGCCCTGCCGTCAGGCGCACCTGGGGCCGCAGCGCCAGGGAGGCGGCCGAGATGCCGCGGATGGTGACGTTGGAGGTGCTCTCGCTCCCGCGCTTGCGCAGGTTGATCAGCACCACGAGCTCCTTGGCCACCAGCCGCCGTCCCGCGGCGTCGTAGGCGATCTCCGGCTGGGTTTCGACGACGGACGCCTCGCGCCGGCCGACCCCGCTCTGCACCTCGGAGTTGGCGGATTTGCGGATGACGACCGCGTTCTCGTACGACCCCGAGTCGACCAGCGTCTGCTCCAGCCCCTCGGCCAGCATCAGGATGGCCGCGAACACGAAGACCACCAGCGCCATGCCGCCGGCGGTGAGCGCCGTGGTCAGCCGCCGGGTCGTCAGGTTGCGCAGAGCTGTAGGCGAGCAGCAGTTTCATCACCCCCCCCTCCCCAGCGCCTCCACGATCCGCACCGTGGCCACCCGGCGGATCGGGAAGGCCGCGGCGACCAGCGCCACGGCGATCACCGCCGCCACATCGAGCCAGAGTGTTGCGGCACGGATGCCGAGGATCGGGAAGATGTTGCCGACGTAGCCCGTGAGGACCTTCAGGGCCGGGAAGGTCAGACCGATGCCGAGCGCCCCGCCCGCGGCGCAGATGACCAGGGCCTCGCCCAGGATCAGCCCGCCCAGCCAGGCGGCCCCGAAGCCCAGCGTCTTGAACACCGCGAACTCGTGCAGGCGCTCGCGCACCGACATGATCATCGTGTTGGCCACGACCGCCATGATGATCGCGATGATGACGAGCGACACCAGGCGGATCGCCGTCAGGATGGCCTCGCTCATCGTACGAACCCGAGCTGGAAGGCGCGCTCGGTTTCGGTCAGGGTCTCGGCCAGCGAGTTCTTGAAGAGCGCGTCCACGGCCGCGCCCATCGCCGGGGCGGCGGCGATGTCGTCGATTTCGACGACGAAGATGCCGACGTAGTTCGCGCGACGCGGGGTGCGGGCCTTCAGGCGCTCGTTGACGTAGTCCCAGTGGAAGAAGAGCTGGTTCTCGTCGACGCTTTTCTCCCGGCCCTGGTAGACCCCGCGCACCACCATCGGCCAGTCGCCGCGGTAGATCGTGCCCTGCAGGCTGATGCTGTCGCCCACCTGCCAGCCGAAACGCCGGGCGAGCCCGCGGCCGACCACGCACCCCTTGCGGTCCTTTTGGAAGGCCTCGCGCTGGTCCGGGTCGATGAGGAACTCCGGGTAGAGGTCGAACAGGGTCTGCGCCTCCACGGCGAAGTTGGCGAAGAAGTTCTTGCGGTCGATGTAGATGCCGCCGAACCAGGTCATGTGCGAGACGGCAGTGACGCCGTCGACGGCCCTGATCTTCTCCCGGTAGGCGATCGGCAGCGCGAAGGTGAGCGAGATGGCGTTGCGCACGATGAGCCGGTTGGCGGCCGCCGCCGAGACCCCGGCATACCACGCATCGACGAGCGTGCTCAGCAGGCCGAAGGCCAACACCGCCACGGCCACCCCGAAGACGGTGAGCAGCGCGCGCAGCCGGTGCCTAAATGCGTTGCGGAAGAGCAGTTTCCACAGCATCGGCCAGGACCCCCTTGTCCAGGTGCTTCACCCGGCTCGCCCGCTCCGCGGCCCGCGGGTCGTGGGTGACCATGATGACGGTCTTTCCGAGCTCCGCCGACATCCGCTCCATGAGCACGAGCACGTCCTCGGCCGAAGCGCGGTCGAGGTCCCCGGTGGGCTCGTCGGCCACCAGGAGGGTCGGGTCCGTCACCAGGGCGCGCGCGATCGCCACCCGCTGCTGCTGGCCCCCCGAGAGCTGCCGCGGGTAGTGCTCCATGCGGTCCTCCAGACTGACCAGCCCGAGCACCGTGGCCACGTGCGCGCGGCGCTGCCGGCGCGTCAAATCGGTCAGGATGAGCGGCAGCTCGACGTTCTCGAAGGCCGTCAGCACCGGGATGAGGTTGTAGAACTGGAAAATGAACCCGACGTGGGCGGCGCGCCAGGCCGCGAGATCGGTCTCCGCAAGCCCCGTGATGTCGACCCCGTCCACGACGAGCGACCCGGAGTCGGGGCGGTCGAGGCCGGCGATGAGGTTGAGCAGCGTGCTCTTGCCGGAGCCCGAGGGGCCCATGAGAGCCAGAAACTCCGCCGCGGCGATGGAAAGGGTGATATCCTCGAGCACGGGGATGACCTGGCTGCCCCGGCGGTAGGACTTGTGAATGTTTCTGATCTCAACGATGGCGGGTGCGTCGCGGCTCATGGGCTCTTCGGTCACAGCTCGGGGATGGACACGCGGCTGCCGTCGCGCAGTTTCGCATCGGGGGCGAGCACGATGCGGGTGCCCACCGCAGGCCCCTCGCGCAGCTCGATCATCTCGCCGAGACGCCGGCCCGTTGCGACCGCGGCCCGCCGGACGCCGCGGTCCTCGATCACGAAGACGACATCGTCCCCGTTGCGCCTGACCACGGCCATGGCCGGCACGGCGCGCAACGGGTCCTTCTCCTCAGCGTGGATCTCGCGCGACAGGAAGGCCACCTTGGCGCTCATCTCGGGCACCAGACGCGGGTCGCGCTCGGCAAAGGCGACCTTGACGGTGATGGAGGCCTTGCTGCGGTCGGCGGTCGGCAGGATCATGTGCACCCGGCCGGGAAAGCGCCGGTCGCCGAAGGCGTCGAGCCTGATCTCGCAGGGCTGGCCCGGCGCCACCTTGGTGATGTTCGACTCCGACACGTCCACCTCGACCAGGAGCGAGGCCATGTCGGCAATCGTCACCACGGCGGCCTTGGCGTCGGCCGTGGCCGCGAAGGGGGTCACGATGTCGCCGATGTCGGCGTTCTTGGTCAGCACCACGGCATCGAAGGGGGCGCGGATGTTCGTGTAGTCGAGCAGCACCTCGGCCTCCGCCAGGGCGGCCTGGGCGGCCCGCAGGCCGGCCCCGAGCGCCGCGACGGAGGCCTCGGCCGTCCTGAAGCGCGCCTCGGCCGCGTCGAAGAGCGAGCGGGCGATGGTGCCGTTGTCGACCAGGGTCTTCTTGCGCGCGTAGTCGAGCGCCGCGTTGGCGAGCTCGGCCCGGGCCTGGTCCTGGTGGTGACCGGCGACGGCGACGTTCGCCTTCGCCCGGTCGCGCGCCGCAGCGGCGTCGCCGTTCTCGAGACGGGCGATGACCTGGCCCGTGACGACCCGGCTGCCCTCCTCCACCCCGAGGTAGACCAGCCGCCCGGACACCTTGGAGGCCACCGCGGCCCGGCGGTCGGCGGTCACGTAGCCGCTCGCGTTCAGCAGGGTCAGGGTCTGGGAAGGGTAGAGGTTCTGCACCGCGACGGCCTTGACTGCGACGGCGGGCGTCAGCAGCCCTTGATGGTAGAGCAGCGCCCCGGCCGCAAGCAGGACAATTATCGCAACCGCCCACACCCGGCCCCTCCTGCGGCGGGCCTGTGGCCGCGGGCCGGTTTTTTCGATGCGCAGTTTTTCGAGGTCCAGCTCAGCCATGCGACATGCTCGCTGTTCGGTTGAAATAAGCCGTTTCGCTCTGCCCTATCCTCACAGGTCTTTTACAACATAATGAAGGATGAATCCATCTTCCTTTATCGCGCATTCAGGCTGCGGAGCAGCATCTTAATGGACCCGGCTTTTAAAGCACCATAAACCTCCAAGGAAGTGATGCCGATCTGATTTCAAATCCCCCCCGACCCCCCTTTGCAAAGGGGGGAGAAGCGTCGGCCCGATCACCTGCTCGTAGACTTCACGGCACTTCTTGGCTTCTTCACCTTTGCAAAAAAGGGGGCGCGCCGGCCCGATCACCTTCCCATTGGCAACCTGGGGGAGGTAAAAGCGCCGCCTCTTTTTCTCCCCCTTTAGCAAAGGGGGGCGGGGGGATTTTCTAAAGATGCGGGCAATGCGCCCCACGGTTTCCAACGGCTTTTAGTCGGCCCGCTTGCTGAAGCGGTTCACGGCCGCCGCGAACACGAGCCCCCCGAGGACCGCCAGCTCCAGGAACTGGGGCCAGAGCACCGCAAACCCCGTGCCCTTCAAAAACACCCCGCGGATGATGATCAGAAAATGGCTGAGCGGGTTCAGGTGGGTGAGCCACTGCACCACCAGCGGCATGTTGGAGATGGGGAAGATGAATCCGCTCAGCATGAAAAAGGGCAGGATGAAGAAGAAGTTGCTCATCATGGCCTGCTGCTGGGTGCGCGAGACGGTGGAGATCAGAAGCCCGATGCCGAGCGTGCTCAGCAGGAAAATGGAGCTTGCCGCCAGCAGCAGCAGGGCGTTTCCGACCATGGGGATCCTGAACCAGAGCCGGGCGAAGAGGATCACCCCCACCATCTGGGCCTGGGCGATCACGATGAAGGGGATGGTCTTGCCCAGGATCAGCTCGAAAGGCGTGAGAGGGGTGACGATCAGCTGCTCCATGGTGCCCGCCTCCTTCTCGCGCACGATGGCCATGGAGGTGAGCAGGAGCGAAAGCAGCATGACCAGAAAGGCCACGATCCCCGGCACATAGTAATACTGGCTGTCCAGGTTGGGGTTGTACCAGGTGCGGATCCGGCCGTCGATCTCGCCGAAATCGATCTTCCGGCGGTTGAGCTCGCGCAGCAGCCGGGTGTTGAACCCCTCGATCACGGAGACCGTGTAGGAGATCCGCACCGCGGCCATGTTGCTCATGCTGCCGTCGACCAGCACCTGCACCTCGGCCGTCTCCCCGCGGCGGATGCGGGCGCTGAAATCCGGCGGGATGCGCAGGCCGATGTCCACCCCGCGGCCGAGCAGCAGGCGGTCGAGGTCCCGCGGGTCCTCGAACACGTGCGTGACCCGGAAGGTCGGGTTGCCGTCGAAGGCCTCGACCAGCCGGCGGCTTTCCGGGGTGCGGGAGTGGTCGATCAGCGCCACCCGGATGTCGCGCACGTCGGTGGTGACGACGTAGCCGAAGACGATCAGCTGCATGATGGGCGAAATGATGAGCAGCGGCCGGTTCTTGCGGTCCCGGAACAACTGGATGAACTCCTTGCGCACCAGCTCCCGCACGCGCCGCCAGCTCAAGCTCATCTCAAAGGCCCTCCTTCTTCAGGGCCGCGATGTTGAGCGCGGCGAGCACCAGCGCCATCAGGCCGAGCACGAGAAAATCCGGCCACAGCTCGGTGAGCGAGAGGTCCCGCAGGTAGAGCCCGTTCAGGATGTCGATGTAGTAGGTGGCCGGGATGATGCGCGAGACCGTCTTGAGCACGATCGGCATGTTCTCCTGGGGGAAGACGAAATCCGAGAGCAGGAGCGACGGCAGGTAGGTGAAGAGCACCGCCATCTGGTTCGCCACCAGCTGGACCTTGGTCTTGACCGAGATCAGCAGCCCGATGCTGAGCGCGACCCAGATGTAGATCGTGGAGGCGGCGATCATCAGCCAGAAGCTCGACTTCATGACCACGCCGAAGAGCACCTGCCCCATGAGGATCGCCACCAGCACGTCCACCAGCGCGATGAAGAAGTAGGGGATGGCCTTGCCGAGGAAAAACTCGACGCCCTTGACGGGCAGCGCGCGGATCGTCTCCATGGTGCCGTTCTCGTACTCCCGGGCGATGACGAGCGAGGTCAGAAGCGCGCCGACGATCATGATGATGATGGCGATGATGCCGGGGACGATGAAGTTGCGGCTCTCCAGGTCTTCGTTGAACCAGACCCGGACCTGTGCGGCGACCGGAGGGTTGATCGGCTCCCGCCCCTGGCGGTTCAGAAAATCGAGGAGCTGCCGCTCGTTCGCCTGGGAGATATAGGCCGTGATGAAGGCCCGCGTGTTGCCGGCGTAGTTGGGGTCGCTGCCGTCGATGATGAGCTGAATCGCGCCCGGGCGCTCGGCCTTGAGATCCGCGGTCCAGCCGGGCGGTATGACGATGCCGAGGATCACGCGGTTGGCATCGAGCAGATCCGTCAATTCGGCGGCGGAGCGGGGGAATGCGACGACGTCGAAATAGATCGACGCCGCCAGCCGTCTGATGAAATCGCGGCTCTCCGCGGTGTGCTCCTGGTCGACCACGGCCGTGGGGATGTGCTCCACGTCGAGGCTGAGGGCGTAGCCGAACAGCAGGATCAGGAGCAGCGGGATGACGAAGGCGAGGTAGAGGCTTCTGAAATCGCGGATGAGGTGGAAGTATTCCTTGCGGGCGATGGCCCGGATGTTTCTCGGCTTCACGCGGCCCCCCGGCTCATCAGCGTGACGAAGGCGTCGTTCAGGTCCGCACCGGGCCTGTCGGGGAGCACATCGCGCACGATCTCGGCCGGCGCACCGGCGGCGACGATCCGGCCGGCGTTGATCATGACCACCCGGTCGCAGTGCTGGGCTTCGTCCATGTAGTGGGTGGTCACGAACACCGTGACCCCCTCGCCCGTGAGCTGACCGATGAACTCCCAGAAGTGCCGGCGCGTGATGGGGTCGACCCCCGAGGTCGGCTCGTCGAGAAAGAGCAGCCGCGGCCGGTGCAGCAGGGCGCAGCCCAAGGCCAGCCGCTGCCGCCATCCGGGCGGCAGCTCCCGGGTGAGCCGGTTGCGGACCTCCTCCAGGCGCGTCAGCGTGAAGACCCACTCGATGCGCTCGGCCCACTGTTCCTCGGGCACGTTGTAGATCCCGAGGTAGAAGCGGATGTTCTCGAAGGGCGTCAGGTCGAGGTAGAGCGAAAACTTCTGGGACATGTAGCCGATCGTCTGCTTGATCTCCTCGGAGGCGGTGAAGAGGTCGAGGCCCGCGACATGGCCCGCGCCGCCGGTCGGCGTGATGATCCCGCAGAGCATGCGGATGGTCGTGGACTTGCCCGCCCCGTTCGGCCCCAGGAATCCGAAGATCTCCCCGGTGCGCACGGAAAAAGAGATCCCGTCGACGGCCGTGAACCGGCCGAAGCGTTTGACGAGATCCGTCACCCGCACGGCCTCAGCGCCCAAACTGCCCCTCGCTCAGCGCCGCGTCCGAGGCGAGGATGCGGTGCACCATGGCTTCCTCCAGATCGGGAAATCCCGCCCGGACTTCGGCCGGGGCGGCATCGGCCAGAATGCGTCCCTTGTGCATCAGGAGCAGCCGGTCGCAGCGCTCGCCTTCGTCGATATAGGCGGTCGAGACCAGGATGGTCATGCCCGTCTGCCGCATGTCGGCCAGGATGTCCCAGAACTCCTGCCGCGACACCGGGTCCACCCCGTTGGTGGGCTCGTCCAGGATCAGGACCTTCGGCTCGTGCACCAGGACGCAGGCCAGGCCGAGCTTCTGCTTCATCCCGCCGGAAAGATCGCCCGCCTTGCGGTCGACAAACGGCAGCAGGTTGGAAAACCCCAGATAGCGCGCCCGCCGCGCGCGGCGCACCGCACCGGTGATGCCGTAGATGTCCATGAAGAAGTCCAGGTTTTCGGCGACGGTCAGATCCTGGTAGAGGCCGAAGCGCTGGGGCATGTAGCCGATCAGCTCCTTGACGCCGGCGCGGTCGCCGACCGCGTCGCGGCCGCCCACGCGGATCGTCCCGGAACTGGGTGCGATCATGGTGGCGATCATGCGCAGCAGCGTGGTCTTGCCGGCGCCGTCGGAGCCCACCAGCCCCACGATGCCGCCGGCCGGCAAGGCCAGGGAAACCGCGTCCACCGCCACGACCGTGCCGAAGACCCGGCTCACCGCCTCGAGACGGACGATGCCCTCGACGCCCGCGGGTCCCGCCGTGGGGATTTCAGCGCAGCCAGGCATCGGCGGGCATCCCGGATTTGAGTTCCAGGTTCGGGTTGGGGACGGCGATCTTGACGAGATAGACCAGTTTGACCCGCTCCTTCTGGGTCTGGATGATCTTGGGGGTGAACTCGGCTGCGGGCGAGACGTAGGCCACACGGCCGGGGAAGACCTTGTCGGGGAAGGTGTCGATCTTCACGTCGACCGCCTGCCCGGGGCGGACCTTGCCGATCTCGGTCTCGGCCACGAAGATCTTCAGGTCGACCGTGGAGAGGTCGGCGAGCGACAGGACCTCCTGGCCGGGCTGGACCACCTCGCCCGGCTCCACGTTGCGGCTGACGACGATGCCCGCAAAGGGGGCGCGCAGCTCGCAGTAGGCGAGCTGGATTTCCGCCAAGCTCAACCCGGCCCGGGCGGCGTCCACCTGGGCCCGGGCGGCCGCGACCTCCTGCTCGGCGAGGTCGACCCGCCCGAGGTTGCTCTGCGCCAGCCTCAGGGACGCAAGCCCCTCGGCCAGGCGCGAACGCGCGACTTCGATGTCCTCGCGGCGGAAGCCTTCCTTGGCCTGGTTGTAGGACGCAACGGCCCGCTCGTGCTCCCGCAGGGCGGTCTCGTACTGCAGATCGGCGTTGTCCCGCGTGCGCTCGGCCACGCCCCCTTTCCCGTAGAGCGCGTCGTAGCGCGTCTTGTCCTTGAACGCATTGTCCCGCGCCACCCGCGTGGCCGCGACCAGAAGACGGGCGCGCTCCACATCCTGGGTGCGCAGGCCGGACTCGGCCTCGGACAACTGGGCCTTGAGCGCGCGCACGGCGGCTTCGGCCCGCTCGACTTCCGCCGGCAGCACCTGGCGGTTGACCGCAAGGGCGGTCTCGGCCTGCTTCAGGGCCTCCTCGGCCCGCCGCAGGTTGGCGGCCGACTGGTCGCGGCGCGCGGCGAGCTCCTCGCGGTCGAGAACCGCGAGCACGTCGCCGCCGGACACCGCGCGGCCCTCGTCCGTCAGCACTTCCCTGACCCGGCCGCCGGTCTGGAAGGCGATGTCGGCCTGGATTGCCTCGATGGTGCCGGAGTAGTAAAGCTCGGCGCTCTTCCGCCGCTGCTGGCCCCAGTAGACCAACCCGCCCACCCCGACCAGCAGGACCACGAACAGGACCAACACCACGCGCTTTTTCTGCAAGGGCCACCTCTCCGGATTTCCACATCGCTTTTAGCGGATTTCACCTCGGGACACAAGAATGAACCCTTTCAGGCGACGCGAGGTCCGGCCGCCACGACACGATGGCCGCACAATGCCGCTCGTACAAAAAACAAACACACGCGCCATCGATTATATCGAAAGCATGCAGAGGAAGTATTTTCATGTTGAAAATCTATATCGCATCAGTCGGCAATCACCTG
>CAVQUW010000021.1:0-6497 GCA_963716785.1 uncultured delta proteobacterium | reverse complement strand
GACAATCGCCCCTGCGGGAAAGCGGGGGAAGACAAGGGGAAAATGCCATCGGTCGGCGCCGGTGGCATTTTTTTTATTCGGTGGAGAGCCGGAAATCGGGCTGACATTCCTTGGACGGGGCATGGCCGGCCCAGAAGGCCTCCCAGCGACTTTGAAACCGCACCCGGTTGTCGGGGTGGATGCGCTTCACCTGGGTGCAGGATCCCAGGTGGAAGCGCCGTGAGTTGCGGTTGCCGACCAACACGGTGTTTTTTTCGCTCCAATCCTGCCAAATGCCGCGCTTGGCCTGCATCGCTTCCCGCTGGGCTTCGAGCAGCAGCCGTTCGTATTTCACGTTGGGTTTGCGGTAAAGGACAAAGGCGTGCCCGGAGCGCACCAGGGCGGTGTTGACCATCGACCCGTCGCCGAGGAACACGTAGGCCAAGGTGCGCCGGTAGTGGTCGAAACGCTCCTGGTCGTATTCCAGGCGGACTCGTTTCGCGTTCACCAGCTCGGCGTTCTTGCGGCGGGCCGCAAACCCGAAGGGCTCCGCGACGCTGAGGGCGTGGTTGATTTCGGGCGTGTTGATGCCGATGTAGCGCACCTGGCGCCCGTCCGTGAGCTCCACGGTGTCTCCGTCGTTGACCCGCCGGACGGTGACCCACTCCGCCGCGCTCTCCGTGCAGCCGCAAAAAAACACCAGGATCAGCAAAACGGCCCAGAAGAGATTTTTGCAATGAGCGGGTGGGGACAGTGGGTTCATCCCGGGCCTCTCGATCCGCCCATCGGGGTTTGATCCGCGCCATTGTCAGGGTTTTGCGGGGACGTCAGACCTACGGGGTCGAGGCCGCAATGGCGGACAGCGGCCTCATCGAGCATGCGGCCCAATCCGCCGCGTTCGGCCGGAACGAAGCCGAGCGCATCCCGCCACACCTCGTCGTCCTCCATGCACAAGTAGACGCAGACCCGGGGGGCGTGCCGACGAATGGCGGCCGCCACCTCGCGGTAGGCCTGCATTCGCAGCGGCTTGAAATAGCGGACTTTACGGTCCAGGCCGGTGACGAACTCCCCGTAGACGATTTTCGAGTCCGGAAACCGCCGCTCGACGATGGGCTTGAGCCCCGGCATGAATCTCAGGGTGCCGAGACTGATCCAGACGATCTGCCGCGGGTCGATCCGGCGGAACAAGCGGTCGACGACCTCCGCGTATTCCGCCCCGCTGTCGTGATAGACCACAATCGGGTCGAAATGGAAGGCGAGCGGGTAACCCGCGGCGGCGCACTCTGCGGCGGCATCGAGCCGGCGCGCGAGAGAAGTGGTCCCTCGCTCCTGCTCGCGGATCACGGTCGGTGTGTTCAGCGACCAGGAGAGGATCGTCTTGCGGTTGTGGCGCAACCCCTGCAGGCCGGCGATCCGGGTCGTTTTGGTTTTCAGCTCAAGGACGGCGCGGTCCTGGTCGGCAAACCGACCCACCAGCCGGGAGCAGAGCCCCGTCCACGGCTCCCAGATCAAACTGTCGGTGAACTCCCCGGTGCCGATCCGGTGGATGCCCGGCTCCGCCATCAACCGCTCGAGATCCGCCCACATGTCGGCGTGGTTGAGGAAGTACTGGAGCACCGGGGGGTTGAAATACGCCTGCAGAATGCAGTAGGCGCAGTCCATGCTGCAGTAAGTGCCGACGTGCAGGATGCGGTAGCCGCAGCAGGTGTAGTGGCGCGTGCCCGGGCAGTCCCTGACGAAGGCGCCCCGGTTGCGGGTGAGGAACAGGATCTGCTTGCCGCGGGCGATCGGGTCCGGCGCAGCGGCGACGTCGGCGTGGACACGCTCCGTGCCGGAGACGATCTCCACCGGCACCTGGAATTGCGCGCAGATGGCCGCGGCGTCCGCGTGCTCCACCACGTCGGCGTCGACGTAGATCTTGGTGATTCTCACGTCCCGTTCCCCTTCCCGGGGCGACGCGGTTCCACGGCGGTGCGATACCGGTGGCGTTTGCCTCCGATCAGAAGGTCGCGTTCGGGATGGCTCAGAAGGTTTTCGAGGATGCCCTGCAGTTGGCGGAGGTCCTCCACCCCACGGAAATCCATGCTCAAGGTGAACCCGTTCCCCTCGAAATCCTTGGGTGGGGTGAGACGGACCGGTCCGCTCAGTCCCAGGCGGGCACACAGGGTCCTGAAGTTCTCCTCGGCCTGCACGATCTGCGGGAACCGGCGCCGGCGGAGCCACCCGCGCAGCCGGCCGGTTTTCTGGTTGTTGTCGCCTTCGGTCTCCTTCAAAATCCGATCGATCTCGGGATCTGCCATCACCTCCGGGAGCGGACGATCTTCGCGTGCGGCAATTTCCCGCACCAGCGCGATGATTTCGCGCTGCTTGTTGAGACTGGGCCTGAGCTGCCGGAACCAGCGGGTAAAAGCCAGGGCGCCGGCTGTTTCCATATGACCGAGGTCGAGGGCAACGGGAAAGGGGATCGACTCCTCCAGCAGCCCCTCCTGGAGGGGGTCGGGCAGGCAGCAGAGCCGCCTCAGCCGCGCCGCGTGAGCGGGGTTGGCGGGCAGTCCCACCGCGGTCAGGTCCGAAGGCGGGACCTCGCCCCCGGCATGGAGCCGTTCCATCAGCGCCAACCCGCGCGACATCTCGATCAGGTTCAGGCTGCGGGAGAGCGCGTTCTCGCTCACGGCGAGGCAGGCGCACGCGTAGGGCGTCACGTGCGCTGCGAGCACCCGCGCCGGAAGTTCTTGCCAGCCCAGGCGGTGGCAGGCCTCGACTCTGCGGAAACCGCTGACGACCACCCACCCGGCCGGACCGCTGAGAACCAGCGGGGGGACCAGAAGACCGAACTCACGGACCGAGACGATCAGGTCGTCCACGTCCCGGCGCGTGGTGATGCGAAAGCCGTTCGCGCTGCGGTCAATCTCGGCTGAAGCGATGTCCTGGATGCGCTCCCAGGCGGGGGGTGCCTCACTCCAGGCCATGACTGCTGCCGCTGAGCTGCTTCAGGGCTTCGAGGTATTTCTGCCGCGTGTTGCGGATGACCTCGTCGGGCAGCTGAGGGGCAGGCGGGGTCTTGTTCCATTTGATCGCCAGCAGGTAATCCCTCAGGTACTGTTTGTCGTAGCTCTGCTGAGCCCCGCCGGGCGCGTAGGTCTGCTTCGGCCAGAACCGCGAAGAGTCCGGGGTGAGCACCTCGTCGATCAGGATCAGGCGGTCGCCGATGAGGCCGAACTCGAACTTGGTGTCGGCGATGATGATCCCTTTTTCCTCCGCCAGGGCCGCCCCTTTGTGATAGATGGCCAGACTCAGATCCCGCACCCGCCCCGCCAGTTCCGGGCCGATGCGCCGGCCGGCTTCCTCGAAATCGATGTTGATGTCGTGGACACCCACCTCCTCTTTGGTGGAAGGCGTGAAGATCGGCTCCGGCAGGCGGTCGGATTCCTTCAGCCCGGCGGGCAGCTTGATGCCGCAGACGGTGGTCGACTCCTTGTAGGAGTTCCAGCCCGAGCCGGAGATGTAGCCTCTCACGACGCACTCGATCGGCAGGGGGGCGGCTTTCTTGACGAGCATGCTGCGGCCTTTAAGCACCTCGGAGTGCGGCCGGCAGACGTCAGGGTAATCCGCCACATTGCTGGATACCAAGTGGTTGTCGACCATGGATTTCATCACCTCGAACCAGAACAAGGATATCTGGGTCAGGATGATCCCTTTGCCGGGGATGGGGTCGGGCATAACGACATCGAAAGCCGAGATGCGATCGGTGGCCACCATCAGCAGGTGTTCGCCCAGATCGTACATGTCCCTGACTTTTCCGCGTTTTATGAGCTTGAGGCCTGAAAAATCGGTCTGACTGACAGCTTGAGGCATTTCTGCTCCTTTGCGAGGGCTGCGTGATGAGCCCGGTTTCTGCGCTGCGCTTCATCCCGGTCTCACTGCGGTGAACAACGTCAAGGTCGGGCGAAGGCGTCACCCCTGAGCCTTCTTGAGGAATTCCAGGTAGCGCCTGATAATCATCAGGGTCTTTTCCGACGGGTCGATGAACTCGATCCCGACCTCGTAGACGTCGCCGCCCTTGTCCCGCGTGTGGACCGGCCGCCCCTTGACGTCCTCGATCAGGTCGTCCTGCAACCCGATGCTCATGAGCACCCTGTGCTCGCTTGATATGGGAAAGTAGGTTTCCAGCAAGATCCCTGATTCCGAGACGTTCAAGGTGCGGCCCATGCCCTGCTTGGCGATCTTGTGGTCCTCGTCCAGGCACACATACGAGAGGTTCAGGGTGGGGATCCGGGAATGCTTGCGCTTTTCGTTTTTTTGCATGGCTCTGCGGCGCTCCTGTCGCGCGACCGGCGGGGGGGCCCTATCCGGACGGGTTGAAAAACCTTGTGGTTATCAGGGTTGTCGCCGAGATGCAAGCGGCCAGGTGCTCGATGATGTTTCTGAGTGTGGCCGAGAGCCGGCGGTGTTCATTTTCCAGCTTGACCGAATCCACCACGGCCAGCTTGATGTCCGTTGAAGCGAACACGGAGGCCGTGAACGGTTCATGGCCGATGGTCAAAAACGGGATGTGCCCGAAATAATCCCCTTTCCGCAGACGGGCAAGCGGCCGGTGGGTGCCATCCACGCCGCGGGCGACCACCACTTCCCCGTCGCGAATCCGGAACAAGCGATCCTCGTTCTGACCTTCCTTGATGGCGATTTTTTTACCCTTGACCATATCCAGGTACGACTGGTCCTGGGCGTGCGCCTGGACGGAGGTTTCCGTCACGCATCGCAGCCGGTTGTCCAGGCTGCGGATCAGGCTTTTGAACTCGGTCGAGAGATTGGCAAGCTCACCGGACAGAAGCTGGGAGTCCAACATGCCGAGTTGGATGTTCCCTGAGGCGACGACGGTCGAGCCGCGCACGTTTTCACCGCTCAAAAGAGCCGAGAGACTCCCCAGAAAGGCGCCGTCACCCACCCGCAGGATCTTCAGCGGGCCCTTGGGGGTGGCCTTGATGATCTCCGCGGTGCCCTCCAGAATGACCCAGATCCAGTTCCCGTGAGCGCCTTCCCGGACGATTTCATCCCCGTCGTAAAAGCTTTCCTCGTCGACAATGTACGAGTAATCCACGAGCGGCCCGCGGATGAGCGGCGGCAGCTCGAGCCGCGAAGGTTTCGGGGCGACGGGTTTCACCTCTGTCGCCGCGTCTTCGCCCTCCTTGGGCCCGACGGTTTCGATCTTGCCTTCGTCGAGCAGTCGCAGGCCGTCCAGGATGATCTCCATCCGGCCCTTCTTGATGACTTTCTCGCACTCGATCGGTTCCTGCAGGAACTCGAACCGCCCTTCCGTCCACCCGAAAAGCGCAAACAGCGCATCGATACCCGAGAGCGCCCCTTTGGCGGCGTTGATCGGGTTGCCTTTGTCCATGTAGATCACGCCGGGTTCCGGGCGGTGGGGGCTGGTCACACGCAAGATGCCGCTGGCCCCGCTGCTGCCCACCAGCTGCAGCAGCTCGCCGAGGTTCAAGAAGCTCAAATTGCCGCTGAGGTCGACTTCCGTCATGGGGCTATCGGTTGACCGGCCGGCGTTTGAGGTTGGTGCTGACACCGGAACGGACATGCCCTCCTGAAGCGTGGGCCCGGTCGGGTCCGTCAGAAGCTCAACTCTTTTTGAAGCGACAGCAGCACCAGTTTGAGGCATTCCTGGAGCGACTTGGCGACCCCGGGCCCCTTGAGTGCGGCCGCGGGAAAGGCAGGGACCTTCAACTGGCGGTTGAGTTCGTTGTTCATCTGCTCAATGGACATCAGAGGGATTTCGGCCTCTTCGAGGTCGCGCTTGTTGTATTGCATGACCAGCGGCATCTTGAAGATGCTCAGGTTGTAGTCTCGAAGGTTTTGCTGAAGGTCTTTCAACGCCAGCATGTTCTGCTCGCGGCGGACCTCGAGGGAGTCGGCCACGAAAACCACCCCGTCCGCCCCGCGCAGGACCAGTTTGCGGGTGGAGGAGTAGCGTACCTGGCCGGGGACCGTGTAGAGTTGGACCCGGACGTCACAGCCCCTGACCTTGCCGAGCTCGAGGGGCAGGAAGTCGAAAAACAAGGTGCGGTCCCCTTCCGTGTCGATGGAGATCATCTCACCGCGGACATGCTTGCCGAAGGCCCGGTGGATGTATTCGAGGTTGGTCGTCTTCCCACAACGTGCCGGGCCGTAGTAGACGATCTTGCACTCGATCTGCCGCTTTTTCAGATTTACGACCGCCATGCCTTCATGCTTTCAGTATTTCGGTATTTCAGTATGTTATCATACCACAGGGTCCGCCCGCCGCAAACATAAAAAAGCGCGACCGTCACGTAACCCCCGGATCCGAGGAGCACCCGGCCGGCCACGGCCAAGTCGTGTCCCGCAAGAATGGCGGATTTCGGTTCAGGGCAAGCCCGCAGCGAATTCGCCGCCGTGCAATCTCAGGCGGAGTGGGACCACGTCGAAAGCCGCCAAAAGCGCGAACGCCGTCCCGGTCCGGAAGATGCAGTTTCCGGCTCGGCACTAACTAC
>CAVQUW010000020.1:0-6612 GCA_963716785.1 uncultured delta proteobacterium | reverse complement strand
ATAATACATCTAGAATACAAAAAAGGGAGAGAATACGGTTTTTATACCTTAGCGATCTCCCACTTTCTCTGACCCTAAAAAAAGATGGCGGAATCCTTGCGATTCCGTCATCTTTTTTTTTAAATCGAGCGGAGCGGTTCGCGGCAATTTTGAGAATTTATTCTCTTATTTTTCCATTTCGATCACGACTATTGGGTAATTAATTACCCAATCAAAAATCACTATTATCAATGATAATATATTTCCCACCGGTCGGCGCCAATGGCATTTACTTTCCGGGGAGCCTGAAATCGGGCTGACACTCCTTGGACGGGGCATGGCCGGCCCAGAAGGCCTCCCAGCGACTTTGAAACCGGACCCGGTTGTCGGGGTGGATGCGCTTTACCTGCGGTGCAGGTTCCCAGGTGGAAACGCCGTCGAGTTGCGGTTGCCGACCAACACGGTGTTTTTCTCGGACCAACCCTGCCAGATCCCCCGCCGGGCCTGCATCGCCTCCCGCTGGGCCGTCAGCAGCAGCCGTTCGTATTTCACGTTGGGTTTGCGGTAAAGGCAAAGGCGTGCCCGGAGCGCATCAAGGCGGAGTTTACCATCGAGCCGTCCGCCAGGAACACGTAGGCCAGGGTGCGCCGGTAGTGGTCGAAACGCTCCTGGTCGTATTCCAGGCGGACTCGTTTCGCGTTCACCAGTTCGGCGATTCTTGCGGCGGGCCGCAAACCCGAAGGGCTCCGCGACGTCGAGGGCGTGGTCGATCTCGGGCGTGTTGATGCCGATGTAACGCACCAGGCGCCCGTCCGTGAGCTCCACGGTGTCCCCGTCGTTGACCCGCCGGACGGTGACCCACTCCGCGGCGCTCTCCGTGCAGCCCCAAAAAAGCACCAGGAACGACAAAGCGGCCCAGAGGAGGTTCCTGCGGCGGCGGGGTGAGTGCGGTGGTTTCATCAGGTCGCGCCTCTCGATCCGCCCATCGGGGTTTGAACCGCACCACCGGCAGGGCTTTGCGTGGAGGCAAGGCCCGCGGGGTCGAGGCCGCAGCGGCGGACAGCGGCCTCATCGAGCATGCGCCCCAACCCGCCGCGTTCGGCCGGACTGAAGCCGAGCGCATCCCGCCACACCTCCTCGTCCTCCATGCACAGGTAGACGCAGGCCTGCGGGGCGTGCCGGCGAATGGCGGTCGCCACCTCCCGGTAGGCCTGCATTCGCAGTGGCTTGAAATAGCGGATCTTTCCGTCCAACCCGGTGACGAACTCCCCGTAGACGATTTTCGATCCCGGGAACCGGCGCTCGACGATGGGCCTGAGCCCCGGCATGAACCTCAAGGTGCCGAGACTGATCCAGACGATCTGCCGCGGGTCGATCCGGCGGAAGAGCCGGTCGACGACCTCCGCGTATTCCGCACCGCTGTCGCGATAGACCACGATCGGGTCGAAGTGGAAGGCGAGCGGGTAACCCGCGGCGGCGCACTCCGCGGCGGCATCGAGCCGGCGCTCGAGGGAGGTGGTCCCCCGCTCCTGCTCGCGGATCACGGTCGGCGTGTTCAAGGACCAGGAGATGATCGTCTTGCGGTGGTGACGCAACCCCTGCAGGCCGGCGACCCGGGTCGTCTTGGTTTTCAGCTCAAGGACGGCGCGGTCCTGGTCGGCAAACCGACTCACCAGCCGGGAGCAGAGCCCCGTCCACGGCTCCCAGATCAGACTGTCGGTGAACTCGCCGGTGCCGACCCGGTGAAGGCTCTTCTCTTCGAGCAGCCGGTCGAGCTCCCCCCACATGTCGTCCTGATTGACGAAATACTGAAGCACCGGAGGGTTGAAATAGGCCTGCAGGATACAATAGGCGCAGTCCATGCTGCAGAACGTGCCGACGTGCAGGATACGATAGCCGCAGCAAGTGTAGTGGCGGGTGCCCGGGCAGTGTTTGACGAACGCGCCCCGGTTGCGGGTGAGAAACAGGATTTGCTTGCCGCGGCCGATCGGGTCAGGCGATGCGGCGATGTCGGCGTGGACCCGCTTCACGCCGGAGACGATCTCCACCGGCACCTTGAATTGCGCGCAGATGGCCGCCGTGTCCGCGTGGTCCGCCACGTCGGCATCCACGAAAATTTTGGCGATTCTCACAAGCCGCGTCCCTTCTTGGGGTCGCGCGGGGGGGCGCCGGTGCTGAACCCATTGGCTTTTCCGCCGAGGAGGGTGTCGAGCTCCGGATGGTTCAGGAGGTTGTCCATGAGGCCCCGCAAACGCCTGATGTCCTCCACGCCCTGAAAATCCAGGCTGAGGGTGAACCCGCTCCCCTCGAAATCCCTGGGCGGCCGTCGAGACGGACCGGGCCGCCCAAGCCCAGGCGCCCGCGCAGGGCCTTGAAGTTCTCCTCGGCCTGGACCATTTCCGGGAACCGGCGCCGTCGCAGCCACCCGCGCACCTGCCCGGTTTTCTGATTGCCGTCCCCTTCATCGGCGTCCAAAATCCGGCCGAGCTCGCGGTCTTCCAGCACCTCCGGGACCGAACGGTCTTCGCGCGCGGCGATTTCCTGAACCAGGGTGACGATCTCGCGCTGCTTGTTCAGGCTGGGTTTGAGCTGCCGGAACACCCGGGTGAAGGCCAGCACCGCGGGAGGGGGCAGGCGGCCGAGCTCGAGCGCCATGGGAAAGGGGATCGACTCCTCCAGCACTCCTTCCTGAAGCGGTTCGGGCAAACGGCAGAGGCCGGTCAGCTTGGCCACGAGGGCCGGGTTGGCGGGGAGCCCCACGGCCGCCAGGTCCGCGGCCGGGACGCGGCCTTCCGGGTGAAGCCGTTCGAGCAGCGCGAGGGATCGCGACACCTCGATCAAATTCAGGCTTCGGGTGAGCGCGTTCTCGCTCACGGACTGACGGGCGAGCTCGTAAGGCGTTCGGTGATCGTCGGCCACCCGGGCACGCAGGTGTTCCCAACCCAGACGACGGCAGGCCGCCACCCGGCGAAAGCCGCTGACGATCACCCACCCGGCCGCGCCGCGGTGAACCAGGGAGGTACCTGGAGCCCCAGGCGTCGCGCGGAAGCCGTCAGGTCGTCACCATCGCGGCGGGTGGTGACGCGGAAGCCTTCATCGTGCCGGTCGATCTCGGCCAGGGCGATGCGTTGAATGCGTTCCCAGGCGCAAACTTCTTCACTCAAGGCCATGACTGCTGCCGCTGAGCTGCTTCAGCGCTTCGAGGTACTTCTGGCGCGTGTCGCGGATCACCTCTTCCGGCAGCGCCGGGGCGGGCGGGGTCTTGTTCCACTTGATCGCCAGCAGGTAATCCCGCAGGTACTGCTTGTCGTAGCTCTGCTGGGCCCCGCCGGGTGCGTAGGTCTGTTTCGGCCAGAACCGGGAAGAATCCGGGGTGAGCACCTCGTCGATCAGGATCAGGCGGTCGCCGACGAGACCGAACTCGAACTTGGTGTCGGCGATGATGATCCCTTTTTCCTCCGCCAGGGCCGCCCCTTTATTGTAGATGGCCAGGCTCAGGTCCCGCACCTGCCCCGCCAGTTCCGGTCCGATGCGGCGGCCGGCTTCCTCGAAATCGATATTGATGTCGTGGACCCCCACCTCCTCCTTGGTGGAGGGCGTGAAGATCGGCTGCGGCAGGCGGTCGGATTCCTTCAGCCCGGTGGGCAGCTTGATGCCGCAGACGGTAGCCGACTCCTTGTAGGAGTTCCAGCCCGAACCGGAGATGTAACCTCTCACGACGCACTCGATCGGCAGGGGGGCGGCTTTCTTGACGAGCATGCTGCGGCCTTTGAGCGCCTCGGCGTGCGGCCGGCAAACGTCAGGGTAATCCGCCGACGTTGCTCGACACCAGGTGATTGGCGACCATGGACTTCATCACCTCGAACCAGAACAAGGATATCTGGGTCAGGATGATCCCCTTGCCGGGGATGGGGTCGGGCATGACGACATCGAAAGCCGAGATGCGATCGGTGGCCACCATCAGGAGATGTTCGCCCAGATCGTACATATCCCTGACTTTACCGCGTTTTATGAGCTTGAGGCCTGCAAAATCGGTCTGGCTGACAGCTTGGGTCATTTCATCTCCTTTTTGACGACTTCGTATTAAACCCGGCTTTGGCGTTGCGCTTCACCCTGGACTCGTGCGCCTTGCCTGCCCCGCATCGTCGGGGAACCCGGGCTTTTTACGAAGTCATCCTTTATTTATTAAATAGTGCCTACGACGGCGGGGTCGGGAGAAGGCTTCACCCCTGAGCCTTCTTGAGGAATTCCAGGTAACGTTTGATGATGCTCAGAGTCTTTTCCGCCGGGTCGATGAACTCGATCCCGACCTCGTAGACGTCGCCGCCCTTGTCCCGCGTGTGGACCGGCCGCCCCTTGACGTCTTCGATCAGGTCGTCCTGCAGCCCGATGCTCATGAGCACCTTGTGCTCGCTTGAGATGGGAAAGTAGGTTTCCAGCAAGATCCCGGATTCCGAGACGTTCAAGGTGCGACCCATGCCCTGCTTGACGATCTTGTGGTCCTCATCCAGGCACACATACGAGAGGTTCAGGGTGGGGATCCGGGAATGCTTGCGCTTTTCGGTTTTATCCATGGCTCTGCGGCGCTCCTGTCGTGCGACCGGCGGGGTTGCCCTATCCGGACGGGTTGAAAAGCCTTGTGGTTATCAGGGTTGTCGCCGAGATGCAAGCGGCCAGGTGCTCGATGATGTTTCTAAGCGTGGCCGAAAGCCGGCGGTGTTCATTTTCAAGCTTGACCGAGTCCACCATGGCCAGCTTGATGTCCGGTGAAGCGAACACGGAGGCCGTGAACGGCTCATGGCCGATGGTCAAAAACGGGATGTGCCCGAAATAATCCCCTTTCCGCAGGCGGGCGAGCGGCCGGTGGGAGCCATCCACGCCGCGGGCGACCACCACTTCCCCGTCGCGAATCCGGAACAAGCGGTCTTCGTTCTGACCCTCCTTGATGGCGATCTTTTTGCCCTTGATCATATCCAGGTAAGCCTGGTCCTGGGCGTGCGCCTGGGCGGAGATTTCCGTCACGCATCGCAGGCGGTTGTCCAGGCTGCGGATCAGGCTTTTGAACTCGGTCGAGAGATTGGCAAGCTCACCGGACAGGAGCTGTGAGTCCAGCATACCGAGCTGGATGTTCCCGGAGGCGATGACGGTCGAGCTGCGCACGTTTTCTCCGCTTAATAAAGCCGAGAGACTGCCCAGAAAGGCGCCGTCACCCACCCGCAGAATCTTCAGCGGACCCTTGGGGGTGGTCTTGATGATCTCCGCGGTGCCCTCCAGAATGACCCAGATCCAGTTCCCGTGAGCGCCTTCCCGGACGATTTCATCCCCGTCGTAATAGCTCTCCTCGTCGACAATGTAAGAGTAGTCCACGAGCGGCCCGCGGATGAGGCGGCGGCAGCTCGAGCCGCGAGGGCTTCGCGGCCGCGGGTTCCACCGTTGTCGCCGCGGCTTCGCCCTCCTTGGGCCCGACGGTTTCGATCTTGCCCTCGTCGAGCAGTCGCAGGCCGTCCAGGATGATTTCCATCCGGCCCTTCTTGATGATTTTCTCGCACTCGATCGGCTCCTGCAGGAACTCGAACCGCCCCTCGGTCCACCCGAAGAGCCCAAACAGCGCATCGATGCCCGCAAGCGTGCCTTTGGAGGCGTTGATCGGGTTGCCTTTGTCCATGTAGATCACGCCGGGTTCGGGACGGTGGGGGCTGATCACGCGCAGGGTGCCGCTCGCTCCGCTGCTGCCCACCAGCTGCAGCAGCTCGCCGAGGTTCAAGAAACTCAAATTGCCGCTGAGATCGAGTTCCGTCATGGGGCTATCGGGTGACCGGCCGGCGTTTGAGATTGGCGTTGAAACCGGAACGGACATGCCCTCCTAAAAAGACTGGGCCCGGTCGGGTCCGTCAGAAGTTCAATTCTTTTTGGAGCGACAGCAGCACCAGCTTAAGACATTCCTGGAGCGACTTGGCGACCCCGGGCCCCTTGAGCGCGGCCGCCGGAAAGGCAGGGACCTTCAACTGGCGGTTGAGCTCGTTGGTCATCTGCTCGATGGGCATCAGGGGGATTTCAGCCTCTTCGAGGTCGCGTTTGTTGTATTGCATGACCAGCGGCAGCTTGAAAATACTCAGGTTGTAATCACGAAGGTTTTGCTGAAGGTCTTTCAATGCCAGCATGTTTTGCTCGCGGCGAACCTCAAGGGAGTCGGCCACGAAAACCACCCCGTCCGCCCCGCGCAGGACCAGTTTGCGGGTGGAGGAGTAGCGCACTTGGCCGGGGACCGTGTAGAGTTGAACCCGGACGTCACACCCCCTGACCTTGCCGAGCTCGAGCGGCAGGAAATCGAAAAACAGGGTGCGATCCCCTTCCGTGTCGATGGAGATCATCTCCCCGCGGACATGCTTGCCGAAAGCCCGGTGGATGTACTCGAGGTTGGTCGTCTTCCCACAGCGTGCCGGGCCGTAGTAGACGATCTTGCACTCGATCTGCCGTTTTTTCAGGTTTACGACCGCCATGCATTCATGCTTTCAGTATTTCGGTATTTCAGTAGGTTATCATACCACAGAGGCCGTCCGCCGCAAACAGAAAAAAGAACGAGAACGCCGGCCCGGGCCGAAAGATGCCGTTTCCGGATGGGCCCTAACTATC
>CAVQUW010000019.1:0-173209 GCA_963716785.1 uncultured delta proteobacterium | reverse complement strand
GCGGCCGCGATCGGTCCGAAGCTGTCGGGTGCGATCGTTCTGACGGAAACTGAGGCGACGGAAAATGCGATTAAGCAAGCTGTGGCCCCGCAGATTTTACATATTGCGACCCATGGATTTTTCCTAGAAGATCAACCGTCTGTGCCGCTCGATCAGGTTCGAGGGGACAACAACCTATTGCGTAGCGATATTGTGCCAACGGCTGTCCCTGCCTATCAGTCGCCAGCTGCACCGCGGACAAATCTGCAAAATGCGTTGCTTCGATCGGGCCTAGCGCTAGCGGGTTTTAATCCACGGCAAAGTGGCGCGGAAGATGGTGTATTGACGGCTTTAGAAGTAGCTAATCTGCGATTGCGAGGGACGCAGCTAGTGGTGCTTTCGGCTTGTGAGACGGCGGTTGGGGATGTAGCGAATGGTGAAGGTGTATATGGACTCAGGCGATCGCTGGTGCTGGCGGGGGCTGAAAGCCAGGTGATTAGCCTGTGGAAAGTAGATGATCAGGGCACAAAGGATCTAATGGTCAATTACTATGACAACCTGATGCAGCGGTAAGGTCGAAGTAGTGCGTTGCGCCAGGTACAGCTGGCGGCAATCAAGTCAAAACAGTATCGTCATCCGTTTCTCTGGGCAGCGTTTATTCCGTCGGGTCAATGGCAGCCGTTGCGCTAATGAATTCACCATTAAGGGGCAATACTGTTCGGATAGGCTTTACGCGGTGCTGTGTATGGCGAAGGTTCGTTTTTCTAAGTTGGGGTTGCCACCTTTGTGTAGCGCTTTCTTGGCCGGGAATTTCGACCGTGGCTTTTTGACGATTCGGGGATTACTTCGGCCTTGCCGTGGCGGAATTTTCTGACTGACAATCTCCTCAATCAGCCAACTCAAAAAAGGGGGCGCTCCGCGACCGGCGCATCTTGGAATTTGGCAACCGCTCGGCGAATCACTCGGAGCGTTCCGGTAAAGCTGAGTCTTAACGGCGGCATTTCCGCTGTTTCAGCCGCTTGTAACATTAAACAGCGCACGGCCCAGTGGGCTAATAACCAGCCATAAATTTCCTGGACCACGGCCCGCGGATGTTTCGAACGAATCGGGGTTTTGCGACCGTTGAGGTGGGTTTTGAGCTCATCGAGCGTATTTTCGACCTCCCAGCGTTGATGATATTCCTGGGCCAACAATAATGCGGGAAACAGGGCAATATCCATCAAGTCCGTGATCAATCGATAGACCTGTTGCGACGCATCCTGCTCAATGGTGTACTCAATCACCCGCACTTGAATCCGTTTTCCACCCTTTTTCTTCGACTTGCGGTCTGGGGCAATCCAACTCAGATAAGAGCCATCGTCAAACATTTGGACCGGCTCAAACTTGACATTTGCAGGGACGCGACCCAAAAGATGACACCGCCGCGCGAACGTCGCGCGGACCATTTTGTAAGAATGCAGGCCGCGATCCCACATCAACAGCATGCCTTCGGATACGGAACGCAGTAATTTGAGCGCCCGCACCCGCTCGCCCATTCGATAGGGACAGATCAGCGCATCAGCCAGTAAGTGCGTGCCGGCCTCAACCAATAACACCAATCGGGCTTTCGGAAAGGCAGCACGCGTCCCTTGACGGGTGCCAGGATAGCCCAACACCCGCGCATTCGCGGCGGTATCGGGCACATCGAACACCGTGCCATCTAATGGCCATCAGGCGTAATCCATTGAGAAAGGCCCCCGGCGTATTCAGCGTCGCCAGTGGTCGCGCGACTAAGCTAAACAGTCGACTCATCACCTGCGGTCCCACGCGTTGTCGCGCTTCGCTAATCGATGACTTGCTGGGAGGACGCCACCGTTGACCGAGACGAATCCATTGGTTACTCCAGCCATCAACCAGATTCTTGAGGACGTCAACGATGGAATCTTGAGACCACAAACTCATCGCAATCACAAGCGCAATGATTAAACCGGTCGGTAAGCGACGGTTGCGTTTTGCCTGACTTTGGGTCGACTCAATTGCTTGGTTAAGTGTTTCCGACGGAATCACGGTTTCGAGCGCTTGGAAAACTTTCTCCGGTTCAACTTCAGAAGCGGTTAAGGTGAACTCAGTGAGTGCCATAGAATGGACCAGGGGACTAGCGGAACCACCGCCAATCTATCAAGTTTCTGGCTTAACCGAACAGTATTGCATTAAGGGGGATAGCCCAATAATGAGTGCCCCAACTGGGGGAAGTGAGTATAATTCTCTAAACGTTGTGCTTCCCTTGTTCTAGACTTTATCGATTATTTCAATCACACAAGCGATTGAAATAATCTTGATCAAAGAATCGGCCCGAGCGACCGAACAATGTGGAAGTGATGATGCGGAAGAAACGTCGATCGAAGTATCTAAGCACAATTTTTCTCGCGATTTCTATCCTCCTTGGTACACTTCATCCACCGCTGGCCGTCGCGCAGATTGAGGAAGAAACTTGGGGCTTTGAACTAGGGGAGGTAGAGCCGCCCCAGGAACGGCAACCGCTTGAACAGTCCCTGTTGGCGGAACAGCAAAAGCTCAAGGAAGCCGAAGCCAAGCTGAGAGAGGCTCAGGAACAGCTGGAGGCGGCAAATCGGAAACTAGAGGTAGAACAGGAACGCCTACAACTGCAAAATGGCAATTTTGAGCTGCAGGAAACGGAGTTGCAGCTAAAGCGGCAGATTAATCAGCTAGAGCAGCGTAATCTCGGCATATCGGATTCAACAAAGGCGCTAGGGCTGGGCCAAATTCAGGCCGGTACAACTTTCGGGAGTTTGCCGACGGTGCCGATCGAAAGCAAGATTTTAGTATTTAAGTCTTCCGGTGAGGTGGCGCAACTGATTGCGCGCGAAGTGATGCAAGCGGCAGCAGACGAGGATATTTCGTCGTTGGTGGTGTATTCGCAGCGCGAGTTTGCCGATGTGAATGTCTATCGATTGTATAACAGTATGCGTAAGGGCTTAGTGAATGCCTATGAAGATATGGGGATAGAACTGCCGGAAGTGTCGGATGGTGGTTCGCGGGGTGGACCAATGGCAATGGTGCCAGGAGCGTTGCAAACGTCAACCACAGTGTTGAAGTCGGTAGCGGAGCTGTTCTCCTATTTTCGCAGTGAGGACCAGATTAACCTGAATGACTTTACGCCCGAGGGTGAGAAGTTTTTGGTGGCGCAGTTAGTGTCGGAGCGGCGGCGGCAGAAGTCACCGATTAAGGTCTATGCACCGTCGGTTTACTTGATGGATTTTGGTCGGGCGAATGGTGTATTTGAGACATTTTTGACTGAGTTGAATGAGCTGTCGGTGTTGCAGGCAGAGGCGGTGCGGCAGATGAAGCAGTCTGGTGATCCGATCGAAATCCAGCGATTGGAGCAGTTGAATGCGCAGGCGGATCTATTACTAAACCTGCTGAACGACACGGATTTCCGATCGTCGGAGTCAAATGAACAAGAGGGACCACCACCACCGGGGGGGCAAATTTTCCAGCTGATTAAAGGCGCAGAGATTAATAACTTGTTGAATAGTCGCAGAAAGCGGGTTTTGGTGCTGGATTTGCTGGCGAGTGGCGGCAGTACGCGGACACGTCGATCGCTATTTACGACGATGTTTACGGGGCAGAGTGTGAGCTATAGCGGTGGTGTGGCGGTACAGTATTTCTTGGTGAATCCGGATAATTCCTTTGCCGCGGGGGATGTGATTTATCGCAGTAGCGGATTTAAGACAATGCGCAACCCGGTCCGGAATGGACGTTAGTTGTTTGGTCTAATCGACTATTCGTATAAGCCTGCGCCGCAGGCATTGAGGGCGCTACTGGGGGAGACGCTGAGTTTGCTTTGGTAGATTTTAACGCAGTCTTGGATTTCTATAGGGATGGTGATCGGTGGCTGGGCGGTGCAATCTTGTGCGGCTAGCTGCTTGCGCCATGGGCCGTCACCGAAGGCAAGCGAGTTCCGATAGCATTCGGCAGGGGCGATCGATGTGGCATTGCGGCAGAGATAGACAGCACGCCGTTTGGCAGTATTGTTAGCCCCGAAGCCGAGGGCTTTTCGATAGCATTTAGCGGGAGCCGGGGAGGTTGCTCCTTCGCATAGGTAGGCGGCCCGGCGTTTGGTCGATCGACTGGCCCCAAAGCTGATGGCTTGGGAGTAGCATTGTGCTTCGGCAGAGCTGTACTGCGCATGGCTCGGGGGGCTGGTTACGAGACTGACACTCCCCGCAAATAATATATTTGTGCCAAGTGAGGTAAACCAACGGACGCTAGACATGAAATAGCTCTCTTGCACGATTCAGCGATGACAGGCTTGTGTGTTAGCTCGGTTGACGCTGGTTAATACATGACAGTTCCGGGCTTTATCGTGCCTTCACAGTAATTCCCCGACGAATAAACCGTCTGGATCCCTAATATAACGAAAAGATAAAGACAGCAACGACTTTCTCGTTATTTTCATGAAGCTGATGGGAGATTCTTGATACGCCTGTAGGCAGATATGTATATTTCCCTACGAAGATGTTGTCGTTTGGCAACCGAAAAATCAAGGTTGATGTGCTTTCTCAAA
The DNA here is from genome assembly GCA_963716785.1 of uncultured delta proteobacterium. GTDB lineage: Bacteria > Desulfobacterota > Desulfobacteria > Desulfobacterales > SpSt-501 > SpSt-501. Next base: position 168,663 of record CAVQUW010000019.1, on the reverse strand, counting down.
TGTAGGCAACTATTTACAGTGGTTTCGATCAGTTTCCTGAACAAGACTGCTTGCTCCCGCAGTCTGCTGCCTAAGTGGTTCGAATGTAGTAAAATACACCAAGCCTCACAAATGCGGTTTAGTGTATTTGGAAGAGTAGCTGAAATCTAACGCCTAGATGTACTTCACACACAATGGGAAATAAGGATAAAAACTGATTTCTCATTCATCCCCCTGAATCTATGCCTAAAATCTCTGTAGTCATCCCCACCTACAATGCGATTGATTATCTTCCGGAAGCAATTGGCAGTGTGCTCAATCAGTCTTTTGCTGATTTTGAGCTAATCATTGTTGACGATGGTAGCACTGACAACACAGCACAGTGGGTTTCTCAGCTACAAGACGATCGGATCAATTTAATATATCAAGTCCATCAAGGGAAATCCGTTGCACGCAACGCAGGAGTCAAGGCGGCCAAGGCTGACTATATTGCTTTCTTGGATGCTGATGACATATGGGAAGCAGCGAAGTTAGAGCAACAGTTTAACTATCTGCAGGCTAATCCGAATATTGGCGTAGTTTACACATGGACAGCCATCGCTGATCAAGATGGAATTCCTACGGGGCATCTGGTTGCATCAACCTTAGAAGGTGATGTTTGGGAAGAACTCATTAAGAAAAATATCTTAGCTTGTGGGAGTACACCCATGATTCGCGCAAGTTGCTTTGAAACCGTCGGTTTATTCAATCGTCACTTGCCCTATGCCCAAGATTGGGACATGTGGCTCAGACTCGCTGCGAAATATCGCTTTGGAGTCATTCCACTTCCGTGTGTTCGCTATCGCCGTCATGCTGAAAATTCTAGTAAGAATTGGCGAAAAATGGAAATATTCTCGTCCCAAGTTATCGAACAAGCGCTAGCAAAGTTGCCAAAGCGGCATAAAGCAGCGGAAGCAAGCATTAGAGCTACAGCTTATAACAACTTATATCTTTACTTAGGCTGGATAAACTTTAATGCCAAAGACTATAATAATGCCTATGCTTTATTAAGAAAGGCGCATAGATTAGCGCCTAAAAAAATATTTACCACAGAATCTTTAAGGCTATTGACAGCAATTAGTTTGACAAGATGCTTGGGAGAAAAGACATATAAAGTACTACTTAATTTCAGACTGCAAATCCGCCGATGTTTGATATTTAGAGATACTCAACGACGCTCTAACATTAAGGACTTCGCCTCAGGCGGTGAACTCCTTAATGTTAGCTCATGATAGCCAGCTGACGATTGAATTATACAATATGCGTATTGCATTTCTAGTTGGTAAATTTCCTGTTATTTCACAGACGTTTATAATCAATCAAATCATCGGCTTGATCGATTATGGGTATGAAGTTGACATCTATGCTCTAGAAGGAGCATCGTTTGAAACAAAAGTGCATCCACAGGTTATTGAGTATAAATTACTCGATCGCACTTATTATTCAGTCTTTCCTCCAGATAACCCAATTTTTAGATTTTTCGTTGGTTTTAAGCTGGTACTGAAGTATATATTTCGTTACCCTAATGCGGTTTTATCGACATTAAATATCCTGCGTTACGGAAGACAGGCAATCACTTTAAGGCCATTATTCGCAGCCATTCCATTTTTACCAAATAAAAGCTATGACATTGTGCATTGCCAGTTTGGTATGTATGCAAACTCTGGGATGATTCTTCGAGAGATGGGAATATTAAAGGGGGTTTTAATCTCAACTTTTCGAGGATTTGATATCAGTGAATACCCTTTTCGTTATGGGCTAGATGTTTATAAAAAACTCTTTGAAGAGGGTGATTTCTTCTTGACGAATTGCAATTTCTTTCGCCAACGATTGATCGAACTTGGTTGCCAACCGGCCCACACTCGCGTTCATTTTTCCAGCATTGATTGCCAGCAGTTTGAATATCAACCACGGCATCATAAGCCCGATGAGCCGATCAAGATTGTTACTGTTGGGCGCTTTGTTGAGAAAAAAGGAATCGAGTATGGGATTAGAGCCATGGCTCTAACTCCGTTATATCCATCCCAATATTGAATATAGAATTATCGGTGATGGAGGCTTGCGTGAGTATTTTGAGTCTCTAATTGATGACCTAGCTCTAGGAGAGTTAGTGACGCTGCTGGGGTGGAAACAACAAAAAGAATTAATTGATATTTTGGGAGAGTCGCATATTCTCCTGGCTCCTAGTGTTACGGCCTACGGTGGTGATCAAGATGCTCCCGTAAATACATTAAAAGAAGCAATGGCCCTGGGATTACCAGTTATTGGTACTTTTCATGGTGGTATTCCTGAATTAGTAGAGGATGGCGTGTCTGGTTACTTAGTTCCAGAGCGGGACCCTGAGGCGATTGCTAGCAGACTGGATAAGTTGATTCAAGGCGCTGAGCAATGGCCAGATATGGGCCAGGCGGGGCGAAAACGCATCGAAACTTACTTTGACATGAAAGTTCTGAATAAAGAATTGGTAAATATTTATCAGATGCTCTTGAATCAGTCCTCGTCATTGAGCAAATAAAGCTGAAGACATTAAACTTGGAAGACGCCCAACTTCTCGATTGGAGATATCGCAAAATGACCCAACCAATTGTCACTATTATTGTCGTCCCTAGGGAGCGTTTTAGCTGTACACAGCGATCGCTCAGAGAGCATATATGCTAATACTCATTTTCCGTTTCAATTGATTTATGTAGATGGCAACTCTCCAACGCCCATTCAGCAATATCTTGAACAGCAATCACAGGAAAGACAATTTCATCTGATCCGAAGTGAGTGCTATTTACCGCCAAATCGGGCACGTAATATTGGTTTATGTGAGGTTAAGACGAAATACCTGGTGTTCTTAGATAATGATGTCATCGTGGCCCCAGGTTGGTTGCAATCCTTAGTGAATTGCGCAGAAGAAACCAATGCCAGCGTTGTTGGACCCTTGATGTGTCAGGGTGATCCAGTCCATGAAGAAGTTCATTTTGCTGGAGGCGAAGCCCACGTCTGGACTGACAAAACGGGGAAGGTGCGACTACGAGAAAAGATGTACAACCAGGGCAAATCAGTTCAGTCTATCCTTGCCTCTACGAAACGACAACAAACTGAATTAGCAGAATTCCACTGCGTTTTGGTTCGTAGAAGTATTTTTGATCAGATTGGTGCCTTGGATGAGGGATTTATGAATACGAAGGAGCATCTCGACTTCTGTATGTCAGTCGCTCACGCTGGAGGGACAGTTCTGTTTGAACCGAATTCAGTTGTGACCTATGTTCCAGGTCCGCCGTTGGAATGGAGCGACATTCATTTCTACATGTTGCGTTGGAGCGATAGTTGGACTCGCAAGAGCTTAGATCGAATGCGAGAAAAGTGGGGCGTTGCTGAAGATGGATATTTCAAATCAAAGTACAAAAAACTCGGCTGGCGTCGCCGAGTTACTTTAATTGGCCCCTTAAGCCGACGATTATCTCTAGGGTTTCATAACTGGTATCTTGAGGCCGCGATCGCCCGGGTCGATAAACTCCTGAATTGTTGGCTAACTTATCGGCATGCCCGCAAAGTGGCAAGAGCCAAACACCCCACTTCTTGGAACCTGTAAGCAAGGAGTGGTTTTCTGTGCCCGAACCCAACCTACTCCCGCCTTCAGGCTTGCACCCCCACCGCAGTCAGTTTGTCATTGGTCCACAAACTGTGACTGCACAAAATTCTTGGCTCAATCATCTATTAGCACCCGGTCTTTGGTTATCTTACTGTCCGACGTTAAGCGTGCAAATGTGCACCGATGCCAATGGTTCTCTATGGTGGCTGCTTGGCTTGGCAGTAAGTAGCGCCAAGGTGGGAGAAGCTCCGCAGGCGGCGATTGCCCGAACGCCTACAGCGCATATTCCGACGCTTTACTCAGAGTGGTCGGGGCGCTGGGTTTTGCTGGGGCAAGATCAGCTCCATCTCGATGCCAGTGGGTTATTAGGGTGTTTTTATGGTGTTGATTCCAATCAAAACTACTGGATTTCTAGTAGTCCAGCCTTGCTCGCGTCCATCCTTTATCCTGATAACGCTCCTGAAGTCGATGCGCGCACGTTAGTATACGAACAAGGTATTTCCTGGTTTCCCCCACCACAATCGCGTTTTCTAGGCATTCGACGGGTACTAGTCAGTCAGACTTTACAATTGTCAACTGGGCAAGTGTCCCCTCGCTCACTAATGCCCCCCATTGATCCCGATCGCCGCTATGACGAAAACTTACAGATACTCCAAACCAACCTCATCACCACATTAAAAAACTTAGCAGCATTGGGAGAAGCGTTGTGGTTAGGTCTGACTGCAGGATACGACTCACGTCTGATGTTAGCGCTTTGCTGGCAGGCAGAAATTGATGTGACGCTATTTACCCGCATCTCTCCCCGCACCGCCGTCGCCGATCGCGTTATCCCGTCAGAACTTGCCCAGGTATGTGGATTTCCCCATCGCATCATTCGCTCAAAAGGTTATTTTCCAGAGCGGAATTCTCTAGTGGATATGCACAGTGCAGGCCATGTTTCGCGGGGTGATGCAGAACCCTTTATCAAAGGAATTCGAGATGGGATGGCCGGAATTGCGTTTGGTGGCCATGGGTTTGCTGTTGCCAGTGGCTTTTCAAACTTGCGATCGCTGCCACCACAAATGGCCTCCAGTGACATCGCCGCGCGACAGATTGCCACAGTATTACGAGAACCAGTTACATCCACCGCTCTGGTAGGACTGCAAGAGTGGGTTGATTGGGCCCGTCAATATCCTCAAGAGCACTTAGATTGGCGCGATCGCATCTTTATCGAACAGCGGCAGGCTGGATGGTTGAGCTCAAAGGAACAAGTATATGATTTGACCCCACTACAGCGGTTTCCCATTCTGAATTCTGCTAGCAACTATGCGACGCTTCTGAGTTTTCCGGAGCACCAGCGGCTCAATTCCCTACTGCAAGAGGAGTTAATCCGACGGGTCATGCCAAAACTACTGAACTATCCCTTCAATGCTCAAGATATGCAGTTTAGTTTATGGACCATGATGAAAAGTTTAGCGGGCGATGCGCCTAAGTACTTTTATCGTAAAGTCAGGAGTCGGATGCGATGACGCAGCTAATCCAAGAATTTAAGTATCGTCTCTCCAATCCTTTTATTCGCAATGCGGGATGGCTCGGAACGGCTGAACTCATAAATCGGATTTTCCGCTTGGGCACCACAGTTACCTTGGCCCGACTTTTTAGTCCCAATGACTATGGACTTTTAGCGTTGCTCTATGCAATTCAGAGTTTTTCTGAAGTTTTTACGGTCGGTATCGGCATCGGTGCAAAAATTATCCAGGTTGAAGAGAAAGATCTAGAGTCAACCTGCAATACCGCGTACTGGATGAATTGGATCCTTTTTACATTGGTTTTTCTGATTCAAGCGCTTTTATCTCTTCCCATAGCACAAGCTTATCAAAATAACGAACTCGCTTTGCTAATCTGTGTATTAGGCACGAAATACTTATTAATTCCAGTATATCAAGTTCAAGCGGCGCTAATCAAACGAGAGAATCGCTTAAAAATTTCTGCGCTGGCCAATGCATGCGAATCAATTATCTGCAACCTGATCACGATTGGTCTAGCACTTTTAGGAATGGGTGTCTGGTCAGTTGTGTGGGCAATACTGATATCGATATTCCCTAAAATTATTATTAATTATCGGAAACATCCATGGCGACCACCGGCACATTTTCAATTAACTCGCTGGCAAGAAATCACTAAGTTTAGCCTTGACATTCTCGGCGTGAGACTACTAGATAAGTTGCGCTTCAATCTGGACTATCTAATCGTGGGAAAATTTCTGGGAGTAGAAGCACTAGGACTATATTTCTTTGCCTTTAATGCTGGTATTGGCATTAGTCAGAATGTCATCAATATTGTGATTTCATCTTTATTCCCCTATCTGTGTGAAGTTCGAGGGCAGATCCGCAAAGTCAAAGAAAGATATGTTAGTAGCCTTAAGAAGATTATCGTAATTGTTGAATTGATTGTTTTAGTACAGATAATTGCAGCACGTTTTTATGTGCCGATTATTTTTGGGTCACAGTGGAATAGTGCTATTCCGATTTTGCAAATTGTTTGTCTCTCAGCTATACCAATGTCGATTACACTCTCTGTTACACAATTGCTAAATGTCACAGATGATACGCGTGTAAATTTGATATGGAATGGCTTCTACACTATCATTTTTTCAATTGCGCTTTTGGTCACGGTAAAAATGGGATTAGTGGCTGTAGCTTTTACCGTTCTTGCTAGTCAGACTTTAACTTTACTCTTCAGTTTTTGGGCGATCGGGCACGCTTTCAAAAAAGCAACGCTTCGAGTTTGATTACTAAAATCTATTAAGCTAAAGATCTATTCAAAAAAATCTGACAATTGGCAGGCATAAGTATGATTATCTCCATCAGATCAAAGGCAAGGGCTATTCGTCATTCACTTAAGCCAATCAGCAGCCTTATCCGTTTATCCCCCTACTTATTTCAGATTAGAAATGATGCTGATCTCGAACAAATCTGTGCCTCATATATTGGTTGGATGCCATTGAACCTTTTCTCTGATCCTGTACGTTGGTGGAAACAACTGATTGACAGGGAAAAACGCTTCCACAAGAGCTTTCAGCGTCCTCATTCGTTTTATATCCCCCACTTGAAGGGTTTACCTTTTCATCCTAGCGATCGTATTTCTGAACACCTTGAGAAAAACTGGCAAACAATTTGCGATGATTTTCACAAAGTAGCGCATCTTGAAGTATCCACTCCATCCAAAAACTTGATTGACGCCGGTACTTGGAATACATTCCCGCTGATGCGCTCTGCTAAAAGAATCTCAGAAAATATCGAACGTTGTCAAAGCACTTGGGATCTTGTTCAGCAATGCCCATTATTAAATGGCATCAGGGGGGGCGTCTATTTCTCAATTATTTACCCAGGAACTCATATTGACAGCCATTGCGGTCCCTCAAACCTGAAACTTCGATATCATCTCACGATCGAAGAAGCCGAACATGCCCAAATTCGCTCCGGTGATACATGGAGAACCTGGCGTCAAGGCGAGTGCTTAATTCTAGACGATTCCTTTGAACACGAGGTTTTACATCAAGGTGATAAACGGCGCGTTGTTTTAATTGTCGATTGTTGGCATCCCGATCTGACTGAGAAGGAAAAAGAGTTTCTAATTCAGGTTCACAATATCTGGAGAGGAAAAAATTAAGATTCACATCCTCAATGGAGAAACCTAATGCTATTGAATGTTCTATTACTGCTCTTATAGCGTTTAAAATAACTACAGTCCACATAATACTGTTGACGCTTTTAACTTAATTATTTGCTGTCTTCAACACAGTCATGTTATGTGATTCTTTTGAGTCAATCAATTTTAAAAAATAAAGATTACCGATTAAACTAATACTGGTATGGGTTTCTATCTGAACAATTAATAATACAAATAAGATTTATGTTTTCTTGATTTATCTCATGCCGTTCTAATATTTCGACAATATGACTAATAACCTATTCTCTAATTCGATAAGTTCCCGACAGTATTCCTTGAATTTTGAAAAGCTAGCTTCTAACCCGGTCAAAATAGCCTCAATCAAGATTTTGAGAATTAAGCGAGGCAGGCGCGGAATTAGTATTCCGATAGTCTACTCAAGAGCTGATCAAGATCTCTATTTTATTCGGAGCCAATCTACCGATGGTGTTGTTGGTATCTCTGTTGCACATGAGAAGATTAAATACTTCTATCCCATTCTCCAACAACTGGTTATTCCTTACTTTATTGGAAAAGACATCAGAAATATTACAACACTCATCGACGAAGTTCATAGATTCCGGTCTAATTATAAACTTTCAGGCTTGGCACTTTCATGTTGCGTTGCCTGGGTGGAAATGAGTCTGCTAGATCTGTTGGGTAGATACGTTCAAAAGCCTATTGCCAATCTTTTTGGAGGTACAATTAGCGATCGAATTCCGATTTATCTTTCGAGTCTGAGGCGCGATACGACTCCTGAAGAGGAAGTTGACTGGATCGGCAAACGCCTCGATGAAACAGGGGCCCATGCTGTTAAGTTCAAAATTGGTGGTCGCATGAGTCAAAATGTTGATGCAATGCCCCAACGAACAGAAAAGCTCGTTGCCAGGGCGCGTCAAGTATTAGGCGAGAACATGGCGATCGGTGTCGATGGTAATGGCTCGTTTAGTGCTGAGCGAGCGATCGAAGTGGGAAATTTTCTTGAAAGCCACGGAGTCGCATTTTTTGAAGAGCCCTGCCCATTTGATGATTTCGCCGCCACTGCACAAGTGACTAAACACTTAAAACTAACAATTGCTGGAGGAGAACAAGAAACCAGCTTTGCACGCTTTCAACAGATCATTAATCGGCGTGTAGTCAATGTTTTGCAACCGGATTTAGTTTACAACGGTGGATTTATCCGTACGTTCCGTGTTGCTCACGCTGCGGCACAGGCAGCGATGCCGGTGACCATTCACAATGCTCGCTTGGGATTCGACCCAATATACATGGCGCAATTTGCCAGTTTATTACCAGGTGTTCCCCAGGAGTACAACGCTCGTCCGGATAAGCCGCCTACTTGGTTTTCTCCCGCCTTGACAATTAAAGATGGTATGCTGCAAGTCCCCCAGGGCCCAGGACTGGGAGTTGAAATTGATCCAGCGTTTTTGCGTAAAGCACGCACGCTTAGTACTTACAGGATATAAGGAGCAGGATATAAAGAACTGTGGAAGGAAGAATCGTTGGGTGCAATTCATCTTCCCTTGTAGCTTGCTCATTCATTCGGGTCTTTGAACGGTCCATTTAGGAGCAGAAAATTCCATATTGGCGCCGCTGATGTCAATTCCATATTCTGACTGGCTGACTAGGCTGGAAACATGTCCTAGTACCAATACCTGGGCATTAGAAAATCTTGCAACGCTCCAGCATGGTGATGTCGTGTTTACGCCGCGTCAAACCGCTGGTCGTGGACAGTGGGGGCGTCGGTGGGAGGCCCCGGTGGGTGTCTTGACAGCGAGTTTTATCCTCCGCGATATACCGAGTCAACGATGTGCTGATTTAAGTCTGCTCATGGGCCTATCCGTGATTCAAACTTTGGAAACTGGTTGTCCGGAACTTGCCGATCGACTACAAATTAAGTGGCCAAATGATGTGTGGCTCGATCACCGCAAGTTAGCTGGTATTTTATCGGAAGTGCCACATAATTCGGCTGCTCATGTGCCTGTGGTGGTTGGAATTGGATTGAACCGATGTGCAGATTTTCCCCAGGGGGATTTGCGCGATCGGGCCATTAGCCTACATACGTTAGTTCCGTCAGTTCCCGATGAAATCGAATTGCTGACGCAATTGCGATCATGCTTAATGCCGCTAGCGCGTGAGCTGCAAGCGGCACCAGTCGGCGCACCGCTGGCGCAAAAGTGGGTGCGGGCGATTAATCAACGCGACCTCCTCCACAATCGTGTCATCACCGTGACGATCGGCAGTGAAACAATTATCGGAAAAGGGGCAGGCATTGATTGGCAGGGCGGATACCAAATTCGGTTGGCTAATGGTGACGTGCGATCGATCACAACTGGCCAGATTGTCGATTGGGTCTAAAAAGTTGCGATTGAGCGCAGTCAGGCAGGCTTTACACTGGAACGAAAGGGTTCGGTTCAGTGTCGCGAGGGAAATATATGGAACGCGGTTTGTTGTGGTTGCCGTTGCTGGGGCTGTTTATTTGGTTGGCATGGGCGGGTTGGAATGAATACACCAAGCTTGAAACTTACAAAGTATGGGCGGAACCCTTTGAACGAGCCAAATACGATATTCGGTCTGTCTTAGGTCAGACGGGGACAGAACTGACTTGGGGATTGCCCGACCGCCAGCAGCCAAAAGCACTGCAAACCTTTTCACTGCGCGAGGTGGAAAAGATTCAGCTCGTGGTGGATGGCAACGTGGCGGACTGGGAAAATCCGCCGTCCAAGGGGAAGACGATCGGCCTGAAGTTTCTGCGCAAAGGACAAGATTCGGTGATGGTGCCGTTTACGCAGATTGACTTAGCGGTGAAGTGGGCGACAGCATTGCAAAAGGATTTACAAAAGCTGGCATTGACTTGATGCTGAACGGGAGACTGCCGCTAGGCCCGCGAACTGACACCGCACAATGCAGCGGGCGTCTGGGAGACTGATTGTGATAGTGAGACTTTGATCATCCCACTGATAATCTGTTTGAGATCGTCTTGAGCTAATCCCGCAGTCCGGGCTTTGATCGCCTGACTGATCTGATGCACCAGTTGATGGTCATAGATAGCTTGGGCAAATTCGCTGCTAAACTTCTGCGCCAAAACGACTTCCGCTAGGGTCCAAGGAGGCAATGTGCGATCGCGAAACACACTGAAACAACCAATCATCTGACCGCCATAACGCAACGGAATCACCATCACTTGTTCAATTTCCTGTGGTTCAAAGGCGGTCGCTAATGTGCGCAAGCGAAATTCGCTAGACAGGTTGGCAATGACCCACGTCCGGTCACTTGAAAGTTCGGTATCGCCGGCCTGATGGGTGTAGCCTGACAGAAGAAATCGCTGCCAGAGTAAATGTTGTTCGACCAGGCGATGACTGTGGTCACCCAGTTTTTTGGGTTGGAGGCCGCAGTGATAAATTGCCTGCTCGGTTTGGATGTATAGTCGGGTACCGGATGCTTGTAAGTGCTCCTGGGCGAGGCGGAGGGCGATCTCCAGCTGATTGGTCGGCAGTTGCTCCAAACGCTGACGCAAGGCCGTAACTGGGCAAAATGGAGTGGCGATCGGTGTTGGTTCTGTACCCCAGACTGGGATTTCTGTGATTTTGCGGGGCTTGGCCGGTGGGAGAGATACCGAATAACGCATGGGGAAGAACACCAGGGTAACTGGTCCAGCATGATGTAGTGAACAATCGGTAAGCTAACCCTGACCCAGACAACTGCATACACCAGCGATGCTGATGTTGGCATGACAATCTTGCTTAGGGTTCCCATTGCGGCGGCAAAACGAACAGGCTTTCGCAACGGCTCCACTTTGACTGTGGGCAAATGGCTTACAATTAGGGTCCTTGACATCACTTTCAGTAACCGTTCATGAGCAGTTTTTTCCGTCCCGCGATCGATGATATGACGGGCTATGTTCCCGGCGAGCAACCGAAGCCTGGTACAAAAATCATCAAGCTCAATACGAATGAAAACCCCTATCCCCCTTCGCCGCAGGCGATGGCGGTGTTGCGGCAAATTGATCATGAGTGGTTGCGGCGCTATCCTGATCCCTATTCGCGCGATTTTTGTGCAGCGGTCAGTGAGGCGCTGGGCATCCCGGCGGAATGGGTGATTGTCGGGAATGGCAGTGATGACGTGTTGAATATGTTGGTGCGGGCCTGTGCGGAGGGCACCGATCGCCCGATCGTATATCCCACCCCGACCTATGTGCTGTACAAAACCCTTGCGGCAATCCAGCCAGCAGCGATCGTGGAAATTCCCTATGGGGATGATTTCGAGTTGCCGATCGCGGAACTCGTCGCTGCGCAGGGGGCGATTACGTTCATTGCTTCGCCCAATAGTCCTTCGGGGCATTTAGTCAGTACCGCACAATTGCGCGAACTCGCCAGTCAAATGTCGGGGGTTTTGGCGGTGGATGAAGCCTATGTGGATTTTGCTGACGGGTCGGCGCTGGAGTTGGTGCGGGAGTTTGAGAATGTGATTGTGCTGCGGACGATGTCGAAGGGGTATTCGCTCGCGGGTTTGCGGCTGGGTTTTGGAGTCGCACAGCCAAAGTTGCTGGAAGGCATGTTTAAGGTTAAGGACAGCTATAACGTGGATGCCTTGGCAATTCATATCGGGACGGCGGCCATGCGCGATCAGGCGTATAAAAATGCCTGTGCGGATAAGGTGCGGGCCTCGCGATCGCAGTTGATGATTGACCTGAAGCAGCTAGGATTCGACGTGCGCGAATCCCACGGGAATTTTATTTTGGCGACGCCGCCGAGTGAAGCAGAGCCGATTTATCTGGCGCTGAAGGATCGCGGGATTTTGGTGCGTTACTTTAGCCAGCCGGGCTTGGATGATAAATTGCGGATTACGGTGGGGACAGATGAGCAGAACCAGGCATTGGTCGAAGCGCTGGTGAGTTTGCTGCTGTAGCGATCGGCGGTTTTTGTAAGCGCTGGGGGGCGATCGGTTAATCTATCTCCACGATGCGGATGGTGAGATTGCCAATGCGGTGGCGACTCGACCGATTGGACGATCGAGATTCTGTCGCCTGATCAAGATTACAAACGGATGACGAAAAATATTCTGCATTGCCTCGATTATGGCTGTCAGATGGGTTGGTTGACCCAGATGAGAAAATGCTGGTGGCTTCGCCGCAGGATAGCCGATCGCGAACGTTTACTGTACTGGACGCGATGTTGCCAGTGCCCGATTGGGCGATGGGTGTGGAGTTGACGGTGAGAGAGTTGTTTGGTTGGTTGTTGGGGTAAGTTAGCCACTGACAATAGCTGTACTCAGAAAAGTTTTTACTTAGAAAAGTAAAGATTGCGCTCGAACTATCCGGACTGAGCAATAGGCTAGCGAACTGGAAGAAGAACGCGTCGAATAACACGAAGAAAAATACATATTTCTTCAAACAAAAATGGCCAAGTTGGCCATTTGAGCGCACACATTATGCTCCGGTAGAAGTATACTAGTTTACAGGAGCTATGTAGAATTACAGAGAGTTTGTAACTACTTTAATTGCTTCTTAAGTCAGGGAACGCTTCAATTAAGGATTAGAAAACCGTTTCTGAATCCTGCAGTCTACTTAACAATTTATCGCTTCAGGACTTTAAGAAATTTTAATCCTAGATAGTGTTTTGTTTGGGTGCGCTACCAATTCGTTGATATTGGACCTTTAGCGTCAGGATGTTGATATGTCTATCCGAATTGAGTCGTTGCCCCTTACGTCTGCCGGTGCGACGATCGCGCCGCCCGAAGCAGAAGTATTTATTTTTAGTACTGGCGATCATGACGGCATTTATCCCGACTCAACCCCTGAAATAGCAAATATTTACGGTGGCAGCATGGCCTCTACGGCTGTGATGCCGCAACAATCGACTGGGTTGCTCAACCAGCTTACAGGCAGCACAACGGCCGATGCTGAGTTGCCCCCAGAGGAAAAATGGTCGCCGGCATTGCAAACAACCCTCGATCGTCCGCCATCAGCCTTGCCAAACCAATTGGTAGTTGCTGGGGTGCTGTTTTGTGCGGCGTTTGGTGTCTGGGCGGCGCTGGGACAAATTGATGAAGTCGGCCACGCGCAGGGGCGATTAGTGCCGCAGGGCGAAACCTATAAGGTCAATCCAGTGATTGGCGGCAAAGTTGCCAAGGTTTATGTCAAAGAGAGTGACACCGTAAAGGCGGGTCAGGTGATCGCCCAATTAGACGATGAGCTGGCCCGTAACCAGGTTGAGTGGTCCCGACAGGCGCGCGTCGGCTATGAGAAAGAATTAATCCAGATTGAGGGGTTGATTCAAAAAATGCAGCTGGAAGCCCAAAACCGGCAGGCGATCGCCAATGCTGAAATTCAGCGCCCAAGAAGCACAACTGACCCAGGCCCAGGCCCAGATTGGTAGCCAACAGGTGGCGATCGATCAAGCGGTTATGCGGTCGCAAATCGGGGAGTCGCTACTGGGCCAGTATCAGACGGATGTTGCCAGCCACCAGGATCGACTGTCGCGGTTTGAATACCTTGTGAATGAAGGCGCACTAGCAAAAGAGACATTGTTCCAAGCGCAGCAGCAATTTGCCCAGCTCCAACGCAGTATCACCCAGCAAGAAGGCGATATTCAGCAATCGATGGCGGAATCGCAGCGTTTAGGTGGTGACTTGCAACAGGGCGTGGCGTCGTTGAAGCGACTACAGGCTGATCTGGTACGGAAGCATGCGGAGGCGGCCAATGCCGAATTGCAAGCACAGCAGTCGATTCAGCAGCTGATGGTGCAAAAGACCCAGTTGCAGGCCAAAATCCAGCAGAGTAATAAGCAGTTGGCCCGGGCCCAAACGGAGTTACAACAATTGACCTTACGGGCACCGGCGGCTGGGGTGGTTTCGGCACTCAAAATTGGTCGCAGCGGTGAAGTGGTGCAATTAGGCCAAACGATCGCGGAGATTGCGCCGGAAGGAGCACCGTTGGTGCTGGCGGCGGCTTTACCGACCCGTGAAGCCGGTTTTGTGAAAGTGGGTGATACCGTGCAAATCAAATTTGATGCCTATCCCTACCAAGATTTTGGCGTGGTCACGGGTAAAGTGCACACGATCGCGCCGGATAGTACACCGGATGAGCGGGTTGGCGCCGTTTATAAGGTGGAAGTACTGCTCGATCGCGATGCAGTTCAGCAAGCGCAAAAACGGATACCGCTAAAGGCGGGACAAACGGCCCAAGCTGAGATTGTCATCCGTCAGAAGAGCATTGCTGACATTATTCTTGATCCGATTCGCAAGTTGGAAACCGGGGGCGTCAATTTATAAATTTTGATTTAGATAATCTCAAAGGAGATGTGAATCATGTTGATTCATGCAACTAACCGATCGAATAATTATTCCAAAGCCATGACGTCGGAGCAGTTTGATCAGGTCGTTGAGGCGATCGCTGAAGGGCGATATTCCTGGGCCTGCGCACTGATTTTGCGCTTTGGGGGGTACAATCCGGTGCACTTTATCCCAGTGCGCACCTACAGTCGCTTGTTGAAAGAAACGCGAGAACGCAAGATTCGTTCGTTGCGGGATGATGCGGGTAATGTGAGGCAAGGCCGACAAGTCGATAATGCCGATGAAACGCGGCGGCGGACTAGCGGCGTATGCCTCGATCGTGAGTTGGACTATACGGAAATGGTCAATCAGCGATCGGAGCCGGTGCTCGGCGGGTGTGGCCTTGCTGGCCGCTACTGGAATTTCTGGCATTGGTGCTAGGGTTAAGCGTTGCCAGGGTTGTGGGAGCTTTTATACAATGACAGTCTCCAGCCTCTGAAGGCTGGAATTTAGGCATACTGACGCCTCAACCGTACTAGTCCGCATACGCACCCAATCACCTGTTCATACATCCGTGCGCGCATCCGAAATTCTTCTTTGGCAATCCGGAATATCTTAATCACTCGGATCACATGCTCAACATAGACGCGCGCTTGGCTCACCTGTTTATTGAAATCTTTTTGAGCCTGCGTTAACGTGCCGCCTGGGGGTTTCTTGTAAGGAGTCGTGGTATTTCGTTGGCCAACATAAGCCTTATCGCCCAAAAACGCGAGGCCTTCTGGCAACTCTGCCTGAGTCTGCTCAAGTAACTTCCCATCATTGCGAGGTCCCTTCTCGCCAATGACGACATCGACGATATCAGTGCCTTTCGGTAAGCTAATCACCTGAGTTTTGCGCGTGTGCTGCTTTTGTTTACCGGAATAGTATTCTTCCTGTTCGTCATTATCCTGAGGCCGCGGAATGGGTTGCTCCCACGTGTCCACTAACAGGTCACCTTCAGGCTGGCCCTTTGGCTTGGGCCAGTACTCAGCTCCCAGGATTGAGGGGCGTCCTTGCCCCGCAGATCGTGCGATTTAAGTCGAAGTCACATAATTGGCTGGCGGTTTTCTAGAGGCTGTTTAAACAATGGTTAAGCATCAATTTAAAGAATTCTTAACAGTCACAAAAGTTTAAGATTGTCTTTAGGAAGTAACGCTTTTTTCGGTCGATTTTGTGTTCTTTAAAAGTTGAATATTTTTAGGCCAAACTGGCCTCTATTTATGGCCAGTTTGGCCGGGTCGATTGCATCGATCAATTATAGTAATAATAAGCAGTTAGGAATGCTTATTTTGGCATTGAGAGGCCAGATTGAATTGGTCTAACCTTGGGAGATCAGAATCTTAATCTCCAAGATTTTGGCATTTTTGGGGCAAGTTCACTTCGGTGCCTCACCCGCAATTAAGGTTATGGAGTTCCGATGCGATCGCAGAATGAATCTTGATTTAGACAATTAGCTATTACAAGGAGATGTTGGTTATGCCACTTCATGCAACTAACCCATCAAATAACTATTCTAAGGCGATGACGATCGAGCAGTTTGATCAGGTTGTCGAAGCCATTGCCGCTGGTCGGTATTCTTGGGCTTGTGTGTTGATTTTGCGTTTTGCCGGATATAACCCGATGCACTTTATCCCGGTGCGGACTTATAGTCGTTTATTAAAAGAAAGTCGGGAACAGAAAATCGCCTCGTTGAAGGATGACGCGGCAAACTCGATCAGGCCGCAACGCCTTGGGCATGGGGCAGGAAGAGGTGCGACTGGTGGGCGTATGGGGCTCGATCGTGAGTTGGACTATACGGAAGTGGACGATCGGCAGACTGTGCGGGTCCAAGGCGGTTATGCACCGACGTTTTGGACATTTCTTTGTCTGCGCCATCGCTAATACCCAATCAATCTTTAGTTGCGACAGTTGGTAATCGCCCTAAATCAAGCTGAATTTAGGGCGATTTTTGCGTTATGCCGCGATGATTCACTAAGGCTGGCGGGAATCGGCTCTGTCATATTCGTTGGCCAGCAAGTGATTGCGATTATAATCAGCACATCGTCAGTTGCGTGAGGATTAAGAAAATGTCTCTGGCAGAATTATTACCTTTAGTGGATCAGCTGACTCAGGCAGAGAAATTGCAATTGATGCAACTGCTGAACTGCCAGCTTTCTCAGCCAGAACCGGCAGCGCGTTTGCCACGGGTTCCCGGCCAGGATAAGGGTGAGGTGATGATGGCGGATGATTTTGATGCGCCTTTGCCGGACGATATATTGGATAGTTTTGAAAATTCTGAGTTGCTTGCTTGATGCGGGTTTTATTAGATACCCATGCTTTTTTGTGGTGGGTGATGGATGATGCACAACTCTCCGATCGCGTGCGCGATGTCATTTGCGATCGTGATAATCGCATTTTCCTCAGTGCGGCGAGTGCCTGGGAACTGGCGATCAAGGTAGGAATTGGCAAGTTGACTTTGCCGGAGCCAGTCGAAACTTATGTGCCGAGCCGGTTGGTCGAGCAATGCGTTTGAGCCACTGCCGATCGAAATCCGTCACACATTGCGAGTGGCGACTTTACCGAATTATCATCGCGATCCCTTCGATCGGATTCTAATTGCTCAATGTCAAGTTGATGATTTGGTGATTGCGTCTTGCGATCGGCAGGTCATGCGTTATCCGGTTCAGCAAGTTTGGTAATGTATCAGCCTTGGGCGCTGGTCGATCGCTTCGATGAAGTATCGGCCGTAGCGATCGTAGCCGCGAGCAAATCCGGTATAAGTACCGCGCTCGATGATGGCTTGAGCAACCGAAAGCAGAGTGGCCTCATCATTAAAGACATGCACGGCTCGACCACGACGCAGCAGGCGATTTGATTGAGCGGTATCGGGAAGATGTTTTGCCAAGTGCCGGGTATCGAGGAAGATTTCACGATCGATGCCACTCATGATGCTCAAATATGCGTGTGGGTGAGCATATCACAGACTGGGAAATGTGGAGGCAGAACACTACCAGTCGATCGTTGAGCAGACGATTGAAAGTTGACGCAATTACTAATATTTGAAAGGCTCAAAAGTTTCAGGCCAAAATGGCCAAACACGCGCCAAAATGGCCTCACTTAGATAAGCAATCAAGCTACATTATTAATAGAGGTTCAGGAAGAACCTAATCAACAAAAAAAGAGAAGACTCATCAATAAGGAAATCGGAGGATATTATGAAAATCTCCACACTGACATACACGGAACTTACAACTGGAACAGAAACTTTGGGAGGATTTGTTATCAACGCTGCTCTCAACACAGCACTCCAAACCATCCAAGCGTACAACGTGACAGGAGCACCAGGGTACAACCCCACTTGGTGGCTATGTCGAGTCGACCGGCAACGCTGAGTAGCAGCCGTGTTTGATACGACCAGTTAGGGCTACTGGTGTTGGCTCAGCAGAATAATGACGACCAAGATTTCACTTTAAGTAGTAGCCTCAATTAATGACGGTTTAGCTACAGGGGTGGCCGTTTACTCGGTCTTTTATTTACCTCTAAAGCCAAAGACCTGGCCACCCCTTATTGATGATTTGAGAGGCTTACAATGATTATCCTCAATCTTGACCACCTGGAAGAGATGACCCAATCATTCGACTTAGGAGGTGGGGGGACACAATTCTTCGAACCCTTTCAAATAATCAGATGACCCTCTCATCCAAGTTCAGCGATAACTTTCACAGGGACTGGTGCTCAACTGGTAATACTGCTATCACAATAAACTATGTTACTCCGTCAAATACGCGCCCGTTTTCAACATCGTGATGCAATCGAATGAAACGTCATCGAACTTTAGTAGGGTTGGATCGAGTACTGGCAATAGGCAATTTGAACCGATCGCTTTGTTTGCGAGTATATTTGGTATTGGCCCATTACTTAGCTTGTTCAAATGAACTAAGTCACAAACCAACATTTCAGGCACTGGCCATTAAGAAGTGATTGACGCTGCCAGTAGAATAGGTTTGCACTCCTACGACTCTCGGGAGGTGGAAACAACATGATTAATTGTCAAGGGATCAGCATCCCGGATGATGCGGTCCTATTTCAGCTTAAAAAAGATCTCAAGCTCCAAGACCTCTGCGCGCGCGTCATCCGTCAGCAAGTGATCAATCGCGCCGCCCAAGAAAAAAACATTACCGTCACCGACGACGAGATCCAAACCGCAGCCGATCGCATCCGCTATGAAAATCGCCTATATCATGCAAAAGATACCTACGCCTGGCTACGAAGCCCAGCTGATCACCGCCGATGAATGGGAAGCCGCACTCCACGACAGCATCCTCACCGAGAAATTAACCAAACAACTTTTTCCCGACCCCACGATCGAAACATTCTTTGCCGAGCATAAACTGGACTTCGATCAAGTCGCGCTTTATCGCATTGTGGTGCCCTACGAGAAACTCGCTCGGGAAATCTCCTACGCCATCCAAGAAGACGAAATCAGCTTTTATGAAGCCGCACACCTCTACGACAATGACCCGAAACGCCGGGACAACTGCGGCTATGAAGGACAACTCTATCGCTGGAGCCTCAAACCCGATATCTCCGCCACCGTCTTTAGCGCCGAGCCACACCGAGTCATCGGCCCGCTGAAAATCGATGACGCCAGCCACCTCCTCATGGTCGAAGAATTTATCCACCCCGAGCTGACACCCGATCGCCATAAAGAAATTCAAGATCGCCTCTTCAACGAATGGCTCGCCCGCGAAATCGAAGCCTGGATCGCCACAGAAGCAAACGCCGCCAGTTCGCCCAACGGTCAACTCACCGCTGACAACTACTCATCCAGTGTGGGAGCATAGGTAGCCGAGGTTCCTTACTAAAAGCATCCCATGGCGATCGAAGTTGATTACCGTTTTCCGGCTGGGGCAGACGCCACCAAACAAGCAAACATCATCGCCGTTGGCCAAACCGTTGGCTCCTGGGACGATCGCTGGGCCATGCGAGAAGACAGCTTCCGCGATCGCCTCGGGCAAGTCCTTCGCATCAGCCGCCCAAGCCAATGGCACCAGCATCGCCACGATCGCCTTCCCCGAAGCCAATGTCGAAGGCGATATTGCCAGCCTCCTGACGATGATCTTTGGCAAATACTCCATGGCCGGGGCCGCCAAAGTCGTCGCCGTCCGCCTACCCGATCGCTATGGCACGCCAGCCAAATTCGGCATCAGCGGCATTCGCAACTACATTAGGCGTATCCGATCGGCCTTTGGTCATGGCCATCTTCAAGCCCGCCCTCGGCTTATCCGCCGCCGATCACGCAAAGATTTTGGCCGAAGTCGCCCCCCAAGGCTTAGACATCATCAAAGACGACGAAATCATGGCCGACCTCGACAGTGCCCCCACGGTCGATCGGCTCAAAGCCTGCCGCGAAGTCATCGATCGCACCCAAGATCAAACGGGTAAACCCTTGCTCTACGCCGTCAATGTCACCGGCCGGGCCAATCGGCTACTCGAAAATGCCCGTCGCCTAGTCCAAGCCGGAGCCAATGCCCTCCTGCTCAACGTCTTGACCTACGGCTATTCCGTCCTCGAAGCCCTGGCCGCTGACCCTGCCGTCAACGTGCCGATCTTCGCCCATCCCGCACTGGCAGGGGCAATGTGTGGCGCACCCGACCATGGCTTCAGCTACAGCGTCATTTTAGGCACCCTGATGGCCCATGCTGGTGCCGATGCCGTCCTCTACCCCGCCCACTACGGCAGTTTGCCCTTCGACCCGCCGAAGAATTCGCCATTCGCGACGCCCTCCGATCGCGTGATGTTTTCCCCGTCCCATCCGCCGGAATTCATCCCGGCGTGGTGCCCAAAGCCCTTCAGGACTACGGCCATGACGTGATTCTCAATGCGGGAACCGGCATCATGGACCATCCCCAGGGCGCAAGTGCTGGTGTCGAGGCATTCTTTGAGGCATTACAGCAAGCCCAACCGGGACAATCCTTCAAGCTGGAGCAAATTCCCGCCGGTCCACTCAAAGCTGCACTCGAAAAATGGGGTACACCGTGATTGGCGCAATCGCGCCATTTCCATAGCTGGCAATTATCAATTACCTACATGCTGGAGTTCAGTTTAAGCGATCGCGAATTAAGCTTCTCGAATCACCTCCAACCTACATTTCGCAGGTGACGCCCTCGTTTGAGAGCAAGTAATAGCGGCAGGTCGGAGGACCGAGTAAGCGGATGATGCGTTTGCGTTCATCGGTGAGATTGGTGATCTGCTGGACCCCATTGAGAAGGACAAGATGGATACCCTGAAACTTCTGGAGAATCCACCGAAAGGTTGGGTTAGTGGTGGGCCGTTTGAGCTGGTCAAGCACCGTTAGGTGTTGGGTTTCGAGATGTTGCCTGAGTTTGCGCTCGGCCAAGGTGTAGATGAGTCGCATGAGCGGCATGATCAAAGCTAGGGCTTCCACCCGTTGTGGCTGCTTGACGAAGACACTACTGGTGAAGAACAGTGGGTCTTTGAGGAAGCGAAACCCGGGTTCGACTTTCTGTTGTTGTTTGTATTCTTGAAGTAGTTTCTGCGCGGGCCACTGTTTGGCATCCAGTTGGTTGGTGGCCAGAATAAAGCGACTACGTTGTTGGGTTAATTGGGTTTCAATATCGGGTTTGCGTTCAAGCTGGGCTTGGATACGATACCCTTCAATCGGGGCTTTGACTTGGGAACCCCGGGGCTGGCCGGGGGCACGTTTGGACCGCACAGGTTGGAGTTTTACATTGACCAGTTGATGCAGTTCCAATAGTTCATCGAATTTGAGTCAGGCTTCATAGGCATCGGGTTTACAAGCGAAGACGGTTTGCTTCAACTGCTTCAAGTCGCGGTTGAGACGACGTTCGAGCTTCTGGAGTTCCTTCTCCCATAAATCGTGATTGGCTTTGCGGCTGGCACTTTCAATCAGTCTCCAGCGTTGCTCAATCCCACCATAAGTCTGTGGCACTTCCCACAGTTGATAATCTTGGAGCGTACAGTCAACCGCGGTCAGGTCATTGGTCGACTGCACAATCAGTGCTTTGGCTGCACTGATCGTCTGTGGCACCGGCGATAGCCAATTGAATTGGGCCACGGTTTTCAAGTTGGTTTCACTGTAGAAGACGGCATCCATCACAAACAGGGCATCCACATCCCACTGCTGGTCAAATTCCTGTAGGATGTCGGCGAACGCCGGACCATCGCTTTGATTGCCACTTTCAGCCACAGCGGCACACCTCCATCCCGGCTACAGACCAGATTCACCATGTACTGCTTCAAGTCTGGTCGCTGGTCGCGCGAATAGCCTCGACAAATCTGGATCGGTTGCAAATCATCCACGCCCGCTTCACGCCTGTCTGTACTCGCTGGTGCCAGGTATTCCCCATCCACTGAAAACGAACTGGAATCGAGATGACACGGCTCCGTCTTGACAGCAAATCGTTCCACCGCTTGCATCGCTACTTTGAGAAAGAACATCGTGGACCCCGATTCATACAGGGCATCGAGCACCCGTCCAAGACGGTCATCATTCAGATGGCCCGCTTCAATGCCATCTCCCAATAAATGTGCCACAGGCTTGCTCTCGAAGAATGCCCTGAATCAATACAACGGCGCACTCAAAAAACCAAAACAGTTTAGTAACAGTGCTTTCACCACTTGGCCGCAACTGATGCAATTTTGCTGATGACTTGGCAGTAACGCATCCGTCAATTCGACCAAACCCAACTCATCAATTACGCCCGCCACTAAGTCCAAATGGTCGAGACTCTCTACCTCTAGTGCTGGTTCCATGCGAACCTCCTTGAAGCGTTGATAATCAACCTTATCAGCCTCCAGCCTCTACCTGCGAAATGTAGGCTCCAAGACCAGCCACCAGTAAACAACTTGGTAAACCATAAGCGACTCCCCAGTACAGAAGTGTAGAGAACAGAGAAACCATTTCATTAATCATTGACGGTATTTATAAATTGTCAAAAAAATACAGCGGCAGCGTGAGTTCTAATAGCTAAGTTTATTTATTGTCGCCGTTCCACCGCTTGCAAGGCAGTTTGAATTTCTGCATCATCTGGAGCAAGTTGAGCTGCTCGGCGAAGGTTCGTGAGCGCTTCAGTTAAATTTCCCTGCCCTGCAAGTGCATTACCCAGGTCATAGTAAAGATAGGAACTGTTGGGTTCCAGTGCAATAGCACGACGATAATTTGAGATTGCCTCAGTCACATTTCCTAGCTCTTCTAGTAAACTGCCTAAACTAGCGTAAGTACCAAAAAAGTTTGGGTCGCGTTGAATCGCCCTTTTATAAACAGCAACCATATCACCCAATCGATTCCGCTCTTCGAGAAGCGCACTCAGGTTAATAAAATCGATGTCAGGGTGATCAGGATTTAGTTCGACGGCTTTAAGATAAGCCTCAAGCGCCTCATCGTGCTTGCATACACCTCCCAAAGCCACGCCCATCCCAACATAGGCATCTGCACTTACGGCTCTATTCTCCCTAGCACTTAAGGGTTGAGCCTTTTCAGCTATTTGCAAGGCTGCTTGATAGTACTCAATGGCTTCTTCATACCGCTCCCCTAATGTCAATATACGTCCCAAGCCTAAGTTGGCAAAGGCTTTTAATATACTATCTCCAGGTAAGGCCAAGGCATTTTGATAAGCTGCGATCGCGTCTCTATAAAAGCGCGTTTCTAGATCTGCATCGATCGATCCTCTGCTGTGTATATATTCTGCCAAATACGCATCGCCCAATTTCAGACTGACTTCCAGATCATTTGGAGAATGCTGATAAGCCTCCCAATAGGGGGTTGAAGAAAAACCAATCTCCCTGAATTCTGGATTATTGAGAAGACCATTGGAGATTATAAACTTGTAAATCTCAGTACCGGCTTTCGACAAAGGCTTACAGGACAATGCTTGTAGAGGCAAATCCGCTATTGGCAAACGAAACCTTTGATCTAACCCATCGCGAACTTGGGCAGTCGGCTCAGCAAATGCAATTTGCGTTCGGAGGAAGCTCAACATGATGATGGAGCCAATTGAGGATCTTTTTTTCATAAAGGTTGACTTGACTGATAGGAAAATTTGGTCTAACGTTCGCAATCACCGGACTCCAAAATGGGCGGTCGGTTGCATGGGCGCTGTTAGGCAGAAACCTAGTAGTACTGAATTGTCTCATCTGGGCCGGTCTTGGGTAACTTCTGCTTCATCGAATTTCCAGTCCGTTGGCCGACAGCCTAATGCGATCAGGCTCGATACCCAAAAACGTCTGCAAGTAACCTGCCGCCGCCTGTTGGGCCTCAACGCCCAGTTCCGCATTGGGCTGTTGGTTCAGCGCCATCTCTGTGGTGGCCATGAACATACCCAAAATGGCTAGCTGCTCATAGGTTTCCTGCTTCACGGCTGCCGATGCCTGAGCGAAGGCTGGGGTGGTGCCGATAATCTGTCGCATCTGCTCGACCAGCGGAACGAAGTACTCGTCCGGCACGGGCGTACTGCGATAGACCGAATAATTGCCGACAAGGAACGCGGATACAGCCGTCGCGACATCGTTGCTGGGCAGTCCAAACTGGAACTCGATCTGCTTGAAGCCTGAGAGTAATTGCTCGAAGACCTCTTCAGCCTGTGCGCGAGATGTTTCTGGGTAGGACTGCGCCATGGCCCAAGCCACGCGCTGCCCAGAGGCATTGGGCGATGACGTGAACGTGGTCGGTGCCAATACCGTCGTGCCTGTCGCCCGATCAGCATTGGGAGAGGATGTACCAGATGTCATCTGGGAACGGTCGGAACCCAAGGATTCCTCGACTGACTCACCGAACAAGATCTGATGGCTCTGTTCTAGCCGTTCGCCCATCGGCTGGAGTGCGGCCCAGTTAGCAAAGGTAGCCGGACTCATAGTGAATGCCGAATCCTGGGCAAGTGCGCCTTGTCCGACGAGGCTGACTGCGGCCAGCAAAATCAGGACCCAGATTCGACGTCTTGCTCGTAGTGTTCTGTTAAAAGAGATCATAGATAAAAAGATTATTGGTGTACAAGAGATCATTGATGGACAAGAAGAATCGAAATTTCATCAACGTAGCATTCAAGATTTGACGTATCGCGTGTGGTGACCAGGAACGCATTCAAGCTCGATTTAGACACCCATAACGCAACAGTTGAGCATCTGGCCGCCGGATCATTTGGCCGCCGGGGTTGTCTGCTTTAACGGATCACCAGACCGTCCGAGCCAATCTGTACGCGGTCGGCATCAACTTTCAGAAACTGTTCTAGGTATCCCTTTGCTGCTTGCTGCATTTTGTCGGCGTGGCGACGGCCGACCTGTTCCCGCGTTTCACGCTGACGGGTTCGGTCGGCTTTCAGGCCTCCGACTTCAGCTCCTGGTTCACCTGGCCCCAGCGGGTCTGGTCCTTCGGCCCCTCGGCCAGCTGGCGGGTGTTCGACACGGGGCGCATCCGTGCCGACATCGCGCAGCAGGAGGCCGTGCAGGAGCAGGCCCTTCTCGCTTACCGGCAGACCGTGCTGGCGGCCTTGCGCGAGGTCGAGAGCGCGTTGATCGCCTCCAGCATGGAGCAGGAACGCCGCGGGGCCCTGGTCGGGGCGGCGGCCGCCAACCGCAAGGCTGTCGACCTGGCGACCCGGCTCTACACCGAGGGGCAGGTGGAGTTTCTGAACGTGCTCGATGCCCAGCGGTCGCTGTATGCCACCGAGGACGCCCTGGTTCAGAGCACGGGTCTGGTCTTGACCGACCTGGTGGCCCTTTTCAAGGCCCTGGGGGGCGGCTGGCGCGAGGAGGGCACGGCGGAGGGGGAAATAACCGGGTACCGGGGCGGCGCCGAGGGCGGTGACGCGATCGGTTCTCAGGACTGAGTCGCGTCCAGCTCTCTTTTTAAATCAGCCAGGCGGGTTGCGATGATGCTCGAGCCAAGGCTGCTGGTGCTCAGGTGCCGGTACAATGCCGAAGCGTGGTCGAAGTTTCCGCGGCGGGCCAATTGTTCGGCGACGGACACCTGAAACCGGAGGCTGAGCTCGTTGTCGCGAAACAGCACCTGGGCGTAACTGCCGGCCCTCGCGGGCAACGCCGGCGGGTCGAACAAGCGCGCAAAACATTCCGCAACGAGCGGGGCCAAGGGCTCGAAGACGCTGCCCCTGTAAAGCATTTTTCCGAATTCCTTGAGGGCCTCGACCCAACGGCCGATTTCCATCAAGCTTTGGGCGCTTTGGAACAGGTCCGCCTCTGAAGCGCTTCCCCGCCAGCCCACCTTGATCAGATCGATTTGGTCGGCCGAGAGATCTTGAGCCTCGCCAGAGTCGCAGTTCATTTCCAGCTCGATGAGCCGGATCTGCCTTTTGATGACGGACTCGGTTTCAGGGTCGATCCGGGTCGCGTCGGCCAGAAACCGAGCGTAGAGTTCCTGCGCCTCCCGATGCAGCCCCTGGGAGCGATAGGTGTCGGCTTCCTTGCGGATCAGCGCTGCGCTGATTTTACTGGCCATAGGGGCATGGGTTCAGGAATCGATCGTTTCGGGTGAGGACCGTTCTGAAGGTTTTTCGCATTGTGGTCTGCGAGGTCAGCGGACAGGCTGAGACCGAAGATTATTCCCTTGCCGGTCGGCGATCCGTCCGGAAAAAATGATTCCTCCCACTCCCGGCAGGAGCATGTTAACTAATTTAAATTTATCAGAAATTTTGTGCATTGTCAAGAAAATAGTTGTGAACTCACAAGAAACGGTCGGTGGGGCGCGGCGCCATCCGGTCGGCAACACCGATGATCGCGGCAAGATGCCGCTCCCATCGTAAAAGATTTTAGAACCTGATCGGAGGTCGCCGCTATTCGGGCGCGACTGGGCAGGCGCTCACCGGTCGAAGCCATGCAGGACCAAATGACGGCCTCAGGTGCCGCTGACGATCCTCAAGCCGCATATAGCCCACCTGCGCCACCGCGACCTGCCGCTGCTCTTCGTCGAACAGGTCCACGGCCACCGGGCAGAGGGTGCGGCCGAGCTTGATCACCCGCGCCTTGACGATGGCATCCGTCAGGCAGGGGGCCAGGAAGCGGATGTTCATGTCGGTGGTGGTCAGCCGCGCCCGGGGGCCGGTGCGGGTGAGGATGGCAAAGCAGGCCGTGCTGTCGGCGGCGGTCATCAGCAGACCGCCGTGCAGGGACTCGAAGACCCCGTCGTACTTTTTGCGGCGCGGCATCCTCAGCTCGCAGGTGCCGTCGCCGAAGCGGAAATCGGCAAACTCGAGCGTTCCCACGATGGGGATCGCATGGATGCGCTCTAAGATGGCTTTTTCCTGTTTCGGAGAGAGCATGGCGATCCCATCTTTTGAATAAGCGGTTCAAGCGCGTTCGAGGGGCGTCGCGGGTTCATAGGCGAGTCGAGGCCAAAGCGCCATACAGTCAGCGACCGACACGCTCGCAACCCTTGGACCCTTGACCCCTCGAGTCTTGCCTAAGTCATAAACTTCTTTGCGCCGCTGCTCCTCGTCGCGGATCTCCCGCCGCAGGAGCTTGCCGACCTTGGACTTGGGCAGCATGTCGCGGAACTCGATGTACTGGGGGATCTTGTAGCTCACCAGGGTCTGGCGGCACCACTTGATCAGCTCGTAGCCGGAGATGCCCTTGACGTCCTCCTTGAGGACCACGTAGGCCTTGATCCGCTCGCCGACCTTGACATCGGGGACCCCCACCACGCAGGCGGCCGTCACGGCCGGGTGCTCCTGGAGCACGGACTCGATCTCCGAGGCCGAGACGCGGTAGCCCTTGTGCTTGATGGTGTCCACCGTGCGGTCGACGAAGAAGATGTTGCCGTCCTCGTCCATGGACATGATGTCCGCCGTCCGGTACCAGGTCTCGCCTTCGATCTCGACGAAAGCGGCCGCGGTCTCTTCGGGCTTGTTGAGATAGGCCTTGACCATGTGCGGCGAGGAGACCAGGATCTCCCCCGGCTCCCCCGTTTCCACGGGTTTCAGGGTGAGCGAGTCGACGAGCATCACCTTTTTGCTGGCCACTTTCCGGCCGACGCTCTTCGGCGGGTTGTCGCGGTCCACCGCGCACATGGCGACCCCGCCGCAGGTCTCGGTGGCGCCGTAGCCCTGGTAGATGGGCCGTCCGAATTTCTCCCGCCAGCGCTGGCCGATCTCCACCGGCAGCACATCGCCGCCGCTGAAGCAGTACTCGAGCGAGGAGAGATCGTACTGCGAAAGCCGCGAATGCTCGAGAATCATGCGGTAGAGTGTCGGCACCCCGATCATGGTCCTGGCCCGGTAGCGCTCGATCGAATCGAACATGGCATCCAGGTTGACGCGGGGCTGAGAGACCAGCGTCCCGCCTGCCAGAAGCGTCGCCAGGCTGCAGGTCTGGCCCAAGATGTGGAACAGGGGGGCGTTGCCCATGACGACGTTGTCCTCGGGCGCGAACAGGGGCGCGCTCGTGCGGATCTGCTCGATCGCGGAAATCAGGAAGAGGGCGTGGGAGATGGGCACGCCTTTCGGGAACTTGGTGGTGCCCCCGGTGTAGAGGATCTCGGCCGTATTTTCCCCGCCGCCTCCGCCCTCCGGCAGCGGCGGCCCAGCGTCGGCACCGGCGGTGAGCCTGCTGAACCGGTGGGTGCCCTCGTTCAAGGCCGTCTTGCCCTTGGGCACGACGTCGAAGAGGGTGCCGAAGGCCCGCTTCCACCAGGGCAGCAGGTCCGTCATGCGGCTGACGACGACCTGCTTGAGTCCCGTTTTTGGCAGCGCGCTGGTGACGTAGCCGAAATTGGTGTCGGCGCAGACGACGGTCTCGGCCCCGCTGTCGTTGGCGACGTAGACCACGTCGTGAGGCGTGTAGATGGGGGTGATGGGGACTGCCACCGCCCCCAGGCGCTGAACGCCGAGCCAGGCCACCACCCACTGGATGCCGTTCGGGATGTAGAGCATCACCTTCTGGCCGGGGGCGACGCCGCGCGCGGCCAGCGCGGCCGCAAAGGATTCCGCCAGCTGCTTCACGCGGCCGTAGGAAAAGCGGGTGCCGAGATAGACCACGGCGGTGTGGTCCGCCCGCCGCGCCGCCGTTTCCGCGAATACCGAATATATCGATTGGGTTTCCAAGTCGCTCATCATTGTCTGTTCATTGTCTCGATCGATTACGGGTCCCCACACGCCACGATTTCCCGTCGACGGGAAAGACCGGGCAGACCGGCTGACGGGCCGGCTGACCGATGGGCCCGACCCCGTTCATATTCCGAAGTATGCCGACTTGACTTCCGGGTTGTCCATCAGCTCGGCACCCGTGCCGGAGAGGGCCAGCATGCCGTTTTCAACCACATACCCGCGGTCGATCACCGGCAGCACGGGCCGGGCGAACTGCTCGCTCAGTACCACGGTGATGCCGGTGTTGCCTTTCAAGCTGACGATCGCTTCCATCACCGACTGCTGCATGATCGGGCTCAAGCCGAGCAGCGGCTCGTCGAGGAGCAGCAGCTCGGGACGCACCACGAGCGCCATGCCGATGGCGAGCATCTGCTGCTCGCCGCCGCTCAAGAAACCGGCCTTGCGGGTCTTGAACTTGGCCAGGGCCGGGAACAGCTCGAACACGTAGGCGATGGTCTCCTCGGCCTGCGCCCGGGTGCGCAGGTAGCCGGCGATCTTCAGGTTCTCCAGCACGCTGCTTTCCGGGAACACCGGGTGCCGCTCGCGCGAAAGCACGATGCCCTTTTTCACCCGCGCCTCCGGGCGGGTCTCGGTGATGTCTTCGCCCTTGAAGGTGATCTTGCCGTAGACCGTGATGCGCTCGCCGCCGCGGCGTCGCTCCTTGGTGCGCATGTCGATGATCAGGCCGGAGAGCGCGTTCATGAGGGTCGTCTTGCCGGCGGAGTTCGAGCCGATCACGCCCACGATCTCCCCGGCTCGGATTTCGAGGCTCAGCCCGTTGAGGGCGAGCGCATTCTCGAAGAACACCATCAGCTCGTGCACCTCGAGCAGCGCCGGCCGCGCGTCGTCCCCGGAAACCTTCGATTCCTCGTTCATAGACGCCTTGTCACCTCTTTTCATGATTCATTCCGCTTCCCCAACCCCCGCCTTCCCCGTTTCGACGGGCAGACCGGACAGACAGGCCGACGGGCAGACCGGATAGACCGGACAGACCGAACTCACGCCTCGACCCCCAGATAGGCTTTCTTGACCTCGTTGCTTTCCATGACGGCTGCGGCCTTGCCCTCGGCGATCTTCTGCCCGTAGTTGAGCACCACCACCCGGTCGGCGATCCGAAAGAGCTCCTTCAAACGATGTTCGATCATGATGATGGTCTTGCCTTCCATGCGCAGCTTCTCGATGATCGGCACGATGCTGGCCACCTCGGCCAGGCTCAAGCCCGAGAAGAGCTCGTCGAGAATGATCAGTTCGGGTCTGAGGGCGATGGCCTTGGCGAGCTCGAGGCGCTTGAGATAGCCCTGGGGCAGGACGCTGGCGGCCTTGTAGGCCACCTGGGCGTCGCGTTCGAAGCCGACCTCCTCGAGCAGGTCCAGCGCCACGGCGTCCCGGTCCCCGTAGCGGCCTCCGGCGAGCTGCTTGACGCGCGGCGAGTACAGGGGGATGATCATGTTCTTGTAGGCCGGCAGCTGGTAAAAGGGCTTCACCATCTGGAAGGTGCGGGCGATGCCGAGCCGCACGATCTTGTGCGGGGCCAGCCCGGTGATGGTGCGGCCGCCGAAGACGACTTCGCCTTCGGTGGGTTTCACGAAGCCGGTGATCAGGTTGACGGCCGTGGTCTTGCCCGAGCCGTTCGGGCCGATCAGCCCCAGCAGCTCGCCGGGCGCCAGCTCGAAGCTCAGGTCCGCGATGGCCTGGACCCCTCCGAAATTCTTATAAAGCCCGTTGAGCTTGAGCAGCGGTTCTGCGCCCATGTCCTATTGCACCTCCACCCAGCGTTCGATCTGGTGGTATTTGCGCGTGACGTAGTGGAAGATCCCCTCCGGGCAGGCCGACGATGAACACCACCAGAAAAAGCCCGTAGAACACGATGCGCAGCCCGCCGATCCCGCGCAGGAGCTCCGAGAGGGGCACGAGGATGACCGCGCCCAGGGTCGCCCCGGCCAGCGTCCCCGGCCCGCCCACCACCGCCGCGGCGATCGGCAGGATGGAGTAGTCGAGCGCGAAGACCGGCATGCCCACGAACATGTAGACATGGGTCATGAAGGCCCCGGCGAGGGCCCCGATGCAGCTGGCGATGAACAGCGCCTGGGTCTTGAACCAGTAGATGTCGATGCCGGCGTTCATGACCGAGCGGTCGTTGTCCTTGATCGCCTTGAGCACCAGCCCGAAATCCGAATCCAGCATGCGCCGGAACCCGAAGAGTACGCCGAGCAGCACCGCGACGATCAGGTAGAGCTCGACCCACTTGGAGGGCAGCGGGCCGATGCCGCTCAGGCCCTCGGTGCCGCCGAAGATCTTGGTGGCCTCCACGATGCGTACGAGCATGAGCGGGATGATCAGCGTCACCATGGAGAAGTACACCCCCCGCAGCCTCAGGACCGGCAGCAGGATCGCCGTGCTGATCAGCCCCCCGAACACCGCCGCGAGCGGCAGGCTGATCAAGGGGTGCCACCCGAAATAGTGGTTCATGATCCCGGCGCAGTAGGCCCCCAGGCCGAAGAACAGCGCCTGGCCGAGCGAGACCATCCCGGTCTGGGCCAGGATGTCCCAGCTGATGGCGAGCAGGGCGAAGACGGCCACGGAGAGCAGGACCTTCTGCCAGTAGTCGCCGAGCAAAAGGGGCAGGACCAGGAACCCTGCCAGGGGGAGCAGCCGCGGGGCGGCCAGATAGAGCATCTCGCGCCAGGAGGTCAGGGCGAAGATGTCCCCGGAGCGGGCCTTGATGCCGCGGTCGATGCGCTCTTTGCGTCTTTCCAAGGGTGTCAGATCCTTTCTTCGAGCTCTTTCTGTTTGCCGAACAACCCGGAAGGTTTGACGGCCAGCACGATCAGGATCGCCGCCAGGCTGACGATCATGGTCCAGTGCGAGCCCACGTAGGAGTCGGTGAAGCGCTCGGCGAAGCCGATCAGGAAGGCGGCCACGATGACCCCGCCGGAGCTCCCGAGCCCGCCGATGATGCACACCGCCAGGGCCTTGATCAGCACCTCGTAGCCCTCGCTGGGGGAGATGCTGTGCAGCGGGATGATGACCGTGGCCGCCACCGCCGCCAGCCCGCAGCCCATCGCGACGCTCAGGGTGGCGATCCGGTCCGAGTCGATGCCGAGCGTCAGGGCGGTGCGCTCGTCCTGGGCGATGCCGCGGAAGGCGAGCCCCAGGTGCGTGTGGTGGGTGAAGAGCCACAGCCCGAGTACGAGCAGCGCCGCGACCGCGACGATCAGGATGCGCTGCAGGTCGACCATGTTGTCGCCGATCATCACTCCCCCGTCGATCAGCACCGGCAGGTTGTACTCGAAGCCGACAAAGCCGAGGTAGTTGAAAAACTCGAGAATGGCCAGCCCGATCCCGAAGGTGGCGATCACCTCGGAGAGGGCCTGCCCGCGCACCCTGAGCAGCACGAAGCGGTACATCAGCGCCCCGAGGAGCATCGTCGTCAGGATCGACACCGGTACCGCCGCCCAGTAGGGCAGGGAGAGGAGGTTGACCATCATCCAGCTCGCGTAGGCCGAGAAGATGTACATCGCGCCGTAGGCGAAATTGGCGACCCCGCTGATGCCGAAGGTCAGGTTGAACCCCATGGCCATCACGGCCAGGACGGCGCTGTTGATCAGCGCATAGACGATCGTTCCGAGAAACATCAGATTGAATTCCTGCTCCGGGTTGAGCCGGAAATTCCCGGCCCGTGGGATCACCGCCACCCTCTCCCCCCGGGTGGCGGGGGAGAGGGCGGCGTGATGGGGGATCGGTCTATTTCATGGACTTGAGACCTTTGGGCAGCTGGATCTTGGCGTCCGCGATGGAGTCGGGGAAGACGATCCGGCGCTTGCCGTCGTCGGTCCACTGGAACACGGCGGCGACCGCCGTCTCCTTGGGGTCGAAGCCGTAGACGACCTGGTTGCCGGCGTCGAACTTGACCCGGCCCATGACGCCCATGCGGTCGGTCTTCTGCAGCTGGGCGACCAGGGCGTCGGGGTCCAGGGAGCCGGCGCGCTCGATCGCCTCGGCCAGGATGTAGACCGAGTCATAGGCCGGGGCGGGGCCGTGTCCGGCCTGGATCTCCTTGCCGTAGAGCTTCTTGTAGTTGTTGGTGAACTCGACGGACTTGGGGATCTTCTCGCTGGCGATGGCGCTGCCCATCTCGAAGACGCAGTTGACGGCCCCGCCGATCTTGCCGTCGAAGGTCTTCCAGGCGTCGGAGCCCGCCAGGGGCGAAATGAAGCCCGCCATCAGGGCCGGAACGTTCATGGATTTCCACTGTTTGACCAGGGTGCCGCTCTGGGGCATGTCGAAGATCGGCAAAATCACCTGGGCGCCCTTGCTCTTGGCTTTCATCAGACCGGACGAGAAATCGGTCGTGCCGGTGGGGTAGGCCTCCTGCTCGATGACTTCCCAGCCGGCCGTGTCGAAGTACATTTTCTTGACGAGGTCGGCCGTGGCCCGCGCCCAGGCGACATCCTGGTGCATCACGTAGACCTTGGTGAAGCCGAACTGCTGGTTGATCGCCGCCATGGTGCCGGACAGGTATTTCACCAGGTAGACGGCGTTCAGGCAGTTGCGGAACACGTACTTGTACTTGTCGGGCTCCTGCTTGACCTTCGCCTCCGAGGCCGGCGACATGGCGATGGTCCCGATCATGGGGGTCTTGTACTTGGCGAGCAGGTCCATGCCCGCGATCAGCGCCTCGGAGCGGAACGGGCCCACCACGATCGCGACGGGCTTCTTTTCGAGGATGTTCTTCTCGATGCCGAGCAGGGCCTCGGGCACGGGCACGCCGGGGGCGGCATCGCGGATGTCGATGGCGGCCACCTCGAACAGCCGCTTCTGCCCGCCGACGGTGACCCCGCCCTTGGCGTTGATCTCGCTGACGGCCATCTGCACGACCTTGTGGGATTCCTTGCCCTCGAGGAACCCGAGCGAGGTCGGGATCCCGATCACGATCGGGTCCGCGGCCAGGGCCCCGATCCAGGGGGTCAGCAGGAACGCGGCGGCAATCAGCAGGGAAACGATGAAGCGTGTTCTGTTTTGCATGGAAGCCTCCTTGTGGTTAGGCTGGCTTCTGCCTGCGGCAGAAGGGAAAAATGGCGCGACGATGGGTTTAGACGCCAATGGCTTGTGAATGCGATTTACCAAATAGTTCTTGGAAAACTTTCTAAGTGACTTGCAGCTACATAGTAGCTATATAAACCCCTGGTGATTGTCAAGGCAAATATTACTTGCACGGTAGGATAAAGGTCGCACCCTTTTTGAATGAAATCGGGGTGTCGTTCGGGACCGGGCAGGATTTTTCGCTTGAACTCAGCCGGCGATGGTGATCTAACATGGGCGCGAAAACAGCAGCCGACTTCGGTCGTTTTAGGGTTAAAGGGTTCGAGGGTTCAAGTGAGAGGACTTGAACCGCGATAGCGAACGCATGTCCCGCCGCTTGCTGTGGGGAGGCTCAGTCCGGCCCGTTTTCGCCCGGGAACTCCTGGCGCTTTAAACCCTGTTGGAAAAAGGAGGCCTCATGGCTGATTTCGACCTGATGCGGGGGTTGACCACCACCGCCGACACCAAGATCGTGATGCTGGTGATGGACGGCCTCGGGGGGCTGCCGCAAGAGGCGGGCGGCCCCACGGAGCTCGAGTTCGCGCGCACCCCGAATCTGGACGCGCTCGCCGCCGGGAGCCTGCTGGGGCTTTCGCTTCCGATCGGCCGCGGCATCGCCCCCGGCTCCGGGCCGGGGCACCTGGCCCTCTTCGGCTACGACCCGGTGAAATACCTCATCGGCCGCGGGGTCCTGGAGGCCTGCGGCATCGGGTTCCCGCTGACCGCCGACGACGTCGCGGCGCGGGGCAATTTCTGCACGGTGGACGAGAACATGCTCATCACCGACCGGCGCGCCGGCCGCATCCCCACGGAGAAATGCGCCGAGCTGGTCGCGAAATTGCGGGCAATCCGGCTCCCGGGGGTCGAGGTGTTCGTCGAGCCGGTTCAGGACTACCGCTTTGCCCTCGTTTTTCGGGCCAAGGGCCTTTCGCCCAGGCTCAACGAAACCGACCCGCAGAAGATCGGCGCCGCACCCCTTACGGTCGCGGCGCAGGCGGAAGACGCCCGGGCCACGGCGGAGCTCGCCAACCGCTGGGTCGCCGCCGCGCGCGAGATCCTGAAAAACGAGCAGCCGGCCAACATGGTGACCCTGCGCGGCTGGGCCAAGGAGCCGGGCCTGCCGGGTTTCAGCGACATCTACAAGCTGAACGCGCTGGCGCTCGCCGTCTACCCCATGTACAAGGGGCTGGCCGGCCTGGTGGGGATGACGGTGCTGCCGGGGCTGCGCAATCTCAACGAGCAGATCGCCGCGCTCGAGGAGCACTGGGGGCGCTACGATTTCTTTTTCGTGCACTACAAATACACCGACAGCCGCGGCGAGGACGGGGACTTCGCGGCCAAGGCGGCCGAGATCGAGAAGGTCGACGCCGCCATCCCGCGCTTTCTCGACCTCAAGCCCGATGTGTTCATCGTCACCGGCGACCACAGCACCCCGGCCGTCTGCAAATCGCACTCCTGGCACCCCGTGCCCACCCTGATGCGCGCCCCGGCCCTGGCGCGCCGCAACGAGGTCAATGGCTTCGGGGAGACCGAGTGCCTGAAGGGCGCGCTCGGCCAGTTCCCGGCCGTGGACCTGATGCCGCTCGCCCTGGCCCACGCCGGCCGCATGGGCAAGTTCGGCGCGTGATGAGGGGTGACAGCGTCGCGGCGGCCGGCTGCGGCGGTCGGGCAATTGCAGATTGAAGGGGAAGTTCAGTGCGTCTGAGTGATGATGAGTTCCTCGGGGTGGTCGCCAAGGCCCCGCTGGTGTCGATCGACCTGGTGGTCCGGGACCCCGCGGGGCGGATTCTCATGGGGCGCCGCGTGAACGAGCCGGCCAGGGATTGCTGGTTCGTGCCCGGCGGCTGCATCCACAAGGGCGAAACGCTGGACATCGCTTTCGGGCGCATCGCCGCCGAAGAAACAGGGGTCGCCCTCGGGCGCGCGGACTCCAGCTTTTTGGGCGTGTTCGAGCATCACTACGACTCGAACTTCCGGGAGGTGCCGGGGATCCGGACGCACTATGTCGTCCTGGCGTACTCCATCGACGCGGTCCTGGACGAGGGCCGTGCCCCGGTCGACCAGCACCGGGGCTACCGGTGGTTCAGCCGCGAGGAGGCCGAAAGCGACCCGACGGTACACCGCTACATGCTGCCCTATTTTGCCGCTGTGGGCTGATCCGCAAGCTATGCCTCACGCTGCGTGCTCCGCGGGCGAAACCACGAAACCACCCTGCCGTCGATCAGCATCAAACCCGCGAAGATGAGCCCCATGCCGAGGAAGTCGGTGAGCTGGATCGTCTCGCCCAGGATCCCCACGCCGAGCAAAAGGGCGCTGACCGGGATGAGGAGCGTCACCAGCATGACATTGGTGGCGCCGGCGGCCGCCAGGATGCGGAAATAGAGCAAGTAGGCCGCCGCCGTGCTGACGGTGGCGATGCCCAGCACGGCGCCGATCGATGCGGCCGAAGGCCGCAGCCGCCAGGGGGCGTCGACCGCCAGGGCGAGCGGGGTCATCAGGAGCCGCCGCGCAGGCGAGCATGGCCGCCGCAGTTGACGATGGGGAGATCGCTCTTGAAGCGTTTGCCGTAGATCCCGGCAAAGCTGTAGCACAC
This sequence comes from uncultured delta proteobacterium, assembly GCA_963716785.1. Lineage (GTDB taxonomy): Bacteria > Desulfobacterota > Desulfobacteria > Desulfobacterales > SpSt-501 > SpSt-501. The sequence continues at coordinate 132,278 of CAVQUW010000019.1, read as the reverse complement.
CGCCGCCCCCAGGACCGCCAGCTGGCCGAGACCGCGCCAGTCGAAGCCCTGTCTCAGTTCCGGGCGCGATCATGCAGGCGACCCCGACGAAGCCGGTCAGGACCCCGGCGGCTTTCGTCGGTTTCAGGTGCTCGTCCGCGTGAGCACGTGGGCCAGCAGGACCGTGAAAATCGGGGTGGTGGCGTTCAGGATCGAGGCGACGCCGCTTTCGATGTGCGTCTGGCCCCACACGATGAGGCTGAAGGGCAGGGCCGTGTTCAGCACCGCCAGCAGGAAATAGGGTCTCCAGGCGCTCGAAGGTCGACGGCAGGCTCAGCCCTTGCGCAGCTTCGCCACCGCCGAACAGGATGATGCGCGGCCGAGCGAAACACGCAGCCAGACGATGGTGAAAGGCTGCAGGTCGTGCAGGGCCACTTTGACGAAGAAGAAGGATCCTCCCCAGAAAAAAGACAGCAGGGCCAGCATGGCCCATTCGGCGGGTTTCATCGAATTCATGCAACTGCTATAGCAGTTGGACCGGAAGGCGTCGACCCGTTTCTTGCGCTCGCGGCCCTAATGCCGAGGGTCCTCTCTGGGCGACTGGAACCGGCTTGCGGTTTTCATCGGGGCCGGCGCGGATCGTGACATGCTCGGACATGGGGGCGAAAGCGCTTCAGTTTTAAGGTGCGTCCTCCCAGCGGTCGATATGTTCGAAAATGATTTTCTTGCCTGTTTCAAGGTGGGAGCGCATAGCGAATTCCGCCGAGGCCGGGTTTCTTTTACGGAAGCTGTTGGCGATTTCTAGATGTTCTTCCAGGCTGGCTTTGACGATTTCCGGGAACTGGGGCGAGAGCATCAGGTCACTCAGCCGGGTCCACAGCAGCCGCAGATTACTCCATGACTCCATGAGGTAGGGGTTGCCAGTGGCTTCGGTGATGAGCTTGTGGAATTGAAAGTTCACCTGCCGCAAGTGTTTGAAATTTTTTTCCTTTATGCCCTGGATGAACCACTCATGGTACTCCAGCAATTTGTCGATTTGCGAGTCTGATATTGCCGAACAGGCGAGTCGTGCGGCTGCGCCCTCGATGGTAAAGAGCATTTCGTAGAGATGGGACAAATCGCTCTTGGTCAGTCTGACCACCCGGGCGCCCCGGTTCGGTGAAATCGTGACGAGCCCTTCGGTTTCAAGGCGCCTGAGGGCTTCACGAACCGGCGTGCGGCTGAGACCGAACAGCTGGCAGAGTTCCTTCTCTTTCAGGCGGTGACCGGGCTTCATCTCGCCGGCGATGATCCGTTTCCGGATTTCGATGACGGCAATTTCTCCCCTGTTCATGAATCCCTTCCTCGGCGGCTCTTACATGACCCCCTATGCCTCATGGCAGGCCACCCAGTGTCCCGGCGCCGTCTCCTTCAGCACAGGCGGGGTCTCTGAGCACCCCGTCCGGCATATCCCGCAACGGGGGTGAAACGCACACCCCGCGGGAGGGTTCAATGGGCTTGGCACTTCGCCGATGAGGGACGATCGCTCGCGTCCGGCCAAGGGGTCGGGCATGGGGACGGCGGCAAGCAGGGTGCGGGTGTACGGGTGCGCCGGGTCGTTGAATATCTGATCGCGCTCCGCCATCTCCACGATGCGCCCCAGGTACATGACCGCGACTCGGTCGCAGATGTGCCGGACCACGCTCAGGTCATGCGAGATGAAGAGATAGGTCAGGGACAGTCTCGATTGAAGCTCCACCAGCAGGTTGAGGATCTGGGCGCGGATCGAGACGTCCAGGGCTGAAACGGGCTCATCCGCGACAATGAGCTTTGGGCGGAGCGCCAGTGCGCGTGCGATCGAAATTCTCTGCCGTTGGCCGCCGGAGAACTCATGCGGGTAGCGGTGGAGCTGCTCCGGCCTCAATCCCACAAGACCGGCCAACTCTTCGAGCCGCGCCCGAGCCTCGGGTCCGCGATGCAGACGGTGGACGGTATATGCCTCACTGATGATCCGGCCGACCGTTTTGCGAGGGTTCAAGGCAGAGTAGGGGTCCTGAAAGACAATCTGCAGGTTGCGGCGCACGGCCTTCATCCGCGACCGGTTCAGCTTTAGGATATCGGTGTTGTCGAAGACGATCCGTCCTGCCGTGGGATCCTCCAGGCGGATCAGGCAGCGGCCGATCGTCGTTTTCCCGCAGCCCGACTCTCCAACGAGGCCCAGGGTTTCGCCCTCGCGGACGGTGAGATCGACCCCGTCCACGGCCTTGACGTAGCGTTGGGGGGCGCTGAATATCCCCCCACCGACGGGGAAGTGTTTTTTCAACCCCACAATTTCCAGCAGCGGTCGTTTATCCATAGAGCCAGCATTTCACCCAGTGGCCTTCTTCGGCCTCGAAGAGCGGGGGGGCTTCGCCGCAACGGTTTTCCATGGCCTGCGAACAGCGTTCTTTGAAGGCGCAGCCGGAAGGCAGTCGGAAGAGGCTGGGCACCAAGCCCGGGATCGCCTTCAGCCGCTTGTCCGCGGGCACCGGCCTGTCCATCTTCGGCAGTGAATCCATCAACCCTCGGGTGTAAGGATGCAGGGCGGCGGCAAACAGTCTTTTGACGTCCGTCGTTTCGACCACTTTTCCGGCGTACATCACGGCCACGCGCTCCGCCATTTCGGCGACAACCCCGAGATCGTGGGTGATCAGCAGAATCGCGGTGCCCGTTTCTTCTTTAAGCCGGTTCAAGAGCTCCAGGATCTGGGCCTGGATGGTAACGTCCAGGGCCGTGGTCGGCTCGTCGGCAATGAGCAGGGCCGGCCGGCTGGACAAGGCCATGGCGATCATGACCCGCTGCCGCATCCCCCCGCTGACATGATGCGGGTACTGGTCGAGGGTTCTGGCGGGGTCCGGGATCCGCACTTTTTCGAGCATCTCAAGCGCCAGAGACCTTGCCGCGGTACTCGGCAGCTTCTGATGGATGCGGATGATTTCCGTCATCTGGGCGCCGATGCGGATCACCGGGTTGAGCGAAGTCATGGGTTCCTGGAAAATCATCGAAATCGACCGCCCACGCACTGTGCGCATCTCGGATTCCTTAAGATGCAGCAGGTCGCGGCCGTTGAAATGCACGCTCCCGCCCACGATGCGGCCCGGCGGGTCGGGGATCAGGCGAATGATGGAGAGGGCGGTCACGCTTTTCCCGCAGCCGGACTCGCCCACCAGTCCCAACGTTTCGCGGGGGCCGATCGACAAGTCGACGCCATCGACCGCCATGGCTATGCCTTCATCGGTTTTGAAGCGGGTTCGCAGGCGGCGCACGTCGATAAGCACGTCGGTCATGGTATTTTCCTTGCGCGGGCGCACGGGGCTCATTTCAACCGCAGCTTCGGATTGAAAACCTCGCGCAGCCCGTCTCCGATCAAGGTGAACCCCATCACCCCCAGCATGATGAACAAGCCGGGGAAGAGAGTGGTCCACCATTGACCGCTGATGATGAACTGCCGGCCTTCCGCAATCATCAAACCCCACTCCGGCACGGGCACTTTGGCTCCCAGTCCTATAAAGCTCAAGGCGGCGACCCACAAAATCCCGTACCCCGCATAGACGGTTCCCTGAACGATCAAGGGGGTCATGCAGTTGGGCATGAGATCCGTCAGGATGATCCGCATGTGCCCGGAACCCAGCGCATGGGCGGCCTGAACGTAGTCCAGCTGTTTGATCTGGATCGCCCGGCTGCGGGCCACGCGGGCGAAAATGGGGATGTAGGAGATGCCGATGGCAATCGCCGCGTGGACCAGCGAAGGCCCCAGGCCGGCGACGATGGCCATGGACAGAATCATCGGGGGGAAGGCCAGGAGTACATCCGCGCTGCGCATCAGGACCGTGTCGGTGCCTTTGCCGAAATAGCCGGACACGACACCCACCGGCGCCCCGACCCCCAGCCCGACCGCTACGGACATTAGGGCCGCCAGCAGGGTAAACCGTGCCCCGCTGAAAACCCGGCTCATGATGTCGCGGCCGTAGTTGTCCGTGCCGAAGGGGTTCTGCCAGGAAGGACCCTTGAGCTTGACGGTAAAATCGGTGGCCAGGGGGTCGTGCGGCGACAGCGCCGGTCCGAGGGCCGCCAACAGGAAGACGAAGAGCAGAACGATCAGCCCGACCACCGCCGGCGTGTTCTTCATAAACAGCCGCGCCCGGTATCGCAGAGAGTGGGTGTCGATCGGCGTGAATGCCACGGTCTCCATAGTCTGCCTATGCCAGCTGGATGCGCGGGTCGATGAACCGATAGGAAAGGTCCACGATCAGGTTGATCAAGGCGAAGATCAGCACGTAGAAGAGAATGAATCCCTGCAGGCCCGCAAAGTCTAGGTATTGGATCGATTCCACGGCGTATGAACCCAGCCCCGGCCAAGAGAAAACCACCTCGGTCAGGACCGATCCTCCCAGAAGCGCGCCGTAGATGGTGCCCGCCATGGTAACCGTCGGCAGCAGGGCGTTTCGCAGGGCATGCCGGAAGAGGATGGATTTCAATCCCACTCCCATCGCACGCGCCGTGCGGATGTAATCCTCTTCGAGGGTTTCGATCAGGTCCGCTTTTACGGTCCGGACGATGATGGCCCAGTTGAAAAAGGAGAGCGTCAGCCCGGGCAGGATCAATTGGCCCAGGGCGCCCCGGAAGGCTTCGAAATCGCCCGCCAGAAGGGCGTCGACCGTCAGCAGGCCGGTGACCGTCGCCGGAAGCGAGTATTCGGGTGAAAGCCGTCCCATGGGCGGAGGGGCCAGGTTCAGCCAATAGAAAAAGACGTAGATCAGCAGAAGCCCGAACCAGAAAATGGGCATGGAGACCCCGAACACCGTGAACAGGCTGATGGCGTGATCGGGCAGTTTGTTGCGGTAATACCCTGAGATCACGCCCAGCGGCAGGCTGACCAACACCATCAGGGCAAACGCGAAAGTGGTCAGCTCAAGCGTCGCCGGAAAACGCCGCAGCAGCTCCTGCCCCACCGGGCTGCCCGCGCGGTACGAATATCCGAGGTCTCCGCTCAGGACCTGGCCCAAGTATTTGAAGAATTGAACCGGCAACGGCTGGTCGATGCCCATCATCCGACGCATCGTCTCGATGTTCTCGGGCGAGGAGTGCGCCGGGCCGAGGATCATCAGCACGGGGTCGCCCGGCAGGATGCGCGTCACGATAAACATCAGCAGCAACGCTCCCAGCAGGGTGGGGACCATATAGATCAGGCGTTTGATGATAAAGCGCTGCATGCGTCACCCGAGGTTTTGAAACCACTTATAGGGCGGGCGGGGGCCGACGGTTCCCGCCCGCATCCGGTCTACTTGAAATGGATGGTCCGGACGTGGAACTGGTCGTCGGGACTCAGATAAAACCCTTGTACCAGCTTGTTCATCGCCGTGTCGGCGATCGGTTGAAACATATAAACCCACAGATCGTTCGCACTCACATATTGCTGCACTTCCTTCGACAGCGCATAGCGGGCCTTTTTGTCCACCAGGGTTTCGGCTTGCTTGTTCCAGGCATCCAGCTGGGCGTCGTGGATATCGGCATAGTTGCAGAAACTGTCCGAACCGAGCAGGAATTTGAATTGATACCAGGGGTCGGTCACGAACGAGGTCCAGGCGATCATGAAGATGGGGACTTTTTTGCTTTTCAGCCGATCGAGGAAGCTCGCCTGCGGCAGCACGTCGATCTCCATCTTGACGCCGATTTTCGCCAGTTCGGCCTGCCAGGTGACGGCAATTTCCTTGTTGGCGGTAATCCGGCCCTCGCCGATCTGAAAGACAAAGGAGAGCCCGTCCTTGTACCCCGCCTGGTCCAGCAGCGCTTTGGCTTTCTGGAGGTCCTGCTTGTAGTGAAAGAACTCATCCGTGTGGCTCGGGCTGCCTTCCGAGGCCGGACTGGTCATCTGCACGGCACGCCCGTAGAGGACGTCCTTGATGACCTTGTCGTAGGGGAAGGAATAGGCCATGGCTTTCCGGACCTGCTGATTGTCGAACGGCGGCAGGTTGCGGTTCATGTCGATGTAGGTCACGCGCGTGGTCGGCCGGCCGACGATTTTCAAGTCCTTCTTCTGGGAAAGCAGATCGTAGTCCTTGGAGGGGATCCACCACATGACGTCGATGTTCCCGCGTTCGAGCAGCATGGCCCGCGTGGACTCCTCGGGAATGATTTTGTACACGACTTTCTTGAGGCCGGGCTTCGGCCCCCAGTAGCCGTCGAACCGTTCCAGGACGATCTCGACTCCCGGTTTGTAGGATGCGAGCTTAAAGGGCCCGGAGCCACAATCGTTGCGGGCGACCCACTCATTGGCCTGGCCTTCCTGCACCCCGCCGTTGGCCTCGATCAGGGCCGGGTCCTGGATGCCCATCGAGAGCATCTGAAGATAGTCCAGAAGCAGGGGGTTGGGCCCTTGAAGCTTGAGCTTCACCGTGGTGTCGTCGATGACCTCGATGCCCTCTGCGCTGATTTTGGCGAGCGACAGAACGGTCTTGGCCGCCAGCTTCATCTTGGCGAAGCGCTCGAACGTGTACTTGACCGCTTTGGCGTTGACGGGATTGCCGGAGTGAAATTTGGCATCCTTGCGAAGGTGGAACGTCCACTCCGACATCTCGGGGTTGTGTTCCCAGCGTTCCGCCAGCATCGGGACCACCTTGGTGGTGTCCACCTTGATCGTGCCGTCGGCCTGGGGTACTTTTTCGTACTGGACGAGCCAGTCGTACAGTGCCCCCACCGTTGCATATCCAGGGAAATCGCGGGTGGTGGTGGCAGGGTCAAAAGAGCGGGAATCCGTCGTGAAGGCCACCGTCAGGGTGTCCTTGGCCCAGCAGGTCTGCCCCCCTGCCGCGGATAGAGCCAGAGCCAGTATGAATGCTATTGCCGCCAATCTTGTTGCCGTCCGCATACCGAACCTCCTTTCTTTTCATTGATGAGCATCTATGCCTCGAACTGCCGTATTCGCTTTAATACCCAGCCACCTTCAACTCGCGACAGGCTTTGACGATTTCCGGGTGCACGTAGCGCCCGTCCTTCTCGAGCGTCTCTCCGTCCAGGATGATGGTCGGGTTGAGGACGATCCCGTCCGTGTGCGCCGCCGCCTTCCAGGTCTTGCCCATGATCTGGGCCCCCTGAAGACCCGATCCCCATCTCGATGCACCCGAAAACCCTTTCGTCTTCGACGATGCGACCGCTCACCCGGGTCACGCCGGGATTGAAACCGAGGGAGTAGTGGGCCAGCCGGTACATGTTGGGATCGTTGAAGTCGGCCAGCCATTTCTCAAACCGCCGTGCCTCGCTCCCGCCCTCGACGCGGGTCACCCGGCCGTTTTCAAGGGTGAGGGACACCGGCTCCTTCAGCATGCCCATGTCGGTGGGCGGGTACAGCGCTCCGTCGAAAACCAGGCGGCCGTTGATCGTCTCTTCCATGGGGCACCAGGACACCTGTCCCCCCAGCATGACCGGTTCCCCGGGGGTGTCGGCCAGTTTTCCGGACTGGCGGGCCTTGCGCCCTTGGTTGAAGGCCGTCAGGGCCGTTCCGGCCGGGCTGGTGATCTCCACATTGTCGGCTGCCATGACAAGGTCTCTGAGCAGATTGCCCATGACGATCAGCCGGTGGATGTCGACGCGATGGATGGTGTTGACCAGCATGATGGCATCCATCCCTGTCAGGCAGATGTAGCGCACCCCGTTTTCGATGGCTTTCTTGTAGGCATTGGAAAGGAAAATCATGCCTACGGCGAACTCGATCCAAACCTGCGCCTGAGCGACGGCCCCCGCGACCGGTGCGGGAGGCTCCTGGTAGCCTTCATTCTGGGTGGGATGGATAACCACCGTGGGGACCGCGCCTGCGGCCATCACTGCGCCGGCGGTGGCCTGAACGACCCGCATGTCGGAGCTGGTGTCCGCTGAGATAACCACCATCTCGCCGGGTCGGGTCAACATCATCTCTTCGACGAGCTTGCGTGCACCGGCTTGCAATTCCCAGCTCAGGAATTCATCTCGTAGCTCAGTGCCGATCGTAATCTCCATTGTCCCTCCTTCTGGCGGCGTGGAAACCGCTGAAATCGACTTCGGGTGCGTCCCTTCTATCGCCCGATATCGTCCAAGAGTGCGGTGATGAAATCCCAGAGTTTCTGCACGCTGGAAATCTGCAGCGCTTCGCGCGGCGAGTGGGCGTCGCGGATGGTGGCGCCGATGCTGATCGCCTCCAATCCGTCGAGCTTGGCAGTCAGCAACCCGCATTCGAGGCCGGCGTGGATCGAGGTCACCGCCGCGCTTGTCCCGAAAAGTCGCGCATACGTCGCCTCGGCTTGCGCTAGGAGCGCCGAGTTGCGATTCGGCCTCCACCCCGGATAGTCGCCGCCTACTTCGGTGGTTGCCCCGGCCAGCGCGGCGCAGGCGCCGACCATCCCGGATAGAGCGTGCATCTCCGTGTCTTCCGAGCTTCTTTGCTTGGTGCCGATGGTCAGCCTGCCGTTTTGGACCCCGATGGTGGCGAGATTGGTCGACGTTTTTACCAGTCCGGGCGAAACCTCCTCCATGCTGCCGATTCCATGCGGAAGGGCCAGCAGCAAATTGATCACCTTCTCCTGTATGGCCTTGTTGAGAGCCTGCCCTCCGCCGCCGACGATGGTTTCCATGCCAATCGTCAGATCGGGTTCGCTGGCGTGGTATTCGGTCTTGAATGCGGCTTCAATTTCCTTGATCCTGCCCTCAAGGCTATGAAGGTCGCAGGCCGGAACGATCCCTACTGCTTCCGCAAAACGAGGAATGGCATTTAAGGAGCTTCCCCCCTTCACATCGATCAGGGAGAGGTTGTGATGCTTGCGGATTTCGGCGAGCAGGCGGCCGAGAAGCTTCAGCGCATTGGCCCTTCCGCGGTGGATGTCCAACCCGGAGTGGCCGCCGGTCAACCCGCCGATGACAAGCCTGACGCGCTGGCCATCCCGCGGCGGTTCTTCAAACTCCAGCGGGAGATGGACCTGCGTGAAGCGGCTGCCGGCGCACCCGACATAGAAGGTGGAGATGTCTTCACTGTCCAGGTTGATGAGAATTCGGCCGCGAACCATCTGCGGAGTGATGGCGTGGGCGCCGATCAGGCCGATCTCCTCGCCGACGGTAAACAACAATTCCACCGGGCCATGGCGCAGATTCCCGTCTTCCAGAAAAGCCAGGCAAAGAGCGATTCCGACGCCGTTATCCGCCCCGAGCGTGGTTCCATCGGCCCTTAGCCAGTCCCCTTCCCGAATCAAATGAATCGGATCGGTGTCGAAATCGAACTCGAGGCCGGGTTCCTTTTCACACACCATGTCCAGATGAGATTGCAGAACGATGGTCGGCCGATCGAGGCCTCCGGCGGTGGCGGGTTTCACAACGACCAGGTTGCCGGCGGCATCGAGGCGAAAATCCAAGTTCAACTGCACGGCCATCTCGATGATGTGGTTTCTGATTTTGGATTCGTTTTGGGAGCAGCGCGGAATTCGGGATAGTCCGCTGAAGTGACGCCAAAATGATGCCGGTTGAAGTCCTTCGAACTCAGGGGGCATGGGGTTTTTCCCTCGTTTCCGCCGAGGCTATGTCACGGTCCCCGATGGAGGCCATTGAGGACCGGCAGTTGCGCCGGCGGAAGCAGCAGATTGCATGCATCCTTGAACTGAAAGTGCATCTTATTTGTATACATTCAATAACAGTGCTGCACCTAATTGTCAATAAAATTATGCTTAATCGTCGAGCATATAAAAATTGAAAAATATTATGTAGTTGCATTAATTTTCCTTGGTGATAAAGGAAGGCTTTTGACAATTGTGCCTAAAAATAAAGGGATCATCGCTCATTATTGTATACTATATTTTAAGTCGTTTTAATCTTGGAGAACCCCGTGTGAGAGACCCAATGCGGCTTGTTCTCTCGGGATCAGATTTGCTTTGGATTTTCTTAGGCAACGGGGTATGAGAATTCCTTGGTCCAGGCTCCGACTACTCTTCCATTTTGAGGTGGAAATGAAATCAACCTTTATCCTTTTGTTCATCGACGCGCTGCTGCTGGCGGCTGCCGGGTATTTCACCTTCGAGTCCTTCAGAGAGAAAGAGCCGCGGGCCCCGTGGGTGGGGCTTTGGGCATGCGCCGTTTTGGTCGTGCTGGGTATTGCGGTATTTTTCATACCGGCCGCACGCGTGGCGGTCGCGGTGTTGTTCGGGGTCCTCCTGGCGGCGGGAATCGGGTTCATTCTCCCGACCGGGGCCAACCCCAGAGCGCTCAAAGGCAGCATGGGATATGCCGCCGGCGAAGTCAGCCGCTGCGACGAGCGCGACGTGGTCTTTGCCCGCAACCGCTCGCTGCCGCCCGGCTCCGATGTCTACCGCCGCTATTACGAGGCCCACCCCGAAAAGGAAGCCAAGGACGCCGAGCGACGCGCCAAGGGCGGGACGGTGGGCCGGATGGGGGCGATCGACAACGGCTATCGGCCGAACGTCGCCATGATCGGGGCCTGCTTCGACATGCCGCCGGTCTTCGGTCCGCTGGCCGCGGCGTCGCCGCCCGAGGGCGCGGCGCCTGAAAAGTTGAGTCCCGAAAAGGCGACCGCCATTCTCAAGGGGCTGGCCCGGCGCATCGGGGCCGACCTGGTGGGGGTCTGCCGGGTCAACCCGTCCTGGGCCTACTCCCACCGCGGGGAGATCTTCTACGGCAACTGGGAGGAGTGGGGCCGCGAAATCCCTGAACCCCTGCCGTATGCGGTGGTGATCGCCACCGAGATGGACCATGGAAACGTCGGGGCCGGCCCCCACACGCCGGCGCTGTTCGAGAGCGCGTTCAACTACGGCAAGGGCGCCTTCATCACGACCATCCTCTCGCGCTGGTTTGCCGGCATGGGCTATCGCGCCGTGGCCCAGCACAGCCGGCACTACGACCTCAACATGGTGCCGCTTGCGATCGACGCCGGCCTGGGCGAGCTCGGCCGCTTCGGCTACCTGATCTCCGACAAGCTCGGGCCCCGCGTGCGGCTCTTCGCGGTGACGACCGACATGCCCCTGGTGCCGGACAAGCCGGTCGACCTGGGCGTGGAGGGCTTCTGCCGCAAGTGTCTCAAGTGCGCCGACTCCTGCCCGTCGCGTTCCATCCCCGCGGGGGAGAAGATCGTGGTCCACGGGATCGAGAAGTGGAAGTTGAACGAGGAGACCTGCTTCGACTACTGGGCCAAGGCGGGCACCGACTGCTCGATCTGCATGGGGGTCTGCCCCTACAGCCGCCCCAACCGCAGCCTCCACCGCCTGGCGCGCTGGGTGATCCGCCGCTCGCACCTGGCGCAGACGGTTTTCCCCGTGATCGACAACTTCATCTACGGCAAGCGTTGGAAGCCGCGCGAGGTGGCGGCATGGATCGACTATACCGGCGCGCAATGACCCGGTGGGTGCCGACCTCCTCTGAAGTTTTTTTACTGTGGGAGCGGCATCTTGCCGCGATCGTCGTGGCGGGGTGCACTCCTGCAGGGACTGCCACTTAATTGCCGACGGAACGGCGCTGCGCGCCATTACCTGCTTCCTACAAAGTCATCGCTTGGGATGACTTCTATCGAGATAGTCGAAATTCCCCGCCTGAGCTTTTTGCACTTCCGCGCCCCTCCAACCCCTACCAATAAAATAAATGCGAATCAGAAAACAGCGCCCATGAAAAAAATGGTTGACAAGCGGTTCGTATTATAGTTCATTATAGCAGAACAATGTTCCACATTATGGAACTTTTACATGATTCAATCCGTCGAAAAAGCCATCGGGATCCTGTCCCTTTTTTCCTTCTCCCAGCCGCGCTGGGGCATCTCCGAAATTGCCAAAGCGATGGGTCTGCCGAAGGGGACGACCCACAACATTGTCAGCACCCTCACGGCGAGCGGCTTCCTGCAGCAGGACCCCGCGACCCGACGTTACGGCCTGGGGCCCAAACTGTTCACATTGGGGTCGGTCATGGTCGGGACGCTCGAGATCAATCAGAAGGCCAGCGGGCCGGCCCACCGCCTTGCGGAACGGACCGGCCTGATCTGCCGCGTCGCCATCTGGGACGCCGACGCCGCGCTCATCACCTTGAACGTGTCGCGCCAGGACACCGAAGCCACCGCCGCCAGGATCGGTCCGCGGGTGGCGGCTTATTGCTCGGCCCTCGGCCGCGCCCTGCTGGCGCATCTCGCTCCGCAAGAGCTGGACACCTACCTGAAAGAGCTCCAGCCGTTCGCCTACACCGCCCGGACCCTCGTCTCAAAGACGAAGATCAAAAAAGAGATCCTGGAGACTCGTTCACGAGGGTTTGCGATCAACAACCAGGAGCTCGCCCTTGCGCGCGCCAGCCTGGCGGTCCCCCTTTTCCAAAGCGGCGGCAGCCTGGCCGCATCGATCAGCCTGACGGGCGGCGAAAGCGATCTGTTCGGCGGCAAGCAGCCGGATCTCGTGGAATCCTTGATGCAGACGGCGGCGGAGATCAGCCGCTACATGGGGTTTTATGAAGCCGTTGTGTGAGACAACCGCAAGGGAGTGTCGGGCTTGCCCCACAAGGAGACCGCCGGTGAAAGACCGCGGAGAAGCTCATGCGGCGGCCTCCGGCACCGAATCATCGCATGACAGGGAAGGACACTGAAATGGTCTCAGAAGCACCACTGGCGTTTTCCGGCATCCCGATCCCCGAGCGCGAGGAAAAGCCGCGGCGTCGGGGGTTGACCATGATGATCGACTGGGGCCTGCCGCTCGGTCTTCAGCGCGATTGTCTCGAAGCCCAGGGCCGGTTCGTGGACGAGGCGAAGATCGCCGCCGGCATCCCCCGCGTCATGGACACCGGATACCTCAAACATAAAATCGACCTCTACGCGCAAGCGAACGTGTTCACCTTCCCGGGCGGGTTGTTCACCGAGCTCGCCATCGCGCAGGGCCGTTTTGAGGTGTTTTTGAACGAGGCGGCCGAGGCCGGATTCAAAGGCATCGAGGTTTCCGACAACCTCTTGCGGATCGACCCCGCCCGTAAAAAGGCCGTGATCGCCAAGGCCGTCGACGAGTTCGGCCTGCAGGTCATGGGCGAGGTCGGGCGCAAGGAGGGCGGCATGTCCCGGGAGGCGTTGATCGCCGATGTGGAGAACTGCCTGGAGGCCGGGGCCCACCTGGTGCTGCTCGAGGCCCATGAGTTGTTCCACGGCGGGATCAAGGAGGACGTGGTGGAGGCCCTCGCCCGGCGGGTGTCGCTGGACAGGCTCATGTTCGAGCTGCCCGTGGCGGTGCTGCCGGATGCCACCAAAGCCTACAAGGTAAAAATCCTGTTCTGGCTGATCAAAATGTTCGGGACCGAGGTCAACCTCGCCAACATCGAGTGGGACGAGGTCTATTTCACGGAAATCAGCCGCCGGGGCATGTCGGGCAGCGCCTCGCACCCCCAGGGGGCCTACCGTCTGGCCGGCATCGAGTCATCCGAGGATTGAACATGAATGAGCTCGAAGCCTGAAGCTGAAAGCTCGAAGCAAAAACAAACCCGAGGAGGTGGATCATGAAGAGGCAACCGGCAGTTTGGGTGGCACTGTTCGTCGTGATGGGGATCGCCTTTGGCGCCGTTCCGGCAAACGCGGAGTATCCCGAGCGCCCGATCCAACTGACGGCCGGCTTTCAGGTCGGCGGCAATGTGGATGCCGTCGCGCGGATTCTGGCGAAGGCCGCGGGCAACATCCTCGGCCAGCCCATGGTGGTCGAGAATAAACCCGGCGCCGGCGGCGGTGTGGCGGCCGCGATGCTCAAATCGGCCAAGCCCGACGGCTACACGCTGTGCCTGAACATGGCCACGGCCTACACCTTCAACCCGCACATCGGCGACAGCACCTACACGGCCGATGACTTCACCTACATCGCCGCCAGCGGCAAGGGCCAGGAAGCCTTCGTCTCAAGCCCCGACCACCCCTGGAAGGACTGGAAGTCCATGATGGTTGAGGCCAAGAAGCGGAATCTGAGCTTCGCCTCGATGATCCCCCTGGACAAGATTTTCATGCGTGAGGTCGGGACCAGGGAAGCCGTGAAATTCAACGCTGTTCCGACCAAGGGCGGGGCGGAGGTCATCACGGCCGTCATGGGCAAGCATGTGGACTTCGGTTTCAGCGGCGGGGTCCACTATTCCTACGCCAAGGCCGGGCAAATGACGGTGTTGGCCGGCCTCGGGTCCGATCGTCTGGTGGATTTCCCGGATATCCCGACGCTCGAAGAACTGGGCTATGACATCACGTTTGAAAACTATGTGGTCATCGCGGCCCCCAAGGGATTGCCCGCCGAGGTCGGCAAAAAGCTTTCGGATGCTTTTGCCAAGGCCATCCAGGACCCGGAATATGTCGACATGATGAAGAACAAGATCCACTGGGTGCCCCTGTACCTGGACTCGGCAAAAATAACCGGTGCGATTCAAAAGATGAGCGCCAGCTACAAGAAGATGATGGATGCCCAGAAGTGACGCAGGGTCCGACCCGCCGCGCGAACCGCCTGAAAGGACCGTGACCCCATGAAACGTAAAACCGATGCGTTGACGGGTGCCGCCCTGGCCCTTTTCGCCCTGGCCATGCTGGTCTGGGTGATCCCCTCCCAGATCCGCGCCTCCTCGGATGAGAGTGCCATGCCCCCGGCCTTCATGGCCAATTTCACCATGGTTCTGGTCGGGGGACTTTCCCTGCTCCTGACCGCCAGGGCGCTTATCTCCGGGAAACCCGAAGCGGGGCCGGTCGTCACGCAAAGTGCCTCGCGCTGGTTTGCCTTTGTCGTGGTGTCGCTTGCGGTCTCAGGGGTGATCATTCAATACTTGGGGTTTCTGGCGGGGGGGGTGCCGGTGATCGCGGGCTACATGCTGTGCATGGGCGAGAGAAGGCCGCTCGTTATTGTGACGACCGCCTGCGCCGCGGCGGGCCTGTGCTATTTATTTATGACCTATGCATTGAACCTGGCTTGAAGCCGCGCTGAAATCCACCGATCAATGGAACAGGGGGTGTCGTGAACGAACTGGCCCTGGCTTTCAAGGACATATTCAGCCTGGCGAGCATCGCCGCGCTGGTCATCGGCCTGGTCTTCGGCTACGTGGTCGGTGTCCTGCCCGGCTTGAACCGGGTCACGGCCCTGGCGATCGCACTGCCCTTCACCTACCACACGACCCCGCTGGCGGCGATCGCGCTTCTGATCGGGATCAGCAAGGGCGGGGCGGCCGGCGGGGCCATCACCTCCATCCTGCTCAACACGCCGGGTGAGCCCTCATCGGCCGCCACCTGCCTGGACGGCTACCCCTGTGCGCGGCAGGGCCGGGCGCGCAAAGCCCTCACGATCGCCTTGTACGCCGCTTTTTTCGGGGACCTGTTCGCCACCCTGGTGCTCATCCTGGTGGCCGCGCCGCTCGCCAAGATGGCGCTCAGGATGGGGCCGATCGAGATCTGTTCGGTGCTCTTCTTCTCGCTGACCTTCATCGCCGCCCTCTCCGGCAATTCCCTGACCAAGGGCTTGATCGCCGGGCTGCTGGGGATTTTCGTCTCCAGCGTCGGGCTCGACGTGGAGACGGCCATCCCGCGTCTGACCTTCGGCTTCATCGAGCTTCAGGACGGAATCCCGCTGCTCGCGGTCGGCGTCGGGACCCTGGCGATCTCCGAGATGATGATCCAGATCGAGCAGGTCGTCAGCCAACCCGGCGGCCCGGCAGCGGCTTCGGCATCAGACGCAGCGCGCGAGGAGGGCCTGACCTGGGGCGAGCTCAAGGCCAGCCTGCGCAGCATGCTGCGCTCGAGCTTCGTGGGGACGGTGATCGGCATCCTGCCCGGCCTGGGGGCGACGATCGCCTCGTTTCTGGGCTATGCCCTCGCCAAGCGCGCTTCCAAACACCCGGAGCGCTTCGGCCAGGGCGAGCTCGAGGGGGTGGCCGCCGCGGAGGCAGCCGACAACTCGGTGACCGCATCCGCACTGATCCCGCTCTTTGCGCTGGGCATCCCGGGCTCGGTGGCGGCCGCCATGCTGATCGGCGCGCTCATGGTGCACGGGGTGACGCCGGGGCCGCTGATGTTCGAGCAGAACCCGCGGCTGATCTACGGCATTTACGGCACCATCATGCTGGCGAGCTTCGTGATGCTGCCGATCGGGCGGATGGGGTTGAACGTCTTCGCGCGCCTGACCCGGGTGCCGGACGTGATCCTGTGTCCGGTGATCGTCTACCTGTGCTTCCTGGGCGCCTACATGGAAGGCAACGGCATGTTCGCGGTCTGGCTGGCCATCATTTTCGGGGTGTTCGGATACCTGATGAAGAAAATGGACCTCTCCTTCGTCACCTTCCTGATCGGTTTCATCCTGGGGCCGATGATCGAGCTGCGGCTGCGCCAGTCGCTCATTCTGGTTCAGGGCAGCTGGGCGGTGCTGTTCCAACACCCGGTCGCGCTGGTCTTCGGGCTGCTGACCGTTCTGGCGGCCTGGCGGCTGTCGCGCATGGCCTCCATTCAAGGCAAAGGGTGACGACACATGAAAAGGAACTCTGCGATGAGCACGCTTGGCGCATTGAAACAGCATTTGGAGGGGATTGTCCTGGCGTTCGGCCACCACCCCGGCAAAAGCCGGGAGGAGGCGGCCTACGTCTACGTCGGGCCGCCCGAGGAGGTGGCGCCGGGGGTCATTCATGTCTACAGCGTCGCCAACTCGGTGACGTTTGTGTGCGGGGACCGGCTCCTGCAGGTGGACTGCCAGCTCGGGTTCAAGGCCCCGGAAGCGATCGCGGTGCTGCGCGAAAAGACCGATCTGCCTTTCGACTCCATCGTGATCACCCACGGCCACGTGGACCACTGTCTGGGCACGGCCCACTACGTCCAGGACAACGTCAGGCGCGGGTTCGCCCGGCCGCGCGTCATCGGGCACCGCAACCTGCGGGAGCGGATCGAAAAGAACAAGCTGCTCGAGGGGCACCGCATCGCCACCGACAAGCGCCAGTTCCAGGTGGACTTCGACCTGCAGGACATCTTCGTCTACCCCGACGTCGAATTCCAGGAGCGCTTGACGCTGAGGCTGAACGCGAGCACATTCCTGGTCGTTTTCGGCCACGGCCACACCGAGGACACCATCTGGGTCTACGATCTCGAGCGCAAGGTGCTCGCCTGCGGCGACCTGTTCCAGTGGACGGCCCCCAATCTCGGCAACCCCTTCAAGATGCAGCGTTTCGCCCTTGAGAACGCCAAGGCCCTGGAGGAAATGGCCGCGCTCGGGGCGGAGGTGCTCTGCCCCGGCCACGGCCCGGTCATCTATGGCCGGGATGAGATCCGCAACTGTCTGCTCACCACCGCGCGCTACCTGCACCACATCCAGGACCACGTGGTGGCGTGCCTGAACCGAAGCATGATCCTGGAGGAGACCATCAACAGCCTCAAGCTGCCCGATGAGCTCGCGAATTCCAAGTGGCTGCCGCCGGTCTACGGGCACCCGGTGTTCGTCGCCCGGGGCATTTACAAGCGCTACGCCGGGTATTACTCCGGCCGCCCGGCGGAGCTCTTTCCGCCGGACTATGCCGCGCTGGGGCGCGAGGTGGTCGGCCTCGCCGGGGGCGCCGGCGCAGTCGTGCGCCAAGCGCAGCAGTTGCAAGGGAAGGGCCGGACCGCTCTGGCCTGCCAGCTGGCGGAATGGGTGGTCGAGGCCGAGCCCGACAACGCCGAGGCCTGGGGCGTTTACGGTCTGCTGTTCAAGGAACGGGCGGAAAATGAAGTCAACGTCCAGGCGCGGGGCGCCTGGAACAGCGCCGTGCGCCGCGCCGTCGCCAACCTCGAGCGCCTGCAGGGTTAGGCTGAGAAGAGGAACATCCTATGGCGTCACCCGCGGACAAGACTCCCCCCAGTCTGTGGCTCGTCGGCTGCGGCACCCCGACCCCGACCCCCGAGCGTTTCGGCAGTTGCCTGGTGCTGCGGGTGGAGGGTGAGCACCTGATGTTCGACTGCGGCCCGGCGGCCACCCACAAGATGGTGAAGGCAGGGGTGGCGCCGACCGACATCTCGCATCTGTTCTTCACGCACCACCACTATGACCACAATGCCGACACCCCCTGCTTTCTGCTGTGCCGCTGGGACCACGAACGGCCGGGGGTGCCCAGGCTCAAGGTGTACGGGCCGCCGCCCACCGCGCGGATCACCGAGCGGCTGATCGGGCCCGAAGGGGTGTTCAACGACGACTGGCGCGCCCGGGTGGAGCATCCCGCGAGCCAGGCGGTCTACGCCGCCCGTGGGGGGCAGGTGCCGCGGCCGCCCCCCCGGTTCGACGTGGCGGACATCGCGGCCGGCGACCGGATCGAGACCGGCCGCTGCCGCGTCACCGTCGGCACGGCCGTGCACCTTCAGCCGCAGCTCCAATGCCTGTGCTACCGGGTCGACTGGGACGGGGGCTCGCTCGCGATCACCGGCGATGCCGGTTTCCACCGCGATGTGGCGGAACTGGCGCGCGGCGCGCAGACGCTGGTGGTCAACGTCT
Organism: uncultured delta proteobacterium; assembly: GCA_963716785.1. Lineage (GTDB taxonomy): Bacteria > Desulfobacterota > Desulfobacteria > Desulfobacterales > SpSt-501 > SpSt-501. The sequence continues at coordinate 113,844 of CAVQUW010000019.1, read as the reverse complement.
GGGATCATCAGCAGAACATGTCGGCGACGCTGCGGGCCGGGTTCTGCGGCACGCTGGACGCCGCCGCGATGGCCAGGGACGCGGGGGCCGGGCGGCTGGTCGTGGCTCACCAGGGGCCGAACCTGGCCCGACCCGGCTCTCCCGAGCGGGCGGTGGCGGACATGGCTGGGATCTTCGGGGGAGAGATCGTGTTCGGCGAGGAGCTCATGTCGCTCGATCTGGGATAGGGAAAGAAAGATCATTCACCACAGGGACACAGAGAGCGCAAAGGAAATTACGATTATGGGATGGTCTGAGTTTCAAAAAACCGGATTGACGCATCGCGACAATCGGGCCGGCGGCGGATACACTCTGGTGACGCCGGTGGGGTCCGGGTTCACCTACCTGATCGACGAAGCGGGCCGCATCGTGCACTCCTGGTCGGCCCCGGATTTCATGCCCGGGTACGGCTACCTGCTGCCGGGCGGCACGCTCCTGGTGCGCGGCCAGCAGAAGGTGGCCGAACACCAGGTCGGCGCCGGACAGGCTGCCGGCGCCACCGACATCCTGCTCGAGATCGACAAGGACAACCGGGTGCTCTGGCGGTTCGAGCACCCCGCGTTCCACCACGACATGTTCCGGCTGCCGAACGGCAACACCATCCTGGTCACCTGGGCGCAGTGCGACCCGAAGGTGGCCGAGTGCGTGATGGGCGGCATGGCCAAGGAAGAGGAGAAGCTGCAGTGGTCCGACCCGCAGCACGTCAGCTTCTTCATGGCCGGCCTGGGTGTGGGCGGACGCCCGCGGGACCTGACGGGGTTCCTCTCGGACGCCATCGTTGAAATCACGCCGCAGGGCGATGTGGTCAAGCGCTGGAACGCCTGGGAACACTTCCGGGTGGACGAAGACCAGTGCTGCGCGCGGGAGTTCCTGCACGAGTGGACCCACTGCAATTCGGTCGACCTGCGCGACGGCAAACTTTTGTTGAGTTTCCGCGAAATCAGCCGGGTCGCCATCGTGGACTGGGCCACCGGAACGCTCGAGTGGAAATGGGGCCGGATCCACCTGAGCCACCAGCACGATGCGAGCTTCACCCCGGAGGGCAACGTCCTCGTCTTCGACAACGGCACCCACCACCCGGTGGTCCCACACTCGCGGGTGGTGGAGGTCGACCCGGCTACCGACAAGATCGTCTGGCAGTACCAGCCGCGGGTCGTCTTCAGCTTTTTCTCGGGGCACATCGGCGGTGCCGAAAGGCTCGCCAACGGGAACACCTTGATCTGCGAAGGACAATCGGGGCGGGTCTTCGAGGTGACGCCGCAGGGCGATGTCTGCTGGGAGTGGATCAACCCCATGGTCATGCCCTTCAAGAACGTGCACTGTCAGATGCTGTTCCGGGCCCACCGCTACCCGTCCGACGCGCCGCAGCTGAAGGGGCTCGCCATCGACCCAGACGCCCACCACGAGCTGAACCGGAAGTGGAAGCTCGCTTGACGAAGGCGCCCGAAGGCCGTAGAAGGGGCGGCAGGTTGTATCCGTCATCTTCCAATGCAGAGCGGGGTCGATAAGATCGGGGGAATCACCATGGCCGAAGCGGAAACCACCATCGTGCGCACGACCACCTGGTCGGCCGGGCCCGGCTGCCATGGCGGCTGCGGGGTGCTGGCGCACATCAAGGACGGCAAGCTGGTCAAGATCGAGGGCGACCCGGACCACCCCTGGAGCCACGGGCGCCTCTGCGCGCGGGTGCTGGCGATGACCCAGTACGTCGAGCACCCGCAGCGTCTGCGAAAACCGCTGGTGCGGGTCGGCCGGCGCGGCGAGGGCCGGTGGCGCGAGGCCTCCTGGGAAGAGGCCTATGACCTGATCGAACGGCGCATGAAAAAGATCCGCGCCGAGCACGGCCCCGAGTCCATGGTCTTCTCCATGGGCACCGGCCGCGACATCGGCCCCTGGATCTGCATGCTGGCCTACGCCTTCGGCAGCCCGAACGTCATGTTCGCCCTCTCCGGCAACGCCTGCTACAGCCCGCGCATCGCCGCCCTCGACACGGTCCAGGGCGACTACTGCGTCTTCGACGCGGGCCAGTGGCTGAAGAAGCGCTACGACGACCCGCGCTACAAGGTGCCCGAGTGCATGGTCATCTGGGGCTACAACATCCCGGCCACCTGCCCGGACAACCTCTTCGGCCACTGGATCGTGGATCTGATGAAGCGCGGCACCCAGATCATCTGCATCGACCCGCGGCTCTCCTTTTTCGCCTCGCGCGCCAAGCACTGGCTGCCGGTGCGCCCCGGCTCGGACGCGGCCCTGGCCATGGGCTTTCTGAAGGTGGTCGTCGACGAAAACCTCTTCCAGGGCGACTGGGTCAGGCGCTGGACCAATGCCTGCCACCTGGTGCGCCGGGACACGGGCAAGCTCCTGCGCGAGTCGGAGGTGACCCGCGGCGGTTCGGGGGACAACTTCATCGCCTGGGACGAAAAGGCCGACGCACCGGTCGTCTGGGACGCGACCCGGGTGGCCTACGCGGCCGAGCCGGCGGCGCCCGCCTTGAGCGGCGTCTTCGATGTCGCGCTGGCCGACGGGTCGCGGGCGGCCTGCACCACGGTCTGGGACGCCCTGCGCCGGGAGCTTGACAAGTACCTGCCCGCGGAGGTCGAGAAGATCACCGGGGTTCCCGCCAAGGACGTTGCTGCGCGGCCGCCCGGCTCTACGCCAAGAGCTCCCCGGCCTCGATTCACTGGGGGGTGCCGATCGACATGACCCCGGCCATCACCCCGCTGTGCCAGGCCATCGCCACCCTGTGGGCCATCACCGGCAACCTGGACGTGCCGGGCGGCAACGTGTTCACCCGCTGCGCCTTCGACGCCGTGGCCTATGCCCTGCCGGGCGCAGAAGGGGTGATCAAGCTCAAGGACAAGACCCAGGACGCACCGCGCATCGGGGCCGAGCGCTACGGCCCGTTCAACAACTTCATCTGGCGCACCCAGACCGACACGACCCTCGATCAGATCTTCAGCGAAAAGCCCTACCCCGTCAAGGGGCTCTGGGTCCAGACCTGCAACCTCCTGGGCGGCATCGGCCTGGACCCCAAGCGCTGGCGCGACGCCCTGAACAAGCTCGAGTTCATCGCTGGCGGTGGACCTGCTTCCACAACGCCACGACCCAGTACGCGGACGTGGTGCTGCCGGCGGCCACCTTCCTCGAGAAAAACGGTGTGCGCAGCTGGTGGGTGCCGCTTCAGAGCATCAACAAGGCGATCACGGTGGAGGACTGCAAGCCGGACGTGGAGATCAACTTCGAGCTGTCGCGGCGTTTCGACCCCGATTTCAAGTGGGAGAGCATCGAAGCCCTCTACGACGAGATCATCAAGCCCTCGGGGATGACCTATGCCGAGCTCAAGGAGCGCGTGTGGGCCCTGCCGCCCGAGGGGCACCCCAGCGCCCCGTACCACCGCCACGAGAAGGGGTTGCTGCGCGCCGACGGCCGGCCCGGCTTCAACACGCCGACCGGGCTGTTTCGAGCTGTACTCCACCCTGCGTGAGGGCTGGGGCCACGAGCCGCTGCCCCATCACGAGGAGCCGCCCTTTACACCGGTGAGCCGGCCGGACCTCTTCAAGGACTACCCGCTCATCCTCTCCACCGGGCGGCGCTCCCCGGCGTATTTCCACTCGGAGCACCGCCAGATCCCCTGGCTGCGCGCCATCGAGCCGGATCCGCTGGTGGAGATCCACCCGGACACGGCCGCCGCGCACGGGATCGGCGACGGGCGAGTGGGTCTGGGTGGAGAACTGGATGGGCCGCGCCCGGTTCAGGGCCAAGGTGACCCTGGTCGTGCCGCCCTGGATGGTGATGGCCACGCACGCCTGGTGGCTCCCGGAAAAGAAGGGCGCCGAGCCGGAGCTCTACGGTACCTGGGAGCACAACATCAACATGCTGATCCCCATGGGCGCGCAGGGCAAGGACGGGCTGGGGGCGCCGATCAAACACAGCATGTGCCGCCTGGTCAAGGCCGCCCCCGAGGAGACCCGTCATGCCTGAGAAAACCCGCTACGGCCTGCTCATCGACTACGAGTACTGCACCGGCTGCTTCGCCTGCCAGGTGGCCTGCAACCAGGAGCACCGCCACCCGCCCGGCCAGTCCGGGATGCACGTCTTCGAGCACGTGCAGCCGCGGCCGGGCGGCAAACCCTATCTGACCTTTCTGCCGTTTCCGACCGAAATGTGCGTGCTGTGCCGGCACCGGACGAAGAAGGGCTTGAAGCCGGCCTGCGCCCAGCACTGCATGGCGGACGTGATCCGGTTCGGGCCTCTGGAGGAGCTGGCCAAGGAGATGGCGGGCAAGCCGCGGCAGGTCCTGTGGGCGCCGAAGTGACCCGCCGACCGGGATAGGAGGAAGGGGGCGCGATGCCCGCCGCTCAGTGGGGCCGGATTGCCGGCGTGACCCGGCGTGACGGCGGCCGGCCGCCGCCGGACCGGGCGCGGCGCTGCGGGCCGTTCTCAGGGGGCAATGCAGACCTGGTCGCGTCCCCCGTTTTTGGCCGCATACAGGGCTTCGTCGGACCGTTGAATGAGGCTGTCGAGTGTCTCGGCATCGCCTCTGACCATGGCAATTCCCGCGCTGATGCTGCAGGCGATGGGGCCCGCCGTGTGTTCCACGCGCAGGGCCTCGACGGCTTGGCGCAGCCGTTCGGCCGTCTGGGCGGCCTGATCCGGGTCGCACTCCGGAAGGATGACGGCGAACTCCTCCCCTCCGATGCGGCCGAAGAGGTCGTTCGCCCTCAGGCTGGTGTGAACCGCGCCGGCGATGCGCTGCAGGACGGCGTCGCCGGCGGGGTGACCGAGACGGTCATTGATTTTTTTGAAGTGGTCGATGTCGAACATCACCAGGGCCATATTGCGCCCGTAGCGCAGCGCGCGTGCGAGCTCCTTTTCGGCCAGCTCGAAGAAATGCCGTCGGTTGGCGATGCCGGTCAGCGCGTCGGTGGTGGCCAGACGGCGCAGTTCCTCCTCCATGCGCTTGAGCTCCGTGATGTCGAGGAAGCTCTCCACCAGGTGGTTCCGGCCGTTGATCATCACCTGGGTGACGGTTTTCAGGATCGGTACGCGCGTGCCGTCGCCGCGGATCAACTCACGGTCCTTCCCGTCGACGGCCTGCCCCAGGTCCGTGACCGGGCACCGGCCCCGTTCAGCGGGGCAGATGAACCGGTGGCAGATCTGGCCGGCGATCTCTTCGCGCGGCAAACCGATGATGTCGATCGCCATGGGGTTCGCGTCCACGATGGTGTGGTCCTCGGGGTCGATGATGACGATCCCCACCTGGGTGGCGCTCAGGATGGCCTGCAGCCGCTCCTCGCTCTCGATCAGGGCCTCTTCGGCTTTTTTTCTTTCGGTGATGTCGTCGTAGATGGCGACGATCTCCCCGGTCGGCAGCTTGTAGACATAGTTCTCGCGCCACCCCTCGATCCGGTCGTCGCGATAGAAGGTGACCGGAAAGCGTTGGGGCTCCCCCGTCTCCCAGACCCGACGCATGACCTGCAGGAGCCCGAAGTCCTCGATTCCGGGAAATACCTCGGCGGCGCGGCGGCCGATGACCTCCCGGCGGTCGATCTTCTCGCTTTGCTCCGCCGCGCGGTTGAAATCCCGGAAGACGAAATCCGCGCCGGAGTCGAGCGCCTCGTAAACGGCGACCCCGCTGCTCATGTGCTCGAAGAGCTCGCGGAAGCGCGCCTCGCTCGCGAAAAGCGCTTTTTCGCCGCGCTTCCGGTCGCCGACATCGCGCATCACGGCGATGAACCCCGGAGGTTCTTCCCGGCCGGTGAGGCGCTCTGCATACGTGGTCTCCGTGTGCACGGCGGAGCCGTCCTTGCGCCGGTAGGTCCACTCCCCTCGCCAGCGACCCTTTTCCTGGATGATTCGAAAGACCGTCCGTCCGAACTCGTCGAATACCTCATCGCTCGCGTGGAGCATCCTGGCCGAATGGCCGACGACCTCCTCGGCCGCGTAACCGAACAACTCGGTGAAGGCGGGGTTGCAAAAGGTGATCACGCGCTCCTGGTTGACTGCCACAATCGCGTCGAAGGAGCTGGCGACGATGCTCTCCAGCATCTCGAGCCGAGCCTCCAGGGCTTTCCCGGTCCGGAGGTCTGAAACTTCGGTGGGGTCGCAGGCACGGGGCGGAGCCGAGCGCCCGCTTCGGGGGTGGTCTTCGGACAGGGTATGCTTCATTCTGAGGCTCCTCGGCACATGCCTTCGGAGGGCAGCACCACCCCCCCAGTGTCGAAGGCCATGTCTCTTCCCCGCGGATGCTTGGGTGAACGGGCAGCGGCAACGTCGGGGGGGGCGGCGCGCACCGCTCAGACTATCTAGTCTGTCTAAAGAATATGATAGCAAGGATCGGGGAAAAATTGAACCGCAAAAGCGAGCGCATTCCCCGCCGCTTGCGGCGGGGTTAGCGAGCGAATCCAAAAACGACACCATTCCTTACGGTCGAAGATTCCGCGCCGCTTGCTGCGGGGAGATTCAAAACCATTTTCAGGAAAAATCGCGCAGAGTTGCCGGGGTCGGGGGGTGGCGCGCATATCCCCCTTGTCGGCAATGAACCGACGGCATGGCGGGAGAGGTTTCAGGCAGGGGCCGCGCTTCGATCTTCGCGGTCGCCCGAGTCTTCCGCCAGATCGATCAGGAGCCGGTTGGTCGGAGAGGCGGCGGCGGCCGCGTCCATTTCCTGCAGCGCCTGCGCCAGGGGCCCGGTTGCGTCCGCACCGGCGGGGAGGGAACTCCCGGTCCCGCCCTGCGCGTCAAGCGCCGCCAGCACCCGGTGCACGGTCAGCCGGCGGATGTCGAAGGCGGGCTGGAAGGCGGGGGGCTTGTCGCCCGGCAGCCGGGTTTCGGTGAGGATCCCGCTGTCCCGCAGGTCCGCGGCCAGTTCCTGCACCAGGCGGATCGGCAGCTTCAGGCGGCGGGCCATCTGCTCGGCCGTCAGCGGGCGGCCGCCGTCGGCGAAGCGGCAGGCCGCAAGACGGGCGATCCGCAAGCTGAAAAGCCGGCGGTCCCGCGGGCGGATATTCGAGCAGTCGGTCGCCTGGCAGTAGCCGTCGGCGTGTTGGGCGGCATAGCTCAACTCGGCCCCGAACAGAACCAGGACCCAGCTGATCTGGATCCACCCGAAAAAAAGCGGCAGGGCGGCGAAACTCCCGTAGATGGCATTGTATCGGGCCACCCCGACCTGGAAGCCGATGTACAGGTACTGCGCGATCTGATACAGGGTGCCGGCGACGATCCCTCCAAGCAAGGCGGCCCGGCCCGTCACGTGCGTGTTCGGCATGAACTTGTAGATCAGGGCGAAGAGCGCCCAGACCACGACCAGCGGCCCCAGTCTCAGCGCCTGAAATATCACCAGGTCCATCGCCGTCAGCAAGCCGCCGAATTGCCCGGACATGGCGTCGAGCTGCGTGCGGACGAACACGCTCGCCCCGCCGGCGGCGAGCAGCAGCGCCGGGCCGACGATCATGACTGCCAGGTAAGTGCTCATGCGCCGGTGCCATGATCTCTGGTTCGCGACCCCCCACATGGCGTTGAGCGAGGATTCCATGTGGCCCAGGACCTTGACCGCCGACCAGAACATGAGCACGACGCCGATGCCGGCCATCAAACCGCCGCGGGTGTTCTGGAGCATGTTGCGGGCGAAGACCAGGATGCGCTCCAACACCTGCTCCTGGCCGGCCAGCCGTTCCATCAGCTGGGCTTCCAGCATCTTCTCCAGGCCGAACCCCTGTGCGATCCCGAAGACCACGGCAAAGACCGGAACGATGGAGAGCAGCGTGAAAAACGTGAGGGCCGAGGCGTGCAGCAGGCACTGGTCGTCGAAAAACTCGGTCACGGCCACCGTCAGCAGGCGCAGCGCCCGCAGCGGCAGTCGCTTCCAGGCCGGCCGGCCTTCGAGGCTCACCCCCCAAAGGCCGGTGCGGAACCACTCTTTGAGCCTGCCGGTGAGGGTGCCGGCCGGTTTTTCGACTGTCTGCTGCACGCAGCGGCCCTCCTGTATGACTGTCGGTGAAGCTGCCTTTTTTCCTTGTGGGAGCGGCATCCTGCCGCGATTTTTACCGCTGGTCGCCACGACCTCTGAAACCGTCGCTGCAATGTCGACAGAATGGCGCCTCACGCCCTGACTTGCTTTGTCAAGATTCTTCCTTCTCGGATGCCTTCAAGTTATTGCTGCGACAATTGAATATGCCGATATTCCGGCGGGTCCCGGTTCAAGTCCGGGAGGAATCCAGGCCGAGTGTGAATGCCGGATCAAGTCCGGCATGACGACCTTTGCCTGTTTGGCTGCCGTTTTGATAATAAGCGCGGCGCTCGGGCGTGACAAGCCCGCGACCTGCAGGGCCGCCTGCGCCGCCCGCGCCATCGCGGCAATCAAAAATATGCGTCAGGGTCGGCTGTTCAGCGCCTCATTCAGCTTGCCCGCAGCGGCGCGGGTCTCCTCCGCGATCCGGGGGTGCGCCTCCGCACTGAGCGTGTCGACGAACCCCACCACCCAGATGGCGAGCGGCAGGCCGCGCTGGTTGCCCACGGCGACCGCGAGCGCCTTGACACCCGGCAGGTATTCCTCCTCGTCCACGGCATACCCTTTGCGGCGGACCTCCTCGAGTTCCTCCAGGTATTTCTCGGCGCTCACGATGGAGCGTGTCGTGAAGCGCGGCAGGCCCTGTTCGCGGATGATCGCGCGCACGTCCGCCTCGGGCTGCTGGGCCAGGAACACCTTGCCGACGGCGCCGGCCAAAAGCGGGATCGAGGTGCCCGGGGGCGAGGAGATCTTGAGGGGCTTGGAGGACTCGGCCGTCGCCATGATCAGACCCCGGGAGCGGCTCAGCACCCCGAGGAAGACGGTTTCGCCGATGCGGTCCCGCAACTCCTCCAGAATCGGCTGGGCATGCTCGGCCACGCGGAAATAGTTCCAGCTGCGGAAGGCGAGTTCGACCACGGCCGGGCCGAGAAAGAGCTTCTTGCCCCGGGGGCCGTGGTCGAGGGCGCCGATGGCGAGCAGGGCTTGAATCAACCCGTGGGCGGTGCTTTTGCTGAAGCCGAGCCTCTGGGCGATATCGCTCAGGGTGAGCTCGCTGCGGGACTCGGCCACGGTTTTTAGGATGTCGAAGGCCCTTTGGACGGCGGGTGCCTGGTAGCCGGCGGGGACTGTCCTTTCTGATTTCATGGTCGGCTCAGTGTTGGATGTTTGTTCACTATAGTGAACGAATAGTATATTCCCATCTTGACCCTGTCAAGCAAAAAAGGATGGATGTCAATGCTGGACCATTAAAACAGGAAAAAAAGCTTGACACCATCGTTTGATATGATAACCTGTGGTCGCAATTGGTTCACTACAATGAATTCTATCGAATGGCTCTGCCCTGGAGGTGCCCCGATGAAAACCAGCAAGGTCATGGAAGGCCCGCGTGACGGCGAGGTGCGCTGTCTGACCTGTTTTGCCCGTTTCAGGCCCACTCTCGGTGCCGAGCGCTGCAAGTGCCCCGAGTGCGGCATCGAGTGGCGGCTCTCCTGGCCCTATCCCAAGACCGCCAAGCTGCGCGGACCGGTGTGGGAGAACTACCCGCTCGGCATCGACGAGAAGATCTGACCGAATTCGGAGTTCGGAATTCGGAAGGCGGAATTCTTACTTTGGAAGATGGAAGATGGGGCCAGCCGCAGGGGTTGTCTGCGGCCCCGCCATTTTGAAAGGAGCAACCCATGGCACTCAATCGCAAGATTGCCTACATCGATCTGAGTTCGGGTGAAGTGAAGACCGAGCCCATCCCGCTCGAGTGGCGGCGCAAGTTCATCGGCGGCCGCGGGCTCGATGCCTACCTGCTCTACAAACACTGCCCACCGGGCGCCGACCCCCTCGGGCCCGAGAACACGCTTCTGATCAGCGCCGGGCTTCTGGTCGGCACCATGGCCTCGGCCTCGGCCCGCACCCACGTGATGGCCAAGTCGCCGCTGACCAACCTGCTCGGTTCGGCCAACATGGGTGGATTTTTCGGGCCGGAGATGCGCTGGGCCGGGTTCGATCACCTCGTGATCCGCGGCCGCGCCGAAAAGCCGGTCTATCTCTACATCCACGACGGCGAGATCGAGATCCGCAGCGCCGAAAACGCCTGGGGCGCGGGCGTCTACGACACCCAGGAGATCATCCGCGGCGAGCTCGAGGACCTGGAGGCCCAGGTGCTGTGCATCGGCCAGGCCGGTGAGAACCTGGTGCGCTTCGCCTGCGTCATGACCGGCCGCAAGAACGCCGCCGGCCGCACCGGCATGGGGGCCGTCATGGGCTCGAAGAACCTCAAGGCGGTCGCCTGCCGCGGCACCACGAGCATCCAGATCCGGCACCCCGAAGAGGCGCTCGAGTACAACAAGGAGATCATCGACCAAGTCATCTCGACCAAGGTCTCCCAGATCATGCAGCGCTGGGGCACGGGCTTCATCTACGGGGTCACCAACACGACCGGGCTGGTGCGCTGCCGCAACTTCCAGTACAACCAGCTGCCGAACAGCGAGGACATCGAGTGCGAGAACCTCGACAAGTACTCGATCGGTCTCGACGGCTGCTTCGGCTGCCAGGTCCACTGCCGCCACCGCTACGTGATCCAGGAGGGCCCCTACGCGGGCACCTACGCCCAGGGACCGGAGTACACCAGCCAGGGCGCCTTCGGGGCCGAGGTCGGCTGCCGCAGCATGAACACGGTGCTGGTCGGCAACCACCTCGTGAACGACTACGGCATGGACACGCTCGAGGTCGGCAGCATGATCGCCTGGGCCATGGAGCTTTATGAGAAAGGCCTCATCACCGAGAAGGACACGGACGGCCTGAAACTCGAGTGGGGCAGCGACGAGGCCGTGATCGAGATGGTCAAGCGCATCGCCTTCCGCAAGGATCTGGGCGACGTCCTGGCCGAGGGGCCGCTGCCGGCGGCCCGCAAGCTCGGGCCCGAGAGCCTGAAGTACCTCATCCACGTCAAGGGCATGAGCAACCTGCACTCCGACGAGCGCGCCACACCGGCGCTGGCGCTCAACATCGCCGTCTCCTCCCGGGGCTCGGACCACCTGCGGGGGCGGCCGGCCATCGACCTCTACAACCTGCCCATGAAGGTGGTCGAGAAGGTCTACCGCAACCCGGACGGCTACGAGGGGCCGCTGACCAACAACTACTCGGAGTACGAGGGCAAGCCGCGCATGGTGATGTGGCAGGAGCTGGTCTACATGGCGGTCGACTGTCTCGGCATCTGCAAGTACCACACCGTCTTCCTGAGCCCCAACCACCCGCAGTTCAAGGAGTTCACCAAGCTCATCCGGCTCAACACGGGGCTCGAGTTTACCGAGAAGGATATCTGGGACGTGGCCAACCGGGGGTACACCATCGAGCGGCTGTTCAACCTGCGCGAGGGCTTGACCCGCAAGGACGACTGGTTGCCCGACCGTTACTTCGACGAGCCCACCAAGCTCGGTCTGCCGGTGGCGCGGGGCAAGTCGATCGACCGCGAGAAGTTCACGGCCATGATCAACGAGTACTACCGGCTGCACGAGTGGGACGAAAACGGGGTGCCCACGGCCGGGCTGCTCGCGCGGCTCAAGATCGAGGAGCTGCGGCCGGCGGCATAGGAGAGGAGGGGGTGAACCCCTGAGCGTCGGCTGCTGCCGGGTTGCGGCGGGAGGCGTGCCCCGGCCGGCACCGAAGTGAACCCCTGTGCGAAGGGCTCTCGACCGCAACATCGCGGCCGGATGTCGCTCCCACAAAAAAAAGAGTTCAACATCCTGGGAAGGAGACACCCCATGGGCAAGAAAATAATGATCACGGACCCTGAGAAATGCACCGGCTGCCGGTTGTGCGAAGTCGTCTGCTCGGTGAGACACAACGGCGTCAGCAACCCCTCGCTCGCCCGCATCCACGTCGTCAAGTGGGACACCGAGGGGTTTTACCTGCCGATGCGCTGCCAGCAGTGCCGCGAGGCGCCCTGTCTTGCGATCTGCCCCAAGGGGGCGATCTACCGCGACCCCGAGCTCGACAGCGTGCGCATCAACCACGACCTGTGCATCGGATGCAAGATGTGCGTCCAGGCCTGCCCCTTCGGCGCCATGGGTTGGAATGCCGAGCGCGGTCGGGTGTTCAAGTGCGACCTCTGCCACGGCGACCCCCAGTGCGTTCGCTTCTGCGACATGAAGGCCGTGGACTACGTGGACACCACCAAGTCGCAGTGCGGTCGGATGCGCGAGGCCGCGGAGAGCTACTCCGAGCTGATGCGCCGGCACGGGAAGTGAGCATGAAGATCACGGTCGCATCATTGGGCCTGCCGACGCTCTCGGCCGTCATCGGGAAGAAGGCGGTGGTCGAGATGCCGGCGGGCAGCGTCGCGGACCTGGTGAAGTCGCTCACCGCGCGCTTCGGGCCCAAGGCGCGTCAGGTCCTGCTCGACGAGGAGGGGGGCCTCGACCTCACCATCCAGGTGATGGTCAACGAGGAGGGGTTCCTCGCGCGCGAGGAGCTGGCCAGCCGCCGGCTCGAAGACGGCGACCGCGTCACCTTCATGCTGCTCGTGGGCGGGGGCTGAGCGCCGGGGGCTGCCAGCGATGAACGCTGAAGGAAGACCGCATTCCTCACGGACGAAGTTTCCCTGCGGCTTGCGGCAGTGGGCATAAAAAGGGCCGCGACCCCGGTCGGATCGCGGGCCGCGTTCCGAAATTCATTGCCACGTCACCCTGCATTCCGTGGTTCCGGATTCGTCGACGCTGCACTCCCGGATAGGAAGGAATTCACCTTTTCCCTGGCACTCGGGACAAATGTCCTCCTCATCCTTGAAGATCCGGTATCCTTTTCCGTTGCACTCCGAACAGATCATCGTAACACCCCTTGCGAAAACATTTTTTCCTCAGGCGACGCGAGAACGCGGACCTGATCGCCATAAATCCAAGCAAAGGATGTGCCACTCTCGATGCGCTGCGCGGCGCAGATGCGGGAGAGATGCACCGCCTTCAGCGTCGGCCGCCATCAGGCACGGCTCAGCGCCTTTCAGCTTTTTTTTCCGCAACGCAGCATTGATGGGCTCGTAAAAAGTCGCTTAATTCCTTTTTCTGTCATTCCGGCGGATCCCGGATCAAGTCCGGGAGGAATCCCGTCTTTTCAGGCTGTTCTGGACCCCGGCGTTCGCCGGGGTGACAACGATGGAGACTTTTTACGAATCCGTCAGCATTGGGGTGTCTGAGAAAAAAGTCTCTCAATTAGGGGAGATTCTTCTCCACTCTTTGGGCAGCCGATCAGGGGCAGCCTCAGAATTGCGGAAAGGCTGGCGGTCCCCCCCAAGAGCCTGAGGGCTCGGTACGCTCGATGGGCAAACAAAACAGAATGGGGAAACGGCGCACGGCAATTGGATCCTTGACACCCGCTTCAAGTCGCCGTTTACGGGAACGGCCGGCCGTTCAGCTCCGCGGGCGGTGTCTGAGGAAGAAGTCCAAGGCCTCGATGACCACACTGGAAAGGGTGGTCTCGTGCTCCGCGGCGTAGGCCTCCACACGCTCCGCGAGCACACAGGGGATCCGGATGGTGAGCTCCTGGGTGGGGTCCGAGCATTGAGCGGCGATGTGTTCGTCTTGCATGGCGGTCGGTCTCCTCGCGGGTGATCGGCTCGATGCAGGCCGCGGCGCCCGGATAACCTCCGTCCGTTCGCCGGCTGGTCAAGAAATAGCCTTTCTGATCCTAAATTGCAACATCCTCAACCACCCCGCGACCCTGCCTCATATTATTTGACTTGAATCAATGCAGTGATTCTATTAGTCCACTACTATGCCCTGAACACAGTGGGTGTTTCCATCAACCGCTCAAATAAAGGAGGGCCGGATCATGTTGAAACGAGTGGAAGTGTTCAAGGACGGCAAGTTCAACGACAAGGCCATGAGCAAGCTGCTGGTGCACGACTCACCCTATTTCAGGGTGCTCAACTTCAATTTCAAGGCCGGCCAGGAGCTGCCGATCCACTCCCACGAGGCCGACGGTCAGCTCAGCATCGCCGGTGCTCGAGGGAAACGGGTTGTTTCTCGGCAAGGACGGCCAGACCCTGCCCGCCAACACGGGGGATGTGCTCATCTCCGACATCAACGAACCCCACGGGGTCCGGGCCGTGAGCGACATGCGGGTGATGGTGACTATTGCACCGCCGATCTAATGATGGTACAAGGCTCTCTCACGCCGGAACCCGGTGATATGCTACCACATGGTGAGGATGAAGACGAAGGAGAGAGCAATGGAGATCAACCGAATTCTGTGGCCGACCGATTTTTCCGAAAACGCCGCCAAGGCGCTGCCGCTGGTCACCTCGCTGACCCAAAAATACGGGGCGGAGATCCACATTCTTTACGTGATGAAGGACTATCCCGCCTTCGGCGCCTCCTACGGGCAGTTCGACCCCGAGGACCTGAAGAAGATGCAGGAGTGGGAGAAGCAGACCGCGGATTCGCGCCTGAACGAGATCTGCGACAAGTTCCTGAACGAGTGCCCGCTCTACATCCGGCACATCAGCATCGGGGAGCCCGCCAAGGAGATCCTCAAGCTGATCGAAAAGGAAAAGATCGACATGGTGGTCATGGCCAGCCGCGGCAGCGAGGGCCACTTCAATTTCGGAAGCGTCGCCGAGCGGGTGCTCAAATGCACCAGCGTGCCGGTCATCACCATCCCCGTCTGAGCCTCTCCGAGGGTCAACGGCGGCCCCGCCGGCCTAAAGACGGCAAGACATCGATCCTGGCCTTGCCGTGAAGGATCGACTTTCCACCGACAGCCCCACCGCGAGTTGAAGCACCCGCAGGGCCTCCGCCGTACCGGGGACCCTGCGGGTGAGCCGCTTGCCGCCTGCAACTCCTCCGCGTATCGAGTCCTGCTCCCTGACGGCCTTCTCACGGTCCCACGCGGCTTGCTCCGCCCCCAAACCAAGGTTCCGTCAAAAATTGTGCTTGACATGCGTGCGTTGATGTAGGAAAAATTACATGCTATGGAAAAAATGAAAAAAAAATTACACCACCATGAGATGCGCTCGATCGACCCCAACAACTGGTTGACCCGGGTGAAATCGCCCTTGACCCGGCGGCAGGGCCAGCTGGCCCGCTACATCCTTCAGAACTCCGAAGAGGTGGTCTTCATGACCGCAGCCCAGCTCGCCGAGGAATGCGGGGTGTCGGATGCCACCGTCGTGCGCCTGGCGCAGGCCCTCGGCTTCGAGGGGTTTCTCGAGATGAAGCAGCACCTGCGCTCGGCCAACGTCAATCGGATCGATACGGTCTCGCGCCTGAAACGCACCTCCCGGCGCATCGCCAGTGTGGAGGACCTCATCGCGGCCGTGGTCGAGCAGGATGCGAACAACCTTGCGCAGACCGCCGAACATCTGGATCGTGACACCATCGTCCGCATCGCGCAGATTCTCGTGGCCGCCCGGGAGGTGAACATCATCGGCATGCGCACGGCCCACTCGCTGGCGGTCATGCTGGCGAGCACCCTCGGGTTTCTGGGGAAAAGGACCCGGCTGATCGTCCCGGGCAGCGGGGAGATGTGGCGGGAGGTGAGCGGCATTTCACAGGATTCGGTTCTGGTGGCGATATCCTTTCCGCGCTACACCCGCTTGACGGTCGAGGTGGCCGAGGCGGCTCACCGCGCGGGGTGTGTGGTCGTCAGCCTCACCGATTCGCCGTTTTCGCCGCTGGTGCCGGTGTCCGACCACGTGCTGACCGCGCACTGCCGCATCGACTCTTTCATCGAGTCCTATGTGGCCGCCTTGAGCCTCGTCAACGCCGTCGTGACGGCGGTGGCATTCCTGGGGGGCGCGGAATCGGTCAGGCAACTGCGGCAGATGGAGCGATTGTGGGAAGACAAAAACATCTATTACCAGTCCGAAAAGCGCACCCTGCCCGATTGGGCGGTTGAGTCGCAGTCCGAAAAAGAGCACCCCGCACGAGCAGGCGCTCTTCATGAGCCCCCGAAAAGGAGCCGTTGCGATGGACACACCGCATGCGTTGGACCCCCTGTTCAACCCCGCCGCCGTCGCGGTCCTGGGAGCCTCCGAAACTCCCGGGAAGGCCGCGGAGCGCAGAACCCGCAGTTTGCTCGAAGGCCGCTACCCGGGCAGGGTCTATCTCATCAACCCCAAGCGCGACACGCTTTTCGGCATCCGGGCCTATCCGTCGCTGACGGCGGTGGACGGTCGGATCGACCTGGCCATGATCGTCATCCCGGGCAGGCTGATCCCCCAGGCCGTCCAGGAGGCGGCCGAGAAAGGGGCCAAGGGCGTCATCATCATCACCGCCGGGCTCGGGGAAACCGGTCCCGAGGGCAAGCGGATCGAGGCCCAGATCATGGACATCGCCGAGCGCCACGGCATCCATGTCATCGGGCCGAACTGCTCCGGCATGTATTCGGCCTCCGGACGGATGAACTTCCTGGGCATCCCCGGGATCCGGCCGGGGCATTTGTCCATCCTGGCGCAGAGCGGGAACATCATCGACTCGCTGACCCACTTTGCGCGGCGGCGCGGAAGGGGGTTTTCACGGATCATTTCCTCCGGCAACGCCATCGGGGTGCGATTCCACCACTATATCGACTTCCTGGCGGCCGATCCCGAGACCCGGGTCATCATGCTTTACCTCGAAAGCATCAAGCAGGGAGACGAGTTCATCCGGGCCTGCCGGAAGGCGACGCGCACCAAGCCGATCATCGCCATAAAGGTGGGCCGCACCACGGCCGGCCGCCGGGCCAGCGCGTCCCACACCGGGGCGCTCGCCGCCGACGACCGCATCGTGGAGGCCGCCTTCGAACAGGCGGGGATCCTGCGCGTTTCGAACATCGACGAGATGTTCGATCTGGCCGAGACGTTGCTGGACTGCCCGAAGCCGAGAGGGAATCGGGTGGCGATTCTTTCGGAAGGGGGAGGGGACAATTCGGTGGCCGCGGACAATGCCGAACGATGGGGGCTCGCGGTGCCGGTGCTGTCGGCTGAAACCCAAGAGCGCATCAAGCCCCACCTGCTCTCCGGCATGCCCGCCCACAACCCGATCGACTACGGTGGAACGGCCGAGGAAAACCCGCCGGTGGTCGCCGCCTGCGTGGAGGCGGTCATGGCCGCCGACGAGGTGGACATGGTCTACCTCACCGGGTTTTTCGGCGGGTTCAAGGACATTATCGCACCGCATGTCGGCGCGCTGGAGGCGGAAGCGTCGCGGAGGCTGGTGGATCTGGTCCGGCAATCCGGGAAACCGCTGGCGGTCCACACGAGCTTCGCCATGGAGGACTACGAGGCGGTGTCCGTTCTGAAGCAGGGCGGGATCCCGGTGCATGCCAGCTCGGACCGCATCGCCCAGTGTCTGTCGGCCCTGGCGCGCCAGGAGGCGAACTATAGCCGGCCTGAGCGGGTCACGCTTTTCGAGGCCGACGGGAGCCGGCGAAGCGGGGTGCAGGAAGTCATCGCGGCCGCGCGACGGGAGGGGCGCCGGAACCTGCTTGAAACCGAGGCGCTCGAAATCCTGCGCCGCTACGGTCTGCGGCTGCCCCCGTCGGCCTTCGCGCGTTCTCCCGACGAGGCCGCCATGGCGGCCCGGAAGCTGGGGTTTCCGGTCGCCCTCAAAATCGTCTCCCCGGACATCCTGCACAAGTCGGACGCAGGGGGCGTCAAGCTGAACCTCGGCAGCGCCACGGCCGTGAAAAACGCCGCGCGCGCCATCATCAAGCAGACGGCGGCGGCGCTCTCGACGGCGCGGGTCGAGGGGTTCCTGGTCTCCCCCATGGCGCCGTCGGGGCAGGAGTGCATTTTCGGCATCTTCCGGGACCCGGGGTTCGGGCCGGTGGTCATGTTCGGGCTCGGGGGCATTTTCGTCGAGGTGCTCAAAGATGTGGCCTTCGGCGTGGCCCCCCTGAGCGCGAACGACGTGGAGCGCATGACGGCATCCATCCGCGGCGCGGCGCTTCTCAAGGGCGTTCGCGGCGAGGGTGAAAAGGACATCGAGGCCGTTCGCCGCACGATCGAATGCCTGTCGCTGATCGCAACCGAAAACCCCGATCTGGCGGAGCTGGATCTCAACCCGGTCATCGTCCACTCCCATGGCAGCAGCGTGGTGGATGCCCGCATCATCCTGACCGAGTGACGGAGGAAGGGACGCATGGATTTCGAGACCGTGATTTACGAGAAAAAAGAGCAGGTGGCCGTCATCACGTTGAACCGGCCGAAAGTGCTGAATGCCATGAACAAGCAGCTTTGGCTGGACCTGCGGGAGGCCTTTCTTGCCGCACGCGCGGACGATGGCGTGCGGGTGGTGGTCCTGACCGGCCAGGGACGAGCGTTTTCCACCGGGGCCGACCTCAAGGACTCGAAGGACCGCACGCTCGCTCAATACCGAGACTATCTGAACCACCTGCAGGAGATTTCGCGCCTGATCCTCCGCTTCGAGAAGCCCACCATCGCCGCCGTCAACGGCTATGCCCTGGGGTCCGGGTACGAGCTGGCCCTGGCCTGCGATCTTCGCATCGCCGGCGAGGGGGCCCGGTTCGGTTCGCCCGAAGCCAAGGTGTCTTCATCCGTGACGGGTGGTGCCATGCGTCTGCTGCCGCTTCTGGTCGGACCGGGGAAAGCCAAAGAGCTGCTCTTTACCAGCGAGACCATCGACGGCCGTGAAGGCATGCGCATCGGGCTGGTGAATCAGGTCGTGGCCGACGATCGGCTCATGGAGACCGCCCTGGAGATGGCCCGCAAGATTGCTCCCAACTCGGCGTTTTCGATCCGGCTGATCAAGAAAGGCATCGACATGGCCCCGGAGGTCAGCCTCGAGGCCCTCATGGACTACGAAACAGAGGCCTGCCTGGCGACGGTGTCCGCGCCCGAACGCCAGGAGGCGCTGCGGGATTTTCAAGCACGCAAACCCCGAAAGGAATGAGCCTCTGGCCAACTGAAACCATCAACATGACAGGAGGGACATGCCATGAAACTGAATTTCAAGAGCTTCCGTATCGTCACGGCACTAGCCGTGTTTGCCGTCGTCGGCCTGATCGGGTTCGGAGGCGGCCAGGCCGCGGCGGCCACGAAATTCGTCACCATCGGCACCGGAGGGGTCACCGGCGTCTACTACCCCACCGGCGGGGCGATCGCCAAGATCGTGAACCTGAAAAAGGACCAGTACAACATCCGCTGCACCGTGGAGTCCACCGGGGGGTCGGTGTTCAACGTCAACGCCATCCTCAAGGGGGACCTGGAGTTCGGCGTCGTGCAGTCCGACCGCCAGTTCCAGGCCATCAACGGCCTGGCGGAGTGGAAGGACGCCGGTCCGCAGAAGGACCTGCGGGCCGTCTTCTCCATCCACCCGGAGACCTTTTTCATCGTGGCCACCGAGGCGAGCGGGATCAAGAAGTTCACCGACCTGAAGGGCAAACGCGTGGCGGTGGGCAACCCCGGATCCGGCCAGCGCCAGAACTTCCTCGACATCCTGACGGAGTACAAGATGGGGCACGCCGACTTCTCCAAGGCCGAGGACCTCAAGCCGGCCGAGTCCCCCAAGATGCTCCAGGACGGCCGCATCGACGCCTTCATCTACACGGTGGGCAACCCCGCCGGCATGATCAAGGAGTCCACCGCCGGCCGGGAGAAGGTGGGTTTCGTGCCGATCGACGACGCCCAGCTCACCACCCTGGTGAAGAAGTTCCCCTACTACGTCAAGGCCAAGATCCCCATGGCCTTCTATGAGATGGCGACCAACAAGGCAGACGTGCCGACCTTCGCCGTGAAGGCGACCTTCGTGACCCGGGCCGACATGCCCGACGACGTGGTCTACGCCGTCACCAAGGAGGTGTTCGAAAACCTGGAGGAGTTCAAGAAGCTCCACGAGGCCTTCTCCACCCTGACCAAGGAGGAGATGGTGCAGGGCCTGAGCGCACCGATCCACCCCGGCGCCATGAAGTACTACAAGGAGGCCGGGCTGATGAAGTAGGGCCCGTCGGCCCGCGCCGACGACTTCGGCAAACCGTGTCATTCCGGGGCGGGCGACCGTTCCGCCCGCCCCGAGCGGCGAACGGCCGGTTTCGGGACCCGATCGGAAATTCAACCCGTTGCGGCCGGGGTGACGCCCGGCCGGAAGCGACCGAGCGAGGTGCGACATGACCAGCGAGCAGACTCAGGACGGGAACCGGAACCCGCCGCAGGAGGAAGCGGCCGGCGCCGCCGAGGCGCAGCGGATCGTCGAGGAGGCCGAGGTGGGGGTGCGCAGCCCCGAAGGGCTGGCAGCGCTGGGTCATCCCGGTCGTGGCCTTCACCTGGTCCTGCTTCCAGTTCCTGCTGCCCAAGGTGATCCTGCTCGAAACCGTCTACGTGCGCTCCATCCACCTGGCCTTCGCCATCGCGCTGGTCTACCTGAGCTGCCCGATGTTCAAGCGAC
Organism: uncultured delta proteobacterium; assembly: GCA_963716785.1. Taxonomy (GTDB): domain Bacteria; phylum Desulfobacterota; class Desulfobacteria; order Desulfobacterales; family SpSt-501; genus SpSt-501. The sequence goes on along the minus strand of CAVQUW010000019.1, from coordinate 93,426 downwards.
CGCGGGCTCGCGGGCCTGCTGCGGTTTCTCTCCCGGCGGCAGCGGATCACCTGGTTCGACTTCCTGCTGGCGGCCGTGGCCGCGGTCGCGGCGCTCTACATCGTGCTCGACTACGAGGGGCTGGCCGAGCGCCAAGGCTCGCCGATCATGCGCGATGCGGTCTTCGGGCTCGTGCTGATCGTGCTGCTGCTCGAGGCCGCCCGCCGCTCGCTCGGTCCGGCGCTCGCCGTGCTGGCGACCGTCTTCATCCTCTACTCCTTCCTGGGGCCTTACATGCCCGATGTCATCGCCTTCAAGGGGGTCTCGCTCAGCCGCTTCATCGGCCAGGAGACCATGTCGACCGAGGGCATCTACGGCATCCCGCTCGACGTCTCCTCGACCATCGTCTTCATGTTCGTGCTCTTCGGCTCGATCATGGACAAGGCCGGCGGCGGGCAGTACTTCGTCAGACTGGCCTACAGCCTGCTCGGCTCCTACCGCGGCGGGCCCGCCAAGGCCGCCGTGGTCGCCTCCGGGCTGAGCGGCATGGTCTCCGGCTCCTCGGTGGCCAACGTGGTCACCACCGGCACCTTCACCATCCCGTTGATGAAGTCGGTGGGCTACCCGGCCACCAAGGCCGCCGCGGTCGAGGTCGCCGCCTCCACCAACGGCCAGCTCATGCCGCCGATCATGGGGGCCGCGGCCTTCATCATCGCCGAGTACTGCAACCTGCCCTACATCGAGGTCGTCAAGGCGGCCTTCGTGCCGGCGGTGATCAGCTACTGCGCCCTGTTCTACATCACCCACCTCGAGGCCGGAAAGCTCGGGCTGAGGGGGGTCCCGCGCGCGGAGCTGCCGCCTTCTGGTCCGACCCTGCTTTCGGGGGTGCATTTCCTGATCCCGCTCGCGGTGATCATCTGGCAGCTGATCGTGGCTCAGGCACAGCCCGGAGCTTTCGGCCTTCAACGCGATCCTGGTCCTGGCGGCCCTGATCCTGATCCGCGAGCCCATCCTCGCCCGGCGCCGCGGGGAGAGCGTGTGGCCCGGGCCTGAAGAAGGCGCCTGATCATCCTGTACGCAGTCCTTCGTCGCCGGCGGGCGCAACATGATGGGCATCGGCGTGGCCGTCGCCGCCGCGGGGATCATCGTCGGGGTGGTGACCATGGGGCTCGGCGGGCTCATCACCGAGATCGTGGCCATCATCTCGGGCGGGAACCTCATCCTGCTGCTGATCATCACGGCCGTCGCCTGCCTGCTGCTCGGCATGGGGCTTCCGACCACGGCCAACTACATCGTCATGGCCTCGCTCACCGCGCCGATCATCGTGAAACTCGCCCCGGCGATCGGCCTCGAGGTGCACCTGATCACGGCCCACCTGTTCGTGTTCTTCTTCGGCATCCTGGCCGACGACACGCCGCCGGTGGGGCTGGCCGCCTTCGCGGCCGCGGCCATCGCCAAGAGCCCGCCGATCGCCACCGGGATCCAGGGCTTCATGTACGACATCCGCACGGCCATCCTGCCGTTCATGTTCATCTTCAACGAGCGCCTGCTGCTGATCGGGGTCGACTCGTGGCTGCTGGGCGCCTGGATCTTCGTCAGCGGCTGCATCGCCATGTTCGCCTTCGCCTGCGCCACCCAGTGGCTTTTTCCTCGCCCGCAACAAGTGGTACGAGAGCCTCATCTTTCTGGCGATCACCTTCATCATCCTGCGGCCCTTCGGCGTCGGCGAGCTGATCGGAATCGAGAACCCTGAGATCGTCAAGATCCTCGGCATCGCGATCTTCGGCGGGATGTGGCTTCTGCAGCGGCCCCGGCAGCAGGCGCACGAGAGGGTCCGGGCCACGGCGGGGTGATAAGAGAGGCGCCGGGGCGGAGCCCAGCGGCTCTCCGCCGGCGATCTTCGACTGCGGCGCACGTTTGACTGCTGATCTGCGTTGCGCACTTTGAAACACGTTCGGAACGAACGTCCCCATTTTCATTTCATTTTCCGCGCCCTCGATCACCGTCCTCGCGGTCAGTGGATTGAGCCGCTCAATCCGGATAGATCCTTTTCCAGTCGTCCTTCATGCTCACGACGGTCCAGCCCTTCGCCTTGCGCCTCGTCGAGCGCCTTGTCGAGGCGGCCGATGCGGGATTGGCGGTCGTAGGCCCACTCGCGCTCGGCGTCGGTGTGGTGGACGAGAGCCCAGAAGCGCGCGCCGCTGCCGGCGGCCGTCCACTGCAGCATCTGGAGGTCGCCGTCGGAGTTGCCGAAGGCGGCGATCGGGCGGCGGCCGATGTGCTGGTTGATGCCGACCGGCTTGCCGGCCTTGTCGTCGATGAAGTTCGATCTCCGGCAGGCGCACGAGCACGGGCTTGCCGTCGCGCATCTCGAACTTCGTCTTGATGCTGCTGCCGATGACCTGCTCGGGCGGGATGCCGTAGACCTTCTCCGTCCACGGGCGCATGAACTCGATGCCGCCGCCGGAGACGATGAAGGTCTTGAAGCCGTTCGCGCGCAGGTAGGCGAGCAGCTCGAGCATCGGCTGATAGACCATCTCGGTGTAGAGCCGCCCGGTCTTGGGGTGCTTCGCGGTGGCGATCCAGTCGCTGACGATCTGCTCGAACTCCTCGGTGGTCATGCCGGCGTGCGTGGCCATGACGATCTCGAGCGATCGCGTGTTCGCCGCCGGCGAGCGCGCCTTGCACGTCGCCCTTGAGCAGCGAGGCGAACGGTTCCTTGTCCTTCCACTCGGGATGCTGCGGCGCGAGCGCCTTCACGCGGTCGAGCGCGAAGAACAGCTGGAAGTACATCGGCTGCTCGGCCCAGAGCGTGCCGTCGTTGTCGAAGACGGCGATGCGCTCGGCGGCCGGGACGAAGTCCGGCGAGCCGGTTTGGTCACCTTCTCGACGAAGGCGACGATGGCCTTCTTGGCCGTGCCGTCGTTCCAGGATGGCAGGGGATCGGCGGCCGACGCGTCGTGTCGCCGGAGACAGCGTAGCACGGCAAGGCCCCGACAGCGAGAACGAGCTGTATTGTCTTCATAGCTCGCATACCTCGCCAGCCGATGCGCGGTCAACAGCTGCTGTCAGTCACGTCAGGGTTGAGCAGCGGCTACCGATGCGGATCCGCGAAACGGTTCGACGGGGCGGCTTATCCGAGGACGATCTTGCCGGTGCCAATCGTTGGTCACGCAGGGCCGCACCCGCTTGGGACGGGTGCGGCCCGGGGTCTGGTTTCAACGCTGCTGCGCAGGCGGCATCACTGCTTGCCGACGCTGCCGCTGGTCACCGCTTCCATCACGCGGTCGAGATTGAAGCTGCCGGGCTTCTGGCGCGGCGGGAACTCCTGGAAGCTCTGCAGCCACTGGCCGACGTAGGCCCGCCGCCGGCGCGATCACGAACATGTGCTCGGCAAACCAGCGCTCGTAGCCCATGCCGATTTCGTGGGCGCGCTCGAACGGATCCATGCGCAGGTTGGTGAGCATCGGGGCGCGCAGCGTCACGAACGGCTCCTGCCAGACGTTCAGGCCGTCGAGCGTCCTGCTCGCAGGAAGGTGATCTTCCAGTTGCTCGTAGCGCAGCGCGGCGACGCTGCCGTCGTCGGTCCAGTAGATGAACTCCTTGCGCGGCCACTCGGCCCTCGCCCTTGAGCGCCGGCAGCAGGTTGTAGCCGTCGAGGTGGACCTTGTAGGTCATGTCGCCGACCTTCCTGCCCTTCAGCAGGTCTTCCTTGACCGTGGTGTCGCCGGCGGCGGCCAGCAGCGTCGGCAGCATGTCCTCGTGCGCACCGATGTCGTTGATGACCGTGCCGGGCTTGATGACGCCGGGCCAGTTGATCAGCGTCGGCACGCGGTAGCCGCCTTCCCATTGGTGTTCTTCTCGCCGCGGAACATGGTCGTGCCGCCGTCGGGCCAGGTGAAGGTCTCGGCGCCGTTGTCGGTCGAGTACATGACGATGGTGTTCTCGTCGAGGCCCAGTTCCTTGAGCTTGGCGAGCACCTGGCCGACGTGGCCGTCGTGCTCGACCATGCCGTCGGCATAGATGCCGAGGCCGGTCTTGCCGTCCGACTCCGTCTTCAGGTGCGTGAAGATGTGCATGCGGGTGGAGTTCCACCAGAGGAAGAACGGCTTGTCCGCCTTCTTGGCGCGCTCCATGAAGTCGAGCGCCTTGGCGGTGACTTCCTCGTCGATCGTCTCCATGCGCTTCTTCGTCAGCGGGCCGGTGTCCGTGATGCGGCCGTCGGCGAAGCTGTGGATGACGCCGCGCGGGCCGAACTTCTTCTTGAACTCCGGATCTCTTCGGATAGTCGGGATTCTCCGGCTCTTCCTCGGCGTTCAGGTGGTAGAGGTTGCCGAAGAACTCGTCGAAGCCGTGGTTCGGTCGGCAGCATCTCGTCGCGGTCGCCGAGGTGGTTCTTGCCGAACTGGCCGGTCATGTAGCCCTGCGCCTTGAGCAGCGTGGCGATCGTCGGGTCTTCCTTCTTCATGCCCTCGGGCGCGCCCGGCAGGCCGACCTTGGTGAGGCCGGTGCGGATCGGCGACTGCCCGGTGATGAAGGCGGCGCGGCCGGCGGTGCAGCTCTGCTGGCCATACCAGTCGGTGAACAGCGCGCCTTCCTTGGCGATGCGGTCGATGTTCGGGCGTCTTGTAGCCCATCATGCCCATGTTGTAGGCGCTGATGTTGAACTGGCCGATGTCGTCGCCCCAGATGACCAGGATGTTGGGCTTTTTCCCCTGCGCGGCCGCCGACCCCGCCATCAAAGCCAATGCGGCAAAAACCGCAAAAAATAGGTTCGGTGCTCTCAGACGGTTTTTCATTTTTCCCCCTTTCATAATAAGGCCTTCCGGTGTGCGCTTCGATGTGCCCTTGCGGGTTTCGGAAATTGCTTTGCCTGTTTCCGACACGGTGGATCTCTTTGTGGGGATGACCTCTGGAAGAATATGCCGAAAAAATAAAGCACGGAGATGAAACGTCAACCTTGAAGTATCTCTGTTTCCCGATCTGGTTTTTTTCCTGACCCGATAAAGAACCTTCTGATTCGGCCCAGGCGTCCCTCTCCAGCCATCCGCTCAGGGGCCCCCGCCCTTTGGGTTTTCGTGATAAAATAGGCGGATTGATCGCGGGTCGATGATCGCAGCGGAAATCCCATCTTTGAAGTTGTAAATCACGTATCCGAAAACTTCGTCATTTGCGCCAAGCAATTGCATCACAGGCGAAGAATGAGACAAATAACTCGCACAGCCGGAAGCCGCCTCCTCGCTTGCGACTTCGCGCCAGCTATCCGCTTTCTGAATAATGTTGTCTCCTTTCAGTTGAAAGAGCACGGCATTCCCAAACGCGGCCTCCCGGCCCCGGCTCTCTAAACAGTAGGTCCGGTACTCTTTCCAGCCGGCCCGCAGCTCCTTCTCAGTGGGCCGGTCGACCTTTCTAATCCCGGCCCGAGGCCCAGAGCAGCCTGCGACAACCGCCAGCGAAGCCAGAACCATCAAAAACCATGTCATGCCCCGTGTTCGCCGTCTCATGATTTGGGGTCCTTTCTATTCCTGCGTCTTGGTCGGTTATTTCCACCGGTTGAAACTCAGGCAGTTCTCTTCTCAAGTCAACCCCTCCGGTTAAAAAAGCCGTGATGAATTGCGCCTGCCCCGCCTGCGCACATTTTCTCTCTGTGAACGGCCGGACCTTGCAGAGGGGCGGCGAACGCGTGGCCGACCGGAGACGGGGGGCTCCCCGGCCGGTCGACGCGCAGTTCGCGGCGGTGAGCTCTCATCCCACCGGATCCCTGAGTCGCACGCAGCCCAAGGCGGGCAAGCGATTTTTTTAATTGATCGGCAGATGCAATATGCTAAAGTCGCACTGGCCCAATCGGGCGGAAGGGATGGCCATGCATGCAAACGCTCAGGGGGAATGCTTTTTTTCTTGCACTGGGCCTGGCGTTGACACTGCTCCCGAGCTTCCCGGCCTTGGCGCAAACACGGCCTGGGTTCGAGCAGTTGACGGGCCGCTGGGCGCGGACCGACGGGGGCTACGTCATCGACATCACGCGCGTCGATGCCGGCGGCAGGGTGCAGGCCGCCTATTACAACCCCAACCCGGTCAATGTCGCCCGCGCGGAAGCGGCACGGTCAGGCGCGGCCGTCACCGTTTTCATCGAGCTGCGAGGCCCCGGCTACCCCGGCTCCACCTACACCCTGATCCATGACCCGAAGCGCGATGAGCTAAAAGGGGTCTACCACCATGCCGGTCTGCGGAAAAACTTCGAAGTCGTCTTTGTCAGGGGCAGATGAGGGCAATGACTCCCACGGCGGACCAACCCCAACGTCGTTTGAAGCTTCTGGGAACGATGGTCCTGCATTTCAGGCCCCGCCGGGTTGCGGAAAAGACGCTGCGCTTCACCCTGACCTGGGGCTTGGGCGGCATGGCGGCCGTTCTGGTGTCCCTTCAGTTGTTTACCGGCGTCCTGCTGAAGTTCGCCTACGGGCCGGTTCCCACCCAGGCCTATGAGTCGCTCGTGCGCCTTCAGGAAGGCTACCTGTTCGGGCAACTGGTTCGCAACACCCATTTCTGGAGCGCCAACCTCCTGGTAGGGGTGGTCTGCCTGCATGGCCTGCGGGTTTTTTTTACGGGCGGTTTTCACCCGCCGCGCCGGCTGAACTGGGTCGTCGGGCTCAGCCTTTTCATCCTCGTTCTGGCCTCCAACCTGACCGGGTATTTGCTCCCCTGGGACCAACTGGCCTATTGGGCCACCACCATCTGCGTCGGCGTGCTGGAATACATCCCCGTCATCGGCAGCCGGTTGCAGCACGTCGTCCTGGGCGGTCCCCGGATCGGGCCGGCTACCTTGCGTCACTTTTTCGCCCTGCACACCGCCGTCCTTCCCGCCCTGATCGTCATGCTGATGGCCTTTCATTTCTGGCGGGTGCGCAAGGCCGGCGGGTTGGTGGTCCCGCGCTCTCCGACCGAGGAGCCGGGCGACCCACCCGTCATGGTCCCGACCCACCCGGAACTGCTTGTGCGGGAGGCGGCCACGGCGCTGGCGGTCATCGCGGGCGTCTTGATTCTGTCGCTGCTTTACGACGCCCCCCTGGGGCTTCCGGCCAACCCGGGCCTCAGCCCCAACCCGACCAAGGCCCCCTGGTACTTTGCCGGCATTCAGGAATTGCTGGTGCATTTTCACCCGAGTTTTGCCTTGCTGATCGCCGCCGCCCTCGCCCTCGGCGCTTTTTGTCTGCCTTATCTGAAATACCGCGAAGCCCCCGCCGGAGTCTGGTTTGCATCGGTCAAAGGCCGGCGCACCGCACTCGTTGCCGCACTCGCTGCCGCCGTGGCCACACCGCTGGCCGTCGTCATGGACGAATACGCGGTTGATTTTTCGGCAATGATGCCCGGTTTACCCCAAGCCCTCAGCCTCGGGGTCGTCCCGACGGCCCTTCTCATCGCCGTCGTCGTCGGGTTGTACGTTCTGATGGCGGGGAAATTCAAGGCATCGCGTCTGGAATCGGTCCAGTCCGTTTTCGTTTTTCTGGCCGTGGGGTGGTTGATCCTGACCGCCATCTGCGTGTTTTTCAGGGGGCAGGGAATGAAGCTGCAGTGGCCGTTTTGACGGTCGCTTTAAAAAGGCGAAATGAAACCGTCCAGGAGACAGACAACGAAAGGCAATAAGCCACGCGAGGCGTCGGCGGAGGTTTCCCGCCGCAGCTTCCTGAGCTTTCTGTGGGCGGCATTGGGCCTTGCGGCGCTGGCCGAATTTGTGTGGCTGGCCTTCACCTTTCTGTGGCCGTCCGGCCCGGACAGCGCCGAGACCCAGGCCGACCCCGTCGTCCTCGCCGGGGCGCTTGCCTCCTTCGCGCCCGGGTCGGTCGCCGCGTTTCAAAAAGGGCAGTTCTACCTCGTGCGGCTGGAAGACGGCGGATTCCTGGCGCTTTCGTGCAAGTGCACCCATCTGGGGTGCACCGTCCCCTGGGTAGAAGAGGAAAATAAGTTTATTTGTCCGTGCCATGCCTCGGCGTTCGACAGTACCGGGAATGTGATATCGGCCCCGGCGCCACGGGCGCTGGATATTTTTCCCGTCAGCATCGAGAACCAGGTCGTGAAGGTCGACACGGGCAGGAGGATCAAGCGCGGCAGTTTTCACCCTGACCAGCTGGTATATCCACCCAAAATGTAATCCCGTAATCCGAATGCCGAAGTCCGCAACCCTCATGTTTCGCTGGAAACTCACAGGGATCATCGCCGCCGCGCTGATCGTTTTGTCGATCCCGCTCGCCGTCGTGAAGTATCATTCCCGCCTGCCGGGTCCCGGCCCCGCAAAGCCGGTCGATGCCGCCGTTTTTGTCGGCAGTGAGAAATGCCGCACCTGCCACCAGCCTGAGTACGAACTGTGGAAAGACTCCAACCACTATCACGCCATGGAGGTCGCCACCGAGGCGAGTGTGCGCGGCGATTTCAACGAGACGAGTTTTGAACACTCCGGTGTCGTCTCCCGGTTCTATCGCAGGGACGGCAAATTTTTTGTGCGCACCCAAGGCCCGGAAGGCCGGATGGGGGATTTCGAGGTCACGCACACCTTCGGCTGGAACCCGCTCCAGCAGTACCTGGTCCCTTTCCCCGGCGGCCGGATGCAGTGTCTGCCCATTGCCTGGGATGTGAAGGCCGGGCGCTGGTATCATCTCTACCCCGACCAGACGTTCAGCCCGAAGGACTGGCTCTATTGGACCAACGCGGCGCAGAACTGGAACGGGATGTGCGCCGCGTGCCACTCCACCCATCTCAAGAAGAACTACGATGCTCAAACCGACACGTATCGGACCACCTGGTCGGACATCAACGTCGGCTGCGAGGCCTGCCACGGCCCCGGGTCGCGGCATGTGAAGTGGGCCGAGCTGCCTGACATGGCGCGATCGCCGGTTCCGAACTTCGATCTTGCGGTGCGCACTTCCAAGCTGAGGTCCCGCGAGGCGGTGGAACTGTGCGCGCCGTGCCACTCCCGCCGGGCGATCCTGGGAGATTACACCCACATCGAGCCAGACCTGCTGGACACCATGCTGCCGAGCCTGCTCACCGCGGACCTGTATTTCCCGGACGGTCAGATCCTGGAGGAGGTGTACGCCTACGGCTCGTTCACGCAAAGCAAGATGTACGCGCGGGATGTCCGCTGCGGCGACTGCCACAACGTCCACAGCATCAAGCGCGTGAAGGAGGGCAACGGCTTGTGCCTGCAGTGCCACCGGGCAAGCGACTACGACACCCGCCAGCATCATTTCCACAAGCAGAAAGGTGAAAAGGGAGACCCCGTCAAGTCCGCCGACGGCCGGGTGCGGTTCGAGGTCGGGACCGGGGCCGAGTGCATCCAGTGCCACATGCCCGGACGCGTGTACATGGGGGTTCACTACCGGCTGGATCACAGCATCCGTATCCCCCGGCCGGACCTCAGCGTCAAATTGGGCGTGCCCGATGCCTGCACCCGCTGCCACTCCGACAAAACCAGCCGTTGGGCCGACGAAACCATCACCAAATGGTATGGACCGGGACGCCGCCCGCATTACGGCGAGATCATCCAGGCCGGCCGCCACCGACAGCCGGGTGCCGCGGAAGGGTTGATCCGCCTGGTCGAAGACCCGCTCTACCCCGTGCTCGTGCGCGCCACAGCGCTGGAACTGCTGGCCGGCTATCCCGGGGAAGCCGTCGCCGCGGCGCTTGCGCGGGCGCTGATGGACGGCGAGGCTCTGATCCGCCGCACCGCCGTGACCTTCTTGCCGGCCGTCGACCCGCAGCGCCACGTCCGCCTGATCGCGCCCCTGCTCCATGACCCGGTCAAGGCCGTGCGCATCGAGGCTGCCGCCAGATTGGCGGGGCCGCCCGGCCGGCTGCTTGCGGAAGACCAGCGGCGCGTGTTCGATGAGGCCCTCAAGGAGTACATCGCCGCCATGGAGTATTCCGGGGATTTCGCCTTCGGCCGCTTCAACCTGGGGAACCTGTACGTCGCTCTCGGCCAGCCGCAGCAGGCCATCGACCACTTCAAGGCGGCCATCAGGATCGACGATCTGTCCCACCCGGCCAAGGTGAACCTGGCGATGCTCTACAGCGGTTTGGGCCGGAACGCCGAAGCCGAAACGCTGCTGCGGGAAGTCGTCAAGGCCTATCCGGAGCTCTATGAGGTTCAGTACTCGCTGGGGCTGCTGCTGGCCGAGGAGAAGAAATATCTCGAGGCCGAACAGCACCTGGCGCGCGCCGCCGGCGGCATCCCTGATCGGCCGCGGGTGCACTACAACCTGGGGCTCCTTTACGATTATCTGAATAAAGGGGAGAAGGCCGAAGCGGCTTTAAAGCGGGCCGTTGAGCTCGAACCGGACAACATGGACTTCCTCCAGGCCCTGGCCCGGCACTACCTGAAACAGGGGGACCTCACCGCGGCCGGTCGGATCGCCGACCGGATGACCGCCCGACACCCCGCAGACCGCAGAGGAGCGGAGCTGAAGGAATTCATCCGGCGCACGATGCGCGGGACCAATTAAGGGATCTCGTTTCGATTGACGCTGCCGAATCGGTGTTCAATCCGATCACGCACCGGTTTTTTTCGGTTTTTTGGCAAGCTCCTCGGCCTCCGCCTGAGCGATCGCCGCCGCCGCCGCCCCGCCGGCCGCGGCTTCCATCCTCTGACGCTCCCCCGTCTCCGTGCCGCCTGAGGCCCCGGCAGGCGCCGGCGGCATATACACGGTCACGTTGCGGTGGGCGAACTCGATTCCGTTGGCGCGGAATTGCTCCTGGATCAGGCGGTAGACCTCCCGGCGGATCACGAACTGCTCGCCGGGGAGGGTCTTGAACTTGACGCGCACGATCATGGCCGAGTCGTCCATCTCCTTCACTCCCTGGGACTTCAAATCGTCGAGCATGACGCGGTTGATGGCCTCGTCCTTGCGCAGTGTCTTGTTGACCTTCTTGACCGTCTTGCGGATCAATTCCAGGTCGGCGTCGTAGCGCACGCGGATGTCGAGCTTCATGATGGTGTAGTCGCGGCTGAAGTTGGTGACCGACTTCATGTCGCCGAAGGGGATGGTGTAGACCATGCCCCGCGGGTGGCGCAGCTTGAGCGAGCGCAGCGAGATGTGCTCGACCGAACCCTTGGCGGCACCGGTTTCGACGTACTCGCCCAGTCGGAAAGTGTCGTCGACCAGGAAGAACACGCCCGATATGATGTCCTTGACCAGGGTCTGGGCCCCGAAGCCGATGGCGAGGCCGAAGACCCCGGCGCCGGCGATCAGCGGGCCGATGTTGACCCCCATGGCGGAGAGCACGATCAGGGCGATCACGACGAAGAGGACCGCGAAGACGAACTTGCGCAGCAGGGTGAGCAGCGTCCCGCTGCGGGAGCCGCTCCCGCCGCCCTCCTCGTGTTCGTCGTCGGTCTCCGGCATTTCCTCGCGGATCTTGCTGTCGATCCTGGCCTTGATGACCTCCCAGAGGATGAGCCCGCCGATGAGCACGAAAAGAATGCCCAGGATGTCGCGGGTCAGCATCCGGCCGATCGGCAGATCGATCCCCCACATCCTCAGGGCCGCAAACAAGAGCGTCAGGACCAGCACTGTTCGGAACATCTTTTTGATCAGAGGCAGGTATTGGCGGATCCCCGAGCGCCCAGGCCCGCCGGCGTCCGCTGTCATGGGCCCGGCGGCCGCTTCCTCGGCCCCGCCCTCAGTCTCCGCGGGGGCGTTCAGGTCGATGATCTCGCGCCTCTCGCCGGCGGCGTACTCCAGTAGTTTCAGCCCCCACTGGTCGAGGCTGATGAACAGCGGGATGATGAAGATGCTCAGCACGAGTTTGAGCAGGGTTGCGTCGCCCCCGGTCAGGACGCTCACACACCAGAAGCCGCTGATCACCGCCAGGTAGATGATGGCCAGAAAGTGCCAGACCCCGGCGATCCGGGCCAGGATGGGTCGTTCACCCTCCCCGCGCTGCTCCCATTCGGGGCAGATCGCGCGGGCGACGCGTCGCCGGGACTGCCAGATCATGATTATGAGCAGCGCGTTGACCAGAAGGCCGGAGAGCGCGTTCATCAGGAGAAAAAGGCCTTGGCTGCCCGGGTTATTGAACAGCGATGCGATGATGGCCGCGCCGCATGCGGCCGCGGTGACGATCCGGGTCCAGCGGAACAGGAACGCAGCGTCGGCATCCTCGAGCGGGGCCAGGCGCAGGTGTTGTGCGCGGGGGGACATGAAGACCCGGGCCGCAAGCAAGATCAGCCGCAGATAGTATGTGATGATCAACAGGCGGGCGCCGATCAGGAAACCGACTTGAGCCTTGTGAAAAATCGAGACGAAAAGCAAAAAAGTGACCAGGACATAACCGGCAACCCCGATTGCGTTCAGGATCAGGTTCAAAAAAAAGGCCCCGATCTTGCCGAGTCGGCCAAGCGTGACCGATTTCAACAGCTGGTCGCGCAGGCCCCCGCTCCACCGCAGCAGAAGCGCCTCCGCGGCAAGCCCCGCGGTGATGATCAGCGCGAGGATGAGCAAAGTGGTGAGCAGGTGTCCGAGCCCCCGGCCCTCGGTCAGATGGTGCCAGACATCCGCCCAATTTGTGTCCGCCCCCTCGGCATCGGTGAACACCGTGCCGATCAGTTGGAAGACCTTGTCGATCGCGGCCTCGGCCGCAAAGAAGGCGTCCCCGATCGGGTTGGCCCCGCCCACCGTCGCCCCGGCCGCCGCGTGGGTTGAAGCCGCCCTGGCCTCGGTCTTGAGACGCTCGGAGAGCATCCGCCGCACCTGCGGGTCGGTCAGGCTGCCCATGAACGCGTCCACCTGTTCGGGGCTCTGCGGCGCGACCGGTGCGGCGGCCGTCTCCGGTGGTTTGGCCTTCGGCTTGGGCAGCTTCTGGGCCCAAACCTCCCCGCCCGCCGATGAAAGCGCCAGGACCAGAAAAAGCATCGCACTCCATCTTTTCGTCATGACACCGTCTCCAATTGGAAATTGAGGCTGCCTCTGATTAGGTCGGCAGCCAAATACGCAAAGATAGTCATGCCGGATTTGATCCGGGGTTCGCAGGAATATAGTCTTTTCAGGCTGTTCTGGACCCCGGCGTTCGCCGGGGTGACGACATGAAGGCCTTTTTACAAGCTCATCAGCCGTAAAAGCGAGCTCATTCCGCACCGTTTGCTGCGGGGAGATTCAATTGCCGGAGTAATAATTACGGAGCGACCTTCATCTTTCGTATTTCCGCGGCGATCTCCCGGCTCAGGGCGGCGACGGCGCGGCTGTGAGCGGCCACGAGTTCCGGGTAGCCGGGGGTCCCGGTCTTCTCCTCGATCAGGGACTCCCTCACCACCAGTCCGCTTTTTCCCTTCTGGTGCTTGATGCTCCACACGGCGCTCAGCCGCACACCGCCCTCGGGGCTCCCGTCGAATCGGTTCACGTGAACGGCCACGATGAACTCCGGGTCGAGCGCGATGTCGTCGGTGGCCGCCGCGGCGCGCACATCCTGGAGCAGGATGTTCAGGTTCTCGACCAGCACGCGCGAGAAGTCCTTTTTGAGGGCGCCCGCCCAGCGCTGGTAGTCGGAGACACTGACCGTGGTCTCGCCGGTGCGGGTGATGAGCTGGGGCCGTTCCAGCAGATCCGGCAGGGCCACCGGTCTGACGGCGATGCTGAACTGCGGGCTGCCTGCCGCCATCGCCTCCGTGCGGGGCAGGGCGGCGAGGGTGTAATACGCGACGGGGGCGCTCGTGCTGCTGCACCCGATGAAGATCAGGGCGGCGGCAACCGCCGCGGCCATACCGCAGACTTTTTGGGACACTGGTTTCATTCTGGTTTTCCTTTCCCGAACAAGGCGGATTCCGGATGCCGCTCGAGGTAGTCCGCCAGGACCTTCAGCGCGCGGGCCGCACCCGCAAATTCTTCCAGGGCCGTCGTCAGCCGGTTCTGAAGCGGGGAATCCGCGTCTACCGCGGACTCCGCCGCCGCCAGCGATCGGCTGGCCTGCGCGACGGCGGCGTCGACCTCCGGCAGGGTTCGCGTCCGCAGCCCGGCGGTCAGCAGCTGGAGCTCCTTGATGGTGGCATTCAGGGATTTCAGGGTTTCCGTGATCTCCGGGGAGCTGGTGATGCGCTTGGCCCCCTGGACGGTGTCGCGCAGGTCGTTGCCGATCTGCTCGATCGGGAGCTTGTCGATTTTGGCAACCAATTGGGTCAGCTTCGAGCCGATCTCCTCGAAGGGGGTCGGTATGGTCGGGAATTCAGGGTATCCGTATCTGCCGCCCCGCACCAGTTTGGCGGGTTTGGCGTCGGGGAACAGGTCCATCGCGATGAACAACTGGCCGGTGAGAAGGTTCCCGGTGCGCAGTTGGGCCCGGACCCCCTTTTCGACAAGATAGTCGCTGACGGTCTCACGGCTTACCCCTTCCGGGAGCTGGCCGATGAGGGCGATGCGCTCCGGTTCCGTGGCGACGATCACCGGGATCTTGATCTTGTTCAATTTGATGTCGAACTCCGTTTTGATGTCGACCACCTCGCCGATCTGGATCCCCCGGAATTCGACCGGGGCCCCCGGGGCCAGGCCCCTGACCGACTCGTCGAAGAGCAGGACGAAGTAATTCCGGGTGCTGTAGATCTTCTCCCGGGCGGCGTCGCGGCTCGGGAAGAGCTTGAAGACCGCCTCCTCCTTGGCCGGCTCGCCGGGCTCGGTGCTGTTCATGAACGTGTCGAAGGCGATGCCGCCGACCAAAATCGACACCAGCGATTCCGTGTACACCTTGACGCCGGTGGCATCCAACTTCACATCCACCCCGCTGGCGCTCCAGAACCGCGTGTTCTGGTGGACGAACTCGTGGTAGGGGGCGTGCACGAAGATTTTAGCCACGATTTTCGACCCGTCCTCGCTGAGCTTGTAGGCGACGACCTCCCCCACCCGCAGCTGCCGGTAGTAGACCGGGGCGCCGACCTCGAGCGACTCCCTCCGCTCCGACTCGAGGGCGAAGTGCCGCCCCGGCAGACCCGTGGTCACGATGGGCGGCTCCTCGAGTCCTTTGAAATTGCGCGCCGCTTTGCCGGGATGGCCGGGATCGATATCGATGTAGGCCCCTGAAAACACGGTACCTAATCCGGACACGGCGCTGGCCGTCAGCCGGGCCCGCGCCACCCAGAAACGGGTGTTTTCGGAAAGAAGGCGTTCGGCATCCTTGGCGAGCTCTGCGCCGACCACCACCCCCTTCAGATCTTCGCTCAAGCGGATCGCCGTGACCTGCCCGATCTCCACCTCCTTGAACCGGATCTTGGTTTTGCCGGCCTCAAGGCCCTCGGCCGAGGCGAAAGTGATGCTGATTTCCGGCCCTTTTTCGGTCAGCGCCTTGACCACCAGCCAGCCCCCGATCAGGGCCGCCGCCAGCGGCACGACCCACACCAGCGAAATCCGGCGCTTGCGGGTCCTGACGGGCGCCACCGGGGTCTCCGGCACGTCTGCGTTTGTCGAATGTCGCTCACTCATCGATATTCTCCTTTGCATCCCAAATCAAGCGGGGGTCGAAGCTCATTGCGGCGAACATGGTGATGACCACCACGGCGGCGAAGTGCAGCGCCGCCGGGCCGGCTTCGATGGAGGCCAGGCCACCGAGGTTCACCAGCGCCACCAGGATGGTGACCACGAAAATGTCCAGCATCGACCAGCGGCCGACCGCCTCGGTGATGAGGTACAGGCGCGTCCGGTCACTGGGACGGAAGCCGGACCGGCGCTGGACGGATATCAACAGGTAACAGAGAACAAGCAATTTCAGAAGCGGCACGAAGATGCTGGCGATGAAGATGATCAAGGCGATCGGCCAGGAGCCGCTCTGAACGAAGTAGATGACCCCGCTCATGATCGTGTCCGACTGGGCCTGACCGAGGGTGATGACCGTGGTCATCGGCAACAGGTTGGCGGGAATGTAGAAGATGCAGGCGGCGATCACCAGGGCCCAGGTGCGGGCAATGCTGTCGGGCTTGCGGCTGTGCAGGGTCGCGCCGCAGCGCGGGCATTTCGGGGTCCGCGACCCGACGCCCGCCGGTTCCGTCGGAGACAGCAAGTGGCAGACGGGACAGCCGATCAGACCCGCCTTGCGCGCGGTCGGGACATCCTTTTTCACCGCTCGCCCTCCCAGCGTTCCCACACCTCGTGGGGGTCGATCGCGGCGGACGCCGCGGCCATGACGAAGATGAAGGCCGTCAGTGAAAAGACGGCCACCCCCGGCACGATCTGGGCCATTTTGGCCACCTTGACCATGCTCACCAGGACCCCGAGCATGAAGATCTCCACCATGTGCCAGGGCCGCAGGAGCCGCGTGTAGCGGAAGACCCGGAACATGCCGGGCACCCTGCGGTTGAGGCTCACCGGCACGAGCACGTAGAGCAAGGCCAGAAGCTGCAGGCCGGGGACGATGATCAGGGTGAAGGCCACCAGAGCGGCCAGCTCCGGCATGCCCTGGTCGGAGAGCTCTCGCACCCCCGTGATGACATGGGTCCGGCGCTCGAGCCCCTCCTTCTTGAACGTCAGAAACTCGAAAGAGTTGAACATGACGAAAAGGAGCGCCGCCGCGAAGAGCAACGCCAGGGGGTTCTGCAGGCTCTTCGTTTTGTTCTGGATGAGCACGACCCCGCAGCGGCCGCAGTGGGCCGCCGAGTTCTCGGGCACGGCGGGGACCTGCTGCAACAGGTCACACGCGTGGCAGGCCATCAGGTGTGTCGTCGACATGGGTCTCATCTGAAATTTCGGGAAATTGAGAAATGAAACTGCTCGCCGCTAGTGCGGACGAAGGTCAATTCTTCGCGGGCGCCCGATCCAGAAAGAGCTTGATCTTCTCCGACCAGATCTTGAACGCCTCCTCCGCTGACCCCCACTTAAAAAAACCGATAGGTGAACCCGGTCTTGGCCGCCGGGGCCAATGAACCGCTGATGACACCGCCGGTCGTAACACAATTCACGACCTGCATCAATCCCAGGAGGCGCAAAAAGGCTTTTGGAATTACCCGTTCTCCTTTTTCGGCGGCTAAAACCGGTAGACGAAGTTCACGTTGAACACGTGGATGAGGTTGGGGTCGTAGTCGCCCTGGAGGTCCCCCTTGAGCGGTCCCGCGGATGAGTTGATCCTGACGCTGCCGGCGTCGACCAGGGTGTAGGCCAGCCCGACCGCCAAGTCCTTGCTCCAGTCGTACTGCACGCCGGCCGCGTAGCGGAAGGCGGCGCCGAGCGGCAGGACGGGCGAGCGCTCGCTGCTGCTCGAGGTGGGCGAGGTGTCGTATCCGAACCCGGCCATCAGGAGCCAGGGCGCCGCCACGCGGTAGTAGACCCCCAGGCCCGCGTGGTAAGTGTCCTGGTAGCCCAGGTTCGGCGGTGACCGTGTCGCTGTCGGCCACCGCAATCTCGGGCTGGCCGAAACGGCTCCAGTTCTGCCAGTTGACCGTGCCGGCCAGGGCCAGCTTGTCGGTCAACTCGTGATAAGCCCCGACGGCCAGCTGCGCCGGGATGGTGATGTCGATCTCCAGGCTGCCGTTGAGCAGCCCGGTGGCATCCAGGGCGGCGCCCAGAATGGTGCCCCCCAGGTTCTTGAACCGCAGGTCGTCCTTGAATTCCAGGTCGACCTCGGAGGCGTAGGTGACGCCCACGCGGGTCCTCGGACCCAATTCGAAGAGCACCCCGAGGTTGAACCCGTAGCCCACATCGGTCGCGTCGTATTTGAGGCGGCCGTCCCCGGGTTCGAGCAGCGTGTTGACCGCCACCCGCTCGCTCATCTGGCCGTAGACCAGGCTGATCCCGCCGCCGACGGAGAGCCACGGGGCGAGGCGGTAACCGATGGTCGGGTTGATCGCCGCCGTCGTGAAGCTCGCGCTCTGGACATAGTATTTGCCGGCCCACTCGTTGGAGTAATTGATCCCCAGCCCGAAATATGACACCACCCCCAACCCCAGCTTCAAATCCGGGCTCACGCTGTGGACGTAGTACAGGGTGCCGGACGGGGTGAAATTGCCGGCGTTGCCGCCGCCGTTGCCGCCGAAGGTCGCGTTGTCGACATCGAACTTGATGACGGGGTAGATGCCCATGAACCCGCCCTCCACTTGGGAGCGATCAAGGCGCGTCATCGCCGCCGGGTTGCCGCTGGCGGTGGAGGCATCGAACCCCGCCGCCTGGCGTCCGGCACCGCCCACCCCCATGTCGGGGGTGGCCTCTTCGTACATCCAGAGCCCGCCGGCCTGGGTCGAACCGGCGGCGAGAAACAGAATCAGTGCAAACAGGAACACGCTGCGACCATACTTTCTCATATCGGGCTCCGATGAATCAAATTGTGGGAGCGGCATCTTGCCGCGACGGTAAATAATGGGTCATGTCCCGATTACACGGTGAAGCCCTTCCCGCGGATGCTTATTCGCTTCCCCGCGACGGACCCGGGGGCTCCTCCGTCAGGGCCGGCGCACGTGCGGCGTCCCCGGGATCGCGCAGCAGGCGCACCTCGCGTTGGGGGAAAGGAAACGACATCCCAGCCGCCGTCACCGCGTCGTAGATGGCTGAATTGAGCTCGCTGCGGACCTGGGCATAGTCTGAAAACTGGTTGGTCCAGACCCGCAGCTCGAAATTGATCGAGCTGTCCCCGTAGCCCATGAAAAGACAGATCGGGGGCGGGTTTTGCAGGACATGCGGGTCGCCGCCGGCCACTTCCCGCAGCAGCTCGATCACCTGTTTCGGCGCGGAAGCGTAGGCCACGCCGACCGGCAGGTCGATGCGCCTCAGCCGATCGCTGTAGGTCCAGTTGGTCACGTTGGCGGTGATGAACTGCGCGTTCGGTATGATGATGTCGGCCCCCTGCCGGGTGCGCACGGTGCTGGCGCGGAACCCGATACGGCGCACCTCGCCCAGGAGCTCGCCCGCCTCGATGGTGTCGCCGACGTGAATCGGCCGTTCGAAGAGCAGGATCAGCCCGCAGACGAAATTGTTCACGACGCTCTGCAGTCCGAAGCCGATCCCCACGCCGAAGGCGCCGGCCATCACGCTCACCTTGGTCAGGTCCATCCCCAGGACACCCAGGCCGATCACAAACCCGAGGGCCAGAACGGTGTAGTGGAGCAGGCGGGAGGTGGCGTAGGCCGTGCCGCTCGGGACCCGGGCCCGGGAATACACCTCTTCCTGGAGCGTGAAGCGGATCAACCCCGACAGCAGATAGGAAGCCCATATCGTCAAACCGAAGGCGAGGATGTCCTCGATGGAGACGCTGATGGAGCCGCGCTCCAGCTTGGTGGACAGGATGGCGTTTGCCGTTGAGACGATCGGGTCCAGGAGGCCGACGCGGTCGAGCGAACGGGCCGCCCAGCCCAGGACAGCCATCCACACGAGCAGACGGTAGGCCCGCTTCTCGATGAAGTCGCGGTGCTGCCGGACCATGTGCAAAAGGCGCAGGGGCCACAGGCGAAGAGCGGCGGCGACCGCCCCGCCGAACACCCGCAAGGCGGCATAAAGCGCCAGCGACAGTTCGATCACCGATATGGTCCCCGACGTCAAGATGCGCGCAAGGCCCAGGTGGCCGAGGGCCGCGGCCGCCACACCGCCGGCAAAAAAGAGCATCGCGCCTTTGCAGACCGCCACGAGGGCCCTTATGCGCCTTGCCCCTGTCTCGACGGCAAAAGCCGCATGCAGACGCCGCGAGACCAGCAGCCAGCCCACCACCGCCCCCCCCGCCATACCCTCCAGCAGCAGCAGCGTCTGCTCGACCACCCCCGTCTCTCCGATCACTTCGCGGATGAGGTCGAGCGCGTACAATCCGCCCAGCGTGTAGATCACCGGCAGCAGGCGAGATGAAATGACCGGTTGCACCAGCCGCACGATCGGTATGATCGCCAGCGCGGCAAACAATTCCTTGACCGCTTGAGGGGTCGGCGAATCATAGCGGCTGGCGACAAACCAGACCGAAAACAGGGCTGCCGCGTACGGCCGCTCGAATACCGAGGCAAGCGCGACTTCGCTCTTGTCGTCGGCGGCCCAGCGGCGAACCAGACGTCTGGCCGCGGAGAACACGACGGCCAGCAGCACGAACAGACCGATCTGCAGAGGCATCTCCTTGGATGGGTCGCGGACGTACTGGCCGATGCCCTTCCGCAAATCGGCCAGGATTTCGCCGATGCGGGCGGGCAGGGCCGTGCGTGCCCGGACCCACTGCGAGGGGTCCCAGATCGGTTCGCGCCCCCTGGTCAGGATGCCCGCCACCGCCCCTTTCTGGGCCTGGGCGATACGCGCGATGATGTCATCGCAGCGCGACAATTCCTCGGAGACGCGGCTCTGGAGTCCGAGCAGCGCGTCACTGCGCGCACGCAGGGAGACTTGCGCCGCCTCGATGCCGATCAACACAGTGGCGACCTGCTGCAGGGTGGCTGCCGGGGCCTGCGATGCCCGGGCGGCCTCGCGGGTCCGGGTCCAGGTCGTCTGCAGATCCTGGAGGCGGGTCAACATCCCCCGCAGTTCGACCGCTCGTAGCGTGAGCAGGTTCAACCAGCCGTTGAGCCGCACCTGTCGCGGTTTCCACAACGCCTGCTGCGCCTGGAGGCCGGCCAGCGACGGCTGCCCCTGGAGGGCCCGGGAGGATTCGAAAAAATCGCGTTCGATCTCGCTGCTGGCCTTGTAAAAGGATTGCTCGATCTTTTCCGTCTCCGAGCTGGGGGCGAATTCCGCGGAGAGGGCGGCCAGGAGATTGGTCACTTCGGTCGATTTCGCCGCGACCTCCGACGGCGGGATCGCAGGCGAGGGTTTCGGCGCGGCCGGTGCTTGGGATGCAGCGGGTGCCGGGGATGCGGCGGGTGTCTGCGCGAAGGATGCGCCGGGGGCGGCCGCCAGCAGATAGACGACCGCCAGGCCGACGGCTCGCCAGGTCATCGCCATGCGCCGTGCGCTGCAGCCCATACCCAAATACCCTTCATGCTTTTTAAACCGGGAGCCAAATACACAAAGGTCGCCATGCCGGACTTGATCCGGCATTCATACTCAGCCTGGATTCCTCCCGGACTTGATCCGGGATCCGCCGGAATGACGAATATTGGCATATTAAATTGCCGGAGTAAACTAATTACGCTTGCCCACCTGTCGCCAGAATCCAATCTGCACCGCATATCGTGGATTTTTCACGACGTACACCAGGTCGTTGCCCTGGAACGCGGGACGGTAGTTCACGCCCGCGCAGTTGCAATATTCACCCCCCCCCCGACCGGGTTCGACACACAGCCCGGGGGCAGCGCGGTCACGATCGAGCCCACGGGCGGCGCTCCGGCCGGCGCCTGGGCCGGTGGGGGAGGGGGCGCCGTGGTAGTCGTCGATTCCGCGGCTGCGGGCGTGCTCACTACGGCGGCGGTGGTGCCCACAGCCACGGCACGCCGCGTGGTGCGCCGGGCCACGTCGGCATAGGAAATCGGCGTGATCTGGACCCCGGCGTTCGCCGGGGTGACAACGATAGAGACTGATTACGAATCCATGACCCTGGTCGAAGCGCACCCGGCGACGAGGAGCAGGGCGAGCAGACACGGGACGATGCGGACAGATGATTTCATGCACAATCTACTTTGCATTGTTTTGGTCAGAACGCGTGTGTGCCGTTCCCGTCGAAACCCGCTTTCACGAGCCGCGCCTCGACGATCGTGGTGTCGTCCGGCATGCGGATCGCGTTCGAAAACCGGAGCAGGCGCTCCTCCAGGTCCGGCAGCGAAAACGACTCGCGCGGACAACCCATTTCCTTGAGCACCCCGACCAGCCCGTCGACGCCGAGGATCTCCCCCCGGGCGTTGTGGATCTCGAATGCGCCGTCGGTAAAGAGCAGCAGGGCATCCCCGGGTTCGAGCCGCATGGCCTGTCCGCCGTAGCGCACGCCTTCCAGAGCCCCCAGCGGCAGGCCCGAGAGGGCGGTTTTCTCGATCGCCCCGTTCCCGCGTGCGATCAAAGGCGGCGGACCGCCGGCGGCGGTGATCATCAAGGCGCCGCTGGCGGCGTCGATCACCCCGCAGACGGCCGTGGCAAAAGACACATCGGTGCCGAAGACCTTCACGAGTTCGTTGTTGACGGTTTCCGCGAACTCCGCCGGTTTCACCAGGAGCGGGTGGAAGCGCTCCCACAAAAGGCTCAGGTGCATGGTGTACAGGGCGGCCGCCGCCCCATGGCCTTCCATGTCGGCGACCATGAACCCGAAACGGTCCGCGTCGAGGGCGCGGATGGCGTAGTAATCCCCGCCCACGACGTCCTGAGGCACCATGTGGGCCGCAAACCGCAACCGATCGTCTCCGGGAAGCGCCTGCCCGAGGTGGCGCTCCTGGATCTTGCGCGCGCGCTCCAGGTCGACCAGCATGGGCGTGATGTCGCGGAACGTCTCGACACCGCCGACAATCGCGCCCGCGGCGTCGTAAATCGGGGCAGTGGTGACCTGCATGGGGATGCGGCGGCCGTCCTTGGCTTGTGCGAACACGATCACGGGCACATGCGTGACCGACCCCGTGATCATGGCCCGATGCAGGGGGCAGTGCTCTTCGCCGCACAGCCGGCGCCCATCCTTGTCGATATGGCACAGAACGTCCTCCAGGCACTTGCGCCCGATCACGTCCGCGGGCTTCCAACCGGTGATGCGCTCGGCGGATGGGCTCCAGTAGGTGATGCGCCGCTCCACGTCGCACACATAAACCCCGTCGCTCAAGCTTTCCAGTATTCGGTCGGCTGACACACGCATGCGGTTCAATTCGTCGTCCCCCAACTTGAAATTATCCTTAGGCGCGCTTCCGGCCACCCGGCCCGTATTCCATCCCTAACCCGGCGCCTGCGCGATGGCAAGCCAAACGGCACTGCCGCCTGGGCATCCGACCCATGCGGGTGGGCGGCAGGCAGACCTCCCAAGGCGTGATGGGTCGGGCCACGGCGCGATATCGATCCGCCGGCAATCGAGGGAACCATCACTCGCGCTTTTCGAAACGCGGCAGGCAGGATGCCAGAAAAACGCCCGCCGCCGCGACACCCCCCAGGAACCAGGGCGCGGTCTGCCAGCCCCCGGCCGCGGACACCACGAGGGCCAAAACCGGCGGGCCGATGACCTGCCCGAGGTTCGACCCCTGCACAATCAAGCCGTTCGTTGTCCCCACCAGCCGAGGGGCGGGTGCATACACCGGCAAGGCACTCAAGACTGAGGTCGGAAGCACACCCCCGCAGGCCGAGAACCCCAGGCAGGCCAGGTAGCGGGCAAAGAAGGGCAGGGACGGCGCATAGATGCCCAGGCAGCACAGCCCCATGACGGCCAGGGCCGCGCCGATGAGCCTTGAGCGCCGAAATCCTCTTTGAAGCAGCCAGCCCCCGAGCAGGTTGCCGGGCACGTTCACCGCGACCATGAGGGCCGTCAGATAGGAGGCGTGAGCCGACTCGATACCGTCGGACTCGATGAGCAGCGTGGGCATGAAACCCATCACGGCGAGCCAGATAAGGGCATAGGCCGTGAAGACGAACGCCAAGAGCAGCGGCCCGGGTGACGTGGAGGTGGTGCGCACGTCCTCCCAAATCTGTCGCGGATTAACCTTGCGTCCGCTCGATCGGTCGGTAAGGCGCCGAGTGGCGATTGAAACGATGACGGCATAGGCGGCCAGAATGCCGGCATTCACCTGCCAGATGCCTCTCCAGCCGGAGATGGCGCTCAGGAAGGGGGTGATCACGATGATCAGGGCGATCCCGGCCGGGACATAACAGCTCCACAAGGAAAGCGCGATCCGGAGGTGATGCGGCCGGGTGACGCGAAAGATCAAAGCCGGAGCAGCCACACCGACGCAGACAAACCCGAGGCCTTCCAGGACCCGGGTGGCGAAGAGCAGGGTCACCCCGGCCGCCCACGAGCCCGCGAGGCTGCCCGCCGCCATGGCAGAGCGAGCCCGGTGAGAAGGAGGCGGCGGTAGCCGAAGCGGTCCGCCACAGCCCCGGCCGCCGAACCCAGAAAGAGCCCGGTGATGTTCACCGTCGACAGAATCCAGCCGGCCAGGAACAGGTCGATGCCCAGATCGGCGCGGATGGCCGGCAGGAGCGGTGGCGCCTTGCCCACTTGAAAAGCGGCGACGATGCCCGCGCCCACGTACAGGAACACATGCCCCCAGGGGGTTTGACCGGTGGCGGCGGCAGGTGCGCGGGTGCTCATGTTCACCGGGCGCTCATGTCGGCAGCGATCCGGATTCGAGGACGCGCACCAGCCGTTCCATCGCGGGTTCGAGCACCGACGCGTCCGCCGCGCAGCAGATGCGGATGGCGCCCTCGCCGCCGTTGCCGAAGGCCGAGCCGGGCGCGACGGCCACCTTTTCGGATTTCAGCAGGGAGAGGGCGAAAGCGAAGGAGTCCGTCAGCCCCGCGATGCGCGGAAAGAGGTAAAACGAGCCCTCCGGTGCGGCGACGTCGACGCCCGCGATTCCCTCCAGGGCATCGAAGCAGAACCGGACCTGCCGCTCGAGATCCTGGACCATCTCGCGGATAAACCCCTCCCCCTGCCGCAGGGCGGCCTCCCCGGCGCGCTGCACCATGGACGGCGCGTGCGAGACGATGAACTCGTTCAGCTGGGCCGCCTTGGCCGCCAGGTCGCGGCGCGCGACGAGCCAGCCCAGCCGCCAGCCGGTCATGCAGTAGCTCTTCGAGAACGACTGCGCGACGATGACCGCATCTTCCCGGGTGCACCAGCGCAGGATCGAGGGGGCCACCGCGCCGGCGAAGAAGATGCGCTCGTAGACCTCGTCGGCCAGCAGCCACAGGCCGTGGCGGCGGCAGAGGGCGAGCAGCGCGCGCTGCTCCTCGGGCTGCGCCACCCAGCCGAGCGGGTTGGAGGGCGAGGCGTAGACCACCAGCCGGGTGCGGGGGGTCAGAGGACCGCTGCGACCGCCTCCAGGTCGAGGTTGAAGCGCCCCCCGCGCCAGGCCAGCGGGACCTCCCGTGCGACGCCGCCGTAAAGGGCGACGATGGCCGAGGCGTTCGGCCAGTTGGGGGTCAGGACGACGGCCTCGTCGCCGGGGTCGATCACGCAGCGGATGGAGACGTTGAGCGCCTGCACGCCCGAGGCCGTGACCACGACCTCCGTGTCCGGGTCGAGCCCGACGGCGTGCAGCTCCTGGTACTTTGCGGCGATCGCTTGGCGCAGGCCGGGCAGGCCCGCATTTTCGGTGTAGAAGGTGAAGCCGTCCTCGATGGCCTGGGCCGCCGCCTGTTTGATGAAGGGCGGGGTCGGGCGGTTCGATTCGCCGAACTGCAGCCTGAGCACGCCTTCCATGCCGAAGGCCACATCGGCGATCTCGCCGGATCTGAGAGGGCTGCACCTGCCCGAGCCCGGGCGCCAGATGAATAGGGTCCATGGGTCCTCCGGAGTCTCTTGCCGCCTGCCCGCTGAGACGAGCGGACAGGCACGCGGGTCTGCACCATACCAGAGTCACCGCCGCGCTTCAAAGCGAAAAGGGCCTCCGGAGGGATTTTCCCGGAAGCCCTTTTCGGCGAAACGGGGAGGTAAGCGATCAGTTGACCTTGAGGACCATGGCCGCGGCGGTGTCCCCGGCCGCACAGCCCGCGAACAGCAGATACCCGCCGCCCTTCATCACCAGCTCCTCGATGCCCTCGATGATGAGCCGGCCGGCGGTGGGGCCCTGGGGGTGCCCGTAGATGAGCGAGCAGCCGTAGTTGTTCATGCCCATGACGTCGATGCCGAACTTGTCGGCCATGAAGATGTCGTTGGCGGCGAAGGGGTTGTGGGTCTTGATGGCCTTGACGTCCGCGATCTTGATCCCGGCCTTGTCGAGCGCCATCTGGGCGGCGGGGACAACCGCCGCGGCCATGAAGGCCGGCTTGACCCGCGCGTAGCCGTAGGAGAGCACCTGGATCTCGACGCCGGGGTCGGCGCTGAGCGCCTTGGCCTTGTCGCGCTCGGCGACGATCACCGCGCAGTGGCCGTCGGCCGGGTGGGTCTGGGCCCCGAAGGTGTGGACGCCGTCGGGCAGCACCGGCTTGAGGCCGGCCAGGCCCTCGGCGGTGGTCGCCATGACGCCCTCGTCGGCATCGAGCATCAGGGTCTCCTTCTTGGATTTCTTGATCAGCACGGGGAACATGTAGCGTTTCTGGAACTCGCGGTCGTTGGCGAGCGCGTCCTGGTACTGCTGGTAGCGCCGCAGGGTGACCTCGTCGCACTGCTCGCGGGTGATGCCGGCCTCCTTGGCGACGTTTTCGGCGGTCTTGATCATGGCCTCCTTGGCCCAGGGGTCGCGGCTGAAATTGTCCATCAGCCAGTTTTCGGAGATGACCTGGCCGCCGGGGCCCATGGGGTTCGGCCACACCGCGTGCGGGCCGTTGGAGCAGCGGTCGGTCATCAGGCAGACGGGGGTCGAGAAGAACCCGCCCTCCACGCCGATGGCCGCCGACCAGATGGCGACGGTGGAGGTCGAGCAGGCCTGGCTGACCCACAGCCCCGGGATGCCGCCGGCGCCCATCATGGCCGCCGCCCAGGGGCCGCCGTAAAACCCCTGAAGCTGGTGGACGGTCAGCCCCAGGTAGAGGTAGTCGAACACCTTGGGGTCGAGGCTCTTCTCCGCCAGCCAGCGCTTGGCCGTCTCGGCGGCGAAAATGATGGCGTGCTCGTTGGCCATGCTGCCCTGCCAGCGGGCGAAGGGGGAGCTGAAGTAGCCTTTGTAGGGGATGAACGCTTTTGTCAGCATGTGTCAGACCTCCAGTTTGGTTAAGAAAGTTTTAAGTGTTAAGTGTTTAAAGAAAGAAAATATGTAACCTTATCGCGGCACGGGTCGTTTCTTCCGGGCTCTCTTATCTCCTTATCATTTCTTGGGTTGTCTGAATTTCTCCCGGAGCTTGCGGTGCAGGATCTTGCCGGTGGGGGTGCGCGGCATTTCGTCCTGGGTGATGAAGATCACGTCCTTGGGGCGTTTGTAGCCGGCGAGCTTCTCCCGGCAGCACTCCAGGATCTCTTTGTCGGTGATGGTCTTGGGGTCGACGCCGGGCTTGGTGATGACGACCGCGGCCACCTTCTCGCCCCATTTTTCGTCCGGCAGCCCGATGACCGCGCAGTCGAAGACGCATTCGTGGCTGCCGACCACCTCTTCGACCTCGCTCGGGTAGACATGCTCCCCGCCGCTGATGATCATGTTGTCCTTGCGGTCGACGATGTGGAGGAATCCGTCCTCGCTCCTCATGGCCATGTCGCCGGCGGAAAACCACCCCTGGTGGAAGGCGGCGGCCGTCTTTTCCGGAAGCTTGTAGTACTCCTTGAACAGCATCGGGCCCCGGGAGAAGAGCTCCCCCACCTCGCCCGGGGGCAGCTCGTTGCGGTCGATGTCCAGGATTTTGACGAACTCGGTGCCCAACGACTCGAAGCCGATCGACCCGAGTTTCTTCATCTGGTACTCGGGTTTCAACACCGTCACGATCCCGGCCTCGGTCGAGCCGTAGGCCTCGTAGAGCTGGACCCCGGGGAAGAACTCCATGATGGCGAGCTTCATGCTCTTGCGCACCGGCGCCGACGAGCAGAGCAGCTTGCGGATCGAGCTGCGGTCGCGCGCCCGGGCCGCGTCGTCGACTTCAGGATCAGACTGTAGTGGGTCGGGATGAGCGAGATGAAGGTGATCCTCTCGCGTTCGACGATCTCCAGGATCTCCTCCGCCCGGAACGAGCGGGCCGGGTGGATGTAGACCGACCCCCCGATGTAGGTGAAGGTGAACGTGAAGAAGGTCGAGTTGATGTGGCAGAGCGGCATGACGTTCATGCAGACGTCGTGCTCGTTGAAACCGAAATCGATCGCGTTGATCAGGTAAAAGGCGATGTGCGACTCGTGGGTGCGCACCACCCCCTTGGGCTTGCCGGTGGTGCCCGAGGTGTAGATCAGGATCCAGGTGTCCTCGGGGAGCACCTCGCAGTCCGGCTCGGTCTCGGGGGCGGCGGCGATAAAGGTCTCGTAGTCGCCGTAGCCCGGGGTGGGCCGGCCGACGACGATGAAATTTTCGGCGGGGATCTTGGCCAGCCGCGGGCGGATCGGGTCGACGGTGCCGGTGAACTCGTCGTGGACGATGAAGGCCTTGGCATCGGCGTTGTCGGCGATGTATTCCACATCCGGGCCGATGAGCCGGAAGTTGATCGGCACGATGATGATCCCGGTCTTGGCCGTCGCCAGGAAGACCTCGATGATCTCGATGCTGTTCTCCATGAGGACGGCGACCTTGTCGCCCTTTTTCAGGCCGCGGGCGAGCAGGCTGTGGGCCAGTTTGTTGACCCGACGGTTCAGCTCCGGATAGGTGAAGTTCGCGCTCGGCATCCTTGAGGGCGATCGTCTCGGGGAACTTTTTGGCGTTGACCTTCAGGATCTGCCCCAGGTTAAGCCAGCCTGCCATGGAACCTCCAGGGAGAGCTCAAAGCTCGAAGCTAAAAGTAAACGAATTGTCCTGCCATCATATGCTGATGGACTTGTAAAGACTCTGGTCGATGACTTTGAAACAAGCCTAAGTTCAAGGCGCGCGAATCCCGTGGCGCGAGGCGTACTTCCTGTACGCCGCAGCGACCGCGAGATGAAGCGCAACGCAGAAATTGGGTTTTTTGCGAAGTCATCATATGCTGATTCGCGCGTCCACCACGAACACCCGGTCCGCGAAGGCCATGACCGGGTTGAGGTCCATCTCCCGGATCTCGGGCAGGTCGGTCAGCAGCTGGGACAGCCGCTGGATGACCTCGGCCAGGCCGGCCCTGGTCGACCCCTTTCTGGCCCCGGACGCCCTTCGAGCAGGGGGGCCATCTTGATCGCGCCGAGCATCTCCACGGCTTCGGTCGTGGTCACCGGCGTGAGGTTGAACACCACGTCCTTCATGACCTCGACATAGATGCCCCCCATGCCGAACATGACCGCATGCCCGAGACCCTCTTCGGCCGTTGGCGCCCATGATCAGCTCGAGCCCGCCGGGCATGAATTTCTGCACGAAGAAGCGCAGGTCCTTCGGCATCGAATCGCCTTCTGCATCTTCTCGACCGCGGCGCGCACGGCGGCCGCGTCGGCGAGGTTGAGCGCCACCCCGCCCTCGTCGCTCTTGTGGACGATGGACTCGGCGTCGGCCTTGACCACCACCGGGAAACCGATCTCGGCCGCGGCCTTTTCCGCCTCGGCGTGCGCCGGTCACCAGGCGCCAGTCGGCCACCGGGATGCCGTAGGCGTCGAGGATGCCGTAGACATCGGCGGCCGAGAGGCTGGTGCGGCCGGCGGCCTTGGCTTTGGCCAGGATGGCGGCGGCCTTGGCCTTGTCGACATCGCCGAAGGTTTTGACCTCACCGGCCTCGCGGCGGCGTCAGTTGATGGAAGTGCGACCAGGGCCGCCATGGCCCGGGCGGCGTCGCTCGGCAGGCTGTAGCAGGGCACCCCGCCGTCGTGCAGGATCTTCACCACCTCGGTCCACTGCTGCCGGTCGGTCATCAGGTTGCAGACCATCGGCTTTTTTTGCAGCCGGCTGACCGCCACGATTTCCCGGGCGATGCTCTCGTTGTCGACGAAGAACGGGGTGACGAAGTTGACGAGATGCAGTCGAAGCTCTCGTCGTCCATCATGGCGTCCAGGCAGGCCCGGTAGTGGGCCGCGGTGCCGGTGGCGAGCACGTCCACGGGGTTTCCGACCGAGGCCTCCGCGTAGAGGGCCTTCTCCAGCAGTGCCCTGGTTTTGTCGGACAGCGGGGGCAGGGTGCAGCCGGCGCCGACCAGAACGTCGGTGGCGATGACCGCCGGCCCGCCGGTGTTGGTGATGATGCCGACCCGGTTGCCGCGCGGGGATCGGCTGGGTGGCGAAGGCCGCGGCGGCCTGGATCAGCTCGCCCTTCGTCGCGGAAGGAGAGGATGCCGGCCTTCTTGAAGATCAGGTCGGTGGCGATGTCTTCCTTGGCCAGCCCGCCGGTGTGGGAGGCGGCGGCCTTGGCGCCTTCCTTGGTGCGTCCGGCCTTCATGGCCAGGATCGGCTTTCTGGCGGCGACCTCGGTGGCGATCCGCATGAAGTTGGCCGGGTCGCGCAGCCCTTCGACATAGGTGACGATGACGCGCGTGCCCTCGTCCTCGCCCAGGTAGCGCATGATCTCCGGGATGGTCACGTCGCAGGCATTGCCGTTGGAGGCATAGATGCGGGTGCCGACGCCCATCTGGGCGAAGGCCTGGTGGATCACCTCGGCCACCCCGCCGCTCAGGGCCACGATCGAGATGAAGCCCGGGTCGGGCATGGTGAAGGTGAAGTTGCAGTAGGCGCGGATCTCCGGGTCGGTGTTGATGATCCCCTGGCAGTTGGGGCCGAGCACGCGGATGCCGTATTTGCGGGCCCGGTCAAGGAAGTCCTTTTCGATCGCGTCGCCCTCCGGGCCGGTTTCGGAGAACCCCCCGGAGTTGATGATGATGTTCTTGACGCCTTTCTTGCCGCAGTCCTCCACCGCCTGGGGCACGAACTTGGCCGGGATGACCATGTGGACCACGTCGATGCCGTCCGGGCAGTCCAGGATCGACTGTGTAGGCCTTGAGGCCGCGGATCTCGTCCGCCTTGGGGTTGATGGGGTAGATCTCTCCCTTGAAGCCGAAATCGATCAGGTTCCGGATCACCCGGTTGCCGATGGAAAGCTCTTTGGACGAAGCGCCGATGACGGCCGCCGACTTGGGTCTGAACAGAGATTTCAACATGGGTCGTCTCTCCTTTGCCGACTGTATTCGTCATGGTCGATGCGTCCGGTGCTTGCGGCTGGCAGCATACCGGGATCAACGCTCCCCGGGAGCCGCGGCCTCGGTTGACTTCCGGCTTCGAGTTGTTATCTATTACGCCCTGCGCTCCTCCAGCTGCTCGATGAACGCCTCGACATTGGTCTTGGTCTGCTCGTCGGAGATCAGCCGCAGGTCGTTCAGGTCCCCGTTGATGGTCAGGCTGGGGATGCCGGTGAGCCTTCTCGAGCCGCTGGGGCATGCCGTAGCGGCAGTTGGAATTGTTCGGGCAGGTCTTGGCGTCGTGGTAGACGACGCCGTCGACCTTGAAGAACTCGAGCATGTCCCTGATGTAGTTCTCCTTGGCCTCGTCCGAGCGCACGATGAAGAGCTCCGTGTAGGCGCGGGCCATGCTGTTGAAGGGGTCTTCGGGGTCGAGGGCCGAGAAGATCCAGCTGTTGCAGTAGGTGGAGGCGAGCACGTTGGCCTTCAGCGCCGACGAACAGCTGCGAGTGGGCGCGCAGAGCCGGCCCCAGACCGGCATGCCGTCCCAGTAGATGCGGAACTTCTCGTCCGCCACCGCGCCCTCGCCGTTTTGTGATGCGCTCTTCGAGCTCGGCCAGCAGGAGTCTTGATAGACGTCGATCGCCTTCTGGGTGCCGCGCCCCACCACGGCCGGGCCCATGAGGGTCGTGCCGTCGAAGAAGGTGAGGGGGGAAGGCTTGGCCGAGGCCGTGTCGAGGATCTTCTTCCAGAGCTCCGAGCACTCCCGGGAGAGCGCCACCGCGCGCTTGAGATTCGTCCAGGTCGAACTTTTTGCCCGGAGATCTTTTCGAGCGGCGGGATCAGGGCTTCCATCTGCTTGGCGATGGAGTAGATGTGCGTTTCGGTGACTTCGCTCACCCCGCGGTAGGTGTGGACCCCGAGCACGGGCGCGTCGAACTTCTCGCCATACCAGTCGAACCAGTCCTGCACGTCCCGGCACTGGTTGGTGTTGAAGACCAGGACATCCGGTTTGGGGATGCTCTTGATGTTGAACGCCTTCTCGAGCGGGGTCGCACCCCTTGACGAAAGCGCCGATGTCGGCGGTCAGGTACGAGCAGATGTCGGGCGAATAGCCCATGGCGTTGGCCTCGGGGATGAAGTCCGTGGCCATGCGGGTGGCGCCCAGCATCGCCGAGTGGGTCTCCGGGAAGTAGACCAGGAAGCCGAAGGCGCGCAGGATCTCCGCCGGGCCGACGCTGGTGCACCAGGCGATCTTGGGCGAGCCCTTCTGCGCCGCCTCGTCCAGTTCGAGATAGTAATCGCGCATGAAATTGTTGACATCGGCCGCGGCCGCTATTTTTTTTCGGACGACTTTCTTCTCTTCGGGCATGGTGGGACCTCCGTTGGGTGAATAATTAGGTGTTTAGGCTGAAGGCTGAAGACTGAAGGTTAAAGGATGAAAACACCGACTGTTGAATGGCCAAAGGCGTCGTTCATGTTTTTTCCTAACAGCCTTCGGCCTTCAGCCTTCAGCCTATCCTCCAGCCTTCGTCTTCAGCCTTCTTTTCCATGGCATACAGCGCCGCGCCGATGGCACCGGTCAGCTGGGGTTTTTCCGGCACCAGGACGCTGCGGCCGATCTGCTCCTCCATCATCGCGACC
Organism: uncultured delta proteobacterium; assembly: GCA_963716785.1. GTDB lineage: Bacteria > Desulfobacterota > Desulfobacteria > Desulfobacterales > SpSt-501 > SpSt-501. The sequence continues at coordinate 61,138 of CAVQUW010000019.1, read as the reverse complement.
AGGTAGGGGTTGTGGGCCACCACCCCGCCGGTCATGACCACGTGCTCGGTCAGCGCGTCCATCTCGATCACCCGCCGGACGACCGAGAAGAAGACCCCCTTGACGATGTCCTCGATCCGCTTGCCGTGGCGGATGTTCTCCAGCACTTCGGTGGCCGAAAAAACCGTGCAGAAACTGCCGAGCTTGACCATGTCGGTCGAGCGGGCCGCCAGATCGTTCATGCGCTCGAGCGGGATGTCGAGACGCGCGGACATCTCCTCCAGAAACGCCCCGGTGCCGGCGGCGCACTTGCGGTTCATCTTGAAGCTCGTGCGGCGGCCGGCCGCATCCAGTTTGATGACCTTGTTGTCCTGGCCGCCGATGTCGATGATGGTGATCGCCTGCGGGAAATAGAGGTAACAGCCGCTGGCGTGGCAGCCGATCTCCGTGCGTGTGTCCGTCGCGTAGGGGACGTTTTTGCGGCCGTAGCCGGTGGAGACGGCATTGGCGATGGCTTCCCGGCCATCCCCGGACATCCGGAGCGCCTGCGCCAGGCACGCCTCGGCCGTGGCCGTGAAATCGGTGCCCGATTTCTCCACCGCGAAGCCGATCAGGCGGCGCTCGGCGTCGATCAGCGCCACCTTGGTGCGCGATGCGCCGACATCGGTTCCGACGTATATGGGTCCTGATCGCATGGGTCTCGTTTCCTGCGGCGAAGGCCTCAGCGGGACTTGCGCAGCGCAATGCTCGATTCAAGTCCCTTCACCAGCGCGCTCATCGTCCGGTTGAAAGGCGTGTCCAGCCCCACCCGCCGACCGTACTCCACGAACTTGCCGTTGATGAAGTCGATCTCGGTGCGCCGGCCGGCCTCGACGTCCATCAGCATGGAGGGCTTGTGGTCGCCGGCATTGCGCATGTAGTCCATGGCGTGCACATAGTAGTCCCAGCCCAGGCTGATTTCATTGGCCCGGGCCACCTGGATGCACTCCTTCACCAGGGAATCCACGATCTGGTGCACGATGGGGTCGCTCATGGCGCGCGACATGGTCAACCCCGTCAGCGCGCAGACCGGGTTCATGGAGGCGTTCATCACGGTCTTGCGCCAGACCATGGAGACGATCTGGGCGCTGTGCTCGGTCGTGCAGTCCGCACTCGGACAGGACCCGTGCGATGCCCTGCGCGGCGTCTTTGGCCTGCGGGTCGAGCTCCTGGAGGTAGTGCGGCGGGTGGTGGAAGGGGATGCGGACGTGGCCGGGCGCGACCAGCCCGCACCCGTAGTTGACCACCGCGCGCAGGACCGGCCCGCGACCCAGGGTCTTGGCCAGCTCGAGCTCCGTGTCGATGCCGTTCTGCCAGCTGACGAGAAGCATGCCTTCATGCCAGAACCCCTCGATGGCCGAGGCGATCAGCGGCAGTGCGTTGGCCTTGACCGTGACGAAGATCACCTCCGGCGCGAACTCCGCCAGGTCATCGACGGACTGGCAGGTGCGTGTCACCTTCTGCTGGAAATTCTCGGCCCCCTCGAGCCGGATCCCGGGATCGAGGGCCGGTGTGAGCAGCTCCGGGACGACATCGCACAGCGTCACGTCGTGGCCGCCTCGGGCGAGAAAGGCCGCCACGATGCTGCCGACCGGGCCGGCTCCGATCACGGCAAACCGACGGGGCTTGAAATCGGCTGTTTGTGTCATGCGACCTCCGGGCCCGGGTTTGGGCTGGTCGTCAACCGCGTCGCGCGGCTGGATTCATGGATTCTTCATGGTCATGCCCCGTATCGGGACACCGCCTGCCTTGACTATGCCCCCCAAGGGGAGGGGAGTTCAAGCGGAGAGAGTCGGCCGAAGATGCCCCACAGTTCGGAGTCGTGTGGCGCACTGCCTCTCAGCTGCCAGCCTTCGGCCTTCAGTCTTCAGCCTGCCCTTCTACCGCAGGTGCTTGGGCCGCTCGTCGACCACCCGCAGGGCCTTGCCCTCGCTGCGGGTGATGAACTTGGATTCCACGAGCTCGACATCGACCCCGATGCCCATGTTGCCTTTGATGTGGGCGGAGACCTTGGCGGCGACCTCGAGGCGCTTCTCCGGGCCGGTCTCGTAGATCTCCTTCTTGCCCTCCACCTGGATCGTGAGCTGGTCCAGGTAGCCCTTCTTGCGCACCACCAGGCGGTATTGGGGCTCGACCTCGTCGATCTCGAGCAGCAGGGACTCGATCTGCGAGGGGAAGACGTTGACCCCGCTGATGATCAGCATGTCGTCGGAGCGGCCGAAGATCTTGTCCATCTTGATGAAGGTGCGGCCGCAGCGACACTTCTCGCGGCGCAGCCGGGTGATGTCTTTGGTGCGGTAGCGGATCATCGGCATGGCGCGGCGCTGCAGGGAGGTGAACACGAGCTCGCCCTTTTCGCCCAGGGGCAGCGGCTCCAAGGTCTGCGGGTCGACGATCTCCGCCAGGAAATGATCCTCGTTGATGTGGATCCCGTCCTGGGCCACGCAGTCGAAGCCCACCCCGGGGCCGCTCAGCTCGGTCAGGCCGTAGGCCTCCTGGGCCTTGATCCCCATGCGCTCCTCGATCTCCTCGCGCATCGCGGTGGACCAGGGCTCGGCCCCGAACACCCCGACCCTGAGCGGCAGGGCCTTCAGGTCGACCTTCAGCTCCTCCGCCCGCTCGGCGATGGTCAACGCGTAGGACGGCGTCGAGAACAGGACCGTGGTGCCGAAGTCCTTCATCAAGGTGATCTGGCGCTCGGTCAGCCCCGAGCTGGTGGGGACGACGGCGCAGCCGAGCCGGGAAAGCGCCCTGGTGGAACCCCAGGCCGCCGGTGAAGAGCCCGTGGCCGTAGGCGTTCTGGGCGATGTCGTCGGGGCGGACACCGGCCGCCCAGAGGTTGCGCGCCATGCACTCGGTCCACTCCTCGAGGTCCTCGGCCGTGTAGGGGCCGGTGATCGGTTTGCCGGTCGTGCCCGAAGAGGCGTGCACCCGCACGACATCCTTCATGGGCACCGCGCACAGGCCGAAGGGGTAGTTGTCGCGCAGGTCGTTCTTGACGGTGAAGGGCAGCTTGGCGATGTCCTCAAGCCCCTTGATGGCTGTCGGCTTGATCCCTGTCTCATCGAGTTTCTTGCGATAGAACGGGATGCGCTCATAGGCCCAGGCCACGGTCTCTTTGAGCTTTTGCAGCTGAAACTTCTGCAGGTCCGCCACCGGCATGGTCTCGAACTTCTCGTCCCAGTACTTATTTGACTCCTTTTTGACTTCGCGCGGTTTGGTCGCCATGTTCTGCTGTCCTTCCCTGTTTAGGATCGCTGATGAGATTGTTGGCCGCCCTCCGCCAAGGCGCCGCGGGCGGCCACTGCCCGATCACGCGCCTTGAGCGGCCGAGTATCCCAGTCCGAACGCTTTCAGGTTGGTGTCGAGAAACGCCTGCTTGGTCTTGCGGCGCATGGCCTCCTTGACGTGTCACGGCTCAGCGGCAGAACGCCGGTCTGGATCAAGGCCCCCAGAAGAACCATGTTGACCGACAGGACGTTGCCGGCCTCCTTGGCCAGGGTGGCCGCGTTGAAGGCGATCAGCCGGGAGACCTTGGCGCGGATCAGGTCCTGGAGCTTTCCCAGGTCCGGGTAGACCCCCATGCCGATGTTGACGGTAAAGGGCATCAGCGGGGCGAGGTTGGTGATCACCACCGTGTCCGAGTTGCACTTGTTCAAGGCGCGCAAGGTCTCGGCCGGCTCGAAGCCCACCAGGAGGTCGGCCTCGCCGTCGGAGATGATGGTTGCTGGCGGCGTCGCCGAAGACCAGGGCGGATTCCACCACCCCGCCGCGCTGGGCCATGCCGTGAATTTCGCTCATCTGCATCGGGATCCCCGCCAGCAGGGCCGCTTCGCCCAGAACGCCTGGAGGCCAGCAGGTTGCCCTGTCCGCCGACCGCCACGATAACCAGTCGTTTGGTTTCCATGAGAGATCCTAAATTGAATAGTTTTAAGTTTATAAGAGTTAAGTTTGAAGTCAAAAACAGAAAAACAATAACGGTGGCCGCGGCTATTGTCGGCTCCTTGTCCTTGACCGGCAGGATCGCATTCTCCGGGCAGATCTGGGCGCAGAGGGCGCAGCCGGTGCACAGGTTCGCATCGATCTGGACCCGGTCCTTCCAGATGTAGAAGGCCGGGCAGGCCAGATCGTCCATGCAGTTGCGGTGGTTCTTGCACTTGTCGCTGACGTGGAACGGTTTGCGCTGCGGCAGTTTCAAGCTGGTGGCATAGAGCGCGCACATCTCCTCGGAGATGATCACCGAAACCCCCTTGAAATTGAGCGCCTCCTTGATGCTCTCGATGCTCTTTTTGACCTTGTAGGGCTTGATGACCGTCACGTGGGGCACCCCGATGGCCCGGACCACCGTCTCGATGGACACCCGGCCGTAGCCCGGCAGTTTCAGTTGCTCCATGTCGACCCCCGGGTTGGGCTGATGGCCGGTCATGGCGGTGGTGCCGTTGTCCAGGATGACCAGGGTGAAGTTGTGGTTGTTGAAGACGGCGTTGACCAGCCCGGAGATGCCGGAGTGAAAGAAGGTCGAGTCGCCGATAAAGGAGATCACCTTCTGGTCGCAGGACCTGGAGAACCCCCAGACGGTCCCGACCGAGGAGCCCATGCAGAGCAGGTAATCCGCCATGGACAGCGGCGGCAGGACCCCCAGGGTGTAGCAGCCGATGTCGGTCGGGTAGACGGTCTCGAGGTTCAGCCCCTCGGCGGCCTTGCGGACCTCGTAGAAGGTGGCCCGGTGGGAGCAGCCGGCGCAGAGTGTGGGCGGTCGCTGGGGGATCGGCGGCACGTCTGAGAGGTCGACCTTGGCCGGGGGCGTGTAGGTGACCCCGAAGTAAGCGGCGATGGTTTTGCGGACCTGGGCCGGGTCGAACTCGTAGAGGCGCGAGAAGAGCTCCGGCGCCTTGCCCCGGATGGGAAGCGTCAGCCCGTCTTCCTGGGCAAAGGCCTTGACCGACTCCTCGATGATGGGCTCGCCTTCTTCGACCACCAGCACCTTCTCGCAGTCCTTGAGGAAACCCTGGATCATCCGGGTCGGCAGGGGGTGCGAGAAGCCGATGCGCAGGAGGCGCACCTTGTCCGCGATCCCCAGCTCACGCACGGCGTCCTGGACGTAGAGGTAGCTGACCCCGTTGCAGATCATCCCCCAATGGCCCGTGCCTTCGACTTGTTGTAGGGGGATGTCTCCGAAATCTCCCTGGCGGCCTCGAAGTTCTCCAGCAGTTTGACGTGCAGCTTGCGAGAAACCGCCGGCACCGTCACCAGGTTCATGGGGTCCTTGGTGAAGCTCCCCTTGGTCTCCCGCGGGCGGATCTCGCGAAGGTGACGACCCCGGTCGAATGGTTGATGCGGGTCGTGGTGCGCAGCAAAACCGGTTCCTGGAGCTTTTCGGAGAGGTCGAAGGCATAGCCGACGATCTCCTTGGCCTCTTCCACCGAAGAGGGCTCGAGCATCGGCAGACCGGATAGTCTCCCATAGTAGCGGTTGTCCTGCTCGTTCTGGCTGGAGAACATGAAGGGGTCGTCGGCGGTCAGGATCACCATCCCGCCCTTCACGCCGACATAGGCCAAGGTCATCAGGGTGTCGGCGGCCACATTGACGCCGACGTGTTTCATGATGGCCATGCTGCGCACCCCGCAGGCAGTGGCTGCCGCGGCGACCTCCATGGCCACTTTCTCGTTGGTGCTGTACTCGAAGTACAGGTCGCTCTCCTGGGACATCTGGAAAGAAATTCAGGGATATCTCCGAAGAGGGGGTGCCGGGATAGGTGGTGGCGAATGCGACGCCGGCTTCGATGGCGCCGCGGGCGATGGCTTCGTTGCCCAGCATGAGCATCTTTTCGCCTGGGCTTGTCGGTCAGGAGCTTGTGCATGATGGTGTCCTCGTTCATTCCCTGTTTGCGGCCCTCGGCTTCCTGAGTCCTTGGTCCGGTCGAGGGCTTCAAAATTGAATTTAATTGTCGCGATGGGCCGCGGCCCCTCACGGCACCAGCATTGGCCGTTCCTGGATCTTGCGGCTGTGCACCATTTCGAACACTTCGTTGATCTGATCCAGAGGAAATTTCTTCACGAACGGACCCAGTTTGACCTTGCCCGAGAGCACCAGCTCCAGGGCCCCCGGGTAGTGTCCGGGCAGGCAGCCCCAGTTGCCGCGCGCGGTGGCATTGAAGGCCATCAGGTTCGAAAGCCGCATGTCGACCGTGGCCATGGTGAAGCCGACCACCGAGAGCGAGGCGCCGAAAGTCAGCAGGCCAAAGGCCGTTTTCTGCCCGGCGGCCGTGCCGGAAGTCTCGAAAATCTTCCACTCGGTGCGGCGCCGGCCCTTTTCCTTGACGAAATCGGAGACCGACTTGCGCAGGTCCTTGAACGGCATCTCGGCCGCGTTGAAGGTTTTGTCCACGTAGGGCGCGATGACGGCGAGCTTCGTCGGGTCGACATCGATCGCGATCACCAGGCGCCGTTGGATTTCGCGATCTGGGCGCCGAAGCCGCCGACGCCGCCAACACCGACGAAGATGGCGGTGTCCTCGGCCGTAAGCCCGGACTCGAGCGTCGCCTGGTAGGGCGTGGTGAAGGCGTCGGCCACCACCGAGAGCTCGGCGAGACTCACCCCGGAGTCGCCGGCGGGTTTGCCGTCCGCGTCGAGCGGCACCTCGCAGAGCTGGGCCGCGGGCACGACGATGTGGGTGGCGAACCCGCCCTGGATGTCGTTGCCCGGCATCTTCTGCGCGGCGCAGATATTGCCGAAGTCGCGCCTGCACACATCGCATTCGCCGCAGGTCATGACCGCCGGGACCAGGACGGCCTTATCCTGCCAGCGCTCAGCGCCGGGGCCGGCGGCTTCGACCATGCCGCTGATCTCGTGGCCGAGCGTCAGCGGCAGCGACGACTTGATGCGCACGCCGTCGTAGTAGAAGCCGAGATCGGTGTGACAGACCCCGCAGCCGACCACCTTCAGGCGGACCTCGCCCTTGGCCGGCTCCGGCAGCGGGGACTCAACGCGTTGCAGCGGTTTCTTCGGGTCGACCATCTGCCAGGATATCATGCTCATGACGATTCCTCCCTTTTGCGTGTGTAAATGGTCTTGTAAAGACCCGGGTAAGCGGCCAGGCACGCCGTGGCAGCCCCTTTCCTCCTTGGGGTCGAACGGCTCGAGCAGCACTTCCATGCCGATCTCCACGTACATCGCCACCATCTCGGAGAGCCGCGGCTCGTCGGTCACGGCCTGCTTCTTCCAGCCCTGGGACGCCAGGTCTTCCGCGCGTGTCATGGGCCTATCTGCCCGTGTACTGCGGCCGTCCGCGGCCGACCGTCGCAAGCCCCTCGAGCGCGTCCTTGGTGGAGAAGATCTCCGGCAGCCGCGCAAGCTCTATTTCGACCGCCTCGGGCATGGGCCGGCCCATCTGCCGGTCGATGATCTCGTCGGCGATTTTGAGGGCCAGGGGCGCTTTGAATCCAAGGGTCTTGGCGATTTTCGCGCCAAGCTCGGCGGGCGTCTCGGCGGGCGTCCGGCCCTCGAGCCAGGCCGCGACCTGGCCGGCACCGAACAGGGCGGCGAGCGGCTTGAACTTGGCGGCGATTTCCCGCCGGCGGTTCTTGTCGGGTTTGCCCTCGGCCGCCAGCGTGCGCACCGCGGCCTCCACCTCCGCCGGCTCCACCAGCCGGGTGACGATGCCGAGGGCCTGGGCGTCGGCCGCGCTGAGGGCGGCGCCGGTGAAGACGAAGTACTTGGCCAGCTCCGGGCCGACCTGGCGCGCCATGCGCAGCATGCCGCCGAGTCCCGGGTAGATGCCGATGCCCGTCTCGGGGAATGCCATCGATCCGGCCGCGGTGGCCACGATCGCCTGGCAGGCCAGGGCCAGCTCGCTGCCGCCGCCCAAGGACAGGCCGTCGAGCAGGGCGATGGTGAGTTTCGGGGAATTTTCGATCCGCAGCAGAAGCTCGTGCCCCTTGCGCGTGAAGTCGACGATGTCCTTGACCCGGTCGGCCTTGATCTTCTCGACGAAATAGCGGATGTCGGCCCCGGCCACAAAGGCCTTGCCGGCCCCCTCGAAGAGGATCGCCTTGACGGCCGGGTCGTTCTCGGCCGTCGTGAAGCGGCGCTCGAGCTGGGCCACCACCGTCGGGTTGAGGGCGTTCATGGCCTCCGGGCGGTTCAAGGTGATCCGCGCAATGCCGTCCTTCGACTTCAAGGTCCACGAAGTTGAACTCGAACGGCCGGCCGAGCTTGTACTGCCGGGCGAGGACGGACGGCATCTTGAAGTCCGGGTACTTGCGGCAGATGGACTCGACCGCCGTGAAGGTCCGCTCGATGCCGATCTTGTTCATGATCTCGAAGGGTCCCATCACCCAGCGCAGCCCGATCTTGGCCCCGCGGTCGGTGTCTTCGATCGTGGCCACCCCCTCGTCGACCAGGGCCGCCGCCACCCCCAGGCAGACCCCGTAGAAGCGATCGACGGCGGCCGGGATCTTGCCTTCGTCGGCGGATCCCGCAAGGTCCCAGTTTTGTTTCTTCTCCATCTGGGCCTTCAGGGCCGGTGCCGTGGCGTAGAAGGCGCCGAGCTCGTTGCCCAGGGTCGTGGAGGCGTGGACCGCGATGGGGATGCCGGTGACGTTCATCAGCTCGAAAGGCCCCATGCCGATCTTGAAGGCCCGCTTGGCCGCCTCCTCGATGGTCGGGATGTTGGCGAGCCCCTCATCGAGCATGCGGGCGGCCTCGTTGAGGAAGGGGACGAAGAAGCGATTGACCGCAAAGCCGGGGGCGTCCTTGACCACGATGGCGGTCTTTCCGTGCAGCTTGGCCGCCAGCAGTGATTTTTCCAGGGTCTCCGCGCTGGTCTTCGCGTGCGGGATCACCTCGAGCAGCCGGTTCTTGGCCGGGTGGATAGAAATAGTGCAGGCCGACGAAACGGTCGGGCCGGGAGGTCTTGTCCGCGAATTCCGCGACGAAGAAGCTGGAGGTGTTCGTGGCCAGGATCGTCTTGGGGGAGCAGATCGCGTCGAGTTTCTGAAGAGGTCGGTCTTGACCTGTTTGTCCTCGAAGACGGCCTCGATCACGAGGTCGGCGTCGGCCACCGCGTTGAAATCCGCGCTGCCCTGGATGCGGGCGAGGATCTCCTTGACCTGCTCGGGCTTGAAGATCCGGCGCTCGACCCCTTCGGCCAGCAGCCGTTCGATGTTCTCAAGGCCGCGCTGCACGAACTCGTCCTTGAGGTCCACCATGACCACCGGGATGCCTTCCTGGGCGATCTTCTGGACGATCCCGCTGCCCATGTTGCCCGCGCCGATGACGCCGATCTTGCTGATTTGGGACATCATGCCTCCTTCAGGGAACAGATACCGGATACTGGATGCCGGATAAACTGAGTTGTCGGCCGGTCGCCCGTCGGCCCGTCCGCCGCGAACCCGTTGGCCCGTTTACTTGTTCTTCCACACCGGACGGCGCTTCTCCTCGAAGCTGGCGATCCCCTCCAGGGTGTCCTCGGTCTTCATGAGGGTGTTGAGGAAGAGATCGCTGACCCCGCTGAGCGCCTCGGCCGGGGAGAGCCCGAGATGACGTTTGACGGCCTGCTTGTTCAGCCGGATAATGAGCGGGCTGCTGTAGGTGATCTCCTTGACCAGTTTCTCGACGGTCTCGGACAATTGGCCGTCCTCCACGCAGTGGCCGATCATCCCCATGGCCTTGGCTTCCTCGGCGCTGTAGCGCTTGCCGGTGGTGCAGATCTCGATCGCCTTGGCCGGGCCGATGAGCCTGGGCAGCCGGATCGCGGCATAGGGCGGGAAAAAGCCCAGCTTGATTTCCGGCTGGCCGAAGGCCGCCGATTGGGCGGCGACGATGATGTCGCAGGCGATGGCGGCTTCCATGCCGCCGCCGAGACAGGCCCCGTGGACCGCGGCGATGGTGGGAACCTGTTGGCCTTCGATCAGCTCGAGCATGCGGTTGAAGGTCGCGATCATGGCGTCGACCTGCTCCGGCTTGTGGTCCGCGACCTCCACCCCCGCGCACCAGCTGGACCCCTCGCCGCCGACCACCACGCACTTGAGATCCGCGTCGGCCTTGAGCTTTTCGAGCTCGGCGTTGAGCTCCTCCATCATCTCGATGTTGAACACGTTGTGTTTGGGCCGCGCCAAGGTGATGCGGGCCACCCCGGCCGCCTTTTCCAGTTTGACGAACTTGAGCTCTGCCATCTGTCCCACCTTCATGCTGAAGAGGTTTTTGGTGAACTTGGTTTTCGGGTCCGGGTCCGGGCCCGAGAACTATGCCTTCTCGAAGACGTAGTTCAGCTGGCCGTTCGGGAGCGTGTTGACCCGCGTCTTCATCGGCATGCCGACGCTGACCTCGTTTTCGGGCACCTCCTTGGCGATGCGGCCGAACACCTTGTAGGGCCCATAGTCGAGAAGAGCGATGCAGTAGGGCACATCGTCCTGAAAGCCCATCGGTCCGTACTCCAGCTTGCTGAAGCTCACGAGCTTGCCCGTGCCCGCGACGTCGAACCACTCCATGTTGCTTGTCAGGCACTTGAAGCAGTCTGCGCGCGGGGGGAAGAAGTGCATCCCGCAGTCCTTGCAGCGGGTGCCGATGACCTTGCCCTTTTCGAGATGGTCGACGAAGTCGTTGGTCTTGGTGAGCGCGGTGAAGCTCACCGTCCCGAATTTCTTGAAGCGATCGTCGCTGTCTTTCTTTTCTGCCATTGCGTTTCTCCTTGGCCGCCTCGACCTCGGTGGACCCGGCCCGCGGGCCAGTTTCACCGACCGAGGATGGTGACATTGCCGTAAAGACCGACCCCGCCGATATTGTGCACCAGACCGATTTGCGGGTCCTTGACCTGGATCTCGCCGGCCTCGTCCCTCAGCTGCAGCACGACGGTGCGGATCTGGCTGCCGCCGGTGGCGCCGATGGGGTGTCCCTTGGACAGCAGCCCTCCGTCCACGTTGACCGGGATCGAGCCCTCCTTGTAGGTCTCCTTGGCGCGGATCAGCTCCTTGCCCTGGCCGGGCTCGGCAAAGCCGAGGTCCTCGTAGGCCATCATTTCGGCGATGGTGAAGCAGTCGTGGACTTCGGCCACGTCGACGTCCTTGGGGCCGATCCCGGCCATCCGGTAGGCCTGCCGCGCGGCCTCGCGCGCCACGGTGAGCCCGGTGAACACGTCGCGGCCGGCCAGATTGACGCTGGTGGTGGCGGCCCCGAGCCCCAAAATCCAGACCGGCTTCTTGCACAAGGCCTTGGCCTTCTCCTCGCTGGCGACGATGACGCAGGAGCTGCCGTCGGCATTGGCGCAGCAGTCGCCGACCCGCAGGGGGCTCGCCACCGGGCCGGCCATGCGGTCCTCGGGGTTGCCGAGGATTTCCAGGTCACCGGCTTGCGGTAGACCGCCTTGTCGTTGAGCTGGCCGTAGGTGGCGGCTTTGACCCGGATCAGGGCGAGGTCCTCGAGGGTGGTGCCGTAGCGCGGCCATGTGGGCCCGGGCGTACATGGCGTAGTAGGCGGGCATCATGGTCCCGAAGGGGCTTTCCCACTGGATGTCGGCGCCGCGGCCCATGCGTTCCTGGGATCTCGGCGGATGAGATTTCGGACATCTTCTGAAACCCGATGACCGCCACCACATCGTGCAGGCCCGATTTGACCAGGGAATAGGCCAGCCTGAGGCCCATGCTGCTCGACGAGCACAGGCTTTCGACGTAGAAGGTCGGCTGGGGGTTGAGGCCGAGATACTCGGCGAAGACCCCCGCCGGGGACCGTTGCTTGTCGTACTCCGGCGCCGAGCAGACGACGGAGGCGTCGATGTCCTTGCTCGTGACCTGCGCATCGCGCATCGCGTCCCTGAACCCTTCGAACGCCAGCTCACGGACCGAGCCGGGGTAGCTGCGCACGAACGCGCTCTGCCCGACGCCGATGATGGCTACTTTTCCCATGGCAATTCCTCCGAACTTACGTGTACAGGGTTTTACCTTAGTCTTTAAACTTAAAACTTAACACCTAAAACGAGCGCGCAGCGCTTAAATATACTGCCCCCCGTCCACCTTGATCACCTCGCCCGTGATGTGGCAGGCCTTGTCGGAGGCCAGGAAGGAGACGAGGTAGGCCAGGTCCTCGGCCTGCCCGACCCGCTTGAGCACGCTCTCGCCCATGGCGAGGTCGACGATCTTGTCGCGCGCGTCGGATTCCTTGAGCATGGCCGTCTCGATCAGGCCCGGGGCCACGGCGTTGACGCACACCCCGAAGGCGCCGAGCTCCTTGGCCAGCGCCTTGGTGAACCCGATGATGCCGGCCTTGGAGGCGGAGTAGTTGGTCTGGCCGAATTTGCCGCGCATCCCGTTGATGGAAGTGATGTTGATGATTCGCCCGTATTTCTGCTCCTTGAGCAGAGGAGCGGTGTGGCGCGTGAAATTGAAATAGCCCTTGAGGTTCACCTCGAGCACGCGGTCCCACTGCTCTTCGCTCATCTTCCAGCTCACCCCGTCCCAGTTCATCCCGGCGTTGTTGACCAGGATGTGCAGGCTGCCGAACTCCTTGGCGGCCGCCTGGACCACGCGTTCCGCATCCGCGAAAGAGGCGATGTCGCACTGGACGGCCAGGGCCTTGCGGCCCATCGCGCGGATCTGCGCCTCGTATTCGCCGCGCTTCGGCCTCGTGCTTGCGGTAGGTCAGACAGATGTTGGCGCCCTCGCGGGCGAGCTCGAGGGAAATGGCCGCCCCGATGCCCTGGGAACCGCCGGTGACCAAGGCGTTCTTACCTTCTAGAAGCATTTGTCCTCCAAGTCCTGTCGCAAGTTTGGTTGGGTGAGGGCAATCGGCCGAAGCGGACCGGGTGTCCCGCCCGGCCGCGACCCGCCGCTCCCGTCGACCGATCACTTCTGCGGCTTTGCCAGCACGGCGGCCATGTACTCCACGTCGAAGGCGTCCCCCTGGGCCTGGCGGCGGCGGTACTCGATGAAGTCGACCACGTCCCGGCCGGTGATCTTCTTGGTGTTGAAGGCGTTGAAGCCGAGGTAGGCCTCGTAGTTCATGTTGACGGCCAGCCAGTGGCGGTTGATGACCTTGGCCTGGTCCCAGAAGAACTTCTTCTTGAGACGGATGCCCTCGACGCTCTTGATCAGGCACCCCGGGAAGAGGTTGGTGAAGGTCCAGATGATCTTGTTCAGCTCGGCGTCGAGCAGGGAGAAGTCCGTCTTGGCTTTCTGGACGTAGTCCCGGGCGCTCTTGGCGGCCTCGCCGGTCTTGAACTCGCCGTAGACGATCTCCCCGTCCTCGAGGTAGGTGTCGGTGACGATGGCCGGGTTGCGCACCCACTTGCCGTTCTCCTGGATGACGGGCACGCACTTGGAGATCAGCCCCAGGCGCTTCATTTTGTAGGCGCTCCACAGCTCGCAGGAAACGCAGTTCCACATGGCCAGCTCCATGGGGAGCATCCACGGCAGAAAGTCCGTGCTGCCGCCGTCGGGCGCGGAGCCGTGCCGCGGGCCGGCCTGGCCGTAGATGGCGAGGTCGCTCGACAGCGTCGTGTCGCAGGCCATGCCGATCTCCTGGCCGCCGGCGACGCGCATGCCGTTCACCCGGCAAAGCGTCGGCTTCTTGCAGCCGAGGATGGCGTCCACCATGGCGTTGAAGAGGTCCATGTACTGGCCGTACTCGTTCGGCCGGCCGGAATAGTATTCGGCGTACTCCTTGGTGTTGCCGCCGGTGCAGAAGGCCCTGTCCCCGGCGGCGGTGAACACCGCGGCCACGACGGAGGGGTCGGCCGAGGCGCGTTGGAACCCGGCGATGACGCCCTTGACCATTTCCGTGGTGTAGGAGTTGTACTGGGCGGGGTTGTTCAGGGTGATCCAGGCGGAGTGGAGACCCTGGACCGGTTTGCCGCCGGGGTCGACGACGGGTTTTTTTTCGAAAATCACACCGGGGGCCTTGTCGGAGAAATGTTCGTCACCCCACAGGTAGTGATCCTTCAAACCGGACTCTCTCGGCAACCAGCTCAGATCGCTCATCCCATTCTCCTTTGGTGAAAATTATTTGTTTTCGGAAGGTTGTAATCGGCCAGGGCTTTCCGAGTCCACAAAATGCGATTTATTCATTTTATAGCTATATATTAGCTACACGCTTCGTGAGTCAAGAGAAAAATGGCCGCCGGCACGGGCCCGATCCAAAAAAGCGGATGATGCGGCGAGGCGCGTGCGCCGCCGGTGGTCCTTATACGGGAATGCCCTTGACACTGCCTGCGGACGGGGGGTATGTGACCGGTCAGTTCACGCCTTTCCACGGAAACCATTTATGTTTTCACAAGGAGGGCCAGCCTGGTGAAATACCCCAAGGAAGTCGTGCTCAAGGATTGCAGCGAGGCGCTCATTCGCCCGCTTGAAGCCGCCGACGAGGACCTGCTCAGACGGTTTTACACCGAGATCCCCGAGGAGGACCGCTGGTACATGCGCTACGACGTCATGGACCCTGCCGTCATCCGCGGCTGGATCGAAAACAAGGCGGACGGTTTTTTCGATCGTCGCGGTCTGCGGGCCGAGCATCGTCGCCCACGCCCGGCTCCACCTGCGCGGGTACGGGTGCTACCACCACCAGGGGCGGCTGCGCATCATCGTCCGGCCGGACTTCCGCAGCAAGCGGCTGGGCAGCTGGATGCTGCTCGATCTCATCCACCTCGCCATGGACAAGGGGCTGCGGGAGCTGAGGGCGGACTTCGTGGTGGGCATCGAGGACACCGCCATCGAAACCGCCTTCAAGCTCGACTTCTTCAAGAAGGCCGTCCTCGAGGACTTCGTCATCGACCCGCAGGGGCGGCTGCATGACCTGATGATCATGACCAAGCGTCTGCACAAGGACTGGGGCGATTTCTGACACGAGCGGCCATGGCCAGCTACCCGCAACACGAGATTCTTGTCACGACCGCGAAGGGTGAGCTGAGGGTGCGCTCGTTCTGCAGCGCCGCTGAGATCCGTGCCCTGGATTTCGACCCGCAGTTCGGGACCCACGCCCACTACCGGTCGCTCTACACCCGGCGCGAGAGCCTCGAGGAAAAGGCCCTGCAGCCGGAAGCCAACGTCGTGCTGGCCCTGGCCGACCGCACGCACATCGTGGGCTTCGGGGTGCTGGCGTACCCGGACCCGGACGAGCGCTGGGCGCAGCTGACCCCGGACATCATGATGGAGATCCACGCCATCGAGGTCTGCCGGAGTTGGCGGGCGCACAAGATCGCCGGCGGGCTCGTTCAAATGATGATGGCCCACCCCCGGATCGAGGCGAAGATCGCTTATTTTGTCGGATATTCATGGACTTGGGACCTCGACGGCAACCACATGACGGCCCAGGAGTACCGCCGGATGATGGAACGGTTGTTCGAGCCTTTCGGTTTTCAGGAATACCAGACCAACGACCCGAACATCTGCCTGAAGCCGGAGAACATCTTCATGGGGCGCATCGGCCGGAACATTTCCGCCGAAACCCAGAACCGATTCAAATGGCTGCGGTTCGGGATGAGTCCTTGAATGGAATTCGGAAGTCGGAAGTCGGAAGGCTGAAGGCGGAGGGTGGAACGGAATCGAAGGCGGAAGACAAAAGGAAGGCTGAGGGATCAACCATAAGGAGAACGATCATGTTGGATGAGCGGGTGGTGTACCGGGACGGGGAGTTCGTGGCGTGGTCGGATGCCACGGTGCACATGATGAGCCACGGCTTCGCGCGCGGCTCGACGATTTTCGAGGTCATCAGTTTCTACGAGACCCCGGCCGGCCCGGCGGTGTTCCGGCTCGAGGACCATGTCGCGCGTCTGATCCGATCCGCCGAGCTTCTCGAGATGCGGCTGCCGCTCACGGCGAGACCCCTGTGCGAGGCCGTCGCCGAGTGCGTGCGCCGCAACCGGCTGCGAAGCGGGATCGTCAAGGTCGTCGGGTTCTACCCCCAGGTCGCGCTCGATGTCATGCCGCCGGAGGAGGCCCTGAGCATCGCCGTCTTCGCCTTGGACCCGGCCCAGGACATGGTGGCAGGGCTCGCGTTCGATTTCGAGCGCGGGACCACGGCCGGGATCTCCCGCTGGCGCAAGCTCGACCCCCAGTGCGTGCCGATCGAGGCCAAGGCGGCCGCCAACTACCTGAACGGGATGGTCGCCCGTCTGGAAGCCCGCAAAAGGGGCTTCGAGGACGCCCTCATGCTGGACAGCCAGGGGTTCATCGCCGAGGGGGCCACCGAATCCGTCTTCCTGGTGAAAAGCGGCCGGCTGCTGACGCCCTCGCTGGGAACCGTGCTCGACAGCATCACCCGCCGCTCCATCCTGGAGGCGGCCGGCTTTCTCGGCCTGGAGACCGTCCAGGGCCGCCTGCGCCCGGAGCTGCTCTTCGAGGCCGAGGAGATTTTCTTTACGAACACCCCCTTCAAGGTGATGCCCGTGCGTCGCATCGAAGGCCGCGAGCTGCCTGCCGTGCCCGGTCCGGTGGAGCGCCGCTATGCCGAGCTGTTCGCCCGGATTACCTCCGGGGCGGAGCCGGCCTTCGCGCACTGGAGGACCCGGTCTGAGGCGTCGACGGGCCACTCGCCGGGAATCAGGCTGAAGGCTGAGGCTGGAGACTGAAGGCTGAAGGATTAAAACGCAAAGGGCACGGAAACGGCATGGCGTCGTGGCTTTTCCTCCCACACTGCCCGCGCCATGCAGGTGGAAGAAAAAGGGGGGGCAATTTCCAGGCGGCGCGGCGGCCGGTGAAGGCGGCCATGAGCGGTGGCGGGGGAGCGGTTCGTGGAAGAGATCGAAAAAATCCTCGCGGGCAACCAGCTCGCGGGCGCCCGGCTGATCAGCCTGCTCGAGGCCGCGGACCCGCGCGGGGTCGCGATGCTGAAAACGCTCTACCCGCACACCGGCCGGGCGTTTGTGATCGGTGTCACCGGCCCGGCCGGCGCCGGCAAGTCGACGCTGGTGTCGGCCATGGTCGGTTACTTGCGCGGCCGCGGCCGGCGGGTGGGGGTGGTGGCGGTCGACCCGTCGAGCCCCTACACCGGCGGGGCGCTGCTGGGAGATCGCATCCGCATGCAGCGGCACGAAACCGACCCCGGGGTCTTCATCCGCTCCATGGCCGCCCGCGGGCACCGCGGCGGGCTGAGCCGCGCCACCCGGGAGGCGGCCCTGGTGATGGATGCCATGGGCTACGAGGTCATCCTGATCGAGACGGCCGGGGTGGGGCAGGGTGAGGTCGACGTAGCCGGCTGCGTGCACGCCACGGCGGTGGTGAGCGTTCCCGGCATGGGCGACGAGGTCCAGGCCATGAAGGCCGGGCTGCTGGAGATCGCCGATGTATTCATCGTCAACAAGGCCGATCTGCCCGGCGCCGACGAGCTGGCGCTCACCCTGGAGGGCATCGTCAGCCTCAGAGGCACCCGCGGCGGCGAGTGGCGGCCGCCGGTTGTAAAGACCGTCGCATCGAAAAACGAGGGCATCGGCGCGTTGATGGGGGTGTTGGCCGAACACCGCCGGCAGCTTGCGGCGAGCGGGCGCCTGACCGAGCGGTTGGCCGGAAACGAGCTCACCTTCCTGCGCGAACTGGTCCTGGACCTGGCCGCCGGAAAACTGCTGCGGGAGTCGCCCGAGCTTGCCGCCATCCGTGAGCGCCTCGCGTGCCGTGCCCTCGACCCGTACACCGCGGCCGAAATGATCCTTGCGGGTCTCCCCGGCGGGTTCGGCGGGGAGTGACCGCCTCAGGCGCGAACCATGCTATCAACCGTCCTGATACTATGCGCCGGTTTAGGGATCCTGATCCTCGGGGCCGAGGGCCTGGTGCGCGGCTCCTCGAGGCTGGCCCTGGGGTTCGGCATTTCGCCGGTCGTGGTCGGGCTGACGGTCGTCGCCTTCGGTACGAGCGCGCCCGAGATGGTGGTGAGCGCCAAGGCCGCGTGGGCGGGCCGGGCGGACCTCAGCCTGGGAAACGTCGTCGGCAGCAACATCCTGAACGTGCTCTTGGTGCTGGGCGTTTCGGCCTGCATCGCACCGCTGCGGGTCGAGCGCCGACTGGTCCGGCAGGACGTCCCCATCATGGTCGCCCTGAGCTGCCTTGTGCTGTTCATGGGGTTTGACGACCGCATCAGCCGGCTTGACGGGCTCGCCCTGCTGTTTCTCCTGGCGGGCTATCTCCTTCTTCAGGTGCGGGCGGCGCAACGTTTCGGAGCCCAAGGCAAGCCGCCCCGCCGGAAGAGAAGGCTCGTCACACCTCCCCACCGGGTCCGGGACTTGATTTTCCTGGCAGGCGGTCTCACGCTCCTGCTGGTCGGCGCCCACCTGGTCCTGGAGAGCGCCGTCGGGATCGCCCGCAGCATCGGGGTGAGCGATCTCATCATCGGCCTGACCGTCCTCGCCCTCGGCACCAGCCTGCCCGAGATCGCCACCTCGATCCTGGCGGCCTGGCGCGGGGAGCGGGACATCGCCGTCGCCAATGCGGTGGGAAGCAACATCTTCAACATCCTCGCGGTGCTCGGAGTCGCGGCCGTCGTCGGCGCCGACGGGGTCGCCGTTTCACTCTCCGCGAGGCATTTCGATCTTCCCGTCATGGTCGCCGCGGCCTTCGCCTGCCTGCCGATATTTCTCACGGGCCACACGATCAACCGCTGGGAAGGCGCCCTGTTTCTGCTCTACTACCTGGCGTACACCGCCTATCTCATCCTGGCCGCGCTGCAGCACGACATCCTGCCGGCCTTCAGCCTGACCATGCTGGCCTTCGTGCTCCCGCTGACGGCCGTCACTCTCTTCGTCCTCCTCACCGTCAGATGCGGGACGGAAAATCGCGGGCGTGAACGCCTCATGCGGGGGAAGGGGCGGATTTGATTTTTTCGGCGAAGCGCCTATGATGCGGGAGACTGAACGCGGTACCGAGGAACCATGCCAATGACCGAGCACATGGAGACACCACGAACCGGCCGGGGGCCCGGCGTGCTCGTCCTCCACTCCTGGTGGGGGCTGAATTCGTTTTTCAAGAATCTGTGCCGGCGCCTGGCCGGTGAAGGGTTTGTCGCACTGGCGGCGGACCTCTACGACGGCAAGGTCGCCGAAACGGTTGAAGACGCGCGGCGCCTGCGCGCCGCGGCGACGGCTTCTCGCAAAGAGCCGGCCTACAAGTACCTGACGCGCATGATCCGGCAGCTTTCATCGCATGAGGCCGTCCGCGCCGGTCGGATCGCCGTCGTCGGCTTTTCCATGGGCGGGCACTGGGCCTGGTGGCTTTCCCAGCGCCCCGAATTGCCGATCGGGGCAACCGTGGCTTTCTACGCGGCGCGCAACGGCGACTACACGCAAAGCCCCGGTTCCTTTCTGGCGCACTTCGCCGAGACCGATCCCTATGTGTCCGCGGCCGGGATCGGCCGGCTGCGCCGCAGCCTGGAAAAGGCCGGCCGGGAGTTCGCATTCCACACCTACGCCGGAACCGGCCACTGGTTTTTCGAGCGCAACCGCGCCGACGCGTTTCACCCGGCGGCGGCCGAAGCGGCCTGGGAGAGAACCATCGAGTTCCTCAAGACGAACCTGGGGGACGCGCCGCGGCCGGGCCGCTCTCGGAAAGCGACTCGCTGAGCATGCGCCTCTGGTCCCTGTCTCCCAGCTACCTGGACCGCATGGGCATTGTCGCGCTCTGGCGCGAGGCGCTGCTGGCCCAGCAGGTGCTGGCCGGAAAGACGCGCGGTTACCGCAGCCACCCGCAGCTCGTCCGGTTCCAACAGACCGCGGACCCGCTCGGCGCCATCGGCCGCTACCTGCTGGAGGTGGCCGAGGAAGCGGCTTTGCGCGGGTACCGCTTCGACCGAAGCCGCATCGTGGCGCCCGCTTCACCGGGTGGTATCCCGGTGACCCTCGGCCAGCTGGACTTTGAGCTGGGCCATCTGCGCCGAAAGCTGTGGCGGCGCGATCGCGCATTCCATGCCCGGATCCGAGGCCTCGCCTACCCCGCCGCCCACCCGATTTTCAGGGTGATCCCCGGCGAAATCGAAACCTGGGAGCGTGCGAAACCGGTGGCCACCCCCGGGCGCTGTCCTGAACAGACCGGACCGACCGGACCGACAGACGCCGATCAAGGTGCTTCCGGTGCCCCGAGCCCAACTGCGCCGGTTTTAACAAAGCGCTCATTCCGGGCGTGCGGGCGCCATGCGCATTGATGATCAGATGCCATGAAGTGCCATGGATAGTTTCCCATGCACCGATTTCCAGGAATAGCGAAGGGATGGTTGCCGTGAGAGTGCCTCAAATCATTTTGCTTGTTTCGAGTGGTTTGTCCCTTCTGTTTGTGGTTGCCTTGTTTTTTTTCGTCTTCAACCCAATGGGGCTAGGCCCGGAGCCGGAGACGGTGTTGTCGCCCGAATTCTTTGCTGCTCCCGCACGGGATCTTGACGAACTCGAGCTTTTGGTGGACGGGAAGGAGGCGTTCGCCGCGATCTTCGCCGCGATCGATGCCGCCAAATCGTCCGCCACCATCCAAACCTATATCTGGAAGGATGACGGCACCGGGCGGGCGGTGGCGGACAAACTCAAGACCGCTGCGGGCCGCGGAGTTCGAATCGTTGTCAGCAAAGACATGCTGGGATCGTTTTTCGAGCTCGGGGATCTGATCCGTCGCAAGCCAAGCCCGGTATTTACCCGGGACGGTTTGAAGGACCGTGAAAATATCCAGGTGGTCACCGATCTATTCGCCGACACGGATCACAGCAAGTACTACATCATTGACGAACAAAGCGTCATTTTCGGTGGGATGAACATCGCCGACGAATACCATCTGAAGTGGCACGACTACATGGTCTTGCTTCGAGGAAAACCATTGGCGGTGGACTTCTCAAACAAAGTGTTGAAGCATTCCCGCTGGCCGCACTCTTCTCCGCTGGTGCTGACCGTCAACAACAGCAGGGAAACCGAGATCCGCACGGCAATGATCGAAATCATCGAAAATGCCGCGAGCAGTGTCATCATCGAGCATGCGTATTTCTCCGATGATTTGGTCATCGAGGCCGTCAAGAGGGCCGTCGCCAGGGGAGTCAGGGTGGAGGTGATCTTGCCCAAGGTACCCGACACCCACCTCTATGCCAACATGGCAACGATCAACCGGCTGCTGGATTCGCAGGCGGGAAAGGTCCCGAAAATTTACCTCTATCCGCATATGTCGCACGCCAAGGTGATTATGACCGACGGCCGGATCGCCGCCGTGGGGTCGGCCAACCTCACGCCGCGCAGCATGCTCACCAGCAAAGAGATCACCCTGTTCGTTCACGGGGCGCCCACTTCCGCCTTTATCAGGGAGTTGCAAAAGCAACTGGAAGTGGACATCGCCGTGAGCGAAGAAGTGTCTAAGCCGTTTAAGCTCGGTCCGGTGGAGAAAATCATGGCACTCGTGGGAAAATACGTCTGGTGACGCGCATTATTCGCCCTTTCCATCACCTGGTGGTCCGGCGGATGGCACTGCATGGGTTCACCCGTTAACCCGCGGCAAAGGTCTGCGGCCGGGTAGACCCCTTCGATTCCGAACCATAAGGACTTACCATGCGAAAGAGCAGCACCGCTCCGGCCGGCGGCGTTTCGCAGGCTTCCAAGCTGGGCACTTTCGGCGGTGTCTTCACCCCGAGCGTGCTGACGATCCTCGGCATCATCCTCTTCCTGCGGCTGGGGTTCGTCGTCGGCAGCGCGGGGCTGATGCGGGCGCTGGTCATCATCGGGATCGCCAACGCCATATCGGTTCTCACCAGCATCTCGCTGGCCGCCATCGCCACCAACCTGAAGGTCAAAGGGGGCGGCGATCTACTACCTCATTTCACGCACGCTCGGGGTCGAATTCGGCGGGGCGCTCGGCCTGGTCCTGTTTCTGGCCCAGTCCGTGTCGATCGCCTTTTACGGCATCGGCTTCGGGGAGGCGCTCGCGGCGCTGATCGACCACCCCATGGTCTCGCCGCAGGCGGTGGCCCTGGCGGCCGTCGCGGCGCTCTTCGTTCTCGCCTGGCTGGGGGCGGATGTGGCCACGCGGTTTCAGTACGTGGTCATGGCGGCCCTGTGCGCCGCCCTGGTTTCCTTTTACGTGGGCGGCATCCGGCAATGGGACGGCGCCGTGCTGGCGGCGAACTGGCAGCCGGCCCTCGGCGGCGGGGGTGCATTCTGGGTGCTGTTCGCCATTTTCTTCCCGGCCGTGACCGGGTTCACCCAGGGGGTCAGCATGTCCGGCGATCTGAAGGACCCGGGTCGCAGCCTTCCCCTGGGCACCTTTCTGGCCGTCGGCGTGTCCATGCTGGTCTATTTCTCCGTGGCGCTGTTGCTTGCCGGGGTCCTGCCGCTGGCGCGAACTGCAGGCGGACTACAGCGGCCATGAACCGGGTCGCCGTCTGGGGGTGGCTGATCGATGCCGGGGTGATCTGCGGCCACGCTTTCCTCGGCCATGGCGTCGTTTCTCGGCGCCCCGCGCATCCTCCAGTCGCTCGCCGCCGACCGGGTCTTCCCCTTCCTCACGCCCTTCGCCAAGGGACTACGGTGCCGCCAACAACCCGCGTCGAGGCGGTGCTGCTGTCCGCCGTCATCGCGCTGGCGACCATCGCCATGGGCAGCCTCAACCTGGTGGCCGCCGTGGTCTCGAT
Organism: uncultured delta proteobacterium; assembly: GCA_963716785.1. Classification (GTDB taxonomy): domain Bacteria; phylum Desulfobacterota; class Desulfobacteria; order Desulfobacterales; family SpSt-501; genus SpSt-501. The sequence continues at coordinate 38,561 of CAVQUW010000019.1, read as the reverse complement.
GTTTTTTTTGATCTCCTACGGCCTGCTGAACTACGCCACCTATTTCGAGGCTGGAACCGAGAGCCCCTCCTTCCGGCCGCGATTCAAATACTTTCATCGCCGCTTCAGCCTGGCCGGCGGCCTGGCCTGCCTCGCGGTCATGCTCGCCATCGACCCGCTGACCGGCATGCTGGCGGTGGCGATCATCTTCGCCATATACCAGTACCTCAAGCGCACCGCCGGCCCGGCGCGCTGGGCGGACAGCCAGCGTTCCTGGCATCTGCAGCAGTTGCAGGAGCACCTGCGGGGGCTGGCCGAGGACCCGGATCACCATCGGGACTGGCGGCCGCACATCCTGGCCCTGTCCAACGATCCGGCCCGGCGCAAGGGGCTTCTGCGGCTGGCGGAGTGGATCGGCGGCCGCAGCGGTTTTACGACGGCGGTCCAGATCCTGGAGGGCTCCGGGGGCCGCATGCTGCGGCGGCAGTCCGAAGCCGAGGAGGAACTGCGTCGGGACATTGCCGGGCAGGGGTCCTCGGCCTTTCCCATGGTGGTGCTTCGCCGCGGAGGCCGGAACCGGTGCTCTCGACCCTGGTTCAATCCTACGGCGTCGGCCCGCTCAAGGCCAACACCGTGCTCCTGAACTGGTACAGCGCCGAAACCGAAAGGGACCCGGTGCGGCTCGAGCGCATGAACCGGATTTTGCGGGATGCCTACCGACTGGGCTGCAACATCCTGATTTCGAACTTCAACGAAGAAATCCTGACCGGGGAGGAGCCTGAAAAGGAGCGCCGGATCGACATCTGGTGGCAGGGGGATGCGACCGGTCGGATGTCGCTGCTCCTGGCTTATCTGATGCAGCGCAGCGGGTTCTGGGAAGATGCCCGGCTGAGCGTCATCACCGCCGAGGAGCGTCACCGGACCGACGCCGGCAGAGAGGCGCTGGCGCGGGAGATCGAAGAGGCGCGCATCGCGGCCGAGCTGGTGGTTCTCACACAGCCGGGCGTCCAACAGGCGGCGGAGCGATCGGCCCAATCCGATTTCGTCTTCCTGCCGTTCCGGTTCGGGCGGGACCGGATCACCAGCTTGTTCGGCCGTCCGGCCCACGAGCTGCTGCGCTGGATGCCGGCGACGGTCCTGATCCAGGCCGCGGAGGACATCGACCTGGACGCGGAGCCGGAATCCGGGGAGGTCGCCGAACGGGCTGAGGCCCTGGATGCGCTGACGGATGCCGCGCGCCGGGCCGAAAAAGCGGCTAAAACAGCCGAGGAAAAGGCCACGATACGCCGACAAGGCCCGGGAAAAACTGGCCGAGCTCAAGGCCGCGGCATCCCCCGCGGACGAGGCCGCGCTGCTCGAGGCCGAGAAGGCGGTGCAGAGCGCTTCACAGGAGGCGGAAAGGGCGGCCCGCAAGGCGGCCAAGGCCCTGGCGAAAAAAGAGCTGGCGGCCAAAGAGGCCGCGGGGCACGACCCCGGCCTGGAAGCGGCCGCGGAACCTTCCGGGGGAGGCGAGGATGACCGCAACGCGTGAAGACGCTCACCGCCGGCGGTAATGCCCGACCGCCTCGAGAACCCCGCGGTTGATGGGGTAGAGCGGGTCGATGATCTTGTCCTGAAGCTGCTCATCCGTCATGGCCTCGCAGTCCAACAGGGTCTGCAGATAGAGGCTCGATGACGGCAGGACGTCGTTGCACTCGGTGCAGCTGACGAAGCCCTCGTAGAGAAAGATGGGGCTGCAGCGGGCATAGAGCTCCTCGAGCCGCCCTTCCTTGGAGACATGCGGGCAGGCGATCCATGTCCACTGGGTCGTCTCCTGCCCGTAGCAGTTTCTTCTGGTCCTGAAGACCTCCTTGTTGATCAGCATCAGGGGGTCGATGAACTCATCCTGGAACTGCTTGTCGGTCATGTGCCGGCACGAATTCATGAAGCCGTTCAGGTCTTTTCGGGACAGGACCATCTCGTAGCAGTCATGGCAGAAGCATTTTCCGAGCAGGATCATGATGGAGCCGGAGGCCATGTAATAATCGAACAGGCCTTCCAGGGACGAGAGATGGGGGCAGACCGACCAGGACCTCCGGCGGTCGTCCAGTTCGGGCCTCCACGTGGCGAACCCATTGAAGAATGAGCTTTTCCAGGCCCCTACGGCGTTCATCGTCGAGGCATCCTCACCGATAACAAAGTGGCCTCTCCGGTTTTGGTCGGCAAAAGCACCCATTGAGCAGACACCCTCCCGTCGCATCGGATTGAACATTGGAACGGATTCAACCGTTGCCGAACCAATGAGCAAGATGCAGGCCAAGATGAGACGGTGTCCGCTTTTCGTGTGTTTCCGGCTGAATACCGCCTGTCCACCTCGCCGGGAGGGCGCGGTGAGCCAATTTCTTGAACCCGTTGCCGTCAAAGATCCGCTCACGGCTTGGCGGCGTCGATTTCCTCGAGGGTTTTTTCAAATACCGCTTTGAGCGGCCCGCCGCGTGCCACCGCCTGGCGGGCCGCTGCGCGGGCCTCCGCTTTGCGGCCCAGGGCATTCAGCACGTGCGCCAGGTTGTTGAGGGCGGACCCGTTTTCGGGGTGGGTTTCGGCGGCACGCCGGAAGGCGGCCTCCGAGCCTTGCAGGTCGTTCAGGGCGTAGGCGCTGTTGCCGAGGCCCATCATCGCGGCGAAGTTGAGCGGCCAGCGGGTGAGGGCGGTCCGGTAGCCTTGCCGCGCCTCGGCGAGCCGCTGCGCCTTTTCAAGCCCCAGCACGGACTCGACGAATTTGGCCTCTTCGGCCGTGGCCGGCAGCTTCGCCCGGGTCGAGAACGAGCAGCCCCCACTCGTCGCCGCGGGACCAGGTGTTTTGAAACACACGGGTAGGGGGTCTTCTCCCGGGCGTTAAGCCCGGAGTGCAGGGTGATCGTGTCCCGTGGGAAGTCATAGCCGATCACGACCGCGTAGTGCCAGACGGGCGCCCATGACAGACCCAGGTTCTGCAGGACGATCACCGGGTGGCCGGCGGCGACTTCCCGCAGCAGGGCGTCCATCCCCTTGATCACGTAGGCGATCCGGCCGTGGCGTCGCGCGGCGGTGATCATGTCCGGCTGCAGACTGCCTTGGCGGGAGGGGGTGAAGACGATCGGGGTCAGCTCCTGCGGTGTGACCGCAAGCCCCGTCCAGGACAGCGTCATGGCCAGGGCGGCCGGGCCGCACTGGTACTCCTGCTGCGCATGGAAGGGTACGGAAGTGAGCTCCTTCTGCGAGGGGAAGCGCTTCCATGCGCTGCGGCCAGTCCCCGCGCGGCAGCATGGCGCACCCTCCGCAGAGCAGGACCGTCAGGATCAATCCGAGAAATGGGCGGCGGATCATCTTCCCCTCGGCTCCCACCCGCGCCCCCGGGTCGTCTCCCGGCGGGCCATCGCCCTCATGCCCCGACCAGCAGCATGTAGACGTCCATCACGTTGGTGCGCGTCGGCCCGGACACGATCAGCTCCCCCATGGGCTTGAAGAAGTGATAGGCGTCGTTGCGTCTCAGGAACTCGTGCGGGTCGAGGCCTTCGGCCGCCGCCCGCGCCAGGGTGCCGCCGTCGGCCATGGCGCCGGCGGCATCGGTGGGCCCGTCCGTCCCGTCCGTGCCGGCCGCCAACAGCACCACCTGGTCCATCCCGGCCAGGGCGAGGGCGCCCGCCAGCACGAACTCCTGGTTGCGGCCCCCGCGGCCGTCGCCGCGCAGGGTGACGGTCGTCTCGCCGCCCGCCAGCACGCAGGCCGGGGGCTCGAGCGGAAGGCGCGAGTCGCGGATCTCTTTTCCGATGGCGGTAAAAGCCTTGGCCACCTCGCGGGCTTCGCCTTCGAATTGAGACGAGAGGATAAGGCTGCGGTAGCCCCGTCGTGCGGCGGCATCCGCGGCGGCCTTGAGGGCCCGGAGGTTGGAGCCGACCATGACCTGGGCGCAGCGTTCGAAGGCCGGGTCGCCCGGTTTGGGTGTTTCGACGATCCCGCCGGCGGCGCCGCGCGCCAGACGCTCGCGGACCGAAGATCGGCACCCGCTCCCAGATGCCGTAGCGCTTGAGGATCGCCGCGGTGTCCGCGAAGGTGCTGCGGTCGGGCACGGTCGGGCCGGAGGCGATCACATCCAGGTCGTCGCCCACCACGTCGGAGAGGATCAGGCTCAGTACCGTGGCCGGGTGGGCGGCGCGCGCGAGTTGGCCGCCCTTGGCGGCCGAGAGGTGCTTGCGGATCGCGTTCATCTCGTGGATGGTGGCCCCGCAGGCCAGGAGCTGCTTTGTGGTTTCCTGCTTGTCCGGCAGGCTGACGCCTTCCACGGGCGCGACCAGCAGCGCCGAGCCGCCGCCGGACATCAGGCAGATCACCAGGTCGCGCTCCCCGGCCCCTGCCAGCAGCTCAAGGATGTCCAGCGTGCCGCTTACCCCCCGTTCGTCCGGAACCGGGTGCCCGGCTTCGTGCACGCGGATTTTTCGCAGCGGCAAACCGTGTCCGTCCTTGACGACCAGCACCCCTTCGGAAAGACGCTCGCCGAGCAGCTCCTCCAGGGCCTTGGCCATTGGGGCGACGGCTTTGCCGGCACCCGCCACCAGGACGCGGTCGTAGGCGCTCAGGTCATGGCGGGTGGTTTCCGCCACCAGGGTGTCCTGTTCCAGCGTGAGGTGACGCCGCACCGCCTGCTCGGGGTCGACGGCATCGAGGCCGGCCCGCAGGATCGACAGCGCATCCTGGCGCAAAATGGCGATCGGTGATTTTTCGTGATCCATGGGAAAACTCCTCGTCGGTTCGGGGCATCGTCCATTTGCTTGGGGCCTCATCCGATCAATTAAGGTTTCGTACACCATCCAGGCCCAATCTGCAAACCGGCCCGGCAGCCCGGCGACCGGCGCAGGGTGGCGCCAATTGCTTGATGGAACCCGGAAAAAATTGCCGGTCCGCGGAACGGGAAGGTCGAGACGCGACCGCGGGCGGCCGGTGATGAATCCGAGTTAAATTATTAAAAACAAGTACTTATCTAATTTTGGCTTCTCCTGAAGGGGAGGTTCGTTAGGTGGAATGGTTATTGCTTCAACTTGCCGGTCAGCTAAGATCCATTCACCGGAGGGCCTCATGGCAGTCGAAAAACCGTTGTCGATCCGCGATTACCTGGAACCCCGCCTGGCCGCTGCCGCGGGGGGGCGGGTCTCGGTGGCCGCAAAAAAAGGCCTGGGATCTTTCCAGGAAATCCTCAGCCGGCAGAACTCGGCCGACCCCGCGAGCCGGGTGCAGGGCATGACCATTTCAGACTATCTTGCCCGGCCGGTGGCGGCGTTGCACGCCACGCGCCTGCCGTTGGTGGCGGAGCCGGGAACCGTGGAGCCTTCCGCGGCCAAGGCGAAGGTGTCGAAGCGTCAACGGGCCGGCGGCACCGCTGCGGGGCAGGAGATCCCGGACGCCACCGGCTCCGGGTCGGGGCCTGCGCAACGCTCCCTCGGCGAGGCCCGCAGCCCCGGTGCCCGTCCGAAAGGTCCGCGGGTCGCCTCCGGGCCCCTCGATGCGATCATCCAGGCCGCGGCCGAGAGATACCGGCTTCGGCCCGAGCTCATCCGCAGCGTGATTCGCGCCGAGTCGAATTTCCAGGCGGACGCCGTTTCGCCGGCCGGGGCTCAGGGGCTGATGCAGCTGATGCCGGAGACCGCCGGGGAACTTGGCGTCACCAACCCCTTCGACGCACGTCAGAACATCGACGGCGGGGCGCGCTACCTGCGCCAGATGCTCGACCGCTTCGGCGGCGACCTCAAGCTCGCCCTGGCGGCCTACAATGCAGGACCCGGCAGCGTCGAAAAATACGACGGCAAGGTGCCGTACCCCGAGACCCAGGCCTATGTGAAGCGTGTGCTGCGGCATGCCGGCTGAACGCTCCGAGGCCTGATCCAGCCGCCGGTGACGACCCGGCACCGAGTCCCATCAGGAGTCATGCGCGCACGGGGCGGTCCCCGGTCTCCCGTCGCCGGTCTCCGGAGCGGCCAATCCATCCCGGCCGCGGTCCGGCCTCTCCCGCTTATGCCCGCAGCCCCACCGACCCCATCCCGCCGACCATCACCGCCCGCTTTTTTCTTGACAGGCGAAAAACCTAATGTTATTAGGAAATAAATTAATAATAAATTTAATCACAATAATATTGTTATTTTTCAATTATATATATTCCTAATGATAATTAAAAAAGCAATTTGTTTGGCTTTCCGCAACCGGCCCGAACGGGGATCAGAGACGGCTCCGGCGTGATCCGGGTGCTGACCTGAGCGGTTTTCATGGCTGTCCGCTATTCTGGTTAGCATCAATATTTGATTGTTTTACAAAGGGTTGATAATCAATCAGCACTTATATGCCCGATAAACCCTAATTTAAATCAGTCCTATTCATGGCGATCAGGAACGGCAAGGAAAACACCCGCGACCGCATCATCAACTCGGCCAAGAAACTGTTCGCCGAGCAGGGCTATCAGAAGACCACCATCGTCGACATCTCGCGGCAGGCCGGGTTGTCCGAGGCCGCCCTCTACGAGTACTTCCAGGGCAAGGAGGACCTGCTGCTGACGATCCCCGACCTGTGGGTGGCCGAGATGCTCGGGGACATCGAAGAGCAGCTCTTCGGCATCAAGGGCGCGGTCAACAAACTGCGCAAATACCTGTGGTGGTACCTGCGGCGTATCGAGCTGGCCCCCCTGGATGCCAAGATCGTCTACCTCTTCCTCAAGACCAACGCCAATTTCATGACCACCGAGGTCTATGCCAACGTCAAGAAGTTCTACGCGCACCTGATCGACATTTTCGAGGAAGGACGCAAGACCGGTGAGATGCGGCCGGAGATGGACCCCCGGCTTGCCCGGGACATTTTCGTCGGCACCATGGACCACATCATCACCCGCTGGCTGCTCAAGGACATGTCTTATTCGCTGTTCGAAAACCTGGACCCGTTGTTCGATCTCATGATCGACGCATTCCGAATTCAAGGGCCGGCGGCACCCGCTCCGGCCGACGTTCAGGATACTGGTTTCCGCCGCAGGCAGTGCGAAGGGGTACGCGGCGGCCGTCGAGTTGCAGGACTCATAACCTAGCAGGAGGAGGGTATCACGATGGCAAGGCAACTGTTTGAGTGGGACTACTCCAAGTACCCGGGGGCGAAGAGCTACCCGCACCTGTTCAAGCCCATCCAGATCGGCAACCTGATCGTGCCGAACCGCATCAAGTATGCCGCGACCGAGGACAACCTGAACACCCACGACGGCTTCATCACCGATGCCGACGTGGCCTACATGCGGGACCGGGCCATCGGGGTGGTCGGCGGCCTGTGCTTCATGCAGGGCGTCTACATGGACCAGGGGCGCCAGGGCCAGGGCTACGTCGGGCAGGCGGCCTGCTGGGACGACAAGTTCATCCCGGGCTTGAAGCGCATCGCCGACGCCATTCACGCCGAGCGTGCCGTCGCCGGGTTCCAGCTGATGGACTGCGGCCGGGTGGGGGCCGTCGAGGTGGACTACTGTCACGGGCCGTCCGCCGTCCCGCAGCGCCTGAGGATTTTCAAGCCCGTGGCGGAAATGACCAACGCCGACGTCAAGGAGGTGATCCAGCAGCACGTCGATGCCGCCCGGCGCGGGGTCGAGGCCGGGTTCGACATGATGGAGATCTCCGGCATCGTGGGCTACCTCATCTCGAACTTCGTCTCGAGCTACACCAACCGCCGCACCGACGAGTACGGCGGCGACATCCGCGGCCGGATGCAGATGGTGGTGGAAATCATCCAGGGCGTGAAGGCAGTCTGCGGCCCGGACATCCCGGTCGGGATCCGCCTGTGCTCCGAGGAGCTGCTCGACGACGTGCGCGGCAACACGCCCGAGGAGTCCATGGAGACCTACAAGATCGCCGAGGAAGCCGGCGCGGACTACATCAGCTGCACCCTGGGCTGGCAGGAGTCCATCTACCCGGTCATCAGCCGCGACATCCCCATGGGCAACTGGATCCACCTGGCCAAGCGCGCCAAGGAGCACGTCAAGATCCCGATCCAGATGGCCTACCGCCTGTTCAAACCGAGCCTGCCGAACGAGAAGATCGGCGCGGGCGAGCTCGACATCTGGGAGATGTGCCGCCCCATGATCGCCGACCCCTTCATGCCCAAAAAAGTGCTCGAGGGCAAGGAGGACGAGATCCGGCACTGCGTGGCCTGCAACCTGTGCCTGGCGCGGCTGTTCCGGGACGCGCCCATGACCTGCTACATCAACCCGATGTGCGCCCACGAGTCGAAGGGCGAGTTCGTCGACCCGCAGCCGGCCGAGGAGAAGAAGAACATCATGGTCGTCGGCGCCGGCCCGGCCGGTCTGGAGTGCGCCTGGATGGCGGCCCGCCGCGGTCACGAGGTGCATGTCTACGACAAGCGCGAGGGCATCGGCGGCACCCTGAACGTGGCCAAGGTCGCCCCCTACGGGGACGACGAGCTGTGGACCTGCGTGGATTACCAGAAGAGCATGTGCGCGAAATACGGGGTCACCTTCCACCTGGGGACCGAGGTCACCGAAGAGCTCATCCAGGACGAGCTGCCCGACACCGTCGTGCTCGCCACCGGGCCGGTGTGGCCCCAAATGAAGGCCGCCGGCGGCGAGCAGACCAAGGTGGTCAATCTGCCGGACGTCATGAGCGGCAAGGTGCCGGTCGGCCAGAACATCGTGGTCTACGGCAATCGCAAGCCGGGCATCGGCTGTGCGCTCTTCCTGGCCAAACAGGGCAAGAAGGTGACCCTGGTCGGCAAGGACAAGTCGGCCGGCTTCGACATCAACCCGTCCTTCAAGTGGCGCTACATGATCTACATGCGCCAGAACGGGATCAATGCCTACAACGACGCCGTCATCGACGAAGTCAACGACGAGGGCATCATCGTGAAAACCTACGACGGCTACCGCTGGCCGGTGAAGTGCGACACGGTGATCATCGCGGACCGCGAAGCCAACACCGCCCTGAAACAGGTCGTCCAGTCCGAGGGCATCGAGCTGTTTGTGATCGGCGATGCGCTGGTTCCCCGCAACCTGTCGAGCGCCGTCCATGACGGATACCGCATCGGTATGCGCGTTTAAGGAGGAGGATTCCATGCCAGTAGATGCTGAAAAAGAAATCACCGGTTTGTGGCGGGCGCTGCACGGCGCCCAGGACGAGATCGGCAAGACCTACTACCGCTGGCGCCAGGTGGCGCTCGAGTTTGCCGGCGAAGGCGCCAAGCCGCTCGACGTCGGCCTGCGGGCCGCCGAGGTCTTCGGCAAGGAGATCGGCAAGAGCTTCCTGCCGCGCCTGAACTGGCTGAAGGGCGAGGAGGCGTTTCTGATGAACCTGGGCCGGTCCCTGGCCGGTATCTGGGGCGCCGAGGGGGGCCTTGCCGGCGCCGAGAAAGGCGCCGCCGCCGGCGAGGTGATCATCCGCTGCACGCGCGACCCGTGGCCGAGCTGGGCCAAGGAGTACGGGGTGCCCATGGAAGAGGTGGCGCTGTGCCGCGAGCGGATGTTTCAGAGCATTCTCGAGGACGTGAGCGTTTTCTTCAACGTCCCGCTCAAGATCGAGCTGCAAAAGGCCATTCCGCGCGGCCAGGGCGAAACCGTGATGCGGCTCTACAAGGCCGCGTGAGACTGCGACGCGCAACCGAAAACCATACCCATCAAGCAGGAGTGTACACATGGCTGCTCAAATTGATTACGACAAGTGCACGATGTGCGGCGGGTACGTCCAGCCCCTGTGCGTGGAGATCTGCCCCGATGCCGCCATCCGGGTCCAGGACAACCGGCCGGTGGTCACCGAGTTTCTCTGCGAGGACTGCAACGAGTGCGGCTGCGTCTGCCCGGACAGCGCGATCAGCCTGCCCTACGACAAGGTGACTTTTTAATCACCGACTGCCGGGGGGGGGGCGCTCCCGCCCCCCCTCCCGGCAATCTGTCTTTGCCGGCGACCGGCCGACCGGCCGACCGGTGACTTAAACTGGAGGCACGCATGAAGGTCAACAAAGTCGACCACATCTGCATCGCCGTCAAAGACCTGGCCGCAGCCCGGAAAGTCTGGGAGCCGGTTTTGGGCAAGGCCAAACCGGACGACGAGTACATCGATGAACCGGAGAAGATCAAGGTCGCCCGCTACTGGGTGGGGGAAGTCGGCTTCGAGCTCATGGAGTCCACCACACCCGACGGGGATGTCGCCAAGTTCATCGAGAAGCGGGGCGAGGGGGTCATGCTCATCAGCTTCAACGTCGACAACACCCGCGAGGCCATGGAAGAGCTCAAGGGCAAGGGCTACCCCTTCATCGGCGGCGCGCGCCCGTTCCGGGACTGCGAGTTCGCCTTCGTTCACCCCAAGAAGGTGAACGGGGTTCTGCTCGAGCTGATCGATTACAAGTGGCGGGAGCTGGAGAAGAAGTAAACCAACTGCCGCCTGAATACCGGCAGGCAAAGAGGGCGAGGGTTCAAGGGTTCAAGGGTTCGAGGGTTCAAGTGAAACACCACGAACCGGGTTTGGATGCCCTTGAGGCCGGGCTAGACAAGGTGCGACCATGACCATTGCCAAGAAAATCGAAGCGACCATTGCCGGGTCCTCCTGGATCCGGCGCATGTTCGAAGAAGGGGCCGAGCTCAAAAAGAAGTTCGGCGCCGACAAGGTGTACGACTTCAGCATCGGCAACCCCAACCTGCCGCCGCCGGACAAGTTCAACGAGGTCCTGCGCGACATCGTCAGCACCTGCGGCCTGGATGCCCACTGCTACATGCCCAACACGGGCTACACGGCGGTGTGCGGCTCGGTGGCCGAATTCCTTTCCCGCGAGCAGGGGGTGAGCGTCGACGACACCGATGTCCTCATGACCTGCGGGGCCGCCGGTGCACTGAACGTCGCCTTGAAGACCATCCTCGACCCCGGGGACGAGGTGCTGACCCCCGTGCCGTGCTTCGTCGAGTACGGGTTCTATGCCGACAACCACGGCGGGGTCCTGAAAACCTTCGCCTCGCGTCCGGATTTTCAGCTTGACCTTGCGGCGCTCTCCGCGGCCGTCACCGCCAGGACCAAGGCGGTCCTGATCAACTCCCCCCACAACCCGACCGGGGTCGTGTACACCGCGGAGACGATCCGTGCCCTCGGGGCCTTGCTGGAGGCGAAAAGCCGCGAGATCGGGCGCACCATCTACCTGATCTCCGACGAACCCTACCGCAAGATCGTCTACGACGGGGTCACCGTGCCGAGCATTTTCGCCGCCTACCCGGAGGCCATCATCGGCACTTCCTACTCCAAGGACATCTCGATCCCGGGGGAGCGCATCGGGTTTCTGGCCGTAAACCCCAGGGCCACATACCGCAAACCGCTTGTGGCCGGCATGGCGCTGTGCAACCGGATCCTCGGGTTCGTCAACGCCCCGGCCCTGATGCAGCGCGTGGTGGCCTGCATGCAGGGGATGAGCGTCGACATCGACCTCTACAAGCGCAAGCGCGACATGCTCTGCGAGGGGCTGGGGGCGATGGGCTACGAGTTCGTCAAACCGGCCGGGACCTTTTACCTGTTTCCGCGCTCCCCGATTGCCGACGACGTGGAGTTCGTTCAGGCGCTCAAGGCCGAGCGCGTCCTGGTGGTCCCCGGCAGCGGTTTCCGTGCGCCCGGATACTTCAGGATCGCCTTCTGCGTCACCGACGAAACGATCCAAAACGCGCTTCCGGGGTTTGAGAGGGCGATAAGGAAATACAGGTAGGAATTCGGAATTCGGAAGGCTGAAGGCGGAATAAAAGGAATTCGAAGACTCGGAAGGCGGAAGTGAAGGAAGGCGGAAGGCTGAAGTGAAAAGAAGGCTGAAGTAGGAAGACGGAATTCGGACTTGATGAGCGACCTCAATTCCTTTTCTTTCTGCCTTCCAGCCTTCACCTGCATTCCGATTCAGCCTTATTCAACTCCGAGAGGGATTGACCATGGGCAAGGTCCGTCGCGATTACGAAGTCTACCTGGTCTACGTCGATTCCGAGCGCTGCGACTCCTGCGAGGAGTGCGTGAAGATGTGCCCGGTGGATGTGTTCGAAATGCCGCACAAGGCGGTGCCCGTGAGACCGGTCAATTGCCTGGGCTGCCGGACCTGCGTCGCCCTGTGCAAGTCGCAGGCGATCATCATCACTGAAATTTGACACCCGAGTGACGAAGAAAAACAAGGTGCCCCCAACCTTCGGGCTCTATCCTGACAGCCCATGGCCGCGGACTCGGTCTGAGGTGAACCCATGACGGATGCAACGGATGCCATTCTCGTGATCGGCGGCGGGATCGCCGGTATCAACTGCGCGATGAACGCGGCCAAATACGGGACCAAGGTCTACCTGGTGGACGACACCGCCAGCATCGGCGGCATGATGGCCCGCCTGGACAAGACCTTTCCCACCAACGACTGCTCGATCTGCATCGAGGCGCCGCAGATGTACGAGGTGGACAACCACGACCGGATCGAGATCCTGACCAACACCGAGGTCCGGCGCGTGCAGAAGAGCGACGGGGTCTTCAAGGTGCGGCTGGTCAAGAAGGCCAAGTTCATCGACGAGGAGAAGTGCACCGGCTGCGGGGCCTGTGTCGAGGCCTGCCCGGTGAGCCTGCCGGACGAACTGGACGGCAAGGTCGGCGGCCGGCGCAAGCTCATCTCCATGGCCTTCCCGCAGGCGGTCCCCAACGTGGTGACCCTCGACCCGCGCTGCCGCAGCGGGCAGATGCGGGAGGCCGGGGCCTGTGTCGGCGGCTGCGCCGTGGACTGCAGCCAGTGCCGGGAATGCCCCATCGCCCACTGCGTCAAGGCCTGCGAGAAGGAAGGCAAGAAGGCGGTGATGCTCTGGCAGGCGGCCAAGAACATCGACGTCGCGGTCCGCAGCATCGTGGTCGCCACGGGCATCAAGAACGCGCCGCCCGCCGGCGACCTGCTGGGCTACGACCGGTTCGCCAACGTCATCACCAACACCGAATTCGAGCGTCTGATGAATGCCGGCGGCCCCACGGAGGGACACATCATTCGGCCCTCGGACCAGCGGCACGCCCGCCGGATCGCCTGGGTGCAGTGCGCCGGCCGCGGGCTGGGCGAGGGCCGCGGGACGCCCTACTGCTCGAAGGTCTGCTGCATGATCGCCACCAAGCAGACGATCATCACCAAAGAGCACGACCCGGAGGCCGAGACCACGATCTTCTACAACGATCTGAAGGCCTACGGCAAAGGGTTCTGGGAGTTTTACCGCAAGGCCCGGGAGAACGACGTGCGGTTCGTGCGCGCCAGACCCTATGAGGTCGTCGAGGATCCCGAGACGAAAAACCTCACCGTGCGCTACGAGGACCTCGACACCGGGGAGATCCACCGCCACGAAGTCGAGATGCTGGTGCTCTCCACCGGGCTGATCCCGGGCGATCGCAACGAGCGGCTGGCCAAGATGCTCAAACTGGAACTGGATCACCTCGGCTTCTTCAAGGAAAAGGACCCCCTCCGGTCGCCGCTCGAAACCGATGTCGCGGGGATCTACCTCTGCGGGGGGGCCACCGGGCCGATCGACATTTCCGAGTCCGTGTCCCAGGCGGCGGCGGCGGCCATGAAAGCCGTCCTGAGCCACTGATGACTGCGAAATGTTCACACCCCGGCGTTTCCCGCAAGGGAGGGGAAATGCCTTCAGGGCGGCTCTGGATGGTTGACACTCAAACCGGATGTTGTTTGGCCTTGCCTTCAGCCTTCGGGCTTCAGCCTATCTTTATGAAAAATGAGGTTCATCGATGACTGAGGAAATACGCATCGGTGTGTTTGTCTGCGACTGCGGCACCAACATCGCCGGGGTCGTGAACGTGCCGGAAGTGGTGGAATACGCCAAGACCCTGAAGCACGTGGTCATGGCCGACGAGGGCAAATGGTCCTGCTCGGTCGACTACCTCGGCCGGATGCAGGAGCTGATCAAGGAGCACCGGCTGAATCGCGTCGTGATCGCCTCCTGCACCCCGCGCACGCACGAGCCGCTCTTCAAGCGCACCACCAAGGAGGCCGGGGTAAACCCCTACCTGCTGGAATTCGTGAGTATCCGCGAGCAGGTTTCCTGGGTGCACATGCGCGAGCCCGAGGTGGCCACCGACGAAGGCCAAGGACCTCATCAAGATGGGCATTGCCAAAGCGGCGCTGCTCGAGGAAGGCGAGGAGATCCGGCTGCCCGTCAAGACCGACTGCCTGGTCATCGGCGGCGGCATCGCCGGCATGAACGCCGCCTTGAGCGTCGCGGCGCAGGGGTTCAACGCCGTCATCGTGGAAAAGCAGCCGCAGCTCGGGCGGTCTTCTGAACCGGATCTGCTTCCTCTCCCACGACCACCACCGCAGCCCGGCCGCCGGTCTTTTGGCCGCCAAGGTCGCCGAGGTAATGGCCAACCCCGGGATCCGGGTCTTCACCGACACCCGCATCGAATCGATTCAGGGCTACATCGGCAACTACAAGGTGGCGCTCCAGGGTAACGGCGGCGGGGCCGTCGAGAACCTCGACATCTCCACCATCATCGTGGCCACCGGGATGCAGGAAATCGAGCCGGCCGGTCAGTTCGGATACGGCGACGACCCGCGCGTGATGACCCAGCTCGAGCTCGACGGCGCGCTCAGGAACAAAACACTGCCGGATCTTTCCGCGCTGGTGATGATCAGCTGCGTGGGCTCCAAGAACGAAACCCGGGGGTGCTGCACCATCGGCTGCCATGTGGCGGTGAAAAACGCCATCGCCGTCAAGACCCTGCGGCCGCAGGCGGACGTGACCATCCTCTACCGCGACATGAGTCTCGTGCGCGAAGAGGGGGGCGCCCAGCGGAAGGCCAAGCAGCTGGGGGTCAAATTCCTGCGGTTTCCGGACGACCGCTACCCGGAGGTCGACACCGAAGGCGGGCGGGTGCGGGTCAAGGTCTATGACCTTCTGGCCGGCCGGGACTTCGTGCTGCCGGCGGACCTTCTGGTTCTGACCACGGCTCTCGGCGGCGACGACAGCGTCGCGCAGGTGAAGGGGCTCCTCAAAGTCTCCACCAGCAACGACGGGTTTTTCCAGGAGGCCCACGTCAAGCTGGGGCCGCTCGAGTTCGCCACCCACGGGGTGTCGCTCGCCGGCTGCGCCAAGGCGCCCATGTTCCTGAAGGAGAGCAGCGAGGCCGGCGTCGGGGCCGCCATGAAGGCCTCGATCCCCATGAAGAAGGGCTACATCGAGGCCGAGGGGATCGTGGCCGACATCGACCTGACCGGCTGCAGCCAGTGCGGGCTGTGTTCCAAGCGCTGCCCGTACAACGCCATCCGGGTCGACGCCGAAAAAAACCCGGAGGTGCTGAAGGCCCTGTGCAAGGGCTGCGGCCTGTGCGCGGCCGACTGTCCCGAGGAGTGCATCAGCATCGTGCACTACACCGACGCGCAGGTCCTCGCCCAGGTCGACGCCGCCCTGGAGCAGGACGCCGGCAGCAAGATCATCGCCTTCGTCTGCCACTGGTGCGCCCTCGGGGGGGTCGACATGGCCGGGGTCAGCCGGCTCCAGTACCCGGCCAATGCCCGGCTGATCCGGGTGATGTGTTCGGCACGGGTGTCGATCAAGATGATGCAGCGGGCCTTCGAAGGCGGTGCGGCCGGGGTGCTGGTGGCCGGGTGCGAATTTCCGACCTGCCACTACATCGAGGGCAACTACGCGGCCGAAGCCCGGGTCAAGCGCGCCAAGAAGAAACTGGCCAAGGCCGGCTACGACCCGGAGAAGCTCTGGAACATCTGGTGCTCGGCGGCCGACGGGCCCAAGTTCGCCAACGCCATGCGCACGATGGTCAAGGACTTGGGGCTCTTGGAAGGCGGAATTCGGAATTCTGAAGGCGGAAGAAAAGGCTAAAAGCCGAAGAATGAAGGCTGAAGGAAAAGGCGAGAAGGCGGGAAGAGCGGAATTCGGAATTCGGAAGGCGTAAGAAAAGATTAAAAGCGGAAGAATAGACTAAAGGCGGAAGGTGGAAGAAGGAAGGATGATGGAAGCGAAACCCAAATTCGCCGAGAGATTCAACGACATCGAGATGTTCCGGTACTGCGAGCAGTGCGGGCGCTGCAGCTCCGCCTGCCCGATCACCGGTGTCAACGGTTTCAACATCCGGCGGCTGGTGCGTCACGTGGAGCTCGACCTGATCGAGGAGATCGCCGCCTCGCCGATGCCCTGGTTCTGCGCCACCTGCGGCCGCTGCGAGGATGCCTGCCCGAACGGGATCAAGATCCTCGACATCACGCGCACCTTGAGGGCCATCGGCCCCGAAGAACGCTTCCCGGAGCGGCCGCTGTGCGTCCAGGCCTGCCCGGCGGGGATCGACATCCCGGGCTACCTGCGACGGGTCGCCGAGGGACGGAGCGCGGAAGCCTACCAGCTGATCATGGAGCGGGCACCGTTTCCGGGCGTGCTGGGCCGGGTCTGCCCCCACCCCTGTGAAACCGCCTGCAAGCGGGGCGAGATCAACCAGCCGATCGCGATCTGCGCGGCCAAACGCTATGCCGCCGACCATGCCGGGGATCTGGCGCAGTGGATCGCGGCCACGGCGCCGGACACCGGCCGCCGGGTGGCCGTGATCGGCTCGGGTCCGGCGGGGCTGACCGCGGCCTTCTACCTGCGCAAGAAAGGGCATCCGGTGACCGTGTTCGAGGCGCGCCCGAAGCCCGGCGGCATGCTGCGCTACGGGATCCCGCGCTACCGGCTGCCGGAGGAGGTCCTGGACCGTGAGATCGATCAGCTCTTGAAAACGGGGATCGAGCTGCACACCGGTCGCAAGCTGGGTGTGGATTTGCAGATCGAGCAACTGCGCGAGGAGGGGTACGAGGCCGTTTTCGTGGCCGTCGGCGCCCAGCTCAGCCGCAGAATCGAGCTCGAGGGCAGCGAGCTCGAACATGTCGACTGGGGGGTCGAATTCCTGGGCCGGGTGGCCGAAGGGCAGCCCGTGGCGGTGCGCGAACGGGTCGTGGTCGTCGGCGGCGGCAACGTGGCCGTGGACGTGGCCCTGACGGCACTCAGGCTCGGTGCCAAGCAAGTGATCCTCGCCTGCCTCGAGAAGCGCGAGGAGATGCCCGCAAACCCCTGGGAAATCGAACAGGCCCTGGCCGAGGGGGTGGAGATGCGCTACTCCTGGGGCCCGAGCCGGATCCTCGGTAAGGACGGCAAGGTGGCCGGGCTCGAACTCGTCCGCTGCGCCTCGGTGTTCGACGCGCAGGGCAACTTCTGCCCCTTCTTCGAGGAAGCCAAGCAGACGGTCGCCGCGGACCAGGTGATCCTGGCCATCGGTCAGGCCAGCGAAACCGCCTTTTGCCGGGACTTCTGCTTTCTGGACGGCCAGGGGGCGCTCGCGGTCGAGAAAGGGTCGATCCGCATCGACCGCGACACCCAGGCAACGGAGATGCGCGGCGTTTTCGCCGGCGGGGATGCGGCCAACGGGCCGGCGACGGTCATCCAGGCGATTGCGGCCGGCCGCCGGGCCGCGGGGTCCATCGATGCATATCTTGGCGGAGATGGTGTCATCACATGCGGGATGCGGAATCCGGAAGGCGACAACGGGCAACCCTACGATGGTGCGCGTGAACGCGGGTTTGCGGAGCTGAAACGGGTTGCGGCACCATCTCTGCCCCTTTCCGAGCGCGGGGGCGGGTTTGCCGAGGTCGAGCGCGCCTACGACGAGGCACAGGCGCTGGCCGAGGTCCACCGCTGCCTGCAGTGCGACCTGGAAATTTGCCGGGCCCGGCAGGCCCGGGCGACGGGGTCGGGCGGCTGACTCGGGTTTTAGCGCCAAAGCAAAGCGGTCGGGCCGCGGGAACGCGGCCCGACCGCTTTGCTTTGTGGCCGGCGAGCTCAAACCGTCTCAAGCCCGAGGGGACATCTGCCGATAATGGGAACAAGGGTAGGAGGCCGGCGGCCGCAATCCGCAGGAGGTGGTTGACACGCCCGTGAGGCGATGACTATGTTACCATACCTACACCGTCGGATATCTCGTGCGGGGGTGCTGATCGATACGGCCGGCAGGACCGCCGGCTTCAGGAGGAATTAAAGCGATGGAAACCATGCAATTCGGATCCTCGGTGTTTCTGATCCTGACCGTCCTGTACCTGGGCGTTCAGACATTTGCGGTGAAACGCGCCGCGCGCTCCAAGCCCCTGCACGTGAGCGACGATGAGTACCTGTCCAGCCTGGCGATGGCGCGCCAATGCAGCGCTTTCGACATCTTCCGCAGCGCCGGCGAGGCTTGGAACTTTTCGAAATCGAAAACCCAGATGGACTTCAACACCTATCTGCGCAACGGCGACATCCCCCATTACGTGTCCGGCTACACCCGCAAAAACACGCGTCTGGAGGACCTGCAAGCCCACGAGCTGATCTCGCGGCGCTGGTAAATCCGGCTTCTGCCGCCCCTTGCCTCTGCCGCAAGGGGCGGCGTGTTGTCTTTGGGGCGGCATCTCCAGAGGAACATGGCGGGTTGACGAGAACCGGCCGACGCTTCTTTACCGAGGCATGAAGGGGACGGCCACGATCTCGATGAAGAAGTACAGGAACACCCCGATCCCCAAGGCCATGATGGCGAGCATGTAGATCGTGTTCTGCCGGTGGCGGCGTTGTTCCCGCAGATCGTAGAAAACGTATTTTCCGCATTTGACGCACAACATCTTTGCGGTGGTGAGGCGCGAGACGTGACCGCAGGCGCAGCGGACCTCCTTCGTGGCGAGCGTCATTTTTTCCTTTCCATTCCCCCCCTGGCGGTGCCGGCCAAGTCTTGGCCCTGAATCGGCTCCGGCTGCGGGTTGAAATAGCGTGCCGTGTCTTTCTTGAGCAAATAAAAGGTCGAAGCCGCAAACAGGAGGGCCACCGCCGCCGTCAACGCAAACAGCCCGAACTCTCCGCCGTAGGCAAACCCCAGGCTGTAAACACCGTACAGGGCAAAAATGCCGATGTTGAAAAAAACGCTCATCATGCGCGCCCATTTTTTGACCGCAACCACGGCATAGCAGATCCCGATGCCCACCGCGAGCTGCAGGACGTTGGTCCTTTCCAGCAGGTTATCGACCAGGAACCCAAAGTAAAAGGCATAGTGCAGGGCCCAGCCGGCAACCATGAGCCCCGTCGCACGGCGGACGGCGGGCGGCATTGCCCCCCAATGAGCTCGGGCCTTATCCGATAGGTTTTGACTCTGCATTGAATTCATTTTTCGGTTCTACCTCCTCGCCCGCCCGACGTTGAAACCATATTACAGATAATTAGCCGGGATACAAGAATAAAAATCACACAATCGTTTAATAAACAAAAAATAATTATATTTCTGTTGACAAACACCAACAAGCGAATGTAAAAGAGCATATCCCATGAATTGAATTCATTATCTGTATGATAACCCAATTAAGACAAGAGCGAGAGCGCGAACGTCGGCGCCAGCAGATCATCGCCGCGTCGAAGCGCGCCATTGCCGCCAAAGGGTTCTCCAAGACCACCATCAAGGACATCGCCCACGAGGCGGAGCTCAGCCCCGGCACCCTGTATATCTATTTCAAGAACAAAGACGAGCTGTACGCCTCCCTTTCCATCCGCATGCTGAAGCACCTGATCGTGCGGCTTCAACGGGTAAAGGAGATGCAGGCGAACGACCCCGCCCAACGCATCGATGCCGTCAAGAAAGCCCTCTGCGAGGTTTACGATATCGATCCCCCCATGCTCATCAACCTCTTCCACCTCCAATCCAGCGAGACGCTCGAAAACATCTCGGCCGAACTTCTGGACCAGATCACCGAGCTCACGCGCCAATCGCTCCTGACCCTGGCCGACATTTTCGAAACGGGGATCGAAGAAGGCCTGTTCCGTGCCCGGGACCCGATGCAGATCGCCTTGGCGGTCTGGGCCATGTTTTCAGGCCTCATCCTGTGGGAAGAAAGCAAACGGACGCTGGACAGGCACAAGGAATTCCTGATGTCGACCCTCGACCTCGGCTTCGCCATTTTCAGCCGCGGCATCACCAAGCAGACAGACGGCTGACGCGTCGGCTCCGGTCACGCCGCAGGTCGATCAAGGGTGTTGCGAAGGAAATTCCGCCCGAGAGGGGGGCGCCGTGACGGCCCGGTCCATCCCATCGACCGGCAAGAAACGATTTCAGGGCCATTACCGCCGCCGACCGTAAAATTCAACTAAAAGGAGGTGCCGACGAAGAAAAAATCGGAAGCTCATGGCCGGCCGTTTTCCATCAGATCGTCAATCAGAAAGGAGAACTACCCATGGCAAATGAGAAGGAGGAGATCATTGCATCCGAGGCCGAGATCGCCGTTCACTGGGGCGAGGAGAAGTACTTCCACCCCTCCGCCGAGTTCATCGCCCAGGCGAACATGACCGACGCTTCGATCTACGATCGGTTCAGCCTGAAGAACTTCCCGAACTGCTTCAAGGAATACGCCGATCTGCTCGACTGGTACGAGTACTGGCACACCACCCTCGACACCAGCGACGCCCCATGCTTCAAGTGGTTCGTGGGCGGCAAGATCAACGCCTCCTACAACTGCATCGACCGGCACCTCGCCAAAAACAAGAACAAGACCGCCATCCACTTCGTGCCCGAGCCGGTCGAGGAGAAGTACGAGCACATCACCTACCAGGAGCTCTACGTGCGGGTGAACGAGTTCGCGGCCCTGCTGCGGGATTTCGCGGGCCTCAAGGCCGGCGACCGCGTCACCCTGCACATGCCGATGACCCCCGAGCTGCCCATCACCATGCTCGCCTGCGCGCGCCTGGGCGTGATCCACTCCCAGGTGTTCGGCGGTTTCTCCGGCCGCGCCTGCGCCGACCGGATCGTCGACTCCCAGAGCCGGGTGCTGATCACCATGGACGCCTACTACCGCAGCGGCAAGCTGAGCGACCACAAGGAGAACGCCGACATCGCCTGCGAGCTGGCGGCCAAGGACGGCCAGAAGGTCGACAAGGTGCTGGTCTGGCAGCGCTACCCGGGCAAGGCCTCGAGCCCCACCCCGATGGTCGAGGGTCGCGACTTACTTCGTCAACGATGTCCTCAAGAACTACTACGGCGCGCGGGTCGAGCCGGTGCCGCATGCCGGCCGAGGCCCCGCTGTTCCTGATGTACACGAGCGGCACCACCGGCAAGCCGAAGGGCTGCCAGCACGGGACCGGCGGCTACCTGGCCTACGTGGCCGGCACCTCGAAGTACGTCCAGGACATCCACCCCGAGGACGTCTACTGGTGCATGGCCGACATCGGCTGGATCACCGGGCACTCCTACATCGTCTACGGGCCGCTCGCGATCGGCGCCTCGACCGTGGTCTACGAGGGGGTGCCGACCTTCCCGGACGCCGGCCGTGCCTGGCGGATCGCCCAGGACCTGGATGTCAACATCTTCCACACCGCCCCGACGGCCATCCGCGCCCTGCGCAAGGTCGGGCCGGACGAGCCCGCCAAGTACAACTTCAGCTTCAAGCACATGACGACCGTCGGCGAGCCGATCGAGCCGGAGGTCTGGCGCTGGTACCACGAAGTCGTCGGCAAGGGCAAGGCCGTCATCGTCGACACCTGGTGGCAGACCGAGACCGGCGGCTTCCTGTGCAGCACGCTTCCGGCCCTGAAACCGATGAAGCCCGGCAGCGCCGGCCCCGGCATGCCCGGCATCCACCCGATCATCTTCGACGACAACGGCAACGAGATCCCGCGGGGCTCGGGCCGGGCCGGCAACATCTGCATCCAGAACCCCTGGCCGGGCATGTTCCAGACCATCTGGGGCGACCGCGACCGCTTCGTGCGCCAGTACTACGAACGCTACTGCAAGAACCCCAAGAGCAAGGACTGGCGCGACTGGCCGTACATGACGGGGGATGCGGCCGTTGAGGCCGACGACGGCTACTACCGCATCCTCGGCCGCATCGACGACGTCATCAACGTCTCCGGCCACCGTCTGGGGACCAAGGAGATCGAGTGCGCGGCCCTCGTCGTGGAGGAGGTCGCCGAGGCCGCCGTGGTCCCGGTGAAGCACGAGATCAAGGGCGTCGAGCCGGATCTGTACGTCGCGCTCAAGCCCGGCTTCCAGGCGAGCGCGGAGCTCGAGAAGAAGATCTCGGACGCCATCTGCCGCGAGATCGGCAAGATCGCCAAGCCGCACAAGGTGTGGATCGTCAAGGACATGCCCAAGACCCGTTCCGGCAAGATCATGCGGCGGGTGCTGGCGGCCATTTCCAACAAGAAGGACGTCGGCGACGTGACCACGCTGGCCAACCCCGAAATCGTCGAGGAGATCAGCAAAATGAGTTAACCGCGAACTGTGCGGCCGGCGCCCCGGACGGGGCGCCGGCCACGGAAAGGAGGTGCGGCGTCGGTTGCTGCGATGTGGTGTTCAGGCATTGACTTCAGGCGGTCGCTTCGAGCGGCCGTTCCAAAGGAGGAAGAGCAATGAGCGGAACCACATGGGTCTACATCATGCTAGGACTGTACATCATTTACGCGTTCTACTGGGGCATCAAGGGGTACGTCACCGAGAAGACCTCGGCCGGCTACGCCATCGGCGGCCGCTCGATCCCCTTCATCGCCTTTCTGATGGCCGCCACCGCGGCCTCGTTCTCCGGGTGGACCTTCATCGGCCACCCGGGGCTGATCTGGCGCGACGGGCTGGCCTACGCCTTCGCGTCCTTCTACGTGCTCACCATCCCCATCACCGGGACCTTCTTCGCCAAGCGCAACTGGCTGCTCGGCAAGCGCTACGGGTTCATCACCCCCGGCGACATGTTCGCCTACTATTACAACTCCGAGACCGTGCGCTTCCTGGTGGTGCTGACGGCCTTCCTCTACTCGATGTTCTACAGCGCCGTACAGCTGATGGCCTCGGCGGCGCTCTTCCACTACGTCGCCGGCGTGCCGGTGACCTTCGGCGCCATCTTCATGGCCTTCATCTGCTGGTTCTACGTCTGCTCCGGCGGCATGAAGGCCAGCGCCTGGGTCGGGGTGCTGCAGTTCTTCCTGCTGGTCGGCGGCATCATCCTGATGGGCTACTTCGTGGTCACCGCCCCGGCCTTCGGCGGCTGGACGGGATTTTCGCAGGAGCTCGCCAAGCTCGACAAGAGATTCCTCGAAGTGCCGCGGGTGATCAACTGGGGCCTCGGCGGCGCGAAGGGCGAAGTCGCCTGGACGGCGGTCATGTGTCTCACCTACATGTTCGCCCTGATGGGGATCCAGAGCTCGCCGGCCTTCACCATGTGGAACTTCGGCCAGCAAAACCCCAAGCCGCTCGCCTGGCAGCAGGCCTTCATGTCGACCTTCGTGGTCGGCTTCGCCCTGTTCTTCTTCACCGCCTTCCAGGGCATGGGCGCCAAGATCCTCGCAGGTCAAGGGCTTGATGGAATTCGCCAAGGACAGCGACGTGGTGCCGCTTCTGATGATGCAGCTACCTGCCGCCCTTCGTGCTGGGGGTGGTGTTCATGGGGGCCATCGCCGCGATCCACTCCACGGCCGCGCCCTACATCGACACCGGCGGGTCGATCCTGCTGCGCGACGTCTACTGGCGCTACATCCGCAAGCAGCAGGCCGAGCCACGCCGAGCAGATCTGGGTCAACCGCCTGCTGGCGACCGTCGTGACGGTGGCCGCCCTCTGTCGTCGGGTTGAACTCCACGGCGGCCCTCGTCATCCTGGGGGCGCTCGCCACGGCCTTCGGCTTCGTCATGTACGTGCTGCTGATGGGCGTCAACTGGGGCTTCCGCTTCCCGGCCATCGGCGCCACCCTCGGGGTCCTGGCCGGCATGGTGGCGGTCTTCCTGACCTACTACGTCTGGCCGAACCCGCTCTCCATGCACAGCGCCTTCTGGGGGGTCTTCGCCGGGCTGGTGGTGGCCTATGCCTGCCGCGGCCATCGGCTTGAAGGACAACGAGGAGACCATCAAGCGCCAGAACGAGCTGCGCGCCTTCCTGGACGACATCGACGCGCCCAGCGCCCTCCGGGCAGGCCTGGCGCAACGCCATGAAGTATCGTCGTGCCGATCTGGTACTTCTTCGCCATCGGGCCGGCCTGTATCCTGGGCAACAGCGCCTTCTCCTTCGCCGGGTTCCCGCCGCTGTGGTCCTGGCAGATCGTCTGGTGGATCCTCGGCATCGTCATGATGTGGGCGCTGTGCTTCAAGGCCGAGATGGCCACCTGCACGGACGCCATGCTCGAGCGGGCCGAGAAGGAAACCATGATCGTGATCAAGGAAGCGTGATCGAAAGAGGGTTCAAGGGTTCAAGGGGTCGAGGGTTCGAGGGAGCGTAAGGCAGGCTTTGTGCTTTATCGGCTCCCGGCGAGTCCCGCCGGCCCCCGGACCACCGCGATTAACAAAACGATCATGATCGAATCGCGGAAAGGAGAACCACGAGATGAAATCCGAAGACCTGTGGATGATCGGAATCGTCATATTCTGTATCCTGTTTACGGCCAGTTTCGGCTGGGGGCTCTGGGGCTGAAGCCCCTGACGCCGTCATGACAGGCATGGGACTCCGGGACCGGCGGGCGAGCGCCCTCCGGCCCCGGGTCGCCCTGATTCGCCCTTTTAAGGTGGGATGATCCCGCTGCGGGATGTGGCCGTGCGCTGGAGTGCCGCCGGATGAACCGGGGCCGCGCCCGGCGTGGCGCTCTTCGCCCGCGATCTCCCACTGCCGACCACCGCCGGGGCCCGGCGACACGCATGCAAAGGAGGATCTGCAATGGCCAATCCCTATGATGCGGCCCACAGCCGGTCGATCGAAACCCCGGACGAGTTCTGGGGCGAGATCGCCGAGGACTGCCATTGGACCAAGAAATGGGACAAGGTGCTGGACGTCTCCCGCAAACCGTTTTACCGCTGGTTCACCGGCGGCGAGCTCAACACCTGCTACAACGCGCTCGATCTGCACGTCGATGCCGGCCGCGGGGATCAGACGGCGCTGATCTATGACAGCCCGGTGACCGACACCATCCAGACGTTCACCTACAGCGAGCTGCGCGACGAGGTGGCGCGGTTCGCCGGCGCCCTGGCCGCCAACGGGGTGGGCAAGGGCGACCGGGTCGTCATCTACATGCCGATGATCCCGGAGGCCGTCATCGCCATGCTGGCCTGCGCGCGCCTCGGCGCGGTGCACTCCGTGGTGTTCGGCGGGTTCGCGGCCCGGGAGCTGGCCATGCGCATCGACGACGCCAAACCCAAGGTGATCGTGTCGGCCTCCTGCGGCATCGAGGTCAGCCGGTCATTCCCTACAAGCCGCTGCTCGACGGCGCGATCGAGATGGCCAGCCACAAGCCCGAGCGCTGCATCATCGTCCAGCGGCCGATGCAGAAGGCCGAGATGAAGGCCGGCCGCGACGTCGACTGGAACGAGGCCGTGGCCAAGGCCGCACCGCACGACTGCGTGCCCGTCCTGGCCACCGACCCGCTCTACATCCTCTACACCTCCGGCACCACCGGGGGTCCCCAAGGGGGTCGTGCGCGACAACGGCGGCCACGTGGTGGCCCTGAAGTGGACCATGAAGGCCATCTACAACGTGGATGCCGGGGACGTCTACTGGGCGGCCTCCGACGTGGGCTGGGTCGTGGGCCACTCCTACATCGTCTACGCGCCGCTGCTTCAAGGGCTGCACCACGATCCTGTTCGAGGGCAAACCGGTCGGCACCCCGGATGCCGGGGCGTTCTGGCGGGTGATCTCCGAGCACAAGGTCAAGTGCATGTTCACGGCCCCCACGGCGTTCCGCGCCATCAAGCGCGAGGACCCCGACGCCGGGCACATGAAGAAATACGATCTGTCCGCTTTCAAGACGCTGTTCCTGGCAGGCGAGCGGCTGGACCCCGACACCCTGCGCTGGGCCAAGGGCCAGCTCGGGGTGCCGGTGATCGACCACTGGTGGCAGACCGAGACCGGGTGGGCCATCGCGGCCAACTGTATGGGGCTGCACGACTTCCCGGTCAAGCACGGCTCCCCGACCAAGCCGGCCCCGGGCTGGAACCTGTTCGTGCTGGGGGCCGACGGCAAGCCCGCCAAGCGGGGCGATATCGGCGCGCTGGTCGTCAAACTGCCGCTGCCGCCAGGGACCCTGCCCACCCTGTGGAACAACGACGAGGGCTTTCTCAAGTCCTACATGCAGGAGTTCCCCGGCTACTACAAAACAGCGGATGCCGGCTTCATCGACGAGGACGGCTACGTCTTCGTCATGTCCCGCACCGACGACATCATCAACGTCGCCGGGCACCGGCTTTCCACCGGCGCCATGGAGGAGGTGCTCTCCGACCACCCGAACGTGGCCGAGTGCGCGGTCCTGGGGGTCGAAGATGCCCTCAAGGGGCAGGTGCCGATCGGGTTCATCGTCCTGAAGGCCGGCGTCAATCGCGATCCGAACGAGATCGTCAAGGAGGTGGTCCAGATGGTCCGGGACCGGATCGGGCCGGTGGCCTCCTTCAAGACGGCCACGGTGGTCAAGCGTCTGCCCAAGACGCGTTCCGGCAAGATCCTGCGCGGGACGATCCAGAAGATCGCCGACAACAAGGAGTGGAACATGCCGGCCACCATCGACGACCCCGTGATTCTCGAGGAAATCACGCAGGCCCTCTCCGGCATCGGTTATGCCGGCTCGCGGAAGTAGCCGCGGCGGTCACGCCCGGGGCAGCCGATCAAGAACTCGGCCGCCCTCGGGCATGCGCCGCCGGACGATGCGCGCATCACGCCCGGATTTATTGAAGACCTTTCCGTGCCGCACTGCGACCGGTTTCCGCCCCTGGCCGAGACGCTGTCCATGCCACACAAAATCCTCATCGTCGACGACGAACCCAGCATCATCGTGGCGCTCCAATTCCTGATGGAGCAGAACGGCTTCGAAACCCTGGTGGCCTTCAGCGGCGAGGAGGCCATGGAGACCATTACACGGCACCGGCCCTCCCTGGTCCTGCTGGACATCATGCTGCCGGTAGTGGACGGCTTCGAAGTCTGCCAACGCATCCGGGAAAACCCGGAGTGGAAGGAGATGCGCATCGTGCTCGTCACCGCTCTCGGCAGCGAGGCCAATGTCACCAAAGGCCTCGACCTCGGCGCCGATGCCTATGTCACCAAGCCCTTTTCCAACGCCGACCTTGTCGCCAAAGTCAAAGAGTTGCTGGAATGCCGCGCTTGACGAACAACACCTCCTTCTGGTGGTTTGTCCTGGTGTGTGCCCTGTTTTTCGCCGGCGTGGGGGTGAGCTTCGCGGTAATGCTCTGGCAGCATCTCCCGGCCCCCGACCGTCTGGTGGTGGTCCGGTTGATCGGCCAGCACGCGAGCTACCTCTTCGGCCTGGCGGTGATTCTTCTGGCCGGCCTGGGCTTTGCCGTCGACTGGGTGTTCCGGCTCTACGTCCTGCCGATCGACCGGATCGCCGAAAAAACCGGGATCATTTTCGGCGCCAACCCCGGCCTGCGTATCGACCTGGAGGGCAGTCGGGACCTCGTGCGTCTGGCCGCGGCCGTTAACCGGGCCGCCGATCGATTCGAAGACCTCAAGCGCTCGGTGGACAGCCGCATCCAGGAAGCCGGGGCGCGCAGCGAGGGGGAAAAAGAGATCCTGTCCGTGGTGATCGCGGAACTGCCCGAAGGGGTCCTGATCTGCAACCCCGAAGGCCGGATCACTCTTTACAACGAACGCGCCTGCCGGCTGCTCGCCGGATCCCGGGCAGAGCGCCCGGGCGCGGCCGGGCCCGCTGCCGCGGGTATCGTCGGGCTGGGACGCTCGATTTTCGGGGTCATCGACCGCAGCTTTATCGCGCATGCGCTCGAGGACATATCGGACAAGCTGCGACACGGCCGGCACGACCTGAATTCGACCTTCATCCTGACGGGCCGCAACGACCGCTTCCTCAGGGCCGTGACCGTACCCATTCTCAGTCCGCATCGGGAGATGTCGGGGTTCGTGCTGATCCTGACCGACATCAGCGCCCAACTCGAGACCGGCCGCCGGGTGGACACCCTGTTTCACTCCTTCATCACGGATCTGCGGGGGGCCCTGGCCAGTGTGCGCTCGGCGGCCGAGGTCATCCTCGGCTACCCCGACCTGTCGCCGGAAAAACTCGGCGAATTCAACCGCATCGTCCATCGGGAAGTGCTTGCGGCCGCGGCCGACGTGGAGCGCGCGGCCTCCGAATTCGCCCGCACCGGCCACGGCCGCGGACCGCTCGCCCCCATGCGGGCCAAAGACTTCCTCGAGATCGTTCGCCGAAGGGCCGAGGAGAAACTGGGCATCCGGATCGAAGGCGAACCGGCCGACGATCGCCTCTGGCTGCGGGTGGACGGCTATTCGACCGCAATGGCCCTGCTCTTTGTCCTGGACCGTCTGAGCGCGGAGTCCGGGCAGAAGGTGCTGCGGTGTACCCAGGAGACCAAATCCGACCACGTCGAGCTGGTGTTCACCTGGTCCGGGGCCCCCTTGCGGATGGAAACCCTGAGCCGCTGG
This sequence comes from uncultured delta proteobacterium, assembly GCA_963716785.1. Taxonomy (GTDB): domain Bacteria; phylum Desulfobacterota; class Desulfobacteria; order Desulfobacterales; family SpSt-501; genus SpSt-501. Next base: position 10,148 of record CAVQUW010000019.1, on the reverse strand, counting down.
GAGGATGAGCTTGTCGCGGTGGCCGGCGATTGCTTGACGCTGAGCCTGAGGGAGATTTTGGACCGGCACAAAGCCGAGCTATGGTCGCGTCCCGGCGACACCGCCGCCGAATCCTGCCTGCGTTTGCTGCTGCCCACGGCCATACCGGTGGAACCCGTCCACCAGCGACGGCGGACCATTCTGCCGACCGTGCGGCCGGTTTACTACGACTTCGATCTCTTCAGCCAGGGGGGTCAGAGCTCAGAGATGGACGACTGCCCGTTGAACGAGCTCGTCTGCACCGTGTTCGACACGGAGACCACCGGGCTGGATCCCCGCGGGGGAGACGAGATCGTGGCCATCGGCGCCGTGCGGATTGTGAACGGCCGACTGCTGGAGGCCGAATGCTTCGAGCAGCTCGTCAACCCCCGGCGCGATCTTCCCTGGGAGTCCGTGCGCATTCACGGCATTCAACCGGAGGTGTTGGCCGATCAGCCGGAGATTGCACAGGCGCTTCAAAGCTTCCATCATTTTGCCGAAGGCACCATTCTGGTGGCGCACAACGCGGCTTTCGACATGCGGTTGCTGCAGCTCAAGGAGGAAGCGAGCGGCGTTCGGTTCGAGCACCCGGTTCTGGACACCATGCTGCTTTCCGCCGTCCTCCACCCCTCCCAGAGCAGCCACGATTTCGAGGCGATCGCCGAACGGCTCGGGATCACCGTCATGGGCCGCCACACGGCCCTGGGGGACGCTATGGCCACCGGTGAGATTTTTCTCAAGCAGATTCAGGCCCTGGCGGAAATCGGGATCCGTACCCTCGGCCAGGCGCGCCGCGCGTCGCAGGAGACGTGGTGCGCGCAGCTGAAGTACTGATGGCCTCGTAAGGAACCCAATTTCGGCGTTGCGCTTCATCTCGTGGTCGCTGCGGCGTACGGGCCGAGTCGCTGTAAAGCGGCGCCTCAGCCCCTGATCGCGTGGCACTGCGTTGCCCGCCGTTTGGAACTGCTCACATACGAAAAGTATGCTGCGCTTTCCAAAGCGTCGGGCGCCTTGGCTGAAGGCCTGAGGCTTGCTTTAAAGCGACCCGGAACGCCTCGTACATGCCGCCACGAGACTCGCGCGCCTTGAACTTGGGCCCCTTACAAGGCCATCCATTCGGAGAGCATTTGTGCGGGAGCATCTGGGGTAACCCGGAGCAGAGGGGGTCACGCGGGCGGGCGCTCAGTGAGGTAGGGGAGGGTGAAGCTGAAGACCGACCCGCTGCCGGGCTCGCTTTCGGCCCAGATGCGGCCGCCGTGCGCGGCAATGATGCGGCGGGCGATGGCCAGACCCAGGCCGCTGCCGGGCGGTCGCCCGCGGGTGCTGTGCCGTACCTGACGGAACTCTTCGAAGATGATGTCGAGATATTCGGGTAGAATCCCAATGCCGTTGTCGCGAACTTCGACACGGAGGTGGTCCGGGTGCGGGACGATCGCAACGTCGATCCGGCCGTTGTCCTTGTGGCAGAACTTGACGGCGTTGGACAGCAGGTTGACCATCACCTGCACAAGCCGGTCCCGATCCGCGAAAATCGGCGGCAGCTGCTCCGGCGATTCGATGTCGGCCCTAATCTGCTTTTCGTCGATCAACTGGCGCATCGCGGCCAGGGCTTCGCGGCAGATTTCGCGGACGTCCACCGAGGCCATGAGCCACTGCATCCGGCCGGTATCGATCTTTTGGAAATCGAGCACGTGATTGATCAGACGTGTCAGGCGCTCGCTTTCCTTGACGATGAGACCGGTCAGGTGCTGATGCTGGCCTTCGCCCAGCGCGGGGTTGGCGTTCAGGATCTCGGCGATCGAGCGCACGGCCGTCAGGGGCGTGCGCAGCTCGTGGGTCACGGTGGAGATGAACTCGTCCTTCAGACGGTCGAGCTCCTTCAAGCGGATGTTGGCCGATTTGAGCTCCGCGGTGATCTCCTCGAGCTCCCGGCTGCGGGCGATGACCTGGCGGGTTTCCGCGAGAATGTCCATGACTTCGTCGATACCGAGCGGCTCCTCCTTGATGACCGAGGAAACCATCACATGCGCGGAGACCGAGCCGATGGACCCGGCCAGGAGTTTTTCGGCATAAGTGACCAGCGCGGGGTCCGCCTCGGACACCGGGCCCCAGCGGAGCTGATGGCTGCTGGCATAAGCGCCCAGCACCTCCTCGGTGCGCGCCGCGCCGAGGAAGCGCTCGAGCAGGGCGCGCAGGTCCTTGACCAGCGCCGTGCCGCGCCAGATGGAGGGGTCCTCCGGCTTTTCGGAATAGGTGAACACATCCACGAAGAGAACGGCCTGCGAGTGCTCGACGGCGGTCTGGCGGCTGAACAGCGACACCCCGACGAAAAAAGAGGTGTTGACGAGCAGGCTCCAGAAGACGGCGTGCGCGATGGGGTCGAAACCCTGCAGGCCGAAAAGTTCAAAAGGTCTCAGCGCCGACACGCCGAAAGGGCCGCGGGCGATGATCTCCTCGTCGAGGATCCCCACCTGGGCCAGGGTCGGGAGCACAAGGGTGTAGGCCCAGAACGCAAAGCCGGCGATCAGCCCGCTCATCGCCCCGGCCCGGGTGGCGCGTTTCCAGAACACGCCGCCCAGAATGGCCGGCGCGAACTGGGCCACCGCGGCGAAGGAAATCAGACCGATGGAAACCAGTGCGAAATATTCGCCGACGAAGCGAAAGTAGGCGTAGGCCAGGAGCAGGACCATCAGGATGCTGCCGCGGCGGAGATGGAGCACCAGGAAGCTCATGTCTTTCAGACGCGCGAGACGGCCCGTCGACAGGCGCAGGAGCACGGGCATGAGCAGATCGTTGCTGATCATGGTGGAGAGGGCGATGGTGGCCACGATCACCATGCCGGTGGCCGCGGACATGCCGCCGATGAAGACCAGCAGGGTCAGGGCTTCCTGACGCATGGCCATGGGCAGGGTCAGGACGAAGGTGTCGGCGTCGACCCCGTTCGGAAAGTGCAGGCTGCCGCCGAAGGCAATGGGGAGCACGAACAGGTTGATGGCCAGCAGGTAGAGCGGAAAGAGCCAGATCGCCTTGGCCAGATGGTTCTCGTTGACGTTTTCGACCACCATGACCTGGAACTGGCGCGGCAGGAAGAGCACCGCCAGCATCGCCAGCACGATGTGCATCGACCAGCTGAAGTAGTCCCCGGGGCTGCCGCCCATGGTGAACCACTGCTTGAGATGGGGCAGGGCTTCAGCCCGGGCGAAAATGTCCCCGAAGCCGCGGTACATGCTGTAGGTCACGAAGACCCCGGCCGCCAGGAAGGCGATGAGCTTGACGACGGATTCGAAGGCGATGGCGGCCACCAGCCCCTCGTGCCGCTCCGTGGCGTCGAGGTGGCGGGTGCCGAAGAGAATGGTGAACACCGACAGGATCAACGCCACGTAGAAAGCGGTGTCGTGCGAAACCGGAATGTCGGCGAAGTCCCGCGGCATGACGATCAGCGGGTACTGGTCGACGATCAGGTAGCTCATGGAGATCGCCTTGAGCTGGAGCGAGATGTAGGGAATGGTTCCCAGAAAGGCGATAATGGCGACCGTGCCGCCGAGGGCGGCGCTTTTGCCGTAGCGGGAGGCGATCAGGTCGGCGATGGAGGTGATGCGGTGGACGCGGCTGATCCGGATGATCTTGCGGATGACCAGCCACCCGAGGCCGAACACCAGGGTCGGGCCGATGTAGGTGGGCAGGAACCCGATGCCGCTGGTGGCGGCGCGGCCCACGCTGCCGTAAAAGGTCCACGCCGTGCAGTACACCGCCAGCGAGAGCGCATAGATGTAAGGGTTGCTGATCAGGCTGTGTCCCAGGGCGGCCCGGCGGTCTCCGAAATAGGCGATCCCGAAGAGCAGGCCCATGTAGCCGAAGGCGAAGAGGAGGATGATTTCCCTGGTCAGCATCGGTGTCGGAATTCCGTGTGCTATGTCTGCCGTCTGAAGCGGGTGGCCAGAACGACCAGACCGATGATCACGGCCCAGGCGATGAACACGTACGCGAACAGGAGCGGGATACCGAAGAGCGAGGTGGGCAGATTGAACAGCGAGAGCACCGGGTAGCTGTAGAGCGCCCAACCCAGCAGGAAGAGGGCCGCCAGTTTGCGGTTTTTCAGGCTGTCGGGATTCACGTGAGCCGCCTCGAACGCGTGCCCGGATTTGCGGGTACGCGGATACTATAGATGAAACGTGCGCCCGGTGTCAAACCAACCGATTCGTTCCTGCGGCTCGGCCGGCCGCGGTTCGCGTAGCCCCGGAAAGGAGCGACCATGCATACCGACGCTCAGAGTCTGTTGTTGCGGACGGAAGCCTTCGGGCGGCTGCCGCGCGAGGAACTTGAATCCGTGACGGCACGTTTGACGCGCATGACCTTCCCTGCCGGAACACTGATGGCGGTGCAGGGACGGACGACGCTGGAATGCGTCTACATCGTCCGTTCCGGGAGGCTGGAGTTGTTTTTCGAAAACCGGGGTGAGCGCCGGCTCAAGGGGCGTCTCGGGCCGGGGGACGTCTTTGGCGGCATCTCGATCCTGATGAACGCCGGCCTGTCGGTGCGCACTCTGAAGGTGGACCTGGAGGCGTCCGTGTACGTGTTGCCCAAAAAGGAATTTCTCGATCTGTGCGGCCGCTTCAAGGACTTGTACGAGTTCTTCAGCCGCGACTTCAACGAACGCATGCGCGATGATTCCTACGCCGCGGCGATCGCCGCCTCACAGATCACCCACTTTCTCGCGCAGACCCCGCCGTTTTCCTTTCTGCCCGAGGACGACATCCAGCGTGCGGCCGCCGTGGTCACCAGCGTGTTTTTCGCCCGTGACACGATGGTTCTCACCCAGGGGGAGTCCCGGGTCGACGGTCTGTACATCCTCCACAAAGGCGCCGCCGAGCGTTATTTCGAGGAGGACCGCAAGAAGGCCCTGCACGGGGTCCTCGCCGAGGGGGAGACGTTCGGGGGCATTTCGATGCTCGTCAACGACATGCTGGCCTTGCGGACCCTGCGCACCATCGAGGACACCCAGTTTTTAAAGCTGCCGCACCAGGAGTTTTTCGACCTGTGCCGGCGGCACGAGGCGTTCAGCGAGTTTTTCACCGACGCCTTCGGCAAGCGCATGCTGGACCGTTCCTACGCGGCCGTCATTGCCAAGAACGCCTCCCGCCGAATCGAATCCCTGCCGCTGCTCAATCGGCCGGTGGCGAACATCTGCAGCCGGGACCTGGTGGCCTGCGACGGGGACCTCTCCATCCAGGCGGCGGCCGAGCGCATGAGCCGGCGCGGGTGCAGCAGCATTTTTGTGCGCGGGGCCGACGGGGACATCGTCGGGGTCACCACCGACAACGATCTGCGCACCAAGGTCATTGCCAAGGGGCTGAGCGTTCAGCGGCCCGTGGCGGAGATCATGTCCTCGCCGCTCAGGTCCATCCCGGACAACGCCCTGGTCTCCGAGGCCCTGGTGGAAATGATGCAGCACAACATCAAGCACCTTGCCGTCACCGACGCCTCACGCAAGGTCATCGGGGTAATGACCAATCAGGACGTGATGGCGGCCCAGGGGCAGTCGCCCTTCTTTCTGCTGCGTGAGATCTCCGTCGCCACGGGAGAGCAGGCCATCGCGAAACACCACGTCCGACTGCCGCGGATGGTTCAAGGCCTGATCAGCGCGGGCACTCCGGCGGTGCACATCAACCGCTTCGTCACCGCCATTTCCGAGGCGGTGCTCAAAAAGGTGATGGAATTTGCCCTGGCGGATCTGGGGCCGCCGCCGGTGGCGTTTGCCTTCCTGATCCTGGGCAGCGACGGCCGCCGGGAGCAGACCCTGAAGACCGACCAGGACAACGCCATCGTCTATGCGGATGTCGGCCCGGCGGACGCCGAGCCGGTCCGCGACTACTTCCTCAAGCTCGGCGAGACGGTCTGCACCCGGCTGAACCAGTGCGGGTATCGATTTTGCGAGGCCAACGTCATGGCCCGCAACCCAAAGCTCTGCCAGCCGCTGGCCGTGTGGCAGGGCTATTTCTCGGAATGGATCCACGCCGCCGAAGCGGAAGACCTCCTCTACTCCAGCATTTTCTTCGACTTCCGCTGCGGCTACGGCGAAATGGACCTGGTGCGCCGGCTGCGCGCGCATTTGTTCACCGCCCTCGAGGGCTGGTCCGGCTTTTTCCGCCACATGACGCAGAATGCCCTGCTGTCCAAACCGCCTCTCGGCTTTTTCCGCAACTTCGTGGTCGAGTCCAGGGGGGAGCATCGCAACAAGTTCGACATCAAGCGCGCCATGATGCCGGTCGTTGATTTCACCCGCATCTACGCGTTGAAGCACGGCCTGGAAGAGACCAACACCCTGGGGCGATTGGACCTGCTCAAGCGGAAGGAGGTCATGCCGGTCAAGGAATGCAGCGAGATCGAGCAGGGCTACAGCTTCCTGATGCAGCTGCGCTTCGCCCGCCAGGTCACCGCCGCGATCGAGGAGGGCGGGGAGCCGGACAATTACATCAACCCCAAGGAGCTCTCCGGGATCGAGCAGCGTCTGCTCAAGGAGATTTTCATCCGCATCGGGAACCTGCAGACGCGGCTGAGCTTCGAGTTCACGGGGGAGCCCTGAAGCCGCTGTTGCACGGCGCTTTTCTGTGCCGGGCGCCCGGGGGGTCATCCGCGGTGGTCTTTTTCGACCGCCTCCAGGATCCGGTCCTGGAACTCCGGAATGGCCGCGGAGACCCGCGTCCAGGAGGAGAGCATCGGGATGCCCACGGGGTCCTTGATGAATTCGTCGATCGCGCCTTTGAGGGAGTCGACAAAGGCCTCGACCGCCTCGATTTCGTTGTGGCGGTCGTAGACCAGACCGTTGATGAGGCTCAAGGCGTGGTATTTTTCGATGGCAATGCGGGTTTCCTGGAGATAGGAGGTGAGCACGGTGCGGAAAAAGGCCGTGCTCATGATGATGCCGTCCTGGGAGAGGACCCGGAAGAGGGCCTTGGCGATGTCGGACGCCATGCGGAAGAGGCCTTCCTCGGGGCGGTCCTTTTCGAGCGCCTGGTGCTTGTGCTCGTAGAATTCCGCAATTTCGACCTGGCAGATGCGGTTGACCGAAGCCCGCTGATAGATCTCGCTCAGCAGGGACACCTCAAGCCCCCAGGTGGGGGAGATCCGGATCCCCGTGGCGAGGCTGGCGATCATCGCGAACTCGCCGGACAAGGGGTAGCGGAAGTTGTCCAGATAGGAGAGAAAAGGCGTGTGCCCCAGCATGCGCTCCAGGGTGCGGATCAGCGGCGTGTAGAAGAGCCGGGTGACCCGGCCGAAGAGCCGGTCCGTGACCCGGGCGTAGTAGCCCTTGCTGAACTCGAAGTCGGTCGCCGGGTGAACCACCGGGTAGAGCAGCCGGGCCAGCATCTCGCGGCTCGTAGTTCACGATGTCGCAGTCGTGGGTGGCGACGGCGTAGACATCCCGCTCGGCGAGGATGCAGCCGAGCGTCATCCAGACCGACTGGCCCTTGCCCGGGTGATCCAGTTTGAAATCCGCGGCGCGCAACTCTCGGTAGAGCGCCTGCAGGCGCGGGCCGTCATGCCAGACGATGCGCACCGGGCAGGGCAGGACGGACATCCAGCGCCGGACGTTGCGGAACTCCGGCTCGCCGGCCCGGTCCAGGGAGAGAACCAGCTTGTCCAGGTAGTGCACGTTTTTGAGCTCTTCGATGATGCGCGGCATGGCCGGCGACTCGAACTCCGAGTACAGCGCCGGAAGCAGCAGCACTATTTTGCGGCTGGCGGCAATGGATGATATCTCGGATTCGAGTTCCTCGATCGGGCGGCTCTTCAGGCGCTGCAGAACCGTCACGGAGCCGTGCTGCCAGAAGTCGACCATGTATTCTCCCGTGGTGAGTCGGTGTCTGAAGTGCCCTGCCGCATTCCTGCAGGGGGCGCGCGACCGTAAGGGGTCTGCCCATGCTACCATGAGCACGCGCCTCACGCAACAGGCTTGCGGGGAATATGCTCGCCATTGCGGTTCAGGCGGCGGAACATGCCACCGGGCAGGATGGGGCGGATGGGTCAGTTGCGCTGGATGCCACCGTGCGGGCGGGTCGGCCATTCGGCCTTCGGGTCCAGCAGTCGCAGCATCATTTCGTTCCAACCCAGTGCTCCCGGGCCGGGACGCCCGGCGCAGGTTGGGCAGGGACACCTGCTCGTAGATGCCCCCGGGTCGGGGTATCAGGATGGGGACGTCCACGCTCTGCAGCATGGTGATGTCGTTGGCGCTGTCCCCGAGGCCGACGCTGAGAACCGGCCCGCCGGCGTTTTTCGAAAAGATATCCGCTGCGACCCTGACTGCCCTGCCTTTGTCCTGCCGGATCCCGATGAGGTGGAAAAAGCGCCCGCCGCGGGTGATTTTCAAGCCTCTGGCTTCGCGCGAGCCGTTCCAAGGCCTGCGCCTCGGAATCCTTCTCCATGAGAAAGGGCTCGGTGAACTCTCTTTTTTTGGCGAAAGAGGCTTGTTCCCGGCTCAGACCGGTCAGCCCCATCACATCCGCGACGCTCAGGTCGCCGAACCCCTTGATCTTGAAACGGTCCCGGGCGGAATAAATGAACCGGCGGATTTCCCCGTACGAGGCCCCGAGCTGGATGACCGTGTAGGGGTGTTGCCTGAAGCCGGCATCGATACGCAGACTACGGTACCCGTCGGGGAAGAACACGGCCGCCCCGTTTTCGACGATGAACGGCTCCCGGATCCGCAGTTTTTCCTGAAGCTGTTCCACCTCCAGCCGGGTCTTGCTCGTCGTGAACACCAGCGGGATCTCGAGCGCACGAATCCTTTCGAGGGCCGGCTTCGCGGCTTCGAACGAGTAGTCCTCGTGGTCCAGCAGGCTGCCGTCGAGATCTGTGAATACTGCGACTTGCATGGCTCCCTGGGGACCTGATGGCCGGAGGACTCGGGTCCACGGCCGCGGGCGCTCCGAAAATCCGCCGTTTCAGCGCTGAATAATGGCCTCTTGCGGCGGCCGGGTCAATAGAATCTTTTTGAATTTCCATTGGGGTCGGCGTCAGGGCGACATCGGTTCAACGCCGGAAGTGGAATGGTGCGATCCCATTCGTGGGAGGATACCGCTGGGGATGCCTGGGCGCAAGGGTCACTCTTTTTGCAGCGACAGCGATTCGCCCTCTTCCCGGATTTTTTTCGCGTCGCTCTTGTACAGGACCATGCCGGACAGAACGGCCAACGCGAGACCGGCCGCCCCGAAAAGCATTGCGAACGGGATGCTCATGTGTATCGAACATTTTTTCCTCCGAATTGCGGGTGCGGCACTGTGGGGGAGGGTCATCCGCCGAATTTGCGGATGGCCGCCATCACGCAGGTGAAGACCACCAGGCCGAGAATTGCCCACTGCAGAACCACTCTTGTGATTTTTCCGATCTTGTTGTCGGGTGTTGCGTTCATCGACGAGGATTCATGCATGCAATGCCTCCTTGATGGAGTGGGTGCCCCCCAGATTCCGGGACCCGTTCAGGCCCCGTGACCGTGTGCATAAAGTAAGTAAACGACAACTAATTAATACCCCGGCTCGGAATTGCTGTCAAGGCCTTTTTCCGGAAGGACGAGCGGCGATCGGTCGAGGGAATGAGAATTGATGCGTGTGGGGCAATCAGACGGCGGCCGGCCCCGTTTGGCCGTCGGCGCTGATGGAGGCGTGGTAGATGGACCACAGGGAGTCGAATTTCTCGGAGAGGTCGAAACCGTAGTTGCTCAGTGCCCAGATGTTGACAAGCCCCTGGATCATGCCGAAAAGAAGCAGCGCGGAGGCGTGATGGTCGACGTTCCGACGCAAAAACCCGGAGCGCTCACAGTCATCCAGGAGGCTTTTGAGGCGGTCGATGTAGGCGGTCAGTTTTTCGTACACTTCCCGGTTGAGTTTCTTGTCTCCCAGACTGATGATCTCGGCAATGACCTGAAACGTCATGCCGCGCCGCTGTTCGATTTCGGACAGGTGTTGACGGAGCACCGCCTTCAGCGCCTCAAGCGATGCGGGTTGGCTCACCATCATTTTGTCGACTTCCGCCAGCATGGAAGCCATGATGTGGTCCATCAAGAACGACAAAATTTCGCGTTTGCTGCGGAAATGACGATAAATCGCCGCCTCGGTGATGCTCACCTCCTTGCA